>NZ_LACH01000070.1:0-24279 GCF_000968015.1 Pseudomonas fluorescens
TGTAAAAGCGAAACCGCCAGCAGCCGTGACCGCAGAAACGGATATGTACACAAAAGACAAAAGACAAAAGACAGGTCGGCCACCTTGATGTGGTTCGAGAAAACCTGCGTCTACGGGTTTAAGAAGGGCTACTCGCCGTCTTCCATGCCCAAAACGTCAGGCCGATTCCGACTATCGACGGCAACGTGACCGCCGGAAAATCCACCCACAGCACGTCTGGCCCGCAGATCCCGGCCGCCACTTCCCAGAAGTGAAACAGCGCGTGCGCCGTCAGCCAGGTTGTCGCCGAGGCCCAGAGCAGTACTCGGTAGATCGGGCTCACGCTGCCGCCGATGAACGCGGCGCCAATCGCCACGTAGAGCAAACCGATATCCCGGATGAAATGCTGATTGAACAGGCCAGTGCGTTCGACGCCGGGTACGGCGGTGTACCACAGCGAGGGATTGATCAGCATGAACACGCCGTTGGCGGCCATGGCCACGCCGAGGATGGCGGCGAAGATCAGGATCGGGTGAAGCGTGTGTTTCAGGGACATGAGCGTTTCCTTGCCGGCGTCAGGCTCCCGTACGGGACATGAAGATTCAGCCTATTCGCCACGTCCCCGAAACCCTACAGCCAATGCTGCGGATTTCGACCACACCACTTTTTACTTCGACGTCTGCTTAACGGCCTCGATCCAGGCGGGATTCAATTGTGTCTGATCCGTCTCGATGCCCAGCGCTTCCATCCGCGCCTTGTGCTGATCCATCTCGCGGGTCAATTGGCTGTGATCACTGGAGTTGCCGTCCAGCTCGTGCATCTGGCTCAACCCCAGATGGTAGAAACGCAGCAGCTTCATGGCCGTCGGATCGCCCTTCTCCACCGCCGCCGTCACCTGATGCATGACGTTGGTGATGCTCATCAGGCTGCGCTTGAGCTGCCAGCCGTAAACCGCCGGGGCCATCCAAGGCTGGGTCCAGAACGTGCCGCGCATCAGCGCGACCATCAGCAGCACCGACACAAACACGCCGCCAACGTTGAATCGCAGATTGTCGCCACCGGGTTCACCGAACAGCGCCACCGCCGTGGTGGACAACACCATCGCCAGGGCCAGGAAAATCAAGGCTATGATTATCGTGCTGCGTCGCGTCTGGCTTCGATAGCGTTCGGGGTTCTGCGGCTGGATTTCGAACATCGCGACGGGGTTCCTTGAGGGCATGGGTAAAAAGGCTGCGGGGCATTATCGCCTCTGCAGGGGATTTAGCTATGCTGGGGCTCCTTTTCATCTTTTCATCGTCAAACGGGGAAATGGCGATACAGCGCAGTTCGTGCCATCTTCTTTCATGGATACATACTATTCGGATGCCATTTGCCTGTAGGAGTGGCATCGTTTTAAGGATCATTGAATGACCCAACGACAAGTAATCAACGCCTCGGTCAGCCCAAAAGGTAGCCTGGAAACCCTTTCTCAACGTGAAGTACAGCAACTGAGCGAAGCCGGATCCGGCAGCACCTACACCTTATTCCGCCAGTGCGCCCTGGCCATCCTCAATACCGGCGCCCATGTCGATAACGCAAAAACCATCCTCGAAGCCTACAAGGACTTCGAAATCCGCATTCACCAGCAGGACCGCGGCGTACGCCTGGAACTGCTGAACGCCCCGGCCGACGCCTTCGTTGATGGCGAAATGATCGCCAGCACCCGAGAAATGCTCTTCAGCGCCCTGCGCGACATCGTCTACACCGAAAACGAACTCGACGCCCAACGCATCGACCTGAGCACCTCCCAGGGCATCAGCGACTACGTGTTCCACCTGCTGCGCAACGCCCGCACCCTGCGCCCCGGCGTCGAGCCGAAGATCGTGGTGTGCTGGGGTGGCCACTCGATCAACACCGAAGAATACAAATACACCAAGAAAGTCGGCCACGAACTGGGCCTGCGCAGCCTCGATATCTGCACCGGTTGCGGTCCTGGCGTAATGAAAGGCCCGATGAAAGGCGCGACCATCGCCCACGCCAAACAGCGTATCCACGGCGGCCGCTACCTTGGCCTGACCGAGCCGGGCATCATCGCCGCCGAAGCGCCGAACCCGATCGTCAACGAACTGGTGATCCTGCCGGACATCGAAAAACGTCTGGAAGCCTTCGTCCGCGTCGGCCACGGCATCATCATTTTTCCGGGCGGTGCCGGCACGGCCGAAGAGTTCCTGTACCTGCTCGGCATCCTGATGCACCCGGACAACGCCGGCCTGCCCTTCCCCGTGGTTCTCACCGGACCGAAACATGCCGCGCCGTATCTGGAACAACTGGACGCGTTTGTCGGCGCCACGCTGGGTGAAGCCGCGAAGCAGCACTACGAGATCATCATCGACGACCCGGCTGAAGTCGCGCGTCATATGACTCAAGGTCTCAAGGCGGTCAAACAGTTCCGCCGCGAGCGCAATGACGCGTTCCATTTCAACTGGCTGCTGAAGATCGACGAAGGCTTCCAGCGCCCGTTCGATCCAACCCATGAAAACATGGCCAACCTGAAACTGAGCCGCAACCTGCCGGCCCACGAACTGGCTGCCAACCTGCGCCGCGCGTTCTCCGGCATCGTCGCCGGCAACGTCAAGGACAAGGGCATCCGCCTGATCGAAGAACACGGGCCATACCAGATCCGTGGCGATGCGGCGGTGATGCAACCGCTGGATCAACTGCTCAAAGCCTTCGTCGCCCAGCACCGGATGAAACTGCCGGGTGGCGCGGCGTATGTGCCGTGTTATCAAGTGGTTGCGTAGCAGGCACCATCAAATAACCCTGTGGGAGCGAGCCTGCTCGCGATAGCTGTGTGTCATTCAATCATGATGTTGACTGACACACCGCCATTCGCGAGCAGGCTCGCTCCCACAGTGGTTTATAGGTGATCCGCGTCAATGATCGCTTTGGCAAAAGCCTGCGGATCTTCCTGCGGCAAGTTGTGGCCGATGCCGCCGTTGATGAGTCGGAACTCATATTTTCCGGTGAAGCGCTTGGCATAATCCTCGGGAGCCGGATGCGGCGCCCCATTGGCATCCCCTTCCATGGTGATGGTCGGCACCGTAATGACCGGGGCCTTGGCCAGCCGCTGCTCCAGCGCTTCATATTGAGGTTCGCCCTGAATCATGCCCAGCCGCCAGCGATAGTTGAAGAGGGTGATAGCAACGTGGTCAGGGTTTTCCAGGGCGGCGGCACTGCGGTCGAAGGTGGCGTCGTCGAATGTCCATTTCGGGGAGGCCAGCTCCCAGATCAACTTGGCGAAGTCGTGGCGATTTTTTTCGTAACCGGCCTGGCCGCGTTCGGTAGCGAAGTAGAACTGGTACCACCATTGCAACTCGGCCTTGGGCGGTAACGGATTCTTGCCGGCGGCCTGATTGCCGATGAGGTAGCCGCTCACCGAGACCAGCGCCTCCACCCGCTCCGGCCAGAGCGCCGAAACGATGTCCGCCGAGCGCGCGCCCCAGTCGTAGCCTCCGAGCACTGCCTTCTTGATCTTGAGCGCATCCATAAAGTCGATGACATCACTGGCCAACGCGGCGGGCTGGCCGTTGCGAACAGTCTTGTCGGACAGGAAATGCGTGTCGCCGTAGCCTCGTGCATACGGGATCAGCACCCGGTAACCCTTGGCCGCCAACAAGGGTGCCACTTCGCTATAGCTGTGAATGTCGTAGGGCCAACCGTGCAGAAGAATCACCACCGGACCATCAGCGGGGCCGACTTCGGCGTAAGCCACCTTCAGCAACCCGGCGTTGACATGTTTCAACGGGCCGAACGAGTCCGACTTGAGGGTGCCGGCGCTGGCCACCACGGGCTCTGGCGTCGCGGCTTGCGCATTGGCAGCACCAAGGGCACCTAACTGCATCAGCGCGAAAGCGAGGACCGATGGGCCAAAGAAACGACGACGTGAGTCGTTTTTTTTGCTCAACACATTCATCTTCATGGTGATTTCCCTGGAAGTCATTGACCGGGTGTTCTGGACGACATGAGTCAGCCATCGCGGGTTGATGAGCAGACTGTGCGTTCATCGGTTTCGACAGCGATAAGCGTAGTGGAAAGATCAGCCGCCCTGATTGCCGCACTCTGCGAATTTGCTGTAATCGAGGACTTTCTGCGTGCCGCTGGAATCGAGGTAGGTCAGGCGGGCATCGACAATGCCGCAATTGCCGCCGCCGTTGTCGGCGACGGAAACCACTTTCTTGATATCCAGGTGGGTGCCGTGAGAAGTTGTCTGCGACGGTGCTTGAACATCGGCATGGGCCGAAAACGCTGCAACGTTCAGGACCGCGAAGAAGCTGGCGGCAATCAGTTTGTTCCAGTTCATGGTGATTTCCTCAGGGTTGCAATGGGCGGTGGTTGTGAGGCAAGTCGGCTTGTCTCGATGGAACCCATTTAATCGGCCCGAGGTATCTGCCATGTGTCGTAAAACCAGGCGTATTAAGGCGTAAGGTGTCACAACGGGCGCCAGATACAGTGCGATACAAAGCGAATAACAAGAGGCTTGAGCGATGGAACATGTGAACCACATCCTGATCGTCGACGACGACCGGGAGATTCGCGAACTGGTCGGCAATTACCTGAAAAAGAACGGGCTGCGCACCACTGTGGTCGCCGATGGCCGGCAGATGCGCAGTTTTCTGGAAGCCAATCAGGTGGACCTGATCGTGCTGGACATCATGATGCCCGGCGATGACGGCCTGCTGCTGTGCCGCGAATTGCGTTCGGGCAAACACAAAGCCACGCCGATCCTGATGCTCACCGCACGCAACGACGAAACCGATCGCATCCTCGGCCTGGAAATGGGTGCCGACGATTACCTGACCAAGCCCTTCGCCGCCCGCGAACTGCTGGCGCGGATCAATGCCGTGTTGCGCCGCACCCGGATGCTGCCGCCCAACCTGCTGATCACCGAAACTGGCCGGTTGCTGGGTTTCGGTCGCTGGCGCCTGGACACCACCGCCCGGCACTTGCTCGACGAAGACGGCACGATGGTGGCCCTCAGTGGCGCCGAATACCGTTTGTTGCGGGTATTCCTCGATCACCCGCAACGGGTGCTCAGCCGTGACCAGTTGCTCAACCTGACCCAGGGTCGCGACGCCGACCTGTTTGACCGCTCGATTGATTTGCTGGTGAGCCGTCTGCGCCAGCGATTGATGGATGACTCCCGGGAATCGACCTACATCAAAACTGTGCGCAGCGAAGGCTACGTGTTTTCCTACCCGGTGGAATTGCTCGGCGCAGAATCATGAAGCGCTCCCCCCAGCAGAACCTGAGGAGCGTTTTTCATAGGGTTTTGTATCCGTCTGTATAAGAACCCGCGACAGATACGCAGACACCGATTTCGACTTGTTCGAACACACATCACCGATACACCCGAGCGTTTAACTGTGATCACCGGATAGCAGCAGCTACCGACCCACTCAAACTAAACGCACGGAGAATTACCCATGATCAACTTCTCGAAAGTCTCGTCCCTGGCACTCGGTCTGGCATTGGTGAGTGGTCTCGGCCTGTCGAGCCTGGCGTCGGCCCACTCCGGCAAAGCTGCGTCCCCTGGCCAGGTTCAACAACTGCTGGTGGAAGGCGGCTCCGATCGTCTGATCGAGAATCGCGTGGCCGAAGGCGGTGCCGACCGTCTGCAAGAACTGCGTGAACGTGTGGCATCAGTCAGCCCGAGCAATGCGGTACGCGGCGGTGTGGTCGTGGCGGAAAACCGCGCTGAGTTCGGCTCGAAATATCAGCGGTATTGATCAAAACCTTCACACAACGAGGATCAACTGTGGGAGCGAGCTTGCTCGCGATGAGGGACTGTCAGTCGGCATCATTGTTGAATGATCCACCGCCATCGTCGGAACGCCGCCCGGAGCAAGCTCGCTCCCACAGTTGATTGTGTCAAGCCACACCCATCAGTCCTGAAATCTGACGCATTAGTCCGACAATTCCTCGGGACATTTACAGCACGCCCGTACTAAGATTTGCGTTTCATTTCATCAAGGACGATTCATGAAGCGCATTGCCGGTTGCCTGTTGTTTTTCCTGACCTTTACGGCGGTCGCGGCTGATCTGAACCTGTTCACCGACAACCATCCGCCCCTGCATTTTCAGCAAGGTAATCAACTGGTGGGGTTTGGCGTGGACGTGGTTCAGGCACTGGCCGAACGCACCGGCGACCAGGTGCACTTGCAACAAGTCCCTTTGCTGCGCGCCCTGCACGTCGCCACGACCGAGCCTGCCACCGGAGTGTTTACCGTGTTGCGCACCGCCGAACGCGAAGGCTTGTACCAGTGGGTCGGTCCGCTGATGGACGTGGAGACGGCGCTGTATTCCACTAACACCCAGCAACCGGTGCGCAGTTTGCAGGACGCCGCCAGCCTGAGCCGTATCGCCGTCCCGCGAAAATGGCTGGCCTACGACTACTTGCGCAAGCAGGGTCTGAACAATCTGTACGGCGTGGAAACGCCCGAACAAATGATGCGTCTGGCACGTCTGGGGCGCATCGACTTTGTGGTAGTCGACACCCTTTCCATCGCGACCCTGGCCCGGGAAGAAGGCTTGGCGCCCAGCCAGTTGCACTATCAGATGCCGCTGATGAAGCAAGGCACCTACATCGCGTTTTCCCCGCAGACCGATGCGCATCAGGTCGCGCGCTGGCAACAGGCGCTGGACGAGATGAACCGCGATGGGCGTCTGGAACAACTCAAGCAACGCTGGCTCAGCGACAACACACCTCGCTGACAATCGATCAACGCGCTCGATAACAACTATGCGTCAGGGTGTTTTTTCATCGCGATGCTCCAGCACTACAGTGGCCACAACTTCTCCCCACGCTCTGGAGCACCCTCATGAAAAGCATCATCGGTCTTGGATTCGCCCTTTCGGTTCTCGGCGCTACCTCCGCCATCGCCGCCCCACACGCCACCTCGCAGGTCGTTGCCGCGGCTAAAGTCAGCCAACTGGCCACACTGAACGTGAACACCGTCGGTGTTGATCACAAAGACAGCCAGGCAAGCAAACTCTACGTCGCTGAAAACCGCCCTGAGTTCGGTTCGAAGTATCAGCGTTATTGATCAACGACCTGTGGCGAGGGGATTTATCCCCGTTCGGCTGCGAAGCAGTCGTAAATCCTGACAACTCGATCTGTCAGAACGAATGCTGGGGGCCGCTTCGCAGCCCAACGGGGATAAATCCCCTCGCCACAGGTCGGTGCTCCTGAAGTACCGCGCTCGAGTGAACAGCGTTCAATCAGCCCGCCAACCGCGCGGCAAGCGCCTTGGCCTGGCTCGCGACATCGGTCACCGCCGTGCTTTCCCACCACATGCCGCGCAACGGTGGGCCCATGGCGAACAGACGGCTGGCGACGTGTTCATCGGCGCCCAGCACCGCGCCATCAACGGCCGCAGCAATCCCCAGCGCCAACGGCCCCGGCCGGACAAGTCCGCGCGCCAGCAGTTGCTGTGGCAGCGGTCGGGCGACCCGCCGCCAGTCGTATTCAATGCCGCTGGAGTTGATCAACGCCGCGCCGCTGACAACGGTAGTTTCTGATTCACCCCGACGCCGGATGCGGATACTGACTCCAGCGCCCGAGGAAGGCTCCAACCCTTTGAACGACGCCGCCTGAATCCGCAACCGCCCTTCCTTGTGCAGCCGCGCCACCAGTTCGGCACTCAACGGTGGCGAGCGGTGGTGATGACTTTCCCACCACGGCCGCACATGCCGCACAAACTGCCGACGCTGCACGTCCGTCGCCTGATTCCACAAGCGGCGGATGTGCGCCCGTACGGTGTCGAGCGGCGCCTGCCAGTCGATGCCTTGAGCGATGGCGTCCCGGCAATGCCGACGCAGTTCGCGCACCAGCTGTCGCGGTGTACGAATGCTCTGATCCTCAGCGAGAAAATCCACCCAGACCGGAGGTTGCCGACGCATGTGCGGCAGCAAACCATGCCGGGAAAACACTTCGATCGGCCCGCGATGCCCGGCCTGCTCCAGCGACACCACGGCATCGACCATGGTCAGGCCCGAACCGATGATCAGCACGGTCGACTGCGGATCAAGCTGCTGCATGGCCGCGACGTCCCACGGATCAAGCGCGGCGGCGTTCAAGCCGCTGGACTCGGTCTGTGGCGTGCGCGCAGCGGGGAACATCCCCGTGGCCAACACCGCATACGCGCCCTGCAAGCGTTGCCCGTCGCTCAACGTAAGCTGCACCGAATCGTCCGTCGTTTGCAGGTCAATCACCTCGGCCCGCACATGCTCGACCGTTGACCCGTTCGACGCCCCCACCGCTTGCGCTTCGGCCAGGCGCTGCTGCACGTACAGGCCGAAAATCCCCCGGGGCGGGAACAATTCGCTGACCGGCACATGTTGCTCATCAGACTCCGGCCAACCGCCGGCCGCGATGTACTTGATCAGCCATTGGGTCAGGTCGTCGGCGTTGTCCGGGTCGACGCTCATCCGCGCCGCATTGCCGTTGAGCGTATGGCCCAACTCAACCGCGCTGTACGCCTCGCCCCGTCCCAGTTCGGCGCGGGGTTCGATCACCAGCACCTGGCGTTTGCCCGGCAGGCGCAGCAACTGCGCCGCCAGCATTGCGCCGCTGAGGCCGCCGCCGACGATCAGGATGTCCGCGTGGCGAATGGCGTCGGTGGCCTGTCCGCTTTGGGTTTCAGTCATGGCGTTCTCACTGATCAATGTTTCATCTCGAAAATCTCCTGGACGATAATAGGCGCCAAACCCATGAAGGTTCATCAAGCAGTACCAAAGTAGGTCGTATCATCAAACGATCATCAATAGGAGACCACTTTCTTCTCCTGCTGCCGCAACGCCGCCAGGTCTCGATAACCTGCACCCGGGTGAATCTCCGGCAAGCGCGGCCCTTCACCGAACAACTTCTCGCGCAAGGTCCCCGGCGCGTATTCGGTTTTATAGACCCCACGTTTCTGCAACTCTGGCACCAGCAACTCCACGGCGTCGATGAAGGTTTCGTGGGTCAGTGCATAGGCCAGGTTAAAGCCGTCCACGTCGGTCTCCTCGACCCACTCCTGCAACAAGTCGGCGACGGTCTCGGGGCTGCCGACAAACAACGGCCCAAAACCGCCGATGCCCACCCAGTCAGCCAGTTCGTTGGGGGTCCATACTTTGTTCGGGTCCGCCGTGGAGAACGCTTCCACCGCCGACTGAATCGCGTTGGTGTGTACATGCTTGAGCGGCTCATCGGGTTTGAACTGGCTGAAATCGATCCCGGTCCAGCCAGAGATCAACGCCATCGCGCCTTCATAACTGACCCAGGTTTTGTATTCCTCGAACTTGGCTTTGGCCTTGGCGTCGGTCTCGCCGAGGATCACGGTTTGCAGGTTGAAGATCAGGATCTTCGACGGATCGCGTCCGGCTTCGGCAGCACGACGACGGATGTCGGCAACGGTTTTCTTCAGCAGCACTTTCGACGGTGCAGCAACGAACACACACTCGGCATGCTCGGCGGCAAACTGCTTGCCGCGACTCGATGCGCCAGCCTGATAGAGAACCGGCGTGCGTTGCGGCGAAGGTTCGCAGAGGTGAATGCCCGGTACATGGAAGTGCTTACCGACGTGCCGGATTTCGTGGATTTTGCTCGGGTCGCTGAAGATCCGCCGCTCGCGATCCCGCAGGATCGCACCCTCTTCCCAACTGCCTTCCCACAGTTTGTAGCAAACCTCCAGGTACTCTTCGGCGAAGTCGTAACGGGCGTCGTGTTCGGTCTGGTTTTTCTGGCCGAGGTTCTTCGCACCGCTTTCCAGGTAAGAGGTGACGATGTTCCAGCCGGCACGGCCCTTGGTCAGGTGATCGAGCGTCGACAGGCGTCGGGCGAACGGATACGGGTGTTCGAAGGACAGCGAGGCGGTCAGGCCGAACCCCAGATGCTCGGTGACCAGCGCCATCGGCGGAATCAATTGCAGTGGGTCGTTGACCGGCACTTGCGCCGCCTGACGGATCGCCGCGTCACCATTGCCGTTGTAAACGTCGTAGATGCCCAGCACGTCGGCGATGAACAAACCGTCGAACTTGCCGCGTTCGAGGATTTTCGCCAGATCGGTCCAGTACTCCAAATCCTTGTACTGCCACGAGCGATCCCGCGGATGCGCCCACAAACCCGGCGACTGGTGACCGACGCAGTTCATGTCAAATGCGTTGAGACGAATTTCGCGGCCCATCAAACAGCACTCCTAAAGCTTGGGGGGTGGATGCCGTTGAGGCGGAAGTTGCCGATGAGGTGAAGTTTGCGGTGCAGCGGGTCATGCAACGATCCGGGCAACACGGTGCGTTGGCCGGTGAGTTCAAATTCGACGTTGCTGGCAGCATTTAAAGCGTCGGCGCTGGCCAGGTGCGACTCGGCGATGGCGACGCTGATTTCCGTGTCGTCATCAACGCTGTTCAGAAAGTCTTCGGCGCGTTCGAGCAGCGCGGCGGCGACCTCAATGCGGATGTGCAAATCGCCGAAGCGGCTGATGACGTAAGGGTCATCCGTGGCTTGGGCCTGCTGCCGGACGAAACGCAACGTCGCATCAAGCAAGCTGCGAGCGTTGTGCAAGTCATGCTGACTTTTGGCCAGGGGCTGCCCGGCAACAATCGGTTGAGTCAAAGCGTTCATGGTGGGCTCCTCAGTTCCAGGCGTGGCGCGCAGGCTTCACGCCATTGAGCAGGTAGTTGCCGATCAGGTGATATTTCCAGCGTGCCGGATCGTGCAGGGTGTGCGTCCGGGCATTGCGCCAGTGGCGGTCGAGGTTGTATTTGCCGAGCACCGAGCGAGTGCCGGCCAGTTCGAAGAGTTTGCTGCTGGCAAGCAAGGCGATCTCGGCGGACAGCACTTTGGCCTGGGCGACCACCACCGAAGCACGGGCCAACGTTTCTTCGTTGGGGTTGAGCAAAGCATGGTCGATTGCGCGACCGGCCTTTTTGAGGATCGCTTCGGTGCCGTGGACCCGCCATTCGAGGTCACCGATCGCAGCGATGCTGAACGGGTCCTGCCAGCCGTGATCCTGCCCGCTGTCGATCCAGGGCCGGGCTTCGCGGGCGTAGCGTTTGGTTTCCTCCAGGGCGCCGACGGCAATGCCGGTGTCCACGGCCGCCTGAATGATTTGTGAAATCGGGCCGTCGGCGGTGGGCTCGTCGAAGGCCTTGTGGGCCGGGATCACAGCACTGAGCGGGACCTTCACCGCGTTCAGGGTGACGCCGCCGCTGGCTGTGGTGCGCTGGCCGAAACCGTCCCAACTGTCGATGACGGTCAAGCCGGGAGTGTCGCGTTCGATGAAGGCGATGAAAGCCTTGTTCTCTTCATTAACCGCCACCGCTGGCACGATGTGCGCGAACAAGGCGCCGGTGCAGTAGAACTTTTCGCCGTCGATCTGCGCGGTGTCTTTATCGAAACGGATTCGGGTTTCGAAGGCTCCGGCATTTTTGCTTTTGGATTCGGAGAAGGCGTTGCCGAAACGGTAGCCCTGCAAGACTTTGCCAAAGTAGTAACGCTTCTGCTCTTCGGTGGCGGTTTGCAGCAGGATATCGAGCACGCCGAGATGGTTTTGCGGGATCTGGCCGAGGGACGAATCGGCGGCGGAAATGATCTTGATCACCTCCGCAACGGTCACGTAGGACACGCCAGCGCCGCCGTACTCCTTGGGAACAGTGATGCCCCAGAGGCCGCTGGCGGAGAACTCGTCGAGTTCGGCGACCGGCAAGCGTCGCTCGCGATCCCGCACGCTGGCCTCGATGGCAAAGCGTGCAGCGAGTTTGTGGGCGACGGCAATCGCCTCGGCGTCCGAGCGGATCACATGGGCGGTGCGAAGGGGTTGGGCAGAGGCTGTCATGGGCCGACTCCGGGATCTGGTGAATGCACCAGAGCTTTGCAGGAGTCGTGCCTGAAATTAAATCACTTTATTTTCAATAGGTTAAAGAATTATCCAAGAAAGACTCGCAGCTTTAAAACAGCAAAGTGTCTATCCAGTGTTGATCCACAAACAGTTAGATCACCACATTTCGCACAAACCGCGCCGCCACCGGCCCATCGTTGCGATAGGCGTGGGGCTGGTTGCTGGCAAACATGTAGAACTCGCCGGCAGCGATCTCATGCGGTGTATCGCCCAGCATCAGCGTCAGGCAGCCTTCGAACACATAAATCTGTTCACTCCAACCCTCGGCATCCGGTTGCGAGGGGTAGATTTCCCCTGGTTGCAGGCACCATTCCCACTGTTCCACCTCGCGGGTGGCGGTGGCTTTAGACAGTAAAACGGCTTTGCTGCCAGGAATCGTCCCGGCCCAGGCCACTTCGTTGATGCGGCTCGGATCGCGGGCATCCGGGGCCTGGATCAGGTCGCTGAACGCGACGTCCAACGCTTCGGCCACGCGGTCGAGAGTGGTCAGGCTGACGTTCTTCTCGCCGGCCTCGATGGCCACCAGCATCCGGCGGCTGACCCCGGATTTTTCCGCCAGCGTCGCCTGGCTCATGTCGGCGGCGTGGCGCAAGCGTCGAACGTTTAGGCTGACGTGCTGGAGGACCGAAGCCCGCTGGGTAGAATCTTTGTGCACTATATTGCTCACTTGATGGGGGTTGGGCAGTATACTGCGCAACATTCGGCGCATTGTGCGTCCCCCTCAGGTAGCGCGCAAGGTCATGACGTCGGTGAATACTCCTCACACTTCCCCCCGTTTCTCGCGGTTCAGCAAGGCCGAGTGCGTGCTGGTGCTGATCACCATGGTCTGGGGCGGCACCTTCTTGCTGGTGCAGCACGCGATGACCGTCAGCGGGCCGATGTTCTTCGTCGGTCTGCGCTTTGCCGCGGCGGCGATCATTGTTGCGCTGTTTTCCTGGCGTCACCTGCGGGAGCTGACGCTGTTCGAACTCAAGGCCGGGGCCTTTATCGGCGTGGCGATCATGCTCGGTTATGGTTTGCAGACCGTCGGGTTGCAGAGCATTCCAAGCAGTCAGTCGGCGTTTATTACTGCGTTGTACGTGCCCTTCGTGCCGTTGCTGCAATGGCTGGTGCTGGGGCGGCGTCCGGGGTTGATGCCGAGCATCGGGATCATGTTGGCGTTTACCGGGTTGATGTTGCTGTCGGGACCGGCCGGCGCTTCGTTCAATTTCAGCCCGGGTGAAATCGCTACGTTGATCAGCGCTGTGGCGATTGCGGCAGAAATCATTTTGATCAGCACCTATGCCGGCCAAGTCGATGTGCGGCGGGTGACGGTGGTGCAATTGGCGGTCACCTCGGCGCTGGCGTTTTTGATGGTGGTGCCGACTCAGGAAAGGATTCCGGACTTCTCCTGGCTGCTGTTATGCAGCGCGCTGGGGTTGGGCGCGGCCAGTGCGGCGATTCAAGTGGCGATGAACTGGGCGCAGAAAAGTGTTTCGCCGACCCGGGCGACGTTGATTTATGCCGGCGAGCCGGTGTGGGCCGGGATTGTCGGGCGGATCGCCGGGGAGCGGTTGCCGGCGATTGCGCTGGTGGGTGCGGGGTTGATTGTGGCGGCGGTGATTGTGAGTGAGCTGAAGACCAAGGGTAAGGCTGCTGCGGCTGAGGAAGAATTGGAGCGGGAAGCTCAAGGTTAAGCTGTGAAATTTTCGGCGTTTGATAAATAGCCATCGCGAGCAAGCTCGCTCCCACACTGGACCTGTGTTGTGTCGCGATTGTGAGCACCCCTCCGGTCCTTGTGGGAGCGAGCTTGCTCGCGATTGGGCCAGACCTGTTGAATACAGGTTTTGGAAACAATGTGAATCAGGTTTTTTCCGTCTACCTTGTAGGATTCTGCGACAGCTTGGCGTTTGGTGATCCGGGAGCTGGCACGTATGATGCTTCACAAACTTCCGCAGATTAGAAGCCTATGTCCCTGATAGTTCTACTGCTTCTGCCTTTTATCGGCAGCTGTCTGGCAGCCTTGCTGCCACACAACGCGCGTAACACCGAATCTTTGTTGGCTGGCCTGGTTGCCTTGATAGGCACCGTTCAGGTCGCCCTGCTGTACCCGCAAATCGCCGATGGCGGCGTGATTCGCGAAGAGTTCTTCTGGTTACCCAGTCTTGGCCTGAACTTCGTCCTGCGCATGGACGGGTTCGCCTGGCTGTTCTCGATGCTGGTGCTGGGCATCGGCACGCTGGTTTCGTTGTACGCCCGCTACTACATGTCGCCGGACGATCCGGTGCCGCGGTTCTTCGCGTTTTTCCTGGCGTTCATGGGCGCCATGCTCGGGCTGGTGATCTCCGGCAACCTGATCCAGATCGTGTTTTTCTGGGAGCTGACCAGCCTCTTTTCGTTCCTGTTGATCGGTTACTGGCACCACCGCGCCGATGCGCGACGCGGTGCTTATATGGCGCTGATGGTCACCGGCGCAGGCGGTTTGTGTCTGCTGGCGGGGGTCATGCTGCTCGGCCATGTGGTCGGCAGCTATGACCTGGACAAGGTCCTGGCCGCCGGCGATCTGATTCGCGCACACGCCCTCTACCCTATTCTGCTGCCCCTGATCCTGATCGGCGCCCTGAGCAAAAGCGCGCAATTCCCTTTCCACTTCTGGCTGCCCCACGCCATGGCGGCGCCGACACCTGTCTCGGCCTATCTGCACTCGGCGACCATGGTCAAGGCCGGGGTGTTTCTCCTCGCACGACTGTGGCCCTCGCTGTCCGGCAGTGAAGAATGGTTCTACATCGTCAGTGGCGCCGGCGCCTGCACCTTGTTGCTCGGTGCGTATTGCGCGATGTTCCAGAACGACCTCAAAGGATTGCTGGCCTATTCGACCATCAGTCACCTCGGCCTGATCACCCTGCTGCTGGGCCTGAACAGTCCGCTGGCCGCCGTGGCTGCGGTGTTCCACATTCTCAACCACGCCACGTTCAAGGCTTCGCTGTTCATGGCCGCCGGGATCATCGACCACGAAAGCGGCACCCGCGACATTCGCAAGCTCAGCGGCTTGATCAAACTGATCCCGTTCACCGCCACCCTGGCCATGGTCGCCAGCGCATCCATGGCCGGTGTGCCGCTGCTCAACGGCTTCCTCTCCAAAGAGATGTTCTTCGCCGAAACCGTGTTCATCAATGCCACGGCCTGGATCGAGATGACGCTGCCCATCGTCGCGACCATCGCCGGGACCTTCAGCGTCGCCTACTCCCTGCGCTTTACCGTCGACGTGTTCTTCGGCCCGACCGCCACCGACTTGCCGCACACCCCACACGAGCCGCCCCGCTGGATGCGCGCGCCGGTGGAGTTGTTGGTATTCGCCTGCCTGGTCGTGGGGATTTTCCCGGCGCAGGTGGTCGGCCCGTTGCTGGCCGCGGCTGCCCGCCCGGTGGTGGGCGGCACCTTGCCGGAATACAGCCTGGCGATCTGGCACGGCTGGAACGCGCCGATGATCATGAGCGTCATCGCCATGTCCTGCGGCATCGTGCTTTATCTGCTGTTGCGCAATCAGCTCAAACACGGGCGTTTCAAGTACCCGCCGATCATTGGCCGGTTCAACGGCAAGCGCCTGTTCGAACGCAGCCTGGTGATCATGATGCGCCTGGCCCGTCGTCTCGAGCGGCGGATCAGCACCAAGCGCCTGCAAACCCAATTATTTCTGGTGGTGCTCGCGGCCGTGCTGGCCGGGTTGATACCGATGCTCCACAGCAGCCTGAGCTGGGGTGACCGGCCGAAGATTCCAGGTTCGATCGTGTTCGTGACCCTCTGGCTGCTGGCGATTGCCTGTGCCCTCGGCGCAGCGTGGCAGGCCAAATATCACCGGCTCGCGGCCCTGACCATGGTCAGCGTCTGCGGCCTGATGACCTGCATCACCTTCGTCTGGTTCTCGGCACCGGACCTGGCGCTGACGCAATTGGCCGTGGAAGTGGTGACCACGGTGTTGATCCTCCTCGGTCTGCGCTGGCTACCTCGACGGATCGAAGAGGTGTCGCCGCTGCCGAGCAGCCTGCGCAAGGCGCGCATCCGCCGTATCCGCGACTTGCTGCTGTCGACCGTGGTCGGTGGCGGCATGGCGTTGCTAGCCTACGCGATGCTGACGCGCCAGACCCCGAACGACATCTCTTCGTTCTACCTCAGCCGCGCCCTGCCCGAAGGCGGCGGCAGCAACGTGGTCAACGTGATGCTGGTGGACTTCCGCGGCTTCGACACCCTCGGTGAAATCACCGTGCTGGTGGCTGTGGCGCTGACCGTATTCGCCCTGCTGCGACGCTTCCGTCCGCCAAAAGAAAGCCTGCAATTGCCCGCCCAGCAGCGTTTGCTGGCACCGGACGTGGTGACTGATCTGGTCAACCCGCGTCACGCCAGCGATACCGCACTCGGTTTCATGATGGTGCCGGCGGTGCTGGTGCGTCTGCTGCTGCCGATCGCGTTCGTGGTGTCGGTCTACCTGTTCATGCGCGGCCACAATCAACCGGGCGGCGGTTTTGTCGCGGGCCTGGTGATGTCCGTAGCGTTCATCCTGCAGTACATGGTCGCCGGCACGCAGTGGGTCGAGGCACAAATGAGCCTGCGACCGCTGCGCTGGATGGGCACCGGCCTGCTGTTTGCCACCGTCACCGGGCTCGGGGCGATGGCTGTCGGTTATCCGTTCCTGACCACCCACACCTGGCATTTCGAACTGCCAGTGTTCGGTGACATTCACATCGCCAGTGCGCTGTTCTTCGACATTGGCGTGTACGCCGTGGTGGTCGGTTCGACCTTGTTGATTCTCACCGCCCTCGCCCACCAATCGGTACGGGGTCACAAGACCGCTGCCCTGCCTCGATCCGTCGCCACGCAAGGAACCGTCTGATGGAAGAAGTCATCGCAATCGCCATCGGCGTGCTGGCCGCGTCCGGCGTCTGGCTGATCCTGCGGCCACGGACGTTTCAGGTGGTGATGGGCCTGTGCCTGCTGTCCTACGGCGTCAACCTGTTCATCTTCAGCATGGGCAGCCTGTTTATCGGCAAGGAGCCGATCATCAAGGACGGCGTGCCGCAGGACCTGTTGCACTACACCGACCCGCTGCCGCAAGCGCTGGTGTTGACCGCCATCGTGATCAGCTTCGCCATGACCGCGTTGTTTCTGGTGGTGCTGCTGGCTTCCCGGGGCCTGACCGGTACCGACCATGTGGATGGCCGGGAGCCTAAAGAATGAATCTGATGCCGCACCTGATCGCTGCACCGATTCTGCTGCCGCTGCTGACCGCCGCCATGATGCTCATGCTGGGGGAGAAACACCGTCCGCTGAAGGCCAAGATCAACCTGTTTTCCAGCCTGGTGGGGTTGGGCATTGCCGTGCTGTTGCTGCAATGGACTCAGGAGACGGGCGTCCCCGGCTCCATCGGCGTGTACCTGCCGGGCAACTGGCAGGTGCCGTTCGGTATCGTGCTGGTGGTCGATCGACTGTCGGCGCTGATGCTGGTGCTGACCGGGATCATCGGCGTCAGCGCCCTGCTGTTCGCCATGGCCCGTTGGGACGGCGCCGGTTCGAGTTTCCACGCGCTGTTCCAGATTCAGATGATGGGCCTGTATGGCGCGTTCCTGACGGCGGACCTGTTCAACCTGTTCGTGTTTTTTGAAGTGTTGCTGGCGGCCTCTTACGGCCTGATGCTCCACGGTTCGGGTCGGTCGCGGGTGTCGTCGGGGTTGCATTACATCTCGATCAACCTGTTGGCCTCGTCGCTGTTTCTGATCGGCGCGGCGCTGATCTACGGCGTCACCGGCACCCTGAACATGGCCGACCTGGCGCTGAAAATCCCGCTGGTGCCGGAAGCCGATCGCGGCCTGCTGCATGCCGGCGCGGGAATTCTGGCCGTGGCGTTCCTGGCCAAGGCCGGAATGTGGCCGCTGAACTTCTGGCTGGTGCCGGCGTATTCCGCAGCGAGCGCGCCGGTGGCGGCGATGTTCGCGATCATGACCAAGGTCGGCGTCTACACCTTGCTACGCTTGTGGACCCTGCTGTTCTCCGGCCAGGCCGGCGCCTCGGCGTACTTTGGCGGCGACTGGCTGATCTACGGCGGCATGGCGACTATCGTCTGCGCTGCGGTGGCGATCCTCGCCGCACAACGACTGGAACGCCTGGCCAGCCTGAGTATTCTGGTGTCGGCCGGGATTCTGCTGTCGGCCATCGGTTTCGCCCAGCCCAACCTGATCGGCGCGGCACTGTTCTATCTGGTCAGCTCAACCCTGGCATTGAGCGCGTTGTTCCTGCTGGCCGAGTTGATCGAGCGTTCGCGTTCGGCCAATGAAATGCCGTTGTTCGACGACGGCGATCTGCCGCGACCGCTGGAATCCTTGCAGCCACCCAAAGGCATCAACCTCGATGACGAGCAGAAAGCCGTGGTCGGCCAGGTGATTCCCTGGACCATGGCGTTCCTCGGGTTGAGCTTCATTGCCTGCTCGCTGCTGATCATCGGCATGCCACCGCTCTCGGGATTCATTGGCAAACTCGGCTTGCTCAGCGCCCTGCTCAATCCGTTGGGCCTGGGCAATGGCAGCGATGAGCCGGTTTCCAATGCCGCGTGGGGCTTGCTGGCGTTGCTGATCCTCTCCGGGCTGGCGTCGTTGATCGCGTTCTCGCGCTTGGGCATCCAGCGCTTCTGGACACCCGAGGAGCGGCCGTCGCCGTTGCTGCGACGTTTCGAGTGCGTGCCGATCATCGCGCTGCTGGGTTTGAGCATTGCGCTGACCTTCCAGGCTGAACCGCTGCTGCGCTACACCCAGGCGGCCGCCCAAGCCTTGAACAACCCGCAGCAATACGTGATGGCGGTGCTCGGTACTCGTGCGATTCCAAGCCCGGAAGCCAAAGCCGCGGTAGCGGAGGTCACACCATGAAGCGTCTGATTCCGGCTCCCTGGTTGTCGCTGGCCCTGTGGCTGCTGTGGCTGGTGCTGAACCTGTCGATGAGCCCCGGCAATCTGCTACTGGGCGCTGTGCTGGGGTTCTGCGCACCGTTGATGATGCGCAAGCTGCGACCGCTGCCGATCCGCACTCGTCGGCCGGGCGTGATGGTGCGTTTGTTCTTTCTTGTCGGTCGCGACGTGGTGGTGTCCAACCTCGCCGTGGCCTGGAGCGTGCTCAACGCCGGTCGCCGCCCACCGCGTTCGCGCTTCATCAAAGTGCCGATGGACTTGCGTGACGCCAATGGCCTGGCCGCGTTGTCGGTGATCTGCACGGTGATCCCCGGCACCGTGTGGTCGGAACTGGCACTGGACCGCAGCATTCTGTTGCTGCACGTCTTCGATCTGGATGACGAAGCGCTGTTCATCCAGCACTTCAAGGCGACCTACGAGCGTCCCTTGATGGAGATCTTCGAATGAGCGCCTTACTGTCGAACGCGATCCTGATGAGCCTGTTCATCTTTTCGCTGGCGATGATTCTGACCCTGATCCGGCTGTTCAAGGGGCCGTCGGCCCAGGACCGGGTTTTGGCGCTGGATTACCTGTACATCATCGCGATGCTGATGATGTTGGCGCTGGGCATTCGTTATGCCAGTGACACATACTTCGAGGCGGCGCTGCTGATTGCGCTGTTCGGTTTCGTCGGCTCGTTTGCCCTGGCGAAATTCCTGCTGCGTGGCGAGGTGATCGAATGAGCGCTGAACTGTCTTTGTGGGTTGAAATTCCGGTGGCGATCCTGCTGGTACTCAGCAGTCTGTTTGCGCTGATCGGCGCCATTGGCCTGGTGCGGATGAAGGACTACTTCCAGCGTATGCACCCGCCGGCGCTGGCGTCGACCTTGGGCGCCTGGTGCGTGGCGCTGGCCTCGATCATTTACTTCTCGGCACTCAAGTCCGGGCCGGTGTTGCATGCCTGGCTGATTCCGATTCTGTTGTCGATCACGGTGCCGGTGACCACGCTGTTGCTGGCGCGGGCCGCGCTGTTTCGCAAGCGCATGGCGGGGGATGATGTGCCGGCTGAAGTGAGTAGCCGGCGCACGGAAAGCGGGAGTTAGATGCCAAAAGATCGCAGCCTCGTTTCACTCGACAGCTCCTACAGGGGTTTTGCATTCCATGCCCCTGTAGGAGCTGTCGAGTGAAACGAGGCTGCGATCTCTTGATCTTGCTTTGCCTCAGATCCAGGCAACGGCCAACAACCCCGCCCCCAGCACCACGCACAACGGCGAATACGCCCAGGTGTCGAGTCGGGCAAATTTCGAATCCTTCACCTGTTTGAAGAACCCCATCAGATGCGAATCGCCGATCGCCCGGGCGAACATCAGCATCGCAATCGCGCTGATCACCCATTGCAGCGACCAGTGATGCACCGTCGGCAGATACAGGCCGACTCGCAAGCACACCAGCATCGCAATCAGCAGCAACCCGACCGCCACCAGCAACGTGGCAAAGCCGGAAGGCTTGAAGGCCGGCCTGGATTCCCCGCCGTCCTCCGTGGATATTCGCGGGACCGCCGCCTCGCTACCCAACTTGCCACCTGCCGCCCAGTACAGGTGGATGAGGCTGATCAACAGAAAGATGGCAGCCATCCATTGCGCGATCAATAGGCTCATGTTCGGACTTCCAGCGTGAAATGTCGCAGCAGAATGAACTTCCTTGAACGATTTTGTAAGGGTATTCGTCGTCGCCCGTCACCGGCGTATTACCTCGGCACACCGCGCACCTTCGAGCTGGCGGTGCAGACCCGATTCTAAGAGCTTCGCGAGCAGGCTCGCTCCCACAGGAGTACGCGATCAACTGTGGGAGCGGGCTTGCTCGCGAAGGCGGAATCAGACTCACTGCATCACTTCAACTCGGCGGAGACTTTATCCGCCACATCCTTAGGCACCCAGGCCTGCCACACGTCCGGGTGCGCCTTCATGAACGCCTGCGCCGCCTGCCGTGGCGGGGTATGTTTTTCGCTCATCTCGGCGAGCGCCCTGTTCAATGGATCGATTGGCAAGTCGACCTTGGTGAAGAACTCGGCAATCTGCGGATACTGTTTCTGGAATGGCGTGGACACGCCAATGGACAGCTTCGAGGGCAGCGAGCGAGTCGGTTTCGGATTCGGGTGGTCGGCGTCGGTCAGGGTTTTCCAGGCATCGGCGTCGAACGGCGGCTCTTCGAGCTGAATCAGTTTGAAGCGGCCGAGCAACGGAGTGGGTGACCAGTAATAGAACAGCACCGGTTTGCCGCGTCGAATCGAAGAGCTGATCTCCGCATCCAGCGCCGCGCCGGAACCGCTGCGGAAATTCACATAGCTGTCGTCCAGCCCATACGCCTTGAGTTTCTGTTTGTTGACCACTTCCGACGTCCAGCCGATCGGGCTGTTGAGGAAGCGCCCCTTGCCCGGGGTTTCCGGATCGCTGAACACGCCCTTGTATTTCGGCAGGTCGCTGACACTGCGCAGGCCCGGCGCCAGCGGCTTGATGCCTTTCGCCGGGTCGCCCTTGATCACGTATTCGGGCACCCACCAACCTTCGGTAGCGCCCTTGACCGTATCGCCGAGACTCGCGACTTTGCCTTCGGCCTCAGCCTTGACCCAGACCGGACTGCGACCGGCCCATTCTTCGCCAATGACCTGAATGTCATTGTTGGCCAGTGCGGTCTCAAGGGTTATGGTCGTCCCCGGCAAGGTATCGGTCGGCAGCCCGTAGCCCTTCTCGACGATGATCCGCAGGATATCGGTGATCAGGCTGCCGCTTTCCCAGTTCAGATCGGCGAAGTGGATCGGCGCCTGGGCAGCGAACACCGGAACGGGTGAAGCCAACAATCCGAAAGTGGCCAGGGTAGCGGCCAGCAACCGTCGAAATCCGTTCATGCTTTTGCACCTCGTGCTGTTCACAGCAATAGCAGGATGGCCTGGCAGAAGACCGCAAAGCCTTTGAATACTCAGTCAACTGACTGTAGTAGAGGTTCCTGCTTTCGAGGGAGGTCAATCAGTTTTCGGGAGGTTCCTGCAAGCGCGCCAACGCTCTTCGTACCATGCTGGCGTACTCCGCCGGACGCAACGCATAGATCTGTGACGCCACCCAACCCAGCCATGCACCTTGCAAAACGGCCTTCTGATCGAACAGCCGCTGCGCCTCGGCTTGCGCACTGGCCTGGTTCTGTTCGTGGAAGTCGGCGCGGGTCAGGGTCATTATTCGCTGGCCTTGAAGGTCACCAGTTCCCCTTTGCGCCACTTGGCAGCCTTGGCGGTCACCGCTTTCAGGGTTTTGGTCAGGCCTTCCTGCAACTGTTGGTGAGCGGCGAACACCATCACCACGCTATGACCTTCCTTGAACACGATCCCGTGACCATCAGCGGTGGTGACGAAGGCGTAATCACCCAGGCCGTACACCGTCAGTTTGATTTCGCGGAACTTGATGTCCAGCTTGCCGCCTTCGCGACTGGGCAATACAGAGGCGCTGAAATGATCGCCGACCTTGAGTTTAAGCCCTGGTTTGTCATCAACCACCAGCGCCTCTTCGGTGTCGATCTCGGCAATGTAAATGCCTTCAGCGTTCTGTTCGGTGATGTAAACAAAACGTGACTGGAACTGTTTAACCAGCTTTGCGCGCAAATCACCCAACACGAACAAAGCATGCATATCGAGATTACTTACTGCCAAGGAAACATCCCCACATCTGAAAATGATGCTGCACGCAGGAAATCAGCGCACAGCAGAAAAAAGCGGCAATGCCGAAGGTGTAGCCAAATGACCCGGGTTGAAATCCTGAAACGAGCAGAGCGCTCATTCATCGCGAGGTTTGAGAAGACTACTGGAATAACACTCACGTCGTCTTGCCTGGCGTTCGTCAGAGGCTGAAGGAAAAAGCCCTTCTGACGGCCAGAAAAACGGGACTACCAACTTTAGGGAAAAAGCTCTTTAAAAAAAGCACTTTTCCGACATATCGCCAGCAAAAAATTGCTTTAGATGAACATCGATCGCCAAGCACTGACGGTGATTCTAGAGCAGCGATGCTCATCGAGACTACCCAAAACCACGTACGCACGTCGGTAAAACAACGAAAAGGACTTCATATGTGCACGCTGACACATTTTTCTCACTCTCAGGCGCCCAATAAGAACAGCTTGAGGACACTGCCCCCAGGGATGTTTCAACCGCATGAATACTACCCTGAAGAGCTTGCCCCGCCACGCTTTCAGGTCATTTTGGCCGGCAATGCCTTTTTTCATATCAAGGAAACTTGCACCGGCCGCGTCAGAGGTTTCCGCGGCAGTCATAACGAAGCCTGCGCCCTTGCCCGTTCCCTCGAGTTACGCGGTTGACGGTCGCGCCACATTCATTTCCATAGACGCTTCGTCATGCCGGCGACTTAACTCAGCCGCCGGCATGCAACTACTGCCATACTGCCCGACCAATGAAACCCGTCCCCAGGGTGGGCGGCGTTCAAAACAACAGAATATTTCAAAGGAAGGCTGCTACGTGACGGAATTTGATATCGGTGAATTTTTTATCCGGGGCGAAGCCAGAGAAGTCGAAGGCGAATTCCAGGCAGTCATTATCATGCGCGCCAAGCCACCGCTGACCACCGTGACCTATCACCAGGTCGAGAAGGATCGCTGGTTCAAGACCTCGGACGTAGCCGCCATTGCCGCCAAGGAAGCCGCCAAGGCGCTGAAACTTGCAGTCGATGAAGGCGCATTGAAAGCCTGATAATCGGTTTGCAGTCTATGCTCTCTTCTGCTTTTGAACATCGCCATCGAACTCCTGAAGCGCGGCTCTCTCAGATGTATTGAAGCCGCCCCTCAGATCTCGCACTCGACGCGACCCGCAAGGAGATGAACATGGATTCACCGACACATGACTTGAAAGGTTTGTTCGACCAACTCGGTCTGGACTCCAGCGAGAAGGCCATCGACGATTTCATTGCCAGCCATTCACCCCTGGCCGACAACAAGAAACTCATCGATGCCGAGTTCTGGACCCCGCAGCAAGCAGGCTTCCTGAAAGAACAATTGCGTGAAGACGCGGATTGGGCGCGGGTGGTCGACGACCTGAACCTGCGCATGCATCAGATTCACTAGCCTGTAATTAAAGGCAGGCTGTCGGGCGTTTCGGCGCTCAGTTGCGCCAACCAGGCAGCCCTGCACTCCTGCGCCTCTTCGCGACTTGAGAATGCCGTTCCTCGGCGTTCGCCATTGAGTAGCACCACCCAACACACGCTCTTCCCCATCGAACGCAAACTGGCAGGCACACCGCTGCCTATCATGACCGCGACATCGACTTTGCTTTGCATGCTGACCTCTCGAATTTCATTAGCAACCTAACTATGTAGGCATGGTAATGAGTTCATCGGCGAGGAAACAGCAACGGCGCTGCACAGATTAATTGCCAGAATCGCAACAATGCCGTGACGGCTGGGTACATATCCGTTTCTGCGGTCAC
>NZ_LACH01000070.1:24359-24524 GCF_000968015.1 Pseudomonas fluorescens
CTCGGCCTGTTGAGTGGTGAGAAGCGTGCGTACACCCGCTCCCCCGGTAGGAGCTGTCGAGTGAAACGAGGCTGCGATCTTTTGATCTTGCCGTTGCTGTTGCTGTTGCTGTAGCTGTTGCTTTGCTTTGGCTTCAGATCTGCCGCCCCTTTCCCAGAGGCCGAA
>NZ_LACH01000070.1:24583-35435 GCF_000968015.1 Pseudomonas fluorescens
AGGCACCGAATGGAGGGGCAAAGCCTTTTGGTTACTTTGGGGCTCTTCCAAAGTGACTCGCTGTAAGAGCGAAACCGTAATCAGCCATCACCGCAGAAACGGATATGCCCCCAATCCAGCCCCAACCCCAAGCCCAACCCCCGCTAACAACAACGCCAAACAACTCAACGAGGGCTTTCCGGCTTGTAACCCAATCGCAAACCACCCCAATGCCGGCCCTTGAGCATGATGGGCACCGAGAGGTCGTGCATCAGCTCACCGGTGTCGCGGGTGTAGGTTTGCAGCAGTACGGCCTGCTGGTGACTGCCGCAGCGGATCCCGGTGCGGTCGGCGAATTTGCGTTTGGTGCGGTTCTGCAAGGTATCGACCTGCGCATCACCGGTCAGTGGTTGGCTGAAGACCTTGTTGTGGGTCGGCACATAACCCTGCTGCGTACAGGCGATGGCGAACACCAGGCCTTCATGACGCGGCAACAACGGTTCCTGGATCGCCGGCAAGACCTGATCGGCGTAGCGATCGAAGCGGGTCTGGTACTTGGCCGGGCTGGTGTTGGGAATGGTTTGGTAATTGCGGTCAAACAGGTCATCGAGGCTCACGCGGCCCTCGTCGATATCCGCTTCGAAGCGCGCCGCAATTTGACTCGCGCCTTCGCGGGCCAGGTCATAAATCCGCTGGTGATAGTCATCCAGTCCGACTTCGGCGAGGCGTTCGCTGATGGTTTCGGCCTGCCCTTCCATTTGCACCGCGGCCTGGGCCAGGCGCTGGGTCTGTTGGTCGCTGATCGCCAGGTCGCTGCGCATCTGTTCGATGGCATGAAACAGGCTATCGAGTTGTTCGCGGTTGGTGTCGGCGCCCCTGGCGATTTCCCCGACCTGGCTTTCGACGCCGGCAGCCAGACGCGCAATGTTCTCCAGATGCTGACCGGTGTGCTCGACCTGCTCGACTCCGGTGTCGAGGTCGCTGGACAGTTGACGGATCTGCTCCACCACTTGCGCGGTGCGTTGCTGAATATCAGCGACCATCTCCCCGACTTCGCCAGTGGCCGTCGCGGTGCGCGCGGCCAGACCGCGAACCTCATCGGCCACCACCGCAAATCCGCGACCATGCTCCCCCGCCCGCGCCGCCTCGATAGCTGCGTTCAATGCCAACAGATTGGTCTGGCTGGCGATGGACTGGATCACCAGGGTGACCCGTTGGATATCGTCACTGCGCAGGCTCAGGGCTTCGATCAGTTCACGGCTGTTACTGGCGCGCTGACTGAGTTGATGCATACGGGCGATGGACTCGATCAGCTCCGTACGTCCTGCCGCGCTGCTCCGATGAGCCTCGCTGGCCGCACTGAGGGCTTCCCGGCTGAGTGTCGAAGTGGCTTGTTCGGTCGCGATCATCACTTCGGCGTTGCTGACTATCTGCGCCGCGGCACCCAGCTGCGATTGCAGTTTGTCGGCCAGTTGCTTGACCGAAAAGGCCACACCGGCGGCAGACAACGCGTTATGACTGGTGGTGTAGGAAAGATCGCGAGTCAACTCGGCAATCGCGCTGGCGCTGTCGACGGGAGTTGCTTCAGGGGTAGCGCGCGAGCGCAAGCGAGGTAGCCAGATCACCAGCACCGCCAATGGCAGGCCAAGGTAAAGCGACCAGCCGCCCAGCGTCATGCCGCACAACAAGAGCATCAGGGCGATGCTTTGCAAGGTCGGCGTCAGCCAAAGGTTTTTCGGCAAAAGCACGGGGGCAGACACTGCTGCCACCACAGATCCGTCACGCGTCATCTTCGTCATCCCCCGAGTCATTCTAATTGTTGTATCGGCATTTAACGCCACTACAAGGCCATTATCTATGGTCCATTAGTAGTGGGCCTTGCAGCAGATCAATAGAAGTGCGCGGGGTTTTCGCAGACGAAAAAAAGCATCGCGGGCAAGCCTTGCTCCTGACAGGAGTGGGGCTTGCCCGCGATGCTGGGCGTTACGAAATCAGGCCTGACGCTGGTGCTTGTCGATCTGTTCGTGACGCTCTTGAGCTTCGATGCAGTACTTGGTGGTCGGGCTGATCAGCAGACGCTTCAGGCCAATGGCCTCGCCGCTGTCGTCGCACCAGCCAAAGCTGTCTTCCTTGATGCGTTCCAGAGCCTGTTCCAACTGAGGCAGCATGCGCTGGTCGCGATCGATCGCGTTCACCAGCCAGGTGCGCTCTTCTTCAACAGAAGCGGCGTCGGCCGGATCGGCCGGGGTGTCCAGGCTTTCGATGGCGATGCGGTTCTGTTCGATGCGCTCATGGGTTTCGACTTTCATGTTCTGCAACAGCTCAGAGAAAAAAGCATGTTGCTCGGCATTCATGTAGTCATCCGCCGGCATGGCCAGCAACTTGTCCTTTGTCATTGATATCTCTATAAAAAAACGTGCATTAAGGCGAATTAGGGAGCGTTCCGGCGGACCTGGGTTGGCCATCGGAACGGCGCCGTTTAATTCCAAGCGCCACCCGGCACTCAATTTACGAGGGGCGGCAGTCTAAGGCCGACTTGAGGCCTCAGCAACTGAAAAGACAGCGAATTTGTCCGACAAAGCCCTGAAAGTGCTCTACGGCAGTCTTTGCGGTGGTTATCGGAGTGCGTTTATAGCAAGAAATTCAATCGAGCGGCTGTATATAGAAGACAAACGGCTGCGCCACGCGGGTCAGGCGTGGCGCATTGGCTGCTTTATCTGAGGCTCAACGCTTGAGTTTACGCTTGTTGCGGTACTGATCGATGACCACTGCGACCACGATGATCAGGCCTTTGATGATGTCTTGAATGTAAGCATCGACGCCGACGAAGGTGAAACCGCTGGCCATGACTCCAAGGATCAGTGCGCCGATCACCGTGCCGGTGATGCGCCCTACTCCGCCGGCCAGGCTGGTGCCGCCGATCACGGCCGCGGCAATCGCGTCCAGCTCGTAAGACATGCCCATCCCGGCCTGCCCGGTCGCGGCCCGTGCCGACGCCACCACACCCGCCAGGCCTGCCAGCAACCCGGCGATGCTGTAGACGATCACCAGATGCCGCTTGACGTTGATCCCCGAGGTACGCGCCGCCTGCATGTTGCCGCCGATGGCGTAGGTGTACTTGCCGTACTTGGTGTAACGCAGGGCGATGTGAAAGATCACCGCGACCACCAGGAAAATGATCACCGGCATCGCGCCGTGTCCGATCGCCGTGTAGGAATCCGAGAGCATGCTCACCGGTTGGCCTTCGGTGTAGTAACGCGCAAGGCCACGGGCCGAGACCATCATGCCGAGGGTGGCAATGAACGGCGGGATACCGGTAATGGCAATGATGCTGCCGTTGATTGCCCCCGCCAACAGCCCTACCCCGAGCCCGGCAATCACCGGAATCCACACTGGCAAGTCAGTCAACGACGGGAACACCGCCCGGGCGAAGTCCGACGTCTGGGCCAGACTGGCAGCGATCATTGCCGACAGCGCCAGCACCGAGCCCGAGGACAGGTCGATACCCGTGGTGATGATGACCTGGGTCACGCCGATCGCCAGCAGACCGATGATCGACACCTGCAGGATCATCAGCACCAGACGCTGGGAGTTCATCAGGAAGCTCTGGTCGCGCACGATCCAGCCAAACACTTCAAAGACCAGGCCGATGCCAATCAGCACCAGGAAAATACTCAATTCGGTCGGAAAGCGCCGGCGACTCTTGACCGGTGCCGTTGCTGGCTTGTTTTCCAGTATCGCGTTCATAACCCACCCTTAAATAGAAATCTGTGTGGCGAAGGAGCTTCCTGTGGCGAGGGGATTTATCCCCGTTGGGCTGCGAAGCAGCCCTAAAAGTATGGGACTGCTGCGCAGTCCAACGGGGATAAATCCCCTCGCCACAGATTGCGCTCTCCCTTGCTTAGTGAACCGCAGACATGCCCGAGGCCAATTGCATCACTCGTTCCTGGGTCGCTTCGCTGCGGTCGAGGGTGCCCATCAGGTCGCCCTCGTGCATGACCATCACCCGGTCGCTCATGCCGAGTACTTCCGGCAGCTCCGAGGAAATCATGATCACCGCCATGCCTTCGCTGGCAAGGCAGGAAATGAGTCGGTAGATCTCGGCCTTTGCGCCGACGTCGATGCCGCGGGTCGGCTCGTCGAGGATCAGGATCCGTGGATTGGTCATCAGCCAGCGAGCCAGCAAGGCCTTCTGCTGATTACCGCCGGACAAGGTGTCGATGCACTGCTCCAGCGACGGGGTTTTCACCCGCAGTTTCTTGCACATGTCTTCGCACAAGGCGCGCAGGGCTTTTTGCTGTATGAAACCGTGACCGGCGTAATGCGGCAACACCGCCATTTCCATGTTCTCCAGCACCGACAGGCACGGGAACAGGCCGCTGAGCTTGCGATCCTCGGTCAGTAACGCGAAGCCCTTCTCGATCGCCATGTGCGGATCGCTGATGCGCACCACTTCGCCGTCGAGACGAATCTCGCCACCGTCGCTCGGGGTGATGCCAAAAATCGCTTCGGCAACGTTGGTCCGTCCTGAGCCCATCAACCCGGCAATGCCGAGGATTTCGCCGGCGTGCAGGTCGAAGGAAACATCCTTGAAAATGCCGTCCAGTTTAAGGTCACGCACCGACAGCAGCAGATCGCCGATCGGCTTTTCACGCACCGGGAACAACTGGCTCAGCTCGCGGCCGACCATCATCGAAATCAGACTGTCGCCGTCCATGCTGTCGGCCCGCTGCAGGCCGATGTAGGCGCCGTCACGGAACACCGCCACTTCATCAGCGATGCTGAACACTTCGTTCATTTTGTGGGTGATGTAGATGATCCCTTTGCCCTGACTCTTGAGGTCGGCAATGATCGAGAACAGGTGCGCAACTTCCTTGTCGGTGATGGCCGAGGTCGGTTCATCCATGATCAGGATGTCGGAATCGTAGGACACGGCTTTGGCGATCTCGACCATCTGCCGTTCGGCGATGCTCAGGTTGCCCACCTGCTCTTCCGGATCGAGGTTGATCCGCAGGCGTTCCAGCAGTTTCGCCGTGCAGCGATGCATTTCGCGGTGGTCGATCATGTGGAAACCGTTGAGCTGCTCCCGGCCGATCCAGATGTTCTCGGCGATGCTCATGTGGGGCATCAGGTTGAGTTCCTGGTGAATCATCGCGATCCCGGCCTGGAGCGCAGCCAATGGCGTTTCGAAAACCACCGGTTTTCCTTTCAGGCGAAGTTCACCGGCGTCCGGCTGATAGATGCCGGCAATGATTTTCATCAGGGTGGATTTGCCCGCGCCGTTTTCGCCCATCAGGGCCAGCACGGAACCGGGGCGTACCCGAAGCTGCACATCGGACAAGGCCACCACACCGGGAAATCCCTTGCTGACGTTGATGATCTCCAGCAGGTACGGCTCATCGACAGGTGTTGCAGTTGGCTGGAAACCCACCAACGGGGTGCTCGAAGCAGTCGCTGAAGCGAACATGATCAGGTACTCCATCAGCAAGGTCACGGTCGCAACCTTGCGTGTTTATTGTTGTTATTGAACGGACGGGCTATTTGAACGTGTCGACGTTTTGCGGGGTGATCAAGCGATATGGCACCCAAACGGCCTGTTCAACCGGCTCGTTCCTGGCCATTTTCACGGCGGTGTCGATCGAACCGTCGGCCTGACCTTTGGCGTCCTGAAATACTGAGACCGCCATGCTGCCTTTCTTGATCGCGTTCAACCCGTCGGGCGTGCCGTCGACACCGGCGATCAAAACGCTGCCTTTGTCGACACCGGCCTGACTCAGGGCCATGGCGGCACCGATGGCCATTTCGTCGTTGTTGGCCACGACCGCATCGAACTTGCGGCCCTGGGTCAGCCAGTCGTTGACCAGGGTCATGCCCTTGTCCCGCGACCAGATGCCGGTCTGCTCTTGCTCGATCTTGATGTTCGGGTATTTGGCCAGAACGTCTTTGACGCCCTTGGTGCGGTTGGTGGTGGAGTTGTTCGCCAGGTCGCCCAGCAGAATCACGATGTCACCCTTGCCGCCCATTTTGTCGGCCAGGTACTGCATCTGCATTTCACCGGCCTCCAGATCGTTGGAGGCGACAGTGACCACGCCTTTGGGCAGCTTCAGATCATCGGGGCGGCGGTTGACGTAGACCAGCGGGATGCCGGCCTTGACGGCGGCTTCGGTGATTTTTTTGGTGGCGGCGGTATCCACCGGGTTGACCACAATGGCATCGACCTTCTGGCTGATGAAGCTTTCTACCTGGCTCAACTGCTTGACCACGTCGCTGCGGGCGTCTTCGAATTGCAGCTGCACGCCCTCGGGATAGGACTTGGCTTTCTTGTCCATGGATTCGCGCAGGTAGGTCAGCCAGGTGTCATCGAATTGGGACATGCTGACGCCGATCTTCATATCGGCGAGCGCCGCGCCACTGGCGAACATCAGGGACAAGGCAAGTGAGGCGAAGCGGATCTTGGTCTTCATGAAAAGTCTTTCTCCACATTCTTGTTGGTTTTATGGATGAGGCGTGACGATTTCAGTAAGCAGGCAAGCGGGAAAAGGGTTGAAACAGGTAGCGAGGCAGGTCGCTGAAAATGACTTTATTGGAATTTAATTTCCATATCAACTCATTTTAGAATTTTATTCTGATTTTATTCCATGGCTCTTGAACGGGCCCAATTCCACCACTTGATGCCGCTCGGCGCTCAGTCGCGCAGCGTCTAGCACGCGGGTGGTCGCCAGTGCATCACGGGCATCCACGGGCAGTGGGCCACCGCTCTGTAACGCGGCTTGTAGCTGTAAATAGAACTGATTCCAGCAACCGCGCTCGGAGGGAACCCGCTCGCGCACCTCCCCCTGTTCGAACCAGCCCCAGCGGCGATGCTCTTCAACACCCCAGCGCTCACCTTCGGATTTCGGCGAGAGCCCGGCGAGTGCCGATGCTTCTTGCCCGTCCAGACCATCGACGCTGTAACAACCTTGAGTGCCGGTCACCCGAAAGCGCGGGCCGGGGGTGTTTTGCAAGCAACTGCCACCCAGGTGGGAGGTGACGCCACTGGCATGGGTCAGGGCCATAAAGAAGCCGTTATCGAAGACCTGGCCTTTTTCCAGGTAATCCAGTTCGGCGTAGACCCGTGTCACCGGACCGAACAACAGCAACGCCTGATCCACCAGATGGCTACCGAGATCGCGCAGGAAGCCACCGCCACTGCCGTTGTTCACCGCCTGCGGTGAATAACGCTCGATCCGCGATTCGAAACGGGTGACCTTGCCTAACGCACCAGATTCGATGAGTTTTTGCACGGTCAGGAAGTCCGAATCCCAGCGACGGTTCTGGTAGACGCTGAGCTGCACGCCCTGGCGCTCGGCCATGGTGATCAGGGTTTGAGCTTGCTGCGCATCAGCGGCGAACGGTTTGTCGCTGACCACCGCCACCCCGTGTTCGATGCCATCGAGCACCAGCGCCGGACGGCCCTTTAGCGGTGTGGACACCACCAGCACATCGATCCCGGCCTCCACCAATTGGCCGATGCTGTCGAACGCTGGCACCCCTGGGTGCTCGGCCGCCAGCAATTGTCGGCGTTCCGGTGAACGGGTGACCACACCCACGAACGTCGCCGCCGGCAAACTGCTGATCAGCGGAGCATGGAAAAACCGGCCGCCATGGCCGTAACCGACAAGTCCGATACGCATGTGTGCATTCCTTCTTATTGTTATGTAAACCGCTCACCGGGTGTTCATGGCCCCTGTGGGAGCGAGCTTGCTCGCGATAGCGGTCTGACAGTCACATAGATGTTGAATGTGCTGCCGCCATCGCGAGCAAGCTCGCTCCCACAGGGGATCATCGTTAGCCGTAGAAGTGTGGGCGGTCTGGGAGTGCGACTTTGACGATTGCCCCGCTGTTTTGTGCTTCGATGCAGGCATCTGCTGCGACAGCGGCGGCGAAGCCGTCCCATGCCGATGGGCCGCCAACCTGGCCAGCGCGCACACCATCGATGAACGCCTGCAACTCGACGTCGTACGCCGCGATGAAGCGATCCTTCCAGTCCATCAGAATCGCGTTGGACAACTTCGCGCCGCTGCGCAACTGAACCTGTGACGGTTCCGGCAGTTTGGCGATGCCGGTCTCCCCCACCACTTCGCACTGGATGTCATAGCCGTATTGGCAGTTAACGAACACTTCCACGTCGATGCGCGTGCCCTTGGCGGTTTCCAGCAGCACGATCTGCGGGTCTTTCAAATGCGCGAGCGCCTTGCTGCTCTTGCGCGGGAACACCACTTGCACCGACACGTAATCGTCGTCGAGCAACCAGCGCAACACGTCCAGTTCATGGATCAGGGTGTCGGTGATCGCCATGTCGGTCTTGTAGTTTTCACCCACGGTCGGGTTGCGGTGCGCGCAGTGCAACATCAGTGGCTCGCCAATCTGACCGCTGTCGATCACGGCTTTCAGTGCCCGATAACCTTCGTCATACGGGCGCATGAAACCGACCTGCACCAGGCGTTTGCCGTGGACCACTTCGGCCTCGACGATTTTGCGGCAGCCTTCAGCGGTGACGGCCAGCGGCTTCTCGCAGAACACCGGCTTACCAGCGGCAATCGCGGCCAATACGAACTCTTCGTGGCTCGGGCCCCAGGAGGTGACGAGGATCGCTTCAACCTCCGGCGCCTTGATCAACGCGTGGCCGTCGGGATAGACCTCGGCGGTCAGCTTCAGGTCGGAAACGACCTTCGCGGCTTGCTGCAAGTTGATGTCGGTGACAGCAACGACCTGGCTATTGAGCAAGGTCTGGCTGCAACGACGAATGTGATCCTGGCCGATGGCCCCGGTACCGATGACGCCAAGCTTCAAAGACATTTAATGACTCCTAGATTTGTTGTTGTTCGTTCAGGGCAATCAGTACTGACGGGCCTTGGCCAGTCGTTCATTCAGGGTCTTGGCCACCGCATCGGTGCGGGCGCTGGTGGAGACTTGCGCCACGCCGACCCGCCACCACGACAGGTATTTGTGAATCATGGTTTTGGGCAGAACCTTGATGTCGATCAGCGTCGACACCGTCTGCAAGCGCGCATCGGCCAATGCGGCTTGCAGCTCTTCGACCGTGTTCACCTTGTAGGTCTTGCAGCCATAAGCCGCCGCGCTCATGGCGAAATCCACCGGCACGAACCCGCCGTCGAGCTTGCCGGTTTCCGGGTTGCGGAACCGGAACTCGGTGCCGAAGCTGTCCATGCCGTGTTCCATCTGCAGGTTGTTGATGCAACCGAAGGTCATGTTGTCGAGCAACACCACGTTGATCTTGCGTCGCTCCTGAATCGAGGTCGCCAGTTCGGAATGCAGCATCATGTAAGAGCCGTCGCCGACCAGTGCATAGACCTCGCGATCCGGCTCGGCGAGTTTCACACCCAGTGCGGCGTTGACCTCGTACCCCATGCAGGAATAGCCGTACTCGACGTGATAGGTGTTCACGCCCTTGCTGCGCCAGCTGCGCTGCAAGTCGCCGGGCAGGCTGCCGGCGGCGGCGACGATCACGGCGTCATCGGCGAGGGTTTCATTGAGCACGCCGAGCACGCGGCTCTGGGTCAGGCAGGAACCGGTCAACTCGATGAATTCGCGCAGCACCGCCGGGTCCATGTGGTCGTTGATTTCCGGGATGAAGTCTTTGCTCTGGTATTCGACCTGATAGATGCGGTCGACTTCCTCGTCCAGTTGCGCCTTGGCCTGGCGCGGTTGATCGCCCCATGCAGAACGGTAATCGCCCAAGGCTTCGGCCAAGGCTTGCAAGCCAACTTTGGCGTCCGCCAACAGTTGCACCCCGTCGAGTTTCAGGGCATCGCACGGGCTGATGTTGAGGTTGAGAAATTGCACGTCCGGATGCTGGAACAGGGATTTCGACGCGGTGGTGAAATCGCTGTAGCGGGTGCCGACACCGATGATCAGGTCCGCATCCCTGGCCAACAGATTCGCCGCCACGCAGCCGGTTTCACCGATCCCGCCAACGTTCAGCGGGTGACTGGACACCACCGCACTCTTGCCGGCCTGGGTTTCGGCGAAGGGAATATCGAAGCGTTCAGCAAACGCTTGCAATGCCGCGTTGGCACCGGAGTATCTGACCCCGCCACCGCAAATGATCAGCGGCTTGCGCTTGCCTTTGAACAGCGCCAGCGCATCACCGAGCATCGCTTCAGTCGCCGGACGACGCTCGATACGGTGCACGCGTTTTTGCAGGAAATAATCAGGGTAGTCGTAGGCTTCGGCTTGCACATCTTGCGGCAAGGCCAGGGTCACCGCGCCGGTTTCGGCAGGATCGGTGAGCACGCGCATGGCGTGGATCGCCGCCGTCATGAGTTGCTCGGGACGGTTGATGCGGTCCCAGTATTTGCTCACGGCCTTGAATGCATCGTTGGTGCTGATGCTCAGGTCGTGGAACTGCTCGATCTGTTGCAACACCGGGTCCGGCTGGCGGCAGGCGTAAACGTCGCCGGGCAACAGCAGCAAGGGAATGCGGTTGGCGGTCGCCGTCGCGGCGGCGGTGAGCATGTTCGCCGCGCCCGGCCCTACCGATGAGGAGCAGGCGTAGATCTTGCGCCGCAGGTGTTGCTTGGCGAAACCGATGGCTGCGTGGGCCATGCCTTGCTCGTTGCGACCCTGATGGACGATCAGGTCGCCGCTGTCCTGCTCCAGGGCCTGGCCCAGGCCCAGCACATTGCCGTGGCCGAAAATGGTAAAGATCCCGGCGACAAATTTGCTTTGAACCCCATCGACCTCGATGTACTGGTTATCGAGGAATTTCACCAGGGCCTGGGCCATGGTCAGTCTTGTTGTGGTCATAACCGATCCTTTCAAATACACACCTGATCCTTGTAGGAGCTGTCGAGTGAAACGAGGCTGCGAT
>NZ_LACH01000071.1:0-16645 GCF_000968015.1 Pseudomonas fluorescens
CCTAAGCGAGGCACCGAATGGAGGGGCAGAAGCGCTTTGGTTACTTTCCGCCGGGCCGCGCAGGCTTTTCGAAAGTGACTCGCTGTAAAAGCGAAACCGCCAGTCGCCATGACCGAAAAAACGGATATGCCCCCCGATCAAAGAGCAAAGCCGAAACGGATATGCCCCCGAACTAACCGGCATCAGAAAGCAGGGGGACTTTATTTTGTTTCCGAATATACGTTGCACGAAATTTTCACAAAGCCTCCAAGACAATTCGCCCGCGCCAACATGCGGGCAGTAATCAATGGCAATGCTGCGGGTGATCGTGCAACATTTGCGCACCGCGCAAGCCCCGGGGCCGAGTACTGGCCAACAGAGGGCAAGGCGCCGCTGTATTTTTGAAACTTCAACTTCCAATGGGTCCTAAAACGACATGGCAAACCCGGACGCCCTGAGTCAGCAGCGAGCTTCTAGTCGCCTGCTGCAACCGACCGTCAAATCGCATCTGGCCTACACGCTGCTGTGTGCCCTGGTCATGATGGTCATGTTCAGCCTGCTGCGCGTTGCGCTGCTGGTTTACAACCGCGAGATGATCCTCGACACCCCGGCCTCGACCTTTCTCGAAGCATTCGCCAACGGTCTGCGTTTCGACCTGCGCCTGGTGGTCTACCTCAGCATTCCATTGCTGCTGGCGCTGTTCAGCGCTCGGGCGATGGCCGCACGCGGATTCTTCCGGTTCTGGCTGACCATCGCCTCGAGCATCGCGCTGTTCCTGGGCCTGATGGAGATGGACTTCTACCGCGAGTTCCACCAGCGCCTCAACGGCCTGGTCTTCCAATATGTAAAGGAAGACCCGAAAACCGTGATGAGCATGCTCTGGTACGGTTTCCCGGTGGTTCGCTACCTGCTGGCCTGGGTCGTGGGCACGTTGATCCTGACCTTGGCGTTCAAGGGCGCCGACCGCGCCACCCGTCCTCGCGGCCCCTTCAGCGGTGGCAGCATCGGCACGCGCAAGGTCGCCCCGTGGTACGCACGCATCGCGGTGTTTGTTGTCTGCCTGCTGGTCTGCGTGGTCGCCGCTCGTGGCACCCTGCGTCAGGGCCCGCCACTGCGTTGGGGTGACGTTTACACCACCAACTCGAACTTCGCCAACCAGTTGGGCCTCAATGGCACCCTGTCGCTGGTCGCCGCAGCCAAGAGCCGCATGTCCGAAGATCGCGACAACGTCTGGAAGGCCACGTTGCCACAGCCTGAAGCGCAGAAAATCGTGCGTGACATGCTGGTGATGCCGGACGACAAACTGGTGGATGCCGAGACCGCCGCCGTGCGTCGCGATTACACGCCGCCGGTCGACAAGACCCTGCCGATCAAGAACGTTGTCGTGATCCTGATGGAAAGCATGGCCGGTCACTCGGTGGGCGCCTTGGGGGCACCGGGCAATATCACGCCGTACCTCGACAAACTGTCGAAGGAAGGCCTGCTGTTCGACCGCTTCTTCTCCAACGGCACCCATACCCACCAGGGTATGTTCGCCACCATGGCCTGCTTCCCGAACCTGCCAGGTTTCGAATACCTGATGCAGACGCCGGAAGGCAGCCACAAGTTGTCCGGCCTGCCGCAATTGCTCAGTGCCCGTAACTATGGAGACGTGTACGTCTACAACGGCGACTTCGCCTGGGATAACCAGTCGGGTTTCTTCAGCAACCAGGGCATGACCAACTTCATTGGTCGTAACGACTTCGTGAACCCGGTGTTCTCCGATCCGACCTGGGGCGTGTCCGACCAGGACATGTTCGACCGTGGTCTGGTAGAGCTCAAGGCACGGGAAAACGGCAAGCCGTTCTATGCGCTGCTGCAAACCCTGTCCAACCACACGCCCTATGCCTTGCCGACACCATTGCCGGTTGAGCGCGTGACCGATCGCGGTAGCCTGAACGAGCATTTGACCGCCATGCGCTACGCAGACTGGGCGCTGGGCCAGTTCTTTGAAAAGGCCCGCAAGGAGCCGTATTTCAAGGAAACCCTGTTTGTGGTCGTCGGCGACCACGGTTTTGGCAACGAGCGCCAAATCACCGAAATGGACCTGGGCCGCTTCAACGTGCCGATGCTGATGATCGCACCGGGCATCCAGGAAAAATTCGGCCAGCGTGACCATACCGTGGGCACGCAGATCGACATCGTGCCGACCATCATGGGCCGCATCGGTGGCGAAGTGCGTCATCAGTGCTGGGGCCGCGATTTGCTCAACCTGCCTGAAGGCGACACCGGTTTTGGCGTGATCAAGCCGTCGGGTAGCGAGCAGACCACCGCCATCATCACGGCTGATCAGATTCTGGTGCTGCCGAAGGAAAAGGAAATGGCGCCGAAGATGTATCAGTACGAACTGGGCGCGACACCTCACGCCGAGATCGTTCCGGATGCACCGCGTACCGCTGAGCTGAAACTCAAGCTCGAAGCCTTCCTGCAAACGGCGACCAAGAGCCTGATCGACAACACCGCCGGTGTGGTGGATGGCAAGCCGGACTAAGTCTTGAAGCAATAAAAAAGAGGCCCTGAAAAGGGCCTCTTTTTTTTGCCTGTTAAACCTCTATATCTTGCCGAGCAACAGCAGGATCAACAGCACCACCAACACCACGCCGATGATACCCGACGGGCCATAACCCCAACTTCTGGAGTGCGGGAAGACCGGTAAACCACCTACCAGCAGGAGGATCAGAATAATGATTAGAATTGTGCCCATGTCTATTTCCTTGTTGGAAGTGTTCTTGAATTACCTGGCGTTTAACGGTCAGCCGGGCTGCTATAAAACCGGGCTGCTTACAAAATCCGACTGTTGCGCATGAAAGAAAATTCCAAGTTTTTTTAATGTTTTTCGAAGAAAGGCTTATTCCGTTTTTTATTGCACAAGTTGGTTCAGGCACTCTCCCGGTTTGCTCGGGCCATTCAGCAATCTGATGGAGCGTGGGTCGGGCATTGTCCTTCGCTACACTCGATGCATCTTCCCCGGAACAACAAGGCTGTTTGCTATGCAAAATCGCATGATGATCACTGGTGCGGGCTCGGGCTTAGGTCGCGAAATCGCGCTGCGCTGGGCGCGTGAAGGCTGGCAGCTGGCCTTGTCGGATGTCAGCGAGCCCGGTCTGCAGGAAACCCTGAAATTGGTTCGTGAAGCCGGCGGCGACGGTTTTATCCAGCGTTGCGACGTGCGCGATTACAGTCAGCTGACCGCTTTCGCCCAAGCCTGCGACGAGAAACTCGGTGGCATCGATGTCATCGTCAACAACGCCGGCGTTGCCTCGGGCGGGTTCTTCAGTGAACTGTCCCTGGAAGACTGGGACTGGCAGATCGCGATCAACCTGATGGGCGTGGTCAAGGGCTGCAAGGCCTTCCTGCCGCTGCTGGAAAAAAGCAAAGGCAAGATCATCAACATCGCGTCGATGGCCGCCCTGATGCAAGGCCCGGCCATGAGCAACTACAACGTGGCCAAGGCTGGCGTGGTGGCGTTGTCCGAAAGCCTGCTGATCGAACTGGCGCAACAGGAAATCGGCGTGCATGTGGTGTGCCCGTCGTTCTTCCAGACCAACCTGCTGGACTCCTTCCGTGGCCCGACGCCGGCCATGAAAGCCCAGGTCGGCAAGTTGCTGGAAAGCTCGCCGATCAGCGCGGCGGACATTGCCGACTACATCTATCAGCACGTTGCCGCCGGCGAGTTCATGATCCTGCCCCACGAACAGGGCCGTATGGCCTGGGCACTCAAGCAGAAGAACCCGCAATTGCTCTACGACGAAATGACCGTCATGGCCGACAAAATGCGCGCCAAGGCCAAACAATCCGCAGGTTGAGCTTGCCCCCTACATAACACCGTCGTTAGGGTGGCCGCCATCGGCCATCCTCGCGAGACGTTTTGCATGCTCAATTACCTGTGGTTTTTTCTCGCCGCGCTGTTTGAAATCGCCGGCTGCTTTGCCTTCTGGATGTGGCTGCGCCAGGGCAAAAGCGCCTGGTGGGTCGTGCCGGCTCTGCTCAGTCTGGCCTTGTTTGCGCTGCTGCTGACCCGCATCGAGGCGACCTACGCCGGCCGCGCCTATGCCGCTTACGGTGGCATCTACATCATCGCGTCGATCGGCTGGCTGGCGGTAGTCGAGCGGATTCGTCCGCTGGGCTCGGACTGGCTCGGTGTGGCGCTGTGTGTGATCGGGGCGAGTGTCATCCTTTTCGGTCCGCGCTTCTCCGCTTCCTGAAGGATCGGTCCTTCATTCAATGGGTTTGTGGGACGTTTCCATAGGAGCTGTTCGGAGTGCGCTGTAGGGCGGGACTGATTTGCTGCTGTCGCATTGTAGGCCCGCCAAGTGCAGGGCATCTTCAGGGTTTGATAACCCTGAAGGACGAATGCCATGCTTGTACTCAGCCGCGTTGTGGGCGAATTGATTTCCATCGGTGACAACATTTCCGTGCGCATTCTTGCCGTCAACGGAGGCAGTGTGCGCTTCGGTGTCGAAGCGCCGCAGAACGTCAACGTGCACCGGGCCGAAGTCTATGAACGCATCCAGGTCAAACTGGCGAAAAACAAAGGACGCTGAGGCCTCAGTCGAACAGGTGCTTGGGCACATCGTGCTTGAGCATCAACTGGCATTGCTCGCTTTCCGGGTCGAAGACAATCAGCGCCTGGCCCTTGGTCAATGCCTGGCGAACACGCAGAACACGGGTTTCCAGCGGCGTGTCATCGCCGTTGTCCGTACCGTCACGGGTCACGAAATCCTCGATCAGGCGGGTGAGGGTGTCGACTTCAAGTTGGTCGTGGGGAATCAGCATAAGCACCTCGGCTAAACAATGGCGCGATGCTACGGCGAATGGGAGGTTGCGGCTAGCCTCGACCTTACGTGTTGCCTGACCTACCGCCATCGCGAGCAAGCTCGCTCCCACAGTTAACCGCATCCATCCATGGGAATGCGGTCGAATGTGGGAGCGAGCTTGCTCGCGATGGCGATCTTTCAGGCGATGAAAACACCAGTGTCAGCTATCGGAACGCTGCCCTACGAGGCTATCCACCGAAGGCACCCGCGTATCGCTTTCCATCTGCGTCTCATGTTCGATCTGATGACTGAACCGGTCCAGTGACCCTTTGGCCGGTTGTGCATCGCTGGCAAACACCGGCGGACTCAGAATGTAGGCGCCGAGCAGGCGGCTGAGGGCGGTGAGGCTGTCGATGTGGGTGCGTTCGTAGCCGTGAGTGGCGTCGCAGCCGAAGGCGAGCAGGGCGGTGCGGATGTCATGCCCGGCAGTGACCGCCGAATGGGCATCGCTGAAGTAGTAGCGGAACAGGTCGCGGCGTACCGGCAATTCGTTGTCACTGGCCAGGCGCAGCAGATGCCGCGACAGGTGATAGTCGTATGGCCCGCCGGAATCCTGCATTGCCACGCTTACCGCGTGTTCGCTGGAATGCTGACCCGGCGCGACCGGGGCAATGTCGATGCCGACGAATTCGCTGACGTCCCACGGTAACGCCGCCGCCGCGCCACTGCCGGTTTCCTCGGTGATGGTGAACAGCGGATGACAGTCGATCATCAGTTCTTCGCCGCTGTCGACGATCGCTTTCAGCGCCGCCAGCAATGCGGCAACGCCGGCCTTGTCGTCGAGATGGCGGGCGCTGATGTGGCCGCTTTCGGTGAACTCTGGCAAAGGGTCGAAGGCGACAAAATCACCGACGCTGATGCCCAGCGAGTCGCAATCGGCTCGCGTGGCGCAATAGGCGTCCAGGCGCAATTCGATGTGATCCCAACTGATCGGCATTTCATCCACGGCGGTATTGAACGCATGCCCGGACGCCATCAGCGGCAGCACGCTGCCACGGATCACGCCATTGTCAGTAAACAGGCTGACCCGACTGCCCTCGGCAAAACGGCTGGACCAGCAACCGACAGGCGCCAGGGTCAGACGGCCGTTGTCTTTGATTGCGCGAACCGCCGCGCCGATGGTGTCGAGGTGAGCGGAGACCGCGCGGTCGGGGCTGTTCTTCTTGCCCTTGAGGGTGGCGCGGATGGTGCCGCGGCGGGTCATCTCAAAGGGAATGCCCAGCTCTTCAAGCCGTTCGGCGACATAACGCACGATGGTATCCGTGAACCCGGTCGGGCTGGGAATGGCGAGCATTTCCAGCAAGACTTTTTGCAGGTAGTTCAGATCCGGTTCCGGAATGTTGCTGGTCATGGAAACTCCTGATGAGTAAACAGCATCGATGGTTTCGATGAGGAAAAAATCTATGGTGCCTGCTAGGCCGCCATCGCGAGCAAGCTCGCTCCCACAGGGGAATGCGGTCAAATGTGGGAGCCGAGCTTGCTCGCGATGGCGTCAGTTCAGGCGACGCACATCTATGAGGCCGCTGGCTGACTGTGCGGAAACAACAAATCCACAAACCGCTCAGCCGTCGGCTGCGGCTCATGGTTAGCCAACCCGGCACGCTCATTGGCTTCGATAAACACGTACTCCGGCTGATCGGCAGCAGGCACCATCAGGTCGAGCCCGACCATCGGAATGTCCAGCGCCCGCGCCGCGCGGACCGCCGCATCCACCAGCGTCGGATGCAGGATCGCCGTCACATCCTCAAGAACTCCGCCGGTGTGAAGATTCGCCGTACGCCGTACGAACAGATGCTCTCCCGCCGGCAGAATGCTGCTGTAGTCATAACCCGCCGCGTGCAAGGTGCGCTCGGTCTCATGGTCCAGCGGGATTTTGCTTTCACCGCTGGTAGCCGCCTGACGACGCCGGCTCTGGGCTTCGATCAGTGCACCGATGGAATGCTGACCGTCGCCCACCACTTCTGCCGGACGACGAATTGCTGCGGCGACCACCTCGAAACCGATCACCAGAACGCGCAAGTCGAGGCCTTCATGGAAACTCTCCAGCAGCACTCGACTGTCGAACTGGCGGGCAGATTCGATGGCTTGCTGCACCTCTTCAATGGTGCGCAGATCCACCGCGACGCCTTGGCCCTGTTCGCCATCCAGCGGTTTGACCACCACCCGTTCGTGCTCATCGAGAAACGCCAGATTGTCATCGGCGTTGCCGGCCAGTTGCTGCGATGGCAGGTTCAAACCGGCGGCCTTGAGCACTTTGTGCGTCAGGCTTTTGTCCTGGCACAGGCTCATGCTGATGGCGCTGGTCAAGTCGCTGAGGGATTCTCGGCAACGCACCCGGCGCCCGCCATGGCTGAGAGTGAACATGCCGGCGTCGGCGTCATCGACTTGTACATCGATGCCGCGACGGTGAGCTTCCTCGACGATGATTCGTGCATAAGGATTGAACTCGGCTTCGGGACCCGGGCCCAGAAACAACGGCTGATTGATGCCGTTTTTGCACTTGATGGCAAAGGTCGACAGGTTGCGAAACCCCAGCTTGGCGTAAAGACTTTTCGCCTGCCGGTTGTCGTGCAGCACTGACAGGTCCAGGTAACTCAGCCCACGGCTCATGAAGTGCTCGATCAAATGCCGCACCAACACTTCACCGACGCCCGGTCGCGAACATTGTGGATCGACCGCCAGGCACCACAGGCTGCTGCCATTTTCCGGATCGTTGAACGCCTTGTGATGGTTGAGGCCCATGACGCTGCCAATGATTGCGCCGCTGTCCTCATCTTCGGCCAGCCAATAGACGGGCCCACCCTGATGGCGCGGAGTCAGCAGACTCGCGTCGATTGGTAGCATGCCGCGCAACTGATACAGCTGATTGATCGCCTGCCAGTCCGCGTCGCTCTGGGCCCGGCGGATGCGAAAGCCGCGAAACACCCGAGTCGATTGGCGGTAGTCGCTGAACCACAGGCGCAGGGTGTCGGACGGGTCGAGAAACAACTGTGCCGGCTCCAGCCCCAGCACTTGCTGGGGCGCGGCGACATACAGCGCGATGTCGCGCTCGCCCGGTTGTTCATTCAATAATTCTTGGGCGAGGCTGGCGGGGTCGGGGAACGTGTGGCCGATCAGCAATCGGCCCCAACCGCAATGCACGGCGATCGGTGCGGCGCCCAATTCACTGCCGTCTTCGGCCAAGCGTGCCTGCAAGCGTTCGTAAGAGGGCGCCTGACCGCGCAACAAGCGTTGGCTGTAGGCCGTGGCGTGGGGTTTCATCGATCAGATTCCTTGTTCACTGAGCCACAGGTTCAGGGCCGCCAATTGCCACAGCTTGGAACCGCGCAACGGGGTCAATTGACCTTGTGGGTCGGTCAGCAGGCGGTCGAGCATGGCCGGGTTGAACAGACCGCGATCCTGACTCGGATCGAGCAGCAGTTCGCGCACCCAGTTCAGCGTATCGCCCTGCAAATGCTTCAGGCCAGGGACCGGGAAGTAGCCTTTCTTGCGATCAATCACTTCACTCGGAATCACCAGCCGCGCCGCTTCTTTCAAGACCTGCTTGCCGCCATCCGGCAGTTTGAATTTGCCCGGCACGCGCGCCGACAATTCCACCAGGCGATAGTCGAGAAACGGCGTACGCGCTTCCAGGCCCCAGGCCATGGTCATGTTGTCGACGCGTTTGACCGGGTCATCCACCAGCATGATCGTGCTGTCCAGACGCAAGGCTTTGTCCACCGCTGCATCGGCGCCAGGCTGTGCGAAATGTTCCTTCACGAAGTCGCCAGCGGCGTCATTCGCTGTCAGCCATTTCGGCTGTACGGTGGCGGCGTAGTCGTCGTAGCTGCGGTCGAAAAACGCATCGCGATAGGCGGCGTACGGATCTTCGGCGCCGTCGACTTGTGGGTACCAGTGATAACCGGCGAACAGTTCGTCGGCACCTTGGCCGCTCTGCACCACTTTGCAATGCTTGGCCACTTCGCGGGACAGCAGATAGAAAGCAATGCAGTCATGGCTGACCATCGGTTCGCTCATGGCGCGGAACGCTGCGGGCAGTTGCTCGATGATCTCTTTTTCGTCGATGCGCAATTGGTGATGCTGGGTGCCGTAGTGCTTGGCGATCAGGTCCGAATACTGAAACTCGTCGCCGCGCTCGCCGCCGGCATCCTGGAAACCGATGGAGAAGGTCGACAGGTTTTCAACACCGACTTCACGCAACAGACCGACCAGCAGGCTCGAATCGACACCGCCCGAAAGCAGAACACCGACGTCGACTGCCGCCCGTTGACGGATTGCCACGGCTTCACGGGTGCTGTCGAGTACACGGTCACGCCAGTCTTCGAGTGTCAGATTCATCTCGTCGGCGTGTGGGCCGTAGGGCAGGGTCCACCAGGTTTTCTGCTCAGTGGTGCCGTCTGCTTCGATGCGCATCCAGGTCGCCGGTGGCAGTTTTTCGATGCCGGCCAGCAAGGTGCGCGGGGCCGGGACCACGGCGTGGAAATTCAGATAATGATTGAGTGCCACCGGATCGAGGATCGGGTTGATGTCGCCGCCCTTGAGCAGTGCCGGCAACGCCGAGGCAAAGCGCAGGCGCTGGCCGGTGCGCGACAAGTACAGCGGCTTCACGCCCAGACGGTCGCGGGCGATGAACAGACGTTGGGCGTCGCGCTCCCAAATGGCGAAGGCGAACATGCCGTTGAGCTTGGGCAGCAGTGCTTCGCCCCAGGCGTGATAACCCTTGAGCAGCACTTCGGTGTCACCGCCGGAATAGAACGCGTAACCGAGGCTTTCAAGCTCGGTGCGCAGTTCCGGGAAGTTGTAGATCGCGCCGTTGAAGGCCAGGGACAAGCCCAATGGGTTGTCGACCATCGGCTGCGCCGAGCCGTCCGACAGGTCCATGATTTTCAGGCGACGATGGCCCAGGGCAATCGGCCCTTGGGCATGGAAGCCCCACGCGTCAGGGCCACGAGGGGCCAGGTGATGGGTGATTCGTTCAACGGCCGCGAGGTCCGCAGGTTGATGATCAAAGCGTAACTCGCCAGCTAATCCGCACATAAATTCCTTACCGGTTTTTCCGTTGGGGAGGGTCAATCGATACCTCGCCAAAAACGGCGGGTACTCAGAAACTGACCCGGCTGAATCCCCGGAGTTTTAGACCGATAAGTTATAAGGCGCGCCGTCAGACTTTTCCGCGGATCAACTGGCGCACCGCGAAACGGTTGGGATGGCAGGCCTCGGCGACCGTTCTGGGCAAGGGCAGAGGTTCGTTTTCAATCCATGCCGCGAGTAATTCACCCGACAGTGGCGCGGTGATCAAGCCGCGAGAACCGTGGCCGCTGTTGACGTAAAAACCCTCAAGCCAGGGGCAGGGAATGTCCGGCACTTGTCGGGCGTCCTTGCTCAGTACGGCGTAGGCGTCGGCGAACGCTGCTTGCTCGGCCAACGGGCCAACGATCGGCAGGTAGTCTGGACTGGTGCAGCGGAACGCGGCGCGCCCCTCAAGCTGTTGCGGGTCCAGTGCCTGAGCATGCAGTCGCGTGGCCAGGTCGGGGGATATTTCCTCGAGCAAGGCCAGGTTGCCGAGGTGTTCGGCGAGGGTCGGGGTCAGGTCATCGCTCTTGAAGTCGAAGCTGGCGCCGAGGGTGTGTTCGCCCAGCCGAGCCGGCGCCACATAGCCTTCGGCGCAGACGACGGTGGTCAGGCTCTGGCTTTCAGGGGTTTGCGCCAGTCGGGTGATCTGGCCGCGAATGCGTTTGAGGGGCAGCTCGGCGCTGTGGGGGAAACGCTTGATTTCGGCGGCGCCGGCCAGGATCACCACAGGGGCACTGGCCAGCAAATCATCACCGTCCCAGGCCTGCCACTGATCATCAACCTTGCGCAGTTCCAGTACATCGCGATGGGGCAGCCACTGGATGTTCGCCGAAGACGCCTGCCAATGGCACAGCGCCGGCGGATGAACCCAGCCACCTTCCGGGAAGAATAATCCGCCGTGTTCCAGGGCGATCCCGGCCTGAATCTGGGCTTGCGGTTGATCGAGCAAGTGCACCAGATCTGGCGAAAAGGCGGCGGCCAATTGCGCCTGACGCTCGGCTTCCTTGGCGTTGAAGGCCAGTTGCAAGACCCCGCAATCGCCCCAGTCGACGCCCCGTTGCAGATGTTCGAGCAAGCGCCGGGTGTGACCGAAACCACTGACAATCAACTGCGACAACGCGGTGCCATGGGCCGACAGCTTGAGGTACAACACGCCCTGAGGATTGCCCGAGGCTTCCAGTGCCAGCGCATCGTGGCGCTCCAGCAGACTTACTTGCCAACCTCGCGCCGCCAGGCTGGCGGCACTGGCGCAACCGGCCAGGCCGGCGCCGATCACCAAGGCACGGCGCTCGCCGTTCAGTGGCGTCGGACGCGCAAACCACGGTTTAGCCAGGGCGGGCACCGGGACGTCCTCAGGCCAGCCGAGGAACACGCCTCGCAGGATTTCCCATTTGTGGCCAATGCCGGGCGTGCGTTTCATCTTGAAGCCCGCCGCATTCAGCAGACGGCGCACCCAACCGGTGCTGGTGAAGGTGCTGATGGTCGAACCGGGCGCCGCCAGGCGCGCCAGTTCGGCGAACAGTTCGGCGGTCCACATGTCGGGGTTTTTCGCCGGGGCAAAACCGTCGAGAAACCAGGCATCGATCTGTGCGTCCAGTTGTGGCAATTGCTCCAGCGCATCGCCGATCAGCAAGGTCAGGGTCACGCGGCCGTTGTCCAGCACCAGGCGCTGGAAGCCTTGATGGATTGCGACGTATTGCGTCAGCAGTTGATCGGCGAACGGTTTGAGCTCCGGCCACAGGGCCAAGGCACGCTGCAGATCGGGCAGGCTCAGCGGGTACTTTTCGACACTGACAAAATGCAGCCGCGCCCCGGCCACCGCGTGCTGTTCGAACAGCTGCCAGGCGCAAAGGAAATTCAATCCGGTGCCGAAACCGGTTTCGCCAATCACCAGTCGACCGCCGGCCGGCAAAGCGGCAAAACGTTCACGCAAAGCGTTCTGTTCGAGAAATACGTAGCGGGTTTCGTCTAACCCCGACAGGTCGGAAAAATACACATCATCGAACACCCGCGAGCGCGGGAGCCCTTGGTCGTCCCAGTCGAGCTGGGCGTGGGGCAATACAGGTTTCATGGCAGGCTCGGCAACGGCAAGGCGGCCATTCTAGCCGATCGCCGGCAGGGTGCTTGATCCATGGCAACGCGTACGCTCGCAGATTCGCTGAAAATCTGTAGCAGCTGGCGCAGCCTGCGTTCGATCGCGCAGCGGTCGCAAAATCAGCCGATGCATTTATTCAGGTAAAACGTGAACTCAGGATTTACGACCGCTGCGCGATCGAACGCAGCCTTCGGCAGCTGCTACAAGAAACTATCGTTGCTGCGAGGTAAGGGATTTCTCCCACGCAGGAGAGGTCAATCCGCTAGTCTTGCTCAATTCTGGAAGGAGCCGTCCCATGTTCGAATCCGCCGAAATCGGTCACGCCATCGACAAAGAAACCTACGACGCCGAAGAGCCGGCCCTGCGTGAAGCCTTGCTCGAAGCGCAGTTCGAACTTCACCAGCAACGCCGCTTTCCGGTGATCATTCTGATCAATGGCATCGAAGGCGCCGGCAAGGGCGAGACGGTCAAGTTGCTGAACGAATGGATGGACCCACGCCTGATCGAGGTCCGCACGTTCGATCAGCAGACCGACGAAGAGCTGGCGCGGCCACCGGCCTGGCGCTACTGGCGGATGCTCCCGGCCAAGGGCCGTATGGGGATTTTCTTCGGCAACTGGTACAGCCAGATGCTGCAAGGCCGGGTTCATGGTTTGTTCAAGGACCCGGTGCTGGATCAGGTAATCAACCAGTCCGAGCGCTTTGAAAAAATGCTCTGCGATGAAGGCGCACTGATCTTCAAGTTCTGGTTCCACCTCTCCAAGAAGCAAATGAAGGCGCGGCTCAAGGCCTTGGCGGATGACCCGCTGCACAGCTGGCGTATCAGTCCGCTGGATTGGCAGCAATCGAAAACCTACGACAAATTCGTGAAGTACGGCGAACGTGTGTTGCGCCGTACCAGTCGCGATTACGCGCCTTGGCATGTGATCGAAGGGGTGGACCCTCATTACCGCAGCCTGGCAGTGGGCAAAATCCTGCTCGAAGGCCTGCAAAACGCCCTGAAGCGTCCCGAGGTCCATCCCGACAAGGTCAATGCCGCGCCGTTGCCCATCCATGTCGATCAACTGAACCTGCTCGACAGTCTGGATTTGACCCAGCAGCTGGACAAGGACGATTACGAAGAGCAATTGATTACAGAACAGGCGCGATTCTCCGGCCTGATGCGCGACAAACGCATGCGTCGGCACGCGTTGGTGGCGGTGTTCGAAGGCAATGATGCGGCTGGCAAGGGCGGGGCGATCCGGCGGGTTGCGGCGGCCCTCGATCCGCGTCAATACAGCATCGTACCGATTGCCGCGCCTACCGAAGAGGAACTGGCGCAGCCTTATCTGTGGCGTTTCTGGCGGCACATCCCGGCCAAGGGCAAGTTCACGGTGTTCGATCGTTCGTGGTATGGGCGGGTGCTGGTGGAGCGCGTCGAAGGGTTCTGCCCGCCAGCGGACTGGTTGCGGGCCTACAGTGAAATCAATGATTTTGAAGAGCTGATCGCCGAGGCCGGGGTGATCGTGGTCAAGTTCTGGCTGGCCATCGACAAGCAGACGCAACTGGAACGCTTCCAGGCAAGAGAAGAAATTCCCTTCAAGCGTTTCAAGATCACCGAAGATGACTGGCGCAATCGTGACAAATGGGACGCCTACCGCGCGGCGGTCGGTGACATGGTTGATCGCACCAGCACCGAGATATCGCCCTGGACGCTGGTGGAAGCCAATGACAAGCGCTGGGCGCGGGTCAAAGTCCTGCGCACCATCAATCTGGCGCTGGAAGAGGCGTTTGAAAAATCCGAAAAACACGACAGGAAAGTGAAACAGCACAAGAAGTGAGCGATGGTTACGCATACGCGGGGTGAATGATTGTCGCGGTCGGTAATGCACTGGACTTATGCTCGGTCCACTCTCAACCGACAACAACAATGAGGTATGCCATGCGTGAAGTGGTGATCGTCGACAGCGTGCGGACTGGCCTGGCCAAATCCTTTCGCGGCAAGTTCAACCTGACCCGTCCGGACGACATGGCGGCCCATTGCGTCAATGCGCTGCTGGCGCGCTCGGGCATCGATCCGGCCAGCGTCGAGGACTGCATCGTCGGTGCCGGTTCCAACGAAGGTGGCCAGGGCTTCAACATCGGTCGCAACATCGCAGTGCTGTCGCGCCTGGGCACCGGCACTGCCGGCATGACCCTCAACCGTTTTTGCTCGTCGGGCTTGCAGGCAATCGCCATCGCTGCCAACCAGATTGCTTCGGGTTGCAGCGACATCATCGTCGCCGGTGGCGTCGAGTCCATCAGCCTGACCATGAAAAGCATCAACACCGACAATCTGATCAACCCGCTGCTGAAAGAGCAGGTGCCGGGCATCTATTTCCCGATGGGCCAGACGGCCGAAATCGTCGCTCGTCGTTATAACGTCAGTCGCGAAGAACAGGATCAGTACGCGCTGCAAAGTCAGCAACGTACCGCTCAGGCTCAGGCCGATAGATTGTTTGACGACGAAATCGTGCCGATGGCGGTGAAGTATCGGGTTGAAGACAAGGCCACCGGTCAGGTGCAGATCCTTGACGGCATCGTCGATCACGATGACTGCAATCGCCCGGGCACCACTCTGGAAAGCCTGGCGGGATTGAAACCGGTGTTTGCCGAAGACGGTTCGGTCACGGCCGGCAACTCTTCGCAGCTGTCCGATGGCGCGTCGATGACGCTGGTGATGAGCCTGGAAAAAGCACTGGAACTGGGGTTGAAGCCGAAGGCGTTCTTCCGTGGTTTCACCGTGGCTGGTTGCGAGCCGGATGAGATGGGCATCGGCCCGGTGTTCTCGGTGCCGAAGTTGCTCAAGGCCAAGGGGTTGCGGGTTGCCGATATTGATCTGTGGGAACTCAACGAAGCGTTCGCCTCGCAATGCCTGTACAGCCGCATTCGGTTGGGGATTGATAACGACAAGTACAACGTCAACGGCGGTTCGATTTCCATCGGCCATCCGTTCGGCATGACCGGATCGCGTCAGGTCGGGCATCTCGTGCGTGAATTGCAGCGCCGTAACGTGCGTTACGGCGTCGTCACCATGTGTGTAGGTGGCGGGATGGGCGCGACCGGGTTGTTTGAAGCGGTGCGTTAAGTCTGGGAGATTTTTGTCGCCTGGTTAACCGCTATCGTCGGATCGCCGCCCGGACCAAGCTCGCTCCCACAGGGATCTGAGGCATGCCATAGATCTAATGTGGGAGCGAGCTTGCTCGCGATTTAGGCGCCGCGGTCTACAGGCTCATCCGCAAAAGCAGCATCCGCTCGATGTAAGCCTGTACCTCCCGCGCCAATTTCTCCGGGTTTTCAAACGGCCCCTCCAGGGTGTTTTCCCGGGTGCTGAAATACAAATCCCCATTCACACGGCACACCCGGTCACAGCGAAAGTGCGTGGCGGGGGCATTGTCCTGGGCGCGTTTGCCGTACATGGCGATCTCCTGAGGAATGTTCCTGTTGGCGAATCCCATGAGCTTATGCATGAACCACTTGCAACGCCTGGCCAACCGATCGACGGCATCGCGCCAATTTAATGGTGCGACCTGCACAGTTTCATTCGCGGCCAGTGCCCAACTGTCCCTGTGTGCCGAACAGCTCTAAGCCTAGAATGACCTTTCTCGCCACTTGGCTTCGGGGTTCGCAATGCACATTTCATCGGGTCGCTGGGTTTACGGTCTGTTCCTGGCCTTGGTGACCGCGCTGTTGTGGGGAATCCTGCCGATCAAACTCAAGCAAGTACTGTTGGTGATGGACCCGGTGACGGTGACCTGGTTTCGCCTGATCGTCTCCGGCGGATGCCTGTTCATTTATCTGGCAGCGACCAAGCGCCTGCCGAGCCGCAAAGTGCTAGGGCCGCGTGGTGGTTGGTTGGTGTTGATGGCGGTGCTTGGCCTGGTGGGCAACTACGTGCTGTACCTGATGGGCCTGAACCTGCTCAGCGCCGGCACCGCGCAACTGGTGGTGCAGATGGGCCCGATCATGTTGCTGATCGCCAGTCTGTTTGTGTTCAAGGAACGGTTCAGCGTGGGGCAGGGGATTGGCCTGCTGGTGCTGTTGATCGGCTTTGCCCTGTTTTTCAATCAGCGGCTGGCCGAGTTGCTGACCTCGCTGACCGATTACACCGCCGGGGTGCTTTTGGTGTTGTTGGCGTCCACGGTCTGGACGTTTTACGCCTTGGGCCAGAAGCAATTGCTCACGGTGTGGAATTCACTGCAGGTGATGATGGTGATCTACCTGTTCTGCGCGATGTTGCTGACGCCGTGGGTGCATCCGCTGGAAGCGTTGCAACTGAGTCCGCTGCAAGGCTGGCTGCTGCTGGCGTGCTGCATGAATACGCTGATTGCCTATGGCGCGTTTGCCGAGGCTCTGGCGCATTGGGAGGCATCGCGGGTCAGTGCGACGCTGGCGATTACGCCGTTGGTGACATTTGTGGCGGTGGCCGTGGCGGCGTGGTTGTGGCCGGAGTTTGTGCAGGCCGAGACGATCAATGGTCTGGGGTATGGCGGGGCGGTGCTGGTGGTGCTGGGGTCGGCGCTGGTGGCGTTGGGGCCTTCGTTGATTGCCGGGCTCAGGGCTCGGAAGGTTCGGATGGCGGCAGGTTAGACCGCGTCATCGTTCATCGCGGGCAAGCCACGCTC
>NZ_LACH01000071.1:16681-33273 GCF_000968015.1 Pseudomonas fluorescens
GCGTGGCTTGCCCGCGATGGCTGACTGTCAGGCGCTACAAAACTCAGCCCTTGGCGCCAGCCTCAAGCATATTCTCCGGCCTTACCCACGCATCAAACTCTTCATCCGTCAGATACCCAAGTTGCAACGCCGCCTCACGCAAGGTCAGCCCTTCGGCGTAAGCCTTTTTGGCGATCTCCGCCGATTTGTCATAACCAATGTGCGGATTCAGCGCTGTCACCAGCATCAACCCACGCTCCAGATGTTCAGCCATTTTCTCTGCGTCCGGTTCCAGACCGGCGATGCAGTGCTGCTGAAAGTTACTGCAGCCATCGCCGAGCAGGCGGATCGATTGCAGCAGGTTGTGGATGATCACCGGTTTGAACACGTTCAGTTGCAGGTGCCCCTGACTCGCGGCAAACCCGATGGCGACGTCGTTGCCCAAGACCTGACACGCCAGCATCGACAGGGCTTCACACTGAGTTGGATTGACCTTGCCCGGCATGATCGAGCTGCCCGGCTCGTTGGCCGGCAGTTTCACTTCGGCGAAGCCTGCGCGCGGCCCGGAGCCCAGCAGGCGCAGGTCGTTGGCGATTTTCATCAGGGTCACGGCGAGGGTTTTCAGCGCGCCGGACAGCGTGGTCAGCGGCTCATGGCCTGCCAGGGCGGCAAATTTGTTGGGGGCAGTGACGAACGGCAAGCCGGAGAGCGCGGCCAGCTCGGCAGCGATGGCTTCGCCAAAACCGTGGGGCGAATTCAGCCCGGTGCCGACCGCGGTGCCGCCCTGGGCCAGTTCACAGACGGCCGGCAGCGCGCTGCGGATTGCCCGTTCGGCGTAATCCAGCTGCGCGATGAACGCCGACAGTTCCTGACCGAAGGTAATCGGCGTCGCGTCCATCATGTGGGTGCGACCGGTCTTGACCAGCTTCATATGCCGCGCGGACAGCTCGGCCAATCCGCCCGACAGTTCGTTGATCGCTGGCAGCAGTTGCTGTTGCACTGCCTGGGCAGCCGCGATGTGCATGGCCGTCGGGAAACAGTCGTTGGAACTCTGGGAGCGATTGACGTGATCGTTAGGGTGGACCGGCGACTTGCCGCCGCGAGGATTACCGGCCAGTTCGTTGGCGCGTCCGGCGATCACTTCGTTCACGTTCATGTTGCTCTGGGTGCCGCTGCCGGTCTGCCAGACCACCAGCGGGAACTGGTCGTCGTGACTGCCGTCGAGTACTTCGTCGGCGGCCTGTTCGATCAGGCGAGCGATGTCGGCGGGCAGGTCACCGTTGCGGTCATTGACCCGCGCCGCGGCTTTCTTGATCAGTGCCAGGGCGTGCAGCACCGCCAGCGGCATGCGTTCGTTGCCAATCGCGAAGTTAATCAGCGAGCGTTGCGTCTGAGCGCCCCAGTAGGCTTCATCCGGGACTTCCACCTGGCCAAGGCTGTCGGTTTCGATACGGCTCATCATGCACACTCCTGTAGGTCTGATAGCGCAGTTTAGGCCGTGATCGCAGGTCGTGGTTCCATCAGTCTGGAATTTGACCGTTCAACCCCTCTAAATCAGTCCCGACAAGGCTTGGGGTTGAGCGACACACTTTTTTAGGCGCAGAATGGACGCCCTTGGGGTTTTACCTCGCCTGCTAGAAAAGGAAACTCGATGACTCGTCTTCGTGCCATCTGTACCGCGGTTGCACTGGTTTGCGCCAGCGGCCCTGTTTTTGCCGATACCGCCAGCCACAACGCCAGTGCCGAAGCTTTCCTGACCCTGGCGCACGCTGACAAATTGGGCACTCCGGTGTACATGCAAGTGCAGCAAATGTTCGCTCAGCGCTTTGTACAAACCAAAGCTCCTGAATCGAAAAAGGCCTTGCTGGAAACCTACCAGGCCAAAGCCAACGCCGCGCTGGACCAAGCCATTGGCTGGAACAAGCTGAAGCCGGACATGGTCAAGCTCTACACCACCAACTTCAGCGAATCCGAGCTGAAAGACCTGGTCGCGTTCTACCAGTCGCCACTGGGCAAGAAAGTCCTGGAAAAAATGCCGCAGCTGACTCAGCAATCGGCCCAGATGACTCAAGCCAAGCTGGAAAGCGCCGTGCCTGTGGTCAACAAACTGCTGGCTGACATGACGGCCGAGCTGGAGCCTAAAGGCGCCGCCGCTCCAGCCAAGAAAAAGCCTTAAGCGGAGTTCGGTATGACCATGCAACAACGCATCGAATCGACGCTGGGCCTGTTGCAGCCGCAGCATCTGCAAGTGCTGGATGAAAGCCACATGCACAGCCGTGGGTTGCAGACCCACTTCAAGGCCGTGGTGGTCAGCCAGCAGTTCGAAGGGCTCAACCGCGTCAAGCGTCACCAGAAAGTCTACGGCACGCTTGGCGAGCTGATGGGCGAGTTCCATGCGTTGGCGCTGCATACCTACACGCCAGAGGAATGGGCACAGATCGACGCGGCTCCGGCCTCGCCGACCTGTGCTGGCGGCAGCAAGCATTGATGTGATGGATGAGGGCTGTTGTGGCGAGGGGATTTAGCGAAACGTCGCACCGCCCCGTTGGGCTGCGAAGCGGCCCTGAAAATATCAGCCTCACTGCGGTGTGTCAGGCAAACCGAGCTGCCCGTATTACGACTGCTTCGCAGCCGAACGGGGATAAATCCCCTCACCACATTGGTTTGTGCCAAGCCTGCAGATCGCAGTCCTAAAACCACACCGTTTTTGCTAGAATCCGCAACGCGCCGCTCACCCGGCGCGTTTTTTTTCGCATCCGGTTCACCCCTTACGAGGGTAGCCACCTGGAGAATCACCCATGACACAACAGATTGTCGTGGCGGCACTGTATAAGTTCGTCACCCTGGAAGATTACGTCGCCCTGCGCGAGCCACTGCTGCAAGCGATGGTCGACAACGGCATCAAAGGCACGCTGCTGATCGCCGAAGAAGGCATCAACGGCACCGTGTCCGGCAGTCGCGAAGGCATTGACGGGCTGATGGCCTGGCTCAAGAACGACCCGCGCATGGACGACATCGACCACAAAGAGTCGTACTGCGACGACCAGCCGTTCTATCGCACCAAAGTCAAACTCAAGAAAGAAATCGTCACCCTCGGCGTCGAAGGCGTGGACCCGAACAAAAAGGTCGGCACCTACGTCGATCCAGAGAACTGGAACGCGTTGATCAGCGATCCGCAAGTGCTGTTGATCGACACCCGCAACGACTACGAAGTCTCGATCGGCACCTTCGAAGGCGCCATCGACCCGAAGACCACCAGTTTTCGCGAGTTCCCCGACTACATCAAAGCCAATTTCGACCCGGCCGTGCACAAGAAAGTCGCGATGTTCTGCACCGGCGGCATTCGTTGTGAAAAGGCGTCGAGCTATATGCTCAGCCAGGGCTTCGACGAGGTCTATCACCTCAAGGGCGGCATTCTGAAGTACCTCGAAGAGGTGCCGCAGGAAGAAACCAAATGGCAGGGCGACTGCTTCGTGTTCGATAACCGCGTGACCGTGCGCCACGACCTCAGCGAAGGCGACTACGATCAATGTCATGCCTGTCGGACACCGATCAGCGTCGAAGACCGCGCATCCGAGCACTACGTGGCCGGCATCAGTTGCCCGCATTGCTGGGATAAACTGAGCGAGAAGACCCGTCGCAGTGCCATCGACCGGCAAAAGCAGATCGAACTGGCCAAGGCTCGCAACCTGCCTCACCCGATCGGCTACAACTACAAGCAAACCCCTTCCGAGGCTTGAACCATGTCCGTGCAACGCCTGCTCTATGTGATGGACCCGATGTGTTCCTGGTGCTGGGGCTTCGCGCCGGTGGCCAACGCGCTGGTCGAGCAGGCGCAAGCAGCGGGGGTGGACGTGCACCTGGTGGTGGGCGGTTTGCGCACCGGCAGCGGCTCCGCGCTGGAGCCGACCACCCGGCGCTACATCCTTGAGCATTGGCAGGCGGTCACCGAGGCCACGGGTCAACCGTTCAAGCTGGAAGGCGCGTTGCCCGACGGGTTTGTCTACGACACCGAACCTGCCTGTCGGGCGCTGGTGACCGCGCGCAGCCTGGCGCCGGATTGCGCGTGGAAACTGCTCGGGCTGATTCAGCACGCGTTTTACGCCGAAGGTCGCGATGTAACGCATGCCAGCGTTCTGGTGGAGCTGGCGGAACAGGCCGGTCTGCCGCGCATCGAATTCGCCGCCGCGTTCGACCGTGCCGATCAGCACGCCGCGACGGCGGCCGATTTCACCTGGGTCCAGGACCTGGGCATTGCCGGTTTCCCTACCTTACTGGCTGAGCGGGATGGTCAATTGGCGCTGTTGACCAATGGCTATCAGCCCCTCAGCGTATTGTCTCCGTTGCTCGGCCGCTGGCTGGAGCGCGCTGCCTGTGCATGATCTGCCCGACGACGCACCACCTGCTTCGCGTGTCGACCGTCTGAGCTGGGCAGAAATCCGTCGCCTGGCGCTGCATCACAAAAAATCCCTGTGGATCGCCAACGGCGTGGCGGTGCTGGCAACCCTGTGTAGCGTGCCAATTCCCTTGCTCCTGCCGTTGCTGGTGGACGAAGTACTACTGGGCCACGGCGACGCCGCGCTGAAGATCATGAATCACGCGCTGCCCGAAAACTGGCAGAAAGCTGCGGGTTACATCGGCCTGATGCTGCTGGTGACGCTGGGACTGCGTTGCGCTGCATTGCTGTTCAACGTGGTGCAGGCGCGGTTGTTTGCGGCGCTGGCCAAGGACATCGTGTACCGCATTCGCGTGCGACTGATTGAACGGCTCAAGCGCATTTCGCTGGGTGAATACGAAAGCCTGGGCAGCGGCACGGTCACCACCCACCTGGTGACCGACCTGGACACGCTGGACAAATTCGTTGGCGAAACCCTCAGTCGTTTCCTTGTGGCCATGCTGACCCTGGTCGGCACCGCCTCCATCCTGATGTGGATGCACTGGAAGCTGGCGTTGCTGATCCTGCTGTTCAACCCGTTGGTGATCTATGCCACGGTGCAGTTGGGCAAACGGGTCAAGCACCTGAAGAAACTCGAGAACGACAGCACCTCGCGCTTTACCCAGGCGCTGACCGAAACCCTCGACTCCATTCAGGAAGTACGCGCCGGCAACCGTCAGGGATTTTTCCTTGGACGCCTGGGTCAACGCGCCCGGGAAGTGCGCGATTACGCGGTGAACTCTCAGTGGAAAACCGATGCCTCGAACCGTGCCAGCGGCTTGTTGTTCCAGTTTGGCATCGATATTTTTCGTGCGGCGGCGATGCTCACCGTGCTGCTTTCCGACCTGTCCATCGGCCAGATGCTCGCGGTGTTCAGCTACCTGTGGTTCATGATCGGTCCGGTGGAACAGTTGCTGAATCTGCAGTACGCCTATTACGCGGCCGGCGGCGCGCTGTCGCGGATCAACGAGTTGCTGGCCCGGGCCGATGAGCCTGAATACCCGGGCGGTGTCGACCCGTTCAACGGTCGCGAAACCGTTGGCATCGAAGTCCAGGGATTGAGTTTCGGTTACGGTGACGAGCTGGTGCTGAACCAGATGAACCTGTCGATCGCCCCCGGCGAAAAAGTCGCGATTGTCGGCGCCAGCGGTGGTGGTAAAAGTACCTTGGTGCAGTTGCTGTTGGGCCTGTACGCGCCGCTCGCCGGGACGATTCGCTTCGGCGGCTCGACCCAGCAAGAGATCGGCCTGGAAACCGTTCGGGAAAATGTCGCCGTGGTCCTGCAACACCCGGCGCTGTTCAACGACACCATCCGCGCCAACCTGACCATGGGCCGCGAACGCAGCGACGAAGCCTGCTGGCTGGCGTTGGAGATTGCTCAGTTGCACCACACGGTGCGTGAATTGCCCAACGGCCTGGACAGCATTGTCGGACGTTCCGGCGTGCGCTTGTCCGGCGGGCAGCGCCAGCGCCTGGCGATTGCGCGGATGGTGTTGGCCGAGCCCAAAGTGGTGATCCTCGACGAAGCCACCTCAGCGCTGGATGCCGCCACCGAATACAACCTGCACCAGGCGTTGGCGCGGTTCCTGAGCAACCGCACCACGCTGATCATTGCGCACCGGTTGTCCGCGGTGAAGCAGGCCGACCGGGTGCTGGTGTTCGACGGCGGGCAGATTGCCGAGGATGGCGACCATCAGCAATTGATTGCCGATGGTGGGTTGTACGCCAAGCTTTATGGGCATTTGCAGCAACATTAGATCAGTGCCACAGGACGTTCAGCGCATTTTCACCGCCGTCGAAACCGAATTCCTTGATAACAACCGAACAGGATTCGCAGGGAGGCATGGTGGTGGCGACGTTAACCGTTTCTATCGATCCGGGATCGGGGTATTTTTCGCGAATTACGCTGATCAACTTGCTTTCGCTGTCCAGTGACGTGGGCTTGCGAGTCAGTGTCGGGCTATAGCTTTCAATATCTTTTATTGTCGCTGGCACAGCGAGTAATTTGCCTTCATCAGACACACGGAGTGATGTGCTGGGAAAAACTTCGTTCATATCAACATTGAAGTAGGTCGTTTCGCCTACCTTGACCTGATCTGCGCCAAGATTTTGTTTGAACAAAGGCAGATGTCCAGTCGCCCCTTGCGCTCCCGAAACACTTACATAAACCTCCCGCTTCCCGGTGGCGGTGACTACTTCGGCATAGGCGATGTTTCTAGCATTGAGCGGGCGCTGGTGACGAGGGGTAAGGTTGTGAAGCTTTTTCATCGTGCTGTCGATCCTTAATGCACTGTCGGTATTCTTCAGCACGATGCTCGGCTCATCGAACAATGTATCGAAAATCTCCACTGTTCTTTGACGGAAGGCTTCTGATGCGACCTTGCTGCGCGACCAGCTTGTCGCACCTTTCGGCAGTTGCGTGACAATCATTCGGGTCGAGTGATCGAACAGCACCGCTTCGCCTGGACTGGTATCGACCTTGAGTAGCTTGAGCGTATCGGGCGGGTTCACGTGGCCGCCAATCGGAATGGCAACTTCTTCCATTGTTTTCAACGCACGTTCCACCGCTTCCGTGCCGTGAATCCTTGCAATATTGTTGGCATTCAACGATCCGGTGTAGACAGTCAGCAATTCTGCTTTGAGATCTTCCGGCAATGTGGAAGCTTTCTTGAAATTCAGCGTGTCTCTAATGCTTTGACCTTGTGCCAGTTCGGCGACGTAAAAAGTTCCGCCATCCAGCCGGGTAAACACATAGTGCTTCGAATCGTCTATCGCCGGGATGATGATGGCACCGGCCTGGAACGAGTCAAATTGATTCTGGTTCCCATAGGGAATACTCACCTTGATCCTTCCATAAATCCCTTTTTGGAACTCCATCGTGGCCGGGAGCCGGCTTTTATTCTTCAGGGTTTTAAGCAACATCGCCCGATCCGCGGTGGCCGGCGTATAGATACTGTCTCCGAACCATGGCGCCCAGCCTTTGTTTTCGTCGAAACTGCCAATGGCCGGCGTCGGTGCCGGATCACGGGTGACGAATGTGGTCGTGCATACATCGGCACCCGAGTTACGGCGTACTCGGCAAGGCAAGGATTTGAACATCGCCTGATCATCAATCAAGTCGGCGCGGCGCAGTTGGTTGCCGTCCAGACGATAGGGAATGTCATCAACGAGCAGTGTGGTTCGACCATCGACCTCAAGTACTTCACGGATATGGGCGTATTCCGGGAGTTCTACCAGGGCGTGCGATTCGGTAGGCGGTAACGTGTTGAAGGTTGACCGGCCCTGTATGAGGTTGTCGCTGTGATTGTGCAGGCGCGGACCATAGGGCAAGGACGTCACCGGGTCGACGGGGTGGAATCGGGTCAGGTCCGACGGGCTGGTATTGCGCACAAGTACATTATCGACGCCGTTGACCGTTGCCAGTCGATCGCTGTTTGTCAGCGGTTTCCAGCGCCCCGGATCGGTTGCCTGGGGCAGGTTGTGGAGCAGTCGGTAGCTGTCGGCGTGTCCTGTCAGTTTTTTGAACCCGCTAACACCAAGGCGGCCCGACATGTACAGTCCTTTCCCCGCACCGGTTCCGATTGACTTGATCAGTGTCGGAACCCCGTCCAGCGGGTTCAGGTTTTTCAGCGAAGCGGTCAGCAGTTTTCGGGTCAACGTTGAAAAGGAGGGCAGACTTGCTTTGACGGTCATGCGCGAGGCCGTGGCCCCGGCCCTGATCAAACGAATCGAACCCGACATGAATTTCCCGACAGGACTGATGAATGAAGCCAGGTCCAATACGAGTCCGATCACGCCCATGAGTATCCGGTCAGTTTTGCCCGACAAAAGGTCCTCAATACTGCCCCAGAAGGGCACAAATCCTTTGGCCAACTCTACGAACGTATCCCGCCGTTGTTCGTTTCTGGCCCTGATGGTATCGAATGCCGTCATGCCGCGGGCCTGGGTATGCAACTGCCGTTCATCTACGTACAGAAAGTTCGTTGCAATGTAGTGGGCCACTGCATTCAAACGGGGGGATACCCCCGCCGTTCCTTCTCTATGGCTAATGGCTGCGCTTGGCAATACAGATGCTGGCACGTCACCTACCACGCCGAGGATCGCTATGCAGTAGGCCTTGTCAGCAGGCTGCTTGCCATTCAGGTGCGCTGACCAATCGAGAAGTAGAGAAGTGCTGAATTCAGCCGTATAGGTTTGTCCAGGGATTGAGGCGTGCAAGGGGAACGTGGTGCGGACCCCTTCGACAGTTGAAAACCTCAAGTGGTGTCGGCGACGAATGACGCCAGCACTCGGGATCAGTTCGTAATAGGTGATTTCATGATTGTGGGTCACCTGTAGAACGAAACCTTTTCTTGGGCGGATGTCTCCCTTTAATTGGATGAGTGTGTTTTCCAGGCGCAGGCCCAGCACGCGGACGTCACCCCGTTCAAGGGCATGGCGGTCGGCCAGCGGCAGCGAGGTCAGTAGACTGGCGATCAGGGGCTGGTAGGCCGTCCTGATTTTCGAGAGGTAGTTTGTGAAGTCTGTTTCAAACTGCGCGTTGATATCAGGCAGCGTCTTGCCCTCGTATCTGGTAAACACACGCCTTTCGATCCCCCTATGATCCTTGCGAAATTCCTCATCTTGCAGGGTTCGCTTGTCGTCGATCCTGATCCAGTGACGGGTTCGTGTTTTCCCATCCGACTGGGTTACAAACCATTTTCTTCCGTCATCCAATTGGCCGTCGGCATAGACATCGAGGAATGCAGCGCCCGGCAGCTTCAATGAGGGCATGTCTCTGGACCCCAAGCTGCTCGGTGGCTCATCACGCAGCAACTTGCGCCCGTCCGATTCGAACATTGCATCGCCAAACAGATCATCCTTTACCCGTTTGGCCATCTTCAGTCTTTCAGGGGGCGGCAAATCGAGTGTCATGACAGCGTTGTTCAGGCTCTCGCTGTGGCTTTCCAGAGCGGCCATCGCCCGCTTCGTATCGTCCTCGTCGTAATCGGATTCCGTTCGCGATTGAATGATGCCGCTGCACACCGCCCATTCCAGTGCTGGCCCCATCCTCAGTCGCGCAATCTTCTCAAGTTGTTCGGAGGAGGCGTCGGCGCTCCGGGTCAGGGGCAAGTCGACGAGTTGTTGAAAGGACAGCGGTTGCAATCGATCAACGCCGAGTTCATCTGCCAGCAGTACACCGTGCATGAAGTTCACCCACACCACCGAGCTTTTGTAAGGAAGGTCGGGCGGGATATCGCGCACAGCGAAGTCCTTTGAGAGGCGGGTCTCGAAAACCCGAGCGAGAAAGGTCGCTTCTTTTGTATCAGCGACCCGTTTTGTGCGCAGCAAGTGCTGTTCAAAGTCGCTGCGCAGGGTCTGGTAGCTTTTGCCCCAGTGAGCCGGGTCTTGCCAGCGGAATCCGGCGAGTTCCTGCGGCTCATCGGCTGACGGGGCTTGGAAGTAAAGGCATATGGCTTTGCAAGCCAGTTGATGGCGTACGGACCTCGAAGTCTGCTCGCCAGAGCCTGCGCCATACCACTTGAGCGCCTTGAGTAGCCTGTCGACCAGGTCTTGTGTTTCAACCGTGTTCAGCATTTGCTGGAGGAATACAGATGGCGTTGCGCGCAGGTGATCCATGGATGCCGAAGCCAGTACAGAGGCGCCGAGATGACCGATTAACGAACGCTTGCCGTTCAGGAAAGCCTTCACGATGTCGGTGATTTGAACATTGATGCGTTTTGACTTGTAAGTATCGATGGTCATGTGTTGCGCGAGGTCGGGGGTCGCGCGCTGAAAAGTCTTGAACCGTCTTCGATCCTGGGCAGTGGGGCGCAGGCCCAAGTCTTCGATATCCGGGCCGTCGTCGAGTCCAAGAGCCTGTCTGGCGCGAAATTCTTCGCTCGCCGGAGACAGGGGAGGCTGATCAGGTGAAGGTAAAGAGGTCTCTGTCATGTCGCACTCCTTTGAAAGGACTCCCGCAATGGATAGGGGAGCCCGAAGTGCCTAGTAAATAGATCTCGAAACCGGCATTGGCGGTATATATCTATAGGGGGGCGCACGTGTACGGCATTGAGGCCGATCCTCTGCTTGCCGGAACCGGGAACGCACCCTAGTCTAGCTGTAGCGATCACGGTGGATGATGATCTGGCAGTGCTAAATAGGGACCTCATGAATCAAGCGCGGACTCTCGGAACGCCCCGGTTGTTAGGCATCGTCTGGCCATTTATTGCCGTCGTGTTATTTCAAGCCTTGCTGGGCGGTGTCAGCCTGTATGTTCTGTCGGCGGTTCGCGGCTACGTTGCCGGTGAAAGCCTGTGGTCCAAAGGCCAAAAAGACGCCATCTATTACCTCAATCTCTACGCCGACAACCGCGACGAGACCATTTTCCTCAAATACCAGAACGCCATTGCCGTACCGCAGGGGGGCCACGAGTTACGTGTGGCGCTGGATCATCGGCCACCGAATATCGAAGCGGCACGGGTGGCGATCCTCAAGGGCGGTAACCACCCGGGTGACGTCTCCAGTGTGATCTGGCTGTACCTCAATTTCCGGCACTTCAGCTACCTCGAAAAAGCCATCGATCTTTGGACTGTAGGTGACGCGTACCTGGTGCAACTCGATGACGTTGCGAAGGAAATGCATCAGCACATTCCTGGCAATCAGGCCGCCGAGGCTGACATCAAGCGCTGGAAAGACCAGATATTCGCCATCAACGAGGGTGTGACACCGGCGGCGAAAGCCTTTAGCGATGCATTGGGCGAAGGTTCACGGGTGATCCTGCGGCTGCTGCTGGTGATCAACCTCGCCACCGCCCTGGGCTTGATTGCATTAGCATTGATGCGTACTCACAAACTGCTCAAGCAGCGCCATGCGTTCGCCGAGGCCCTGCAGTTGGAGAAGGACCGGGCGCAGATCACCCTTCAATCGATTGGCGATGGCGTGATCACCACGAATGTCGACGGCGCGATCGCCTACATGAACCCGGCCGCCGAGGCGCTGACCCACTGGAAGGCCGAGCAGGCGACGGGTTTGCCGCTGGCGGCGCTGTTCAATCTGCTGGACGAGAACGCTCAGGCCGATGGCACACTGATCGAGCACATTTTGAGCGGCCAGCTCAGTGGTGGCAGCGAACACTCAAAACTGATCCAGCGTCTGGATGGCAGCACGGTTTCGGTCACCCTGGTCGGTGCGCCGATCCGCAACGCCGGCAAAGTCAGCGGCACGGTGCTGGTGCTGCATGACATGACCCAGGAGCGGCAATACATTGCCAATCTGTCCTGGCAGGCGACCCATGACGCCTTGACCGGGCTCGCCAATCGCCGCGAGTTCGAATATCGCCTGGAACAGGCGTTGCACAATCTGACACGGCAGTCGGGGCGCCATGCGCTAATGTTCCTCGATCTGGATCAGTTCAAACTGGTCAACGATACCTGCGGCCATGCGGCGGGTGACGAGTTGCTGCGGCATATCTGTGCGTTGTTGCAATCCGGTTTGCGCGAAGGCGATACCCTGGCCCGACTGGGTGGCGACGAGTTTGGCATCCTGCTGCAGAACTGCGCCCCGGAAGCCGCCGAGAAAATCGCCGAAAGCCTGCGTCAGACCGTGCAGAACCTGCACTTCGTCTGGAAAGGTCGACCATTCGTGACCACTGTGAGCATCGGGCTGGTACACGTCGCTCAGAATCCGACCACTCTCGAAGCCTCGCTACGCGCTGCCGACATGGCCTGCTACATGGCCAAGGAAAAGGGCCGCAACCGGGTTCAGGTCTATCATGCCGACGATTCGGAACTGTCCCTGCGCTTCGGCGAGATGGCTTGGGTGCAGCGCTTGCACATGGCGCTGGAAGAAGACCGCTTCTGTCTATATGCACAGGAAATCGTCCCCCTTGGTCATGTCGAGAGGGGCGGTGGACATATCGAAATTCTGTTGCGCCTGCACGATGAAGCCGGACGCATGATTTTGCCCGACAGTTTTATTCCGGCTGCCGAGCGTTATGGTCTGATGACGTCCCTTGACCGCTGGGTTGTACAGAACGTTTTCGAAATTATTGCCCAATGCATAGCCGAACAGCGCAAAGGCCCATTGGCCATGTGTGCGATTAATCTGTCAGGCACAACTATCGGAGATGAGGCGTTTCTGCACTTCCTGCGTGAACAGTTTGTTACTTACTCCATACCGCCTGAAATGATTTGTTTTGAAATCACTGAAACCAGTGCTATTTCCAATCTCGGAAGTGCAATCAAATTTATTAATGAACTCAAAGGTTTAGGTTGCCACTTTTCACTGGATGACTTTTGCGCCGGAATGTCCTCATTCGCGTACTTGAAACATTTACCTGTAGACTTCCTGAAGATCGACGGGAGTTTCGTAAAGGATATGCTGGACGACCCGATTAACCGCGCAATGGTCGAAGTGATCAATCACATCGGTCATGTAATGGGTAAGCGTACGATTGCCGAGTTTGTTGAAACACCCCAGATCGAGCAGGCATTGCTGGAGATCGGGGTGGATTACGCTCAAGGGTATGTTATTGAACGCCCGCATTTGTTTACCTGCGACAGTTTACAAAGTCGTCCAGCCAGGCCTCAGCCTTTGTTAGTCAAGGCGCCTGGCACGTTCCGTTGAAATCTCTTGCTGATCCTTATAATCACAATCAAAAGGAGCTCGACAGTGATCGACACATTCAACCGAACCGGACCACTCATGGAAGCTGCAAGTTATCCCGCCTGGGCTCAACGCCTGATCCAGGATTGCAGCGAGAGCAAACGCCGGGTTGTCGAACACGAACTGTATAAGCGTCTGCGTGATAACAAACTCAGTGCAAAGACCATGCGTCAGTACCTGATTGGTGGCTGGCCGGTAGTCGAACAGTTCGCGTTATATATGGCACAGAACCTGACCAAGACTCGCTTTGCCCGCCATCCAGGTGAAGACATGGCGCGTCGCTGGCTGATGCGTAACATACGCGTCGAGTTGAACCATGCCGATTACTGGGTGCACTGGAGCCGTGCTCACGGTGTCAGCCTGGAAGATTTGCAAGCGCAAAAGGTTGCCCCTGAACTTCACGCCTTGAGCCACTGGTGCTGGCACACCAGTTCGGCGGATTCGCTGATCGTTGCCATTGCCGCCACCAACTACGCCATTGAAGGTGCGACCGGCGAGTGGTCGGCGCTGGTCTGTTCCAGTGGCGTCTACGCGGCATCATTCCCCGAGGAAGATCGCAAGCGGGCCATGAAGTGGTTAAAAATGCATGCCCAGTACGACGATGCCCATCCGTGGGAAGCCCTGGAAATCATCTGCACGCTGGCGGGCATGAACCCAAGCAAATCCCTGCAAGCGGAATTGCGTCAGGCGGTGTGCAAAAGCTACGACTATATGTTCCTGTTCCTGGAGCGCTGCATGCAACTTGAGCAGGCGGGAAAGGCTCCTGTCGCGCGTGGGCGCATGGAGCTGGCCGAGAGCTGATCGTTTAATACGCGCCATTGAAAAAGCCCGCTCCCCTGTCTGTATCGAAAGGGGGGGCGGGCTTTTTCGTTATGGCAGCAATCAGTCAGGCGCTGATCTTCAGTCCGACCAGCCCGGAAATGATCAGCGCCACACTGGCGAGCCTGAACAGCGCCATGGATTCACCGAACAGAATGATCCCGGCAATTACCGTCCCGACCGCACCGACCCCCGTCCAGATCGCGTAGGCCGTGCCCAGCGGCAATTCCTTCATGGCAAGGCCCAGCAAGCCAAGGCTGATGGCCATGGCGGCAACGGTCAATGCGGTGGGGAGAGGGCGGCTGAAGCCATCGGTGTATTTCAGGCCGACGGCCCAGCCAACTTCGAACAGGCCGGCGAAAAACAGAATGATCCAGGACATGAGAGACCTCCATCGATTGACGGGGTCGTCCCCAGATTAATGACTCGATCGAGCCGCGAGGTCGTCCTCGCGTTTTGCAATAGAGTGCCCATCATTAACCCGGGGATCAAGTTTGCGGATCAGTCGGTGGCCTGTTGAGCCGCCACCTCACGATCTTCTTTCTCGCTCATCCGGCGGAAATAGGTCGAGAGCAGCGCCCCGGAGATGTTGTGCCAGACACTGAACAACGCACTCGGCACCGCCGCCAGCGGCGAGAAGTGCGCACTGGCCAGGGCTGCACCCAACCCGGAGTTCTGCATGCCGACTTCCAGCGCCAGGGATTTACGCTGGGCCAGTGGCAACTTGAACAGCTTCCCGGTGAAGTAACCCAGCAGATAGCCGAAGCTGTTGTGCAGCATCACTACCGCCATGATCAGCAGGCCGGATTCGGCGATCTTCGCCTGGCTGGCAGCCACCACGGCTGTGACGATAATGACGATGCTCACCACCGAGATCAGCGGCAGTACTTCCACCGCGTGACGAACCCGATCACCCAGCAGGCGCTGGGCAACCACGCCAAGCACGATCGGCAACAGCACCACTTGCAGGATCGACCAGAACAACTCCATGAACGAAACCGGCAACCAGGCTGAGGCCAGCAACCAGATCAGAGCCGGGGTCAGTAGCGGGGCGAGGAGGGTGGTGACAGCGGCGATGGCCACCGACAGCGCCAGATCGCCGCGGGCCAGCCAGGTCATCACATTCGACGAGGTGCCACTTGGGCAGCAGCCGACCAGGATGACGCCGACAGCGATCTCTGGCGGCAAGTGGAAAGCCTGGCAAAGCAACCACGCCACACCGGGCATGATCACGAAATGCGCAACCACGCCCAGGGCCACGCGCCATGGATGGCGAGCGACTTCGGCGAAGTCTTCGAGTTTGAGGGTCAGGCCCATGCCGAACATCACCAGGCCCAACAGCGGCACGATCGCGCCTTTCAGGCCGATGAACCAGGTTGGTTGCAGGAACGCCACGATGGCGAAAATCAGTACCCAGTAAGCGAAGGTGTTGCCGACAAAACGACTCAATGCAGCCAGTGCGCGCATGGCCTGATCCTTATTCTTGAGTAGCACCATAAAACCAATGTGGGAGCGAGCCTGCTCGCGAAAGCGGCCTGTCATTCAACAATGATGCTGACTGACATGACGCCTTCGCGAGCAGGCTCGCTCCCACAGTTTGAGATCACAAGCTTTTAGATCCCCTGCGGAGTCTCTTCGCCGCCCAGCGCTTCAACCAGCGCCGGCAGGAAGTCACCGAAGGTCAGCATCATCAGGGTGAAGCTGGCGTCCAGTTGGCCGAGGGCTTCTTCGCCACCGTCCTGTTCCGCCTGGTCTTGCAGCAGGTCTTCGAACTTCAGGCGCTTGACCACCATCTTGTCGTCAAGCACGAAAGACAGCTTGTCTTGCCAGGCCAGCGACAGCTGAGTGACCACTTTGCCGGTGCTCAGGTGCAGCTGGATTTCTTCGCTGGTCAGGTCCTGGCGCTTGCAGCGCACGATGCCGCCGTCTTCGTGGGTATCACGCAGCTCGCACTCGTCCAGCACGAAGAAATCGTCCGCGGCTTTCTGAGTGGTGACCCACTCAGTCATGGTCGCGGTAGGGGACATCTTCACGGTCAGCGGACGTACCGGCAGCGTGCCGATGACTTCACGCAGGGTGGACAACAAGTCTTCGGCACGTTTCGGGCTGGCCGAGTTGACCAGGATCAGGCCCTGTTTCGGTGCGATGGCAGCGAAAGTCGACGAACGACGAATAAAGGCGCGCGGCAGGAAAGCCTGGATGATTTCATCCTTGATCTGATCGCGTTCCTTTTTGTAGACCTTGCGCATTTGTTCGGCTTCGATCTCTTCGACCTTTTCCTTCACCGCGTCACGCACGACGCTGCCCGGCAGAATGCGTTCTTCTTTACGGGCGGCGATCAGCAGGAAGTCGCCACTGATGTGCGCCAGCGGAGCATCTTCGCCCTTGCCGAATGGCGCGACGAAACCGTAGGTGGTCAACTCCTGGCTTGCACATGGACGCGCCAGTTTGGTGGCCAGTGCAGTTTCCAACGCCTCGGCATCAAAAGGCAGATCTTGGGTCAGGCGATAGATAAGCAGGTTTTTGAACCACATGGGGCGAGTCTCTCCTTTATACAAAGGGGGGCATTATTCTCTTCGCAGCGCCATAGGCCAACCCTTCTCTAAGCCTTTGGAAGGCCTCAAAAAATTAATTAAAAAAGTGCTTGCCAGAGATGTGGTCGCTCCGTAGAATGCGCGCCACACCGAAAGTGAAGGGTGATTAGCTCAGCTGG
>NZ_LACH01000071.1:33359-33592 GCF_000968015.1 Pseudomonas fluorescens
GTCCGCTGCGCCATATTCGGTTATCTGGAACGCTGAACGCCAGGTCACCACGGAAAAGCCCGCTTAACGCGGGTTTTTTTCTGTCTAAAAGTTTGTAAGTTGTTCCTGCAGGTCGCGTCGTTTTATGGGTTTTCAGATTTTTTTGAAGAATTATTCAATTAAATCAACACTTTATGAAAATCTGTGGCACAATGCGCCCCGCAACGAAGGTAAAGGGTGATTAGCTCAGCTGG
>NZ_LACH01000071.1:33617-56303 GCF_000968015.1 Pseudomonas fluorescens
GTCCGCTGCGCCATATTCGGTAACCTGGAATGCTGAACGCCAGGTCACCACAGAAAGCCCGTTTAATGCGGGCTTTTTGCTGTCTGGGGTTTGGCTTCTGCCGAGGCTCCACCGAGAAAGCGACCTTCGGGTCGCTTTTTTTCGTTCTGCCTTTTTAATGTTCGGCGTTGCGGCTGTGTCGGTAGTCGCTCACGGCTTCATATACGGCTTTGCGCAACCGGTTGATGCCGCCAATGGGGCGATGAGCCTCAAGGCCAAACCACGGATTGAACGACAGGTTATCGCATTGCACGTTCAGCGCAGGCGAATCGAAGTCCTGGGCGGGTACGTTGATCCGCGCCACGGTCTCGAACAGGGCATCGCTTTGCTGCCACTCAATGCTCGTGTCTTCGATCGGCATGTACTTGGCCGGGTCCTGGCGCTGAATCTGCAGGACGAAGCAGGCCGGCATCCGGTCGGTCGACAGTTGCTGGTTCAGCGCATTGCGCAGGAAGTTCGGCAACTTCTGGTTTTGCGCAGGCAGGGTGTAAGTCGGGCAGCTTGCCGGATCGGGCATGACGCGGAACTTGGCATTGGCTTCGCCGAATTTGTAGGGCGAAACCGAAAAGTAAGTCGTCTGGGTCGGGCTTTTCGGGGCGGGTGACAGTGTCGCCAGCGCGATAAACAGATGGCGAACCTGCCAGGTCCGTGGGTCCCAACCCGGGAAGAACGCCATCAGCTTCTTGCCGTCAGCCTGTGCGGCTACATTCTGACGGTACTCGGCGACATCACTGACGAAGAAGTTCGGATGGCTGAACATCACGAAGTCCTGTTCACCACGACTCTGTTGATCATTCAGCAGTTGTGTACCGGACACATCGAGCAACTTGATCGCCATGCCTCGTGCATCGCGGATGCTGTCGAACTGCGGGTAGGCATTGCCGTTGGACAGCCGCATCGTCGCTTGCCAGGTTTTGCCGGGTTGGCTGAACACACCCTGACGCAGTTCGCCCGCCAGATCCGCCAGCACCTGAACCTCGGCCTTCACGCAGCCATGGGCCTTGGCATGGGCGTCGCGCAGGTAGCGGGTGCTTTCCCGGTGCTGATCGACGATGCGCACGGCCGTCTGGATGATGTCTTGGGTCATCGCTGATTCGCCATCCGGAATCAGTTCTTCTGCCGAAACCGGGCCGCTGTGCTGCCAGGCAAACCACGCCGTGCCCAGCGCCCAGCCGAGTAATCCAAGGCCCAGCGACCACAGCAGGGTTTTGCCGAGAAAGGCGCCAAAACGCATCCAGAGTCTACTCATGGCAATTGCGCCTCCAACGGGCCGCCCAATACTTTCAAGTACTCCAGCAACGCCCAGCGTTCCTCCGGACGCAGCCAGCGGCCGATAACGCCATTGCCACGCTTGCCAGCACGGAACTCGTGGCCACTGTTGTGATTGCCGGTGATGCGCGTGTCGAATAAAAATCCATTGGTGAAGGCCTCGGTGCGATAGCCCAGGTGCCTCGGGTCGTACTCGAAAGTGCCTTTGTAGAAGGTGGTTACGCGTTCATCCTGGGGCGAGAGCAACTGATAAATGCTCGGCACCGAACCGTTGTGCAGAAACGGTGCTGTGGCCCAGATTCCCGCCAATGGTCGCGCCTTGTAGGCGCGCAATTCGCGCACGCCAATCGGCAGGCCGAAGCCATCCATGTCCGGTCGTTCGGCCGTAGGAATGTTTGCTTCACGGTAGGCCCGGTTTCCGACGAAAGCGGTGACGTAGGCCAACCCTTTAGCCGATGAGAGCTTGCTCAAATCCAGTGATTCAGTGGGCGCCGGCTGCAATTGCACATCCAGCTGCGCCAGCTCTACTGGGTCCCATTGCAAGGCCGTGAGGTCGAAGCGATGGTCGGCGATGTTATTGGCCGCGCCCGGGTCTGTGCCGATGAACTCCACGGGCAGCATTTTCAGATGTTGCACCCAGCGCCCGCTGCTTTGGACCGATCGAGGTACATGGCAGCCGGCGCAGTTCTCAGTGAACAATTCGCGACCTTTTGCGGCCTGGGTTTTGTCGATGGCACCCAGCAGTTCTTCCGGCCAGGCTGGCGGCTTGAGCCGTTGCAGGGTTTGTTCGATCAGGTGCAGATCGCGCAAGCGGACACTGGACGGATAACGGGCGTCTCCTTTAAGCGGTTGGCCGTCAGCGTCGAAGAGATTCAGCGTGGCGCCCACACCCAAGGCCTCGCCAATGTTGCGGGCCATCGGTTGTTGCGCCGAACCGTTCCACTGCACCCAGTCGAAGGTCCACATGTCCCACAGTTGCGGATAGTCGACCGGAGCATTGGCCACGCGGTAGTTGGTGGCGGAAATCGCATCGCCGAAACTGGCGTTGGCAATGCGTCCGAAAGCGTCGGTGCGGCCGGGGCCTTCTTCGGTAGGATAGAGCCCGCGATGGGTGTCGTTCCAGGCCACCTTCAAGAAGGTGTCGAGCGAGACTTTGACGTCTTTGCGCAGTTGTTGGTGCCGGGCGTCGTAGTCCTGGCCCAACACGTTGCGTGCGAAACGTTCGAATTTCCACGGGTTGTAGTAAGTCGACGTCAGACTCGCTACCAGCGCTTGCCCGAAACTGCCGCCGCGCAACGTAGGAACGCTGGATGGCAGAACGTGCTGTGCCGAACCTCCATCGATGCGCACAGCCTGGCCGTTAAAGCGCAGTTCGCCGGTGTGGCAGGCGGCGCAGGTAATGTCCAGAAACTCATCCTGGCTTCCCGGGTTTTGATGGCGGGCAAAACCCACAGGCAGATTGCCGGGGTTGTTCGGCGTGGGTCTCTGGCTGGGATCGATCAGAAAACCGAAGCGGGCGAGGTATTCGGGGGCGGCGAATCGCTGTTGCGAGAACGGTAATTCGAGGGCCTTGAACCAGTCATAGCGCAAGCCTTTGACCTGAGTACCCTGGGGCGTGAAGTAGTAAATTTCGCGGTCGCTGGCACTCCATTGCTCCAGGTAATGCACCTGCTGCACGGGTGACCAGGCCGGTAATTTCGGGTTGGCGACGTAGTACAGAACCACGGCGAGGCCTAGCCCCAGCAGGACTGCGAGCAGAACCAGCAAGCGAAAGAGGAGGCGCAAGATAAACATCCTTGTCGATTTGTAACTCCCTTATGCCTCAGCACCTGAGGTGCGGCAAGTGGCCATTACGCCAGATGCTGGGGTTCTGCTATCGGTCTCTGTGAGCGCAAGATGACAGAAGCTTCATCGTCCCATTCCCGAAATGCGTTAAAACACCTGAACTTATCAGAAGTTTCCTGCTCTCATGCCGGTAGCCATTGGTCGTGGCCGCCTGATAAGCTCGCGGCTTTACTCGATTGCCCTTTAGGCGCATGAACAAGGAAATAGCATGAAACAGCATCGGTTGGCGGCGGCGGTGGCCCTGGTTAGCCTGGTACTTGCGGGTTGTGATTCGCAGACCAGCGTAGAGCTGAAAACCCCGGCGCAAAAAGCTTCCTACGGGATTGGCCTGAACATGGGCAAGAGCCTGGCTCAGGAAGGCATGGATGATCTGGACTCCAAAGCCGTAGCCCAAGGCATCGAAGATGCCGTCGGCAAGAAAGAACAGAAGCTGAAGGATGACGAACTGGTCGAAGCCTTCGCAGCACTGCAAAAGCGTGCTGAAGAGCGTATGGCCAAAATGAGCGAAGAGTCGGCAGCTGCCGGCAAGAAATTCCTCGAAGACAACGCCAAGAAAGCCGGTGTAACCACCACCGCTTCCGGCCTGCAGTATGAAGTGGTCAAGAAAGCCGATGGCGCACAGCCTAAGCCGACCGACGTAGTGACCGTTCACTACACCGGCACCCTGACCAACGGCACCGTTTTCGACAGTTCCGTCGAGCGTGGCAGCCCGATCGATCTGCCGGTCAGCGGTGTGATTCCGGGTTGGGTCGAAGGCCTGCAACTGATGCACGTTGGCGAGAAGTACAAACTGTACATCCCTAGCGAGCTGGCTTACGGCGCCCAAAGCCCAAGTCCGGCGATTCCAGCCAACTCGGTGCTGGTATTCGATCTGGAACTGCTGGCAATCAAGGATCCGGCAAAACAAGACGCCGTTACCAAGTAATCACCGTCTGCTCTAAAAACAACGCCTCGCTTATGCGGGGCGTTGTTGCATCTGGCGTTCAGCAAAGGTAAACAAAGCGAACGGATGCTGTAGGCTGGAGTCATAGCCATTGAGGACGCCTGTGCTAGCCGCGCCAGAGCGCCAAGTCAATGAAATCTTGGGTTTTTTTATGTGAGTAAAAAACGCCCGATCTGAGTTAGGCCCTTATGAAACGGGGCTTTCAGCCGTGAAAAGCAGCTCTGTTCACAAGGTTATCCACAATTTGTGTGGATAACATTTCAGTGGGAGGAATGATGAAAACACCCTGGAATTTCGCTCGTTTCCTGCCTCTGGCCGGACGCCTGCTCGCGCGTGGACGTTTGCCGACCTTGCTCTTCGCGGTGGCCAGCAAAGGTGCCAGCCAGGGTAACCGGCTGGGCAAGCTCAAGGATGATCTACGCCTGTTGCAGGCACTCTGCCTGGCTTACTGGCGCGGTGAGTATCGGGCCATCAGCCCCAAAGCACTGATATCGGTGGTGGCAGGCCTGATGTACTTCCTCAGCCCGCTGGATGCCGTTCCGGACTTCATTCCAGTGTTCGGCATGCTCGATGACATCGCGGTGCTGGCCTGGCTGATGAAAGTTCTCGACGATGAACTCAATGCCTTCCGCGCCTGGCGCAAGCGTCAGATGCCGGAAAAGCTTGCGGTGGTCGAACGCCTGCCCGATACCCCGGAACAACTTCAACTTCAGGGGCCGAAAAAAAACTGAACTGATTCAATCTCATCCACAGATTGATACCCCCGCGACCTTGGCCGCTGTTAGGATTACACTTCTAGGGAAAAGTGCCGACTCGCTAAGTGTTGTTGTCCTACGGGGTAGTCATGGATATTCAGATAATTACACGCGAAGGAGAGCCCGAGTATGCGGTTCTGCCATGGGCTCAGTATCAGGCTCTACTAAAAGCAGCAGGCATCAATGAACAACCGCCGCGGGTCGCCCCAGAGCGTCAAGCGGCAACACCAGACCAGATTCTTCCGGGTCTGGATCAACTACGCAGTTTGCGCGAAGGGAAGGGCATCGCCATCGAGGCGTTGGCCCGCACGGTAGGCATCAGCCCTTCTTATCTGGCCTTGATCGAAAGTGGCGAGCGTCTACCCGACGCTGCGATTCGCCGCAGCCTGGCCTGGGAATTGACGGTGCCAGGGTGGAGGGATGAATCGTGAGCGTACGCATCAGTCGTCAACATTGGGACGGGTTGCTGGGCGAACTGGATCAGGCGCGTCGCCAGCGTCATCTTCTGACATACCGGGCGTTGCTCGAACGTTTGCAACTGCCCACACCGGCCATGCAAACCCTGACCGCCGCGCTTGAGCATCTGGCCGCGCTGGACGCCAAGGCCGAGCAGCCACTGCGCAGTTCGCTGGTGATCAGCCAAGGTGCCAGCCGCCTGCCGCGCACTGGGTTCTTTGAGTGTGTCGAACGTCTGGGGCGTTTCTCCGGGCCGTCCGATGGTGTGGCCGCAGCGTCCTGGCATGCCTCGGAAGTGGTGCGGGTGTTCGAATACGAGTACCCGGAATCGGCGGAGGCCTGAGTGTTTTTAAAACTCAAAGCGCGGGCCAGTTACTGGCTGGCGCGTAGGCTGTTTCACTGGTCGTGGTTTGTGCGTCAGCCGCGTGGCTGGAGCTGGCTCGAAGGCCAGTTCGCACGCATGGCGAACCTGGGTGATGTTGGCGCCCAGAGCTTCTATGGCCACATCCTGACCTTTCGCGGCGTCGGCCTTGGGGCTCGCGAAGAGGGCGTGCGATTGCTGCGCCTGGCGGCGTTGGCGGGGGATGGCAAAGCGGCGTATCAGGTGGGCGTGATCAGTCTCGCCGGAACGCCGAGCAAGGCGCCGGATGCGGTTGAAGCTGCGCGGTTTTGGGAGATGGCCGCCAAAGCAGGGCATCCGCTGGCCGAGCTCAAGTTGAAAGAGTTAGCGGCTCGGGGTGATGGGCAATAACCCGAACCTGTGTTGCCTGAGCAGGCGCCATCGCGAGCAAGCTCGCTCCCACATTGGATCTTCGTCGTTCACAAATCCCCTGTGGGAGCGAGCTTGCTCGCGATGGCGTCAGAAAACTCAGCGCTGCCCTTCAAGCAATACACTCTCTTTCCCAGGCACCGCCAGACTATCAATCACATGCACGCTATACCCCGGCACATTCTTCGCGTGATGCTTGGCCTGCGATGCCATCTCCGCCAGCTGGCTTGCATCGAGTTGTCCACAGGCCTGTGGATGTAAATGCACCACGCCGATCGACAGTGACAACAATGCAAACTCCTGACGCACACCCTGACGGTTTGGAGCAATGAAGCAGCCGGCTTCCAGATGTTCGCTGCGATAAAAACGTCGGCATTGGCTCTGGAAGTCGTCCAGCAGCTGGTTCAAGCGTTTGCGCCAGTCTTCCGGGCCGAGCACCAGCAGGAAGTCATCGCCGCCGATATGGCCGACAAAGTCGCGGGAAGGGTCTACGCGGTCATTCAGGCATTGCGCCAGGCACAGTAGAACTTCGTCCCCGCGGCCGTAACCGTAGATGTCGTTGAAGGGTTTGAAACTGTCAATGTCCACATAGCAAATCACCGACTCCCGTTGCTGTTGCAGCACTCGCGTCAGGCATTGCTGGATCGGCACGTTGCCCGGCAACAGGGTCAGTGGGTTAGCGTAACGGGCTTGCTGGATCTTCAGTTCGGTAATCAGTTTAAGTACGTCGATTACTCGGCCCAATCCCAGGTAACCGCCGTTGAGGGTGATGATGAAGTCTTCTTCGATGCGCTGTCGCGCGCGGCTGGTGATCAGTCGGCTCACTTGTTGCAAAGACTGGGTCATCTCAACGGCGAGGAAGTCATCGCTCATCAAGCGACTGATCGGCTTGCGGGCGAACAGGTCGGTGGCAAAAGGCTTGAGCAGTGCATCGGAGAGCGAATGCCGGTGGACGATGCCGCAGGGCTGACCTTGTTCGTCGAGTACCGCCAGGGAGTTCAGGTTGGCCTGGCGGCGAAAGGCTTCCAGCACCGTGGCAGTCGGTGTATCGCGACCCATTGCCGGTTGGTCGTTGAGCAAAGCGCTAAGGTCGCTGACTTCATCATTCAATGCCACCGCTGTGCTTTCCCGTTTGGGCATCAGGGCTCGGGCATCATGAGGTGGATGTTCCTGGGGGCGGCAGAGCAGATAACCCTGAACCAGATCGACGCCCATCTCGGTCAGCACCGCGAGTTCTTCCGGCAGCTCGATACCTTCGGCGATCACTTGTGCCCGTGAGGCCTTGGCAATTTGCAGGATAGAGCCAACGAACTCGCGCTTGAGCGCGTCCTGGTGAATGCCGTCGATGAAGTGTCGATCAATCTTCACGTAGTCCGGACGCAATTCAGACCACAGCCGCAAACTCGAATAGCCTGCGCCCAGATCATCCAGAGCAATGGAAAACCCCATCGCTCGATAGTGGTGCAGCGCGGTTTGCAGCAGCTCGAAATCGTCGGTCGGGGTTTGTTCAGTCAGTTCGATCACCACCTGACTCGGCGGTATACCGAAGTCCTGCAGCAGTTGCAGGGTACGACCGGGTTGGTGGGCGGCTTCGAGCAGGGATTCAGGGGAAACGTTGAGGAATAGTTTGCCGGGCAGTTGCTGCTCATTGAAACGTCGGCAGGCGCTTTGACGGCAAGCGATTTCCAGTTCGCTCAGGCGGCCAGCCTGACGGGCGACGGCGAACAGTGCGAGGGGAGAGTGCAGCGGACTGTTGGAGGGGCCGCGACTAAGGGCTTCGTAACCGATAATGCGTCGCTCAGAGAGGGAAATGATCGGCTGGAACAAGCTGTGCAAACCGCTTTGAGCCAGTATGGAACTCAAGGCACTCAGCTGTTCTGTGGTGGTCATGGCTTTCTCTGGCGATAAAAAAAGGACTGGGAGCACTCTCTTGGATAAAGAGGGGCTCCCAGTCCTTTATTTCACGACAGAATGATGACTGTTTGATGACGCTCCGGGGAGCATCAGCATTAAATTGCCATCATCTCGCTTGTAACAACTTAGTGCTTGGCTACCGTGGTATTGAGTTTCAAGTAGTCCAACAGAATCCGCCCGGTCTCGCTCAGGTAGGCATCGTCTTCTGGTTTGGTCTTGTCTGGCTCGGCCGCGATCGAGTCTTCGTCTTCTTTCTTCAGCTCTTTGAGCGGCTCTTCACCCTTGGCCTTGCGACGGATGTTTTCCATGACCAGTTGCTTGGCTTCTATGTCGGCGTGTTGCTTACGACGATCGACTTCGTTGAGGCTGACGGTTTTTTCTTCCATCAGCTTCTGGGCCAAGGCCAACTTGTCGCGGATAAACACAAACTCGGCGTCTTTGGCCGAGCGTGCGTCATGCTCGGATTTAAGCTGCGAGATGTAAGGCTTGAACGGGTCGACCGCAGGCTTGATGGCCGCGCGGATGGTGTCCCACGGCATGGCTTCAGGCAGTGCGCTTTCACCGATTTCCTTGGTGTCGATGATCGAGGGGTAATCGATGTCCGGCAGTACGCCCTGATGCTGGGTGCTCTGGCCGGAAACCCGGTAGAACTTGGCCAGGGTCAGTTTCAGTTCGCCATGGTTCAGCGGCTGAATGGTCTGCACGGTGCCTTTGCCGAAGGTCTGGCCGCCGATGATCAACGCGCGGTGATAGTCCTGCATGGCGCCGGCAAAAATCTCCGAAGCCGAGGCAGACAAGCGGTTGACCAGCAACGCCATCGGCCCTTTGTAGAAGGCACCCGGGTTTTCGTCTTCCAGCACATCGACCCGGCCATCGGCATTACGCACGAGAACGGTCGGACCTTTGTCGATGAACAGACTGGTCAGCTCGGTGGCTTCCTGCAGGGAACCGCCGCCGTTATTGCGCAGGTCGATGACCACGCCGTCGACCTTGTCTTTCTGCAACTCGGTCAGCAGTTTCTTGACGTCGCGAGTGGTGCTCTTGTAGTCCGGGTCGCCAGCACGGAAAGCCTTGAAGTCCAGGTAGAAGGCCGGGATCTCGATGACGCCGAGCTTGTAGTCCTTGCCGTCCTGTTTCAGGTTGAGGACCGACTTCTTCACCGCCTGGTCTTCAAGCTTCACCGCTTCACGGGTGATCGGGACGATCTTGCTGGTCTGGTCGTTCGGCGCATTGCTGGCCGGGATCACTTCCAGGCGCACCACGGTGCCTTTCGGCCCACGGATCAACTTGACCACTTCGTCCAAGCGCCAGCCGACCACGTCGACCATTTCTTTGTTGCCCTGGGCAACGCCGATGATCTTGTCGGCCGGTGCAACTTGTTTGGTCTTGTCGGCCGGGCCTGCAGGCACCAGACGCACGATTTTCACTTGGTCGTTGTCGCTCTGCAACACGGCGCCAATGCCCTCGAGGGACAGGCTCATGTTGATGTCGAAGTTTTCCGCGTTATCCGGCGACAGATAGTTGGTGTGCGGGTCGTAGGACATGGCGAAGGTATTGATGTACGCCTGGAAGATGTCTTCCGGACGGGTCTGGTCCAGGCGCGCCAATTGGTTCTTGTAGCGCTTGGTCAGGGTTTCCTGAATCTGCTTGGAGTCCTTGCCCGCGATCTTCTGCCGCAAGACTTCGTCCTTGACGCGTTTGCGCCACAGGTCGTCGAGTTCTGCGGTGTTCTTGAGCCAAGGGGCGTCCTTGCGATCGATCAGCAAGGTTTCCTTGGCGGTGAAGTCGATCTTGTCGACGCCTTTGTTCAGCTCTGCAAGGGCGAAGTCCAGACGCGCTTTGACGCGGTCCAGGTAGCGCTTGTAGATGGTGAACCCGGCATTCAGGTCGCCGCTTTTGAGGAAGTCGTCAAACTGGGTTTTCCACTTGTCGAATTCGGCAATGTCGCTGGCCATGAAGTAGCTGCGCGACGGGTCCAGCAGCTTGAGGTAGCTGTCATAGATGATCACGGAGCGCGCGTCATCGAGCGGCGGCTTGCTGTAGTGATGGCGCTTGAGCAACTCGACGACATTCAGGCTGGCGATCACTTCGTCACGATCAGGCTGAAGCTTGTCCCAGCTATTGGCTGCAAACGAATTGGTCGACATCGGCAACAGACCGATACCAATGAATAGGGCTAGGGCGGTGCTGGGGAAAAAATGCTTCATGCTGATTCGACGCGGGGACAATTGATCACGCATATTAGGCCGTCTTTGAAGTCGCCGGTACCACCAGGTTGTATACGAAAACTGCCTGCTAGCTTTCGTATAGGCCCCAGGGCCGGTCGCATAATGCAAGAAAGCCCGGCGCTACAGCTACGGGCTCAGTCCAGACTCACTATGGAGGCACTGTGAAAGCATTGCAAGGCGTTGAAGGTCGAGTGGAGTGGGTTGAAGAGCCCAGTCCTACATGCGATGTAGGACAAGTTCGGATTCGAGTGGCGGCGGCGGGTCTCAATCGCGCCGATTTGTTACAGAAGGCGGGTCTTTATCCGCCACCGCCGGGAGCCAGTCAGGTACTGGGTCTTGAGTGTTCCGGGGTAATCAGCGAGGTGGGGCCGGGCTCGTCCTGGCAGGTCGGGGATCGGGTTTGCGCCTTGCTGGCCGGGGGCGGGATGGCCGAGGAGGTAGTTGTCGACGGACGGCATGTGTTGCCGGTTCCCGAAGGTTTGTCCTTGGCTGAGGCGGCAGCGCTGCCAGAAGTGTATGCGACCGTTTGGCTGAATTTGTTTCAACTGGCTGCGCTCAAGCCGGGTGAGAAAGTTCTGCTGCACGCCGGAGCAAGTGGAATCGGTTCAGCTGCCATTCAGCTGTGCAAGGCGTTTGGCAACCCGTGCTGGGTCAGCGTCGGTTCCGCCGAGCGTTTGGCTTACTGCGAAGCGCTGGGGGCGCAAGGTGGGGTCGTGCGCAACGGGGATCTGGACAGCTTGAGCGACCTGGGCCCGTTCGATGTGATTCTCGACCCGGTGGGCGGCAACTACGCCGCGCTGAATCTGAAACTGATGGCGCGCGATGGTCGTTGGGTGCTGATCGGCCTGATGGGCGGTCGTGAGGCGCAGCTGGATCTGGCGCAGGTACTGGCCAAGCGCGTGCAGCTGCTGGGCTCGACCTTGCGCAGTCGCGACGAGCAGTTCAAGGCTGATCTGTTCAGCGATCTCAGCCAGCATGTCTGGCCGCTGTTTGCTGAAGGCCGTCTGAGTCCGCAATTGGCCAAGACCTTCCCGATCAAGGACGCCGAAGCGGCGTTTGCGGAGTTGGCGACTAATAAGGTGTCGGGGAAATTGGTGCTGGTGATTGACGAAAGCCTGACCTGAAATCGGGTTGGCTGCCAAAAGATCGCAGCCTCGCTTCGCTCGACAGCTCCTACAGGTGTAAGTAATCCATTTGTAGGAGCTGTCGAGCGAAGCGAGGCTGCGATCTTTTGCTTTTACTTCCAGAGATGGATTGGCCAGCCGGCCTTTTCTGCGTGCTCAAGCAGCACCGGATCCGGGTTTACCACGTGTGGGAAATCCACCTTCAGCAGCAACGGCAAATCATTGCGTGAGTCGGAGTAGAAACTGGCGCCCTCAAGGTTTTCCTCTTCCGCATCCAGCCATTCCAGCAAGCGCGTGATCTTGCCTTCGCGGTAGGTCAGCGTGCCTACCGTATTGCCGCTATAAACCCCATGCGTCACTTCCAGCTCGATGCCGAGAATCTCGTCGATGCCCAAACGATCGGCAATCGGCCTCACCAGATGCGTACCCGACGCCGAAATCACCAAAATCCGGTCGCCGGCCTTGCGATGGGCTGCAATGGCTTTGGTGGCGTCACTGAAAATGATCGGCTCGATGAAGTCTTCCACCCAAGGCCCTACCAAATGGTCGACCTCTTCCGGCGTGCGCCCGATCATCGGCTCCAGGCTGAAGGTCATGTACTCCTCCATGCGCAGTTTGCCGTGGCTGTAGGCGTCCATCAGTTCATTGTTCTGACGCATGAACGACTCGGGATCGACCCAGCCCAGGCGGCCCATTTGCTCGCTCCAAAGGGTGGCGCAGTCGCCATGGATCAGGGTTTCGTCCAGATCAAAAATTGCCAGGGCCATCAGTGCGGTTCTCTCTTCAACATCAGCAAAGTCATCAGGCTACCTCACACAGGGCCGTCGGATCGATGGAAAGCGCCAGACGCTGACCATCGGGATGCAGATCGGCCGCCGAGCGGTTCAGCACATCCACCACCAATTCCACGCCCCGGGCTTCGACCCGGTAGCGAATCACGTTGCCCAGCAGGCTGTGGCTGCGGATTTGTGCATCGAGTTCGCCGTTCAGGCTGAGTTCGATGGCTTCCGGGCGAATTGCGATTCGGTGGGCGATTGGCCGCCGCAGTAGTTTCGTCGCGCTGTCGGCATCCAGCAGGTTGTAGTTGCCGATGAAGCCTGCGGCAAAAACATCCACGGGGGCGGTGTAAAGGGTCTGGGCGTCGCCGCTTTGTACGATCTTTCCCTGATTCATCAAGAAAATTCGGTCGGACATCGTCAGGGCTTCTTCCTGATCGTGAGTGACGAAGATCGTGGTCAAGCCGAGTTCTCGCTGGATCTGACGGATTTGTTCGCGCAAGTGCTTGCGAATCCGCGCATCGAGGGCCGACAGCGGTTCATCCAGCAACAACAGACGTGGCCGCGTGACCAACGAGCGCGCGAGGGCAACTCGCTGGCATTGGCCGCCGGACAGTTGATGCGGATAACGCGCGGCGAAGTCGTTGAGTTCCACCAGTTTCAGTACTTCGGCAACACGCCTGTGGCTGTCGTCGGCATTGACCTTTTGCATGCGTAAACCGAAGGCGACGTTCTGCTCAACCGTCATGTTCGGAAACAGCGCGTAGCTCTGGAACACCATGCCGATCCCGCGTTTCTGCGGGCTCAATGGAACGAGGTCCTGGCCATCGAGCAGGATTTTGCCGCCGTCCACCGAGGTCAGCCCGGCAATGCAGCGAAGCAGTGTGGACTTGCCGCAACCGGACGGGCCGAGGAGGGTGACGAACTCACCCTTCTGGATTTCACAGTTGATGTCGCTGAACACCGTGGTGCCCGCGTAGCTTTTCAGTAGGTGTTGGACGCTGACGAAGCTCATTGGCTTTTGTCCTTGTTCAAAATATTGGCCGCCCAGGTCAGAACCAGCACAAAGAAGAAATAGGAAATCACCAGCGCACTGGTGAAGTGGCCGCTGCTGTTGCGCATGTTGTTGAGGTAGACCTGCAGGGTTTCGTAGCGGGTCCCTACGAGGATGTTGGCGAACACGAACTCACCAAACAGGAACGAGAACGACAGCAGCAACGCCACCATCAAACCTTTGCGCAAGTTTGGCAGCACCACCAGGAACGCCGCTTGCCAGGTGCTGGCACCGAGCAGTTGGGCGGAGTCCATCAGGTCTCGCAGGTTGATCGCCTGCAGGTTGTTGGTGATTGCCCGGTACATGAACGGCAGCGCTACGGTGAAGTAACAACCGATCAGAATCCACGGCGTACCGACCATCGCAAACGGCCCGGAACCGTAGAGCTGTAACAGGCCCACTGACGACACCACCGGCGGCACCGCGAAGGGCAGCAGGATCAGGATGTTCATCAGCGCATCGAGTTTCGGGAAGTGGTAATGCACCACAAACAGCAACGGCAGAATCAGCACCACCGACAGAATCAGCGAGCCGACGCAGACCAGCAGCGATTGGCCGAACGAATGGAGAAACCGCGGATCGCTCCACAGTTGGATGTACCACTTGAAGGTAAAGCCGCTGGGCAGAATCGTCGCCGACCAACTGCTGGCGATCGAGTAAATCAACGTCCCGGCCAGTGGTAGCAACAGAATGGCGAACAGCAAATACACCACCACCCGGTGATAGACACCGACGGGCCCCAACTCAGCGCGAGACATGGTAGCTCCTCTTCAACAGCAGCTGATGGACGATGGTCACCAGGGTCATCAACGCCACCAGCACCACGGCCAGGGCACTGGCCAGGTTCGGGTCCAGGGAAATATCGCCGGAAACCATCGCCGCGATGCGGATCGGCAGCACGTTGAAGTTGCCGGTGGTCAGGGCATACACCGTGGCGTACGCGCCCAGGGCGTTGGCCAGCAGGATCACAAACGTACCGAGCAGCGCTGGGGTCAGCACTGGCAAACCGATGTGCCGCCAGAACTGCCAGCCATTGGCACCGAGCAATTCGGCGGATTCACGCCAGTCTTCGCGCAAGGCGTCAAAGGCCGGGTAGAGCAGCAGCACGCCCAGCGGAATCTGGAAGTAGGTGTAGAGAATGATCAGCCCGGTTTTCGAATACAGGTTGAAGTCCTGAATGATCCCGGCCTGCTTGAGCATGATGGTGAAGCTGCCGTTGAAGCCCAGCAGAATGATGAACGCGAAGGCCAAAGGCACGCCGGCAAAGTTGCTGGTCATGTTGGCGAAGGCATTCACGAAGTTGCGCAGTTTCGAGTCGACCCGGCGCAGGGAGTAGGCGCCGAGCACCGCGATGATGATCCCGAACACGCTGGACCAGAAACTGATCTCGAGGCTGAACTGGATCGCCTGCAGATAGAACTTCGAATTGAAGATCCTGGTGAAGTTGGCGATGCCCCAGCCGAACTCTTCCGATTGCAGGCTGTTGATCATCACCCAGGACAGCGGGGCGATCTGGAACACGATAAAGAACAGTGCGAAAGGCACCAGGCACAAGGCTGCCAGCCATTTGCCGCGCGTCATGGTGTTCACTTGAGCAGCTCCCGGCACACAGGTTTGTCGTGGGCCACACCCAGCAGTTCGCAGACGGTGCCGCAGATTTCAGTCTGTTTCGGTGCGGCGTTGGCATTGAGGCTGAAAGCGTCGCCGAGGACGAACAGCGGTACTTCACGCTCTTCCGGCAGCAGGCCGTTGTGAGAACGGTCGTTGTTCATGCCATGGTCGGCGGTCACCAGCACTTGATAACCGCTGTCGAGCCAGCCTTGCAGGTAGTCGGCCAGAATAATGTCGGCCGAGCGTGCGCTGTTACGGTATTGCGGGGTGTCGAGGCCGTGCTTGTGCCCGGCGTCGTCGATGTTCATGGGGTGGACCAGTAAAAAGTTCGGCGCATGACGCAGGCGCAGGTTTTCGGCGTCGGCGAACAGGTGCGAGTCCGGGTAGTGATCGTTCCAGTAGAAATGACCGTGCTGGATTGGCAGGTCAGGGGCGTCGGTGTGACGATCCCGCGCGGCAATAAACGGTGAACGGTTATACAGCTCGCTGACCCAGTGATAGGCCGCGGCGGCGGTTACAAGGCCGGCATCGCAGGCGTAGTGATAGATGCTGCGCTGGTTGGACAGGCGCGAGACATTGTTGTGGACGATGCCACTGTCGATCGGCGTGACGCCGGTCAGGATGCACTCGTAAAGCGGACGGGACAGCGCCGGCAATTCGCACTCCAGTTTGTAGAGCGCCGCGCGTCCTGCGCCGACATAAGCCTGCAGGTGCCCCATGGCGTGACGGGCGACCTCGTAATTGAGGCCGTCGAGCACGACAAGGATGACGTTGTGCTTCATAGGGGCGATGACTCCGCAAACAGATGATTCAAGAACGCAACCAACCCCCTGTGGGAGCGAGCTTGCTCGCGATAGGGATCCGACATTCAACACTTCTGTTGACTGGCAGTCCCTCATCGCGAGCAAGCTCGCTCCCACATAGGGTCTCCATCAGATCTCCAAATGGGATCTACCGCATTACTGCTTCATGTTGACGATGACTTCTTCCTGCCACTTCTGAGGAAGGGCTTTGGAGGTCTTTTCCCATGCGTCTGCGTCTTTGATCGGCGTGACCTTTTTGTACTGCTCGTTAGGCAGCAACTGGGCCTGAACCTCGGGCGGCAGGGTCAAATGCTCGGCGCGGATCGGACGTGCGTTGCCTTTCGCGAGGTTGATCTGGCCGGCGTCGCTGAAGATGTATTCGCGGGCCAGTTTGGCGGCATTCGGGTGCTTGGCGTATTTGTTGATGATGGTGGTGTAACCGGAAATCACCGAACCATCGGATGGAATCAGCACGGTGTAGTCATCCGGGTTGACCATTTTGGCCTTGTAGCTCAAACCGTTGAAGTCCCAGACCACGCCGACTTCGATTTCACCCTTTTCCATGGTGGCAATTGTCGGGTTGGCCATCGACAGGCGACCTTGCTTGGCGATCTCGGAAAACAGATCCAGCGCCGGCTGGAGGTTTTTCTCATCGCCGCCGTTGGCAAGCGCGGCAGCCAGAACGCCGTTGGCCGCTTGGGCCGCAGTGCTCACATCGCCGATGGACACTTTGTATTTGCCGTCCTTGAGGTCAGCCCATTTGGTCGGAGCGTCGGAGCCGTGCAGCAACTTTTTGTTGACGATGAACGCGATGGTGCCGGTGTAGGCGAGCGCCCAGTTGCCGTCCTTATCCTTTGCCCAGCTCGGGATCTGATCCCAGGTGCTTGGCTTGTAAGGTTGTACAACGCCTTGCTTCACCGAGATCGGACCGAACGCGGCACCGACATCACCGATATCGGCAGTGGCGTTATCTTTTTCAGCGGCGAACTTGGCGATTTCCTGGGCCGAGCTCATGTCGGTGTCGATGTGTTTCAGGCCGTAGTTCTTGGCCAGGTCATCCCAGGTGCCTTTCCAGTTGGCCCAGTTGTCGGGCATGCCGACGCTGTTGACCTCACCTTCCGCTTTCGCCGCGGCTTCCAGGGTTTTCAAATCGGTATCAGCCGCCATCGCGGCGGTGCACATGGCAATGGTCGAGCCTAACAGTGAGGCCAGGAAAAGCTGTTTCATCCGAAGCTCCTTTGGGCGTTTTCAACGCTGCGATTGCGGTTGTGTTGGTCTAGGTCAGCAATACCTGAGCCAATTTAGGCGCCTCTGATGACATTTTGATGTCGACGACTGGTCGGCCTATATTTTTTGAGCGGCAATGCTCAGGCTTCGGAGTAAGCGTAGACCATGGCTAATAGGCTGATATAAAAGGACTTGGCCGTGAAATTGCAGGCGTCTGGATCAACCGTTCGGCGGCTTTGTCATCTGTCAGTCATGTGCAGTGCCTAGGCTTGTCGGGAGTTGAGGGAACCGATTTGAGTCGCGGTTCCGCCCCGAAACAGTGCTGGTCTAGTCCAGATAGGTAACGTTGATGCGCATCGAGACAACCAAAGCGGTGACAGCCATCGGGCAGGTTCTGCAGGAACAGCTCGACCATGGCCTGTTGGCGCCTGGGAGCAAACTACCGGCCGAGCGCAAGCTCAGTGAGTTGTTCGGTACCACGCGGATCACCGTGCGTGAAGCGTTGTTGCAACTGGAAGCCCAGGGACAGATTTATCGGGAGGAGCGCCGTGGCTGGTTCGTGTCGCCGCCGCGCCTGGCCTACAACCTGATGCAGCGCAGTCACTTTCACGCGATGGTCAGTGCGCAGGGGCGGGTGCCGTCCACCGAGGTGATTTCAGCGCGGCTGCAACCGGCGTCGGCGGCGGTCTGTGCCTGGTTGCAGTTGCCGGCGTTGTCCAGCGTGATTCAGATTTGCCGGGCACGGCGGATTGATGAGCGGCTGGTGTTGTATGTGGAGCACTATTTGAATCCGCAGTTTTTTCCGGGGATTCTGGATTTCGATTTGAATCAATCGATTACCGAGCTGTATGCGCGACATTACGACTTGCACTATGGGCGGGTGCGCTTCGAGATTGTGCCGACAGCGTTGTCGGTGGATGCGGCGGCGGCTTTACGGGTGTCGGTGGGAAGTCCGGGGTTGCGCATCGCTAGGGTCAATTACGATCAGCATGAGCGGTTGATCGATTGTGATCTGGAGTTCTGGCGGCACGACGCGATTCATGTCGGGGTCGATGTGGTCTGAGCCTGGCCGCCACAAACTGTGAGTTTTTACGTTATCCGAAGCGGTAAATGTCCATGCCCAAGGCCCCCATGGTGAATCCCTTGTGGGCCACGCTGAAGTTTCCTCCGGCGCCGCGGGCAAAATACAAAGGCAGCAAATGTTCATCACTCGGATGGTTGCGCACCGCATTCGGTGCTTGCTGACGGTAGTCGTGCAACGCGATTTCGTCGTTGGCAGCAAGTTTTTCGATCATCCAGTCACGAAACGCCTGGGCCCAGGGTTCGACGCTTTCTGTGCCGGCGTGCCAGTCCAGTTCGCGCAGGTTGTGGGTGATGCTCCCGGAACCGATCAGCAGCACGCCGTGTTCGCGCAGACTGGCCAGGGCATGACCGACGCGGGTCTGCAGGGCCGGGCCGCCGCGTGTAGGCAGCGAGACTTGCACCACGGGGATATCGGCTTGTGGATACATCAATGACAGCGGCACCCAAACCCCGTGGTCGAACGGCCGCTTGGCATCGATGCGTGCGGGCAGGCCGTCAGCGTTCAGCAGCTCAACAACCTCTGCGGCCAATTGTGGATTGCCGGGCGCCGGGTATTGCACGTCGAATAACGCCTGCGGAAACCCGCCGAAGTCATGCCAGGTTTCAGGCTGGGGATTGCCGCTGACAAGCAACTCATTGCTTTCCCAATGCGCAGAAACAATTACGATGGCTTTGGGTTTCGGTAATTCTGCGGCCAGGCGAGCGAGAGCAGGCCCGCTGGCGCCCGGTTCCAGTGCCAACATGGGCGAGCCATGGGATATGTACAGGCTGGGGAACATGAATGAGCTCCTGAGGGGTAAGATGGCATCATCTTCAGTCAGATCATTGATCTAAATCTAATATAAGTTTTAGAGTCTTTTGATCGAATTTTCGGGATTAATTATGCAGCCGGAGTTTTGGCACAAGCGGTGGACGTCGAATCAGATCGGCTTTCACCTGCCGGAAGTAAATCCATATCTGCAACGGTACTGGCCGCAGCTGGGCCTGGAAGAGGGTGCGCGCGTACTGGTGCCGCTATGTGGGAAAACCCTGGATCTGCTGTGGCTGGCGAAATGCGGTCACGAGGTGCTGGGCATCGAGTTGTCGGAAAAAGCGGTGGAAGACTTTTTCCACGAGCATCAATTTGATCCTGACGTCAGCGATCAAGGCCCCTTCACGGTCTATCGGGCGGGTTCGATCGAGATCTGGTGCGGTGATTTCTTCGCGTTGACGGCCGGCGATGTCGCCGATTGCAGTGCGCTGTACGACCGCGCTGCATTGATCGCCTTGCCGCCGAAGATGCGCGAGCAATACGCCGAGCACCTGAAGCGGATTGTGCCGAAGGATTCGCTGGGGCTGCTGATCACCCTGGATTACGACCAGGCACAAAGGGAGGGGCCGCCCTTTGCAGTGCTGGATGACGAAGTGCAACGGTTGTTCGGTGCTTCGTGGGAGTTGAAGATTCTGGAAGACCAGGACGTTCTGGGCGAGAGCTGGAAGTTCGTGGAAAGCGGTGTTACGCGGCTTGAAGAGCGGGTTTATCGGGTTTCCAGCTGACAGATTTGTATTGTTTGTGCTGGCCTCTTCGCGAGCAGGCTCGCTCCCACATTAGAATGCATTCCAATGTGGGAGCGAGCCTGCTCCGGGCGGCGCTCCGACGAAAGGGCCCTGAAGAACACCGCAACATTCAAGCAGACAAAAAAAGGCCCGCATCACTGCGGGCCTTTTCTTTTAGTGCGGAACCTCTCAGCCCCGACGACGCAACGCGTCGATACGCTCTTCCAGCGGCGGATGGCTCATGAACATGCGGGCGAACCCCTGTTTGATGCCACCGTTGATGCCGAAAGCCGTCAGGGTGTCCGGCATGTGCACCGGCAGCCCCTGTTCCGCACGCAGGCGTTGCAAGGCGCCGATCATTGCGGCGGTACCGGCCAGACGTGCACCGGCTTCGTCTGCGCGGAATTCGCGTTTACGCGAGAACCACATGACGATGGCGCTGGCCAGAATGCCCAGGACCAGTTCGGCGAAGATGGTTGCCACGTAATAGGCGATGCCCTGGCCTTCTTCGTTCTTGAAGATCACCTTGTCGACAAAGTTGCCGATGATCCGTGCGAAGAACATCACGAAGGTGTTCACCACGCCCTGGACCAATGCCAGGGTGACCATGTCGCCATTGGCTACGTGGCCGATTTCGTGAGCCAGAACGGCCTTCACTTCATCTGGCGAGAAACGCTCGAGCAGCCCTTGGCTGACCGCGACCAACGCGTCGTTCTTGTTCCAGCCGGTGGCAAAGGCGTTCGCCTCGTAGGCCGGGAAAATACCGACTTCGGGCATCTTGATCCCGGCTTCCCGGGACAATTGCTCGACGGTTTGCAGCAGCCATTGCTCGTGACGTGTGCGCGGCTGGCTGATGATTTGGGTGCTGGTGCTCATCTTCGCCATCCACTTGGAGATGAACAGCGAGAACAGCGAACCGGCGAAACCAAAGACCGCACAGAAAATCAGCAGCTGATTGAGGTTGAGATCAACCCCGTTGGCCGCCATGAACCCGTTGAAGCCGAAAAGGCTCAGGGTGATGCTGGCAATCAGCACGACCGCCAGGTTAGTGGCCAAAAACAGCAGGATGCGCATCATGGTTGTAGAAGTCTCCTCATGCTAAAGATGTAGCGTACTGCGGGGTATATAAGGTGCTGACCCGGGCTATTCAACCAGGTGACTATTTCAAACTGTGTCCTACGGCAACAGTCTAGCCGTTTGAAGGGCATTGCCGACGTCGATGCGGGAAGCGTTTTTCAGCCAATTAGCGTCATAAGCCCCGCCGTTGTTAGACGAGAGCGCGCAACGAGCCATCGGTCAGCGATTGAAGAAGCGATGTTCGGCAGGGCGCAAAGAAATGTTGCTGAATCCATCACCGTGCGACTTGTGCAAGCGTCGCACGGTGACAGGCAGGTTACTGGCGATAGGATTTGAGGAAGTTGCCGATACGTCCGATGGCCATGTCCAGGTCGTCCACGCGCGGCAGGGTCACCACACGGAAGTGGTCCGGCCATGGCCAGTTGAAGGCGGTGCCTTGAACCACCAGCAGCTTCTCCGACAGCAGCAGGTCAAGCACGAATTTCTCGTCGTTATGGATCGGGCAGACTTTCGGGTCGATCCGTGGGAACGCATACAGCGCGCCCATTGGCTTGACGCAGCTCACGCCGGGAATGTCGTTGAGCAGTTCCCAGGTACGGTTGCGCTGTTCCAACAGTCGTCCGTTGGGCAATACCAGATCATTGATGCTCTGGTAGCCGCCGAGGGCGGTCTGGATCGCATGCTGGCTCGGTACGTTGGCACACAGGCGCATGTTGGCCAGCATGTCGATGCCTTCGATGTAGCTCTGGGCGTGGTGTTTCGGGCCGGAAATGGCGATCCAGCCGGAACGGAAACCCGCCACGCGATAAGACTTGGACAGACCATTGAACGTCAGGCACAGCAGGTCTGGCGCCAGGGAAGCCGTGCAGATGTGCACGGCATCGTCGTACAGAATCTTGTCGTAGATTTCGTCGGAAAAAACCACCAGGTTGTGCTGACGGGCCAGTTCCAGCATGCCCAACAGGACTTCTTTGGAATACACCGCGCCGGTCGGGTTGTTCGGGTTGATGATCACCAGTGCTTTGGTGTTCGGGGTGATCTTGGCCTTGATGTCGGCCAGATCCGGCCACCAGTTGGCCTGTTCGTCGCACAGGTAATGCACCGGGTTGCCGCCCGACAGGCTCACCGCGGCGGTCCACAGCGGGTAGTCCGGAGCCGGGACCAGCACTTCGTCGCCGTTGTTGAGGAGGGCCTGCATCGACATCACGATCAGCTCGGAAACGCCGTTGCCCAAATAGATGTCTTCAATGCCGACGCCTTCTACCTGCTTTTGCTGGTAGTACTGCATCACGGCCTTGCGGGCGCTGAACAGGCCTTTGGAGTCGCTGTAGCCCTGAGCGGTCGGCAGGTTGCGGATGACGTCCTGGAGGATTTCATCCGGCGCTTCGAAACCAAAAGGCGCCGGGTTGCCGATGTTCAGCTTGAGGATGCGATGGCCTTCCTCTTCCAGGCGTTTGGCGTGCTTGAGCACTGGGCCGCGAATGTCGTAGCAGACGTTGGCGAGCTTGTTCGATTTGCTGACCTGCATGGCGATGTGTTCCCGAAAATGAACGATCCAGGCGGCGTATGAACGACCGTGCTGGGAATCCTGCGTATTCACACAGGCCTGACGCCTTGAGTGGCGGCACTCATAAATCCGTTTGAATGCGCGTGGTCTGGCTGCCAGACTGGCGTTTGACGAGGCGCAATCATACGTGCCGCCCGATCCGTGGAAAAGGTACAGATCGGGCTTTTTCAGCTGCTGAGGTGTGATGATGGAAAAGTTGGAAAAAACCCTGGAAGAATGGCGGGCGATGCTCGATCCGGAGCAGTACAACGTTTGCCGCCTCAAGGGCACCGAACGACCGTTCTCCGGCAAGTACAACGACAGCAAGGTTGATGGCGTTTACCACTGCATCTGCTGCAACGAGCCGCTGTTCGACTCCAAAACCAAATTCGACTCCGGCTGCGGCTGGCCGAGCTTCTACGCGCCGATCGGTGACAGCGCCATGGTCGAGATCCGTGACGTCAGCCACGGCATGATCCGCACCGAAGTGGTCTGCGCCAAATGCGATGCGCACCTGGGGCACGTGTTCCCGGACGGCCCGCCACCGACCGGCCTGCGTTATTGCATCAACTCAGTGTGCCTGGACCTGGTGCCGCGCTCGTAATGCGAGCCCTGTAGGAGCTGCCGAAGG
>NZ_LACH01000072.1 GCF_000968015.1 Pseudomonas fluorescens
ATCGCAGCCTCGTTTCACTCGACAGCTCCTACGGGGATCAGGGATCGCGTTTATCTGTGAGCGAATTATTGGCCGGGGGAATCTGCACAGCAATTCAAAGTGTACTACCCAGTTAGTTTTGCGTGCGATTATCGAACACAATGGCCCTTGGCGAATTGACGATTTTTCGTCCACTGCGCAACATCGACTCCACATTGAGCCCGGTCACACACCTCGGTCTCGGTGACCAAAGACCCAGAACACCACATAAAAACAATCGGTGGCCTACATGACTCCTTCTCAAAGCTCTCCCGTGGAGCGTTCCTCCATGACTCCTGCCACTGGTGGCATCGGCGACAAGATCCGCGGCGCGATGGCGGTTGGCAAAACCCGTTGGGGCATGCTGGCGCTGGTGTTCTTCGCCACCACCCTGAACTACATTGACCGCGCCGCACTGGGCGTGATGCAGCCCATTCTTGCCAAGGAAATGAGCTGGACGGCGATGGACTACGCCAACATCAACTTCTGGTTCCAGGTCGGCTACGCCATCGGTTTCGTGCTGCAAGGCCGGTTGATCGATCGGGTCGGCGTCAAGCGCGTGTTCTTCTTCGCCGTGCTGCTCTGGAGCCTGGCGACCGGTGCCCATGGCCTGGCCACTTCGGCCGTCGGTTTCATGGTCTGCCGATTCATTCTGGGTCTGACGGAAGCCGCCAACTACCCGGCGTGCGTGAAGACCACCCGGTTGTGGTTCCCGGCCGGCGAACGCGCCGTGGCCACCGGCATCTTCAACGCTGGCACCAACGTCGGGGCGATGTTCACGCCTATGTTGTTGCCGCTGATCCTGCACGTCTGGGGCTGGCAAGCCGCGTTTCTGTGCATGTCGTCACTGGGCGGGATCTGGTTGCTGTTCTGGGGTTTGAAGTACTTCAACCCGGAAGATCACCCGAGCGTTAAACAATCGGAACTGGACTACATCCAGAAGGAAGTAGAGCCGGAACAATCCCGCGTACCGTTCTCGAAAATCCTGCGCATGCGTGGCACCTGGGCCTTCGCCCTGGCTTACGCGATCACCGCGCCGGTGTTCTGGTTCTACCTCTACTGGCTGCCGCCGTTCCTCAATCAGCAATACAACCTGGGGATCAACGTGACCCAGATGGGTATCCCGCTGATCATCATTTACCTCACTGCCGATTTCGGCAGCGTCGGCGGCGGGATCCTGTCCTCGTTCCTGATCGGCCGCGGCGTCAACCCGATCAAGGCGCGGCTAATGTCCATGTTCCTGTTCGCCTGCTGCATCGTCGGCGTGATCATGGCGGCGGGTTCGAGCAGTCTGTGGGTCGCGGTGTTCGCCATCTCCCTGGCCATCGGTGCGCACCAGGCCTGGACCGCGAACATCTGGAGCCTGGTGATGGACTACACGCCTAAACACATGATGAGTACGGTGTTCGGCTTCGGTGGCATGTGCGCGGCCATCGGCGGGATGTTCATGACCCAGTTGGTCGGCCACATTCTGACGATCACCAACAACAACTACACCGTGCTGTTCACCATGATTCCGGCGATGTACTTCATCGCGCTGATCTGGATGTACTTCATGGCGCCGCGCAAAATTCCTACCGTCACAGAGTAACTGTCTGACGCAATACCCCTGTGGGAGCGAGCCGGCTCGCTCCCACAGTTCGTTCACCGTTTTTATCGACGACTCTGCTGCCAGGCTGCCGCCAACCCGCTGCAGCAAATCACCGCGATCCCGACCACCGTGGTCAGGGTCGGCGTGTGAGAAAACAGCAACCAACCCAGCAAACCAGCAAAGACAATCTGGCAATAGCCGAACGGCGCCAACAACGCCGGGGCGGCGTGGCGGAAGGCTTGTGTCAGAAACAGGTGAGCCGTCATCCCGCAGGCGCCCAGCGCCACCATCATCAATCCATGGCCCAGGCTGGGGACTTGCCAGAAGAATGGCACCAGCGCGCTCATCACCAGGGTGTTGCACAGCCCGGCGAAGAAGTTGCTGGTGGTTGGGCTATCGATGTTGCTGAGCTTGCGGGTGAGCAACTGATAGAAGCAGAAAAACAGCGCCGAGCAGAGCGGTAGCAACACCGCCGGGGTAAAGAGTTCTCCGCCGGGATGGACGATGATCAGCACGCCGATGAACCCGCAAATCACCGCAATCCACTGGCCACGCGTGACGTGCTCGCGCAGCAGTGGCACCGACAGCGCAGTCACCAGAACCGGCGCAAGAAAGTTGACCGCCGTGGCTTCCGCCAAGGGGATGTACTGCAAGCCGGTGGTGAAAAACAGACTGGTGCCCAACAGGCACAACGCCCGCAACAGCTGAAGTAACGGCCGTTTGGTTCGTAGGACACCAAGCCCGGATTGCGGTAGAAAAATCCCGGCCATGAGTAAGGTGTGAACCACATAACGAGCCCACACCACCATGACGATCGGGTAGAAGCCCGAGAGGTATTTCGACAAGGCGTCGTGACTGGAAAACAGGAAGGTCGCAACGACGATCAGCAGAATCCCTTTGAAGGGTTGGTTTACACCGGAGAGCGGAGTGCTGACAGTCATTCGGTATCCCTTTTGTTTTGCATCAACTAGTTAAAAGCATCCCTTACAGCCGCGCTAACAACTCATGGGTTTTACTCAACGCCATCCGCGCCCGCTGCAACCCGCTCACGCCCTGCTCAAGCAACTGCACGGTGGGGATCTCCAGGCTCAACGGAATATCGGCCGGTAAATGCTGCAACAACCCCGCCAGATCACAATCGCCATCGCCCGGAAAACGCCGCTCGTTACGGGCCTGGCGCAGAGTTTCCGCCATGTCCGTCGGCCGTGGCCCGGCAACGTCGCACAGCTGGGCATACCGTAACCGTGACGGGGCAACTCTGGCCAGAGCTTCCAGCCGTGAAGCCGAACGGTCGAAGTGAAACGCGTCCACCAACACCGCGCCGTTTTCACGCCCCGCGTTTTCGACGATGCGCACCGCCTGTTCGAGATTGCGCGCATCGGTCCACGGCATGAATTCCAAATGCGGATGAAGCCCGTAAGGTGCCGCCAGATCACACAGCCGAGCGAAGTTGTCGGTGAGCCGCTGTTCGTCAGAATCGTTACCGGCCACCAGCAATTCACTGGCACCAAATTCGGCACCGACAGCCAGCATCTTCTCGAAATCGGCGACGACGGTTTCTGGTTTAAGACGCAGGATCTCGACATCCAACACACGAATGCCGGTCTCGCGCAGTCGCGCCAACGTCCTGCGCCGTAACCCGACATCGGCGACCAGCGCAAAGTGGTGTTCTTCAGGCGTCGCAGGCTCCAACCGTAATCCGACATGACTGTAACCAGCCTGTGCTGCCACTTCGACCATCTCCGGTGGTGACAATTCCAGCACCGTCAGGCTGGCCAGGGAAAAGATCCGATCGTTCATGGTCATTCCTCGATCAAGGTCGGTGCGCAGGCACGGCCGGTTTCGGCGGCCTCGCGTATCGCTTCGATCAGCGCCAACGTGCGGGCGGCGTCGGCGACGCTCACCAACGGCTCGACTTCGCGACGCGCCACGCGCACGAAATGCTGCAACTGCAAACGCAGCGCTTCATCGGCGCTGAAGCTTTCCTGCACCGCCAGCAACGGTTGATGCCATCCCCCATCGGTGTCGGCGTAGTGCCAACGCTTGAGTTGCGGAATGCTCAACGCACCGCCGGTCCCGGCCAGCAGATAGCACGGCTGATCGGCCTGACGTGGGTACACCGGGTTCTCGCCGGAATCCAGCTCCCAGCTCCAGGGCGCCGCGACCGCATCGGAACCGGTCAGGCTACCCAGCGCGCCGCTGTCGAATTGCAGCAACACCGCCGCGCAATCTTCGTTGGCAAACCCGCGCACCGCATTGCTGGTGATCGCCTGAACCTGCCGCACTTCTCCGCACAAGTGCCGGAGCAGATCGAGGTCGTGAATCAGGTTGGTCAGCAACATTCCCGCGCCGGATTCGCGGCGCCAGGACGTCTCGAAATAGCTGTCGGGTTTGCGCAGTTGCCAGAGCGCCGTCACTGTCGTCAGCCGGCCCAGTGCGCCGCTTTGCACCAGTTCATGGGCGCGGACGATCAACGGATTGTGCCGGCGATGATGACCGACCAGCACAGGAACGCCGGTGGCTTTCGAAGCGGCGACCAGCTCGCGGACTTCATCCAGGTGCACGCCCACCGGTTTTTCCAGCAGGACCGGCACGCCGACAGCGAGGCAATCGAGTGCGGTGCTGACGTGCAGCGTATTCGGGTTGGCGACGATCACCGCGTCTGGCTTGACCTGCTCCAACATCTGATGGTGATCAGCGAAATACGCCACACCCCACTCGGCCGCCAGGCCCGCTGCTTGCGGACCCGGATCGGCCACTGCGCACAAGGCCGCTTCCGTCAGGGATTGCAGATGCCGGTAATGCTGTTGGCCCATATTGCCAGCCCCGATCAGGGCAATACGCAGGGGTGAAGTCATCGTGCGGTCCTCTTGTAATCATTGTTGGAAGGGCGAACTCCAATAATTTAGAACCTGGTTCCAGATTCTTACACAAGCAAACCGAAAAAGTGTGCGATCAACGCACAAGATCAAAAGATCGCAGCCTTCGGCAGCTCCGACGCAAACGGTGTAGGAGCTGCCGAAGGCTGCGATCTTTTAGACCGTCATGTGAACAACTCAGAAGCCAGGCTCGCCGCCGACAGCTCCTCGGTAAACTTCAACAACAACGGCGCCAATTCATGCAATCGCGCCCCCGGCATCCGCGCGCTGGGCCCGGCGATGCTCAGCACACCGATGACTCGACCATCACTCGGATGTCGCACCACCGCAGCAATCGCCGAGGTGCCCACCGCCGAACTCTCCTCGACCCAGGCATACCCCTGCTCCCGCGCCATACGCAGGCGCTCCAGCAGTTCGATGTTGGAACGTGGTGCATTCGGCCCAAGGTCCTTTGGCCGCTCGCCACCCTGCCGTTCGACCAGGGACAGCGCCTCGGCATCGCTCATACACGCCAGCCATGCATGCCCCGACGCCGTATAAAACAAAGGCGCATCGCGGCCCATGTCCGGGTCGTAGCGCAGGCCGGAACGGGCGCCCTGGGATTTGGCGATCCAGATCTGCCGCTCACCTTCAATCACCCCAAGCCGCACCAGCTCGCCAGTTTCCTGGGCGAGGCGGTCAAGCACCGGCTGCACAATATCGGCGCCGCTGCCCGACAGGTAACGGAAACCCATGGCCACCAGTTTGGTCGACAGGTGATACCGCAGGCTCTCTGGATTCTGTAGCACGTAACCAAGCCGAATCAGCTCGGCGAGCAACCGGTGGGTCGCGCTTTTGGGAATATCCAGTTGCTCCGCCAGCGTCTGCATCGGCAGGCCCCGAGGGTCACTGGTGAGGCTTTCAAGCACGCTGAAAACACGTTCGATCTGACTGCCGGCCATGGGAGGTTCCACACAAAATTTGTCCGATTCTAGAAGACAACCGACCGAATGCGAAATCTGGAACCCACTGTCCGATAACCGCCCGCTTTACCTGGCGAAAGGTTGCCGAGCTCGATTGCGCTCCTATATTTTCTGGAATCAAATTCTAAAAAATACAAACCGCTGGAGCTTCAGACGATGCCTGCCGATTCAAAAAATCTCCCGGATATCGATTGCGACGTGCTCATCGTCGGCTCCGGTGCGGCCGGACTATCGACTGCAGTGACCGCGGCGTGGCACGGCCTAAAAGTCATCGTGGTCGAAAAAGATCCGGTGTTCGGCGGCGCCACGGCGTGGTCCGGTGGTTGGGCGTGGGTTCCTTGCAATCCTCTGGCTCGACGCGCCGGGATCGTCGAAGACGTCGAGCAACCGCGCACTTACCTGGAACACGAATTGGGCGAGCATTACGAGCCGGCCATGATCGATGCTTTCCTCGAAGCCGGTCCGCGGATGGTGGCGTTCTTTGAGCAGCACACCTCGCTGCAGTTTGCCGACGGCAACGCCATTGCCGATATTCATGGCGATACACCGGGCGCCGGCACGGGAGGACGCTCGGTCATCGCGGCACCTTACGATGGGCGAAAAGTCGGCAAGCTGCTTAAGCGTCTTCGCAAGACTATGCGGGAAACTTCGTTCATGGGCATGCCAATCATGGCAGGCGCGGACCTCTCGGCATTTCTCAATCTGACGCGCTCGCTGTCGGCGGCCTGGCACGTGACCCGGCGCTTTTCGCGGCACCTGCTCGATCTCGCGGTTCATGGTCGGGCGATGCAACTGGTCAACGGTGTCGCGCTGGTGGCTCGGTTGGCAAAATCCGCCGAAGACCTCGGCGTATTGCTCTGGGAGTCGGCACCCGTTACCGAGTTGCTGCGCGATGGCGATCAGGTTCGAGGCGCCGTAGTCAGCACTGCCAAAGGCAAAATCCGCATCCATGCTCGCAAGGCTGTCGTGCTCGCGGCCGGCGGTTTCGCCAATGACATCGAGCGGCGCAAGGCATTGTTTCCCCGTACGCCAACCGGGCACGAACACCTGGCACTGCCACCCCTCGGCGTCTGCGGCGATGGCTTGCGACTGGGTGAAAGCGCTGGCGCCCGAGTCATCACCGACATGGCCTCCCCCGTGGCCTGGGCACCGGTTTCGCAAGTGCCACACGAGGACGGCAGCACCGGCCACTTCCCGCACATCATTGAGCGCGGCAAACCGGGGGTGATTGGCGTGTTGAGCAACGGCCAGCGTTTCGTCAACGAAGCCAACGGCTACTACGACTATGTGACGGCCATGGTCGCCGCCGCTCCGAAGGGCGAAGCAGTCGTCTCCTGGCTGGTCTGCACGCATGGCTTTCAGCGGCGCTATGGCTTGGGTATCTCTCGGCCCTTTCCGCTGCCGCTGTCATCCTTTATCCGCAGCGGCTATCTGAAAACCGGCAACACCCTTGAGGAATTGGCCCACGCCTGCGGCATCGACCCGAATGGTTTGCGCAGCACTGTGTCCGAATACAACCGGCACGCGCGCAATGGTGAAGACCCGCTGTTCGGGCGCGGTTCGACGCCTTACAACCGCAAACAAGGTGATGCGTTGCAGCAACCCAACCCTTGCGTCGCACCGATCGAACAAGGCCCGTTCTATGCCGTGAAGGTCCAGCCCGGCTGCTTCGGCACCTTCGCCGGCCTCAAGGTCAATGAACACGCCCAGGTGCTCGGCGAATCGGGCAAGGCCATCGCCGGGCTGTACGCAGCGGGTGGTGACATGGCCAGCATCATGGGCGGGCACTACCCCGCCGGCGGCATCAATCTGGGGCCGGCGCTGACCTTCGGCTACATCGCCGCGCGACATATCGCAGGTATTACCGTTTACGAACAGGAGATCGACTATGCAGCGCATCGTTAACGCACAGGGTTTGAACATGCCCAAACTCGGCCTCGGCACCTGGCCGATGCTCGGCGAGGAATGCACTCGCGCCGTGGAACAGGCCTTGGCATTGGGTTATCGGCACATCGACACCGCTGCGGCTTACAACAATGAAGACGCCGTCGGCCAGGCGCTGGTGAACAGTCCTACCCCTCGCGATCACATCCACGTCACCACCAAAGTCTGGTGGGATCAGCTTCAACCCGATGCCATGCGCCATTCCCTGGACCGCAGCCTCAAGGCCTTGCGCAGCGATTACGTTGACCTGCTTATGATCCACTGGCCGACCATCGACTGGGACCTGTCGCGCACGATCGAGACCCTGGTGTCGTTCAAGGAACAAGGACTGGCGCGCAACATTGGTGTGGCGAATTTTCCACTGCCGTTGTTGCGCAAAGTCGTCGAGGAACTGGGGGCGCCGCTGTCAGCCATCCAGGTCGAATACCACGTACTGCTCGGACAAAACGCTCTGCTGGACTACGCCCGTCAACATGATCTGGCGCTGACGGCCTACACGCCACTGGCCCGCAACAAGGTCTCGGACATCCCGCAAATCCAGCAAATCGCTACCAAACACGGAGTCCTGCCAACGCAAGTGGCACTCAAGTGGCTGCTTGATCAACCGAACGTGGCCGCCATTCCAAAAGCCAGCAGCCAGGCCAATCAACTGGCCAACCTGGCAGCGCTCGAGGTAAATCTGGATGACGAAGACCGAACGTTGATCGCCGGTTTGTCCAAACGCGAACGCCAGGTCAATCCAGACTTTGCGCCAGTGTGGGATGCGTTCGACCGTTAATCTCGCCGACGCAGGCGGTCGCCTGCTCGATAAAAACCCGTCGCCTGAAGGAATTAGATGGGTTGTCCGTGTTCAATACGAGTCTGGAAGACTCCCGGCCACCCACCACAGGTTGCCGGGAAGGCTGCTGTGCGCAACAAAAGATGGACGACCGGACTGGCGCCGCTCCCACTCAGCAGCAACACTCATCCCCACGGACAATCAGAGGATTCCCACATGCTATGGAAAAAAGGCCGACGCAGCGACAACGTGGTCGATGCACGTGGTGATGATGTCGGCGGTGGCGGTGGCGGGATGCGCTTCGGTGGCGGCAAGGGGCTGAGCCTGACGGCGATTATCTTGATCGTCGGGATTGGCTGGATCACCGGCCAGGACCCGATGCAAATCCTCGGGCAACTGACCGGGCAGATGAGCGAGCAATCGGCACCGGCCCCGACTCAAACCCGCAAGGCGCCGCCGGCCAATGATGAAGGCGCCGAGTTCGTGCGTTCGATCCTCGGCGATACCGAAGACACCTGGGGCCAGATTTTCCAGCAGGCCGGTCGTCAATATAAAAACCCGACCCTGGTGCTGTTCAGCAACCGCGTCAACTCGGCCTGTGGCCTGGCGACATCCGCGACCGGCCCGTTCTATTGCCCGGCGGACCAGAAGGTCTACCTGGACATGAGTTTCTTCCAGGAAATGTCCCAACGTTTTGCTGCCGCTGGCGACTTCGCTCAGGCCTACGTGATCGCTCACGAAATCGGACACCATGTGCAGACCTTGCTCGGTGTTTCCGCGAAAATTCAGACCGCCCGCCAACAGGGCCGGCAGATGGAAGGCGACGGCGGTTTGCTGGTACGCCAGGAACTACAAGCCGATTGCCTGGCCGGCGTCTGGGCCAACAATGCGCAGAAACGGCTGAACTGGCTGGAACCCGGTGACATCGAAGAAGCCTTGAACGCCGCCAACGCCATCGGCGATGACCGCTTGCAACAGCAAGGTCAGGGTCGTGTGGTGCCGGACTCGTTTACTCATGGTACGTCGGCGCAAAGGGTGCGCTGGTTCAAAACCGGATTCGCGCAAGGCCAGGTCGGCCAGTGCGATACCTTTGCAGCGAAAAACCTATAAATGAATAAGTGGCTGTTAGCTCTACTGATCACCTGCGCAAGCGCCCAGGCTGCCGAGCATGCGGTCAAGGACGTCAGCCCCGGACGCCTGTTGCTGACTTCAGGTGAAATCGCGGTGGGCATCGGCCCGGCGCCGAAGAAAATCGAACGCGTGCTGATCATCATCCATGGTCGATTGCGCAATGCCGACACCTATCGCCAGAGCGCCGTGCGCGCAGCCGAACAGGCCGGGCAAAGCGCGAGTACCTTGGTGATCGCACCGCAATTTCTCAATGAAACCGACGTCACGGCCCATACCGTGGCTGACAGCGTATTGCGCTGGCAGGGCAATGACTGGATGGCGGGCGGTTTATCCACCGCTCCACTTTCCATGAGCTCCTACGCGGCGCTAGACGAAATCATCGCCCGAATCGGCGACCGGAAGCAGTTTCCGGACGTGAAGCAGATTGTCATTGCCGGTCACTCCGGCGGCGCTCAGGTGGTGCAGCGATACGCGTTGCTGGGCCACGATCAGCCAGCGCTCAAGGCGGCCGACATACAGGTGCGTTACGTCATTGCCAACCCGTCGTCTTATGCGTACTTCGATGAACGACGGCCAGTAGCGTTCAGCCACGCCGGTTGCCCGAATTTCAATCGCTGGAAGTACGGACTGACGGATTTACCCGCCTATGCCAAAGGGCAAAACGCCAAGCAGCTGGAGGAAAACTACGTCCAACGCGATATCGTTTACCTACTCGGGCAGCAGGACAGCGACCCGAAGCAGCCGGCGCTGGATAAAAGCTGTGAGGCCCAAGCTCAAGGAGCCAATCGATTGGCTCGCGGGCGCAATTATTTTGCTTATCTGAAGCGGCTGCATCCTCAAGGATTGAGTCAGCAACTGATTGAAGTGCCCGGGGTCGGGCATGACGGGGATGGGATGTTCAATTCGCCGCAGGGGCAGAAGGCGTTGTTTCAATAAAAACAAAAAGATCGCAGCCTTCGGCAGCTCCTACAGATGTACACGATTCCACTGTAGGAGTTGCCGAAGGCTGCGATCTTTTGATTTTGAATCTCAAGCCGACAACATTTCCCGCAACGCCACGCAATCGGCGGCATGCCAATCCGTCAATTCCGGCCACGGATTATCCGGCAGGTTCACCAACACCGTCCGCGCTCCTGCCGCCCGACCGCAATCCAGATCAAAGCGGTAGTCACCAACCATCACCATCTCACTGGCCGGTACATTCCAGGCCTGGGCCAACTTCAGCAAACCACCGGGATGCGGTTTTGGCGGTGCTTCATCACGGCCCAGCACATCCTCCACCGCGAAGCAGTCAGCCAGGCCGATCGCCTCCAGCGTGACATGCGCCAGTTCGCGCGCATTGCGCGTGAGAATGCCCAGGCGATAACCGCGCCCGGCCAGCTCACGCACCAGCTCTACCGCACCCGGTGCCGCTTTCGAACCAAGCGCCAGGTCCCGTTCGTGTTCCAGCAGCCACGCATGTTTGGCTGCGGCTTCATCGGCCGGCAGCGCGGCGAGGTGGGTCAGGATGTCGTCTTCGGCAGGAATCGCCAACGCAACGCGGATCGCCGCGAAGTCATGCACGGCCACCGTCAGGGTGCCGTCCATGTCGAACACCCAGTGCCGCACCTCGGCCAGGCTCATGCCCAATCCTTGCGGTGGCGAATCAGGCCTTCCTGCGTGACCGACGCCACCAGTTGCCCGGCACGATTGAACACGCTGCCACGGCAGAAACCGCGCGAGTTGCCCGCCCAAGGACTGTCCATCGCATACAGCAACCAATCATCGGCACGTAGATCCTGATGGAACCACAGTGCGTGATCGAGGCTGGCGACCTGCATGTCTTTCTGCCAGACCGATTTGCCATGGGGCTGCATCGAGGTGGTCAACAGACCGAAATCCGAGGCGTAGGCCAGCAGGTATTTATGCAGCGCCGGCGAATCGGCCAAGGCACCGTCAGCGCGAAACCATACGTACTTGATCGGATCGGACGGTTGCGGGTTGTAGGGATCTTTCTCGGTGATCGGTCGGAACTCGATCGGTTTGGGGCACAGAAATTTTTCGCGCATGTGCTCGGGAATCAGGTGCGCACGCTGCTGAGTCAGTTCCAGCTCTGACGGCAGGTTTTCCGGGCCGACCACAATCGGCATCTCGGCCTGGTGCTGGAAGCCTTCTTCATCGTACTGGAACGACGCACTGCAAGTGAAAATCGGGTTGCCCTTCTGGATCGCCGTCACCCGGCGCGTGCTGAAACTGCCACCGTCGCGTACCCGATCAACCTGATAAACCACAGGCAACGCGGAATCGCCCGGACGCAGGAAATAGCCGTGCATCGAATGCACATGGCGCGCTTCTTCGACCGTCTGACTGGCCGCCGACAGGGACTGACCGATTACCTGACCACCGAACAGCTGACGAAAACCCAGGTCCTGGCTGCGGCCACGGAACAGGTTTTCTTCAATTGGTTCCAGGGTCAGCAGGTCAACCAGATCATCCAACACTTGGCTCATTCAGACTCTCCTCACACAACGCATGCCGCGCAGTCTTGGCTGCGACGGTCGATTCAATTTCTGGCCAGGGCCCATGGGAGCCATTGTAAACGTCCGTGCCGGCTTATCCATGCAAGGTTTGCAGCCATTGTTCACGGGTGATGCGGTACAGCGCATGGTGACGCAGGGGATGATCGGCCGCGAGCATCGGGTGGTTGAAATCATCGGCTGAATCATGGTGCATGCCGATGGCCTGCATGACTTTCTGCGACGGCGTGTTGGTTGCGGTGGTGAAGGACACGACTTCTTTCAGCGCCAACCGGTCAAACCCGCAGCGCAGAGCGGTCCACGCCGCTTCACTGGCGTAGCCAAGGCCCCAGTGCTCGCGGGCCAGGCGCCAGCCGATTTCGGTGGCGGGAGTAAAACGCGCGTCGAAACCGACCACGGCGAGCCCGGTAAAACCGATAAATGCCCCGGTGTCCTTGCGTTCCAACGCCCAGAGACCGAAGCCATGTTCGGCAAAATGGCCACGAATCCGCCCGATCAGCGAGGCACTTTCCAGACGACTCAAGGGCGCCGGAAAATATCGCATCACCTGTGGATCGGCGCACATCGCCGCAAACTCCGGCAAATCCTCATCGCGCCACTGCCGCAACAGCAATCGCGCGCTCTCGAGTTCCAGTATCGGTTCCATCGTGCCCCCCGTTCCCATGCCACAAGTCTACATCGCTGGTAGGATCCTTCACTCATTCCTACCGACCGTCCTGTATAAATCAGCCATGCCCCTGCCCCTGATCTACCACGAAGACTACAGTCCCGAGTTCCCGGCGGATCACCGTTTCCCCATGGACAAGTTTCGCCTGCTGCGCGATCACCTGGTGGACAGCGGACTGACCCGGGACGCTGACCTGCTGCGCCCCGACCTCTGCCCGCCAGAGATTCTCGCGCTCGCACATGACCCTGCGTATATCGAACGCTACATGGGCGGCGAGTTGTCCCGCGAAGACCAGCGGCGCCTCGGCCTGCCATGGAGCGAAGCCCTGGCCCGGCGCACGGTGCGTGCGGTCGGCGGCTCGCTGCTGGCGGCCGAGCAAGCGCTGGAACATGGTTTGGCCTGTCACTTGGCCGGCGGCACCCATCACGCGCATTACGACCATCCTGCCGGGTTCTGCATCTTCAATGACCTGGCGGTGATCAGCCATTTCCTGCTGGAAAGCGGCCGTGTAAATCGGGTGCTGATCTTCGACTGTGATGTGCATCAGGGCGACGGGACCGCGCGGATTCTGCACAACACCCCGGAAGCGGTGACCGTTTCCCTCCACTGCGAGAAGAACTTTCCTGCACGCAAAGCCGATAGTGACTGGGACATTCCACTGCCCAAGGGTATGGGCGATGCTGACTACCTGAAGGTGGTGGACGACGCGCTCAACTATTTGCTTCCGCTCTACCAACCTGACCTGGTGTTGTACGACGCCGGTGTCGATGTGCATAAAGATGACGCGCTCGGCTACCTGAAGCTGACAGACGAAGGCGTCGCCGCCAGGGATGAAAGTGTGATGCGTCATTGCCTGGGCCGGGATATTCCAGTGGTTGGCGTGATCGGCGGCGGCTACAGCAAGGACCGCAAGGCGTTGGCGCGCCGTCATGGAATCCTGCATCACAGTGCGCAACGGGTCTGGCAGTCATCAGGTTGTCATTGAGGTGTGGGTCTTTACCCACAATGCCTGTGGAACTGCCTGTGGATAACCTGAGTGAAAGCGCCTACAGGCCATGCTGCATATAGCCTGCAAAGGGGTGGTTATTTTTTAACCAGCCAGTCAAAACAACATAGAACACCTGTGCTGGTAGAATGCGCCGCTTATCCCGCCAAACCGCAGCGCACTCCATGACTCAGCCTTCGACCGCCCTCACCCCCCACGTTGCCATCATCGGTGGCGGCCCTGCCGGTTTGATGGCGGCCGAAGTGCTGAGCCAAGCCGGGATCAAGGTCGACCTGTACGACGGCATGCCTTCAGTGGGGCGAAAATTCCTGCTGGCCGGCGTGGGTGGCATGAACATCACCCATTCCGAAGCCTACCCGGCATTTCTCTCACGCTACGCCGAGCGCGCGCCGCAGATTGCGCCGCTGTTGCGGTTATTTGGCGCTGATGCGCTGTGCCAATGGATTCATGACCTGGGCATCGAAACCTTTGTCGGCAGTTCCGGCCGAGTATTTCCTACCGACATGAAAGCCGCCCCCCTGTTGCGCGCCTGGCTCAAACGTCTGCGAGACAGCGGCGTCGTTATCCACACCCGTCACCGCTGGCTTGGTTGGGATGACAGCGGTGGTTTGCGCATCGACAGCCCCGAAGGCGAGAAAACCGTCAAGCCTGACGCAACCTTGCTGGCCCTCGGCGGTGGCAGCTGGTCGCGGCTCGGCTCGGACGGCGCCTGGATGCTGCCACTGGAACAACGCGGCGTAAGACTCGCGCCGCTGCAGCCTAGTAATTGCGGCTTCGAGGTGCAGGCCTGGAGCGAGTTGATGGTCAGCAAATTCGCCGGCGCCCCACTGAAAAACATCGCCATCGGCCTCAATGACGACGTGCCGCGGCTCGGTGAATGTGTAATCACGGCAACCGGGATTGAAGGCAGTTTGATCTACGCCCTGTCGGCGCCGATCCGCGAAGCCATCAATCAGCACGCCTCGGCAACCATTCACCTGGACCTGTTGCCGGGCAGGCCTGTGGATAAAGTGCAGGCTGCGCTGAGCAAACCACGCGGTTCACGCTCCATGTCGAAACATCTGCACAGCCAGCTCGGGATCGATGGTGTGAAAGCGGCGTTGCTGCGCGAACTCACGCCAGCCGAAAGCTTCGCTGACCCGGCGCTGCTGGCCAAAGCGATCAAGGCGTTGCCACTGACGTTAGTGAAAACCCGCCCACTGGACGAGGCCATCAGCAGCGCCGGTGGCGTGATGTTCGAGTCGATGGATGAGCGTTTGATGCTCAAGCAACAGCCCGGCGTGTTCTGCGCGGGGGAAATGCTGGATTGGGAAGCGCCGACGGGCGGCTATCTGCTGACCGCGTGTTTCGCCAGTGGGCGAGCGGCGGGATTGGGGATGGTGGAGTGGTTGAAGCGAGGGGCGTGATGTGTTGGCCACACGTACTTCTACAGCCTTCAAGATCCACCCCTCACCCTAACCCTCTCCCCAAAGGGGCGAGGGGACTGACCGAGATGTACTTTCAAGCTACATCGACCTGAAAGTTCGAGTCGAACTCACGTTTGAAAGCTATGAAGATCGGCTCCCTTTCCCCCTCTCCCCCTTGGGGCGGTCCGACGTTTCGGGAGGGCTGGGGTGAGGGGTGGTTCTAGAACCGATCACACCATCAAGGCTTCTTCTTACGCGGCCCGGTATTAAACACCGGCACCTTGCGCACAGGTTTGATCGAAGGCTCCGGCGCCGACGCATCACCGCTCTCAACCCACTTGCCCAGGTTGCGTTTACCGCCACCGGAGGTCTTTGGCTTCTTCGGTTTTTTCGGCTTCTTGACCACCTGACCGCTGGCATCGGTATCCGGCACCCGGTGCTCAGGCTCGAAGTCATGCTCCATCTGGCGAGGCAATGTCTGACGGGTCAACGTCTCGATGGCCGACAGCAGATTCACTTCATCGGCGCAGACCAGCGAAATAGCCTGCCCGGTTGCACCCGCGCGACCGGTACGGCCGATCCGGTGGATGTAGTCCTCTGCCACGATCGGCAGGTCGAAGTTGACCACCAATGGCAAATCTTCGATATCCAGACCACGGGCTGCAACGTCAGTGGCCACAAGAATCTGCACTTCACTGGCCTTGAAACGGTCCAGTGCGCGCTGACGGGTTGCCTGCGGTTTGTCGCCGTGGATGCCGTCGGCGTTGATGCCCAGGCCCTGGAGTTTTTCCACCAGCGCGTCTACGCCGTTGCGGGTCTTGGCAAACACCAGCACCTGCTTCCACTTGCCCTTGCGCATCAAGTGAACGAACAGTTCCGACTTGCGCTTCTTGTCGACCGTCACCACCCATTGCTTGACGGTGTTGGCAGCCACGTTGCGTGGGCTGACTTCGATGCTCAGTGGATCGTTGAGCATTTGTCCGGCCAGCAAGCGGATCGCGTCGGAGAACGTCGCGGAGAACAACAGCGTCTGACGTTGCTTGGGCAGCACGCGGTAGATGTTCCCCAGTTCCTCGGAGAAACCCAGATCAAGCATGCGATCGGCTTCGTCCAGAATCAGGGTTTGCAGCTGATTGAACTTGAGGGCCTTCTGGCGATACAGGTCGAGCAAACGACCCGGCGTCGCCACCAGCACGTCAACACCCTTGCGCAGCTTCATCATTTGCGGGTTGATGCTGACGCCGCCGTACACCGCGTAAGTGCTCAACGGCAGGTTCTCGGCGTACTGACGCACGGCTTCGTGAACCTGTTCGGCCAATTCGCGGGTCGGCACCAGGATCAGTGCGCGCACCGAGTTAGACGCCACTTTCGGCCCTTCCATGGCCAGCAATTGCAGGAGCGGCAGCGCGAAGCCGGCGGTCTTGCCAGTCCCGGTCTGGGCGGCGGCCATCAGGTCGCGACCGGCCAGCACCGCCGGAATGGCTTGCGCCTGAACCGGCGTCGGGGTCTGGTAGCCGAGCGTCTCGAGAGAGCGCAGCAAGGGTTCGATCAGGCCAAGGGTGGCGAAAGTCATGGGATTACCGTAGGAAAAATCAGCGCGGGTGTGCAATGGCGCGCAGTTTACCCTAATTCACACGGGATTCTGTCGGCACAACAACGGCGGGCCGTTCAGGCGCACGGCGCCACTGCGGCAATCCGATCAGCACCACGGCGCTGATGATCACCAACATGGCCAGCGCTTCTTCGATCCCGATGGTCTCGCCGACAAACACGATCCCCAGCAACACCGCCACGGCCGGGTTGACGTAGGCATAACTGGTGGCCGCCGCCGGCCGCACGTTTTTCAACAGATACATATAAGCGTTGAAAGCGATGATCGAGCCGAAGAAGGTCAAGTAGGCCAGGGCCGCCCAGCCTTCGATCGGCGGCATGGCCTCCAGATGCTCACCACTCAGTGCACTGCCGATCAGCAGCGCGACACCGCCCACCAACATTTCCACGGCACTGGCCATCGCGCCCTGGGGCAACGGCAAGTGTTTGCTCCACACCGAACCGAAGGCCCAGGACGCAGCCGCGAATATCAGCAACATGGCACCCAGCGGGCTCGATTGCAGGTTGGAACCGAGGTTGAGCATGGCAATGCCGATCAGCCCGAGCACAATCCCGGCCCATTCGAGACGGGTATTACGCGCGCCCCAGAAATATCCGCAGAGCAAGGTAAACAGCGGCACCGTTGCCACCGCCAACGCAGCCACACCCGAGGCGACACCCATGTGTTCAGCCACGCTCACCCCGCCGTTACCGCACGCCAGCAGCAAAATCCCGATGATCCCGGCGGCTTTCCACTGCGCCCAGGTCGGTGCCGGCGCCCCGCGCCAACGCAGGAACGCATACATCAACGTCCCGGCGATTACGAAGCGGATACCGGCGAGCAGCAACGGCGGCCAGTACTCCACGCCGATGCGAATCACCAGGTAAGTCGAGCCCCAAATCACGTACAACGCGAAGAAGGCAGCGATCAACGGTATGGGAAAACGACGTAAGCCAGGCATGGGGCAGCTCGTAGGCAAGACAAGTGAACAGCTATTCTAGAAAGGCCAGCGGCGTAAAATAAGTTACAAAACCTGTTTATAGGGCCGGTACACTTTTCAAAACACGGAGATCATCGCTATAAACCGTGTTTTCGAAAGTCAGTCATTTTTCAGGAGTCCGACGATGGACAAATACGACCGCATGCTCCTCAGCGCCCTGTTGGAAAACGGTCGTGCGTCCTACGCCGACCTGGCGCGCAAGGTCAACCTGTCCGCTCCGGCCGTAGCCGAGCGCGTGGCCAAACTCGAAGCCTGCGGGGTGATCACCGGTTACCAGGCGAAAGTCGACATGGCCAAGCTTGGCTTGCCGATCCAGTGCGTGATCGAACTGCGTTTGAACCAGCACGGTAATCAGAAGGCCTACGACGATTTGATCAAAATCCCGCAACTGACCGAATGCCATCGGGTGACGGGTGATCCGTGTGTGATCATGCAAGCGGCCGTGGGTTCGATGCCTGAGCTGGAAGAGTTGATCAACCGGATCGCCAAGTTCGGGTTCAGCAAGACGTCGATTGTGTTGTCGAGCGCGATAGAGAAGCGCGTGCCGTTGGGGCAGTTGGAAGGATGACCAATCTGATGTCGAACGACAATCCCCGTGGGAGCGAGCTTGCTCGCGATGGCGACTGATCAGTCAACATTGATGTCGACTGACAGCCCGCAATCGCGAGCAAGCTCGCTCCCACAGGGGATTTGCATCGTTATCAGAACCCGCGATGACGCTTCAGGTGCTCATTGATCTTCGCCGCCGGCACTTTCTGCAAGCTCACCAGCAGATCATGCGACAACTCGCGCAACCCATGCTTGTGCCGCAACTCCTGCGCCAGATGCGCCGTCAGGTTGGCCGCCATCTCGGCATCGGCCATGGCCCGGTGAGCTTTACCGGTGTGAGGCAGGTTGGCGAACGTGGTGAGGGTGCCGAGTTTGTGGTTCGGCGCGGCGGGCATCAAACGGCGGGCCAGGAGCAGCGAGCAGGCGAAGTTCTGCAAGCGTGTGCGTTTGATCCGCCCCAGCTCAAAGTCCCAGAACTTCTGGTCGAACGCGGCGTTGTGGGCCAGCAGCGGTGTGATGCCGACGAATTCGTTGACCTCGTTCATCACCTGCTCGGCCGACGGTGCGGTGCGCAGCATGGCGTTGCTGATGCCGGTGAGTTGTTCAATGAAGGCCGGGACGCGCACGCCGGCATTCATCAGGCTCTGGTAACGCTCGACGATGCGCCCCTGTTCAAGGATCACCACGGCAATTTCCGTGGCCCGGCAGCTGCTGCTCGGGGAGATCCCGGTGGTTTCAAAGTCGATGACTGCTATGCGTTCCAAACCTGTTTCAACTCCGTAAAAATCAATTCTTGAGCAGCAAGGCGCCTTCGATCGGCACATAGCGGCTGGCGGCGCGGATCAGCGAATTGGCCGTCAGGCCCGGCACGCCGTAGGCCACGGCTTGCACCCCGTGCTTGGTGATGATGCGCTCCAGCAACATGTCGAAATCACCGTCACCGGAGGCCAGCACCACTTCGTCGACATGATCGGCGGCGTCCATGATGTCGAGGGTGATGCCCACGTCCCAGTCGCCCTTGGCCGAGCCATCGCTGCGCTGGATGTAGGGCTTGAGCTTCACAGTGAAACCGAGGTTGCGCAGGATCTGCTGGAATTGCTGTTGTTTGCTGTCGCCACGATCGATGGCGTAGGCATAGGCCTCGACGATATCGCCCTGTTTGCTGATATCAGCCCACAGCGCGGCATAGTTGAAATGGCAACCATAGGCCTGACGCACGGTGTAATAGAGGTTCTGGACATCGGCGAACACTGCGATTTTTTTCACCGGTCATCCTCGTTGGCGCGCCGGAGCGCGGGCAGGATCAGGCACCAGGCCCGAAAAGTTGCCCAGTATGCCAGTCTGAAGGATTGTTCCGCGAATAATCGGCCCGAAGCGCCGTAGCGCTCCGGACGAATGGCGTATCAGACGAAGGAATCGTCGTCGCCGCCGAAGAACGATGAGCTGTCATCGCTGTAGTCGGCGTCGGTAAAACCGCCCTGATCATTGGCGTTGTCAGCCACGCGCTGATCATCGCCCCAGCCGTTGCCACCGCTCTGATCGTTGACCTGAGCCGGTTCTTCCTTGATCACTTCAACCACTTCCGGCTGCTGATTGTGATGGAACAGGCTGCTGATACCTTGCGCCAGCATCACGCCACCGGCCACACCGGCGGCGGTTTTCAGCGCGCCCCCGAGGAAACTGCTGCCGGCAGGCTGTTGCGGCGCGTAATTCTGCTGAGGCGGCGCTGCACCGAAGTTCTGTTGTGGCGGTTGCGAGTTGAACGACGGCCGCGCCGGTTCACGCCAGCCGCCACCGCTCGATGCGGGTGGGCTTTGGGTCGGCGCTGGCTGCGGATCACGGGAACCGCCACCGAAGATGCTCGACAGGAAGCCACCGCTGCCCGGTGCCGCAGCAGCCGGCTGAGCCTTGGCCGATTGCAGTTCGGCCTGCAATTGCTGGACTTGCCGAGCGAGTTGTTTGTTCTGTTCGTCGAGGCTTTTGATGGCGGCCTCTTGCACCAGAATCGCCTGGGTCATGAAATAGCCCGCCGTGGGCTGGCGAGTCAGGTGTTCCTTGATCCGCGCCTCGGCCTGGGCGTCGCGCGGGGCTGAGTCCGTTTCGGCCTGTTGCAGCCGGGAAAACAGTCCATCGATCAGGGTTTGTTCTTCGCTGTTCATGGCGACCTCGTAGATTGCCGGGAATATCGTCACCCTTATCCACTGTGGATAAGGTGCTCATCCGTAATGGAGGCTGATACAGGATGTTTCAATGGTCTTTACCGAACGTTTACGTTTGCGCCCCAAAGCGCATCATCGGTTAAAGTGGGCCACTGCTTCCAACCTGCGATACCGACTGATGAATTCGTTCGATGTGCTGCGTGACTCTCTGTATTTCTTCAAGCGCAATCTGGGCCAGATCGTGCGGCTGTGCCTGCCGCTGGTGATCTTCGAGTCGCTCCTGCAACAAGTGGTCGACCACTCCACCGAGCCGGACAGCTTTCCCGGAATCAGCGTGATGGTTGGCTTGCTGGTTTATCCGCTGTACACCGCCGCGCTGATCCTGTTTCTCGATGCCCGCAGTCGTGGCGAATCACCGCGCAATCGCGACCTGCTGGCGATGTCCGCGACCCTGTGGCCACGCTTCGCCCTGCTCACCGCGCTCAACACCCTGCTGATCCTGATCGGCCTGTCGCTGTATTTCCTGCCGGGCATCTGGCTGATGGTGACGCTGGCGTTTGGCGAGTACCTGCTGGTGCTGCGCGGCTTCGCACCGCTGGCGGCGATGAAGGAAAGCCTGCGCCTGACCCGCGGCCATTTCCTGCGCATTCTGGTGTGCATTCTCTGTGTAATGGGCCCGTTGTGGGTGCTCAAGGGCGCGACCCTTGCGGTCTATCCCGAACCGCAGAACCCGGTGATTTCCGTGCTGATCGACAGTGCCCACAGCTTCCTGCAACTGTTCGTCAGCGTGGTGCTGTTCCGCTTGTTCATGCTGATCGACGAGGTGCCCGAGAAAATTGACGGGCCGCTCTGACCGCTCTACCCGTGGGCTTAAGGCCGTCTGTCGGTTATGCTCAGGCTCAACTTTTGTAACGCTATAAGCCGAGCCATGACCCGTCTACTGCGCTACACCCTGCTGGGCCTGTTGATCGTGACCGGCCTGATTGCCTTGCTGATCTATAACCTGACCTGGCGCCCCGAAGCCAAGGAAACCCTACCGGTCAGTTGCAACGCCCAGGCACCGACGCTGGTGCCCGGTCAGGCGCTGAAGGTGATGACCTGGAACGTCCAGTACCTGGCGGGAAAACGCTACGTGTTCTGGAATGACCTGGCGGCCGGCAATGACGAAAAACCCACGCCCGAAGACATGGCCTTCAGCCTCGATGAAGTGGCGCGGGTAATCCGCGACGAGCAACCGGACGTCGTGCTGGTGCAAGAGCTCGATGACGGCGCCAAGGCCAGCGATTACCAAAACCAGCTCAAGCTGCTTCAGGAGCGGGTCGCAGACTTGTATCCGTGCAGCGCTCACGCCTTCGACTGGAAAGCCGACTTCGTGCCTGAGCCACACATCTTTGGCAGCGTCGGCCGGCAACTGGCCACCCTCAGCCGCTACCAGATCGAACATGCCGAACGCCTGCAGTTACCGGTCGAACCAGCGAACTTCATCACCCGCCAATTCAAACCGAAAAATGCCTTGTTGGTCACGTATCTGCCGTTGAGCGACAACAGTCAGATAGCGGTGCTCAACACCCATCTGGACCGCGTTATCCCGCCCGGCGAAACACTGCAATCCCAGGTGACGGCCACGGTCAAAGTCCTCGACAAGCTCGAAAGCCGCGGCACGCCGTGGTTGATCGGTGGGGACTTCAGCCTGTTGCCGCTGGGGCAATATCGACGCCTGCCCGACGAGCAACGCACGCCCTACTCCGCCGACAGCGCGCTGCATGTGCTGTGGGACAAATACCCGATGATCCCGACCAACAACGAAGCCAGCGGCATCGACCGGGCGCGGTGGTTGACCCATTACCCGAATGATCCGGGCTTGAACGGCCCGGACCGGACTGTCGACTACCTGTTCTACAGTCCGCGGATCAAACGGGTCGAGGCGACGGTGAGACAGGACGACACCTTGCGGATCTCCGATCACTTGCCGGTGATCGCCCGCTTCCTGCTGCCGGCCAACTGACAACGAGCAACTGTAGGAGTGAGCCTGCTCGCGATGGCGTCGTGTCAGTCGACATCAATGTAGCTGGAACACCGCAATCGCGAGCAGGCTCACTCCTACAGGGATTGGTGCAAGGCTGGCATCAATGCACCTCCTCCAATCCGTCATGCAGCAGCCCGAAGATCTTGCGTTTCATGTCGATAAACGAGCGCTCCATGACCATATCCAGGGTCCGTGGGCGTTCGATCGGCACGTCCAGAATCTGCTTGATCCGCCCCGGCCGTGCGCCCATCACGTAGACCCGGTCACCCAGCAGAATCGCCTCGTCGATATCGTGGGTCACGAACAACACGGTCTTCTTGCTGTTGCCCCAGACCCGCAACAACAGCTGCTGCATTTGCAGGCGCGTCTGGCTGTCGAGTGCACCGAAGGGCTCGTCCATCAGCAGGATTTGCGGATCGTTGGCCAGCGCCCGAGCAATGGCGACGCGCTGCATCATGCCGCCGGACAGCTGCTTGGCGTAGTTGTCGGCGAACCCGGTCAGGCCCACTTCGTTGACGTAGTAGTCGACGATTTCCTTGCGCTGAGCGGCGGCCATACCGCGACGCTTGAGGCCGAACTCGACGTTCTGCCGCACCGTCAGCCAGGGGAACAGCGTGTAGCTCTGGAACACCATGCCGCGATCCGCACCCGGCCCTTGAACTTGCTGGCCCCCGACGTAGATTTCGCCTTCCGTGGGCTCATTCAATCCGGCGGTGAGGTACAGCAGACTCGACTTGCCGCAGCCCGAAGGCCCGACCAGTACAGCGAATTGCTGATCCGGCACTTCGAACGACACCTGATCCAGCGCGGTGAACACTCCACCATCGGGCTTTTGATAGCGAAGGCTGACCTTGTCCACTTGCAGCCGTGGCGCGGCGTGTACCGGCGCAGCCTGTGGCGTGATGAAACGAGGGTTGACGGCGCTTACTGAGCCCATGCGGCGATCCTCAGACGTAGGAAACGGAACAGTTGATCGGTGACCAGGCCCAGCAGGCCGATGATCGCGATTGCCAGGAAAATCACATCCACCTGAAAGCCGCGCATGGCTTTAAGGCTCAAGTAACCCAGACCGCTGGAGGCCGCGACCAGCTCGGCGACCACCAGGTAAGTCCAGGCCCAGCCCATGGTCACGCGCAAGGTGTCGAGCACACCCGGCAACGACGCCGGGGCGATCACATGCAGCACCGCATCGCGACGGTTAGAGCCCAAGGTGTAAGACGCGTTGATCAGATCCTTGGAGATGCCTTTGGACACGTCCGCGATCATCACCAGTTGCTGGAAAAACACGCCGAAGATGATCACCGACACCCGCTGCTCCAGACCGATGCCGATCCACAGAATGAACAGCGGCACAAACGAAGTTACCGGCAGGTAACGGATGAAGTTCACCATCGGTTCAAGGAACGCCTGAACGATGCGAAAGCTGCCCATCAGCAACCCCAGCGGCACCGCCACCAGCGACGACACGATGAAACCGACCATCACCACTTCGACGCTGGCCCACACATGCTGGCCGAGTGTGCCATCGCGGCCCAGGCGCACGGCGGCCTCGACCACCGCGCCCGGTGTCGGCAGGAACATGCCCGGCACCACGCCGCCGTAAGACAACCCGGCCCACAGGCCGACCAACAACACCCAGGCCAGACCGCTCGCGCTCCAGATCACCGAAACCGGCAAACCGGTCTTGGGCGTGATGCAGCGGCTCAGCCATGAATTGCGCTTGAACATGCAAACCTCCTAGAGCGGGCTGACGAAGCGGTTGTCGATCAGGTCGTCATTGCTGACGTTGTAGGGTTTGCCCTGCAATTCGCTGGCGGTCTCGTTGGCCAGTTTGATCAGCGGTTCGCTGTCGCCCGGGTTGCCCGGCGAGCCGAGGAGTTTTTCGCTCATGGCCTGATCGTAGAAGCGCACGCCTTGCGCAGCGGCGGCCAGTTCCTTCGGGTCGGCGAGGTAACCGCCAACGCCTTTGGCCATGATTTTGTAAGCTTCTTGCGGATGATCCTTGGTGTACTGGACCGCTTTGTACAAACCGGCCACCAACGCCTTGACGTCTTCCGGCTGCTTCTCGATGACCGTGCAGTTGAGCGCGACCACATCGACAATCACTCCCGGCGTGCTGCTGCTGTCGATCAGCACCTTGCCTTGTTGCTTGCTGCGAACCATCGACAGGTGCGGTTCCCACGTCACGGCGGCTGGCACGCGACCGGCGATGAACGCGGTGGCGGCGTCGTCGGCCGTCATGTTCTGCACGGTGATGTCACTCATTTTCATGCCGTGCTTTTTCAGCAAGTACGACAGCCAGAACTGCGAAGTCGAACCTTCGTTCACCGCCACGGCTTTGCCTTTCAGCTCCTGCAGACTCTTGACGTCCTTGCCGACCAAAACACCGTCGCCACCATGGCTGTCATCCAGTGCTGCGACGGCTTTGAAGCAGAATTGCGGGCGGTACTTGAGCACTTCGTCGATGGTCGACGCCGAGCCCGACAACTCGCCCGAGGCTTGCGCGGCCATGTACATCGAAGCCTCTTCGACGACAGGCAATTCGACGGTCAAACCGTTTTCCTTGAAGTAGCCCAGGTCCTGAGCCAGGTAGAGCGTGCCGTAACCGACCCACGTGGTGTGGCCGATAGAGAGGGTGCCGGCCTGGGCGCTGGTGGCGACCGTCGCGGCGATGGCGGTGACCGCCAGTGGATGAGCGATGCAGTTCAGCAAGGACTTGATCATGAAGCACTCCCAAAGCTGTTGATTTAGTTTTGTCATGGGCAGTACGGCCAGCGGCCTTGGGTTAGCTGTCACCTGCGGTCTCTGGTGGACTTTTTGGTGGGCAGCGTTCGGCTGACTGGCGAAGTCGATGTTGGCCCAAGGCCGGGATTAGTAAAATTAGGAAATATGTCGAGGCGAGCGATGAAAAAACTGGGTAGCGTGCGCTGCGAAAGGGCGCTGTGGGCGGGGGTGCACGGGGTGGGTGCAAAAGCCTGGAGAGGTGTGTTGAATGGGCGAAAGCAATCGCGAGCAGGCTCACTCCTACAGGGGGACTGTGTCACCTCTCTACCGAGGTCACACAGATCCAATGTAGGAGTGAGCCTGCTCGCGATAAGGTCCGCAGGACCTTCAGACAATGTCAGAGTCGGCCGAATTCCTGCGCCGTACGATCAACAGCTTTCAGGGTCTTGCCAACCAGTTCATCAACCTCTTCACGACTCGCAATCAACGCCGGCGCCATGATCATCCGCCCCAACGTCGAGCGAATAATCACGCCCTCTTCAAAGCCAATCGTGCGGCAACGCCAGGCAATGTCGTTCTCGTTGGTAAAGCGCTTGCGACTGGTTTTGTCTTCAGCCAATTGCAGCGCCGCCACCATGCCGACACCCTGAATATCGCCCACCAACGGGTGATTGCCGAACACTTCGCGCAAGCACTGTTGCAGGTAAGGCCCGATGTCGTCCTTGACCCGTGTCACCACCCCTTCATCGCGCAATGCCGTGAGGTTGGCGATGGCCACCGCCGCCGCCACCGGGTGCCCGGAGTAGGTCAAGCCGTGAGCAAACACCCCGCCCTGCTCCACCAACACCTGAGCCATTTTCTTCGACAGAATCAATCCGCCCATGGGGATGTAACCTGAGGTCAAACCCTTGGCGATCGACAGCGTGTCCGGCTCGAAACCGAAGTGCTCGTGGGCGAACCATTCGCCGGTGCGACCGAAGCCACCGATCACTTCATCGGCGCACAACAGCACGTCGTATTTACGGCAGATCCGCTGAATTTCCGGCCAGTAACTTTCGGGTGGAAAGATCATCCCGCCAGCGCCCTGGAACGGTTCGGCGATAAACCCGGCGACCTTGTCCGCGCCGAGCTCGAGAATCTTCGCTTCCAGTTGCTGCGCCGCCCGCAGACCAAATTCGGCCGGGGTCAGGTTGCCTTCGTGGGCGAAAAAGTACGGCTCATCGATGTGTTCGATGTCGGGGAGCATGCCGCCCATTTCGTGCATGAACTTCATGCCACCGAGCGCCGTCGCCGCCAGGGTCGAGCCGTGGTAACCGTTCCAGCGACCGATCATGACTTTCTTCTCAGGCTTGCCGAGAATCGTCCAGTAACGCCGTACGGTGCGGATCAGTACCTCGTTGGCCTCGGAGCCGGAGTTGGTGTAGATCGCGTGGCTGTAGTGCCCTGGCAACAGGCTGAACAGCAACTCCGAGAGCTCGATCACCTGTGGGTGGGTGGTGTGGAAAAACATGTTGTAGTACGGCAACTGCTCCAGCTGCCGGGTCGCGGCGGCAGCCAGGTCCTTGCGCCCGTAACCGAGGTTGGTGCACCACAGCCCGGACATGCCGTCGAGGTAACGCCGACCATCGTTGTCCCACAGGTGCAGGCGCTCGCCACGGACCATCACCCGAGGCCCTTCATCGTTGAGCGCTTTTTGATCGACGAATGCGTGGATGTGGTGCGCAGCGTCGGCGGCCTGGTAGTCGCGGGTTTCACGTGGTGTGGTCATCGCCAGTTCTCCGTTTCTTGTTGTTAGCGCAATTGAAACCAGGTGGTCTTCAACTGGGTGTATTTATCGAATGAGTGCAGCGACAGATCGCGGCCGAAACCGGATTGTTTGCCGCCACCGAAAGGCACGGTCACATCCAGCGCATCGACGCTGTTGACCGACACCGTACCGGCTCGCAATTGCCGCGCCACGCGGTGGGCGCGGTTTAGGTCATCGGTCCACAGCGACGCGGCCAAACCGTAGACGCTGTCGTTGGCCAGTTGCAAGGCGTGGGCCTCATCATCGAACGCCGTGACCGCCAGCACCGGGCCGAACACTTCATCGCGAAACAGCGGCATGTCCGGGCTCACGCCGGTGAAAATCGTCGGCTGAATGAAGTTGTCGGAGCCGTTGAAAATCGACTGTCGACCGCCACAAAGTTTCGTCGCACCTTGGCGTTCGGCCTGCTGGATGAACTTCATGATGCGCGCGGTCTGGCGGCTGTCGACGATTGCGCCGGCGCCGCTCGACGGGTCCAGCGGATCACCCGGTTGCCAACGTTCGGCGTGCACTTTGAGGCACTCGACGAACTCGTCATGAATCGAGCGTTCCACCAGCAAGCGCGAGTTGGCCGAGCAGACTTCGCCCTGATTGAAGAAGATCCCGAACGCGGCTTTCTCGGCGGCCAGATCCAGGTCCTGACAATCAGCGAACACCAGATTGGCGCTCTTGCCGCCACACTCCAGCCACACCTGTTTCAGGTTGGATTGCGCCGAGTACTGCATGAAATATTTGCCGACTTCCGTGGAGCCGGTGAACACCAGGCAATCGACGTCCGGGTGCAAACCGAGGGCTTTGCCGGTCTGCTCGCCGAGCCCCGGCAGCACGTTCAGCACGCCGGCTGGCAGGCCGGCTTCCAGCGCCAGTTCGGCCAGACGCAGGGCGGAAAACGGTGACTGCTCGGCGGGTTTGAGAATCACCGAATTGCCCGCCGCCAGCGCTGGCGCGAGTTTCCAGGCGGCCATGTCCAGCGGGAAATTCCAGGGCACCACGGCCGCAACCACCCCTAGCGCTTCGCGGGTGATGGTCGCCAGCACGTTCTGCGCGCTTGGGGCGATCTGGTCATAGAGTTTGTCGAGGCTTTCGGCGTACCAGCGAAACACCCCGGCGGCGCCCGGTACGTCGATGTTGTAGGCGTCCATCACCGGTTTGCCCATGTTCAGCGAATCGAGCAGCGCCAGTTCTTCGCGATGGCTCATGATCAGATCGGCCAGACGCAACAGCACTTGCTTGCGCTCACTCGGCGAACGCGCCGACCAGGTACCAGCCTCGAACAGGTGCCGCGCATTGCGCACCGCCGCGTCAACGTCTTCATCGCCGCACGCGGCCACGTTGGCCAGGCACTGGCCGGTGGCCGGGTTGATCGCAGCGAAGGTCTGCCCCGACTGCGCCGCACGGGGGTTACCGTCGATCACGGCCTGATCGGGAAACCGCAGCGCAGCGGCTTTGTTTTGCCAGAATGTAAGCTCGAACACGTTCAGATGCTCCATGGGCTTTCTTGTGGATTGGATGTTGGCCCAGGCCTGTGTCCAGTAAAAATAGTAAAAATGTCTTCGCAGACCATGAAAAAACTGGGCAGCCAATCTCCCCGGTGGCGCGGTATGTGGTTATTGTTCAGGCATAACAACACCGTCGTCAGAACGGATGCAGTCGGCGCGAAAATTGCCTGGATGTCGAAATCATCCACCCCGAGGTTTGCCGTGGCTGCCTACAACCTGCGTCAATTGAAGTACTTCATCACCACCGTCGAATGCGGCAGCGTCGCCGAGGCGTCGCGCAAGCTGTACATCGCCCAGCCGGCGATATCCACGGCGATCAAAGGCCTGGAAGACAGCTTCGGGGTGCAACTGCTGATCCGTCATCACGCTCAGGGCGTGTCATTGACCCCCAGCGGCGCGCGCTTCTACCGCAAGGCTCAGGAACTGCTGCGCATGGCCAAGGAGTTCGAACAGAACGCCCTCGCCGACAACGACGTGGTGGCCGGGCAAATCGATATTGGTTGTTTCGAGACGGTCGCGCCGCTGTACCTGCCGCAGTTGATTGCCGGATTCTCGGCGCTGTATCCGGGGGTGAAAATCCGCATCCGCGACGGCGAACAGCAAGAGCTGGTGCAAGGCCTGACCTCGGGCACCTTCGACCTGGCGATCCTGTATGAACACGACCTCGACGCCACCATCCAGACCGAACCCTTGATGCCGGCGCAACGGCCTTATGCGTTGCTGCCGGCGGATCATCGCTTTGCCCAACTCAAGCAAGTGTCGCTGCGTGATCTGTGCCTGGAGCCGATGATTCTGCTGGACGTGCAACCGAGCCGGACCTACTTCGTCAGCCTGTTCGAAGAGTTGGGGCTGACGCCGAACATCGCCTTCAGCTCGCCGTCGATCGAGATGGTCCGGGGCATGGTCGGGCAAGGGTTCGGCTTCTCTATCCTGGTCACCCGACCGCATTCGGAATGCACCTATGACGGCCAGAAAGTGGTGTGCGTGGACATCGTCGAAGACATCACCGGCTCAGGGCTGGTGGCGGCGTGGTTGAAACGCGGGCAGTTGACTAAACCGGCGCAGTTGTTTGCCGACTATTGTCGGGAGCAGTTGACCGCCAAAGCCGCCTCTTGAACATCAACGTCAAAAGATCGCAGCCTCGTTTCACTCGACAGCTCCTACATGTACCGCGTATCCCTTGTAGGAGCTGTCGAGTGAAACGAGGCTGCGATCTTTTGACCTTCAGCTTTTACGAGGCTTGATCCGCGCGGTTGCCTCGGCCACCAGCGGATCATCCGGCCAGTAGTGCTTCGGATACCGCCCCTTCAAATCCTTCTTCACCTCGGCATACGTACTGCGCCAGAAGTTCGCCAGGTCCTGGGTCACCTGCACCGGTCGCCTCGCCGGGGACAGCAAATGCAGTTTGACCACTTGCCGGCCACCGGCAATCCGAGGGGTCTCGGCCAAGCCGAACAACTCCTGCAACCGCACTGCCAGAATCGGCGGCTGCTCACTGTAGTCCAGACGAATCGATGAACCCGAAGGCACGCTCAAATGATGCGGCGCCAGCTCATCGAGCCGTTGCGGCAGCGGCCACGGCAATAGGTTGTGGACGATGCTCGACAGGTCCAGATTGGCGAAGTGACTGAGCCGCGAAACTTTGCCCAGATATGGCATCAGCCAATGTTCGAGGCTTTTGAGCAGTGCAGCATCGCTGACATCCGGCCATTCACTCTGCTCTTTACTGCCGAGATCCAGCTGCCGCAGCAACGCCACTCGCGCTTGCCACTGACGCAGCTCCGGGGTCCACGGTAATAGCTCCAGACCTTTGCGTCGCACCAGATTCACCAGCGCCTGACTGCGGGCGGTCTCATCTAGTCCGGTCAACGGCTCGCGGCTGAGGATCAATTCACCGACCTTACGCTGACGCTCGGCGCGCAACACGCCTTCGCGCTCGTCCCAATCCAGTTGATCGACCACGCGCACTTGCTCGGCCAACACTGAATCGAACAGCCCTGGATCGAAATCCGCCGCCAGATAAATCCGTTCTTCACGCTGGCCCTGACGGCTGCCGAGATCGGCGATCACCAGCCACGGTTGCTTCATCAAACTGTCGGCTTCGGCGAACAACGCTGCGCGACCGTTGGCCAGGCGATACTCAGCGCCACCGGCACGACGCTGCTGGGCAACACGGTCGGGATAGGCCAACGCCAGCAGTGCGCCGAGCCAACGCGGATGATCCGGATCGCTGACCGGCTCCGACGCCTTGCCCCGCAGATAACCGCGATACTGACGCGCCAGTTGCCTGGCACGTTGCACGCCACCCTGAGCGCCGCGTGCGGCGCGCTCTTCGCCGGACAACAGCACCAGTCGACTGTGCAGATCCGCCCCGGCGCCACGCAAAATATCCCGCTCACCGAGCAATGCCGCGACATCGCACGCCATGTCGGCCAAGCCAAGCGCCTGACCGCGCAACAGCAAATGCGCAATACGTGGATGCGCCGGCAGTTCGGCCATGGCCTGACCGTGGCGGGTCAGCGCTTCGCCGTCCAATGCGCCCAGGCGCTCAAGCAAGTCCTGAGCCTGTGCATAAGCGGCCGCTGGCGGCACGTCGAGCCACACCAATTGCCCCGGCGTCACGCCCCAGCGGCCGAGCTGCAACGCTAGCCCGGCAAGATCCGCCGAGAGGATTTCCGCACTGGCATAGGCCGCCAGTTGTTCATGCTGATCCTGCGACCACAACCGATAACACACACCCGGTTCCAACCGCCCTGCCCGGCCCGCGCGCTGAGTGGCGCTGGCTTTGGAAATACGTTGAGTGTCGAGGCGGGCCATGCCGCTGCCCGGGTCGAAACGCGGCACCCGCGCCAACCCGGCATCGATCACCACGCGCACGCCATTAATGGTCAGGCTGGTCTCGGCGATGTTGGTCGCCAGCACCACTTTGCGTTTGCCGGCGGGGGCCGGATCAATCGCCGCGCGTTGCGCGGCGAGGTCCAGTTCACCGTGCAACGGGCAGAGCAGCACTTGCGTGCTCTCGCCCAGTGCATCGGCGAGTTGTTGATGTACCCGACGGATTTCCGCCTGCCCCGGCAAGAACACCAGCACGCTGCCGGTTTCATCATTCAGTGCTTCGAGAATGGTCTGCACCAGACGCGGCTCGATGAATTCACCCGGTTGAAACGGCCGCCCCCAGCGCATCGCCACCGGGTACATGCGGCCTTCGCTGCGCAGGATCGGCGCGTCATCGAGCAACCCGGCCAGGCGTTCGCCTTCCAGCGTTGCCGACATCAACAGGATTTTCAGCGGTTGATCGTCACGAAACAGCTCGCGGCCATTCAGGCTCAAGGCCAGCGCCAGATCGGCGTCGAGACTGCGCTCGTGGAATTCGTCGAAAATCAGCAGGCCAACGCCTTCGAGCGCCGGGTCGTCCTGCAAGCGTCGGGTCAGAATCCCTTCGGTGACCACTTCGATGCGGGTGTTGGGGCCGACTTTGCTGTCGAGACGAATGCGATAGCCGACGGTTTCGCCGACCTTCTCGCCCAGCTCACTGGCCAGACGCTCCGCTGCTGCCCGCGCGGCCAAACGGCGCGGCTCAAGCATCAGAATGGTCTGCCCGGCCAACCAGGGCTCGTTGAGCAAGGCCAACGGCACACGGGTGGTTTTACCGGCACCGGGCGGTGCTTCGAGCACGGCTTCGTGGCGTGTAGCCAAGGCTTCACGCAGGGCGGGTAAAACTTCATCAATCGGCAAAGAAATCATGCTGGCTCCCCAGGGCGTGCCCACAGTAAATTGCGAGTCGCGTTGAAGCTGTGGGCGTGCCAGGCAAGGCGCGGGACGCAGGTAAGGGTCGTTTCCTTACCAAGTTCCGCAACGCAGCATGGCACGTCCACAGCTTCAGCCCGGAGGGCCGAACCCCAGTAAAACTTATTAGCCATTGCGCGTGGTCGATCTGGAAAAAACAACTTCAGTACTCAACTAATCCTGGAAGGGGTGAGACGCGGCCGAAATTTACTGTGGGCACGCCCTGCCGCCGGGAAGTATAACGGCGAAGCGCCCGGCTCAATGTAACCGGGCGCTCAGAATCTAGATTTTGAACGCGGTTCGTATGCGCGTCGCTATTTCACCGATAGTCACTCCACGCAGCCCGATGGCTTTCATGTCCACGTCCAGTGAAGGCATGACATCCAGAAACTGCCGTAAATCCTCTGTGATGCTTTCCGGTAGATCAAACTCAGAGTCTGCTGAAAGAAGCCGAGACAAAACAATAATGTCTTTCAGGTGTTTATTGCTTTTGCGGCCGGCGTTCGACTCTTCGCACTCCGGGCGGCTGAGATTGGTCCATGCCTGTGCTTTTAGCGGGATCAGTCGGTCGACACCAATGTAGGAAAGATCCGCAGTGTCGTTACGACCTTCTACGATGAAGGCGTAATAAGCCTCGTCGAGCAGAATTGCTGACAGATCGGAAATATCTCCGTCTACAGGGACTGGAGTCAGGTGAGCACCTTCCGGCAATGACAAGCCTTCAGGGGCCCTTGAGAATAACTCCAAAAGTACCGGGTAGTTCTCGGCGGCAGGATTGCCGAATCTATAGCGTCTTGTCGGCCCATCAAGCGCCTGACGCTCCGTGTAACCGCCGCGCTTCACGAACGCCCAGAACTCGGCGCCGAACACGTCATCCAAAGCTTCAATGATGAGAACGATATCCAGATCACGGGTCGCCCGGAACTCCAGGCCTGCTTCTTCAAGGGCCAGACTGGCTGCAACGCCGCCGATCAGCACATATCGATCCGCGTGTCCGGCAAAGGCCCCGCGAAAGGTATCCAGTCCTTTTACCATTCGATCTTCTCCATCATTTCATCAAGACTGATCTGGACTCTGTCGTCTACGTCATCCTTCAAGCTGAGGTAGAGAGACAGAGGGTCCACACTTTCTCTCGACACTGGAACACAGGTTTTGCCAAGAATGTGATCGGGAGAGTAACTCCAGATTTCGACCTCAAAATCGGGATCATCAAATCGACCGACTTCTTTGCGGCCGGAGCCCCTGACCTCCAGGTCCCACTCTTCTTTGGAAAACGCGATTATCGGTATCGGAGGCTCCCCGAGCATCGATGCTTTGCTGAGCGCAGACAGACCAGCCAATCGCTGCAACACAGGGGGCCAATCAGAGTACGTCACCCGTTTCACCGGGTTTTGTAATGCTGGAAGGGCTTTTTCCCAGATAACTTCAGGCGTCGCTACAAAGCGCCAGCGAGGTGGTTTGTCATTCGAGGCAGGCTCTATCAATCCGAACGATTGGAATTCTTTCATCGCCCTGGACATTGTCATTTTCGAATACGCCTCACCCCCCACCAGATCTGCGCCTCGAAAGGTAAAGTCCTTATCCCACCCTCGGCTGATGGCTGCGATAAGCAGTACCTGGCTCGCTGGGCCCATGACTTGTTTTTCGACTTGCCTGCTGCGAAAAAACTCACGCAGATCCATTCCAAGCTGTGGAGCGAAGAGTTGATTGCCAGGCACTACAAACTGAACGCCCGACTCGATGAGACGTTTTCTTTCATATGATTTGAGTGCACCGGTCGCGTAGAGGATCGGGTGATCCACCATTTTCTGCAGAATTTCGATGTGCTTGCGGATCGTCGTAACGTTTTCAAAAGGCTCGTGAGCAAGCAATACGAGGCATTGCCGATCGTAGAGCGTCACGATGTCGAAGGCGTATTCGTCCAAGAGATAAAAGGGTAAACCTATGGTTTTCCCCCAGCGCTTGATTTCGGGTTTAACCCCGAAAATCGATTCGAAGTAATCTTGAATCTCTTGTCTGCTGGTTTTCACTTTCACACCAAATAACACGTTTTCAGCACAGTAACAGCCAGGCTGTTACTGTTCAATAATCGCGTTACCAGCGTATTAGTTCAGCACGCTTCCAGCACGGCTTCGTGGCGTGTAGCCAAGGCTTCACGCAGGGCAGGTAAAACTTCATCAATCGGCAAAGAAATCATGCTGGCTCCCCAGGGCGTGCCCACAGTAAATTGCGAGTCGCGTTGAAACTGTGGGCGTGCCAGGCAAGGCGCGGGACGCAGGTAAGGGTCGTTTCCTTACCAAGTTCCGCAACGCAGCATGGCACGTCCACAGCTTCAGCCCGGAGGGCCGAACCCCCAAAAACCCATCAGCCGTCACGCGTTGTCGATCTGGAAAAAACAACATCAATCCTCAACTATTCCAGTGGGGGTGAGACGCGGCCACAATTTACTGTGGGCACGCCCTGCCGAGCGCGAGTATAACGGCGAACTGCTTGTCGCTCATTGCTGTCCTAATTCATATAGACGCCCCTTCGTTTTCCAGATGACTCAGGAGATTTCATATGCGTGTTCCCTTTCGCTTGATTGGCGGTGTATTGGTCGCGACATTGCTGACCCAGGTGACCGCTTGCGGATCGATTTTCTACCCTGACCGTCGCGGTCAGATTGACGGCAAGATCGACCCGGCCATCGCTGCGCTCGATGCCGTGGGCCTGCTGTTCTACATCATCCCCGGCCTGATCGCGTTTGCCGTGGACTTCGCCACCGGCGCGATTTACTTCGAGCCAGGCAAGACCGCCCAGGTGGCCCCGGAAAAACTCAAGGAAGCCATCGGTGCCGACGGCAAGGTCGATAACCACAAGTTGCAGACTATTCTTGAAACCGAACTGGGCCGCAGCTTCCCGCTGGATGACCCACGCCTGATCCAGCACAAGGGCAGCGCCCAGCAACTGGCCATGTTCGGCCTGCAACCTGCCGCGTAATCCGTGCACTTAAAGGAATAGCCGCACTTATGATCGCAAGCTCCGAACACGCCCGCCTGCTGCTGCTGGCGACCCGTGCCTCGGTGGCGGTGGCGTGCACGTTGATCGTCGCCAAAGCCATCGCCTGGTGGTTGAGCGGTTCGGTGAGCATGCTCGCCGGGTTGACCGACTCTACGCTCGACGGCGTCACCTCGCTGCTCAACCTGCTCGCTGTGCATTACGCCTTGCGCCCGGCCGACGATGATCATCGGTATGGACACGGCAAGGCCGAGTCGTTGGCGGGCATGGCTCAGGCGTTGTTCATTGGCGGCAGTGCGGTGCTGATTGCCTTGCAGGCGATTGATCGACTGAAATACCCGGAACCGGTGGGAGCGCCGTGGATCAGCATCGGGGTGATTGTGTTTTCCCTGGCGCTGACCCTGGCCCTGTTGATGTTGCAACATCGGGTCGTCAAGGCGACCGGCTCCAACGCGGTGCGCGCCGATTCCCTGCATTACCGTTCGGACATGCTGCTCAACGGCAGCATTCTGGTGGCGCTGGTGCTCGCCGGGTTCGGTTGGCATCAGGTCGACCCCTGGTTCGGATTGGGGATCGCCGCCTACATTCTATGGAGCGCGATTCAGATCGCCCGGGAAAGTTTTATGGTGCTGATGGATGAAGAACTGCCGTCGGACGTCAGCCAGCACATGCTCAAACTGGCCTGCAGCGTACCGGGAGTATTGGGGGCGCACGACCTGCGTACACGGGTTTCCGGCAACCAGTGGTTCGTGCAGTTGCACCTGGAATTGCCGGGGGACCTGACCCTGTCAGTCGCTCACGGCATCAGCGACCAAGCCGCCGATGCCATTCATGCCGCCTACCCGCGAGCCGAAGTGCTGGTGCACGCCGACCCGCAGGAAGTGGTGCTGGCAGGCAGGGCTCAGAAAGAAACCTGATAGCCGCGACTGCTCAGGCAGTTGCCCTGGGCCTGTCGATAGGCTTGTACCACCGACGGGTCTGGCTGGTAGGTAGCCGTTCGCGGATCGAAGCCACTCTGCTGCACTGCGTATTGATAGCAGTCGTAACCGTCCTGGTTGACCTGCTCCGGCGACTGACCGTTGGCCGGATACGCCACCACGTCATAACCATTGCTGACCGGTTGCGGCTGCGGTTGCAGGGGCGGTTCGACCACGACGTAATCCTGAGTGTTTTCCTGATAGGCGTAATAAGAACCGGCCGCGAGGAACAACAGCGCCCCGCCGATCCACACTTCACGCGCGTAATCCGGCAAGTAGCTGACGCGAATCCCGCGTGGAGGCTCAACCACCACGTAGCGCGGGCCTTGCGGGCGATACCAGTAGCCGCCGGAGTAGAAGTAATCCTGACCACGGTACGGCACACGGTAATCACGGTCGGGGAAGCGATCGATCACATGACCGGGACGGTACTGCGGGCCAGGCCCCCAGCCATTGCCATGCCCATCCGGGCGACCGGCCCAGCGATGGTCATCGGGACGCGGACCGTTGTTCTGCCAATACTGGTTGTAATCGTTGCGCCGCGGCACGTCCTGGTAGTAACCACGCTGCGGCTGCTGGGTCTGGCGCACGGTGTCGGGCCGCCCCTGAATCGGCAGGTCGTTGGCTGGTAACTGCGGAGGTGGCGGCGGCGAGCGAACCGGATTGTTGTAATCGTGCTGCGGCCGGGGCTGGTTCTGCCATTGGCCGTTGTTCTGATTCTGGTCGTTGTGCTCGAACTGGCGACTGTTGTCACCACGAATGATTTCGTTATTCTGCGCACGCGGCTGGTTTTGCTGCGGATTGTTCTGCGGGCGCGGCTGGTTATCGCCGCCGTGGCCCTGATTGTTTCCCTGGTGGCCATCCGAGCCGCGCTGCCCGCCATCGGGGCCACGGTTTTGCGGCTCATCGGCCAGCGATTGCGCAGTGACACTTACACACAGCAAACCAACACCGGCCAAACGCCAGATGCGCGACTTCATGCTTTTCCTCACTGCGGGTTAGGGCCTGTACGTAAGACTGGGAAAGCACAGGCCGGTTCTGCAACAGGTTATCAGTCACGCAACTTATTTATTGAGGGCAGTCGGCAAATTCCGGGCAAAAGAAAAGGGAGACCCGTCGGCCTCCCTTTAGAGAACTTCGTCCGTGCTCGACGCTTATGACGTCGGCTCACCTCACGCCGTCTTCTGGACAGTGTGTAGCTCGGGGGCCGACACATCCCCTGTGGGGGTGGCGGCCGCAGCTGGCCTGATTGGGCGAGCTGCTGTGGACTGTTTGTCCGAGCAGTGATTCTGGTGATAAGAATAGGCCGGAGGCGCCGGCAGAGGATTGCGAAGATTGCTCAAATAAACATCACTTGCGCAATTTTTAACCCTGGATAGATAATCCACCGCAATAGTTATGACAAAGGCCTGATTGATGAGCAAACTCGACCGATACGACCTGAGCATTTTGGCGGAATTGCAGCGTGACGCGCGCATCTCCAACCAGGAGCTGGCCGAACGCATCGGCCTGTCCCCCTCGCCATGCTCGCGGCGGGTCAAGCAGCTGGAGGACGACGGTTACATTTCCCGCCAAGTGGCCCTGCTGGACCGCAAGATGCTTGGCCTGAGCCTGACAGCTTACGTGTTGATTGGTATGGACCGGCATACGCCGGAGCGGTTCGAGAACTTCGAAGCGGCGATTCGTACGTTGCCGCAGGTTCTGGAATGCAGTTTGGTGACCGGGATGGATGCCGACTACCAGCTCAAGGTCGTCGTACCGGATATGGACCACTATCAAAAATTGCTGCTGGGACACCTGACCCGGATTGAAGGGGTAACGAGTGTGCGGTCGAGTTTTGTGCTTAATCAGGTGCTCAACAGCACTGAGTTGCCCCTCACTCACTTGCGCAGCTGAGACCCGATTCTGTAGATCCGTAGGACTGTAGGAGCTGTCGAGTNNACGAGGCTGCGATCTTTTGACTTTTCTTTTAAAAACAAATCAAAAGATCGCAGCCTCGTTTCACTCGACAGCTCCTACACAGCTCCTACAAGGGTAGAGCCGGGCGACGAATAGCTGCGACACACTGCCGCAGGCCAATACTTCGCCAATCCCCCATGCCGTATACTCCAGCGCCTTTTAGCCCTGCCCGCGCTGGAGATGTCCGATGGATCCTGCAGTATTCGAAGAGTGGATGATGACTGGACTGGTCAGCATCCTGATCATTTTCATGGGTTTCATCGTCTGGGATCTGGCGAAAAAATCTAAGGCCGGGCGTTTTGGCTCGTTCATCCTGTTCTTCGTACTCGGCTTGGGCGTGGCCGCGTTCGTGATCAAAAGCGTGGTCATCGGCCTGATCGAATCCGGCACGTTATAAACGCGCCGGCACTTCCTTCCACTGGCCCTGATCGAGCCCTTCGATCGACCAGTCACCGATTCTGACCCGCACCAGACGCAACGTCGGCAAGCCGACCGCCGCGGTCATGCGCCGTACCTGACGGTTACGCCCTTCGCGAATCACCAACTCCAGCCAGCTCGTCGGCACGCTTTTGCGAAAGCGTACGGGCGGGTTGCGTGGCCACAGTTCAGGTTCTTCAAGCTGCCGCGCTTCAGCCGGTAGCGTCATGCCATCGTTCAGCTCCACGCCATCGCGTAAACGCTGCAATTGCTCGGCACTCGGCTCGCCTTCCACCTGCACCCAATAGGTCTTCGCCAGTTTGTGCTTCGGGTCGGCGATCCGCGCCTGAAGCTGGCCATCGTTGGTCAGCAGCAGCAAACCTTCGCTGTCGCGGTCCAGCCGTCCTGCCGGGTAAATCCCGGGAATCTCGATGTAATCCTTGAGCGTCGCCCGCCCTTCGCCGTCGCTGAATTGCGTCAGCACATCGAACGGTTTATTGAACAGAATCAGCTTCGGCTCGGCCGGCGGCGCTTTAGCGACACGGCGCGGGGCTGAGGACGATGGCGCAGGCTTCACGCCAGGGCGGCGGGAAACGGGACGTTGAGGACGGGACATGGGAAAAGGAACATCTAACGGTCGGGGCTGCTAATGCTAGTGCCCTGACCGCTAAATGACCATCTCGCAATCAGCGGAACGGCGGCTCGTCGAAGCTGCGCAGTTTGCGCGAGTGCAGCGAGTTGAGTTCGGTGCGCAACAGATCCACCGCCTCGATACCGATCTTCAAGTGCTGGCTGACCGCGCGCTCATAGAAGGCGTTGGCCGAACCCGGCAGTTTGATTTCGCTGTGCAACGGTTTGTCCGAGACACAGAGCAACGTGCCGTACGGAACCCGCAAGCGATAACCTTGCGCCGCGATGGTGCCGCTTTCCATGTCCACCGCCACGGCGCGAGACAGGTTGATCAGCGGACGCTCCTGAGCCCAGCGCAATTCCCAGTTACGGTCGTCGTAGGTCAGTACGGTGCCGGTGCGCAGGCGTTTTTTCAGCTCGTCGCCCTTCTCACCGGTGATATTGGCCGCCGCTTGCTGCAACGCCATCTGCACTTCCGCCAGGGCCGGTATCGGAATATTCGGCGGCACGACCCGATCCAGAATCCCGTCGCGGCGCATGTAAGCGTGCGCCAGCACGTAATCGCCAATCGTCTGCGACTGACGCAAGCCGCCACAGTGGCCGATCATCAGCCAGCAATGCGGACGCAGCACCGCCAGGTGGTCGGTGATGTTCTTGGCGTTGGACGGGCCGACGCCGATGTTCACCAGGGTCACGCCGTGGCCGTCGCTGGCGATCAGGTGATAGGCCGGCATCTGATAACGGTGCCAAACCACACCGGCGGCAATCGCCGAGGCTTCGCCGTGGTCCATGCTTTTTTCGATGATCACGTTGCCCGGTAAGACCATGCGCACGAAACGCGGATCGCTGCGCAACTGTTCCAGGCCATGGACGATGAACTGGTCAACGTAGCGGTGGTAGTTGGTCAGCAGAATCCATGGCTGCACATGACGCCAGTCGCTGCCAGTGTAATGCACCAGACGGCGCAGGGAGAAATCCACCCGCGCAGCGTCGAACAAGGCCAACGGCAGCGGGTCGGTGTTTTCCCAATCGTACAAACCGTCGGCGATGCCATCGGTCGCGGCCGACAAGTCGGTACTCGGGAACACCCGCGCCAGCACGGCCGCAGTCACGCCGGAGCCGGCCAGCTCATCGCCCTGCTCAACCACGTACGGATAAGGAATATTTTGCTGACTGATGCCCACTTCTACCGTCACGGTGAAGTCGTGCATCAACGGCACCAGCTGTTCCAGCAGGTATTTACGGAAGGCGGCGGGATGAGTGACGGTGACGCTGTAAGTCCCCGGCAGTTGAACCTTGGCGTAGGCGCGAGTGGTCTGTGGGACTTCGCCCTGGCAATGGTAGGTCAGACGCAATTCGGGATAACGAAACATCGCACGCTGTTCGGCGTCCGGTTCGACTCGATCCTTGAGGTAACGCTTGAGCGCCTGGTTCAGCGCGGTGGTTGCACGATTGTGCAAGAGCGCAAGCCGGTCCACGGCTTGCTCGGCGGTTTGAACGACAATAAAAGCTTCGGTCACGATCAGCATCCTGTGTTCTGACTTGCAGGCCTTCATCTTGCCTTGATCGTCGCTTCACGGGAACAGCGGAGTGTTGATTCACAGATGCTGTGCACACCACCTATCCAATGTGGGAGCGAGCTTGCTCGCGATGACTGACTAACATCCGGCAGAGATGTCGAATGTCATACCGCTATCGCGAGCAAGCTCGCTCCCACATGGGTTCAGTGTCATTCATCAAGGACTGGTCAGAACCCTTGTGGGGTCGACCGGGCCACAATCGCTTCCACATCCAGCCCACGTGGCAACGCGCCATACACCCGACCGGCCGAACCGAGGCGGCTCGCAATGAAAGCGTCACTCACGGCGGCGTTGCCCGCCTCCAGCAACAGCTTGGCCTGAAGGCCCAACGCAATGTCTTCGGTGAGCTGCCGCGCACGATACTGAATGTCGCTGGTGTCCTTGAACGCTGCCTGCAATTGGCTGATGTGTGCGGCCAGGCGTTTGTCGCCATGACCATCGCCCAATTCGCTGAACAGTACGTCGAGCACACCCGGTTCCTTCGACAACGCTCGCAACACGTCGAGGCATTGCACGTTGCCGGAACCTTCCCACGTCGAATTGACCGGTGCCTCACGGTACAACCGCGGCAAGATACTGTCTTCGACATAACCGGCACCGCCCATGCATTCGGCCGCCTCGTTGATCATCCCGGGCGCGCGCTTGCAGATCCAGTACTTGCCCACCGCCGTGACCAGCCGAGCGAATTTGGCTTCATGGTCGTCATCCAGATGATCCAGCGCCTGGCCCATACGCAGGCTCAAGGCCAGGGCGGCTTCGCTTTCCAGGGCCAGGTCGGCCAGTACGTTCTGCATCAAGGGTTGCTCGCTGAGCAACTTTCCGCCGACCTTGCGGTGGGCGCAGTGATGGCTGGCCTGGGTCAGGGCCTGGCGCATCAGCGAACTGGAACCGACCATGCAATCGAAGCGGGTCATGGCGACCATTTCGATGATGGTCGGAACTCCCCGCCCTTCCTCGCCGACCATCCACGCCAGCGCACCACGGAATTCCACTTCGCTGGAAGCGTTGGAGCAATTGCCAAGTTTGTTCTTCAGGCGCTGTATGTAGAACTGATTGCGCGTGTCGTCCGGGCGATGGCGCGGCAGCAGGAAACAGGTCAACCCCTTGTCAGTCTGGGCCAAGGTCAGGAACGCATCGCACATCGGTGCCGAACAGAACCACTTGTGGCCCACCAGTTCATACGCCTGGCCCGGACCACTGGCGCCGACCGGAAAAGCCTTGGTGGTGTTGGCCCGCACGTCGGTGCCGCCCTGTTTCTCGGTCATGGCCATGCCGATGGTGACCCCGGCCTTGTGGGCCATGCCGACGTTGCGCGGGTCGTATTCGGTAGAAAGGATTTTCGGCAGCCACTGCTCGGCCAGGTCCGGTTGCAGACGCATCGCTGGAACGCTGGCGAAGGTCATGGTCAGCGGGCAACCACTGCCTGCTTCGGCCTGGCTGTGCAGGTAGGTCATGGAGGCGCGGGCGACATGAGCACCGGACTGCGGATGCGCCCAGGGCAATGAGGTCAAACCGTGTTCGACCGCGGTGCGCATCAACTCGTGATACGCCGGGTGAAATTCCACCAGATCGATGCGATGGCCGTAACGGTCATGGCTGCTGAAAACCGGTTTGTTCTGATTGGCCAGGAACCCCGCTTCCATCAGTGGCCCGCCGGCCAGCGCGCCGTAAGCGTCGATCCGCGACTCGGCCCACTCGGCCCCGAAACGCCGCGACCACTCCTGCAACGGCAAGTCGATGCGATACAGGTTGGCGCCGTCCAGCGACGGTGGCTGGTTGGTGACTTCGTGGGTTTCGGCGAACTGATGCAGGTTCATGACGGGGCTCCTTTGGTCAGCCAAGTGACTTCAGTTAAGCACCGCCCCTTGGCCGAACAAAGTGTCATATCTGCCTAACTGTCGGCGCTTTCACCCTGTCTTGGACACAGCACCCGGCGATAGAGCGCTGCCTGCAGGTCCTCGAATTTCACCGGCTTGCTCAGGTAATCGATCAAGGCACCGGTCGGGCAGCGTTCCCGATCAATGCTCAAGGCAATCACGAACACCGGCAGTTCGGCGCAGCCCGGCAACGCGCGTATCTGGCAACAAAGGGACGTGCCACCCAGAGATGGAGGCTGGCAATCGAGCAATACCGCATCGAAGGTTTCGCGCTGCAAGTGATCGATCGCGCTAGCCCCGTTGTCGGCGGTGCGAACCCGGAAGCCCAGCTTGAGCAACATGCCACGCATCACCAGCTGATTGATGCTGTTGTCATCAACCAGCAGGACGGTGCAGTCCTGAGGCAGCCGCAGACGAGGAAATTCCCGGGTCATCAAGGGCACTGACGGCCGCTCCACCACAGGCAGTTCGAACTCGACGTCGAGCTGGAAGCGGCTGCCGCGACCAAGCTCGGAGCGGTGGGTCAGTTTTCCACCGAGCAATTCGACCAGTTGCCGACAGATCGCCAGGCCGACGCCCAGACCGCCGTATTCACGGGTCATCGAGCCATCGAGCTGGAAGAACCGCTGATACAGTGTCGCCTCCCCCAGATCGGTGAAGCCGATGCCGGTGTCGATCACCGCAAAGGACAGGGCCAATCGGTCGGGCGCCACGGGTTTACCCGTCACCCGCAGCGCCAGTCCGCCGATCCGAGTGAACTTGATCGCGTTATCCAGCAGGCACTCCAGGCATTGCGCCAACTTGGCGCTGTCACCGTGCAAGCGATCCGGCAGCCCCGGCGTGACCTCGACTTTGAAGTCCAGCGACTTGCTCAACGCGTTGCCCTCGAACTGCAGGCGCAAAGCCTCGACCACGCCGCGCAAACTGAAAACGGCCGGATAGGTCTTGAGCTTGCCGGCCTGCAACTCGGTCAGGGTGAGGATGCCGTTGACCATGCGCATCATGTCTCGCGCGGAACCGGCGGCCGTTTGCTGGTATTGCTCCAGCTCCGGGTCCATCTCGACGGTCTGCATCAACTCCAGCGAGCCGATCACACCGTTCATGGGCGTGCGCAGTTCGTGGGTCAGGGTGGCGAGGAATTCGTCCTTGAGCTTGTTACTGCGAGCCAGTTGCTGGTTGAGCACTTCAAGCGTTTGACCGGCATCGAACAGGGTCTGCGCCTGTTGCTCGCGCATGGCATTAATGCGATCGGCCAGCGCCAGGGACAGCAGCGCCACTTCTATCGCCGAGCCAATCTGGCTGGAATACATGGTCAGGAACACGTTTGGCAGGTAACCCAGCACCATCAAGGTGTTGACGATGCCGCCGAGTAAAAACGCCGACCAGGCAATAATGAAATAACGCGCCACTCGCAGACCACGCAGCCAGGCGAAAATCCCTGCGGCAAAAATCACTACGGTGAAGATCAGTGCCAGCGCCGTCGCCAGGCGCAGGGCCAGTGCGTAACTGGTCATCAACGACAACCCGACCACCACCGCGCTAAACGCAATCAATGCCAGCAGTAAGCGGTCGAGCCAACGACTGTGGGTTGCCGTCTGCAAGAAGCTGCGCGCGAACTGGCTGCCGAACAGGCCTGCGCAACCGATGAAAAACGGCGTCGCTGCGTTGGCCCACCAAGGATTGTTCGGCCAGAAATATTCCACCGCCGCGCCATTCACTGACAGCTGATACAAGCCGAACGAGGCGATATAGAAGATGTAATAGAGGTAGCTGGTATCGCGCACGCTGAGATAGATGAACAGGTTGTACACCAGCATCCCCAGCAACACGCCGTAGATCAGCCCCAGCACATAAAGTCGGATGGGTTGCGCTTCCAGGTAAGCAGTGCTCGACCATAGGGTGACCGGCGCCTGGATCGACCCTTCACTTTGCAGGCGCAGGTACAGGGTTTGCGCTTGATCAGGAGTGAAGTTCAGATCGAACAGGTAGTTGTTCTGGCGGATTTCGCGACTGTCGAACGGCAAGGCATCGCCGGTCTGACGTGCCAGTTGATAGCCACCGGCCGCATCGGGCAAATAGAGATCAATGTGATCAAGGGGCGGATAGGCCAGTTCGAGCAACCAGGTGCGTTGCACCGCGGGGTTGTCCGGGCGGTAATGCAGGTCGATTTTCAGCCAGAACACTGAACGCGAGTAACCGGCGTTGAGGGTGGCTTTGTCGTGGGGTTTAAAGTTTCCGGCCGCGGCTTGCGCACGGACATCGGCGATGTTCGCCTGACCGCCCGCGTCTTCGAACACTTGCAAGGTTCGGCCCAGGGGAAGGCTTTGAGTGAACTCGTCGAATTCGACTGCACTCGCCATGAGAGGCAAGCACAACAGCAACATCAGCAAATAGCGCATTTAAGCCCCAGCGTGGCCTGTCCGGTTATCTCAGGAAGCCCCTCATTCCTTTTGAGTAGACGTAAAACCGGTATTACCTGTTATTGATTTGGATCCACTCTAGCATAGCCGTTGGTGGCCATTGAACACCATTGAAATTTTTCCTACAAAGGCTCTAGAACGGGCGTTCCAGCTAAATGCATTGGGCTAGAGCTGTTTCTCCGGTCAGATTGTGACAATGCCCTGCTCCCTGTAGCAGCTGGCGAAGCCGGCGTTCGGCCCAGGCCGCGTTATGACTCATTGGGGGGCACCCGAAAAAAGATGTTTGGTGGTAAGCTCGCGCACCATGAATATCTACAGCTCTCGCCCCGTTGTCCTCTGTCTCTCCGGCCACGACCCAAGTGGTGGCGCCGGCTTGCAGGCAGATATCGAAGCCCTGCTCGCTCAGGGTTGTCATGCAGCCCCGGCCGTCACCGCCCTGACCGTGCAAGACACGGTCAACGTCACTGACTTCCGCGTCCTCGACCGTGAGTGGGTGTTGGCCCAGGCCAATGCCGTGCTCAACGACTCGACGGTCGCGGCGGTGAAACTGGGCATGCTCGGTTCCCTGGAAATGGTCGACACCGTGGTCGAACTGTTGTCGGCGCACCCGCATTTGCCGGTGGTCTGCGACCCCGTGCTGCGCGCCGGTGGCGGCGGACGCCTGGGCAAGGACGAAGTCGGCTATGCCATGCGCGAGCGCCTGCTGCCTCTGTCGATCATCGCCACCCCAAACCTTCCCGAAGCCCGCATCCTCGCCGAACTGCCCGAAGGCACCGCGGACGAGTGCGCTGAAAAACTCCTGCCATTCGTCAAACACCTGCTGATCACTGGCGGCCATGGCGATGAACACGAAATCCACAACCGCCTGTACAGCCGCGACGGTCACCGCGAAACCTTCACCTGCCAGCGCTTGCCCGGCAGTTATCACGGCTCCGGTTGCACGCTGGCCAGTGCCCTCGCCGGTCGTCTGGCCCTCGGCGAAAATCTCGCCAGTGCCGTGCAGACCGCGCTTAACTACACGTGGCGCACCCTGCGTGATGCGGAGCAGTTGGGCAAAGGCCAGTTCGTGCCGCGCCGCCTGCCGCTGGATTTCTGTTCGTAACTGTCCATGCGTAAAGCAAAAAGGATTGCCCGATGAAGCTACGTGGCCTGTACGCCATTACCGATAGCCAACTGCTGGCAGGTAAATTTCTTTCGTACGTGGAGGCGGCGCTGGAAGGCGGCGTCACCCTGCTGCAATACCGCGACAAGAGCAGCGACGAGGCCCGCCGCCTGCGCGAGGCCGAAGCCTTGCGCGATCTGTGCGAACGCTACAAGACCCAGCTGATCATCAACGACGATGCCGAACTGGCCGCACGCCTGAACGTCGGCGTGCACCTGGGTCAGACCGATGGCCCGCTGACCCCGGCCCGCGCATTGCTCGGTCGCCAGGCGATCATCGGTTCGACCTGCCACGCGCAACTCGAACTCGCCGAGCAAGCAGCCAAGGAAGGCGCCAGTTACGTCGCCTTCGGTCGTTTCTTCAACTCCAACACCAAACCCGGCGCACCGACTTGCAGCCTCGAATTGCTCGACCAGGCCCGCAGCAAACTGCACCTGCCGATCTGCGCGATTGGCGGCATCACCCTGGACAACGCCGCGCCACTGGTGGCCCACGGGGTTGATCTGCTGGCGGTGGTCCATGGCCTGTTTGGCGCCGAGAGCACGGCTGAAGTGACACGCCGCGCCCGCGCATTCAACGAATTACTGAAAATCTGATTTGAGAGCCCGATCATGTCTCGTTCCGAAACGCTGTTTGCCAATGCCCAGAAACACATTCCCGGTGGCGTGAACTCGCCTGTTCGCGCCTTCAAAAGCGTGGGCGGCACGCCGTTGTTCTTCAAACACGCGGAAGGCGCCTACGTCACCGACGAAGACAACAAGCGGTATGTGGACTACGTCGGTTCCTGGGGGCCGATGATTCTTGGCCACAGCCACCCCGACGTACTGGACGCCGTGCGCAAACAGCTTGAGCATGGACTGTCCTACGGCGCACCGACCGAGATGGAAACCCAGATGGCTGATCTGGTCTGCTCGATCGTGCCATCGATGGAAATGGTGCGCATGGTCAGCTCCGGCACCGAAGCGACCATGAGTGCGATCCGTCTGGCCCGAGGTTTCACCGGCCGCGACAGCATCATCAAGTTCGAAGGCTGCTACCACGGTCACTCCGACAGCCTGCTGGTCAAGGCCGGCTCCGGCGCCCTGACCCAAGGCGTGCCGAGCTCGGCCGGTGTGCCGGCGGCCTTTGCCAAACACACCCTGACCCTGCCGTTCAACGACATCGACGCCGTAGCAACCATGCTCGCCGAAGTCGGCCAGGACGTGGCGTGCATCATCGTCGAGCCAGTGGCCGGCAACATGAACTGCGTACCGCCGGCGCCAGGTTTCCTCGAAGGCCTGCGCACCCTGTGCGACAAGCATGGCGTGGTACTGATTTTCGACGAAGTGATGACTGGTTTCCGTGTCGCCCTCGGCGGCGCACAAGCCCACTACGGCGTGAATCCAGACCTGACCACCTTCGGCAAAATCATCGGTGGCGGCATGCCGGTGGGCTGCTTCGGCGGCAAGCGCGAAATCATGTCGCACATTGCGCCACTGGGCCCGGTCTATCAGGCGGGCACCTTGTCGGGTAATCCGCTGGCAATGGCCGCCGGCCTGACGACCCTGCGCCTGATCAGCCGCCCGGGCTTCCACGCAGAGTTGACTGCCTACACCAGCCGCCTGCTCGATGGCTTGCAACAGCGCGCCGATGCGGCGGGCATTCCGTTCGTGACCACACAGGCCGGCGGCATGTTCGGCCTGTACTTCAGCGGTGCCGACGACATCGTGACCTTCGACGACGTGATGGCCAGCGACGCCGCCCTGTTCGGGCGCTTCTTCCACTTGATGCTCGAAGGCGGCGTGTACCTGGCGCCGAGCGCCTTCGAAGCCGGCTTCACCTCGATCGCCCACGGCGAAACCGAGCTGAAACTGACGCTGGATGCCGCCGAGCGCGCATTTGCTGCATTGAAATAACGCTGTGTCGCTGACGTTGGCGATTGCCAGCGTCAGCTTTCACCTTCATTCCCGCCCTTATTCCTACGCTTGTGCTCAAAATTCCCAGCAAAGTGGGCGATATATTCCCCGCGCAGCAGAAAAACGAGTAAAGACTTTGTAAGGTTGGCCCTGCTTATTTCATAATGCGCGCTTATTGGATCCCTCGATGGGTCCGCGCGCCCTTCAGAGGTAAGTCGATTCCCATGAACCGCACCGGCCGCGCCCTTGCACTGGGCTGCCTGTTGCTCCTTCAGCCCCTGCTCGCGCTCGCACAAGCAGGCGGCAACTCGTTGTTAATCCCAGCGATGGGTCGTTGCACCCTCAATACTCAGCCGCAAGATCTGGCGCAGGCTCTCGCCGACTGCCAGAAAGCGTCGGATGAAGGGGATGCGCAAGCGCAATACGAGTTGGGTGAGTTCTACTACGACGGCAAAAATACGCCGCGCGACCTCAAAAAAGCCCTGGGCTACTTCGAAAAGGCCTCGTTGCAAGGCCATGCTCAGGCGCAATTCAAACTCGGCTCCATGTTCTTCCACGGTGAAGGCGTACCGGCCAATAACGTCCAGGCGTATATCGTGCTGAAAATGGCTGCGGTCAATGGCGCTGAAGAAGCGTTGGACACCGCCGACGAAGTCGCCGAGAAAATGCCCCGCGAAGAACTTGAAGTGGCGACCCAGGTGCTGGGGCAAATCTTCCGCAAATATCTGATGGAATTGCAGAGCGCCGATGGGCGTACGCCGTTCTCACCACTTCCCTGACTGTGGCGAGGGGATTTATCCCCGTTGGGCTGCGAAGCGGCCCTGCAACCAGCCATCGCATTCTTTCAGGTGAATCGCATTCGCTGACTTTACAACTGCTGCGCAGCCGAACGGGGATAAATCCCCTCGCCACAAAAGCTCCCTCGCCACAGGGAACTGTTACTTTCGGCGATGTATTCGCCAAGCCAACAGACTGAGTACAAGCAACCCCAGCATCCCGGCAATCGCCCAAATAAACTGATCATCACTGATCAACGGCTTTTCGATCCGCAGGTAGCCCGGCTGCATCAGCAATTCACGCATGGCCTTGTTTGCTGCCTCCAGCGTCACCCCTTGCAGTTCCTTGGCCGGGTTGGCAAAACGGCCATCCTCGTAGTCCCCAAGGGCACTCCAGTAATAATCGGCCAACGCGCTGTTGCCTTGCACGGCCCAGGCCTGGCGGGCGATGGCGGCCTCTTTGAGGCGGTTGAAGGTGCGGGCATTGAGACCGTCCCTGAGCAACCCGGCCTTCAGATCATCCAGCACCTGCTCGGCCTCCGGCACGTCGTCGCGCTCAAGGTCCGCGTTCAGGCTCATGAAGCCCACACCGCCAAACACCTCGCGCTCGGCCGAAGGCCCATAGGACAAGCTATGGGCCAGGCGCAATTGGCGGTAGAGCGCCCAGTCCAGATAGTCCTTGAGCAAGTCGAAGGTTTCGTCGTGCCGATCTTCCAGCACCGGCTCTGGCACCAGCCAATGCAACTTGGCACTGCCGCCGACAAAACCGTGACTCAGGGTGCGCTCATGGGCAGCACTGGCCTGGATCGCCGGCAGGGGTGGGTGATCGGTCGGGTCGACCGCTTCAAGCGCGCCATAAGACCGTTCCAGATAGGACGGCAGCAACCGGTCGAGGTCGCCGACGACGATCAGGGTCATGTTGTTGGGCGCGTACCAGGCCTTGCGTACCTTTTCCAGCTGATCGCGGGTCAGGTGATCGACCTCAGGCCGCTCGGGGCATTTGAGGCCCAGTTCCACCGCCAGTTGTTTACTCGCCGTGTGGCCAAGATCCTGACGATCCAGCCAGCGTTGCAGGTGCGAGTAATGGCCGCCGTCTTCGCGCTCGACCACTTGTTTGGCGGCGTTGATGGCGTTGTCGTCGATTCGGGTCTGGGTCAGCAGCGCCAGCAGCAGGTCGAGGACCTTGCGCTGGTTTTTCGCCGGGGCTTCGATGACGAACGTCGTGTCAGCATTACTGGTGTAGGCGTTCCACTCGCCACCCAGGGCCTGCATGCGTTCTTCCAGCCCGCCCTCGCCCGTGGCATCGATGCCGCTGAACAGCAAGTGCTCAAGCAGGTGCGGCAGCTCCTTGTCGGCGCAGCTGAAATCATCGATGCCGACGCCGACCACCAGACGAATCGCCACATGCCCGTGCTCGGTACCGGGTTTGAGCAGCAATTGCAGGCCGTTGGGCAACGTATAGCCCTCGACCTGAAAGCGATCCAGGGCAAATGAAGGGAATGAGCCAAGCAACAGACAGGCGAACAACAAACAACGCATAACGAGTTTCCAGGCAACCAATCGGAGATCCGTGTCGTCAGCCAGGCCGCCTTCGCGAGCAGGCTCGCTCCCACAGGTGATCTGACTCGGACACAATTTCCGAGTACACCGAAGATCCACTGTGGGAGCGAGCCTGCTCGCGAAGGCAGTCTTTATGCTGAATCAATGTTACTGACTGACCACTCTGCCAGACGTTCAAGGTGAATGCGTGATGTCAGCCAAATCATCGACAATGAGTGCGCCGGTGTCGGAAGTTTCCAGCACCACATAGGCGCTGCTGCAAAACAGCGAATTCAGACGCTTCATATCGGCAATCAACTCCAGGTGCAACGAGCTGGTCTCGATACTCTGCACGATCTTACGTTGCAACCGGCTCACGTGAGCATGGGCCAGGCGGCGTTCCTGTGCGCGAAAGCGACGTTTCTCACGCAGTAACTGGCGGGCACTTTCCTTGTCGGCACTGAGGAACACTGACAACCCCAGGCGCAGGTTGGAAATCAACTGACTGTGCAGCCCTGCCAACTCTTCCAGGCCAACCTCGGAAAAAGACCGGCGCTGCGAGGTTTTCTGCTGCTGAACCTTGCGCAGCATGCGTTCGATGACGTCGCTGGCGAGTTTAAGGTTGATCGCCAACTCGATGATTTCTGCCCAACGCCGGCTGTCCTGCTCACTGAGGTCTTCACGGGGCATTTGCGCCAGATACAGCTTGATCGCACTGTAAAGCGATTCCACATCATCGGTCAGGCGCCGCATTTCCTGGGTAACGGCGGTTTGCTTGCCGTTCAGCACGTCGAGCATGGCCTCGAGCATGTTGTCGATCAGGTCGCCGATACGCAGGGTTTCCCGGGCGGCATTCGCCAGTGCCAGGCTGGGCGTGACCAGCGCCGTCGGATCAAGATGCCGCGGTTTGGCGGTGCCGTTGACTTGCGGGCGCTCCGGCAGCACCCACGCACAGAACCTGGCCATCGGTCCGACACTTGGCAGCAGGAGCAGGCAGCGCGCGGTGTTGTAGAGCAGGTGAAAGCCGATGACCATTTCCTGAGGGCTGAAGTCCAGGCTGTCGATCCAGTGCACCAACGGGTCGAGCACCGGGATGATCAGCAACAGACCGATCAACTTGTACAGCAGACTGCCCAACGCCACCTGGCGGCCGGCGGCGTTCTGCATGCTGGTGCTGAGGAAGGCGAGGATGCCGCTGCCGATGTTGGCGCCGATCACCAGGCCGATGGCGACAGGCAGGCTAATCACTGCGGCACCGGCCAGGGTCGCGGTCAGCAGGACGGCGGCCAGGCTGGAGTAGGAAACCATCGCAAACAGCGCGCCGACCAGGGCATCCAGCAAGATGTCGCCGGTCAGCGAGGCGAAAATCACTTTCACGCCTTGGGCCTGGGTAATCGGTGCGGCAGCCTCGACGATCAGTTGCAGCGCCAGAATGATCAGCCCCAGTCCGATGCTGACCCGGCCCATCTGGCCCAGTCGGGTCTGTTTGCGCGACAGGAAGAAAATCACCCCGAGAAAGATCAGCAGCGGTGACAGCCATGACAGATCAAAGGTCAGCACCCGCGCCATCAGCGCGGTACCGACGTCGGCCCCGAGCATGGTCGCCAGGGCCGGGGTCAGCGCCATCAGGCCCTGACCGACAAAGGAGGTGACGAGCATGGCGGTTGCGTTGCTGCTCTGGACCATCGCGGTCACGACGATCCCCGAGATGAACGCCAGCCAGCGCTTGGACATGTTCCGGCCGATCACATGGCGCAGGTTGGAACCGTAGACCCGCAGGATGCCGGTTCGGACGATGTGCGTGCCCCAAATCAACAAGGCCACGGCAGATAATAAATTGAGCAGGGTGAGCATGCAGGCCCCCTGTGGTGGTAGCGCCCCAAAGGGGCAAGTTGACGGTGCCGCGCGACGTTCTACGTTCGTGTACTTAAGCTGTAGTTGGCTAACGGTCTGCGCGCCAGCATCGCACAGCTAAAGTAGCGATTGAAACAAAACTGCCATAAAAACAGCTTGATGCAGAGATGAAAAAGGGGCCCGAAGGCCCCTTTGTCATCACATGGCATCCGGGTTACTGACCCGGAATGTCCTTGCGCAGTTTCACTGGGTCTGGCTGCTTGCGCTTTTTCGCCATCGCAGTGCGCATCTTGATGTTGATCGCTTCCACCGCCAGCGAGAACGCCATGGCGAAGTAGACGTAGCCTTTTGGCACGTGAACGTCGAAGGATTCAGCAATCAGCACAGTGCCGACGATCAACAGGAACGACAGCGCCAGCATCTTCAGCGACGGGTGTTTGTCGATGAACTCGCTGATGGTGCCGGAAGCCCACATCATCACCAGCACGGCAACGATGATCGCCGCGACCATGACCGGTACGTGGGACACCATGCCCACGGCGGTGATGACCGAGTCCAGCGAGAACACGATGTCGATGATCGCGATCTGAATGATGGTGTAGAGGAAGTTGCCGCCCTTGCCGCCCGGCTGCTCATTGGTTTCGTCTTCACCTTCCAGCGCGTGGTACATCTCTTGCGAGCTCTTCCACAGCAGGAACAGGCCACCGAAGAACAGGATCAGGTCTCGCCCGGAAAAACCCTGGCCGAACACTTCGAACAAGTCGGCGGTAAGGCGCATGACCCAAGTGATCGACAGGAGCAACAGGATCCGCGTAACCATGGCCAGCGCCAGGCCGAAAATCCGGGTGCGCTGTTGCATGTGCTTGGGCATGCGGCTGACCAGGATCGAAATCATGATGATGTTATCGATACCCAGAACGATTTCCAGGGCGGTCAGGGTGAAGAAGGCAACCCAGATTTCAGGGTTGGTCAGCCATTCCATGTGTATTCCTTTGTGCGAGTGTTAAACCACGAAGGGCCCAGGCTTCAAACAACAAAGCCTGGACCCGTCATGGTGAGTCTTGGGCTTATAGAGTGCTGAACAGCGGAAAAATCCCCATCAGCAAGGCGGCGATCAGTATGCACATGCAAACCAGCACTGCCCACTTCAGGGTGAAACGCTGGTGATCACCGAAGTCGATACCGGCCAGGGCCACCAACAGGTAGGTCGATGGTACCAACGGGCTCAACAGGTGGACGGGCTGACCGACGATCGAGGCACGTGCCATTTCAACCGCGGTTATACCGTAATGGCTGGCGGCTTCCGCAAGTACCGGTAACACGCCGTAATAAAATGCATCGTTCGACATGAAGAATGTGAACGGCATGCTCACCAGTGCAGTGATCACTGCCAGGTACGGGCCGAGGAAGTCCGGGATGACCGCCAACAGGCTTTTCGACATCGCATCGACCATGCCGGTGCCCGTCAGGATACCGGTGAAGATACCGGCCGCGAAGATCAAGCCGACCACCGCCAGCACGCTACCGGCGTGGGCCGCAACGCGGTCCTTCTGCTGTTGCAGGCATGGGTAGTTGACGATCATCGCGATACTGAACGCCACCATGAACAGCACCGGCAGCGGCAACAGACCGGCGACCAGGGTGCCCATCAGGGCCAGGGTCAGGGCGCCGTTGAACCAGATCAAACTCGGACGACGGGCATCCGGGAATTGCGAAACAGTGATTTCACTGTGGTCGATTTCATCACCGACCAGATGCAATTCACCAAGACGTGCACGCTCGCGTTTACCGTAGAAGTAGGCAATCGCCAGAATCGCCACCACGCCGGCCAGCATTGCCGGAATCATCGGTACGAAGATGTCGGACGGGTCCACATGCAGCGCACTGGCCGCACGAGCGGTCGGACCGCCCCAAGGGGTCATGTTCATCACGCCACCGGCGAGGATAATCAGACCGGCCATGATCCGCGGGCTCATGCCGATGCGGCTGTAGAGCGGCAGCATGGCAGCCACGCAGATCATGTAAGTGGTGGCGCCATCACCGTCCATGGACACGATCAGCGCCAGCACGGCAGTACCGACCGAAACTTTCAACGGGTCGCCCTTGACCAGTTTGAGGATCTTGCGCACGGCCGGGTCGAACAGGCCGGAATCGATCATCAGGGCGAAGTACAGAATGGCGAACATCAGCATCACACCGGTCGGTGCGAGCTTGGTGATGCCTTCGAGCATCATCGGGCCGATCTTCGGCGCGAAACCACCGAACAGCGCGAACAGGATCGGGATGATGATCAGAGCGATCAGCGCGGAAAGGCGCTTGGTCATGATCAGGAACATGAACGTGATGACCATGGCAAAGCCAAGGAAAGTCAGCATGGGAATACTCCAGGCATAGCGCGGCTAGGGAATGGGCGAACCGGGTGGGTCAGCGCAGAACGGGAAGCACGAGGCGTATGGGCGGAGTGACAGCGAAGTGGCGGGTAGCAAAGGACATCAGGATCACCATTGTTGTTGTTAAATGGGCTGTGCGAGCGATAAAACACTGGCATTGGCCGACCGGTCTGTTGCCGGTAGTGGGGGCGATCCTAATCGGGGAAGCTTTCACCCAGCTTTCGCGGATGAAAGCATTGACCAGATGTGCAACCGGTCGTCGGACGGGTTCAAAGTCCCTGAATACGGGGCAGGAGGTAAAAACATGGCCGACATTCATACAGGCGGCTGCCACTGCGGACATCTGCGCTATCAATTCAGCGGGCCTTTGCACGATATCGCCCACTGTCATTGTTCGATTTGCCGACGGGTCAGCGGCGGGATCGTGACCACCTGGATCACCGTGCCCGCGTCAGCCTTTGAATGGGTGAAGGGGATACCCGCGCAGTACGATTCTTCAACAACCTGCGTGCGGTATTTCTGCGGAAACTGTGGGGCGCAGCTGGCGCTGGTCTCGCACCTGAGCCCGGACAGCATCGACGTGACCATCGCCACCCTCGATCATCCCGAGCAGGCACCCGCCGAAAAACATATCTGGACTGACAACCGACTGCCCTGGCTGCATCTGGACGAACATTTGCCCGGCGAAGCCGAGGAACAGTTGTAAACTGATCAAAAAATAGACAGATCCAGTGGCCGAATCGCGCCCATCCAGATGGCGTGCTCGGTGTGGTCGAGCAGATCGTCGCCAGTGTCCGGGTGCAGGAACACCACCAAACCCTTGCGGTTGAGCGCAAGCCAGGGCAGCACGTCGCCGATGTATTGCGGCTCGAAAGCCAACTGGCAGCTCCAGTCCGGGTGCGGGCCCACCGGGCGTTCATGGACGCGACCCATCTTCACTGGAAACAATTGCGCTGCCTGCTCACACAAGGCTCGCGCCTGAGGAAGGGTGTTGGCGTCGAAGTAGACATGGGCGTGGTAGCCCTTGATCCGCTGCATTTGAAACCCTCTGAACCGAGTCGAACCGGCGTTGTTTCCCACAGGTCACACGCCATAGAGATAGGAAGAACGGAGCACGGCCATGAAAAATGCCGAAACCCCGGTGGTAAAAGTGGTGCTTTATGGTGCCATGAGTAGCCTGGGCAGTGCGCTGATGGCTGAAATGCTGCGGCGCCAACATGAAGTGATCGCGATTCTCGATGACCTGACGGCGCTCGCGCCGCGCCCGGGTCTGCGGACCAAGACTGGCGATTTGTTCGACGCCAAGCGGGTCAAGCAGAGTGTCGCCGGTTGTTCGGCGGTGATCTGTCTGCTGGATGCACCCGGGTTGCCGATGAGCAGCGAGCACGTGGAAAAATCCATCGTGCCGGGCCCGGTCGAGCAAGTGCTGGCGGTGGATGCGCTGATCGATGGCATGCAGGCCTCGGGGATAACCCGGCTGTTTCTGGTGGGCGATTTCGAGGTACTGGACGATCCGGAGATAGAAGATCGACTGCAACGCCACGCCGCCGAAGAAATCCGCGAGGCCCTGCAAAGCAGCACCTTGCACTGGACACTGATCAATGCGCCGCTCGGGGTGCCCGGGCTGACCATCGAGCATTTCAGCCACGTCAGCCGCAGCCTGGAGTCGGGCCTCGCCGAACCGCTTGAACGGTTGAGCCGGGTGGCCGTGGGGATTGCCGATGAATTGCGGTTGAACCTGCATGTCGGTGAGCACGTAACCTTCGTCGCGACTTCAGAGCCGTAAAGATCGCAGCCTTCGGCAGCGCCTACAGGAGCCGCGCATGGCAAAGATCGTTGCCGATACGCGGAGCCACTGTAGGAGCTGCCGCAGGCTGCGATCTTTCGCTTTTAAACGGCAATCGACGGCAACGGTAAGCCATTCAGCGATTGCGCACTGCTGGCCTGCTCAGCCATCAGCCAGTCCACAAACTGTTGAATCAGCGCACCACGCCGTTTCCGCTGGGGCAGGACCACGTAATAGCCGAGCCTGGAAATCACCGTTTCCGTAATCGGTCGGCATAACAATCCCTGCGCCAGCAAGTTATCCACAAGGTGCCGCCAGCCAATCGCCACACCTTGACCGCCAATCGCCGCTTGAATCAGCAGCGTGTAATTGTCGAAGCGCAATTGCCCGGGCGCAGGTGCCGAAGCGATCCCCAACTCACGAAACACGCCGCTCCAATCGAACCAGTTGCTGCTGTGTTCGCCTCGAAGGTGTAGCAGCGGGAATTCCAGTAATGACTGGGCCGGCAAGGGCAGGGGACGATCCTTCAACAGCAGCGGGCTGCACACCGGAAACACTTCTTCGCTGAACAGCCAATGGCTTTCGCCCTGCTTGAATCGACCATCACCAAACAACACCGCCACATCAATATCGGTGCGCAGCATATTGAGGCTGCGTTCGCTGGTGACCAGGCTGACATCCACTTGAGGATTGGCGGCATGAAAGCGGTGCAGGCGCGGCATCAGCCAATACGCGGCGAAGGCGAAATCGGTGGCGACCTGCAACACTTCATGTTGGTGCTGTGCGCTGATCGCGCTCAATCCTGCGTCGATGTTCTGCAAACCGAGCTGAACCTGCTCAAACAGGATCGTCCCGGCCTCGGTCAGTTCGATGCCGCGATAGATCCGGTCGAACAGCCGCGTCCCGAGTTGTTCTTCCAACCGTTTGATCTGCTGGCTGATGGCCGGTTGCGTGGTGCCAAGCTCCACCGCGGCAGCCGTGAAACTGCGCTGACGGGCCGCCGCTTCAAAGGCGCGGAGCAAATCCAGAGACAAATCACCAAGGGCGTCATACATAAGCTGTGCTTATCCTAGTCATTGCCGTGCATGGGCTTTACCACAAATTGCTTGGGCTACATGCTCAATCGCAGCACTCTCGCATAAATATTCACTATGGAATGCCGCGATCACATGAAGCGCAAGAATATTCTTTTCATCATGGCCGATCAGATGGCCGCGCCAATGTTGCCGTTCTACGGCCCTTCGCCCATCAAACTGCCCAATCTCAGCCGCCTCGCCGCCGAAGGCGTGGTGTTCGACGCCGCCTATTGCAACAGCCCACTGTGCGCGCCGTCGCGTTTTACCCTGGTCAGCGGTCAGTTGCCGAGCAAGATCGGCGCCTACGACAACGCGGCCGATTTCCCCGCCGACGTGCCGACTTATGCCCACTACTTGCGTCGACTCGGCTACCGCACCGCGCTGTCGGGCAAGATGCATTTCTGCGGACCGGATCAGCTGCACGGCTATGAAGAACGCCTGACCAGTGACATCTACCCGGCCGATTACGGCTGGTCCGTGAACTGGGATGAGCCGGACGTGCGTCCAACCTGGTTTCACAACATGTCGTCGGTGCTGCAGGCCGGGCCGTGTGTACGTACCAATCAGCTGGATTTCGACGAAGAGGTGGTGTTCAAGGCGCAGCAGTATTTGTTCGATCACATTCGAGAGGATGGCGATCAGCCGTTTTGCCTGACCGTTTCCATGACTCACCCACACGACCCGTACACTATTCCCAAGGCCTTCTGGGATATGTACGACGACGCCGACATCCCATTGCCTGAAACCCCGGCCCAGTCCGAACTCGATCCGCACTCCCAGCGTTTGCTCAAAGTTTATGACCTGTGGGACAAACCACTGCCTGTGGATAAGATTCGCGATGCACGCCGTGCGTACTTCGGTGCGTGCAGCTATATCGACAGCAACGTCGGCAAACTCCTGCAAACACTCGACGATACCGGGCTGATCGACGACACCATCATTGTGTTCTCCGGCGACCACGGCGACATGCTTGGCGAGCGTGGGCTCTGGTACAAAATGCACTGGTACGAAATGGCCGCCCGCGTACCGCTGTTGATCAGTGCGCCGGGGCAATTCGGGGCTGGCCGGGTTAGTGCTGCAGTTTCCACCGCCGATCTGCTGCCGACGTTTGTGGAGTTGGCCGGCGGCTCATTGGAGCCAGGCCTGCCGCTGGACGGCCGCTCGCTGGTCTCGCATCTGCAAGGGCAGGGCGGTCATGACGAGGTCTTTGGCGAATACATGGCTGAAGGCACCATCAGCCCGCTGATGATGATTCGCCGCGGCGCCTACAAATTCATCTACAGCGAAGACGACCCTTGCCTACTCTTCGATGTACATAACGACCCGCGCGAACTGGAGGAACTCAGCAAATCGCAGCAACATCGGCCTATTTTCGATGAATTTCTCGCTGAAGCCCGAGCCAAATGGGATATCCCGGCGATCCACCAACAAGTGCTCGCCAGCCAACGGCGCCGACGTTTTGTTGCCGATGCATTAACCATCGGCAAACTGAAGAGCTGGGATCACCAGCCGCTGGTGGACGCCAGTCAGCAGTACATGCGCAACCACATCGACCTCGACGATCTGGAGCGTAAAGCACGTTATCCACAACCCTGCCAAAACCAATAATGTTAAGGGGAATGCCATGCGTAGGTTATCCACAGCAATGACGGTCGGGCTTCTGGCTCTGGGCAGTGCATCGGCGTATGCCGATCAGAGTTGCGAGACGGTGAAAATGGCCGACCCTGGCTGGAGCGACATCGCCGCGACCAACGCCATCACCGGGTTTCTGCTGGACGGCATGGGTTACAAGGCCAAGGTCGACACGCTGGCGGTGCCGATCACCTTTGGCGGCTTGAAAGATGGTCAGGTCGACGTGTTTCTCGGTAACTGGATGCCAGCACAACAGGGTTTCTACGACAAGTTCGTGGCCACCGGCGATGTCACGCAACTGGCGAAGAACCTCGATGGCACCGAATTCACGCTCGCCGTCCCGGATTACGTCTGGGACGCGGGTGTGCATAACTTTTCCGACCTGAACAAATACGCCGACAAGTTCGACAAGAAAATCTACGGCATCGGCTCCGGCGCTCCCGCCAACATCTCCTTGCAGGAAATCATCAAGAAGAACGACTTCGACATGGGCCAGTGGAAATTGGTCGAGTCCAGCGAGCAGGCAATGCTGGCCGAAGTGTCTCGCGCGGTGAAAAAACAGAAGTTCGTGACCTTTCTCGGCTGGACCCCGCACCCGATGAACGTGCAGCTGAAAATGCATTACCTCAAGGGCGGCGAGAAGTACTTCGGCGACACCGGCAGCGTCCACACCCTGACCCGCAAAGGTTATGCACAGGCCTGCCCGAATGTCGGCAAACTGCTCACCAACCTGAGTTTCACCCAGGAAATGGAGAACAGCATCATGGCCGAGGTGGTGAACAAGAAGGTCAGCAACGCTGATGCGGCCAAGGCATGGATCAAGGCTAATCCGGCGATGCTGGATAAGTGGCTGGATGGGGTGAAGACCGTGGATGGGAAGGATGCATTGGGGGCGGTGAAAGCGAAGCTTTGATCGGGTGATGGTGAATTCTGTGTCTGGCTCAGGATCCACCCCTCACCCCAACCCTCTCCCCATAGGGGAGAGGGGGAAAGGGGGCCGATCTCTATGCTTTTCAAATCCTGCGTTCACCTCGACATTTCAGGTCGATGTAGCTTGAGAAAACAACTCGGTCAGTCCCCTCTACCCTCTGGGGCGGTCCGACGTTTCGGGAGGGTTAGGGTGAGGGGTCAATCAAACTGACACCCCTCACACCCTGCTACCCTTGCGCAAAATCTCACCCGAGAGGACCCATGGCCTTCCCAAGCCGCCATTCGCTCTTCCCCTTCCTCAGCTGGTTGCCTCGGCAAACCCGCGCCAGCGTCGGTCGTGACCTGATCGTCGGCCTCAGCGGTGCGATTCTCGCGTTGCCGCAATCCATTGCCTACGCGCTGATCGCCGGTCTCCCACCTGAATACGGTCTGTACGCGGCGATTATCCCGGTGCTGATCGCCTGTCTCTGGGGTTCTTCGTGGCACCTGATCTGCGGGCCTACGGCGGCGATTTCTATTGTCTTGTACGCCAGCGTCAGTCCGCTGGCCGTTCCGGCGTCAGAGGACTACGTCACTCTGATCCTGTTGCTGACGCTGCTTGCCGGCATTTTCCAGTGGCTGCTCGGTTTGCTGCGATTCGGCGCCTTGGTGAATTTCGTCTCGCACTCGGTGGTGCTGGGTTTCACCCTCGGCGCGGCGGTGGTGATTGCCATCGGCCAACTGCCGAACCTGCTGGGGCTAGACTTGCCCAACCAGGCAACAGCGCTGAACAGTTTGATGATGCTGTTCAGTCATCTCGGCGAAGTGGATAAACCGTCGCTAATGCTGGGCCTGGCGACGGTCGTCGTGGGCGTGATCCTGAAATTGCTCCTGCCGCGCTGGCCGACGCTGTTGATCACCCTGGCGCTGAGCGGATTGCTGGTCTGGCTCTGGCCATCGATGTTCGGTCATGTGAAGTTGGTCAGCGCGTTTGTCGGGCGGCTGCCGCCCTTCAGCCCGCTGCCGCTGGATCTGGACCTGATTTTGCGCTTGCTACCCAGCGCGGTGGCGGTGGGCATGCTCGGGCTGGTCACCAGTCTGTCGATTGCCCGATCCTTGTCGGCCCGCTCCCAGCAGTTGCTCGACGCCAATCAGGAAGTCCGCGCCCAGGGTTTATCGAACATGGTCGGAGCGTTTTTTTCCGGCTCGCTGTCAGCCGGTTCCTTCACCCGCTCCGGCCTGAGCTACGAAGCGGGTGCCTGTTCGCCGATGGCCGGCGTTTTTTCGGCGTTGTGGGTGGCGCTGTTCGCCATCTTCGGCGCGAATTTGATCGCGCACATTCCGATCCCGGCCATGGCCGGCAGCATTCTGTTGATCGCCTGGGGGCTGGTGGATCATCGCGGCATTCGCGCGTTGTTGCGGGTCAGCCGCGCTGAGTTCCTGGTCATGGCGCTGACCTGTGTCGCCACGCTGCTGCTGGAATTGCAGACCGCGATCTACGCCGGGGTGCTGGCTTCGCTGTTCTTCTACCTCAAACGCACCTCGCAACCGAGGGTCCAGCATTGGCGAGATGGGGATGAAGACATTCTGCGGGTTGGCGGTTCGATCTTTTTTGGCGCCAGCCATTACCTGCAAGTACGCCTGCAGCGGATGCACGGCGCGCGCGTGGTGATCGAAGCGCAGCAGATCAACTTCATCGACTATTCAGGCGTGGAGATGCTGCATCAGGAAGCGCGACGGCTATTGCGCCAGGATCGCAGCCTGACCCTGCGGCGGGCGCGGCCGCAGGTGGTGGAAGAATTGAGGAAGCTGGAAGGGGCGGAAAAATGCCCGATCCGGTTTGAGGACTGAAACACCACTGTGATGACGAAAGCATAACCTGTGGCGAGGGGGCTTGCCCCCGTTGGACGGCGAAGCCGTCCCCCAAGAAGCCACGACCGCTTCGCGGCCGAACGGGGGCAAGCCCCCTCGCCACAAAAGCCTAGAGCGCGAGTTGGCGGCGGAGTTCAGCCAGCACCGGCGCCGTATCCGGACGCACGCCGCGCCATAGGAAGAAGGCTTCTGCCGCTTGTTCAGCGAGCATCCCCAAGCCATCCATCGACACCGCCGCGCCATGTTCAGTGGCCCAACGACAGAACGAGGTCGGCTCCTTGCCGTACATCATGTCGTAGCACACCGTTTTGCCCGGCTCGATCAAACTGCTCGCAATCGGCGGTACATCCCCTGACAGACTGGCGGACGTCGCATTGATGATCAGGTCCACCGACTCCTTCAACCAATCAAAGCCACTGGCCGACACCGGCCCCAGGTCCGCGAACAATTCCGCCAACAGTTCGGCTTTTTCCACCGTGCGGTTGGCAATGATCACCGAGGCGGGTTGCTCGGCCAGCAACGGCTCCAGCGCACCGCGCACCGCGCCGCCAGCACCGAGCAGCAGGATGCGTTTGCCCTTGAGGCTGAAACCGGCGTTGACCGTCAGGTCTCGCACCAGTCCGGCGCCATCGGTGTTGTCGCCCAGCAGGCTGCCATCGGCCAGTTTGCTCAACGTGTTCACCGCACCAGCCCGCTGCGCCCGCGCTGTCAGACTGTTCGCCAGACGATAGGCCTCTTCCTTGAATGGCACCGTCACATTCGCTCCGCGACCTTCGAGGAAAAACGTCCGGGCGCAGGTGGAAAAATCGTCGAGGGGCGCCAGCAACGTGCTGTAGTCCAGTTTCTGAGCCGTCTGCTCGGCGAACAGACGGTGAATCAGCGGCGACTTGCTGTGGCCAATCGGGTTACCGAATACGACGTAACGGTCCATCAGAATTCCTCGTTCAGGCCTTGGCCAACCAATCGCGGTCTTGCAGGAAGTACTCGGTCAGCCGCGCTTCTTCGCTGCCCGGCTCGGATTTCCAGTCGTAGCTCCAGCGTACTTGCGGCGGCAGAGACATCAGGATCGACTCGGTACGCCCGCCCGATTGCAGACCGAACAGCGTGCCGCGGTCGTAGACCAGGTTGAATTCAACGTAGCGCCCACGGCGGAATTCCTGGAATTCACGCTGTTTAGCGGTAAACGCATCATTTTTGCGGCGCTGCACGATCGGCAGGTAGGCGTCGATGAACGCGTCACCGATGGCACGCATGAAGGCGAAGCTGGTGTCGAAGTCCCACTCGTTCAAGTCATCGAAGAACAGGCCGCCGATGCCGCGCGGCTCGTGGCGATGCTTGATGTGGAAGTAGCTGTCGCACCAGGCCTTATAGCGTGGGTAGACGTCCGGGCCGAACGGCGCGCAGGCCTGTTCGGCGACGCGGTGCCAGTGCACACAGTCTTCTTCATTGCCGTAGTAAGGGGTCAGGTCGAAGCCACCGCCGAACCACCAGACCGGTTCTTCGCCTTCTTTTTCAGCGATGAAAAAGCGCACGTTGGCGTGGGACGTCGGCACGTGCGGGTTGTGCGGATGAATAACCAAAGACACGCCAAGCGCTTCGAAGCCACGGCCGGCCAATTCTGGCCGATGGGCGCTGGCGGAGGGTGGGAGACCGCTGCCGAAGACGTGGGAAAAGTTGACGCCGCCCTTTTCGATGACCGCGCCGTTTTCGATCACCCGGGTGCGACCGCCACCGCCGGCAGGTCGGGTCCAGGCGTCTTCGATGAACTGCGTGCCGCCGTCTTCAGCTTCGAGGGCCGCGCAAATGCGGTCTTGCAGGTCAAGCAGGTAGGCTTTTACGGCCTCGGTGCGGGTCGTCATGTCATCACCTTGAATCGGGCAAAGCTACGCGGCGCTCCATCGGAGCAGGGCCGGCGCAAATGGGCGCGTAGCATAACATTGCAGGTGGGCCTGCCGCAGTTGACGAAGATCAAGCATGAGAGTTCGATAGGGAGCTTCGCGCTACAACTCCAGTAGCCAAGACCTAAGGAGAGTTCTGATGGCTAAGCGTATCCAGTTCCGCGCCCATGGCGGCCCCGAAGTGCTCGAGTATGTTGACTACCAACCCGCCGAGCCCGGTCCGCAGCAGGTTCGCGTGACCAACAAGGCCATTGGCCTGAATTTCATCGACACCTATTACCGCAGCGGCCTCTATGCGCCGCCAGCCCTGCCATCGGGCCTGGGCTCGGAAGGCGCGGGCGTGGTCGAGGCGGTGGGCAGTGATGTCACCCGGTTCAAGGTCGGTGATCGCGTGGCGTATGGCAGCGGTCCATTGGGCGCCTACAGCGACATTCACGTGTTGCCGGAGGCCAATCTGGTCCTTCTGCCGGACGCGATCAGCTTCGAACAGGCCGCCGGCGTAATGCTCAAGGGCCTGACCGTGCAGTACCTGCTGCGTCAGACGTATGAACTCAAGGGCGGCGAAACCATCCTGTTCCACGCTGCCGCGGGTGGCGTCGGCTCCCTGGCTTGCCAATGGGCCAAAGCGTTGGGCGTGAAGTTGATCGGCACGGTCAGCTCACCGGAGAAAGCCGCACTGGCCAAGGCCAACGGCGCTTGGGCGACCATCGACTACAGCCATGAAAACGTCGCACAGCGCGTACTGGAATTGACTGACGGGAAAAAAGTCCCGGTGGTGTACGACGGCGTCGGCAAGGACACGTGGCTGACTTCGCTTGATAGCACGGCGCCTCGCGGTCTGGTGGTGAGCTTCGGCAATGCGTCGGGCGCGGTAGACGGAGTGAACCTGGGCATTCTGTCGGCGAAGGGTTCGCTGTACGTGACTCGCCCTACGCTCGCGACTTACGCCAACAATGCCGAGAACCTGCAGCGTATGGCGGATGAGCTGTTTGAGATGATCATCAGTGGCAAGCTGAAGGTGGACATCAGCCAGCGGTATCCATTGGCTGATGCAGCTAAGGCGCAGACCGAGTTGTCGGCGCGGCGTACGACTGGCTCGACTGTTCTGTTGCCCTGACAGCGAACTGTGGCGAGGGGGCTTGCCCCCGTTCGGGTGCGAAGCACCCGCCATTGAGCAATTCGTTCTAACTGTCAGAGCGCAGATTGGGGACTGCTGCGCAGTCCAACGGGGGCAAGCCCCCTCGCCACATTTAATCCGGGCGCACAACCTTGCCCGTCGCCAGATCGCGGATCACGCTCGGATTCTTGCGCCCACCCAGATTCCCACCCAACACGTAATCCACCTGCCCACGGAAATACTGCTCGACGCGAATCCGCGTCCGCGCCGCCGGTTGGCCCTGTGGGTTGGCCGACGTTGAAACCAACGGCCCGACCACCGCGCACAAATCCCGCACCAACGGGTGATCACTGACCCGCAATGCCACCGTTTCATGCACGCCGGTAATCCACTGCGGCAACATATTCTGATGCGGCACCAGCCAGGTGTTCGGCCCTGGCCAGGTGCTGGCCATGCGATCCATCCACAACTCAGGAAAGTCTTCGAAGAGGAAGTCGAACTGGCGAATGTTGTCGGCTACCAGAATCAACCCTTTTTCCACCGACCGGCCCTTGATCGCCAGCAGACGATAGACCGCCTCTTCGTCCCACGGGTCGCAACCCAGGCCCCAGACCGCTTCGGTTGGGTAGGCAATTACCGCGCCTGCGCGAATGGCTCGTGCGGCTTGTTGCACACGCCAACTGTTCACCATGAAAAACTCTCCGGAATAAGGCTCTGCGCAGTTTACCGATCTTCCTTATAAAACCTAGCTCACCCGCGCAAACCATCGCCCGCTTTCGCAGACTGCCCGGCCATCCATTTCCAGCTCCGTCAGTGCCGCCAGCACTTTCGGCAAGGCCCAGCCGCTGGCGACGGACAACGCTTCACAGGTGTGGGGCGCGGCATGCAGCAGCATGAGCAACGGATGTGTCACCACTGGTGTCGTCTGTGTGGATAACGGCAACTGCTGCCAACCGCGCAATGCTTCGAGGATATGCTCGATGGTTTCCACCAGCACCGCACCGTCGCGGATCAGCTGATGACAACCCTTTGCACCGGGGTGGTGGATCGACCCTGGGATCGCATACACCTCGCGCCCTTGTTCCGCCGCCAGTCTCGCGGTAATCAGTGAACCGCTGGCGACACTTGCCTCGACCACCAGCACACCCAGGGATAACCCGCTGATGATCCGATTGCGCCGGGGGAAGTTACTGGCGGTCGGCCCGGCGTCCAGAGGGAACTCCGAAAGCACCGCGCTGCCCGAGGCGATCATCGCGTCTGCCAGCCGTCGATTGCGCTGTGGATAAAACTTTTCAAGTCCCGTGCCAAGTACACCGACCGTTCGCCCGCCCACGTCCAAAGCGGCTTGATGGGCGGCGGCATCAATGCCCAGCGCCAAACCGCTGGTAATGACAAAACCGGCGCCGGCCAAACTGCGGGAAAAGGCGGCGGCGGTGTCCATGCCCGGCCGCGAAGCGCGACGGCTGCCGACCATCGCCACCTGCGGTTTTTCCAGAATGCCGGGATCGCCCGCCACGAATAACAGCGGCGGCGCATCACTGATTTCCGCCAGCAGTGCCGGATAGTCAGATTGGTCCCACATCAGTAAATGCTGGCCCGGACGCTCTAACCAGGCCAATGCATGGCTTGCGCCATCACGGATTTCACTGGAGCGCCTGGCCTCCGCGCAAGCGAGGGGCAAACCCAGCGAGCGCCAGGCACTGGCCGGCGCGCTAATCGCCTTGGACGCCGAGCCGAAGGCCTCAAGCAATTTCTTGAAACGCGCAGGACCGAGTTCCGGCAGGCGATGCAAACGTAAACGAGCTTCCAGTTCCGCAGGGGAAACCGGTGCAAAAGCAGGCAGCGACATGGATCATCCTTGATCGTTATGAGCCCCGTTCAAACGGGAATAAGCTGTGGATAACTCTGTTGGTAACTTGTGGAGCCTGCTTATGGATTTCGCACCTTGTCCAGCACCGCCAACGAGCGCGAGGCGTAGAGCACCAGCCCGTAGCTGAGCTTGTCGTAGGTGCGGAAAACCATCAGCAGACCGGCACGCTCATCGGGGATTTTCAGTGGCTGACCGGTGATCCGGTCACGCACGGTTTCGCCGGTTTTCATTACCACCAACACGTTGCCTTCGGCCAGGCCATCGCGCTGGCCCTTGTTCAGCGTGACCACGTCCATCGCGCCAATCTGGGTCACCCCGCGCGGCACATCGATGATCAAACCCGAGACAGGCGTTTTCGGTGCACTGGGCATGAAGGTCGAGTTGATGGAGCGTTCTTCACCGCTGAACAAGCGGTCACCGAGTCGAACCTCCTGGGTTGTGCGTTGCAGGGCGAGGGTGGCGACATCGCCTTCAGTGGCGACAATCTCGCCGCCGCCGATGTCGTCGGCATTGATCCCCAGGAACTCCTTGGTCTCGGGGTCGGTATAGACCTTGCCTTGACGGAAGATGCCGTAGATCGGCTGGTTCGGGTCGAAATGGCCACGGGCGAAGATGCGGTCACCCGTGCCGCTGAGCACGCGCTCGGCATCTCCGGCGACAATGTAGGGCGCCTTGTCGAAATCCTCGACCTTGTCGACGATGCGGTTGCTCAACAGAAAACTGTTGATTGATCGCAGCGGAATGCTAGGAATCGCATCGGCCACCGGCGAGCTGCGCACCCGTGGCGAAAGCTTGATGGTGCCCCAGGAAGCGCCGCGATTGAGGGTCAGGCGCGGCTGGCCATTGATGTAGACCAGCGTCAACGAATCCCCGGGATAGATGAGATTGGGGTTTTCGATCTGTGGATTGGCTTGCCATAGCTCCGGCCACTTCCACGGCTCTTGGAGGTATTTTCCCGATATGTCCCACAGTGTGTCACCCGATACCACGGTGTATTGCTGTGGAAAACCTTCCTTGAGTTGCACTTGCCCGTGCGCCAAACCAGCCGAGGCCAGAAGGAGCAAGGCGAGTAGTGATTTCCTCATGCGGTGAATCCCTTTATTATGTGCATTCGCGTAGAACGCCAGAGCCCTCGTGGCTCGCTCCCGACTCTTTACCAAAAAGAGAAGGAAGCTACGTTTTACAACGGTAGCCTGCATCTTCGGACCCGCCAGGCCATCGACCCGACATTACCTCAAACGTGCAGCAATTAAGCTTATGGCCATTTTAGACATCCTCGAATTCCCCGATTCGCGCCTGCGCACTATCGCCAAACCTGTGGCCGTAGTGGACGACGAAGTGCGTCAGTTGGTCGATGACATGTTTGAAACAATGTATGAAGCGCCAGGCATCGGCCTCGCCGCGACCCAAGTCAACGTGCACAAACGTATCGTCGTGATGGACCTCTCCGAAGACCGCAGCGAACCACGGGTGTTCATCAACCCCGAGTTCGAAACCCTGACCGACGAGATGGAGCAATATCAGGAAGGCTGCCTCTCGGTGCCGGGCTTCTACGAAAACGTCGATCGCCCACAGAAGGTCAAAATCAAGGCCCTGGACCGCGACGGCCAGCCTTACGAACTGATCGCCGAAGGCCTGCTCGCCGTTTGCATCCAGCATGAATGCGACCACCTGAACGGCAAATTGTTCGTTGACTACCTGTCCAATCTCAAACGCGACCGAATCAAGAAGAAACTGGAAAAGCTCCATCGCCAGAACGCTTGATGCCCTCCTTTCAAAGGCTTGCTGCGGCAAGCCTTTTTCTTTTGCGAGACCTTTTGAATGACTGAGCCACTGCGCATCGTCTTTGCCGGCACCCCGGAATTCGCCGCCGAACACCTCAAGGCCCTGCTCGACAGCCCTTACGAGATCGTCGCGGTCTATACCCAACCGGACCGTCCGGCGGGTCGCGGGCAAAAGTTGATGCCAAGCCCGGTCAAGCAGTTGGCTCTCGAGAACAACATCCCGGTGCTGCAACCGCCAACCCTGCGCAACGAAGACGCTCAGGCTGAACTGGCCGCGCTCAAGCCGGACTTGCTGGTGGTGGTCGCCTACGGCCTGATCCTGCCGCAAGTGGTGCTGGATATTCCACGCCTGGGTTGCATCAACAGCCACGCCTCCTTGCTGCCACGCTGGCGCGGTGCGGCGCCGATCCAGCGCGCCGTTGAAGCGGGCGACAGCAAAAGCGGTGTGACCGTGATGCGCATGGAACTGGGCCTCGACACCGGGCCGATGCTGCTGAAAGTCACTACGCCGATCACCGGTGAAGACACCGGTGGCAGCCTCCACGACCGTCTGGCGGAAATGGGCCCTCCAGCGGTGATTCAGGCGATTGCCGGCCTCGCTGCGGGCACTTTGAAAGGCGAAGTGCAGGACGACAGCCTCGCCACTTATGCTCACAAATTGAACAAAGATGAAGCGCGCATCGACTGGAGTCGCCCGGCGGTTGAGCTGGAACGTCTGGTTCGCGCCTTCAACCCATGGCCGATCTGCCACAGCACGCTGAACGGCGAAGCGCTGAAAGTCCTGGCCGCGAGCCTTGCCGAAGGGCAGGGCGCACCGGGGGAAATCCTCAGCGCCAGCAAGGATGGGTTGATCGTCGCCTGCGGTGAGCAAGCCCTGTGTCTGACTCGTCTGCAATTGCCCGGCGGCAAGGCGCTGAACTTCAGCGACTTGTTCAACAGCCGTCGTGAGAAATTCGCCGTCGGCACCGTTCTCGGGCAAGCGGCGGACGCTCAATGAATCCACGTCTGGCCGCCGCCAAGGCACTTGCTGCTGTTCTTAACGGAAAAGCCTCACTCAACAGTTCCCTGCCGACACAAATGGACAAGGTTGAAGATCGCGACCGCGGCTTCACCCAAGACCTGGCGTTCGGCACCGCTCGCTGGCAGCCACGGTTGTCGGCGCTGGCGGCCAAGTTGCTGCAGAAGCCATTCAAGGCAGCCGACGCCGATGTCGAAGCGCTGTTGCTGGTCGGTCTCTACCAGTTGCTCTACACAAGGGTTCCGGCCCATGCCGCCATTGGTGAAACCGTGGGTTGCGCCGACAAGCTGAAAAAGCCTTGGGCCAAGGCCTTGCTCAACGCCGTGCTGCGCCGCGCTCAACGTGAAAGCGAAGCGCTGCTGGCCGAACTGGAACACGATCCAGTGGTGCGCACTGCCCACCCGCGCTGGCTGCAAAAATCCCTGAAAGCCTTCTGGCCGGAGCAGTGGGAAGCCATTTGTGCGGCGAACAACGCGCATCCGCCGATGATCCTGCGGGTCAACCGTCGTCATCACAGCCGCGATGCTTATCTCGGGTTGCTGACCGACGCCGGCATCGCCGCCACGCCGTGCGTTTACAGTCAGGACGGCATCATTCTCGACGCCGCCGCCGACGTGCGCAGCTTGCCGGGGTTCGCCGAAGGCTGGATCAGCGTGCAGGACGAAGCCGCGCAACTGGCCGCCGATCTGCTTGACCTGGCTCCGGGCCAACGGGTGCTGGACGCCTGCTGCGCACCGGGCGGCAAGACCTGCCACATCCTTGAAGCCGAGCCGGCACTCGCCGGCGTGGTAGCGGTGGACCTGGAAGCCAAGCGTCTGGTGCGGGTGCGGGAAAACCTCGCACGCCTGGGCCTGAGCGCCGAACTGATCGCCGCCGACGGCCGCGACACCGCCACCTGGTGGGACGGCAAACCGTTCCAGCGCATTCTGCTGGACGCGCCGTGCTCGGCCACCGGTGTGATTCGTCGTCACCCGGACATCAAGCTGACTCGCCAACCGGACGACATCGCCGCACTCGCGGTTCTCCAGGGCGAACTGCTCGATGCCATGTGGATAACTTTGGAGGTTGGCGGCATCCTGCTTTACGCCACCTGCTCCACGCTGCCGACCGAGAACACCGAAGTCATCGAAGCCTTCCTCGCTCGCACGCCGGGCGCCCGTGAACTGGACCTCGCCACTCAAGCCGGTATCAAGCAACCTCACGGTCGCCAACTGCTGGCCCAGGACGGCGGCCACGACGGGTTCTACTACGCCAAGCTGATCAAGATCGCCGCCGCGCGCGGTTAATGGGTTTTAAGGGAGTGACTGGATGAAAATCATCATCCTCGGCGCAGGGCAGGTCGGCGGTTCGCTGGCAGAACACTTGGCCAGCGAGGCCAACGACATCACCGTGGTCGACACCGACGGCGAACGCCTGCGCGACCTCGGCGATCGGCTGGACATCCGCACCGTGCAAGGCCGCGGCTCGCTGCCGACGGTACTGCGTCAGGCCGGCGCGGACGACGCCGACATGCTGGTGGCGGTGACCAACAGCGACGAAACCAACATGGTGGCCTGCCAGGTTGCCCACACCCTGTTCCACACGCCGACCAAAATCGCCCGGGTTCGCGAAGCCGCCTACCTGACTCGCTCCGAGCTGTTCGACAATGACGCGATTCCGGTGGACGTGCTGATCAGCCCGGAGCAAGTGGTCACCAATTACATCAAGCGCCTGATCCAGCATCCGGGCGCTTTGCAGGTGATCGACTTCGCCGAAGGCAAAGCCCAATTGGTGGCGGTCAAGGCGTACTACGGCGGCCCGCTGGTGGGTCAGCAACTGCGTCAGTTGCGTGAGCACATGCCGAATGTCGAAACCCGTGTGGCGGCGATTTTCCGTCGTGATCGGCCGATCCTGCCGCAGGGCGATACGGTGATCGAGGCAGACGACGAAGTCTTTTTCATCGCCGCCAAGGCAAATATTCGCGCGGTGATGAGCGAAATGCGCCGCCTCGATGAGAGCTACAAACGCATCGTCATCGCGGGCGGCGGGCAGATCGGTGAGCGTCTGGCCGAGGCCATCGAAAGCCGTTACCAAGTGAAGATCATCGAGATGAACCCGGCCCGCTGCCGTCATCTCTCGGACACCCTCGACAGCACCGTGGTGTTGCAGGGCAGTGCCTCCGACCGCGACTTGCTGATGGAAGAAAACATCGCCGACGCCGACCTTTTCCTGGCCCTGACCAACGACGACGAAGCGAACATCATGTCCTCGCTGCTGGCCAAACGCCTGGGTGCGAAGAAGGTGATGACCATCATCAACAACCCGGCCTACGTAGACCTGATCCAGGGCGGTGACATCGACATCGCTATCAGCCCGCAATTGGCGACCATCGGAACTTTGCTGGCCCACGTGCGCCGTGGCGATATCGTCAGCGTGCACTCATTGCGCCGGGGCGCGGCGGAAGCCATCGAGGCGATCGCCCACGGTGATGAGAAGTCGAGTAAGGTCATCGGCAAGGCCATTGAGAACATTGGCCTGCCGCCGGGCACCACCATCGGCGCAATCATCCGCGACGAAGAAGTGATCATTGCCCACGACGACACGGTGATTGCGGCGGGCGACCATGTGATTCTGTTCCTTGTGGATAAAAAGCATATTCGGGATGTGGAGAAGCTGTTCCATGTGGGATTGAGCTTTTTCTGATCCGGAAGCGGCGGTGATCGGTCTGGCCTCATCGTCGGAACGCCGCCCGGAGCAAGCTCGCTCCCACAGGGGTTCTCGGCCGTACACACATTTTGTGTTCACTAAAGATCTACTGTGGGAGCGAGCTTGCTCGCGATGACGATCTCACTAAAACAGATCAACCTCTGACACACCTCACCAAGGAATCCACAGATGATCGAATCCCTGGAAAAAATGCTCGCCAAGGGTGTGGACAACTCATTGCTGCGCTTCGGGCTGGGCAAGGGTTATCTGGATCTTGGGGAATACGCCAAGGCCGCTGAGCATTTCCAGCGTTGTGTCGAGTTCGATCCGAAGTATTCGGCAGCCTGGAAGCTATTGGGCAAGGCCCATCTGGGGCTGAAGGATTTCGCGTCCGCACGTCAGGCGTGGGGACAGGGTCTGGAAGCCGCTCGCGCCCATGGCGACAAGCAGGCCGAAAAGGAAATGACGGTGTTTCTGAAGAAGCTTGAGCGTCAGGCTCACTGATCAGAGGTAGCGCAGGCCAATGCCCTCGGCATCCACCAACACCACTTCCATGCGCACGCGCGGCGCGCCTGTGGGTAAGTCCTGCACCTGACCGTACACCACCGCGCCCTTGGGCAATGTCGACAGGCCCGGATGCTTGACGTAGACGCCTGTCGTCGACAGGTTACGCGTCTGGCCCAGGCATTCGCCGAAGCTGTGGTGACTGATCTTGATACGAAATGATTTGCGGTGTTCGGACATCTTCTGCGCCCTTTATTGAACGTGTTGTGGATAACTGAGAAGCCAGATCAAAAGATCGCAGCCTTCGGCAGCTCCTACAGGTTATCCACAGATCATGCCAATCGACTCAGTACCAGCGCTCTTCACCTGGCGGGCGCTTCTTGAAGCGCTTCATGCTCCACATGTACTGGCTCGGATACGCCCGCACATAGCGCTCGACCACCTGGCTCATGGCCGCGCAGGACGTCTCGGTATCGGTGCTGTACATGGCCTCTGGCGCGGCTTCGAGGATCACTTTGTAACCCGAACCGTCCGGCAGCCGTAGCGCATGCAGAAACACGCCGACCGCTTTGCCGCCAGCGAGCATGTTCGGTACGAACTTGCTGGTCAGGGCCTGTGTAGCGAAGAACGGCACGAAGATCCCGGCGGATTCGGACGGTTCCGGGTCAGCGGGAATGCCCACTGCACCACCTTTGCGCACTTCCTTGATGATGCTGAGGATGCCTTCCTTGGTGGACGCCGCAACACGATTGCCCAATTGCACCCGTTGTTTGCGCAGCAAATCATCCACAGCCTTCAACTTTGGCGGGCGATAGAAAATGATCGGTTTGCACTGGTTGCAATAGAAGTGGTTCAACACTTCCCAGTTGCCCAGATGACTGGTGATGCCGACGACCCCTTTGCCGGAGGCGAGGGCGTCCCTTAGAACCTCAAGACCTTCAACTTCACGCACCAGATCGATGGAGCGCTGGGCCGGCCAGATCCAGGCGCAGGCGCTTTCGGTCAGCGACTTGCCAATGTCTTTAAGGCTCTGACCGACTAGACGCTCTCGTTCAGCCGTGTCCATGTCCGGGAAACACTTGGCGAGGTTGATCCGCACGACATCGCGGGAACGGTTGGGGGTTTTCCACATGACCCAGCCGATGGCCGAGCCCACTGCCTGCACTGCCCGCCACGGAAGCAAGGCAAACAGCCGCAGAGCGCCTACCAGCAAGGCGCCTTTCAACTTATCCACAGGTCACTCCTGATCTTGTGCTGTGCGCGAGGCGGCTATTCTAACCGCCGTTCGCCAGCGCCGCGTAGCGATCGCAATCCTGGGTGTGATCCATGACCATGCCCGAGGCCTGCATCAGCGCGTAACAAATGGTCGGGCCGACGAACGTGAAGCCGGCCTTTTTCAGGCCTTTGCTCATCTCCACGGCGGTCGGCGTCACGGCCGGCACTTCGCTGCGGTCCTTGAAATGGTTGATCACAGGCTTGCCGTCGACGAAGGACCAGAGAAACTCCACCGGATCCTCCAGCGCCAGCCAGGCCTGGGCATTGCGCCGGGCCGCGTTGAGCTTGAGGCGATTGCGAATGATGCCCGGATCGAGCATCAATTCATCGATTTCGGCGTCGCTCATCTGCGCCACGCGCTGTACGTCAAAGCCGAACATCACCTGACGATAGTGCTCGCGTTTACGCAGCACGGTGATCCAGGAAAGGCCGGCCTGGAACCCTTCGAGCAAAAGCAACTCGAACAATCCCTGCGCATCGCGTAGCGGCGTACCCCACTCCTGATCGTGATAAGCCATGTACAGCGGATCTTCGGAACACCAAAAGCAGCGTGGCATAAGGCTCCAGGGGGCGTGCGCAGGACCGAATCGGGTATACTCCCGCTCTTTAAATCGCAGCCCAAGAAACAGGTGAATTTCGTGAGCCAGCCTACGCCAGCCGTGCGTACCTTCCAAGACTTGATCCTCGCCCTCCAGCAATACTGGGCCGAGCAAGGTTGTGTGGTACTTCAGCCCTACGATATGGAAGTAGGCGCCGGGACTTTCCACACTGCCACGTTTCTGCGCGCCATTGGCCCGGAAACCTGGAACGCCGCTTATGTGCAGCCCAGTCGTCGCCCGACTGACGGCCGCTACGGCGAAAACCCGAACCGTCTGCAGCACTACTACCAGTTCCAGGTCGTGCTGAAGCCGAACCCGGACAACTTCCAGGAACTGTACCTGGGCTCCCTCAAGCATGTCGGCCTGGACCCGTTGGTCCACGACATTCGCTTCGTTGAAGACAACTGGGAATCGCCGACCCTCGGCGCCTGGGGTCTGGGCTGGGAAGTCTGGCTCAACGGCATGGAAGTGACGCAGTTCACTTACTTCCAGCAAGCGGGCGGCATCGAGTGCTACCCGGTGACCGGCGAAATCACTTACGGTCTTGAGCGTCTGGCCATGTACCTGCAAGGCGTGGATTCGGTCTACGACCTGGTCTGGGCTGACGGTCCGTTCGGCAAAGTGACCTACGGCGACGTGTTCCACCAGAACGAAGTGGAGCAGTCGACCTACAACTTCGAACACGCCAACGTCGAGAAACTGTTCGAATTGTTCGATTTCTACGAAAGCGAAGCCAAGCGCCTGATCGAACTCGACCAGCCGCTGCCGTTGCCGAGCTACGAAATGGTGTTGAAGGCCTCCCATACCTTCAACCTGCTGGATGCTCGCCGGGCGATCTCGGTGACCGCGCGTCAGCAATACATTCTGCGTGTCCGCACCCTGGCGCGTTCCGTTGCGCAAGCCTACCTGCTGGCTCGCGCCAAGCTGGGCTTCCCGATGGCGACCCCCGACCTGCGTGACGAAGTGTTGGCTAAGCTGGAGGCTGCACAATGAGTGCTCTAGATTTTCTGGTTGAACTGGGCACCGAAGAACTGCCACCCAAAGCCCTGAACACCTTGGCCGACGCGTTCCTGGCCGGTATCGACAAGGGCCTGCAAGCCGCTGGCCTGAACTACGAGACCAAAACCGTCTACGCCGCGCCACGTCGTCTGGCCGTACTGATCACCGATCTGGCGACTCAGCAGCCGGATCGCAGCATCAACCTTGATGGCCCGCCACGTCAGGCTGCGTTCGATGCTGAGGGCAACCCGACTCAAGCGGCATTGGGCTTCGCCAAGAAGTGCGGCGTCGACCTGAGCGAAATCGATCAGAGCGGTCCGAAACTGCGTTACAGCCAAAACATCGCCGGTAAACCGACCGCGAGCCTGCTGCCCACCATCGTCGAAGATTCCCTGAACGACCTGCCGATTCCCAAGCGCATGCGCTGGGGTGCTCGCAAGGAAGAATTCGTTCGTCCGACCCAGTGGCTGGTGATGCTGCTCGGTGACCAGGTCATCGATTGCACGATCCTTGCCCAGAAGTCCGGCCGCGATTCCCGTGGTCACCGCTTCCACCACCCGGAAAGCGTACGCATCACCTCGCCGGCCAACTACTTGACCGACCTGCGTGCCGCTTACGTTCTGGCCGATGCCAACGAGCGTCGTGAGCTGATCAGCAAGCGCACCGAAGAACTGGCGACGATGCAGGAAGGCACGGCAATTGTTCCGCCAGCCCTGCTCGACGAAGTGACCGCGCTGGTTGAATGGCCGGTGCCGCTGGTGTGCTCGTTCGAAGAGCGTTTCCTCGACGTGCCGCAAGAAGCCCTGATCACGACCATGCAGGACAACCAGAAGTATTTCTGCCTGCTGGATGCCGACGGCAAGTTGCTGCCTCGTTTCATTACCGTGGCCAACATCGAAAGCAAAGACCCGCAACAGATCATCGCCGGTAACGAGAAAGTGGTTCGTCCACGCCTGACCGACGCCGAGTTCTTCTTCAAGCAAGACAAGAAGCAGAAACTCGAAGACTTCAACCTGCGCCTGCAGAACGTGGTGTTCCAGGAAAAACTCGGCAGCGTCTACGACAAGGCCGAGCGCGTTTCCAAACTCGCTGCGTTCATCGCTCAACGCATTGGCGGCAACGCCGCATGGGCCTCCCGTGCCGGCCTGCTGTCCAAGTGCGACCTGTCGACCGAGATGGTCGGTGAGTTCCCGGAGATGCAAGGTGTCGCCGGTTACTACTACGCCCTCAACGACGGCGAGCCGGAAGAAGTTGCACTGGCGCTGAACGAGCAGTACATGCCGCGCGGTGCCGGCGCTGAACTGCCGACCACCCTGACCGGTGCGGCCGTGGCCATCGCGGACAAGCTCGACACGCTGGTGGGCATTTTCGGTATCGGCATGCTGCCAACCGGTAGCAAAGACCCGTACGCCTTGCGCCGTGCAGCGCTGGGCGTGTTGCGCATCCTGATCGACAAGAAGCTCGATCTCGACCTGAACGACGCCGTGGCGTTTGCCGTGAATGCGTTCGGTACCAAGGTCAAGGTTGCTGGTCTGAATGACTCAGTGCTGGAGTTCATCTTCGACCGTTTGCGTGCCCGTTACGAAGACGAAGGCGTTGATGTCGGGACGTACCTGTCGGTACGTGCCCTGAAACCGGGTTCGGCGCTGGACTTCGATCAGCGCGTACAAGCGGTAGAAGCGTTCCGCAAATTGCCGGAAGCCGCTGCCCTGGCCGCGGTGAACAAGCGCGTTTCGAATTTGCTGAGCAAGGTCGAAGGCTCTGTTCCTTCAGTCGTGGAAGCCAAGTACTTCGACAACGCCAACGAGTTCTCCCTGTACTCGGCGATCCAGCAGGCTGACCAGGCTGTGCAGCCGATGGCCGCTGCGCGTCAGTACAGCGAATCGCTGGCACGTCTGGCCGCCTTGCGCGAGCCGGTGGATGCGTTCTTCGAAGCCGTAATGGTCAATGCGGAAGATGCCAAGGTCCGCGCCAACCGTTATGCGCTGCTGTTGCGCCTGCGTGGGCTGTTCCTGGGCGTCGCCGACATTTCGCTGCTGGGTTGAGGGGCTGCTGTTGAAACTGCTGATTCTCGATCGGGACGGAGTGATCAATTACGACTCCGACGCTTACATCAAGTCGGTGGAGGAGTGGATTCCGCTCCCTGGTTCGATCGAAGCGATCGCGCAGTTGAGCAAGGCCGGCTGGACGGTAGCGGTGGCTACCAACCAGTCGGGCATCGCTCGCGGCTATTACGACATCGCCACCCTGGATGCCATGCACGCTCGCTTGCGCGAGTTGGTGGCGGAGCAGGGTGGCGAAGTCGGGCTGATCGTCTATTGCCCGCACGGGCCGGACGATGGCTGCGATTGCCGCAAACCAAAACCCGGGATGTTGAAAACCATCGCCGCGCATTACAACGTATCGCTGACCAATCTTTGGTTCGTCGGCGATACCCTTGGTGACCTGGAGGCCGCCAAAGCCGTCGATTCTCAGCCAGTTTTGGTAAAGACCGGGAAAGGCGAAAAGACTTTGGGCAAGACCCTACCGGTAGGCACCTTGATTTTTGACGATCTGGCGGCGATTGCCGCAGAACTTATCCACAATTAGAGTGCTTCGATTGTTCCTGACCAAGGATTGATCGGGAGTGCGCTTTATATAGACGGGCAGAGCCCGCACGGTAAACGTCGCTATGTCGATATTGCAGGCCATCAGAACTTTCCTCTTTTACCTGCTGCTGGGCACCAGCTCGTTGCTCTGGTGCAGCCTGAGCTTTTTCATCGCGCCTTTTCTGCCGTTCAAGGCGCGGTATCGCTTCATCAACGTGTACTGGTGCCGCTGCGCCTTGTGGCTGAGCAAAGTTTTCCTGGGCATCCGCTACGAAGTGAAGGGTGCCGAGAACGTGCCTGACCAGCCCTGCGTGATTCAGTCGAACCACCAGAGCACCTGGGAGACGTTCTTCCTCTCCGCTTACTTCGAGCCCTTGAGCCAGGTGCTCAAGCGCGAACTGCTCTACGTTCCATTCTTCGGCTGGGCCATGGCCATGCTGCGGCCGATCGCCATCGACCGCGACAACCCGAAAGCCGCGCTCAAGCATGTGGCGAAGAAGGGCGACGAACTGCTGAAAGACGGCGTCTGGGTCCTGATCTTCCCAGAGGGAACGCGCGTTCCTTACGGCACCATCGGAAAATTCTCTCGCGGTGGTACCGCTCTAGCCGTCAACGCCGCACTTCCCGTGCTGCCGATTGCGCACAATGCTGGCAAGTTCTGGCCGAAAACCGGTTGGGCGAAGAAGCAGGGTGTCATTACCGTGATCATCGGCGCACCCATGTATGCAGAGGGTAGCGGGCCGCGAGCGATTGCCGAGCTGAATGATCGGGTCCAGGCCTGGAACGAGCAGATGCAACGTGAAATGGGCTCGCTGCCACCCGCCCCGCAAGCCCCGACTGCTACCGATCAAGTGGCTGTCTGAGATTTTGTGGATAACCTGTGTACTGTTTTGTTGAAAAGCGTCTGATTTTGTTTTCAAGCTTATGATTTATATACATATTTTATAAACCCATAAAAAACCGAAAAAGGTGCATAAGTTTTTTTCGGACGTAAAAAAACCGGCTGATATAGCCGGTTTTTTTATGCCTGCGGTAACGTGTTTCAATGGTTGAACAACAGCAGGGTTGGTTTATTACCCGAGCCGATAACGGACAATAAAAAAGGCCAACGCTAAGCGTTGGCCTTTTTCGTTTGGCAGGTTTGCTGGATCAGAAGTCCAGGTTGGATACCGCCAAGGCGTTGCTTTCGATGAAGTCACGACGAGGCTCGACCGCATCACCCATCAGGGTGTTGAAGATCTGGTCCGCGCCAATGGCGTCTTCGATGGTCACTTTGAGCATCCGGCGTTGGCTTGGGTCCATGGTGGTTTCCCACAGCTGATCCGGGTTCATCTCACCCAGACCTTTGTATCGCTGGATGGTGTGACGCTTGGTGCTTTCGGCCATCAGCCATTCAAGGGCTTCCTTGAACTCCGTTACCGGCTTCTTGCGCTCGCCACGCTGGATATACGCGCCGTCGTCCAGCAAGGTGCTCAGTTGAGCGCCCAGAGAAACAACAGTCTTGTAATCGTTGCTGCCGAAGAAGTCGCGGTTGAAGGTGACGTAGTTCGACAAGCCGTGGGAGATCAGTTCAACCTCAGGCAGCCAGACATTACGTTCACGGTCTTCACGCAGGCTGGCTTTGTAAACCAGGCCGGACTTCTCGACGGTGCGCAGGCGAACTTCGTACTGGGCCATCCAATCCTGCATCGCTGCGTGATCGGACAATTGCTCCAGGCTAACGGCTGGCAGGTAGATGAAGTGCTCGGTCAGCTCCTGTGGGTACAGGCGCGACAGACGCTTGAGGGTCTTCATTACCAGACGGAAGTCATTCACCAGACGCTCGAGGGCTGGCCCGGAAATACCCGGGGCTTCCTCGTTCAAGTGCAGGCTCGCATCTTCCAGGGCCGACTGCGTCATGTACTCTTCCATGGCGTCGTCGTCTTTGATGTATTGCTCTTGCTTGCCTTTCTTGACCTTGTACAGCGGTGGCTGGGCGATGTAGATGTAGCCGCGCTCGATCAGCTCCGGCAACTGACGGAAGAAGAAGGTCAGCAGCAGGGTACGGATGTGCGAACCGTCGACGTCAGCATCGGTCATGATGATGATGTTGTGGTAACGCAGCTTCGCGATGTTGTACTCGTCACGGCCAATGCCGCAGCCCAGCGCAGTGATCAAGGTGCCCACTTCTTGCGAAGAGATCATCTTGTCGAAACGCGCCTTCTCGACGTTCAGGATCTTGCCCTTGAGAGGCAGGATGGCTTGGGTCCGACGGTTACGTCCCTGCTTGGCGGAGCCGCCAGCAGAGTCACCTTCCACGAGGTACAGTTCGGAAAGGGCAGGGTCTTTTTCCTGGCAGTCAGCCAGTTTGCCCGGCAGGCCGGCGATATCCAGCGCGCCTTTACGGCGGGTCATCTCACGGGCTTTACGCGCCGCTTCACGAGCGCGAGCCGCATCGATCATCTTGCCGACGACCAGCTTGGCTTCGTTCGGGTTTTCCAACAGGAAGTCGGAGAAATACTTGCCCATTTCCTGTTCGACCGCGGTCTTCACTTCGGAAGAAACCAGCTTGTCTTTGGTCTGGGAGCTGAACTTCGGATCCGGCACTTTTACCGAGATGATCGCGGTCAGGCCTTCACGGGCATCGTCACCGGTGGTCGCGACTTTGTGCTTCTTCGCCAGACCTTCGGCTTCGATGTAAGTGTTCAGGTTACGCGTCAGTGCGGAACGGAAACCCACCAGGTGAGTACCGCCATCGCGCTGTGGAATGTTGTTGGTGAAGCACAACAGGTTCTCGTTGAAGCTGTCGTTCCACTGCAAGGCGATTTCCACGCCGATGCCGTCTTCACGCTGGATGTTGAAGTGGAACACCTGGTTGACCGGGGTCTTGTTGGTGTTCAGGTATTCAACGAACGCACGCAGGCCACCTTCGTACTTGAACAGCTCTTCCTTGCCGCTGCGCTCGTCCTTGAGGACGATACCGACACCGGAGTTGAGGAAGGACAGTTCACGAATCCGCTTGGCCAGGATGTCCCAGCTGAAGTGGATGTTCTTGAAGGTCAGGTCGGACGGTTTGAAGTGAATCTGGGTACCGGTGGTTTCGCTTTCGCCAACGATTTTCATCGGCTCTTTCGGAACACCGTGAATATAAGTCTGTTCCCAGATCTTGCCGCTGCGGCGAACGGTCAGGACCAGCTCTTCGGACAGGGCGTTCACAACCGACACACCTACACCGTGCAGGCCGCCGGATACTTTGTAGGAGTTGTCGTCGAACTTACCGCCGGCGTGCAGCACGGTCATGATGACCTCCGCTGCCGAGACGCCTTCTTCTTTGTGCACGTCTACCGGGATACCACGACCGTTGTCGCGAACGGTGATGGATTCGTCCGGGTGGATGATGATGCTGATGTCGTCGCAGTGGCCAGCGAGCGCTTCATCGATGGAGTTGTCGACTACCTCGAAGACCATGTGGTGCAGACCGCTACCATCGTCGGTGTCACCAATGTACATACCGGGACGTTTGCGTACGGCATCCAGGCCTTTCAGCACTTTAATGCTCGTTGAGTCGTAGGTATTCGTATTTTCTTCGCTCAATGCCTTCACTCCCGATGGTCGTGGGTCTGGGTGATACGGCCCTGTTCCACGTGGAACAGAGCGACTGGCGTTTCCGTCTGCCAGCCTTCCCTCAATAATTCGTGATCTACACAGGTGATAAACACCTGGCAGCGTAAGTCTTCCAGCAAGCGGCAAAGCGCGCGGCGGTGGTGCTCGTCCAGTTCGGACGGCAGGTCATCCACCAGATAAATACACTGGCCGCGTCGGGCCTGGCTGACCAAGTGCCCTTGGGCAATCCGCAATGCACAGACCACCAGTTTCTGCTGACCGCGAGACAAGATGTCCGCGGCGTTATGTGCGCCCAATCTAAGACGCAAATCAGCGCGTTGTGGTCCGGCTTGGGTATGACCCATTTGCTGATCCCGCTGAAGGGACCCGGCGAGCACTGCACTCAGTTCGCGGTCTTTGTCCCAACCTCGGTAATAGCTGAGCGTTAAGCCCTCGAGCTCAACCAGTTCGCTCAAGGTCTGTTCAAAGACTGGTTTCAAGGCTTTGATATAAGCGCGGCGGTATTCATCAATTTCAGCGCTGGCCTGACACAGTTCCCTGTCCCAAACCGCTTGCGAAACGGCGTCAAGTGTACCATGCCGCAGCCAAGAGTTTCTCTGGCGCAGGGCCTTCTGCAAGCGCTGCCAGGTGGACATGAATCGTGGTTCCACGTGGAACACGCCCCAATCGAGAAACTGCCGGCGAATTTTCGGTGCGCCTTCCAGCAAGCGGAAGCTATCAGGGTTGATCAACTGCAGCGGCAGGATTTCCGCCAGTTGCGCCGCGCTGCGAGCATTCTGCCCGTCGATGCGAATCTGGAACTCCCCTTGACGGTCTCGGGATATCCCTAAGGCGCTGTGGCCACCCTCGGCCAACTCCACCTGACCAAACACCGTACAGGCGAGCTGCTCATACTGGATGACCGGTAACAGGCGGGTGCTACGAAACGAACGGGCAAGCCCCAGCAGATGAATGGCTTCCAGAACACTGGTTTTGCCGCTGCCGTTGGCGCCGTAAAGAATGTTGATTCGGGGGGAGGGGGAGAAGGTCACCGGGTGCAGATTGCGCACCGCGGTGACCGAGACGCGACTTAAAGACATCTAGCTTCTGCTGAGCATGATTACAGACGCATCGGCATGACAACGTAGGCCGAGTCGTCGTTGTCGGACTCTTGCACCAGCGCACTGCTGTTGGAGTCGGACAGGATCAGACGAACCTGCTCAGTCGTCATGACGCCCAACACGTCCAGCAGGTAGCTCACGTTGAAGCCGATTTCCAGATTGCCGCCGTTGTACTCGACGCCCACTTCTTCTTCCGCTTCTTCCTGTTCCGGGTTATTCGCCTGGATCTTCAGTTGACCGTTGGCCAGTTGCAGACGAATGCCGCGGTACTTCTCGTTGGACAGAATCGCGGTACGGCTGAACGCTTCACGCAGGGCCTGGCGGTCGCCGAGCACCAGCTTGTCGCCACCCTTAGGCAGAACGCGCTCGTAGTCCGGGAATTTGCCGTCGACCAGTTTCGACGTGAAGGTGAACTCGCCAGTGGTCGCACGAATGTGGTGCTGACCCAGTACGATACTGACGATGCCGTCCGGCTCAGTCAGCAGGCGCGCCAGCTCAAGGATACCTTTACGTGGCACGATGACCTGGTGGCGATCCGGCTGACCGATATCAGCCTTCATCGAGCACATGGCCAGACGGTGACCGTCAGTCGCCACGGCGCGGATGATGCCTTCAGAAACCTCCAGCAGCATACCGTTCAGGTAGTAACGCACGTCCTGCTGGGCCATGGCGAAACTGGTGCGTTCGATCAGGCGACGCAATTTGCTTTGCTCAAGGCTGCACGTCAGCGAACCCGGGCCTTCTTCCACAGTCGGGAAGTCATTGGCCGGCAGGGTCGACAGGGTGAAGCGGCTACGGCCGGCCTTCACCACGAGCTTCTGCTCGTCGACCTTGATGTCGATCAGCGCATCGTTCGGCAAGCTTTTGCAGATATCCATCAGCTTGCGCGCAGGCACAGTGATGGAACCTGGATCGGCAGGCTCTTCGAGTTGTACACGACCGACCAGCTCGACTTCCAGGTCGGTACCGGTCAGCGACAGTTGCTGGCCTTCGACAACCAGCAGCACGTTGGAAAGCACCGGCAAGGTCTGTCGGCGCTCGACGACGCCTGCGACCAGTTGCAGGGGTTTCAACAGGGCTTCGCGTTGAATGGTGAAATGCATGGTCTAGTCCCTTGCCTTAATAAGCTGCGCTGGTGTTCATCAAGTGGTCAGTGTACGCAGCAGGTTCTTGTAGTCCTCGCGGATGTCCGCGTCGGATTCCTTAAGTTCGTTGATCTTGCGGCAGGCGTGCAAAACAGTCGTGTGGTCCCGGCCGCCAAACACGTCGCCGATTTCCGGCAAGCTATGGTTGGTCAGTTCTTTGGACAAAGCCATGGCGACCTGACGCGGACGAGCTACCGAACGCGAACGACGTTTGGACAACAAGTCGGAGATCTTGATCTTGTAGTACTCGGCGACCGTGCGCTGAATGTTATCCACAGAGACCAGTTTGTCTTGCAGTGCCAACAGATCTTTCAGGGATTCGCGAATCAACTCGATGGTGATATCGCGGCCCATGAAGTGCGAGTGGGCGATCACACGTTTGAGCGCGCCTTCCAGCTCACGGACGTTGGAACGAATACGTTGGGCAATGAAGAACGCCGCGTCATGGGGCAGATCGACTTTGGCCTGATCGGCCTTTTTCATCAGGATCGCCACACGGGTTTCCAGTTCCGGCGGCTCGACGGCTACGGTCAGGCCCCAGCCGAAGCGGGATTTCAGGCGCTCTTCAAGGCCTTCAATTTCTTTCGGATAGCGGTCACTGGTGAGAATGACCTGCTGGCCACCTTCAAGCAGGGCGTTGAAGGTGTGGAAAAACTCTTCCTGGGAACGTTCTTTGCGGGCGAAGAACTGAATGTCATCGATCAGCAATGCATCCACCGAACGGTAGAAGCGCTTGAACTCGTTGATGGCGTTCAGCTGCAAGGCCTTGACCATATCGGCCACGAACCGCTCGGAATGCAGGTACACAACCTTGGCATTCGGATTCTTCTTTAACAGGTGGTTACCCACAGCGTGCATCAAGTGGGTTTTACCCAAACCGACGCCACCATAAAGGAAGAGCGGGTTGTAACCGTGCTTGGGGTTGTCCGCCACTTGCCAGGCTGCAGCCCGGGCCAGTTGGTTGGACTTGCCCTCGACGAAGTTCTCGAAGGTGAAGGTGCGGTTCAGGTAGCTGGTGTGCTTGAGCGCGCCTTCGACCTGCACCGTACGCTGTTCGGCGCGAATCGGAGCTTGTTGCGAACTGGCCCCGGCCATCGGGTCGAAGCTGTCGCGCGATGGCTCTTCATTAACCTCGGCAACTTTTTGCGTCGCACGCTTGGTTGGAGCGGCTACCTGGGCTGGCGCCGGGGCGCTGACAGGTGCTTGAGCGGCCTGAGCCTGTGAAGCAGCGGCGGCCAACGGAGCATTCGGGGCGGCACGCGGTGCCGAACTGCGTTTGCTGCCTATTAATAAGGACAGCGCCGGCGCCATGCCATTGCCATGCTCATCCAGCAGTTCAAGGACGCGGCCCAGGTACTTTTCGTTGACCCAGTCGAGAACAAAACGATTCGGTGCGTAGACACGCAACTCGTCGCCTTCGGCTTCGACCTGTAGTGGACGGATCCAAGTGTTGAATTGTTGGGCAGGCAGCTCATCGCGCAAAAGCTCCACGCACTGCTGCCAAAGTTCCACTGACACGGATATCCCCTAAGTTGAAAGCCGGTGAGGCAAAAACAAGCCGCCATTGTAGCCGACCAAGCCCCGACTTATCCACACGAAGGTTGTGCACCTCCCATGAAGAATCAGTGCTTTATACGAAATAAAGACGACCAGCGGTCTGTGCATAAGCTCTGTGGATAACCGGGCCTAAGGTCGTTGTACAAGTGGGGGCGAAACTCGGTGGATAACCATGCTGTGGATAAGTGCCTCTTTCACACACAGCTTATCCGACAGCGCAGCACAGGGTTACCACCGTTTTCCACCGTAGTTGTCATTCTCTGTACATCACGAATTTAAAGGGCTGATGGCAGTTATCCACAGATGATCGCGTCCTTAGCTTTTATAAGCTTTACAGAAAAGCTTTAAATACTTTCCTTCTTAATTTCTATATCTAGCCAAGGAGCCCGGCAGGAAAAACGTCTGGAGATCTATTTATAAGGAAACGCTGGTTGGAAATTGACCTAGAGGCTTGCTTTCTCTAGAATCCCCGGTCTCTTAAAACGGGGGCCATTCCGGCCCGTTGTGGACGAACCAGGTAACACGACAATGAAACGTACTTTCCAACCAAGCACTATCAAACGCGCTCGTACCCACGGTTTCCGTGCTCGCATGGCTACCAAGAACGGTCGTGCCGTTCTGTCGCGTCGTCGCGCCAAAGGTCGTGCGCGTCTGGCAGTTTGATAAGCCGGCACTGGAGGTGAGTCAGGACTTCAGTCGGGAAAAGCGTCTGCTTACTCCCCGGCATTTCAAGGCAGTCTTTGACTCCCCTACCGGCAAGGTTCCGGGGAAAAATCTCCTGCTCCTTGCGCGCAACAACGATCTTGATCACCCCCGTCTCGGGCTGGTTATCGGGAAAAAGAGCGTAAAGCTCTCCGTCGAGCGCAATCGCCTCAAACGTCTGATGCGCGAATCGTTCCGTCTGCACCAGGATTCACTGGTCGGCTGGGACATTGTTATCGTCGCGCGCAAAGGTTTGGGTGACGTAGAAAACCCCGAATTGATTCAGCATTTCGGCAAACTCTGGAAGCGTCTGGCACGCAGCACGCCAGTACCAGCAGTCAAAACCGAAACTGTAGGGGTAGACAGTCCCGATGCGTAAACTGGCACTCGTTCCGATCCAGTTTTATCGCTATGCCATTAGTCCCCTGATGGCCAACCACTGTCGCTTCTACCCCAGTTGTTCCTGCTACGCGTTAGAGGCCATAGAAAATCATGGTCTTCTGCGCGGTGGCTGGCTGGCCTTTCGTCGTTTAGGTCGCTGTCATCCGTGGAATCCCGGTGGTTATGACCCGGTTCCACCTATCCCTACCTCCCGTTCTTCTTCGATGGCCGAGTAATCATGGATATCAAACGCACGATCCTGATCGTCGCCCTGGCAATCGTGTCCTACGTTATGGTTCTTAAATGGAACCAGGACTATGGCCAGGCTGCCCTGCCGACTCAGAATGTTGCTTCCAGTACTACCGCACCGGGCTTACCGGATACGGCGACTGGCAATAATGCTTCTGTCAGTGACGACATTCCACGCGCCGCAAGCGATACCAGTGCAACTGCACCTGCTGAAACTCCAGTAGCTGCAAGCAAAGACCTCATCCAGATCAAAACGGATGTGCTCAACCTGGCAATCGATCCACAAGGTGGTGATGTTGCTCAGTTGACGCTGCCGCTGTATCCACGTCGCCAGGACCATCCGGAAATTCCATTCCAGTTGTTCGATAACGGCAACGAGCGGACTTATCTGGCTCAAAGCGGTTTGATCGGCACCGACGGTCCGGACGCAAGTCCTGCCGGTCGTCCGGTTTACTCCTCGGAGAAGAAGATTTTCCAACTGGCTGACGGTCAGGACCAATTGGTCGCAGACCTGAAGTTCAGCAAGGACGGCGTCAACTACATCAAGCGTTTCACCCTGAAACGTGGCCTGTATGACGTAACCGTTTCCTACCTGATCGATAACCAGAGTGCCAAACCCTGGTCCGGTGCAATGTTCGCGCAATTGAAGCGTGACGCCAGCTCCGATCCTTCTTCCAGCACTGCCACCGGCACCGCGACTTACCTGGGCGCCGCCCTGTGGACAAGTAACGAGCCGTACAAGAAAGTGTCCATGAAGGACATGGACAAGGCTCAGCTGAAAGAAACCGTTAACGGTGGTTGGGTTGCATGGTTGCAGCACTACTTCGTGACCGCGTGGATTCCGGCGAAAGGCGAGAACAACCTCGTCCAGACCCGTAAAGACAGCAAAGGCAACTACATTATCGGCTACACCGCTCCGGCAATGACTGTCGCGCCAGGTGCAAAAGCCGAGACCAGCGCTGTTCTGTATGCCGGTCCGAAAAGCCAAGCTGTGCTGAAAGAGTTGTCCCCAGGTCTGGAACTGACCGTCGACTACGGCATTTTGTGGTTCATTGCCCAGCCAATCTTCTGGCTGCTGCAACACATCCACGCGCTGGTCGGTAACTGGGGCTGGTCGATCATCTTCCTGACCATGCTGATCAAAGGGATCTTCTTCCCGCTGTCGGCTGCCAGCTACAAATCCATGGCCCGCATGCGTGCAGTGGCACCGAAACTGGCTGCGCTGAAAGAGCAACATGGCGACGACCGGCAGAAGATGTCGCAATCCATGATGGAGCTGTACAAGAAAGAGAAGATCAATCCGCTGGGTGGTTGCTTGCCAATCCTCGTGCAGATGCCGGTTTTCCTTTCGCTGTACTGGGTTCTGCTGGAAAGCGTTGAAATGCGCCAAGCGCCGTTCATGCTGTGGATTACTGACCTGTCGATCAAGGATCCGTTCTTCATTCTGCCGATCATCATGGGTGCAACCATGTTCATCCAGCAGCAGTTGAACCCGACTCCGCCGGATCCGATGCAGGCCAAGGTGATGAAGCTGATGCCAATCATCTTCACCTTCTTCTTCCTGTGGTTCCCGGCTGGTCTGGTGCTGTACTGGGTCGTGAACAACTGCCTGTCGATCGCCCAACAGTGGTACATCACTCGTAAGATTGAAGCAGCTACCAAAGCAGCTGCCTGATTTACACTGTGGATAACCACTCAAAACGCCCCCTAGTGGGGCGTTTTGCTATCTGTCACTTTTGTCTGGATAACGGTTTATGAGCGTTCCTCGTGAAACCATCGCCGCCGTCGCCACCGCTCAAGGTCGCGGCGGTGTGGGCATCGTCCGTATTTCCGGACCGCTGGCGAGTGTTGCGGCCAAGGCCTTCAGCGGTCGTGAACTCAAGCCAAGGTTTGCCCACTACGGCCCGTTCCTCAGTGAAAACGATGAGGTGCTGGATCAAGGCATCGCCCTGTATTTTCCGGGCCCGAACTCGTTCACTGGCGAAGATGTGCTGGAACTCCAGGGCCACGGCGGTCCGATAGTTTCGGATATGCTGCTCAAGCGTTGCCTGGAACTGGGCTGTCGGTTGGCCCGACCGGGTGAATTCAGCGAGCGCGCGTTCCTCAATGACAAACTCGACCTGGCTCAGGCCGAGGCGATTGCCGACTTGATCGAGGCAAGTTCTGCACAGGCTGCACGAAATGCCCTGCGTTCCTTGCAGGGCGCATTTTCCGAGCGTGTGCATAACCTCACCGAGCAACTGATCGGCCTGCGCATCTATGTCGAAGCGGCGATCGACTTTCCTGAAGAAGAAATCGACTTCCTCGCCGATGGTCACGTCTTGAGCATGCTCGACAAAGTGCGTGACGAGTTATCCACCGTACTACGCGAAGCCGGGCAAGGTGCCTTGCTGCGTGACGGGATGACCGTGGTGATCGCCGGCCGGCCGAATGCCGGTAAATCCAGCCTGTTGAATGCACTGGCCGGTCGTGAAGCCGCGATCGTCACCGAGATCGCCGGCACCACCCGGGACATTCTTCGTGAACATATCCACATCGATGGTATGCCGCTGCACGTGGTCGACACCGCTGGTCTGCGAGATACCGACGACCAGGTGGAAAAAATCGGCGTCGAACGGGCGCTGAAAGCAATCGGCGAGGCTGATCGCGTACTGTTGGTGGTCGATGCGACGGCTCCTGAGGCACTTGATCCGTTCTCATTGTGGCCTGAATTTCTGGAAATCCGTCCCGATCCGGCGAAAGTCACGTTGATCCGAAACAAGGCTGACCTCACTGGCGAAGCCATTGCCCTGGAAGTCAGCGAGGATGGCCACGTCACCATCAGCCTGAGCGCCAAATCTGCAGGTGAAGGGCTGGAATTGCTGCGCGACCACCTCAAGGCCTGCATGGGCTACGAACAGACCTCGGAAAGCAGCTTCAGTGCTCGCAGGCGTCATCTTGAAGCGTTGCGTCACGCAAGTGCTTCCCTTGAGCACGGCCGTGCACAGCTGACCCTGGCGGGTGCCGGTGAACTGTTAGCCGAGGATTTGCGACAAGCCCAACACGCCTTGGGTGAAATCACCGGTGCATTCAGCTCCGATGACCTGCTGGGACGGATCTTTTCCAGCTTCTGTATCGGTAAATAAGACGCTCCGTTGTCCACAGACAGGCCATTCGTGCCTGTCTGTTCCCTCCTTTTCCTGAATTCTCTTCCAGTGCTGAGCAGATTCTTTCTGCTTGAGCGGATTTTCCGTGCCCGGGATTTGCTTATTCAGCCGTTTTCTGTGGATTAAGCCCTGTGAATAACTGCCTCTAAGGGCAGTTGATAACAGGGCCTCAAAACTGAAGATAACCGCCCCTGTGGATAAGCACCCCTTTCATCCACAGGCTTAAACCGGTTATCCAAGGGCCTCCTTGCCACATGACCACAGGGTTTTGAATCTCTGTACATATTGAATATAAAGGCCTGTAGAGATCTATCCACAGAAAGGTGGCTCAGTAGAAATAAACATAAAAACAAAGATTTAATAAATTTCTTTCTTTTTAATTTCTATAACCGCGACTTCTCCACAGCTGGTTAAATTTTGTGCAAAGGGTTCTTTAGGAAGGGCGAAGTCCCTATACTTGCCGACCAGGTCCAAAAACCTGAGCTCAAACTATTCCTGATTACCTAACTGAAGCAGGCACGAGGTGCGTGGTGGATTTCCCTTCCCGTTTTGAAGTGATCGTCATCGGCGGCGGTCATGCCGGTACCGAGGCAGCACTGGCCTCAGCACGTATGGGTGCAAAAACCCTGTTGCTGACGCACAACGTGGAAACCCTCGGTGCCATGAGTTGCAACCCCGCTATCGGTGGGATCGGCAAAAGCCATCTGGTCAAGGAAATCGATGCCCTTGGCGGCGCGATGGCCATGGCTACCGATAAAGGTGGTATTCAATTTCGCGTGTTGAACAGCCGCAAAGGCCCGGCCGTGCGTGCAACCCGCGCTCAGGCTGACCGGGTTCTGTACAAGGCCGCTGTCCGCGAAATCCTTGAAAACCAGCCGAACCTGTGGATATTTCAACAGGCCGCCGACGACCTGATCGTTGAGCAGGAACAAGTGCGCGGTGTTGTCACCCAAATGGGCCTGCGTTTCCTCGCGGACTCCGTGGTGTTGACCACTGGCACCTTCCTCGGTGGACTTATCCACATCGGAATGCAGAATTTTTCCGGTGGCCGTGCCGGTGATCCGCCTTCGATCGCCCTGGCTCACCGTTTACGTGAATTGCCATTGCGCGTTGGTCGCCTGAAAACCGGCACACCGCCGCGTATCGACGGTCGTTCTGTGGATTTCTCGGTGATGACCGAGCAAGCCGGCGATACACCGATCCCGGTGATGTCATTCATGGGTTCCAAAGAGCAGCACCCGAAACAGGTCAGCTGCTGGATTACCCACACCAACGCCCGCACCCACGAAATCATCGCTGCGAACCTCGATCGTTCGCCGATGTATTCCGATGCAGGTGTGATCGAAGGTATCGGCCCGCGTTACTGCCCGTCGATCGAAGACAAGATCCATCGCTTTGCCGACAAGGAAAGCCATCAGGTCTTCATCGAACCGGAAGGCCTGACGACCAACGAGCTGTACCCGAACGGGATATCCACATCCCTGCCGTTCGACGTGCAACTGCAGATCGTGCAATCGATCCGCGGCATGGAAAACGCGCACATCGTTCGTCCGGGTTACGCCATCGAATACGACTACTTCGACCCGCGTGACCTGAAGTACAACCTGGAAACCAAAGTTATTGCCGGTCTGTTCTTCGCCGGGCAAATCAACGGCACCACCGGGTACGAAGAAGCCGGCGCCCAGGGTTTGCTGGCCGGGGCCAACGCCGCACTGCGTGCTCAGGGCAAAGATGCCTGGTGCCCGCGTCGCGACGAGGCGTACATCGGAGTGTTGGTCGACGACCTGATTACCCTGGGTACCCAGGAACCGTATCGGATGTTCACGTCCCGCGCCGAATACCGCCTGATCCTGCGCGAAGACAACGCCGACCTGCGCTTGACCGAAAAAGGTCGCGAACTGGGTCTGGTGGATGACGCACGTTGGGCTGCGTTCTGCACCAAACGCGAGAGCATCACGCTGGAAGAGCAACGCCTGAAAAGTACCTGGGTTCGCCCGGGCACAGAGCAAGGCGATGCGATTTCCGAGAAGTTCGGCACGCCGTTGACCCACGAATACAACTTGCTCAACCTGCTGAGCCGTCCGGAAATCGACTACGCTGGTCTGATCGCCGTGACCGGTGGCGGCGCAGAAGATCCACAAGTCGCCGAGCAGGTCGAAATCAAGACCAAATACGCCGGTTACATCGATCGTCAGCAGGATGAAATCGCTCGTTTGCGGGCCAGCGAAGACACAAAACTGCCTGTGGATATCGACTACACGAATATTTCCGGTCTCTCCAAAGAGATCCAGAGCAAGCTGGGTGCGACCCGTCCAGAGACTTTGGGTCAGGCGTCGCGTATCCCGGGTGTGACGCCGGCAGCTATTTCGCTGTTGATGATTCATTTGAAAAAACGCGGCGCGGGCCGTCAGTTGGAGCAAAGCGCTTGAGTTCGTTGGTCACCTCGCAACACGCAGAAGAGTTATCCACAGGTGCGCGCCAGCTCGGTGTCACGCTGACAGAAAGCCAGCACGCGCAGCTGCTGGGTTATCTGGCCCTGTTGATAAAATGGAACAAGGCTTACAACCTGACCGCCGTACGCGACCCGGATGAAATGGTTTCCCGTCACTTGCTCGATAGTTTGAGCGTGATGTCGTTCGTCGAAAACGGTCGCTGGCTGGACGTTGGCAGCGGTGGCGGCATGCCGGGTATTCCGTTGGCCATCCTGTTTCCAGAGTCCCAAGTGACTTGCCTGGACAGCAACGGCAAGAAAACCCGCTTCCTGACTCAGGTCAAACTCGAACTCAAACTGGATAACCTGCAAGTTATCCACAGTCGCGTCGAAGCTTTTCAGCCTGATCAGCCATTCAACGGGATCATCTCCCGGGCGTTCAGCAGCATGGAGAACTTCAGCAACTGGACTCGCCACCTCGGCGACACCGAAACACGTTGGCTGGCAATGAAGGGCGTTCATCCCGCCGATGAGCTGGTAGCATTGCCGGCAGACTTCCACCTCGATAGCGAACACGCCCTGGCCGTACCCGGTTGCCAAGGCCAACGCCATCTGCTGATACTGCGCCGCACGGCATGATTGGGAACACAAGCAAGAATGGCTAAGGTATTCGCGATAGCGAACCAAAAGGGTGGTGTGGGCAAGACCACCACCTGCATCAACCTCGCAGCTTCCCTGGTCGCTACCAAGCGTCGGGTGCTGTTGATCGATCTCGATCCACAGGGCAACGCCACCATGGGTAGCGGTGTGGATAAACACGGCCTGGAAAATTCGGTCTACGACCTGCTGATCGGCGAATGCGATCTGGCTCAGGCCATGCATTACTCCGAGCACGGTGGTTACCAACTGCTGCCGGCCAACCGCGACCTGACTGCGGCCGAAGTGGTTCTGCTGGAAATGCAGATGAAGGAAAGCCGCCTGCGCAGTGCGCTGGCGCCGATCCGTGAAAACTACGATTACATTTTGATCGACTGTCCACCGTCGTTGTCGATGCTCACGCTTAACGCACTGGTTGCGGCGGACGGGGTGATTATCCCCATGCAGTGCGAGTACTTCGCGCTCGAAGGCTTGAGCGACCTTGTGGATAACATCAAGCGCATCGCTGAGTTGCTGAACCCGAACCTGAAAGTCGAAGGCCTGTTGCGGACCATGTATGACCCGCGCCTGAGCCTGATGAACGATGTTTCGGCGCAGCTCAAGGAACACTTCGGCGAGCAGCTCTACGACACGGTGATTCCGCGCAACATCCGCCTGGCTGAAGCACCTAGCTATGGCATGCCGGCGCTGGCGTACGACAAATCATCGCGGGGCGCCATTGCCTATCTGGCATTGGCGGGCGAGATGGTTCGTCGTCAACGCAAAAACTCACGCACTGCCGCTGCTCAGGCAACTTAAGGAATCCCCATGGCCGTCAAGAAACGAGGTCTCGGACGTGGACTGGATGCACTGCTGAGTGGTCCGACTGTCAGCTCGCTGGAAGAACAAGCTGTGCAGGCTGATCAGCGTGAGCTGCAGCACCTGCCCCTGGACCTGATCCAGCGCGGCAAGTACCAGCCGCGCCGGGACATGGATCCTCAGGCGCTGGAAGAGCTGGCGCAGTCGATCAAGGCTCAGGGCGTGATGCAGCCGATCGTGGTTCGTCCGATTGGCAGCGGTCGCTTCGAAATCATCGCAGGTGAACGCCGCTGGCGCGCCAGTCAGCAGGCTGGGCAGGAAACCATCCCGGCAATGGTTCGCGATGTGCCGGATGAAACCGCGATCGCCATGGCGCTGATCGAGAACATCCAGCGCGAAGACCTCAATCCAATCGAAGAAGCGGTGGCTTTGCAGCGTTTGCAGCAGGAATTCCAGCTGACGCAGCAACAAGTGGCCGAAGCCGTGGGCAAATCCCGCGTGACCGTGGCCAACCTGCTACGCTTGATCGCGTTGCCGGAAGTCATCAAAACCATGCTGTCCCACGGCGACCTGGAAATGGGTCATGCCCGTGCTTTGCTCGGTTTACCGGAAAATCAACAGGTTGAAGGGGCGCGACACGTTGTCGCACGGGGGCTGACTGTACGCCAGACTGAAGCACTGGTTCGCCAGTGGTTGAGTGGTAAACCGGAACCTGCTGAACCGGTAAAGCCGGACCCGGATATCGCTCGACTCGAACAGCGTCTGGCTGAGCGCCTAGGCTCTGCGGTGCAGATTCGCCACGGGAAAAAGGGGAAAGGGCAGTTGGTGATTGGTTACAACTCCCTGGATGAGCTTCAAGGTGTACTTGCACACATCCGCTGAAACATTTCCTCATGTAGCGTGGAGTCGGAAATCACTACCTGACAGTTGAATAGGGGCAGAACCGCCCCTATACTCTGCGCGCATTTTGTCGGCACAAATTATGCCAAGTTATTGAATTCTGGCAGCCGATCATTGGGGAGCAAAAACGATGGAGAGCCGCACGCCAAACCGCTTGCCGTTCCATCGCCTGGCAGTTTTTCCGGTCCTACTGGCTCAATTTGTCGTTTTGGTACTGGCCGCTTTGGCGCTTTGGTACTGGCATGGAGTCGTAGCCGGGTACTCAGGACTCTGCGGAGGCCTGATAGCCTTGCTACCCAATGTTTATTTCGCTCACAGGGCATTTCGGTTTTCCGGCGCCCGAGCAGCTCAAGCCATCGTCCGGTCTTTTTATGCCGGCGAGGCGGGCAAACTAATTTTGACGGCAGTGCTCTTTGCATTGACGTTTGCAGGTGTGAAGCCATTGGCGCCGCTAGCTGTATTCGGCGTCTTCGTGTTGACCCAACTGGTCAGCTGGTTCGCGCCCCTGCTGATGAGAACAAGACTTTCGAGACCTTAGGGCGTTTGAGGCAACCATGGCAGAGACAACCGCTTCGGGCTATATCCAGCACCACTTGCAGAACCTGACCTTCGGTCAGCACCCAACTGGCGGGTGGGGTTTTGCCCACACCGCAGCAGAAGCCAAAGAAATGGGCTTCTGGGCTTTCCACGTCGATACTCTCGGCTGGTCGGTCGCGTTGGGTCTGATCTTCGTTCTTCTTTTCCGCATGGCGGCAAAGAAGGCGACTTCCGGTCAGCCTGGCGGCTTGCAGAACTTCGTCGAAGTTCTGATCGAGTTCGTCGACAGCAGCGTGAAAGATACCTTTCACGGCCGTAATCCATTGATCGCACCATTGGCGCTGACAATTTTTGTCTGGGTGTTCCTGATGAACGCCGTCGACCTGGTTCCGGTCGACTGGATTCCGAAAGTGGCTGCCTTCATTACTGGCGACCCGCATCTGGTCTTCCGTGCTGTTCCGACCACTGACCCGAACGCGACTCTGGGTATGTCCCTGTCGGTGTTCGCGTTGATCATTTTCTACAGCATCAAGGTCAAGGGCATCGGCGGCTTCATCGGCGAACTGACCCTGCACCCTTTCGGCAGCAAGAACGTCTTCGTTCAAGCCCTGCTGATCCCGGTGAACTTCCTGCTGGAGTTCGTGACACTGGTTGCCAAGCCAATTTCCCTGGCACTGCGTCTGTTCGGCAACATGTACGCCGGCGAACTGGTCTTCATTCTGATTGCTGTGATGTTCGGCAGCGGTCTGCTCTGGCTTAGCGGCCTGGGTGTAGTTCTGCAGTGGGCGTGGGCTGTGTTCCACATCCTGATCATCACCCTGCAGGCGTTTATCTTCATGATGCTGACCATCGTTTACCTGTCGATGGCGCACGAAGAGAACCATTAAGACCAGTCTCGACTGGTCTGATGTCCCACTCGGTCAAACGAGTGGGTGCCCGAACAGGGCTATGAAACGATTTGTTTTACCGCTTTAAAATCTAAAAAACCTAAACCATACGACGTAAAAGTCGGGAGGAAAGATGGAAACTGTAGTTGGTCTAACCGCTATCGCTGTTGCACTGTTGATCGGCCTGGGCGCACTGGGTACCGCAATTGGTTTCGGCCTGTTGGGCGGCAAGTTCCTGGAAGGCGCAGCGCGTCAGCCAGAGATGGTTCCAATGCTGCAAGTCAAAATGTTCATCGTTGCCGGTCTGCTCGACGCCGTAACCATGATCGGTGTTGGTATCGCTCTGTTCTTCACCTTCGCGAACCCATTCGTTGGTCAACTCGCTGGCTAATTACTCGAACCTTCGAGTAATTGGTGTGATGTGCAACGAACGAGCGAGGTGTTGGCGTGAACATTAATGCAACCCTGATTGGCCAGTCCGTTGCGTTCTTCATTTTTGTACTGTTTTGCATGAAGTTCGTGTGGCCTCCGGTCATCGCGGCTTTGCACGAACGTCAGAAGAAGATCGCGGATGGACTGGACGCTGCCGCCCGAGCAGCTCGCGACCTGGAGTTGGCCCAAGATAAAGCGGGTCAACAACTGCGCGAAGCAAAAGCTCAGGCAGCCGAAATCATTGAGCAAGCCAAGAAACGCGGTAACCAGATCGTCGAAGAGGCTGTTGAAAAAGCCCGTATCGACGCTGACCGTGTGAAGGTTCAGGCTCAGGCCGAGATCGAGCAGGAACTGAACAGTGTCAAAGACGCGCTGCGTGCCCAATTGGGTGCTCTGGCCGTTGGCGGCGCCGAGAAGATCCTGGGTGCCACAATCGATCAAAACGCGCACGCGGAGCTGGTAAACAAACTGGCTGCTGAAATTTAAGCGAGGGCGATCATGGCAGAATTGACCACGTTGGCCCGACCTTACGCTAAGGCAGCCTTCGAGCACGCCCAGGCCCACCAGCAACTGGCCTCTTGGTCAGCCATGCTCGGCCTGGCTGCAGCAGTGTCGCAAGACGACACCATGCAGCGCGTGCTCAAGGCCCCGCGACTGACGAGCGCAGACAAGGCCGCCACGTTTATTGACGTGTGCGGCGACAAGTTTGATGTGAAGGCACAGAACTTCATTAACGTCGTTGCCGAAAACGACCGTCTCCCGCTGTTGCCGGAGATCGCCGCTCTGTTTGACCTGTACAAGGCCGAACAAGAGAAATCGGTAGACGTTGAAGTCACCAGTGCTTTTGCATTGAACCAAGAACAGCAAGACAAACTCGCCAAGGTTCTCAGTGCACGACTCAACCGGGAAGTGCGCCTGCAAGTCGAGGAAGACAAATCCCTTATTGGGGGCATTGTCATCCGCGCCGGCGACCTGGTAATCGATGGCTCGGTTCGCGGAAAACTCGCAAACCTTGCCGAAGCATTGAAATCTTGAGTTTGAAGGGGCAGCAGAGCAATGCAGCAACTCAATCCTTCCGAAATAAGTGAAATTATCAAGGGCCGCATCGACAAGCTCGATGTGACCTCCCAAGCCCGTAACGAAGGCACTGTCGTCAGCGTATCTGACGGTATCGTGCGGATTCACGGTCTGGCCGACGTAATGTACGGCGAGATGATCGAGTTTCCGGGCGGCATCTTCGGTATGGCTCTCAACCTGGAGCAAGACTCTGTAGGTGCCGTTGTATTGGGCTCCTACCAGTCTCTGGCTGAAGGCATGAGCGCCAAGTGCACTGGCCGCATCCTCGAGGTTCCGGTTGGTAAGGAACTGCTGGGTCGCGTAGTCGACGCACTGGGTAACCCAGTTGACGGCAAAGGTCCGCTGAACAACACCGAGACCGATGCGGTCGAGAAAGTTGCTCCAGGCGTGATCTGGCGTAAGTCGGTAGACCAGCCTGTACAGACTGGCTACAAGGCTGTCGATGCCATGATTCCTGTCGGCCGTGGCCAGCGTGAGCTGATCATCGGTGACCGTCAGATCGGTAAAACCGCTCTGGCGATCGACGCGATCATCAACCAGAAAAACAGCGGTATTTTCTGCGTCTACGTAGCGATCGGTCAGAAACAATCGACCATCGCTAACGTGGTTCGCAAGCTGGAAGAAAACGGCGCACTGGCTAACACCATCGTCGTTGCCGCGAGCGCTTCGGAATCTGCAGCACTGCAGTTCCTGGCACCGTACTCCGGTTGCACCATGGGTGAATTCTTCCGCGACCGCGGTGAAGACGCGCTGATCGTTTATGACGATCTGTCCAAGCAAGCAGTGGCTTACCGCCAGATTTCCCTGCTGCTGCGCCGTCCACCAGGCCGTGAAGCTTACCCAGGCGACGTGTTCTATCTCCACTCCCGTCTGCTGGAGCGCGCATCCCGCGTTTCGGAAGAGTACGTAGAGAAGTTCACCAACGGCGCAGTGACCGGCAAAACCGGTTCCCTGACCGCACTGCCGATCATCGAAACCCAGGCTGGCGACGTTTCCGCGTTCGTTCCGACCAACGTGATTTCCATCACCGACGGTCAGATCTTCCTGGAATCGGCCATGTTCAACTCCGGGATCCGTCCTGCTGTGAACGCCGGTGTTTCGGTATCCCGTGTGGGTGGTGCCGCTCAGACCAAGATCATCAAGAAGCTCTCCGGTGGTATCCGTACCGCTCTGGCTCAGTACCGTGAACTGGCGGCATTCGCCCAGTTCGCTTCTGACCTGGACGAAGCGACCCGTAAGCAACTTGAGCATGGTCAGCGCGTTACCGAGCTGATGAAGCAGAAGCAATACGCACCAATGTCGATCGCTGACATGGCGCTGTCGCTGTATGCCGCTGAGCGTGGGTTCCTGACTGACGTTGAAATCGCCAAGATCGGCAGCTTCGAACAAGCGCTGATTGCTTTCTTCAACCGCGATCACGCCGAATTGATGGCGAAGATCAACGTGAAGGGTGACTTCAATGACGAAATCGACGCTGGCATGAAAGCCGGTATCGAGAAGTTCAAGGCCACCCAAACCTGGTAAGCCGCAGCGGGAGCCGCAAGGCTCCCGCTTGCTAACCTGATAGGTGTTACATGGCAGGCGCAAAAGAGATTCGCAGTAAGATTGCGAGCATCAAAAGCACGCAAAAGATTACCAGCGCCATGGAAAAAGTGGCGGTCAGTAAAATGCGCAAGGCACAAATGCGCATGGCTGCTAGCCGTCCTTACGCGGAGCGCATCCGCCAGGTTATTGGTCATTTGGCCAACGCCAACCCGGAATATCGCCACCCCTTCATGATCGAGCGTGAAATCAAGCGCGTCGGTTATGTCGTAGTGAGCAGTGACCGTGGTCTGTGTGGTGGCTTGAACACCAACCTGTTCAAGGCCCTGGTCAAGGACATGGCGGTAAACCGCGAAAATGGCGTCGAGATCGATCTGTGTGTTGTTGGTAGCAAGGGTGCGGCTTTCTTCCGCAACTTCGGCGGTAACGTCGTTGCAGCTATCAGCCACCTGGGTGAAGAGCCGTCGATCAATGATCTGATTGGCAGCGTCAAGGTGATGCTGGATGCCTACCTGGACGGCCGTATTGATCGCCTGTCCGTGGTGTCCAACAAGTTCATCAACACCATGACGCAAACGCCTACTGTGGAGCAGTTGATTCCACTGGAGGCAACCCCGGATCAATCGCTCAAGCACCACTGGGACTATCTCTACGAACCGGATGCCAAAGAGCTGCTTGACGGCTTGATGGTCCGCTACGTTGAGTCGCAGGTCTACCAGGCGGTGGTCGAGAACAACGCGGCTGAACAAGCTGCGCGGATGATCGCGATGAAGAACGCTACCGACAACGCCGGTGATTTGATCAGCGATTTGCAGCTGGTCTACAACAAGGCGCGTCAGGCTGCGATCACCCAAGAGATCTCGGAAATCGTCGGCGGCGCTGCCGCGGTTTAACGGTTCAAATATTCAGAGGATCCAGCTATGAGTAGCGGACGTATCGTTCAAATCATCGGCGCCGTTATCGACGTGGAATTTCCACGCGACAGCGTACCGAGCATCTATAACGCGCTGTTGGTACAAAGCGCGGCAGGGACCACTCTGGAAGTTCAGCAACAGCTGGGCGACGGCGTGGTTCGTACCATTGCGATGGGTTCCACCGAAGGCTTGAAGCGCGGTCTGGAAGTCAAGGACTCTGGCGCAGCCATCTCCGTACCGGTCGGTAAAGCGACCCTGGGCCGGATCATGGACGTACTGGGTAACCCGATCGACGAAGCTGGCCCGATTGACACCGAAGAGCGCTGGGGCATTCACCGTCCTGCGCCAACCTTCGCTGAACAAGCTGGCGGCAACGACCTGCTGGAAACCGGCATCAAGGTTATCGACCTGGTTTGCCCGTTCGCCAAGGGTGGTAAAGTTGGTCTGTTCGGTGGTGCCGGTGTAGGCAAAACCGTAAACATGATGGAACTGATCCGTAACATCGCCATCGAGCACAGCGGTTATTCCGTGTTCGCCGGTGTGGGTGAGCGTACTCGTGAGGGTAACGACTTCTACCACGAGATGAAGGATTCCAACGTTCTGGACAAAGTGGCACTGGTTTACGGTCAGATGAACGAGCCGCCGGGTAACCGTCTGCGCGTAGCACTGACCGGCCTGACCATGGCCGAGAAGTTCCGTGACGAAGGTAACGACGTTCTGCTGTTCGTCGACAACATCTATCGTTACACCCTGGCCGGTACTGAAGTATCCGCACTGCTGGGCCGTATGCCTTCCGCAGTAGGTTACCAGCCGACCCTGGCCGAAGAGATGGGTACTCTGCAAGAGCGTATCACTTCGACCAAAAACGGTTCGATCACCTCGATCCAAGCGGTATACGTACCTGCGGATGACTTGACTGACCCGTCGCCAGCGACCACTTTCGCCCACTTGGACGCCACCGTCGTTCTGTCTCGTGACATCGCTTCCCTGGGTATCTACCCAGCGGTCGATCCACTCGACTCGACTTCGCGCCAGCTGGACCCGAACGTAATCGGCCAGGACCACTACGACACCGCTCGCGGCGTACAGTATGTTCTGCAACGTTACAAAGAACTGAAGGACATCATTGCGATCCTGGGTATGGACGAGCTGTCGGAAGCCGACAAGCAGTTGGTAAACCGTGCTCGTAAGATCCAGCGTTTCTTGTCGCAGCCGTTCTTCGTGGCTGAAGTCTTCACCGGTGCTTCGGGTAAATACGTTTCCCTGAAAGACACCATTGCTGGCTTCAAAGGCATCCTCAACGGTGACTACGACCACCTGCCAGAACAAGCGTTCTACATGGTCGGCGGCATCGAAGAAGCGATCGAGAAAGCCAAGAAACTGTAATCCCGGCGCCCGGCAACGGGCGCTAATTTAGGTTGAGGCAATCAGATGGCTATGACAGTCCATTGCGATATCGTCAGCGCGGAAGGGGAAATCTTCTCCGGCCTGGTCGAGATGGTGGTTGCGCACGGTGCACTGGGTGATCTTGGTATCGCCCTGGGTCACGCGCCGCTGATCACTAATCTCAAGCCGGGCCCGATCCGCCTGATCAAGCAGGGCGGGGAAGAGGAGGTGTATTACATCTCCGGCGGTTTCCTCGAGGTTCAGCCGAACATGGTCAAGGTACTTGCCGACACTGTGCAACGTGCTGCCGACCTGGACGAAGCCTCCGCTCAGGAAGCCGTTAAGGCTGCCGAGAAGGCCTTGCATGACCGTGGTGCAGAATTCGATTACGGTTCTGCTGCCGCACGTCTGGCCGAGGCGACAGCTCAGCTGCGCACCGTCCAGCAGATCCGCAAGAAGTTCGGCCACTAATAGGCCACCGCTTGTTGTGCGATTGATTAAAAAGGGTAGCCTCGGCTACCCTTTTTTCTTTTTAGATATTCACAACCTGGTCGCAGCCGCTGACCACCCAGGATTGGTAGCCAGTCATGTCTTTAGAAATCGTTATCCTCGCTGCTGGTCAAGGCACTCGCATGCGTTCGGCACTGCCGAAAGTTCTGCATCCGATTGCCGGCAACTCGATGCTCGGCCATGTTATCCACAGCGCCCGGCAACTTGATCCACAGCGCATCCACGTAGTGATCGGCCATGGCGCCGATGCAGTGCGCGAGCGTCTGGCGGCTGATGATCTGAATTTCGTCCTGCAGGATAAACAGCTTGGGACTGGCCACGCGGTTGCTCAAGCGGTGCCTTTCATTGAGTCCGACACCGTCCTGATTCTTTATGGTGACGTGCCATTGATCGAAGTCGAGACCCTGCAGCGTTTGCTCAAGCAAGTAGCGCCGCAGCAACTGGGTTTGTTGACAGTCGAACTGGACGACCCGACCGGCTATGGCCGCATCGTCCGCAACGCTGACGGCGAAGTGACAGCCATCGTTGAGCAGAAAGATGCCAACGAAGCCGAACGCGCGATCACTGAGGGCAACACCGGCATTCTGGCGCTGCCGTTCGCGCAATTGGCTGGCTGGATGAGCCGTCTATCGAACAACAACGCCCAGGGCGAGTACTACCTGACCGACGTGATCGCGATGGCGGTTAGCGATGGTCTGGTGGTGGCCACTGAGCAACCGCATGACGCCATGGAAGTGCAGGGCGCTAACGACCGCAAGCAGCTTTCCGAGCTTGAGCGTCACTATCAACTGCGTGCCGGTCGTCGTTTGATGGCTCAGGGCGTGACCCTGCGTGATCCGGCTCGTTTCGATGTGCGCGGTGAAATCACCGTCGGCCGCGACGTGCTGATCGACATCAACGTGATCCTCGAAGGCAAGGTCGTTATCGAGGACGACGTGGTGATCGGCCCGAACTGTGTGATCAAGGACAGCACCCTGCGCAAAGGTGTGGTGATCAAGGCCAACAGCCACATCGAAGGCGCGATTCTCGGCGAAGGCAGCGATGCCGGCCCGTTCGCTCGTTTGCGTCCAGGTACTGTGCTGGAAGCGCGCGCCCATGTGGGTAACTTTGTTGAGTTGAAAAACGCTCACTTGGGCGAAGGCGCCAAGGCCGGTCATCTGACCTATCTGGGTGATGCCGAGATCGGCGCGCGTACCAACATCGGCGCGGGCACCATTACCTGCAACTACGATGGCGCGAATAAGTGGAAAACCGTGCTGGGTGAAGATGTGTTCATCGGTTCCAACAACTCGTTGGTTGCGCCTGTGGATATCTCTTCGGGGGCGACCACGGCGGCGGGTTCGACCATTACGCAGAATGTGGATAACGCGCAGTTGGCTGTAGGCCGTGCGCGGCAGAAGAATATCGATGGCTGGAAGCGACCTGAGAAAATCAAGAAGAGCTGAGTTATCCACAGTTCTTGAAGATCAAAAGATCGCAGCCTGCGGCAGCTCCTACAGAGTGAACACGAACTCCCTCTAGGAGCTGCCGCAGGCTGCGATCTTTTTAAGGGTTATCCACAGGCCTTTTTATCGCCCCACGCTTGACGAAGTTTCGACAATAGGTTTTGATTGCTTCCGTTATCTTTCGAATCGAAACTTATCAAACCATGTCGAAGCGCAATACACCTCAACGCCGTCACAACATCCTCGCCTTGCTTAATGAGCAGGGCGAAGTCAGTGTGGATGAGCTGGCCAAGCGCTTCGAAACCTCGGAAGTTACGATCCGCAAGGATCTCGCGGCGCTTGAGACCAACGGTTTACTGCTGCGCCGTTATGGCGGAGCGATCACCCTCCCTCAAGAGCTGGTGGCCGACCTTGGTCAGCCGGTGTCCAAATACAAGCAGGCTATCGCCCGCGCCGCCGTTGCGCGGATTCGTGAGCATGCGCGGATCATCATCGACAGCGGCAGCACCACGGCGGCGATGATTCCGGAACTCGGCCAGCAGCCGGGCCTGGTCGTGATGACCAACTCCCTGCATGTGGCCAATGCCTTGAGCGAACTTGAGCATGAGCCGGTACTGTTGATGACCGGCGGCACCTGGGACCCGCATTCCGAGTCCTTTCAGGGACAGGTGGCGGAGCAGGTCCTGCGCTCTTACGATTTCGACCAGTTGTTCATTGGTGCCGATGGCATCGACCTGGTTCGCGGTACCACCACCTTCAACGAACTGCTGGGACTGAGCCGGGTCATGGCTGAAGTCGCCCGGGAAGTGGTTGTCATGGTGGAGGCCGACAAGATCGGCCGCAAGATCCCCAACCTGGAGCTGCCCTGGAGCAGCGTCCATACCCTTATTACCGATGATCGCCTGCCGCTTGAGGCACGAGATCAGATTCAGGCCCGCGGAATCAATTTGATCCTCGCGGCTGTCAATCAGGAGAAATAGCATGTGTGGAATTGTCGGCGCAGTCGCAGAACGTAATATCACCGCCATCCTGCTCGAAGGCCTGAAACGCCTGGAATACCGTGGCTATGACAGTGCCGGTGTAGCGGTCTACACCAATGACCAAAAGCTTGAGCGCCTGCGTCGCCCGGGCAAGGTCAGTGAATTGGAACTGGCGCTGGCCGAAGAACCGCTGGTCGGCCGCCTGGGTATCGCCCACACCCGCTGGGCCACTCACGGTGCACCGTGCGAGCGCAACGCTCACCCGCATTTTTCCGGTGATCTGGCTGTGGTGCACAACGGCATCATCGAAAACCACGAAGCCCTGCGCGAGCAACTGAAAGCCTTGGGTTACGTATTCACCTCGGACACCGACACCGAAGTCATTGCTCACCTGTTGAACCACAAACTCAAGGATCTGCCTGATCTGACCGTGGCCCTGAAGGCTACTGTCAAAGAGCTGCACGGTGCTTACGGTCTGGCGGTGATCAGCGCTCAGCAACCGGATCGTCTGGTGGCGGCCCGCAGTGGCAGCCCGCTGGTCATCGGTCTGGGCATGGGTGAAAACTTCCTGGCTTCCGATCAGCTGGCCCTGCGCCAGGTCACTGACCGCTTCATGTACCTGGAAGAAGGCGACATCGCTGAAATTCGCCTCGACAGCGTGCAGATCTGGGACGTGAGCGGCCAAGTAGTCAAACGCGAATCCGTGCAGTACCGCGATGGCGCCGAAGCCGCCGACAAGGGCGAATTCCGACACTTCATGCTCAAGGAAATTCACGAACAACCGGCCGTGGTGCAGCGCACCCTGGAAGGTCGCCTGAGTCCCAACGGCGTGCTGGTGCAAGCGTTCGGTCCACAGGCTGCCGAGCTGTTCGCCAAAGTGCGTAACGTGCAGATCGTCGCGTGCGGCACCAGTTACCACGCCGGCATGGTTGCCCGTTACTGGCTCGAAGAACTGGCCGGCATCCCGTGCCAGGTCGAAGTCGCCAGCGAATTCCGCTACCGCAAGGTAGTGGTGCAGGCAGACACCCTGTTCGTGACCATCTCCCAGTCCGGCGAAACCGCCGACACCCTGGCCGCTCTGCGCAACGCCAAAGAATTGGGTTACCTCGCCAGCTTGGCAATTTGCAACGTCGGCATCAGCTCATTGGTGCGTGAATCCGATCTGACTCTGCTGACCCAGGCCGGTCGCGAAATCGGCGTGGCCTCGACTAAAGCATTTACCACTCAACTGGTCGGTCTGCTATTACTGACTTTGTCCCTGGGCCAGGTTCATGGCACGTTGGCCAAAGGTGTCGAAGCCACATTGGTTGAAGAGCTGCGTCGGCTGCCAACCCGCCTCGGCGAAGCCCTGGCCATGGACGGCACCGTCGAAAAAATCGCCGAGCTGTTCGCTGAGAAAAACCACACCCTGTTCCTCGGTCGTGGCGCGCAATTCCCGGTGGCAATGGAAGGGGCGCTCAAGCTCAAGGAAATCTCCTACATCCACGCTGAAGCCTATCCGGCCGGCGAGCTGAAACATGGCCCGTTGGCGCTTGTGGATAACGACATGCCAGTGGTCACTGTGGCACCGAACAACGAACTGCTGGAGAAGTTGAAATCCAACCTTCAGGAAGTCCGCGCCCGTGGCGGCGAGCTGATCGTCTTCGCAGACGAGCAGGCCGGCATGACCAATGGCGAAGGCACTCATGTTGTGCAAATGCCACACATCCACGACATCCTGTCGCCGATCCTCTACACCATTCCGCTGCAGTTGCTCTCCTATTACGTTGCCGTGTTGAAGGGCACCGACGTTGACCAGCCGCGTAACCTGGCGAAGTCGGTGACGGTGGAATAAGTTATCCACAGGTGATGGAAACATGGATTTAGAGAATTAAAACTGTCGCAGGCGGCTGAGGGAGTTGTTCCTCCCCTCATCCCGCCTCTCAGCGCCATGTACCTCGCAATCGAACGCCCTCATCGGCGACCGGGGCTCAATATCGAAAATGTGGCAGCGAATCCAATCTGATGAATCCCTTCGCTCGTATGTCGCAAGAAATCTCTTCGTCAATCGTAACGATCCTACCGTTAATGGACTGAGAGGGTTTTCGATACTTGGGATATCCTCGGAGGGAATCAAGAAGATCGCGTCAGTTTTGCAATGGCCTGGATGTCACCGGTTCAATCGCTTGCTTCATCATCATACGGCTTACCCTCTCAAGTCAGTCATCAAGAGCCCACGCGACCACTCGTATTCGCAAACGACCTATACTAGTGCGCGGCATTGGTACGAGTTGAATTCTGAGCCGAGTTCGTTTTGCCCGGAGTGTGTCAGAGAAGACCTTCGCACGTTGGGTTTTTCATACTGGCGCCGGTCATTTCAAGATGATGTAACTGTTTGCCCGAAACATAATTTGCTCTTGTTGAATACTTGCCCTTTCTGCGACAAGCCATTCTCAGATGGCGGTCACGGCTTAGAGGTTATGTGGTCAAAGTGCGGGGGCACGCACCTCGGTGATGCGGTAGGTATACCCAATAAAGATCCTTTGGCATTGAAGCGGGCTCGCTTCGTAGAGAGCCTATGTTCCTTAGCATTTCACATACCAGATGACGCAGCCATTTGTATTCTTTATGAGAAACTGCTTTCGATTGAGCCTCGAACAGCTGCGTTGAAGAGCAAACGTGAGCGCAAGTTGGAATGGCTTCGCGACTCGTTAAAAGAGATTGATCAGGCTGATGATAATAGTGACTCGCGAAGACTAAATGTCCATGTTAGAGAGATTTTTGAGATATTGATTCTGACCTATGAAAGTTTAGAAGATTTCGTGACTGACTATCTGATATATGGGGACGACTTTCGGCCAATAGACTCTCTATGGTCAACGTATAACGCTGGTGGCTTCGAATCGGTACACTATATCGAAGAAAGCTATACTGATGGCGTTGGTATCTGGTCATGTCCTTTCCCATCACCATTGTCATTAGACGCATGGAGTAATGATGTCATGGCCAATGAGCGGCCAGTTAAATACCATTGTTGCAATCACTCCCAACCTCAAACTATGGTAAGACGATGGGCTCCCCGATCACCTCGGATGGTTGGCCCTGCCATGTCCAGGATCCCGGTCGAGGAGCGCGTTACAGCGAGCCTTACCTGCGGCTAATTGTTTCGATTGCTGTATCAGGTTGAGCTAACCTTCCCAGCGCTTTGACGCGATGGCCATTAGCCTGTCGTTTTCCAGTGCATGGAGGAAAATCTATTCTCCGCATCGACGCCTTATCAGTGAACGATATGGCGTTCACATGTTTCCCGCTAGGTGCTCGAGCGTAGGTCCCGCATCAGGCCCGTTTGGATTTCTCTCGTAAGCGGCAGGTGATCGCGCCAAGTACGCGACGGCCAATAGTGCTATCCAGTCGTTCTAATTTGCAGCAAGCATGTCTATGCAGTAAGATTTGTCTGCGCGTAGATTCTGTGTTGCCGGTTCACAACAACCCTTCGCCGTCTCTGTTGCTGCTCCCCTGATGTAGGTTGTGCTCCACCAGGGTCGAATTCTTAAACAAAAGCCCGCTTACGCGGGCTTTTGTATTTCTAGGGCTTCCTCCATTTACTGGCCTCCAGCGTGGGAGGTGGCACCTTCCGTTCCTGGCGGTGAAGAATTGGTACTGGGGGGCGAACTCGGTGTACCGGATGCGCAGGCTGCTTCAAGAGCTTTGGCACAGTCGATCAGATAGCGCATTTTGGCCCGGTGTTGGCGCTGATACGATTTTGACCTAGCTGCTGACTTCGGCTGCCCCATACTTAGCTTATGAATTTTCGCGCAAGGTCATCGTTTGCTGACCCTCCAGGTGGGTCAACGAATTCCGGCAACCTGGGTCAACATCGTATCAGCGTGAACAAGCTAGCTCATTCAGACGCCTTGGCACTGGTCAGATTTTACTTCCCAGGCCGCGCCTATTGCCTGGTCGCTGACTGGACAGTGGTTGATATAGTGGTCTCCCCCCGTCAGTTAAAGGCCGTTGCTAAAAGAGGAGTCACTCCTACTTTGGTCAACGCTTTATGTGTTATCCACGATAGCAAAGGACGTTTCCCTCGCGGTCATTGGGTAAGAACCTCATTGGGTGTTTCATTCACCCATGATTGCCTGTTCGAGACTAAAAACACCGTTTATGTGTTGATGGGACCCGGTCGAAGGGTACGAACAGACCTGGACGTCGCGCAGAGCCTGTACTGAAGATCCACTGGTGCGCAATGTCATCGACGTTCCGCGGTGTAAGTTTCGTCCGTCTCAGCCATCCCTATATTTTTCCGGTGCTTACCAAGACATGGCGCTGGACAGCAACCGTGTCGAACAGTACATGCATGTAGGCAGTACTTAGGTTTGCCCTTGCGCATGATCGTGGTCATGTTGTGTGCGGGATTAACCATCCTTGAGCAACCAGGCTAGGCGATGTTCACTAGCAGTCCCACAATTCTAATGGGATGGCTTGGTCATAGTGAATCGCAGAGGGGGATATCAAACACTCAATCGATTGATAGAAATCACTGTGTGGGGCATACCATGCCACGACAAGAAACGGCAGACTTCATTCCGTGCTTGACCCTGTAGTAGGTACAGGCTGTTGAATGGTGGAATTATCCTCTGCGGTAGAAACACCATGAACCAGGAAAACAAGCTCAAGCCGGTCCTCCGTCTTCACGTACAGAAGAAAGAAGAGTGTTGCGGATCTGACCATCAGCATGGGTCTGTTGAGGCTGCTGAACCTAGACATCATAAAGAACATGGTCACGACCACGACCACGACCACGACCACAAGCATGAGCATGAGCATGCCCACGATCATGCCGATGCGTGTTGTGCTCATGGCACGCAAGCTACCGAAGGTGTTGCGATTATCAAGAGTAGTCCCGCTCCGGAAGGGACCAACAGGGTTCGATACCGCATCGACAAAATGGATTGCCCCACAGAGGAGCGCCTGATCCGTAACCGGCTGGAACCCATGTCCGGAATTGTCCGACTCGACTTCAATCTCTTGAATCGTGAGTTGACCGTGCACCACCGCTTAGATGATCCGCAGTCAATCGTCACCGCATTAGTCGCGTTGGACATGGGGCCGAGCTTGCTTGAGGCCGGTGCCGCGCCATCGGCGGTTCCCCCTGCCCTGAGCGCAAAATTGAAAGGATTACTGGCCATTAGCGGCCTGGCTGCTATCGCCGCTGAGGTCATTGCGTGGACAACTGGGCAGGAAGGCTCCTGGCCGGTGATGGTGCTTGCCGCTCTGTCCATTCTTAGCGCTGGCCTGCCTACCCTCAAAAAGGGTTGGATTGCGATTAAGAACTTCACGCTGAACATCTATTTTCTGATGTCGCTGGCTGTCGTCGGTGCTCTCGTCATAGGTAAATGGCCTGAAGCGGCGATGGTGGTTTTTCTCTTCGCTATTGCTGAGGCTATCGAAGCACTTTCTCTGGAGCGCGCGCGTAACGCGATCAAGTCGCTAACTGCGTTAGCGCCAGAAACCGCTGAAGTCATGATTGATGGCGGTTGGAAAGACCAGCCGGTGGCAAGTGTGTTACTCGGTAGTCGTATTCGGGTTCGCACAGGTTCACGAGTACCCTTGGATGCTAGCGTCGAGTCTGGTCGTGCGGCCCTTGATCAGGCTCCAATTACCGGCGAAAGCCTGCCGGTTGATAAGCAGGTCGGCGATCCTCTTTACGCAGGCAGTATCGTTACTGATGGTGTGGTTGAAGCGACTGTGACGGCTGTAGCAGGAGAAAGCACTCTTGCTCGTATCGCGTCGGCGATACAAGACGCGCAATCTCAGCGAGCACCTACTCAGCGCTTTGTGGATCAGTTTGCACGCTATTACACCCCGGCTGTAGTGGTACTTGCCCTCTTGGTTGCTGTATTGGGCCCTGTTCTGATCGGTGGGACCTGGGGCAATTGGCTCTATCAGGCGCTGGTCTTATTGGTCATTGCTTGCCCTTGTGCCTTGGTGGTTTCAACGCCAATTACCATCGTCAGTGGTCTGGCTGCGGCTGCCAAACATGGCATCTTGATTAAAGGCGGCGCATACCTTGAAAGTGGCCGACTTCTGAAGGTTGTCGCACTCGATAAGACCGGCACCTTGACCCAAGGCAAACCAATACTGACTGATACCGAGCCGTTTGGTGATCTGCCCATCGGGATGGCCTTGAAGATTGCTGCGAGTCTCGATGACCACAGCACACACCCAGTGGCAAAGGCCCTGGTCAGCGGATGGAAACTACAGCAGCCAGACGCCTCGACCCTGCCGGTCGAGGACTTCGGTGTACTCAACGGGCGTGGCGTCAAAGGCACTATTGACGGTCAATCATGGCACTTGGGTAACCACCGCTTGGTAGAGGAGCTGGGTGTATGTTCGCCAGCGCTTGAGGCCCGATTGTCGTTGCTGGAAAACGCAGGAAAAACAGTAATCGTGCTCTGCGCCACCAGCGGCCCAGTGGCGATTTTTGCTGTGGCGGACACAATAAGACCTGAAAGTATTGCAGCCGTAACTGCTCTGAAAGCGTTGAATGTCGTACCGGTGATGCTCACGGGTGACAACCCTGCAACAGCCAAATCAATTGCCGCGCAGCTCGGCATTCAGGATGCGCGCGGAAACCTGATGCCGGAGGATAAACAAGCCGCCGTCGCTGAACTCAAACGCCGTTTTGGTTCTGTTGGCATGGTGGGTGACGGCGTAAATGATGCTCCAGCATTGGCACAAGCCGATATTGGTTTTGCAATGGGGGCCGCAGGGACTGCCACAGCGCTTGAAACGGCTGATGTAGCCATCATGGATGACGACCCGCGCAAGATTGCTGATTTTATTAGCCTGAGTCGTCGATGTGCCACTGTTTTGAAGCAAAACATCGGACTGGCGCTGGGCATCAAAGTTGTTTTTTTGACGCTTGCATTGTCTGGCCACGCTACGTTGTGGATGGCTGTTTTCGCCGATATGGGGGCGAGCTTGCTCGTCGTATTTAACGGCCTGCGGTTATTGCGTCGGTGATACGAAAGCTGCGACCTCTTCTTCAACTATATGTCCGCACAAGGAAATCAAATCATGCAATGTCCAATCTGCAAAGATACTGCCCTCGTAATGACTGAGCGCCAAAGCATCGAAATTGACTATTGTCCTCAATGCCGTGGTGTTTGGCTCGACCGAGGTGAACTCGACAAGATCATCGAACGCAGCCAACAACAGGAGGCCGTCAGGTTTCTTCCACAGAACGCAATTCCACCGGCGCAATATGCTCCTCCAGCAGCACAGCCTGATCACAGCCAGCATGGAAGTGGCCAAGGCCACGGTGATCAGCAAGGACACCATGGTGGCGGTTGGAGAGACGGTGGTCATAAGAGCAGCCATAAGAGCGGCCATCAAAGTCAGGGTGGCCATCAGGGGCAACAGTCGTACCGTAAAAAATCGTTTTTGCAGGAGCTATTTGATTAAGGGTGAGATATCGCGATTTGATTGAGATTTACCTCAAACCACTATCAACCCTGAAGTGGAATATCGCTTAAGGGAACGGTTTGGGGTAGTCTCAGGTCCTTATGTTCTGCAACCGACTGTAGCAACGTAATACCAGGATGGGTGGGGTTTTCCCGAGTCACTATTAGGAGAATAAGATTATGGGATCTGGACACAGTCACGGCCAGGTGCGCGCAGGCCATGAGAAGATGTTGTGGATCGCTCTCGCCCTAACGACGAGCTTTATGGTGGCGGAGGTCATCGGGGCCTTTGTCACCGGCAGTCTGGCCTTACTATCCGACGCGGCTCACATGTTGACGGATGTGGCTGCTTTAGCGATATCCTTGGTTGCTATTCATATAGCCAAGCGCTCTGCGGATAAAAAACGGACCTTTGGTTACGCAAGATTCGAAATACTTGCAGCCACATTCAATGCGGTTTTGTTATTTTTAGTCGCAATATATATCGTGTATGAAGCGTATCTGCGACTTAAGGCCCCTGCAGAAATTCAGTCGACTGGCATGTTGGTTATCGCGGTGATCGGGCTCATCGTCAACCTCATTTCAATGCGTCTGCTAAGTGCTGCCAGTGGTGAAAGCCTCAATGTTAAAGGTGCCTATTTAGAGGTTTGGAGTGACATGGTGGGGTCTATTGGCGTCATTATCGCCGCCCTGTTGATCCGCTTTACTGGTTGGAACTGGGTAGATTCCCTTGTCGCTGCCGGTATTGGGTTTTGGGTGCTGCCCAGAACGTGGTCATTACTTAAGGAAAGCTTGAACATATTGCTTCAAGGAGTTCCAGGCGGCATCGATATACAGGAGGTGGAGGCGAGGCTTTATGGGATTGATGGCGTCAAAAATGTGCACGACTTGCATGTTTGGGCTTTGACCAGTGGAAAAAGTGTAATGAGCGTCCATCTGGTCGCTGACTCCACTTCCCGTAGTGAGCAAGATATTTTGTCCGAAGTAACCTCACTTATGAGTGGGGAGTTTCAGATCAGTCATACGACTGTTCAAATGGAAGGTTCGGACTTTCATAGCAAACTAGCTGACGACCATGAGGGTATGGCCCACTAACTGAGTTGCATTTATTTTAACCGGACGCAAGTTTTTACATCGCTGATACCGATCAATAGGGTTGATTAAAATGATCAGAAATATTTTAAGTTGTTCTGGGCTGGCAATGCTTTTGGCTTTTGTAGCACAGCCGGCTTTTTCAACACCTGCTAATCCAGAAAAGGTATTCGGGTGGATTGAAGAAGGAATACTTTTACCGGAAAATATTGCCGTGAAAGTAAAATTAGATACAGGGGCTCTTACCTCTTCGATGGATGCGAAAGACTTGGAACGATTCCGAAAAAATGGAGAGGAATGGGTTCGTTTCAACGTTAAAGTCAAAGATACCAAAACTAAGAAGGTGAGTAACGCACTCTTCGAGCGACGCGTCGAAAGAAATGTAAAGGTTAGAGGCGCCGGCGGCGCTGAACATCGTCCTGTAGTCATGATGACGATGTGCATAGGTGATAAAATTTATGAGGAAGAGTTTTCACTGAAGGACCGAGGCGACATGAATTATCCCGTCTTGCTTGGTCGCCGAACTTTGGGGGCGTTGGGGGCGGTCGATGTCTCGCGCACCTTCACTGACGAACCCAACTGTAATTAGAACTAACATCCTACGTGCAGGGTGATTGTACTAAGGAAATAGCTCGGCAGAAGTTTACAGCTTTTTTGACGTTTAGGATGGTCGACTAAATAGTCTTATAAAAAGATGCTCAACAAGATATTAGTTTTTAGGAAGAGTTAGAGGCGGCGCCATGCAAAGACCAATAATCATATTTGCATGGCTTTGAATGAAGAAGTAATCCTATGGGGTGATTGCTGAGTTTAGATTTTTCTCGCAGCCCCATCTTATTTGGGTGTTTTCACTGATTGACGCTCAAATGTTTGCACGAGCTTTAATGATGTTGACACTTTGGGCTGACAGGTGCTGAACAGATCAAGCTCTGGGCGATACGCTGTAGTTTGAATACCCATCAATCCCAATATAGAATGGAATAAGTTGTCATGGGACAGTGATACGCCACGCTGTTCCTTCAGGCATTGGGGGTCGAGGGTTTGACGCGACTGCATGTCTTTGGAGATCCAGAGTACCATTGGGATACTAGTCTGCTCGCTGGGAGCCATGGCATAAGGAAGTCCGTGCAAGTAAAGCCCATTCTCGCCGAGAGACTCACCGTGATCAGAGACATAAAGCATCGCCGTATCAAAACGCTCAGCGTTGCGCTTTAGCAGGTCGATCGTTTGCCCTAGTACATAGTCCGTATAACTGAGACTGTTATCATAGGCATTGACAATGCTTTCGCGCGTACAACGTTCAAGTTGGTTATTATCGCAAACCGGACCGAATCGTTCGAACGCTGGAGGATAGCGCTTGGAATAGGATGGTCCGTGACTGCCTTTCATGTGTAGTACTACGATTGAATCCCGGTGTTGTTGATCTAGGTAGGCTTGTAGATCTTGCAACAAGATTTCGTCATAACATTCGTCAGCTTTACATAAGCTCTGCGCTTTCTGATTTTTAAATTTTTCATTGGGTACGCGGTCGCAAATACCTTTGCAACCTGAGTTATTGTCTCTCCAAAGGACCGATACGCCGGCCCGCTGCAACACGTCTAATAGTCCTTCTCTACGCAAGGCCATACCGTCTTTGTAACCCTCTTTACCCACGTCCAGAAACATGCAGGGTAAGGAAACGGCCGTAGCTGTCCCACATGAACTGACATGGGTAAAACTTAAGACACCACGACTGGCCAATTCCGGATTGGTATCCCGGGTATAGCCATTGAGGGAGAAGTTTGCGGACCTGGCGGTTTCACCCACCATCAGTACCGTTAGCCGTGGTTTGCGCACACCGGCACTAGCTTCTTCACGGCGAGCATCAGCACCAATTATTTTTATTTCGGCGGGAACTGTTAGTTGGCGACGTGTATACCCATGGATTGCCGAAACGACATTCGAAGGAACCAACATCAATCTGAGTTCGCGATGGTTACGTATCAGCGATGCATAGGATTGATAAAGCGTAAATACGATGATCGCCAAGCAGGTGAGCGCTACTGCTACTCCCGTCAATCGATGAGCAAGTGCGCGGGACCACGATCGTTGAATCAAATGGACTCGGGTGATAATCATCACCGGCATAACACCAAAGCCCAACATCCACAGTAGTAGATCCCAGTTCAGCAACTCCTTGGCTTCAGAACTGTCGGTCTGCATCACATTCGTTAGCATGCTGTAATCAACTACCATGCCATAGCTATTCATAAAGTAACTCGTTACTGCCGCAACCAGCAGCACGACAGCTAGCACAGGCTTCATCAATCGTCCCCATGCCATTACGCTGAGCAATACGTATAGCCAAATCAACACGAACCAAGGCAGGCTAAGCACAAATAGGGTGTTGCCATCTTGTAGGCCCCCCACGCCTTGCCAGACAGCACGCCAAAATGGCCAGTTACTAAACAATAGAAGCCAGGTCGAAACTGCAAGAATTAACTGATTGCTACCGAGTGTGATTTCCCAACTGCGAATTTGTGCTTTGTTATTCATGGCTACTCCGGAATATCTCGACGTATCCAGGCGCGAACTGCTACCGGAGTGTCACTACGTATTAGGTAAAAAAAAATCGCCAATGGCGCGGTGCAGCTCGTGGATGCACCAGTGACCCTGAACGTTCTCGTCAGCTAGTTGGCGATCTGCGACTAGCAAAACCGCCAGACACCCCACGCTTATAAAAATCTTCTTCATGAGGTAGGACTCCAAGTAAGTGACGTGGTTGTAGATCCGCTCGATTCGTCATTGAACGTCAGAAGTTGTGCTGAAGTGAGGTCTTGGGTTCGGGGGCGGGGAAGGCCCAGAACATCCGGTAAGTTGAGCTTGGCTATTTCAAAGCAATTAGTGTTGGCGTCCTCAGCGCTTCGTGCGGCGGGAAGGATCACTTGACTGAAGGACTTCGTTTCTCTGTTGGCCTTCGATCGCTTGTCTACAGCCTGGCGGATTTCGAGCCGCAGGCGCAGCTCGGCGACGTTGTGCAGATCACTAGACTGGTACGTGCCGTTGGCCTCCGACGAAATGCTTCTTTGTTTGCGGCCAAAGTACAAAATCGGCGTAGAAGTGCCCGCCTGGTTCAGCCGTTTCCGGATGCTAGCTATCCTCGTTCCGCCAGTCAGTGCTAACTCTGAGCTGAAATCAGACCTTGCTGTCCAGTCATGACGTCGTAAAAGACTTCGATCATCGAGGCGCAAGTCATTGCGGCGGTGTTTAAGCTCCAGCGTCGCTACGCCTTGACTCTTAGACGCGACCTCAATCCGTACGTGACTTTTGCCGCACACTTTCGGCGTCCGGCGGAGGTTTACGTTAGTGGTGTTCGAATTTTCGCGGAAGGCTTGGGCATCGATTATTAGTACTGGATTGGGGATCAAATCACTCTGTTGGTGCCCCGCTTGGGCAGTTTGGATTTCCCGCTGGGCATCAGCGACGCTTGGGCAATTGGTCAATGCTGCTTTCAATGCCGAATCGCGGGTGTTGGTCCTATCCTCGGCGAGAGATGCCGTCATCAAAGACGAAACGCGAGACAGTGGGCCTGCCGCCCACAACATTTTTCTAATGCGAGATGGCATTACGAGATTTACGCCCCCAAAGTGCGCAGCTTCTTTGTTCACTTGTAAGTATTTGACGGTCTAAAAGACTGAGAGCATCAATTTCAGGCGGCTGAAATCGATCAAAAGTCGACACGCCCGCAGGATTCTATGACGCGTAGATTTTTTTCAGGCTCAATGTACTGATGAACAGTTATCAAAATGGTGACTGAAGAATTACAAATTTGTTATAAGTTCCTCTGTCGTAGACAATTAGTCTAAGATCTACTTAGTGTCGAAGTTTGTATGTTTTACGTCGATAACGTAATGGAGTCTCGGCGGCGCTTAATAGCTCCTTGCTGACTAAAACCGTACAACGGAAATATGCTGAACTGGGGCGGCTAATAAAGTTGTTTGTGCGCGTGTGAGATTGTTTATAATGTAGTGTCGAGAATTCATGAAAAGTGCGTATTTTGATAATAGAAGATGAGCCGAAAACTGCCCATTATTTACACCAGGGGCTGACCGAAAGCGGATTTGTCGTTGATTGCGTCGCCAGCGGAATCGATGGCTTACGCTTGGTCTGCCAACAGACTTATGATCTTGTAGTGCTTGACGCAAACCTACCGCAAGGTGACGATTGGGGGCTACTCGTAAGTATTCGTAAGGTCATTATTATGCCCATCATGATACTTACCGTTAAAGGTGGTCTGGAGGACAAAATCAAAGGTTTCGACCTAGGCGCCGACGATTACATGGTCAAACCAATTGAGTTTCCCGAACTGCTGGCCCGAGTACGCAGTCTCATGCGGCGCACTGAATTGTCGGCATTGCCCGACGTGTTGTGTGTTGGCGACCTGGAACTCGATCTGGGTAGACACCGGACCTTTCGCGCCAAGCAGCGGATTGAGCTGACCACCAAGGAGTTCACCCTGCTACACTTCTTGATGCGACAGGCTGGTACGGCACTGTCGCGCACACAAATCATGTCCTCTGTCTGGGGGCTGAATGCTGATTGCGACACCAATGTTGTTGAAGTAGCAATGAGAAGGCTTCGGGCCAAGATTGATGATCCTTTCAACAACAAGCTGATCCATACCTTGCGCGGTGTTGGATATGTTCTCGAAACGCGTGATAAATGAGCCCTCTTAATTCTTTTAATTTTGAGGTTGTGTGAGATAGTCGACATTGAATTTAAATTCAGAATGCACAAATACTTACCCTAAAAGTCAGTTTTATTAGATTCCAAACCGTCTCCGGGGTGGGGCGGTACTGCGCATGGCTGATCTTGATACTTTTCCTGGCTCTGAAGGCTAACGGCTGGAAAATACAAATAAGTAATTTTTCTGAAATGATCCAGAAAAGTTTATCGAGTTAAACTTACGTAAGTTTAACGGCTTTGTAACTGCTTTAAAGAAACTCTGCTATGAGCCTGTCAAAATTAAGTACTGTTTCACTGACGCTGTCATTGTCTTCGATAACATTTGCTGAAAGCCGTGGTGATCGCAACGTTGGGGACGCCATGGAAGCAAATCAGAAATCAATGGCCGCCTACGCTGCCCAAAAAGGCAAGACAGTTCCGGACGTTCAGAAATATCGTGATGGAATGAAGCTTGATATCGCAAAAGTGGTGAGTACGGCCCCGCCAATTCGCTCTTGCAACGTTGTACCTTTTCGAATGACCTATGAAGACTCAGCTGGAAAGCTCCCACGTTATTGAATACTAAATTGTGGGTGTGTGTCGTAACACGCGCGAATGAACGGCTGATGTGATAGGGCTGTTTTTTCTATGGTTGGTGTCATCATCTGGTTTGTCCATGGATGTTTGGAAAACCTAGCTTGAAGGTCGTAATCTTGCCTGGCGAGCTATTAACTTCTGCGACGCCCTGATGCAAACTCATGATTGATTTCACAATGGCCAAACCAAGCCCGGTACTTCCTTCAGCGCGCGAATGATGAGTGTCAACTCGATAAAAGCGATCGAATAAGTGCGGTAGGTGTTGAGGTTCAATACCTGCGCCTGGGTTGGCTACAAGCAGCGAGACTTCTGTGGCATGGACTTCGATGGTGATTGTGATGGCTTGGCCTACCGGGCAATGACGGATTGCGTTGGACATCAGGTTGGAAATTGCCCGCTGAATCATCAACCGATCACCAATGGTCGACCCCCTGCCAGTAACACTCACGCTGATCTGTTTATCTTCCGCCGACAGTGAAAACAGATTGATGACCTTCAAGGCTTCATCCTCCAGCGCAATGGTCTCAAACGGGACCAGTGCAGCGGGATGACTGACCTGCGCCAGGAAAAGCATGTCCGAGACAATCCGGGATACCCGCCCAAGCTCTTCGGTGGAAGACTCCAACACCGCTTTGTACTCCTCGGCCGGCCTCTCTCGGGACAGCGTCACCTGGGCCTTGCCCATCAGGTTGGAAATGGGCGATCGTAGTTCGTGGGCCAAGTCATCGGAGAACTGCGACAACTGCTGAACATCGCTGTCGAGTCGATGCAGCATGAAGTTGATGCCATGGGCCAGTTCGCTGAGCTCCTGCGGCATCTTGACCACCGAGAGTCGATGGCTGAGGTCCTGAGCAGAGATCATGGCGGCCACCTTACGAAACTCCCGCAACGGCGCGAGCCCCCGTTTTACCGCAGCCCAAGCACTGAGGCCGATAAGTAGCAGCAGCAACGGCAAGGCCATGATCGTCGAGCTTAGATATGTGCTGAGCAGCGCTTCATCGTTGGCGCAATCAAGTGACAGCAATACGGCGACATTCGTACCGTTCGGCAAGCGGATCAGTCTGGACGCAGTCAGGAAGTGCCGGCCCTGATCATCAGTGCTTCGGGAATATGACACCTGGTCGGTGGCAGTCCCTGCCGCCTTCAACTCCACCCTGGGGTCCGTCAAGCCAAAGCCTGACTTCAAGAGCGGCGTCCTCATATTTATCAGGTCATAAATGGTAAGGTTCAGGTTGTCATGCCCCATCACCTGATCCAGCAATACGTGCGGTTTAATGTTGATATCGACTGGTTTTTCATACATCGAAAGACTGTGCTCGATTTGCCGCATTTTCTCGCTCAGGTTGTCTTTTGACAGTTTATCTAACTCATGCGATAGCGAGATGAACGCAAGAACCGCCAGAAATAACACCAACAATGCGCCCATGATACTCACCGCCAAACCCAGCCGCATCGACAGGCTTGCCGACTTCATTCCCGGGCCTCCAGTACATAGCCAACGCCGCGCAGGGTATGGATTAGCTTCTTGTCAAAAGGATCATCAATCTTGGCCCTCAGGCGGCGGATTGAAACCTCGACCACATTGGTGTCGCAGTCGAAGTTCATATCCCAGACCAGTGAAATGATCTGGGTGCGGGAAAGCACCTCACCCGACTGGCGCATCAAAAGGTGCAGCAAGGTAAACTCCTTGGTCGTCAGGTCGATGCGCTGCTCGCCCCGGAAGGCCCGATGGCGGCCCTGGTCGAGTTCCAGATCGGCGACTTTCAAGACCTCCGGGACGGAAACGTGTTCGCTGCGACGCATTAAAGTTCGTACCCGGGCCAACAGTTCCGGAAATTCGAATGGCTTGACCAGATAGTCATCGGCACCCAGGTCGAGGCCGCGGATCTTGTCCGCTAGGCGCCCGCGAGCAGTCAGCATCATGACCCGGGTGTTACTGCTTTGGCGCAGTCGCTCCAGCACACCCCAGCCATCAAGTTGTGGTAGATCGACGTCAAGTATTACCAAGTCGTAGGTTTGTTGACGCGCAAGGTGAAGTCCATCCGTACCATTCGCCGCCCGGTCTACTATATAGCCGCTTTCAGTCAAACCCTGATGCAGGTATTCGGCAGTTTTAAGCTCATCCTCAACTACAAGCATTCGCATGGTAGTGCCGCCTATGTAATATGAATTGAATAATAAACTTTCGAAGTTTATTTAAATGCCCGACTAAGAAATGATGTAGAACTATTCGATCATAAAAATCTCAAAACCGCGCATTGCTCAAGTGTTCAGTATCAAGCCTGAAGCTGCTATAGGGTCAACAGGAGAAAGAGCTTTCACGGCAAAAGTGTTTGCGACCATATGTCGCAGGCGTGTTAAAGCGCGGCGCCCTTACATTTATTTCAGTCTGAAGCCAAGCTCCGCTCGGCTGATATCTATAGGTAATCGTTTCGAGGTGTTACGGCGCAGGTAATCAATTTAATGCTTTACGCGTTTTTTTGGAAAGACTGGCAGGATGTACCAAAGGGAGTTGATCTCGCTTTGTTATTTGTAAATATCCCGTCCTATCTATGCTCTATGGATTTACGGAGTCGCGCTCTTAGTTTATTTTCTATTTGTTGTGATTTTAGTTAAAGTTATACTAAAATCACTGCCCTGACTTGTGGGCTTTTAGGTTACTTTGCGCACTATATTTTGGAAATGTAAGTCGAAAGACTGTCGGATGGCCTGGTATACTTTGGACCTCTGCCGTTCCCTGGTGGAGGCTCATGATGGATCGGACAATGGCCAACCCTAATCCAGTACCGCCTTCGGCTCGTGAGCGACTGTTATCCACACGATAGAAACGATCGAAAATATGAAACAAGTGCTGGTGCTCAATTCCTACCCCAGGATTGCTTATTGATAGGGAGACTTTTTCTGTTTGCGTTTCAATCTCTATAGCAATGGACTGCCCTGCTGGGCAGTGACGAATGGCATTTGATAAAAGATTGGAGACAGCCCGCTGAATCATGAGCCGATCACCTAAAACCTTGCCCCATCCGCTAACAGTTATACCAACGCTCTTTTCGTCAGCCGATAGAGAAAAAAGGTCGATGACTTTTAGCGCTTCATCCTCTAGTAAAATACTTTCAAACGGCACGAGTGCGGCCGGATGACTTACTTGGGCCAAGAAAAGCATGTCTGAAACAATTCTGGTGACTCGTCCTAGTTCCTCAGTGCATGACTCTAAAACAGCCTTGTACTCTTTTGCCGGGCGTTCTCGAGAAAGTGTTACCTGAGCTTTCCCCATAAGGTTCGTAATCGGTGACCGCAACTCATGCGCCAAGTCATCAGAAAATTGCGATAGTTGTTGAACCCCGCCGTCAAGACGGTGCAGCATGAAGTTTATGCCGTGAGCAAGCTCACTGAGTTCCTGGGGCATATTGACAACGGAGAGTCGATGACTTAAATCCTGGGCCGACACCATGGCCGCAACTTTACGGAACTCGCGGAGGGGGGATAAACCGCGTTGCACAATCGCCCAGGCGCTGATACCAATCAGAATCAACAGCAGTGGGACCGCTACAATGGTCGAACTCAGATAGGCGCTCAATAGCGTTTCATCACTCGAGCGATCAATAGACAGTAAGACCGATACGAACTCACCATCCTTTAATTTCATGAGTTTAGAGGCGGTGAGGATGTGGGTTCCGGTCTCTTCGGCTGGGGAATAGTACGATAGCTTATTACTGGCGGCTGTTCCGGTTTGATTCGTAGATACGTCAGGTATATCTGCTCCAATACTCAGGAGAGGTTCGCTCATATTGTCATCATCAAAGATGGTCAGGTTAAGATTGTCGTGCCCCAGCACTTGATCTAGTAGCACATGTGGTTTTAAGCTCATGTCACGGGTACTGATATCCATCAGTAGACTGTGCTCAATCTGACTCATCTTCTTTTCTAAGCTGTTCTTTGCGCGCGAATCAAGTTCGTGAGTAAGCGCTAAAAAAGCTAGTATCGCTAAAAGCACTACTAGTACTGCTCCCATAATGCTAACTGTCAACCCCAGTCGCATCGATAGGCTGACCGGCTTCATTTCCTTGCCTCCAGTACATAGCCTACGCCGCGGAGGGTATGAATTAATTTTGTTTCAAATGGATCATCTATTTTGGCTCTTAGTCTTCGTATCGAAACTTCGACTACGTTGGTGTCGCAGTCAAAATTCATATCCCAAACTAAAGAGATAATTTGAGTGCGAGATAACACCTCTCCAGATTGACGCATCAACAGATGGAGCAACGCGAATTCTTTTGTCGTCAAATCTATGCGTTGTTTTCCGCGGAATGCGCGATGTCTACCTTGATCAAGTTCAAGATCAGCAACTTTTAATACCTCTGGAACTGGAATATGTTCGCTGCGACGCATTAACGTGCGTACTCTTGCAAGTAACTCAGGAAATTCAAATGGCTTGACCAGGTAGTCATCGGCTCCCAGATCTAATCCTTTTATCTTGTCTGCCAGACGCCCTCGTGCAGTCAGCATCATTACCCGAGTACTACTAGTCTGCCGAATATTTTCAAGAACGTCCCATCCGTCAATTTCAGGAAGGTTTACGTCTAGTATTACAAGATCATAAGCTTGCTGACGTGCTAGATGGAGTCCATCAGCCCCGGTCGATGCGCAGTCTACAATATAGCCACTTTCGGTCAGGCCTTGATGTAAGTACTCAGCAGTCTTTAGCTCGTCCTCTATCACAAGGATTCGCATAGGATTTCACCCTCTGGTAAATGTATCGGAATTATTTAATATTATAGAACTTGGTTTAAGGGTCTTATTAATCTGTATAAATGTTCGGCTCTGGTTGTATCTTTAATTTGCTTGGTCATATGGTTTAAAGCGTTGCAAGGTCGTCATGTTTCCTTGATCTCCTAAAGTACTAGGTCTGGCTCACCTTTTTTGTTTCAGGTTGTTGCTTGGAGCGAGCACTTTCTGACTTCATCCTAATACATTAATTGAGGTTTTTCCGCTGGATAACGTATTTGTAATTTTTCGGTCACCTTGTTGATAGGTGCGGAGAATTACATTTGCCTCATGGGAAATTCTTTTTGTTTTAAAGGTTTTAAGGAATGATGGAATTACTTCGGTGTAGAAAGTTTATTGCTCACCCAATCACGCATAAAACCATGCTAAGAGCAGGTCTAATTTCAATCCTTGCACTTTTGACTAGTCCTTTGTTTGCGGCGACCGCTCAGATACTCACAATGGATCAGGCGCTTGAAACTGCTTTTGCGAATAACCCTGATCTGGCGGCCGCTCAATGGGAGACTGGTATTGCTCAGGGAGAGCGACAGCAGGCAGGGTTGATCCCTAACCCTGAGGTTTCCTGGGTGGCTGAAGATACTCGGCGAAACTCACGCACTACGACGGTGATGATCAACCAGCCGATCGAGCTTGGCGGTAAGCGCGGGGCTAGGATCGAAGTGGCCAGTCGAGCTCAGGACGCGGCCGGGATTGAATTGGAACGCAAACGCAATGTTCTGCGTGCCGATGTCATTCAGGCGTTTTACAGCTCCTCGACGGCTCAGCAAAGACTGCTGTTATCACGTCAATCACTTGAGCTCGCCGAGCGCGGTTTGCGTGTAGCTCAAGGTCGCATCAAGAGTGGTAAATCCTCACCCGTTGAAGGTACACGCGCAGAGGTTCAGCTATCAGAAGTGCGCCTGGAACTGAGGCGGGCTGAGCGGGATGAGGCCAGTGCCTACCAGCGACTCGCTCAGGTCATGGGCGCGCCTTTGCCTGCATTCGTGTCTGTGGGTGATCCAAGCCGGTCGATGCCAACCGTGCCGGATTCGTCACTGCTGCTTAATCGCATAGGTGAAACTGCGGAGCTACGATTGGCAAAACTGCAAATAGATCAGCGGGAAGCCTCCCTTGGCCTGGAGAAGGCTCAGCGAATTCCGGACCTCACCGTGAGTATCGGGAGCCAATACGACGAGCGTGAGCGCGAGCGGGTGAATGTCGTGGGGTTGTCTATGCCCATCCCATTGTTTGACCGTAACCAGGGCAACGTACTGGCCGCCGCCCGCCGTACCGATCAAGCCCGCGACCTTCGCAACGCCAGTGAGTTACGCCTGCGCACAGAAATCCAGACCACTCTGGATCAGTGGATGACGGCTAACACTGAAGTCGCGTCGTTCAATAAAACCATCCTGCCTGCCGCGCAAAGTGCCGTCGACACCGCTACCCGAGGCTTCGAAATGGGCAAGTTTAACTTCCTCGACGTGCTCGATGCTCAGCGCACCTTGATCAGTGCACGCACGCAATACATCCAGGCCATCGCCGAGGCGACAGACGCCTGGGTGCGCATCGAGCGAATTTTCGGTGATGTCGCCCTTCTCACTCGTACCCCTTGAATTTCATATAACGCTTTTTTTACCGCTGCTCAGCATCGCAGTACCACGGTAATTCGTGACTGCCGACTGGGCTGCGAAGGGAGTCTCCATGGATAAAAAACTAATCCTCGTCACTGTACTGACCTTGACGGTGGGTATAGGTATCGGCTCGTTGTGGATGAGCAGCCCATCGGTGCCCTCAGCTGAAGCTCAGGCTCAGGAGGGCAAAGGCCATGACGATCACAGCGATGAAACTACTGGCGGAAAGTCGGCTGAGGGCGAACACGCGGAAGGCGAAGCGGAAGAGGGCCACTTGACACTGAGCGAAGAGCAGATCAGCTCAGCCGGTATCCAGTTGGTCGAAGCCAAGGCGCAGAGCATTAGCCTTTCATTGCCCTTCCCTGGAGAAATCCGTTTTGATGAAGACCGCACTGCGCATGTGGTACCCCGCGTACCCGGTGTCGTTGAATCGGTCCATGTCAATCTTGGTCAGCCGGTGAAAAAAGGCCAGTTGCTGGCCGTGATCGCCAGCCAACAAATTTCTGATCAACGTAGTGAACAAGCCGCGGCGCAACGTCGTCTTGAGTTAGCCCGCACTACCTACGAGCGTGAGCGACAGTTATGGCAGGACAAAATCTCTGCCGAACAGGATTTCTTGCAAGCCCGCCAGGCTTTGCAAGAAGCCGAAATCGCCCTCAGCAATGCTCGACAAAAAATTAGCGTACTCAGTGGCAGCTCGGTGGCCAGCGGGGGTAACCGATATGAATTGCGTGCGCCGTTCGACGGCGTAGTGGTTGAGAAACACTTGGGCCTCGGTGAGGTTGTCAGCGAAACCACTAATGCCTTCACCCTTTCCGACTTGTCGCGTGTATGGGTGACCTTTGGTGTCTCGCCAAAGGATTTGAACAAGGTACTGGTGGGCAAGTCGGTCACGGTCAGTGCGCCGGAACTGAATGCCGAAGTCACTGGAACCGTGGCCTATGTCGGCAGTTTGTTGGGTGAGCAAACCCGTACTGCCACGGTCCGCGTGACCTTGGCCAATCCACAAGGTGCATGGCGTCCCGGGCTATTCGTGACTGTGCAGGTTGACACTGATACTCGGCAAACAAAAGTCGCTGTACCCGAAGCGGCTATCCAGACCGTCGAGGACAAGCAAACTGTTTTCGTTCGGACGGACGACGGGTTTAAGGCTCAGCCAGTGGAGACAGGCGGCCGCTCGGCGGGTCTGGTCGAGATCACGGAGGGGCTGGAACCCGGTGTTCGAGTCGCCGCTGCCGGCAGTTTCATTCTGAAATCAGAACTGGGTAAAGCCTCGGCTGAACACGCCCACTGATCCGCCACTTCCACGAGAAGGTTCTCATGTTCGAACGCCTGATCCAATTTGCCATCGAGCAGCGCATCATCGTGCTGCTCGCGGTTTTCCTCATGGCCGGCCTCGGTATAGCCAGCTACCAGAAGCTGCCGATCGATGCTGTTCCCGATATCACCAACGTCCAGGTGCAAATCAACACGGGTGCCGCAGGTTTTTCACCCCTGGAGACCGAGCAGCGCATCACGTTTCCCATCGAAACTGCAATGGCTGGTTTGCCGGCTCTAGAACAAACTCGCTCGCTGTCACGCTCAGGTTTGTCGCAAGTCACAGTGATCTTCAAGGAAGGCACTGACCTGTTCTTCGCCCGGCAATTGGTCAACGAACGGTTGCAGGTGGCCAAGGAGCAACTGCCCGAGGGCGTGGAAGCCGTCATGGGGCCGATCTCAACCGGCCTGGGTGAAATTTTTCTGTGGACGGTCGAGGCTGAAGAAGGTGCAGTCAAGGAGGACGGCAGTCCCTATACGCCGACCGACCTGAGGGTGATCCAAGACTGGATCATCAAACCTCAGCTGCGCAATGTTCCCGGGGTCGCCGAAATCAATACCATTGGTGGGTTCGCCAAGGAGTACCAGATTGCGCCCGATCCAAAACGCTTGGCGGCTTACAAGCTTACACTGACTGACCTTGTTACAGCGCTGGAGCGCAACAATGCCAACGTCGGTGCCGGTTACATCGAGCACAGTGGCGAACAGTTACTAATTCGCGCACCCGGCCAAGTAGCTACCACCGACGATATCGCCAATATTGTCATGGCCAACGTCGACGGCACGCCCATCCGCGTCAAGAACGTCGCAACCGTGGACATCGGCCGTGAGTTGCGCACGGGGGCCGCGACCGAAAACGGTCGTGAAGTGGTGCTCGGCACAGTCTTCATGCTGATCGGTGAGAACAGCCGCACCGTAGCCCAGGCAGTTGCCAGCAAACTTGAACAAATCAACCGCTCACTGCCAAAAGGGGTGGTAGCAGTCACCGTCTATGACCGTACCAATTTGGTGGACAAGGCGATCGCCACCGTTAAGAAGAACTTGATTGAAGGTGCGATCCTGGTAATCGCGATTCTGTTCCTGTTCCTTGGCAACATTCGCGCCGCGCTGATCACTGCCATGGTTATCCCGCTCGCGATGCTATTCACATTCACCGGCATGTTCACTAACAAGGTCAGCGCGAACCTGATGAGCCTCGGAGCTCTTGACTTCGGCATCATCGTTGATGGCGCGGTTGTGATTGTCGAAAACGCCATCCGACGTCTAGCCCATGCGCAGCAACACCACGGACGCATCCTCACCCGCTCCGAACGCTTTCACGAAGTGTTCGCGGCGGCCAAGGAAGCACGCCGACCGTTGATTTTCGGCCAGCTGATCATCATGGTCGTGTACCTGCCGATTTTTGCCCTCACCGGCGTCGAAGGAAAAATGTTTCACCCAATGGCGTTTACCGTAGTGATCGCCTTGCTCGGCGCAATGCTGTTGTCGGTGACCTTTGTCCCGGCGGCGATTGCGATGTTCGTCACCGGCAAGGTCAAGGAAGAAGAGAACATCATCATGCGTGGCGCCCGTCGGGTGTATGCCCCGGCGCTAGAATGGGTCATGGGCCATCGATCACTGGCATTCGCCATAGCACTAGGCATTATCGCGGTGTGCGGTGTGGTCGCTAGTCGAATGGGCAGCGAGTTTGTGCCGAGTCTCAGTGAAGGGGATTTCGCGTTGCAAGCATTGCGTGTACCAGGTACCAGCCTGACGCAATCGGTAGAAATGCAGCAACGTCTTGAAAACCTTGTGTTGGCAAAGGTACCTGAGGTCAAGCGGATGTTTGCTCGTACTGGTACAGCAGAAATCGCCTCCGATCCAATGCCACCAAACATCTCTGACAGCTATGTGATGCTCAAGCCGAAGAATCAATGGCCTGATCCGAATAAATCCAGGGAGGCGTTGATAGCCGATATCCAAAAAGCTACAGCCGCGATGCCCGGAAGCAACTATGAGCTTTCTCAGCCTATTCAACTGCGTTTTAACGAGCTGATTTCAGGCGTGCGCAGTGATGTGGCGGTGAAGGTCTTCGGTGATGACATGGCTGTGCTTAACAGCACCGCTGCAAAAATTGCCGCGTCCATGCAGAAAATCAATGGCGCCTCCGAGGTCAAGGTCGAGCAAACGTCGGGGCTGCCGGTACTGACCATCAACATCGACCGTGATAAAGCCGCCCGTTACGGTCTGAACGTAGGCGACGTACAAGACACCATTGGGGTGGCGGTCGGTGGCCGTCAAGCCGGTACGATGTATGAAGGAGACCGCCGCTTCGACATGGTGGTGCGTTTATCCGATGCCATGCGTAAGGATCTCGAGGGATTGTCCACACTGCTAATCCCGGTACCGGCGCTGCTTAACAGCAATGCCGATCAGATCGGGTTTATTGCTCTTTCAGAAGTGGCGAGCCTCGATCTGGTGCTGGGACCAAACCAGGTCAGCCGTGAAAACGGCAAGCGTCTGGTGATCGTCAGCGCCAACGTGCGTGGACGGGATATCGGCTCATTTGTACAGGAGGCCAGTAAGGCCATTGATAAAGAGGTGCAGATCCCGGTCGGTTATTGGACCACCTGGGGTGGGCAATTCGAGCAGCTCCAATCCGCTGCCAAGCGACTACAAATTGTCGTCCCGGTGGCCCTGCTCATGGTGTTCGCACTCTTGTTCATGATGTTCAACAACCTCAAGGATGGCCTATTGGTGTTCACCGGTATTCCATTCGCTCTGACGGGCGGAGTCATGGCTTTATGGCTCCGAGACATCCCGCTGTCGATCTCGGCAGGTGTTGGTTTCATCGCGTTGTCAGGCGTGGCGGTGCTGAATGGTCTGGTGATGATTGCGTTCATCCGCAATCTTCGGGAGGAAGGACATTCGTTGAGTTCTGCGATCAATGAAGGGGCTTTGACACGGTTGCGCCCAGTGTTGATGACCGCTTTGGTGGCCTCCCTTGGTTTTATCCCGATGGCGCTGGCCACCGGAACGGGGGCAGAGGTCCAGAGACCACTGGCTACCGTAGTGATCGGGGGCATCCTATCCTCAACTGCATTGACTCTGCTGATATTGCCTGCGCTTTATCACTGGGCGCACCGTCGAGATGAGGATGAAGCCGAAGACAACAAAATAGCAGCCGTATAGTTCTTTGGCTTTCAAGCCCACTATCGAGATTCGATAGTGGGCTTTTTTACGCAAGTTACATAACGAATCTGTAATCTTTGTGCCACCGTGTTGATAGGTTCGAATTGATACCCTAATAGCGTTAAATATATGAGGTATCAGTATGAAAATTGCTAAAATCTGTGCTCTTGCAGGCGCTTTAATCCTTTCTTCAGTTGCTTTGGCCGAAGGTGGTGGGGACAGAACCTTCGAAAAAATGATGGCAGCAACGGATGTGGCAATGGGGAAATACGTAGCTAAAGAAGGAAAGAGTGAACCCGTGGTGTCAAGTGATGCTAAAGATGAGACAGGTGAAATGTAGTGGTACCGCGTATAAAAAACCGCTTCCGGTTTCCGGTGGCGGTTTTTTTTGGCGACTTTATTACACATTCGTAATTCAGGCGCCACGCCGTCGCAATGTCCGAATTGATATCCTTGTAACAGCTAATATATGAGGTGCAAGATATGAAGTTCATGAACATTATTACTTTCGCTGGAGCTTTGGCGTTTTCCTCTTTCGTATTAGCGGAAGGGGGAGGAGACAAGGCCTTTGAAAAAATGATGACGGCTAATGCCAAAGCGATGGAACAGTATGCAATTAGCCAGGGAAAGAGCGCTCCGGTGGCGAAAGAATACGAGTACGGGATGAAGGTGGATGTTGTAAAGGTGATAAGTGTGGTGAGGCCTGCGAAAGTCTGCGCAGTGGTGCCCGCTGCAATGACTTATGAAGATTCCGAAGGACAGCTAAATACGATCACTTACACGGTCGCTGGAGACTGCCGTAAACAAGGCGGCTAATATCTGCGTTGCTATCGGAAGAATCATTAACGCGCGATCCACCTCGTTATTCAAAGGTGTCGGGCGTTTTTTATTTGCTCAAGTTTTGACAGGCCAAAAAAAGACGTCCCGGAGGACGTCTTAAAAATTCACCTTTTCCAAAGGAGCAAAGGAGCTTCCAAAGGTGAGCGGATATTACAACTGAACAGCATTGAGTTCAGACTTTCGCAGACTAGTTACTCATCTATAGAATCCGAGCTAGATGCGCTAGCTAGAATTCTATTAACTCACGATAAGTATAAAAAACGTAACCTAACGTGAAGATGATTGAAAAATGACATTTTTGTAACTTTCAAAGGGCGGGATGCTCCGAGAGCGGGTCATCCCGCTCAATGTCACAGAATAGCCAGTGGATACTCAACAATCACACGTACTTCATCCAGATCCGACTCAAATGCGGTTGAGCGAATGGTCGCCTGCCGCAGGCGGAAAGACATGTCTTTCAAAGTACCTGTCTGAACGACGTATTTTGCCTCGATGTCGCGTTCCCAGCGTTTCTGATCGGTCAGCGGATTTCCGTCGGCATCGCGTCGCATGTACGTCGCGTTAGCGTTCGAGTAATCGGCGTCGGTGCCACGGCCGTAACGTGTCATAAACGACAACCCTGGCACGCCATACGTGGTCATGTCGAGGTCATAGCGAGCCATCCAGGAGCGCTCTTTCGGCGAGTTGAAGTCGCTGTACTGGATTGAGTTATCAAGAAAAATTGAATCAGATTGACGCAGGTAGTCGAAGTCGTCATTACCATTATTTCGTTGGTGAGACAGTGCAACCGAGTGGGCGCCATACTTCACGCCGACTTTAGCACTCCAGATATTGTTATCGAACTCACCTAAAAGTTTTTTTCCTTCGTCGACGGCCTTGTAGTAGTTCACCCCACCGAATACGGAAAGCTCATCCGTCAATGCGTAATTTAACCCCGTGCCAGCATAGTATTGATTCCAAGCGTCTTTGAGGCGGCTGGAATAGAGGCTGACGATTACGTTCTTGTTTAGGTTATAGTCACCGCCAAAGTAGCCGACCCACGGCGAGTTGACTGGGCCTGCATAGAAGGTCGCGAAGTTGTCGCGCATATTACTGGAAGTCGGCTGACTCATAGAGTGAAGGCGACCCGCCTGAACTGTCAAACCTTCAATGCTAGTATTGGTCGCCGTCACACCACGGAAGCTTTCCGGCAGAAGTCTCGAATCACCAGCAGCGACAACAGGGTTGGCCGGAAATACATCACCGACTTTCACTACGGTGTCAAAAGCACGAACTTTAGCCGCACCACCTACTTTGGTGTATTCGTCCCGTGCCTCTCCGTCGCTATTGACAGGGAGTACGTTGAACGAACTTTGGCCACCATTACGGCCGTCACCCGTGTCGAGTTTCAATCCGATCATGGCGAACGCGTCAACACCGACACCCACGGTGCCCTGAGTAAAACCGGACTCGAATTTACTGATGATTGCGTGTGCCCACGCTTCGGAATACCCGTTGCCTGTCGCGCTCGACTGACCGTTGCGGTGATCACGATTGAAGTAGTAGTTTCGGTTAAGAACCGTAAGGCTGCTGCCTTCTATAAACCCTTCGGCCTTCTCCTCCGCAAATACCACGGAAGGGCCAGAACTGACAACGATTGCCAATGCGGCCATCGAAAATTTTGTGTTGTTATTCATCCATCACTCCTTAGGTTCGGCAGAACTAGAAAGCTCTTCGGCTGGAATTATTGTTTACGGGAAGCAGGTTGCGCCTCCCGTATCGTCGCCGAGCTGTATCGTTGCAATCTGAGGATAACGTGGACATGACTGGAAAATTACAATATTGTAATGTTTATCTGCTCTCTTTATAAAATTGGCTTGCGTGCGATCCACCAGCCAATGCGTAGCTCTTGTTTGCTACGTTCGTTTCCATGAGCGCTTCATGACCTGCAGCGCAAAACATCGCATTCACACGCAGCATGTTGCATAAACGCTACTGCCAGAATGTTCTTGATGTGCAGCCTCAATGGAGCGTGTCGATCCCCCAGGATCGTAGGTATTTAATTTGAATGAGCAAGCAAGCTGGCAAAAGGATCGTTGGCGCAGATGGTGCTACCTAACATCCATGCCTTGGAACAGGAGGCGCAGATGCGAACTCTGTCGGGGACGGAGTCCCGGCAAGATCACAAATCATCCCCACCTCGCCGGGGGGTGCTAAATTTGGGTGGCGTGGCTAGTCACGAAGCCGCTCAAGTCTGAAGATCCGTGAGACATTTTTGCGTGCGGGGTCAGATTTTCAGAAATATTTTAGGAGTTCCCCCATGGATGAAAGAGTCATTGTTTTGGCCGCCTCGGTTTGTCTCATTCTTTTGGTTGTAATTTTTTTCTTTACCTCCATGCATCATTAACTCGAGCCGGCAGCCGTTATCAACGATATCGGACGTGCGATCATCGATACATATTGGCAAGTCAGGTCGCCCCTCTGGGACTCCAAAGCAGTATCGTCGTACCGCAGACGATTATGTTTGATCACCATGCAAAAGGAGGCGTTCGTTCCTGGTCGATCGGACTGAAATCGCGAAGCCTTGTGTAGAATGTCCCATTCTTAAGCAACGAGAGAATTCCAGATGATGGCAGAACTGAGTGAGGAAGAAATGCGCCTGGCCCTGTTTGGCTCATCAAACCAATCGGATCCACAGCTTTCCACGGAAAAGCCTGAACCGGAGGTCGCCTCAAAAGCTGAGCCTAGCCCAAAGCCGAGATCCTTTGCTAACTCTCTCTCTCCGAAGCTTCGGGTTACCCTGCACGTTACGAGGGAGTTTGAAGGCGATGTAGAAGTGTTTATCTACGATGCGAATACCTTGAGCACGCTTGTTGCCGAATAAGATGCCAAAAATGAAGCTAAAAAAAAGAAATTTCGGTATTTCGACGTAATATCGGTCAAACCAATCTGAATTGCTTGTGCGTGGTTAAGTAAATTGTGATCAGCGCGCAGCTGGTCCATCTTGAGTTGAGTCACAAGCCTGTGAGGTCACTGACACCGCCTGCGATTTTTTCCACCAGACGCGTGCCGATTGCGCGGATACCGGAGGGGCGCGCTGACCCACCTACTAGAAAGCCGTGTTCAATGCCCGCTCGTGATTGTGGATCAGAGCCTGCCGGGACAGATTCAAGGCATCGAGTTTATTGAAATGGTCCATAGTAAATGGCCCATCATCCGTTCCATTCTCACTTCCGACTATCTGACCGATCCTATCCAAGTGCCGGTTTCTACGATCTATTTGCATAGGTCATGGTCACTGGATGACCTTGTTATCGCGGTGGCTACCGTGCTTCAGCCTGACCATCCGGTATATAAAACCACGGATTCAGCAGAATGATTCGCAGGCATTCCCCATGAGCGAGAAGTGCTTTATCGGCCTCCTTTTAGTGTTGAGTTCTATATGGATCGCCATTGTTTGGGGCGTGACGTATTGGCTGTCCTGAACTCCGCCATTAAAGGACGAGCTGTGCAAGGCATCAAATCTCATCAGTTCCGCAGCAAAGCGGTGTAATCGTCAGTTTTTTCGTTCGTCTGTCTCCTAGTTTCGCGTACAGGAGTGAGGCTATTTCTGCGTGAATGCCATGCGCATTACATAATTCGTATATGTATTTTTCCGAATATCTCTAAAGGTTTCTGCCGAGTGAATCTCCTGCTAACCCAGAAATTATGGGCATTTTCCCGTTTCTGCTCGGCATAAGTTGGGCTATCGCGGAATCATTCTGTCGCAGAAGCTTTACCTTCTATGCGAGAAAACATATATTCGTTAAACCGCATATGAGCTGAGGCTTCACAATGACCAGCAAAGCCCGTGTCTTGTTCGTCTGTACTGCAAACGCTGCACGCTCCCAGTTGGCCCAAGCGTTGCTGAGGCATACCGATTCGGAGCATTTCGAGGCGTTCAGCGCCGGCACAACTCCGACTCAAGTAGATCCGCGCACCTTCGAGGCGCTTTCCCACATCGGTGTGAGCACTGAAGGATTACGTAGCAAGTCGATAGACGAGTTTCGTGGTGAGCGTTTCGATTACGTCATCACCTTGTGTGATAAAGCCGCAGCGGAATGCCTGTCTTTACCTGGAGCCGGTGAGGCATTGGCCTGGAGTTTTGAGGACCCGGTGACCAGTACCAAACCCGATGCCTTCCGTCACACCCTTCACGAAATTCATGAGCGCATCAAGATGTTCGTCTTGGTCAAAAACAAACACTGAGAAACGATATGGCTGACCATCTGACACCGACCACTGTTTTCAAATGCCTGGCTGACGACACTCGGGTGCGCACGATGATGCTCATCACTCGTGAAGGAGAGCTTTGTGTTTGCGAGCTGACCTGCGCGTTGAATGAGAGTCAGCCGAAAGTCTCCAGACACCTCGCGCAGCTGCGCAGTTGCGGTCTGTTGTCGGACCGTCGGCAAGGTCAATGGGTGTATTACCGACTGCACCCGAATCTCCCCGATTGGGTCCATCAAGTGCTGACCACTGTGCTTGAAAGCAACAAGCATTGGTTGAGCCCTGACGCCAAACGCCTTGATGAAATGGGCGACCGTCCTGAACGGGCACTCGCCTGCTGTGAAAGCTCGATAGCCTGATTCCGCCTTCGACTACGAGATCGCTCGATGAAAATCCTGTTCCTCTGCACTGCCAATAGCTGTCGCAGCATCCTCTGTGAAGCGGTCTTCAATCACTTGGCACCGGAAGGCATGAAAGCCTACAGCGCGGGCAGTCAGCCCAAAGGCGAAGTGCATCCGCTGAGTCTCAAGACGTTGGAAAACGCTGGTATGTCGACGCTCGGGCTGTTCAGTAAGTCCAGCGATGTCCATGTGAATTTGGCACCTGATTTCGTCATCACGGTGTGCGACAAGGCAGCTGGTGAAGCCTGCCCGGTATTTTTTGGACCCGCCACCAAAGCCCACTGGGGGCTGGCGGACCCTTCGGAATACCACGGAACTCAAGAAGAGATCGAGGCGGCTTTTGAAGCCACCTTGGAGCAGGTCAGAACCCGTATTGAGGCCTTCCTGGCCTTACCGCTTGCGCAACTGAGTGCCGAACAGCTCAAGGCAGAGCTGGCCCTGATTGGCACGCTGTAACCACAGGAGCAATGATCATGAGTAAAAGCCGCCTTTCCTTCCTGGACCGATACCTGACCCTGTGGATTTTTCTCGCCATGGCCTTGGGCATCGGTTTGGGGAGCCTGTTCGAAGGCTGGCCGCAGTGGCTCAACAGTCTTTCTGTGGGCACAACCAACGTCCCCATTGCTATCGGCTTGATGGTGATGATGTATCCGCCTCTGGCCAAGGTTCGTTATGAGGAACTGCCGGAAGTCTTCAAGGACAAGCGCATCCTCGTTTTGTCTTTGGTCCAGAACTGGGTCATTGGCCCGGTGTTGATGTTCGCACTGGCGATCATCTTCTTGCGGGACCAGCCGGAATACATGACCGGCCTGATCCTGATCGGCTTGGCGCGTTGCATCGCGATGGTGCTGGTCTGGAATCAGATCGCGGGTGGCAACAATCAGTACGTCGCTGGGCTGGTGGCGTTCAACAGCATCTTCCAGATCCTGTTTTTCAGCGTGTATGCCTGGATCTTTCTGGGGCTATTGCCGCCGCTGTTCGGGCTGGAAGGCAGTGTGATTGAGACCAGCTTTGTCAGCATTGCCGAGTCGGTCCTGATCTACCTGGGTGTGCCGTTCCTGGCAGGCTTCCTGACCCGCAAGATTCTCATCGCCCGTAAAGGTGAAGCCTGGTTTCAGGAGCGCTTCATTCCAAAGATCAGCCCGCTAACGCTGGTGGCGCTGCTACTGACTATCGTGGCCATGTTCAGCCTCAAAGGGGATGTGGTGCTGCAATTGCCGCTGGATGTATTGCGCATTGCGATCCCTCTGACGATCTACTTCGTGGTGATGTTTTTCATTAGCTTCTGGATGGGCAAGCTGCTCAAGGCTGACTATCCGCGCACCACCGCATTGGCTTTCACAGCTGCAAGCAACAACTTCGAACTGGCGATTGCCGTGGCCATTGCCACTTTCGGCCTGGCTTCCCCGGTCGCTTTCGCCACGGTGATTGGTCCGCTGGTGGAAGTGCCGGTACTGATTTCCCTGGTCGGTGTGGCCCTCTGGTTGAAACGCCGCTGGTTCGATGAATCCAAAAGCGCCGTTGCGCAGGACAAAGACTATGTTTGATGACCATCTCCCTCAACTCGATACCGAACTGGTTGATCTCCCATCGGCTGACAAACTAGGCATTGAGAAGACCTCCACCCACAAGCCGCGTATTTTGCTGCTGTACGGATCGACCCGTGAGCGCTCCTTCAGTCGCCTGCTGGTCGAGGAGGCCGCTCGACTGCTGGAGCACTTCGGCGCCGAGGTGCGGATTTTCAATCCGTCAGGTTTGCCGCTGCCAGATGACGCCCCCGACGATCATCCTCGTGTGAAGGAACTGCGCGAGCTGATGCTGTGGTCCGAGGGGCAGGTCTGGTGCTCTCCAGAACGTCACGGCTCCATGAGCGCAGTGTTCAAGGCTCAGATCGACTGGGTGCCGCTGGCCATGGGCGCGGTACGCCCGACCCAAGGCAAAACCCTTGCCGTCATGCAGGTGTGCGGCGGTTCGCAGTCATTCAACGTGGTCAATCAGCTGCGAGTGCTGGGACGTTGGATGCGCATGTTCACCATCCCCAACCAATCCTCTGTGCCGAAGGCCTATATGGAATTCGACGACAACGGCCGGATGAAGCCTTCTCCGTTCTACGACCGTGTCGTTGATGTGATGGAAGAGTTGGTGAAATTCACGCTGCTGCTTCGCGACCGTCAGGACTATCTGGTGGATCGTTATTCCGAACGCAAAGAGTCAGCGGAAGAACTCATGAAACGTGTCAATCAGCGCTCCATCTGAGGATTTTTCACCGTGCAACAACACCCATATTCCGTACTACCCCTGGCACAGTTTAATGGCCAATTGATCTTCACCCCGTGCCCGGGCACGAAGGGCACCCGGCCTTTCGAGGCGTTGCAAACCCTTAAGGATGCAGGCGCATCGGCGTTGCTGACGCTGATGCCGACCGAGGAGCTGCTCCAGAACGAGATCGACCTGCTGCCCGAAGAGTGCCAAATGCTCGGCATCGAGTGGTTTCACCTGCCCGTAGAAGATGATCAAGCGCCTGGCGAAGCATTCAAAGCCGCATGGGAGCAGCACCATCCGCGACTCAAGCAGCTGCTGACCGAAGGGAAAACCATCGCCATCCATTGCAAGGGCGGCTCGGGCCGTACCGGTTTGGTCGCCGCTCAACTGTTGATCGAGAGTGGTGTGCCATTCAGCGATGCCATCCGCGATGTTCAGTCGTTGCGTCCACGCGCCATTCAACATCCTGCCCATATCGAATACATAGGCCAGTTCGACACCCAGTCGAACTCCCACTGACTACAGATACAGAGCACAACAACATGACTATCAAAGTTGGCATCAATGGTTTTGGTCGGATCGGTCGCCTCGCTCTGCGAGCAGCCTGGAGCTGGCCAGAGTTTGAGTTCGTGCAGATCAACGATCCGGCAGGCGATGCAGTAACCCATGCGCACCTGATCAACTTCGACTCTGTGCATGGTCGTTGGCACAACGAAGCCAGCGCAGAAGGTGATCAGGTGGTGATTGGCGGCAAGCGCATCAAGGTGACCGCGAACAAAGCGATTGCCGACACCGATTGGTCGGGCTGCGATCTGGTGATTGAAGCTAGCGGCAAGATGAAAACCGTGGCGGTGTTGCAGGCCTACCTGGATCAGGGCGTTAAGCGTGTGGTGGTCTGCGCCCCCGTGAAGGAAAAAGGCGCGTTGAACGTCGTCATGGGCGTCAACCATCAGCTGTTCAATGCGGCGGAACATCGCATCGTCACTGCGGCGTCGTGCACCACCAACTGTCTCGCGCCAGTGGTGAAAGTCATCCACGAGAAGCTGGGCATTCGCCACGGTTCGATCACCACTATCCACGACCTGACCAACACTCAGAGCATCCTCGATCAACCGCACAAGGATCTGCGTCGGGCGCGTGCTTCCGGCATGAGTCTGATTCCAACCAGTACCGGCTCGGCTACCGCCATTGCCGAAATCTTCCCAGAGTTGCGTGGACGCCTGAATGGTCACGCCGTACGCGTGCCGCTGGCCAACGCTTCGCTGACTGACTGTGTCTTTGAAGTTGAACGGGCCACTACTGTCGAAGAGGTAAATCAGTTCCTCAAGGACGCTTCCGAGAACGAGCTGAAAGACATTCTTGGATTCGAGGAGCGTCCACTGGTGTCCATCGACTACCGTACCGACCCTCGCTCATCGATTATCGATGCGCTGTCGACCATGGTCATCAATGGCACCCAGGTCAAACTCTATGCTTGGTACGACAACGAATGGGGCTATGCCAACCGCACCGTCGAGCTGGCCAGAATGGTCGGTCTGGCAGTCTAAGGAGCGGTCATGAAAGCGTTGTCAGCCCTCGCTCCGGAAGTACGGCAGTACTTGCTCGTCACGGGTAACTATTGGGCCTTCACCCTCACCGACGGTGCCTTGCGCATGTTGGTGGTGTTGCACTTTCACGCGTTGGGCTACAGCCCACTGCAAATCGCGGCATTGTTTCTGTTTTACGAGCTCTTTGGCGTGATCACTAACTTGGTGGGTGGCTACCTCGGCGCTCGGCTGGGTCTGAACCGAACCATGAACATCGGGCTGGGCCTCCAGGTTGCAGCGCTGTTGATGCTGTCGGTTCCTGTGGCTTGGCTGACCATCCCTTGGGTGATGGGCGCTCAGGCGCTGTCGGGGATTGCCAAAGACCTGAACAAGATGAGCGCCAAAAGCTCCATCAAGCTTCTGGTTCCGGATGGGCAACAGGGCAAGCTCTACCAGTGGGTGGCGATCCTCACCGGCTCGAAGAACGCACTCAAGGGTGTCGGCTTCTTTCTTGGTGGAGCCTTGCTGGCACTCATCGGCTTCAAAGGCGCCTTGCTGGCCATGGCGGGTGTCCTGGCGCTGATCTGGATCAGCAGCTTGATCCTGTTGAAGAAGGACCTGGGCAAGGCCAAAGCCAAGCCAAAATTTCGCGACATCCTGTCCAAGAGCCGGGCGATCAATATCCTCTCAGCAGCCCGAATGTTCCTGTTCGGCGCCCGCGATGTCTGGTTTGTAGTGGCCTTGCCGGTGTACCTGAGCAGCGTCTTCGGCTGGGACTTCTGGAAGGTTGGCGGCTTCCTTGCTGCCTGGGTAATTGGCTACGGCATCGTGCAGTCTTTCGCGCCTAACATTACCGGTAAGAAACGTGGACACGTACCGGATGGTCGTGCGGCATTTCTGTGGGCACTGGCTCTGGCAGGCTTGCCTGCGGCCATTGCGCTCGGGTTGAACACTGGTTTGTCGCAGCAGACGGTGCTGCTTGGCGGGTTGATGGTCTTTGGTGCGCTGTTCGCGGTGAACTCATCGCTGCACAGCTACCTGATCGTGTCCTATGCCAAGGAAGACGGTGTGTCGCTGGATGTGGGCTTTTACTACATGTCCAACGCCATGGGCCGGCTCATCGGCACGGTGCTCTCCGGCTGGGTTTATCAGGTGTATGGGCTGGGTGCGTGCCTATGGATATCGAGCGCCTTCGTGCTGCTCGCAGCACTGATTTCTATCGGGTTACCCAGGCATGCCGAAGCGATGTGACGCCGCTCTGAAAGTGGCTTTGATCCAATCGCTACCGGCAGCCAGGCATTGAGGCAAGGCAGGCAAGTGTGGAAGCAAGTCATGAACCGGTTCACAAGCGTCTTAACTGTTTCATCTGTTTTGTTCTCCGTACTGCTAAGTAGTGGCGCCGATTAAAAAGAATCAACACCTACCTAAATAGATTTCAGTTTTTGTCGTTGCTTATGCATAAGCCCAATCATCCATTTCCCATGTCATTCCGGTACTCGATTGTCAGGATGATGTAACAATTTTGCCGCTAAGAGTGACCTGGTGAGCCATCTGATGGCTATCGTGCCGATGCTTATTGTCCTAATCGTGCTCACTTACAGTGGAGCACCTTACGAGATAGTAATCTTGGTGGCAGCTTCCTGAAAGGTATCATTGGTTATTCTCTAGTCAGAAGTTAGTGAGAACCAGGAGATAATCATGAAAACATTCAAAGCAATTTTTGCTGTCACTATTTTGGCCTTGTCGTCATTGGCCATGGCTGAGGGAGGCGGTGATCGCGTTTATGGTCGGATGATGCAAGAGAACCAACAGGCGATGGAGCAATTCGCCTTAAAAAATGGTAAGTCCATCCCTGAAATTGTTCATTATGAATATGGTATGAACCTCGATATTCAGAAAGTCGTCAGTGTCACGCAAGCCAACAAAACCTGTAGTGTTGCACCTTCTCGCATGACCTATGAAGACTCGACTGGCAAGCTCAATACCGTGGAGTACAAGGTTATGGGTACCAACTGCCCGCATGGAAGCTAGGTCAATGGAGTCTATCTGCATCTGATTTTTCGGTATAGAGTTAAATCTGCTTTCTGTTTGCTGACATAGAAGTAATTTTCAGGTCACGCTGGAGTTATCTTTTATATGAAATTATGTCTGCCGGCACGTAGGGGGAATACCTACGTGCCGGTGGCTTTTTATAATGATAAAAATATTTCATAAAGAAACTCTGCCAAGCTAAAGCCTGGAGTGTTAAATGAACAATAATGGCTTTTATGGTCTTTCTCTCATTGCCCTTGGCATGAGCATGGGGCAAGTTGCAGTGGCCGTTGAGCAAAAACCTGAGGGGTTCATTGAAGGGAGCACCTTTAGTCTTCTCAATCGTAATCTCTACTTCAATCGTGACTATCGAAAGGGCCAGTCAAGTCCCGCAGGCAATGGCTACGCTGAAGAATGGGCTCATGGGATTATCGGGCGCTTTGAGTCTGGCTTCACCGAAGGCACCGTCGGGTTCGGCATTGATGCATTTGCAATGGTAGGACTCAAGCTTGATTCGGGTGATGGGCGCTCGGGGGCTCGAAGCTCAGTGGATGTCATGCCCTATAACAGCAAAGGCCAACCTGAAGACTCTTACTCAAAAGTAGGCGGAGCTGCGAAGGCTCGCTTTATGGATACGGTGGTCAAAATAGGAGATGTATTTCCATCCACGCCTGTCTTGGCGTATGGCGACTCTCGACTGCTGCCAGAGAGCTTTAAGGGGGCAACGTTCACCAATACCAGCATTAAAGACCTGACCATTCAGGGGGGCCGGCTGCATGCGATGAGCCAACCCAACTCCAGCAGCATGCGTGATGGTTTTTCGACTTTCTATGCCGGTGCTGTTGATGCTCCGTGGATTGCTTACCTGGGGGGGGGATTACACCGTCAATGAGTTCGTTGGTGTCAGTCTTTACACCAGCCAATTCAAGGACGTTTGGAATCAGTATTACGCTGGCACTTCCCTTAGTTACCCGCTCTCAGACAACGTCGCGTTGATCGGTGGATTTAACTACTATCGCGCGGTCGACGAGGGTAAAAAACTCCTAGGCAGCTTTGATAACAATATCTGGAGCGGCAAAACCGGGGTCAAATTCGGCGTCCACACGGTGACCGTTGGCTATCAACGCAGCAACGGCAATGACGACTTCGATTACCTGCGCCTATCGGACTCGATTTTTCTGGATAACTCCATCCAGTACAGCGACTTCAACTCACCGAAAGAGCAATCCTTGCAACTACGCTACGACCTGGATATGCAAGCTTTCGGCATTCCGGGCCTAAGCTTCATGACTCGCTACGCAAAGGGGTGGGACGCTGATTATTCCAACGCGAACAGTGTGTACATGCGTCGCGGGGCAGATGGAGCGCCATTGCAAGACCAAAAGCGTTGGGAGCGAGACATTGAGGCTAAGTACATCATCCAGTCAGGCTCTCTGAAGGACATGTCTCTGCGTGTTCGCCAAGCAACCACGCGTGCTACCGATTTCGAATCTGATTTGGATGAGGTCCGACTGATTGTCGAGTACCCACTGCAACTGCTTTAACGAGCGCTAACCTGCGGCACCAATTGTTCGACTAACCAGGTACACCCCGTCTCCTTGTTTCTCCTTTGGTTTGGGAGGCGGCTTAGGCGCCCTAGTGGCGCCTTTTTTATGTGGATTGACATAAGGGCGGGACGTTCTGTTGTCAGTACCTGTGTTCGCCCCGCTTGGTAAACCTGCTATCTAGGATCTTTCGATCCGTTGACAGGCAATCTCCATTCATAACTGAGACTGACGGTGCAGAGTCATCGTCGATGTTCACTTCGACTGCGTGCGCATCGTTTGGTTGAGGGCGTTATAGAGTGGGGTTGAGGGGAACAGCAGGAGAGACGGCCAGCAGTAGCTCATTGTCTTGGCGTGTTGCTGAGCGAGGAGTGGACAGTATGTGTCCCGCTGCATGGCTATGACGCTAACCATGCAGGGGCAGGATTGAGGGGCCAGATTAGTTTCCGGGGTATTCAGCAATTACCAGATCTGTGCCTGCTTTGGTCAGGCCTATTACCTGGTAAGCATCATGTTTTCCGTTGACTTCCATGCCTGGAGATCCAGCCGGCATGCCAGGAACGGCGATCCCGAGAAGGTCGTCACGTTTGCTCATCGCAATGATTTGCTCGGCGGGCACGTGACCTTCAACAAACTTTCCATTGATCATTGCTGTGTGGCAGGACGAGAGTCGTGGAGCAACACCGAGATTCTGCTTGACCTCGCTCATGTTGGTTTCTACATGATCAACGACGGTGAAGCCATTGGCTTCAAGGTGCTGAATCCATTTCTTGCAGCATCCGCAGTTTGCATCTCGATGAACATCGATTGTCAGTGCCTGTGCTGCTTGAGCGGTGGAACCGATTAATAGCGCTGCGAACGTTGCGATACGCAGAAAGTGACTTGAGAGTCGGAAGTTATCTGTCATAAATTTTTCCTCTTGCCTTGGCTGTGTCGGGATACCCTCGGAGAAGCCTATCCTTCACTCGAGCGTTCAATCCCGCTGCTTCGGTTCAATAGAAGTGCTTACCCTAGAGTGGAGAAAGCGACTTCTCGGTTATTCAAAATTCGGTATGGCGTTACTCAAGTCTCTCAGAACCACATCCGAATACCGGCTACGAATTTCGCCTCGTTAGTTTTTCCCCCTTCATCGCTGGCCAGGTCTGCTGTTTTTCCGTAGGAACGATTCCAGGAAACACCGAGATAGGGGGCGAATTGACGGACTATTTCATAGCGCAACCGCAAACCCACCTCGGTGTTGGCCAGTCCAGAGCCAATGCTGCGCTGAGGATCATTTTTTCCGTAAAAATTGGCTTCGGCCGTCGGCTGCAAGATCAGGCGATTG
>NZ_LACH01000073.1 GCF_000968015.1 Pseudomonas fluorescens
TCATATGAACCCCCCCCTCCCCCCAGCCCTCTCCCCAGTGGCGATAGGGGGAAAGGGAGCCGATCTCCACGCTTTTCAAAACTTGAGCTCGACTCGATATTTCAGGTCGATGTAAATCGAAAGAACACCTCGATCAGTCCCCTCGCCCCTCTGGGGAGAGGGTTAGGGTGAGGGGTGGATCTAACTGACACACAACCATTCGAGTAAACCCATCCCATGTGTTTAGGGTTGAGATAAATCCCAACGTATAAGCGAGATAAATCCGGTCCATTCCGGGATAGGCTGGCACAAATCGGGACACCCCGTGCAATAGCGTTGCACCCCACGCAATAGACAAAGCCCCGCTCAGTCATCACCTGACGGGGCAAACATATCGACCTGACGACGCGCTATCTCATCTTTCCGCACCGCCTTCACAATCTTATAAATCCACTGAAGCGACACCCCCCACTTACGCGCCAGGTCGCTCTGATTGGTGCCGTTGAACTCCTCGTAAATCAGCCGATCCCGCCGACTCAACTTACCCGCCAGTCCCATCGGAAAATACACATTCTGACCACCCCAATGCGCCGCCATACGATCGGCGACCTCCTTGGCCACATGACGGGCAGACCCCTCATCCATCGACACCAACTCCTTCAGCGAAGCCGCCACGTGTTCAGTCAGATCAACCAGCAGCTCCGGCCCCTTGCTTCGGAAGTCACTCATACATCCACCACCGCAGCAGGGCCAGACTCATTGATCCTGCTCCTTCACCAACGTAAACCAAGCCACATCAACGCCCCGAACCGTCACTGTATTGCAGGTAGATTGCCCCGCAGGCGCATAGCGAATCCCCCGCAACTGATACCCGAACCGCTCCATAAACAGCTCAACACTGTCCTGTTCGATAAAAATCTTATTGTCCAGAAACACCAAAAGCTTGATCGAAACGCCGGCCTCACGAATTTCACGAGTCAACTCATTGAAAGCCGAAAGCCTCGCCGGGAACGCCTCAGTCAAAATACTCAACGGCTCAACCACCGGTGCACCCGCCAGATTCAAAGCATCCATCTCACACCCCCTTAACGACATCGGCAGTCACCATCGGCACCCCAAGCTGAACAGCCAGATTCATCGCCGCGATTACCAAATTGCCGATTGCCAAGGGGTAAAGCAGCGACACGGTCACATCCCTACCTCCATGACGTGCTGGCTGAGATAGCCGCGCAGCAATCGCCTGAATACCACCCTCATCAATGACCTCTCCGAGCGCTTTGCCCGCCCGGTCAAAACGGAACGTCAAAAACTCCTTCAAGCGCGAATGATCAACCGGCATCAGCGTGACCCGCTCACACCGCTGCACCACCTCACGTACATCGGCATTACGCTCACTCAACTTCACCCCCAACTCGGGCTGGCCAATCATGATAATGCTCACCAACTTAGTGAACCCCACCTCCAACTCCAAGATGCGCTTAAGGTGCTTAAGCGTCGGAATCGGCAAACAATGAGCCTCCTCAATCACCAAACAATGGCGATACCCGGCCGCATGCGACTCCTTCAGCGCCTTATGCAACTGAGCGAACCGCGCCTCAGGGCTGCTCTTAGGCTTAGCCAGCGGCGAGACAGCCGCCATCATCGACTCGGCAATGTGCGTGCTCTTCAACGATTTACCCTTAGTGTCATTGTCCTCAGACGCCAACACATAAGGCTCAATGACAATCACCGGGTCAGTATTCTCAACAATTCGATTCACCAAATCCCGGCGAAGCGTGCTCTTACCGGCTCCCGATTCCCCCTCAACCGCCAAAAACCCACCATGACGCGCCGTCTGATACATCACCTCACGCACATACCGAATATCCGGGCTCACCCACATATCCTGGGCACACTGCAACTCATCAAACGGATCGCGAAACAAACCAAAGGCCTTACGAGTCGTTGGCTGTAACGTCTGCTTTGGCAGCAACATCAATTCGTCCTCCCTGGACGGCTCATTCAAAAGGGCCGGCCCCTTCGTGTTGGCGCACGGCGGGTCCACTTCATCAAACGCATGGGCGATAGCGGCATCATTGGCGCCGGATTCAGTCAAAAACACCCGAATACGCCCCTGTAATTCGTCGCTGTCTAGACTGCGCGGCCAATGCCCGTGGTTCACCAACTGCGCCACCGTCGCACCGCTCAGGCGCAGCGACTGAGCCAACGCCGACTGAGGTCGGCCAACCGCCTGCAGAATCTTCTTAAGCTTCAACATCACTCACCTCCAACCACCGCCCGAACCAGGCTGAACGGCTTACGCAGGACCTCAATGGGTCGATTCAGCTCGGCCTCAACGGCCTCCAGCTGCTCTTCAAGAACACCTTCCGGAAAACGCTGCTGCAGCCAGCCAAACGTCTCGGCCGTCCAAAGATGGCCAAGCCGCGGACGTAACAACTTCGCAGCCTCAACATGACTGAGCGGCACAAACTCAACGGAAGGTGCATCAACATTAAGCGCAGTGCCGCGCCGTGGCAGATAAGCCGGCAGCACCGTGTCATTCACATGTTTATGTGGATCAATCAGCCCACCGAACGGCACGGCCTTCGCCTTACGAGCAGCCTGAGCATCGGCCTCATTCGTCGTGCCAGTCGCCAACTGCTCCAACGCCTTGCGCGACACCTGGGCCGGCGTATCGCAATGGCGCTTGAACTGCTCACCGATCATCGCGGCCGACTCGGCAAACCCAAACGCATCCACCCCAACGCGCTCAATCACGTGATACCGCTCACGCCCGTCATCGCCCACCAGCACCGCAATCGCCGAGTCCTTATCGCGCCAACAATTGCGAGTGACCAGCAGCTTTTCACCCACCATCACCCCCGGCACCGAACTCACATCAAACTGCGCAGCGCGGAACGAAACCCGCAGCAAATTACTCACCTTGCGATGTTCCGGCGTACTCACCGCCAGCTCACGACACACCTCAACACTCGGTGCCAGACGCAACTGCTCTGGCAAAATCAACTGCCAAACCCCATACCGAGTACGGCGCGTGCGGGTATGAATAGACGTCGCATTGAAGTACCGCATCCACCGACCGGCCCAGGCATTAATCTGCTCCAGACTGCTCGCCGCCTGAAACTTCAAAGCACTTTCGAACTCCCGTTCAACAAGGTTATGCGCCTGTTCGACCTGACCCTTGGCCCGCGCATTACCGGCCCGATTAATAATCAAATCAATCGACAAAACACGGCAAAGATTACGGAACATTCCACTGGTCATCGCCGCCCCAGGGTCCGTCATCAACACCCAAGGCACCCCATGAAAAGGGTCGGACTCACTGCGCTTTTGCATCGCATTAATCAACACACTGCACAGATTCTCAGACGACTCCGCCCCCAACACATACTCCACATACAGCGTGCCGCTCGTATGGTCCGTGATCACATACCGCCACAGCCGCTGGCGCTCGATCTTCTTCAGATTGGCGGGCTTACCGTCGTAAAACTCAGCCTTATTCATCACCCGAGCGCCGTCATCGGCCAGATAAAACTGCGTCGAAATAGACGCATCAATCTGCCAAACATGATTGGGATGCTGACTCGCCAGCGACACCGCCGGCGCGTCCTGCAACAACTGCTCGGGGTGCAACTTATAAGCGCGCAACGCGCGGCTGATAGCGCTACGGCTCAAGGGCCGAAACTCACCCGTCAGCTCATCCACCCGGCCAGCCACCACCAGGTGATTACTGCGCAAGCGCTCAACGGCCCGCACAATCGTCGACAACTGCTTATTGTTCGCCCGGATCGACTCCAGCAACACCGCCGAAATCAACCGCGCCTCCTCAATCGGCAACGCGCTACAACCCGCATCACTGCGACGCTTACGCGGCTTAGCCAAACGCACCGCCTTCAACTGGCGTTGCAGGGTAGAAATAGACACTCTCAGCGCCAACGCTCCAGCCTGGTAAATGGCCGTACGCTCGCCATGCGCTGCCGCATCAGCGCGCTGCGCAACCTGCATCAACTGCTCGATATGAACCGGATTCATCAATCAGGCCTCCGCAGGCATCAGCCAGACCGCGGCGCCATCCACCTGATCGACCAAATTGAACTCACTGCGAACCGTCCCCAGCGTGACCTCCAACTGCCGAATCAGACCGGTCTTAAAAGCGCGGTGATCCTCGCCGTCAACAGCCAGCGCCCCAAGCTTGGCAAACCCCTCACGCAACGGCCCCAACACACTGGCCTCCGCCTCATAAGCAATCGCCGCCACCTCCCCACGTAAAGCCTTCGCCGCCTCATCCGCCGGCATCGCCTGAATCCGCTTACGTGTTAACTCCAACTCCCGCCGGGCCTTATCCAAATCAACACTCTTCTTCGCCATCACCTCACCTTGCGCGGCGTAATCAGCACTCGACTCATCAAGGCGCCGGCCCTGTGCCTCCTTCTCCTTGGCGTGCCTGGCAATAATCTCCTCGGCAAGCTCAACAAACGCCTCCTTATCGCCGGCCTTCGCCACCTCAATCAGCGCCGCCTGCTGGTCCTGTGGCAAGCGCCGATATTGACCCAACTCTCGGTAACCAATCCCCATCCGCGACATCGACTCCAACGCCTCCTCACCGAAGGCCCGCAAGTTCGCAATATCTCGATCTACCTGATCAACCGAGCGCCCCAACAACCCACAAAACTCAACCCACGTCCCGCTCAGCAACCCCGCACCGTGCGGACTCTTACGCCCGGCCATCCCCCGATACAGCTTGTTCTCCTTCACAAACGCCAACTTCGACGTCCGCACCGTGCGGGAAAACTCCTCAAACACGCCCGCCATCTGCGCCTGGCCCAACAACTGATTCACCATGTCCCGCTCTTCACTGTGCGAGGCGTGAAGCACCGCCATTGCGTTCTGATCAGCCGTCAACATCGCCCCATTCAAAGCGGGCAACGCCAATGCCTCGACGGGAATGCTCTTCGTCCGTGCCATACAACCTCCTTAAACGATCGATCCAGCGGCAATCCGCTGATTGATTTCCTGCATCCGCCCCGTCAAACGAACCATGTGCTCGGCGTGTGCCTGTGCGATCTGCAACACACCCACCGAGTGCGCAAAGCGGCCGTTATCCAGCTTCACCGCCAGACCTTCCTCAATCAGCGTCTGCATCGCCCGCGTGATATTGCTGGGGCTGTCCTGCGTCAGGTAAGCCAGCTCCGAATTACTCAAACCCGTCACCGTGTGGCCCTTCAACGCCTTCAACACACGCAACACCCGCGCAGCCGCTGACACCGTGCGATTCATAAGCTCGCCTCCGGCCCAAACATTTCAGGTAAATTGACAGCCTCAATACCCATGGCATTAACCAGCGAACGGGTTAGGCCTGTATTGAAAACACCGAAAACGGTGTGGGTTCGTGGGTTTTTTGTAGGAAATGTCTTTTTTTGCCCTGCGCACGCACACGGCAGGTGTTTTAAAGCGGTAGATTCCAAATAACCGATATGATTTTTCATCCTGAGCCTCACGCCACAAAGCGGTTGAGCTCAAGGGCCGTCGCCGGGTCAGTACAAATTTCCCCGGCCTTAAGACCCAACTTGATCGCAATCTCGTGGGCCTGACCGCGCACACATTTCTTGCGCCCACCCAACACCTCAAACACCAGGTTGGGCGAAAAACGATTAGCGATTGCCCACTGGGTAATCGAAATACCTTTGGCCTTGAGCTCAGCTCGGGCCTGATCTGCAGTACGTAGCGCCATGGGGTCCCTCCGGGGGCTGCCGGCACCCGTTGCGGTGCCGATTAAGTTGCCGTTCGTGGTCGGACGGTGTGAACCCATAATGGAACCGAACGGTTCCTTTTTAAAGGCTTTTTGGTAACCGAATGGTTTCTTTTTGTGAACGACTGCGCGCAGAACGAACACGACTTGGCCTCAACCAAACCGACTTCGCGGCATTGGCCGGCGTGACCAAGAAAACGCAAATGCTCTACGAAGCAGACGAACGCGTGCCCGACGCCAACTACCTGGCCGCCATCGCCAAAGGCGGCGCCGACCTGTACTTCATCATCACCGGGCAAAAAATCGCCGCCACGCCGACCGCCATTGCATGGGCACCCATCGACAGCGAAAAACTTGGTCGAATCATCGAAATGCTAGAGGCGGCAGCCAAACAAGCCGGTCGGCGCTGGCCGTCCAAAAAATTGGCCGAAGTGGCCGCAGAGGTCTACAACGCGCTAGGTGAAGATCAAGGGATTGATGAACCACGCGTTGAGCGAATATTGAAGTTGGTAGTAAATCGCTAAATAGCAAAGGAGTTGTATGCCGAGCGAGGACGAATACCTGGTAAAAAATCTGTCAGCCAGGCTTTCTGAGGAAATCGAAAATCTCCCCAGGGATGGAAAAGATCACGAACTCACCATCAAAATCAAAGGTAACCGGGGACACATCAACCTCGGCCACCAGACCTTCGACATCAAGACCGCCAAAGAACCCCCACCAGAAGGCAGCGACCGCACCCGAGAATGCCCGCAATGTCATCGCGGCACCTGGCGCTACACGCAACTGTGCATGCACTGCGATTACAACCTGCACCGCCACGACGAAGTCGCTGAACACGAAAAAGAACAGGCGCGCAAAGATCGAAACAACCTACAAATGTTGAAGATCTGTGTCACCTGCGTGGGCATCGCAGTACTGAGCTTTTTCGTCAGAGACTTTCTGCCTGAAACATTAAAACCTTGGGCCGTAGGCCTGACAGGCGTCTTTGGCTTTTTTGCATTCATGATCATGACGTCACACAAATAAAAAGCCGCCTTGTAACCGGTCATGGACGACCAGAAAATCTAAAAGGAAGTTTTGATGAACGAGAAAAAAACAGAGTCCTGGAAAGATCGGCCCGTCGCCGAAAAGACCGCATTGATAATCAGCTGGGGTGTCGTGGCACTCATCATGGTTTACTGGTTTATACCCAGTAAATCCGCACCGACCGCCCCCTCACAAAGCATCGTATCTGAAGTACAGCCCCCCACAGCCCAACATACCCGTGCCAGTGCGCAAGCACTGACCAGTGCAACCCAATACCTGTCGCAATTGGACAACGCCATGGCTGAAGGCATACACATACTCAAGGCCAACCAACTCCCTGAGCTGGCGGCTCACAGCCAAGTATTCAAATCATTACTTGATGATGGCCACGTGAAGTTTGGTCGTTCTGTGTTTCAACCATTAGGCAGGTGCAGCGCAGCGGCCGTCTTTGCCAATAGCTGGTGGCAGGCCCAAGTGAGTGCTGCTCGCCGAGGAGGGGCAGAGTCGATTCCCGGCTCGATCCAAAGCAATCTGGATGAATACAAAATCAACCAAGCCGATTGCCTGAAAAGCGCAGATCCCTCGCTCGACACAACCGCAACAACTCAGAGCGACAAAAACGCTGGTGATAGCGAATGCCTTACAACCTTCACCATTGATTCGGAAACCAAGGAATTGGTGGCAAAAGTAAACCTGCGCATTGCAAACCGGATCAGTCCCCACGCACAAAAGGAGTTAGCAATTTATGTTTGACGACCTCATGAACGACAGTTGTTTCGTCATAGACGCAGACGGAAAGAGAATGGGACCATTCAAAACTGCCTTTACGAGAAAAAACAGCATCCATATTTTTGACTCGACGCTAGATACTCAGGAAGGCGACACGCTCGTTCAGACCTTACCTAATGGCAAGGAGTTGTTATTCAACATCACAGGCGTCAGCTATCAATCCGGCCTGGACGACATCCCAGGATGCTGGCACGTGGTTTATGCAAAAGGCGGCAATCAGCCCAAGGCGCCGCAGGTCATTAGCCCCACCTACAACTTCCACGGCTCCAACAATGTTCAGATCGGCGACAACAACATCCAGAACATTCGAAACGCGGTAGAAAGCTTGGTGGATGGCATAAACAACGCGCAGACAACACCTCAAGAAAAGGAAAAAGCCAAAGGCCTGTTACGCACATTCCTGGAGAACCCGACAACCGCCTCGGTACTCGGCGCAGCAGCCACCGGCGTACTCGCATTGCTCGGCTAACAACCTCCTTAAACCCGATTAAAAGCCCCTCCAGCCCACGCCGCCCACCATAGCGGCGTGTGCATTTCTGGCACCCGCACAACCGGGTGCCCTGACCGGAGGCGACCCCATGCGACCCGAACAACCCCGCGGCATCCGCAACTACAACCCCGGCAACATCCGCCACGCCAACGGCATCCGCTGGCAAGGCATGGCCGCCACCCAACAAGACAACCAATTCGTCCAATACCTAAACCCCCGCTGGGGCATCCGCGCCATGGCCCGCGTCCTCATCACCTACCAAGACAAACGCCTCGCCACCAACGGCACCCGCATCGACACCGTGCGCGAAATCGTCGAACGCTGGGCACCGCCCACCGAAAACAACACCGACGCTTACGTCATCAGCGTGGCACGCGCCTTGGGCCTCGACCCCGATATCGACAGCGTCGACGTCTACGACTTCGACGTCATGCGCGCCCTGGTCACCGTCATCATCCGCCACGAAAACGGCGCGGGTCCTTTACCGAGTGGCCGCTGGTACGGCGACGCCATCATCGCCGAAGGCCTGTCACTGGCCGGCATCGAGCGCGGCGTCACCCACGGCCAATCGAGGGAGGCCCCCACATGCCACTGATCAACAACTGGCGACGCAGCTACAGGCTCTACAGCATCCAGATCGGCCTGGTCATCGCCCTGATAGGGCTCGCCCAACTGGACCTGTTGCCCCTCTGGCAAACCCAGCTTTCACCCAAAGCCTACGCCGCCCTCAACAGCGCACTGGCCATCCTCCTGTTCGTGGCACGCCTGATCAAACAAGGCCCCGACCAACCAGCCCTGCGCTAAACCGCAAACCCACAGGCGGTGTTGAATGAACCTGAACGACCTCAACTTCGGCTTCCAGACCGTCCAGTGGCTGATCCTCACCGTACTGGGCGTCTACACCTTCATGACCAAACGCCAGGCTGCCAGCGCCCAGGAACTGCTCGAACTGCGCACCCGCATCGTTGCCCTCGAAGAGCACATCCGGCACCTGCCAGACCCAACCGCCGTCACCGACCTATTGGGCGACATGAAAGCCGTGCGTGCCGAACTGTCCGGCGTCAAAGACGCCCTCGGTCCATTAGCCCGATCGCTCGACCGCATCAACGACTACCTGCTGCGAGAAAAAACATGACCCACTACGCCGACTTCCTGCGCCAAGACATGCGCCTGGTCATCCTGCGGTTGCTGGTCGAAATGCCCGGCTACCGCGCCAACAGCTCCGTCCTCAACACCGCCCTCGACAACTTCGGCCACACCGCCAGCCGTGACCAAGTCAAAACCGAACTGCACTGGCTCGCCGAACAAGGCGCCATGACCCTCGCCGACGTAGGCCCCGTACTCGTCGCCACCCTCACCGAACGCGGCCAAGACATCGCCGCCGGCCGCGCCCGCGTGCCAGGTATCAAACGGCCGGGGGCCTGACCATGGCCGGCAAATCCTCCATCAACCGCCTGCCGCCCACGGTCAAGGCCTACATCCAAAAGCTCTTGCGTGAAGACCGCCTGACCCTCGACGACATGCTCGCCGACATCCAAGGTCGCTTTCCCAACGAAAAAGCCCCCAGCCGTAGCGCCTTGGGCCGCTTCAAAGTGGGATTCGACGAACTCATCGACAAAGCCCGCCAACAACGCGAAATGGCCGAAGCCTTTGTTGGCGCCTTTGGCGAAGACGCCTCAGACAAAACCGGCGTCCTGCTGGTCGAAGCCATCTCAACCCTGACCTACCAGGCCGCCATGGGCGCCCACGAAAAAGACGACGTCACCATCGCCGAAGTCTCCGCCTTGGCCCGCGCCGCCAAAGCCACCATGGAAGCGCGAACCCTCAGCGTCAAAGAACGCCAGGCCATCGAAAAAGCCACCCGCGAACGCCTGCTCCAAGAGCAAGCCGCCGAACTCGACAACGCCGTCAAAGCCCAAGGCATGACCGAAGACCAGGCCCTGTTCTGGCGGCAGAAATTCCTTGGCGTCAAACCATGAAGCCATCCTCCAGCACACTGCGCGTCATCGAATGGGACGAACTGCCGCCCAGCGTCCGGCAGATCCCTGAGGGCTACAACCCACTGCTCGACGGCATCCTCATGGCCCACCAGTCCCAATGGTTGGCCATCGATGCACACATCAAACTCTGTGAAAAAGGCCGCCGCACCGGCATCACATTCGCCGAAGCACTGGACTCGGTCATCACCGCCGCCTCGCAAAAAATTGCCGGCGGCATGGACTGCTTCTACATCGGCGACACCAAAGAAAAGGGCCTGGAATTCATCGGCTACTGCGCCAAATTCAGCCGCGTGATCGCCGAAGCCCAAGCCTCGGGCGTCAGCCAAATCGAAGAATTCCTGTTCCAAGACCAGGACGACGCCGGCAACACCCGCCAGATCAATGCCTACCGAATCCGCTACGCCTCAGGCTTCAAAATCGTCGCACTGTCCAGCAACCCGGCCGGTGTGCGCGGCCTGCAAGGCAAAGTCATCATCGACGAAGCTGCCTTCCACCGTGATGTCTCTGCCGTGCTCGACGCCGCCACCGCGCTGCTCATCTGGGGCGGGCGCATCGTCGTTATCAGCTCCCACAACGGCAAGGCCAACGCCTTCAACCAAATGGTCAGCGACATCCGCGACCAGCGCTATGGCAGCAGCGCCCAGGTCTTTCGCGCCACCTTCGACGACGCCGTCGCCAACGGCTTGTATGAACGGGTGTGCTTCATGGCCGGCAAGCTCGCCACGCCAGAAGGCAAGGAAGCCTGGTACAAACAAATCCGCAACGCCTACGGCCCGCGCAAAGCGCAAATGCGCGAAGAACTCGACGCCATTCCTCGCGACGGCAACGGCGTCTGCATCCCAGGCGTCTGGATCGATGAAGCCATGCGCCCCGGTCGCACCGTCCTGCGCCTGGCCCTCGACGACGACTTCACCCAACAGCCGGTCTACCGGCGCGAGGCCTACGTCAACGACTGGATCGAGCGCTACCTGGCGCAATTGCTACAGCCGCTCAACCCCCAGCTGCGCCACTTCCTCGGCATGGACTACGCCCGGCACCGAGACTTCTCCATCATCTGCCCGATGTCCGTTGACCAGGCGCGGCATCGCGATGTGCCGTTCGTGGTGGAAATGCACAAAGTACCCACCCGGCAACAACAGCAGATCCTGTTCTACATCCTGCGCCGGTTGCCGCGTTTTGTCGGTGCCGCGCTCGACGCCACTGGCAGTGGCGAAACACTCGCCGAAGACACCGCCGACGAATTCGGCCACAACCGCATCCAGCAAGTGAAAATCACCCGTGCCTGGTACGGCGCCTGGATGCCCAAATTCGTGCAACTGTTCGAAGACGCCACCCTCACGCTGCCCAAAGACGATTCCCTGCACCAGGACATCCGCGCCATCGAAGCCGTCGACGGCATCCCCATGATCGTCAAAGCCCGCAAACAAGACCTCAAAGACCCAGACCTCTACCGTCACGGCGACTTCGCCGGCGCGGGTGCCCTGGCAAACTTCGCCACGCTGGAAGTCGCCAGTGGCCCGGTCAACGTCAAATCCCGTCGCCCACGCCAAGGCCAACACATCACCCAGGGGTACGCATGAACACCAATGGCCTGTGGGTCAGCCCCACCGAATTCATCAGCTTCGCCGAAGCCAAACGCAACACCCGGCTCAACCACCACATCGCCACCCGGGGCCGCACCGAAACGGGCAGCGTCAGCGGTGCCCACTTGCCCAACCCAGACCCCATCCTCAAAGCCCAAGGCAAAGACATCACCGTCTACCGCGACCTGCGCAGTTCCGCCTTGGTCGGTGGCAACATCCGCCGCCGCAAAGCCGCGGTACTGTCCTTGGAGCGCGGCCTAAAACGCGGTGAAGCGCCGCCCAACGTCGAGCGCTTCATCACCGACTGGCTCGCCGACCTCGACCTGGACCGCATCATCCGCGAACTGCTCGACGCGCCGTTGTTCGGCTACCAACCCATCGAACTCATGTGGCAACCGCTGGGCCTGCACCAAGTGCCGCAAGATCTGCTCGGCAAACCGGCCGAATGGTTCTTCTACGACAAAGACAATGCACTGCGCTTTCGCGCCAAAGACGCTGGTCAGGAGGGGGAACTGTGCGACCCGCAACGCTTCATCGTCGCCCGCCAAGACGCCACCTACGCCAACCCTTACGGCTTCCCGGACCTCAGCATGTGCTTTTGGCCGGCCACCTTCATGAAAGGCGGCCTCAAGTTCTGGGTCCAATTCACCGAAAAGTACGGCAGCCCCTGGGTCATCGGCAAACACCCACGCGGCGCCACCGACGGCGAAACAGAACTGCTGCTCAACAGCCTCGAAGCCATGGTCCAGGACGCCGTCGCCGCCATCCCGGACGATGCCAGCGTGCAAATCATCGAAGCCGCCGGTAAAGCCGGCAGTGCCGAGGTCTACCGTCAATTACTGGAGTACTGCCGCAGCGAAATCAACGTCGCCATGCTCGGGCAAAACCAGACCACCGAAAAAGACAGCAACCACGCCAGCGCCACCGCCGGCGCCGAAGTCACCAAAGACATCCGCGACGGCGACGCCGCCATCGTCGCCACCGCGTTGAACGCCTGCATCCGCCAAGTCGTCGACATCAACTTCGGCACCGACGTCGTGGCCCCGCTGTACGCGCTGTGGCAACAAGAAGAAATCGACAAAAGCCTGGCCCAACGCGACAAAGCCCTGACCGACTCGGGCGTCAAATTCACCAACGCTTACTGGCAGCGCACCTACAACTTGCAAGACGGCGACCTGCAGGACGCGCCAGCTACCGCCGACTCAGCCGAATTTGCCGAGCCGACTCTACAACCGTTACTCGACCAAATCGCTCTCGACCAAGCCATCGACAGCCTGCCCGCCAAAGTGCTCCAACAACACAGCGAACAAACCCTCAACGCAGTGTTGGCCGAAGCCTCGCCACAACACGAAGACCAGGCACCCGAACAACCGCTCGCCAACCTCCTGTTCATCGCCGACACCTGGGGCCGCCTCAGCGCCCACGCCGATCGGGAAGACTGACATGGCCACCCCCGCGAAACGCCTCAACCCGGCAGACCTCAAAGCCATCTTCGGCCTCGAACCGGCCAACGCCATCGCGTACCTAAAACGCAAGGGCTACGCCATCACCTGGCACTGGCAGGACATGCTCGACCAAGCCCACGACCAAGCCTTCACCGTCGCCAAAGCCATGCGCCTGGACCTGCTGTCCGACATCCGTGCCGCACTGGAAACAGCCCTGCAACAAGGCCAAACCCTCAAGCAATTCACCGCCAACCTGCAACCCGTTCTGCAAGCGCAAGGCTGGTGGGGCAAACAAGTCATCGTCGACAGCCAAGGCACAGGCGAACTCGTCCAACTTGGCAGCCCACGAAGGCTAAAAACCATCTACCAAACCAACCTGCAAAGCGCCTACATGGCCGGCCGCAAAGCCAGCATGGAAGCCACCGCCCAAACCCACCCGTACTGGATGTACATCGCCACCCTCGACGGAAAGACGCGACCCAGTCACAGCGCAATGCACGGTCAAGTCTTCCGCCACGACGACCCCATTTGGTCATCCATTTTCCCGCCCAACGGTTTCAACTGCCGCTGCCGCGTCATCGCCCTAAGCGAAGCCGCCGTCAAACGTCGCGGGCTGACAGTCTTTTCGAGCGAAGGAAGGATGTTCGTAGAAACGGTAGAGACCGGCACCGACAAACGCACCGGGGAAATCCGCACGGCCTCGGTCACCGGCATTCGCATCACAAACGCCCAAGGCCATGACGTCACATTCCGCACCGACCCCGGCTTCAACCTCGCCCCCGGCAACGGCCTGGCCAAAGCCCTAAAACAAAAACAATCTGCCGCCCAACCCCATACCCAATAAACACCGCAATACCTGTGGGAGCGAGCTTGCTCGCGATAGCGGCGGCCCAGCCAACATCAACCCTGAATCCCAAAACCCAACCCTGGCCACCACATGCTCACCATCGAACTAGAACACCAGCACCTGCAACAAACCCTAAGCAAAGTGGAATGGGCCATCGGCGACCTCGCGCCGTTAATGCGAGGCATCGCCGCCGAACTCGCCAACCAAACAGAAGAAAATTTTGAAAACGAAGGTCGCCCCGAATGGGCCGAACTCTCCGACACCACCACCGAGCGGCGGGTAAAAAAAGGCAATTGGCCCGGCCAGATCCTGCAAGTCAGCGCCGCTGGCTTGGCCGCCTCAATCACCACCCATGCGACCGACAGCTCGGCGCTGGTCGGCAGCAACAAACCCTATGCGGCCATGATGCAGTTCGGTGGGGATCAGGCAGATTTCCCGCACCTGTGGGGCGACATACCAGCTCGGCCGTACTTACCCATGGATGCCGAAGGTAACCTGCAGCCAGAGACCGAAGAGGCCATCTTAGAGTTGGCACTCAACTACTTGGAGAAGGTCGCTGGTCCGTAACGGTCTGTAGCTCATTCGCACATGAGCGCCACATCAGCGACGCTTTTGTTCGCTACCCGAATAACAATTTACAAACGTTTCCATTATAACCGCTCAATAAATTTACGACTTTCTCTGAGCAGTCTGCGATTCAATACTCGACTCATAATCAATGAAGTCAACTTTATACATTTCAAAAGAAGCGCCCGAGGCTTCAAGATTAAAATTTTGGCGCCAACCAGGCAGTATCGTATTGACGGTATCACCCTTATCGAATAGCACATAATTAATACCACCTTTATTTTGGACTGATCTAAAAATTATGCCATCAAAATCCTCACCGGTTTCATGCCGAATAAACTCAGCCAGTGCCTGAGTAACGACATAATCGAGTGCATTTGCCCTCAAGGGTCTAGCAATCTCAGCATGCAGATAGGTAAGTAGCTTTATGCGATTTGAGCGCTCCTCATAATAGTCATCAAAGAAGCTAATCGGTTTAAATTTAAGTTTTCTTTCAAGTGCGGTGAAGTCAAAAAGCTTCAGGTCAGAAGATGAAGAAAATCGACCGACTGCCACAGAGTCACCAATGGATGGTCGTAATTCAGAGATACACGTTTTAGGATCGCCTGAGACATAAAGAAGCGGAATTCCCGCCGCGCTCATTCGATTGTTGGCTGCTCTTTCTTTGGGTGGGGCGCCGAGATCAACGGCCACGTCCTTAATATCCGAACGATTGTTAACCACTCTAGCCCTATAAAAATCTGTCCCTTTTGGTAAAACATTGATCACTGGGTGCAATCCAGGCACGTCTGGATCTTCTGCTCTTAGCGCCTCACCAATTAACGCACCGAAAGAACCCCTTACTTTATCATTGAAAAATCGTCGGCCGTGAGTAAGCTCATGAGCTAAAAGCAGCCAGTCACCTACAATATAATCCCGCTCGTCTTTTTCTTCAAAAAATGGACTTTGTATTCGCTGATATACCTGATCTCGCCAATAGAAACTCTCCTCCTCAGATTCCGGTTCAACTAGGAGGCCAGCGATTACTTCGCAAGTCAGAATACTCGAACAACCAATGGAACTACTGACAACGCTTGCCAGATCCATCTCATAGCCAGGATACAGCCCCCCGTCGACCTCAAAATGATTGGGAAGATATTTACGTACCCGATCAGCTATATCTTGAGGCGTAAGTGCCTGCCTCGTCTGTTTTCCGCAGCTTATACAGCACCTTTCTTTGTACAATCCGCTAGATATTCGCCTCAAGATAGGGTCTTTAACGCATTCGACACAGACGAACATCGTCTGCTCGTCCTCTGCCTGCATCATATATTTTTGAATCATCTTCTGGGTTCGATCCAACGCCAATATTCCTTATTTTCTAGGTAGGGTACTACCCGCGACTTTAGGATTCTAAGTTCCTGATTAAACAGGCTGTCGGCCTCTAATACCAAAAGGCATAGAGCAACCGGTGACTCGACGGGTAGGTGGACACAGGTCCAGAGGGCAGGAGAGCCTTCAGGGCAAAGGCCTATTAAGCCGCCCATCAAGGGCAAAAGGTTCTTGCAGTACCAGCTCGTACAACCCATCCGCTAAAGATGGGTTCATCAACAAATTCCAGCTATGCCGCGAAACACTAGAAGGCACCAACACAAACGGGTACTGCTTCAGCAACTCAGCACCGAACTGTTGCTGGCTGCGGCTTGGGGTGCCCGGTACCAGCCAATTAGGGTTCGCAATGCTATCGGGCTGCACCACATAAATTCCGGACGGGTCCAGCACGCGGGCCTGCGTAAGACGATGGGGCTTGCAATCCAGCGCATCAAAATCCTTATGTACTGCCACTTCAAGGATGGCCGTAGAGGCATCCAGGGCTGCATAAACCGTGGCCATACCTTTAGGGTTCCAGCGCCCACCCACCTTTTCGGCCCCCACGCCCAAATGCCAGGTGGGAGCATACTCAGCAGGATCAAGGCGCCAGAAATGAATCTCACTGCTCAAAGGGTCTTTAGCCATCAATAGACCCCATATTCAATGCGCGTCAGAAAGTCAGTCACCAACTCATACCCGACCGAATTTGAAATCAGGTCGATCGGTACCTCACCATCCAGGCCTCGCGCAGGTTTGACCATCCACTGCTCGGCGAGCTCACGCGAACCCAGCACATCCGTTGCCTTTTCCAACACCTCGGCATAGTTGAGCGCTCGCGTGCTTTGCTCAGCGGTCAAAGCCTCATTGGGCATTTTCAATCGCCGCGCAAGCGTACGATCAGACGCGCCAACGATCTTCGACAGTACGCCGCGTTGCTTATACACCTCGCTGTTTTCGATCATATTGAGCACCGACTGCAGCGCTAAACCGCTTCTAACGGCCCTGTAAATCGCCATACGATCATCGCTATTTTTTCCAGAAAGCAAGACCGCAACCATAGATGGCACGCGACTCGAGCCCCGCTTTGTCACCTTCACCGTACGCTCGCCATTACTCAAGACAGTGACGGCAGCCTTAGGGGTGCGTGGCTTGACCTTGCCTTTGCGGCCGGCATCTTTGACAACCTCATCGACTACAACATCTTTCTTCTTGGCGCTCATGGCAGCCTCCGTCGCTCTGTCATCTGGCATTAACTATAGTGCCAAATGGCAGAAAGACCTAATCCAACAGCGCTTGCCTAAAACACACCGCTGTAGGAGCAAAGCTTGCTCGCGATGAACGAATACGCGGTATCCCAAGCCGGAAACAAAACCCAATCACCAGTCAGCAGCGGCAACAAACACCGAGAAAACTATGGCGAGGGAGCGTGCTCCCGCTGGGCCGCGCAGCGGCCCCCAAACGGGGACAACTGTCCAACCCAACGTCAGTTACCCACTCACCACAGCAGACCGCACTTACGCAGGTGGTTCGATCAGATCCAGCAATCGGTTTGCCGTGACTTCAGCCAGCATGACGTTATTGGCAATGCCCAACAGGGAATAGCGCGAACCACCATCCAAGCGGTCCACCAACTCGTGGACCATCACATCAATCGAGGCCAGGGTTTCGACCAGATGCACCGCAAGGGTTTCGGCCGTGGCCTCTGCGTCCACGGAAAACAGGGTGCTGCGTGTTCGCGCGGTGGCTTTGATGTCGGCAATCGACGGGAAGTGGAAGTTCAGAGCCCGCTCGGCGGCTTCGTTGAGCTTCTTTGAATCGGGTTCGTACGGAGAGACCGGATCGGTGTCCGGCGGGTTCGGTGTGACCTTGAACATATTCAGTACTCCAGATTTGGAGCCGTCACCGAGTCGCTGCTAAACGAATGTATGGTGGCAGCTGTGCGCAGGTTAGCAGACCGGGGAGTACGATACCGGCGCGCCCGAGAGCGCCCTGCGCGCAGCTACCAAGAAGTGCAGGCATGAAATGACCTGACTGTCTGGATGCAGATGCGCTTCGTAAACCACGGGCTGCTAAACCCGATCACTGATGGGCAGTGACAGGAATCAAGTTACCGAGTGACCCCAAGGCGCACAAGCCGGCGGATTCTGGCGCAGCCGTAGGCAACGGCGCAAGGTCTTGTAGCTTTCAGGAAGTAACCCTGAGGTCGCTTAAACAAATCCCAATCTGCGACGTTTAATGGGCGCGCACCGCTTCCTACAGCGCAAAGAGTATAACTCCCGAGTTAACTTTCATTTAATGGGAGTTGCGCGCCATTCGTTCATTATTCAGTTTAATTAACTCTTCAGCCTTGACTTCTTCCAGCCCAAAAAAAGCCATATCGTTAAAACCTTTTGACATGTGTTTTGCCAGCCCGCCAAAATAGTTTTTACCCAAAGGTTTCAATAGAGAATATTTTTCGACGTAATATTTTAGATCTGCACCGTAAGGGCCAAGACAATTTATTTGTAGTAGCGCCATTTCCGACTCACTAAGCTGCGCCCGCACTATGTTGGTGTAATTCCTTTTGCGCCGGTAATTCCCGAAAAACCCATTATCACCCCTGAGAAGGGAGCCGAAGCTAATGATGTCTACTGGTAGATCCTGAGTATCATCTATCATTTTCATAATCCAGTATAGATTTCGAAAATAATGACCAGTCGAACTGACTCTCTCCTTGCAAAACTTTGAAATTTCGTTATGTAGCTCTGTGTCGGTCAGTAGTTCTATATTAAGGTTTCCTATCTTGTAAACATTGGTTTCTTTAAAGCTTCTCACAATTACGTTTATTGCATCTCGCCCCTCGCAACCAGCACTCATTCCACCCGCTGACTTGATATCCGCAAGTATCTTCGCATGCACGTCCAGCATACCGAACAGCGTCGACTCGAACATCTGCCTAGAATAAACAGCTGTTTGCTGTCTTTGCTCTTGTGTTGCCATTTTGGCCTCTAGCTGGGCAGCTTTCATCTCTGCTCGCTGTAAAGCCATGGTTTTCAGAACCGCCATCAATGCTAGAAAACTCAAAAGAGGATTTAAAAATCCACCTGCAAAATCACCTAGCTGTCCCCAATAGCTCGCGGTGTCGTGATTGACGACCGCTAAGTTAGGGATATCAACGGCCTCGAAAAAATGTAGGTATAGAGTACCAAACACGCCACCGCAAGCAACGACCGCAAGGAGTGCCACACCAACAAAGAAGCGGTTTTCCTTTATATATTCAACAAGCGACTCTAAAGCACTCTCACAATACCAGTAAGCATTTCGAAACGACATAAGTGCTCCATAACATCCGCAGAAATATCCCGCCAATCCTGTGCTGCCTATTAGGGTTGTAAAATTGGTGACTGGCGCCTCCACATGATGGCATATTGCCAATTATGCCAGCAACATCTGGCTACTTGCCGTTCCATCCTACTGCTATCCCAGGTCGCCATCTGTGTTGATCGGACTACCAGCCCTTGGTAACGCTCTAGTACGCTCAAAACCGATCATGATGAAAAGAACTGGCGCGGTACAGTCGAGAAAGCTCGAAAAAGTGCTGCAAAGGCTTTATAAAATGAGCTCACGCGTATTTATAGGGAGATTCACCATGCCGATTGAAGGTTTCCGCTCTGAATGGTTCACCGTTGGCAGGCACCGTGTTCACCTGGAAGCCCGAGCAAGCTTCCCGGATGACGACCACAAATTTATCGCCACCGTAGCTGCCAAGACCATTGACCACCACAGCACGCAAGCCCGTTTAGTCAGAGTTTATTTCGATGACAAGGCATGCATTTATGCCGTCGACATAGCCACGACGGAAGAAGCGGACAAGGCATTGGAACCGCGAATTACTGAGATCCTGCAATCCATCTTTGATTCCGGCAACTACTACTGTGACGTTGCCGTGGTCGATAAAGGTGATGAGTCATCCGATCATTACCACCATATGGAACACCTGAGTGTGGCCGTCGGTATCGCAACTGATCGTTGGGCCAAGGCGCCAAAGTAGCATTCTCTTTTTAAGCGGCTCGGAATGGGCCGCTTTTTTTCACGTCGGACAGAGGGATAACGCCAAATGAATCACTCCATGAACAAAATGGAGGAGGAAGTAGTTTATCTACTTGCGGTGATTGAGCTCATCCGGTCAATGGTCAACTACGAGATCATGAAGGTGGTGGGAGAAGGAGACCATACGAACGTCGTGTTCAAAACAATGACGCACAAACAGTTCTTTGCTATCGCACTGGTGGACTTTCTTTCTCCAACAGATTCGAGGGCTCCTGTACCTGCGAAGCGCTACCTAGCCGCATTGAGAGCCGTGGCTAAGGAGCCAAGCTTCGATGTGAACGGGTCAGTGCAAGATCTTGAAGATGCAGTGAGCACTTTTACCGATTGGCTAAACACAGAAGCCACCGTCGAGTTCTGGTTGCCCTCGATAAACCGTCAAGTCGAGCTTCGCGTCCCCAGATACATGCTTTTAAAGATTGACGGGAACATTTCAAAACACAATTTTTTACGTTCCGTCGATGTCGCTAATGAGTTGCAGGGGCACCTGAGTAAGGCTGGTGTGCACGTCGAACTGTTCCAAGCAATGTTGGCCCAGCAAGAAATTTACGACATCATTCATGATGATTTCAGTGCTTATCATGCAAGCACGATCGCGGAATTTCTAAATGGCCTCTATTGGGGAATACAGAATTATCTAAATCCTGAGTACTCACGCAGCTTTACGCCAGAGGGAGGCGACTTACCGAGGTACAGTTTCCAATACCCCACAGCACTTGAAGATCCCTATGCCAAAACCTGCTATTGGAACCTAATGAATCATGTTCACTCCGGACCGATATTCGAGCCATTTACAGTAACTCGCCACCTCAAGGGCAAGTACTAAGCGCACCGAAAATAAATCCGTCATCTTTTTGACCTTTACTTGCAAACCGCTGGAGCGGATGCCAATGGACGATAGGTACCCACAATTAACGCTTACGCCTATTGAGTTTGAGCGTCATGTGCGCTCCATGCTCGATGCGATGGGGCACTCGATTCTCGAGTACCGATCGGAGCATCGGGAAGTCATTCAAGGGGTAGATGGTGAATACGAAATCGACGTGTCTGTTCGATTCCATTACTTAGGGATGGAATTCTTGATTCTTGTTGAGTGTAAACACTACAAGAGCTCCGTGAAGCGGGAGACGCTCCAAGCACTTTACGACAAGATGCGTTCGGTGGGGGCTCAGAAATGTGCTTTATTCACGACGTCTGGTTTTCAATCCGGCGCTCTGAAATATGCAGAAATTCACAAGATTGCCACGGTTAAAGTCGTGGATGGTCGGAGTACTTATTTTACCAAGTCGTTGGGCGCTCAACTGATCGAGCCGCCGCCATGGGCGAATATTCCGCTTGTTTCCGGCTGGCTAATTGACGGCGATCATTTCTCAATTGTTTCTGAGGGGCACGGGGAGTTTCTTGAACGTTACCTTTTTACTGACATTTAGACGTAGTCTGGATCTATTGCGAGCCTGAGGCACCACTCGATCAAGAGGTAAAGGTAACACCTAAAGAATGGACGCTCACCACATAGAGTCAAAGTGCCACTCATTGCCACTCCCAATCCCGCCTGTCACCCTGCGCCCGTTCATCAAGGATCGGAACAAGGAATCAAGGATTGAGTGGTTACGTACCCAACCCGCCCAAGGGTTATCGCAACAGCGGTGTTGAACCCGTTGATACTAGCGCTCAGCACTGGGCGCAATACAAAGACCTCCCACCCAAGCCAGACGCAAAGCCCAACCCTCTAGGCTGTGTGTTTGCCAAGAGCTGTAACCTGCCGGACGGGGAAATCAATCACAAGAATCCAGCCGGGTTTGTGCCTGTTGAGAAACTGGCCGACTACGGGCTGTGGGCAGTGCTTGGCACCGGGGCGGCGATAACCGCCCAAGGCACCCCACTGCAAATGGTGGGCGGTTCTGCTACTGGCAGTGCAATTGCTGAACGTCTTGGTGGATCACTCTCACTCACTTTGCTAAAAGGGTCAGGCGTTGTTGCTGCTGGCTTTGCGACGGGCATTGTTGGGATGCTGATACCGAACACCAGCATTTCGCCCGACAGCGCCTTCTACACCAACGATCAATACGCGACGCTTGAAGCTGGTCGCACCCGTGTACGCATCAACGTAAAGACTTTGCCGGATGGCTCCATTAACGCGTACGGCTTCTACACGGGCGGTAAAACGGACTGGGAAAAGGTCCGTGTCATTGAGGGCGCCAAGGACGGTGATAAATTCGTTGCTGACATCGGCAACGGGATTGGGCTCACCTGGACGCCAGCGGCAAGCCCAGACGGTGTACTGGGTATTCCTGCACTGGAAGGCGCTCCACAGTTGCCACCGGTATGGGTATATCCGCCCACAGCCCAATCTGACACGTTGCTGGAAAACCCAGAACATCCTCCTGAATTCCAAGATGCAATTATCTGGTTCCCTAACTCGGGTATTCAGCCCATCTACATTGTGCTCAGCACACAGCTAGAGAAGAACAAGAAGAAGGGTAAAGCCTTCGAAGAGACATCTTACGGGGAATACAGCAACACCAAGCCCGAAGCCGCCCGCGAGGTGACGCTTAAAACCGACTCGGGTGTTCGGACGCGTATTGATATGATGGGACGAGACACGGATGGCGAGATTTCATGTGTTGAATGCAAGTCATCTGATACCGCACCACTGACCAAAAATCAGAAAGCCGCCTTCCCTGAAATTGAAAAAACGGGTGCTACCGTTGTCGGTAAAGGTAAACCCGGCTTCCCCGGAGGCACCAAAATACCCCCCACCAGAGTCGAAATCCTTCGACCTGATCCGACCCTCTGAGGGAGCAGACATGTCCATCGTAGAAACGAAAGTCGTCGATATCATTGCAGTACCCGAGTGGGAGCCCGACCACGTTATCCTGGTCATTACCGACCACCTCGAATGGGGCGATAAAGCCCAACAGGGCGAGCACCTGCTATTGCTTCAAGAGAAAATCAACACCTACATCGCCTTCATCGAAAGCGGCCAACTACTAGAGGACTATCCGCCCTCCAAGGGCAAGTCGCCCATCATCCGAGTTAACGGTCTGTATGAGCTCCCCGAGCAAGGCGAGTTCTTCATCGACCGCGTGACCGAGGTGTTGAAGGGCGTAGGCATTGGAATGGAGTTCGTACTTAAAGCCGACGAAGCAATACGCAACATGTGACCGAAGTCGCGGCAAACACACTGGGCCATCCACCTGCCCAGGTGTTTCACGAATTGGACGACCAACAAAAAACCGCCTGCCTCTGAAGCGATATGAAGCCTTCCTCGCCCGAATGGCTCCGGTTCATGGGGCAGTCAACGAAAGACCGTCGTAAAGACGTTATAAAGCCGGCACGACAGATCTAAAAGCACCATCCGGCCCCGACAACCTTAAGTTGATCAATAGTCCCATTCACCATAGGGGTCTTGCTCGTAACGCCAATCCCTGATGACGGTGTCGCCGTTGATCACCAGCTGTTCGACCTCAAAGGTGACACAACCGATTTTGTGAGCCACCAGCGTATCGGGAACGTAGAGAACACCAGACGGGAAAGGACCGTTACTCCTGATCGGATCGTCATCGGTTCTCTCCTGATAGGGAATGCCGGCGAGCAAACGTGAAAACAAAGCAATGTTGATTCCATCCTGGTGCTGAACAGAGGCAAACATCACACCATCAATAGGCGGCTCAACCTGCGTAGAAAGGTACTCAGCAATCACTTGGGTAAATAGATATTCCTGATCTTGGTCGGGCGTGACCGGCGAACTGATTTTGCTGTGCAAGGTGCGAAGAAACTGCCTTCGTTTCATCTTCATTTGATAATCAGGGTCAAAACAGCTCATCGGCTCAGCATCGAATATGTTTTCCAACACACCGAAATCGAGTACGCGCGCATCCAGTAATAATTGAAACGCCCCTGTTAGCACCATACCGCCCACCGAGGGGCGCAGCTCGGCGATACACGTGTCGCGATCAAAGGCGCCATAGAACACCGGTACGCCAACAGGGTTCATGCGTCCTGCTCGCGCCTTCTCCTTGGGCGGTGCCGCCAGCTCAGTCTCCGGGGATACAAGAATGTTCTTAGGATCAGAGGACGGCGGGCAATAGCGTCCTCGGTACAGTTCCCAACCATCTTCCACTTCAAACAGTCGTACCACCTCTTGGTTGTTTTCGTCTTGAAGGTGATGAATACCTTCAAACAACCAATCGAGGAACGCCTTACCGTGATCGTTAAAGAAACGGCTGCGGTGCATCACACCACTCTTGAATTCCTGCCATTTTTCCTCGACGTCTGTCGGTCGCATACTGCGCCGCATGTACAGTGCATCCGCCTCAAAACGCGGTTCACCGTCTTCGGTACTGACCGTCAGCAACCCAACCAAGGTGGAAGTGAGGGGCCCCTCACTGTTACAACAGAGCAGTTCCGCGACGGTAAAATCCAAGGGGTAACCAGCGTGGACATATTTGCCCAATCCCTGGGCACTGGCGGTGCGTATGACAGGACCTGTTCCATAGAAGTTGTCGAGAATACGTGCGACTTCATCCGCCAATTTTTCAACGGGCATGCAGGGCCGTATATGCTCACAGAACGAGCATCGTCCCATATCGCACTCAGACGCGATGCGTTTCCGAAGAAAGCCATCCCCCACACATTCACCACACACAACGTCCACACCGTCTATCACATCACGCTCCTTGAAAGTGCCCATTCGACACTCAGAGCTTGATCATCGCATCCGCAATAATCAGCACCAAGAACAACCCTATAAACCCGATTAAAAGCCCGAACTCATCGAGCACCTGAAACTGTGCGCATCATCTCCTTTACAGCGCGCCTCCCATGAAACCCCTCCACATCTTCAAACCCGGCACCCACACCGCCATGTGCGGCGCCAGCTTCAACTTCACCGAATCCGACCTAACCGCCACCGTCGCCGCCTACAACCCCTCGCTCCACGAAGCCCCCATGGTCATCGGCCACCCCCAGCACGACGCCCCAGCCGCCGGCTGGATCAAATCCCTGTCGTCCACCGCCCAAGGCCTAATCGCCGAACCCCAACAAGTCGACGCCACCTTCGCCGAGCAAGTCGCCAAGGGCAGCTACAAAAAAATCTCCGCGTCCTTCTACCACCCAGACGCCGCCAACAACCCCGTGCCCGGCGTCTACTACCTGCGCCACGTCGGCTTCCTCGGCGCGCAACCACCATCGGTGAAAGGCCTACGCCCCATCGAACTGGCGGACGGCGAACAAGGCGTCATCGAATTCAGCGACCACGGCCACTACCTCAGCGCCGACCTCTGGCGCCGCTTCCGCGAATGGCTCATCGGCCAATTCAACAAAGACACCGCCGACCAGGTCGCGCCCTCGTGGGCCATCGACAGCCTCGCCGAAACCGCCAGCCAGCCAGAACAGCCCCTGCAAACCGCCTTCTCAGACCCCACCCAAACCACACAGGTCACCCACATGCCCGAGCAAGACACCGCCGCCCTGGAGGCAGAAAACAAACGCCTGAAGGCCGACATCGCCCAGCGTGATAGCGCGGCTCGCATGGCTGCGCAAAGCGCCATCCACACCGCCAGCGTCGACTACGCAGAGAAGCTGGTCGCGGCAGGCATGAAGCCCGTTCACGCGCCAACAATCATCGCCGCACTGGATTACGCAGAGTCGAGTGACACGCCCCTGGAGTTCGGCGAAACCGACGCTCGCCAACCCTTGAGCGAAGGCCTCAAAGCCCTCTTCAAAGACCTGGCTGGCGGGATCAACTTCGCCGAAGTCGCCACCAAATCCCGCGCTGACGACACCACCAAACCAGCCACCAACCCCTTACTCGCCGACGCCGAAGCACGCGCCCAACGATAGGAGTCACCATGGCCACATACACCCAACCCAAAGACCTGGGCGACTTATTGCTGGTCGAAGTCAGCCCCGGCTGGACCCGCGCCAAAGTCACGCTACTGGTCGGCACCCACTACCCGCTAGGGCAAGTGCTGGCCAAGGTCGCCGGCAAATACCAACTACTGGATCCAGCAGGCACCGGCCCAGCGAAGAAAGCCGCCGCCGTACTGGCCGAACCCATCGACGCCACCGCAGGCGACCAACCAGGCATCGTGATCGCCCGCGGCGCCGTCTTGGCCTTGGCCGAACTCGCGTGGCCCGCCGGCATCACCGAAGCCCAAAAAACCACCGCCCTCGACGAACTCAACACCCTGGGCATCGTCCCCCGCGCCACCCTTTAACCGGAGCTCTCCATGAACCTGCAAGACCTGTTCAGCGTCGCCAACCTTACCGCCGCAGTGAACAAACTCCCGGTCATGCCCGGCAAGGTCGGCGCCATGGGGCTGTTCGACGAAAAAGGCGTGACCAGCACCACCGTCATCATCGATGAACGCGAAGGCCGGCTGGTGCTCGTGCCCAACACCTCGCGCAACGACGACCCGGCCCCCATCAACGGCAACAAACGCAAACGCCGCACCTTCGAAACCCTGCACCTGCCCATCAACCGGCCGCTGCTGCCCAGCCAGTTGCAAGGCATCGCCGCATTCGGCCAGGAAAGCGCCACCGCGCCCATCGCCACCGTCATCAACGACCACCTGCAAGACCTCAAAAACAGCATCGAAGCCACCCGTGAGTTTCAGCGTGTCGGCGCCTTGCGCGGCAAGTTGCTCGACGCCGACGGCGAGACCATGTTCGACCTCTATAAGGAGTTTGAAGTCAGCCAAAAGAAAATGACCGTCACCCTCAGCGCCGCGGGCACGAATGTGCGCAAGGCCTGCCTCGACGCCAAACGCCATTCCGAATCCAAGCTGGGCGGCGTCATGGTTACCGGCTTCCGCGCACTGTGCGGGCCGGATTGGTTCGACGCGCTCATCGACCACGAAAAGGTCAAAGCCGCATTCGCCAACTACCAGGAAGCCCAAGACCGTCTCGGCGGCGACATGCGCACCGGCTTCACCTTCGGCGGCATCGAGTTCATCGAATACGACGTCACCGTCAGCGGCCAGCGCTTCATCCCGGCCGACATCGCCCAGGTCTTCCCCATGGCCCGCGGTGTCTTCCGCCTGTTCAACGCCCCGGCCAACTACAACGAAACCGTCAACACCCTGGGCCAGCCGTTCTACAGCAAGGCCGAGCCGCGCAAGATGGGCAAAGGCTGGGACCTCGAAGCGCAAGCCAACCCGTTGGCCATGTGCTTGTTCCCAGAAGCGCTGGTCGAGCTGAAGGCGGGTTGACCCATGCGCTACTGCACCCGCGCCGACCTCGGCCACGCCATCCCGCAGATGACGTTGATTCAGCTCTCCAACGATGACCCGGCCGCCACGCAGCCCAACGAAAGCGTCATCGACGACGGCGTGCGCCACGCGCAAGAACTGGTCGATGGCTACCTGCGCGGGCGCTACCACCTGCCGCTCGACCCGGTGCCCACCATGTTGCGTGATGCCGTGGTGTACCTGGCGCGGCACTGGCTGTATCAACGCCGACCCGAAGGCGCGTTGCCCGACGCCGTAAAAGACAGCCGCAAAGACACCCTAAAACTGCTGGAAAACATCCGCGACGGCGTCGTCACCCTAGGTCTGGCCACAGGTCACGCCGCGCCGGAACCGGGCGAGATCCGTGTGCGCTCACGCCCTCAACAATTCAGCGCCGACACGTGGGAACGCTACTGATGACCCAGGTGATCCCTAAAACCCAAACCGAGCAACTGATGGACGCCGTGCTCGCAAAACTGCAGCACGACGTCGGCCACGAACTGATGGTCGAGTTGTTCCCCGAAAACCCGCTGCAATACCGCCTCAACCACCCACGTGGTGCCGTCTTGCTCGCCTATGGCAAATCAACGTTTGGCGGCACCGAAAGCACCGACGCCATCGTTCAAGCGCGCAACGTGGTGCTGCGCCTCACGCTGATCTTTCGCCAGCTCAACGGCACCGCCGGCGTAATCAGCTACCTCGACCGCATCCGCGCCTGCCTCACGGGGTGGTATCCGCCAAACGCTGATCAAGCCTGTCGCCCACTGTCCGAGCAGTTCATCGGCCACCAAAACGGCGTGTGGCAGTACGCCCAGGACTTCGCCACCCGCACCACGCAACTGCAATTCATGCCTCCCGAGCAAGGGCCGCTGCTTAAACACGCTGCATTCGAGGAACACCCATGAACCTTGCCCGTTACCTCTACACCGGCCCGCAAAGTGCCGCCTCCCTGCACGTGGGCGACACCGCCGAGCCACTCGACGTCCAGCTGCTGCCAGGCAAGCCCGTCGGGCTGCCGGCCGATCACGAATACACCGTCGTGCTGTTAGCGCTCAAACACCTGGCACCGCTACCGGCCCACGCAAAGCCGGCCAACAAATCCGCTGTCGCGTCTCTAAAACCAGAGAAGGAATAAACGCCCATGCCAGCCAACTATCTGCACGGCATAGAAACCACCGAAGTCGAGCGCGGGCCTCGTCCTGTTCGGGTAGTCAAATCGGCGGTCATCGCCTTGGTCGGCACCGCGCCGATCGGGCCCATCAATGAGCTGACCTTGTGCTTGAACGACACCCACGCCGCCCAATTCGGCGCGCATCAGAGCGGCTTCAGCATCCCCGAAGCGCTGCAGGGTATCTACGATTTCGGCGCCGGTACCGTGCTGGTCGTCAACGTACTCGACCCGGCGATCCACAGCGCCAAGGTCACGGACCAACCCCAGCAGTTCGCCGACAACGATCTATTGCAACTGGCACACGGCGCGCTGCAAACGCTGCACATCAAGTCCGCGGACGGCTCGGTCACCCACCGCCAAGGCTCCGACTACACCGCGAATTTACTCACCGGCCACGTCAGGCGCCTGGCCACCGGCAGCATCGCCGCCAACGCCCAGATCAAGGCCGACTACACCCACGCCGACCCCAGCCAAGTCACCCCGGCCGACATCATCGGCGGCATCACCCTCGCGGGGCGGCGCACCGGCTTAAAGGCGTTTCAAGACAGCTACAACCAGTTGGGCTTCTTTCCCAAAATCTTCATCGCCCCAGGTTTCAGCACCTTAAAGGCAGTCACCGCCGACCTGGCCATCTCGGCCGGCCAGGTCAGTGGCGTGGCCTACGTCGATGCCCCCATCGGTGCCACCGTGCAACAAGTGCTGGCTGGACGTGGGCCGTCCGGTGCCATCAACTTCAACACCAGCAGCGACCGGGTCCGACTGTGCTATCCACACGTCAAGGTCTACGACGCCGCCACCAACGGCGAGCGCCTGCAACCCCTGTCTATCCGCGCCGCCGGCCTGCGCGCCAAAGTCGACAACGACCACGGCTACTGGTGGAGCAGCTCCAACCAACCGCTGCTGGGCGTCATCGGCCTGGAACGACCACTCACCGCACGCATCGACGACGCCACCAGTGAGGTCAACCTGCTCAACGAAAACGGCATCACCACCGTCTTCAACTCCTATGGCACCGGCCTGCGTCTATGGGGCAACCGCACCGCGGCATGGCCCAGCGTCACCCACATGCGCAACTTCGAAAACGTGCGCCGCACCAAAGACGTCGTCGACGAATCCATCCGCTACAGCGCGCTGCAATTCGTCGACCAGCCCATCACCACCTCACTCATCACCAGCATCACCGAAAGCGTCAACCTGTTCCTGCGCAAACTCATCGGTGACGGCGCCTTGCTCGGCGGTGAATGCTGGTACGACCCGGCCCGCAACCCACAAACCGAACTGGAACAGGGCCACGCACTGTTCAACTACAAACTCACCGTGCCGCTGCCGTTTGAACGGGGCACCTTTGAAACCGAAATTACCGGGGATTACCTGGTCAACCTGGGGGCCGCATAAATGGCAGGCTTTAGCGCACATCGCATTTCCAACGCGAACGTTTATCTAGATGGCAGTAGCTTCTTTGGCAAGTGTGAAGAGATTGATTTGGGCACCATCAAAACCGTGATGAGCGACTTTCAGGGGCTGGGCATGGTCGGGCTGATTGAGCTGCCGGATGGGATCGACAAGCTGGAAGGGAAAATCACCTGGAACAGCCTGTACTTTGAGGCGGCCAAGAAGTTGGTGACGCCGTTCAAGAGCGTGCAGCTGCAATGTCGGTCGAACGTTCAGGTGTTCAATAATGGGGGGCTGGTGAACGAGATTCCGCTGGTGACGACCATGACCATTACGGGTAAGGAGTATCAGCTGGGCACGCACAAACCACGAGATCCGACGAAGTACGAGACGCCGTTTTCGGCCACCTATGTGCGGCAGATGATTAACGGGGGTGAGGTGGTGTTGTTGGATTACCTCGCCAACATTTTTCGAGTGGGGGGTGAGGATCAGTTGGCTAGGTACAACAAAAATCTAGGAATTTCTTAGGTATGAAAAGACGCAAATCTGTACGAGGTTTGCTCGTAGCAAAGCAGAATGATAGAATCCTTCCGTCATCTACGCTCCAGGCCGTCCGGTTCGCTGAATCCAACACGTTGGACACCGATCTGGCATGTGTGGTCCCAGTAGCTAGGAAAACTCCGAAACAAATGTTTCAGTGCAGTGATCCTTTCTATTGACGCAGCGGGTGGAACATTGCGATAGGTGCATAAAAGCGGAAATCAATTAATTGGTTTCCGCTTTTTTTTGCTAGTAATAATCGTTCATGAACATATTCAGATGTGTGGTTTTCGTCACATCCCTCCACTCGCAATGGCAATTTTGGAAAGAGCCTTTGATGGATGGGTTTTTCCCCGGGCCTCGCGTGACGTTGAAGTGCCGCTGGATATCAGCAACTCTTCTACCGAATCGAAATGTGAAATTCAGCTCGCAAGAGAGCGCGTGCGGATCTCCCGTGGCAGGAAGACTGTGATGCTCTGTGCCATATTCGAAGTGTTTGTCATCATCGTCGATGAAGTAGCGCGTCGAGTAGCTAGACTTGCGCCTAGGTTTTCGCCGCTGCTTAAGCAGCACAAACAACGCCTTGGTCTCTTCAACGAAGGTCGGAGCTTGGGTGCGTAAACGCACGAGCTCAACCAAATCACGCCACTCCGCGGCATCGAAATTGCGTTCAGGTAACAATGACGCCTGCTGATTTTGACCGTTCAATACTTCAATACAAAACGCTGAGAACGTGCTGAGCAGGCGATTAATCTTCTGGACCAGGTAGCTCTCGGCATTTTCTACTCGAGACGGAATTCCCACCCGATGTATAAAGAGCGCTGTGCGGGTAAATGCCAGGCATGCGCCGCAACGGTCATCTCCTATCACAAGCAGTGCATCACTCGTGCTGGATTTACTGTGAAAATAGCGTTCTAGGTTTGGTTCCCGGATGAGATCAGGCGCTCCCAATTCCAAGGTCAAAGCCCCTCCTGGAAAATTCGAAGGCGCAGTGATTTTGTTGCGAAGCTTCAAGAACTCACGTCTGAGAAATTCATTCCCTGTGGCCAGTCCGATGAACACTCTCATGGTTGTTTGAATAGCTTCGCAAGCACCGACACAGGAATGTTGATCTTCTCCAGATCCTCTACATCGAGCTTACTCAGGATATTCAGCAAGGCGATTGCGTCATTTTGCACAGGGGCGATTTCTGAAGGGGCGGCTTCCTGCGCTGGCTCAGGATCAACTTCAAATTCGTAATTGACGTCAGGTGGCACCAAACCGATTTTGGCTCGATGAACTGGGTGCGTAATCACTTTATAGGTAGCGGCATCGGACGTTCGCCCCACAAAAGCTTTCAGCGTCTCCCCATTCAGCTCGGTCCGGTAATCCACCCCTTGCTCTGCAAAAATTACAGGTAGGTTACTCAGCAATAGCGGCCTTTGGTTGGCATCCCAGTAGGCTCGGGTAGCGGCCTGCAGGGTTTTAACAAACGGTGTGAGTTCCATGATTTCTTCCATAAATAAATCAGTCGGCCAAGATACAGCCGATTGGCTAGATGTTGCACCCCATTCAGGTCGCTCGCACGTCAAAACCAAGAAACCGCAACGCCTTAGCCATGCGACCGTTTATCGGCGGCGCCTGCTCGGGCTTAAGCGTCCCAACCAATTCCAACGCACAGAAACGACCGAAAGCACCCAATTTGTACTTCTGGTCATACAGCACGGCACAGATGCGTTCTGCAAAGTTTTCAGTGCCATGCACCAAGTAAATCAACGAATTTTGCACCCGCAACAGATCACCTTGGTTCAGCGTCCAAAATTTCGTCGGTAACGCTTCTTCGCCGCCCTTAGTAAAACGCAGCTGCTGCTTGAAAGCATGCACACAAATTAAGGCATGGGCTAACTGGTCATGATCGCTGGCCCTTATGCTTTCGGGCGTAGCCATAACCCGTCGCAGCTCTGCCAACAATTGAAAGTAATCATCTGGGATATGCGGGCTCGTCGTTGCTACCCATTGCTCTGCAAGGCACCCGACCATATTCCGCCGTTCCGCCTCAAGTTGCTGTGGCGCCTCCTGCCACGACGCCTCACCGACGGCATGTTCAAGACGCACCCAGTTCAGAAAGCGGTTCGTCTCGACCTCTAAACCCAGTTCCGTAAATTCGGGCCGGCGCAACCCTCGGTCACGAAGCACATCAGAAACCTCTGTGAAGGCGTGTCTGTAGTTCTCGTTCGATTTCTGCAAATCACTTAGATAATACTGTTGTGCCGATTTGTGCCCGCTACCGGAAAGTACAGTGTGGGGCTCCACATCACGCAACACCTGGAATGGCGCATCCGGGTTGCCCAATCGGGACGCCTTTTCCCACGCGTCCTTGAACTGCTTAAACACCTCATTCGTCAGCACTTCGGCACTGTCCCAGACCTGCGCGAAAAACAACTCAATATCGAGAATGCGGTCTTCATCACCTGGTTGGTCAAGCACAAGGACGGCCTCTCGGTTGCTGGCCATTCCGCCCTCAGTGAGATTGGCAGATCCAAGCATGACCACACCGTCGAAGAGAAACACTTTGGCGTGGAAACCATCCGTGAAGTAGCGCACTAAGCAGTTGGAAGCATCGAGAACGCGACGCAGCGCCGAAGGGTTGGTGATCTTATTAAGCCCCACCAATAGCTCGACTTTTGCCCCGCGGGCTGCTGCCTGCAATATTTCCGTATCACGATTGAAGTACGGCACAGCGATTCTAATTTTGGACGCCGTCGCCATATGGGCTGAGTACGGGCGCAGAACTTGGTCCTGTCCAGGGCTATTGGTGTAGATGCCGGAATTTGTCATCAATGACGCCCTATGAAAGTGAGGGGTGCTCAAGCCAGTAGCCGTCTGCTAACAGATCGATTGAGTGCTCGGGTGATTAGTAGCTGTTGGCGGAGCAATGTTATGCGCGGCCCAATCGGCAGCGAACTGTCGGATGGATTGGCCACCGCAGAGAGTGTCAAGATCAGAATAATGTTTAAGGCGTCGCCGCGTTGCTCTTGTAGTGCTCTCTGAGAGCCTCATTGCCGGAGAGAACCTCCAACATTATTTGCATCATCAGGATTGGACCTGGTGTGATTTCATCAGGGTTGATGTCGCGTCCGTCAAAGTCCGGGTCAGTTTCGATCTCGACATTGACGATCCACCAGATCTCAATCTTTCGCATCAAATTCATGACGTCTTGCATTCTTTCCCTAAGCGCAAGGTTTTTGCCCGCCAGAACAACCTCTGGCAACTCATGAGCTAACGAGTTGCGTAATTGCCTGAGCTGGTCAAAGACATCAATATCGCCCTGATCAATTGCTTCCGCATCCTTAAGCCATACCAGTGATGCGTAAATAGGGCTTTTGTTAAGCGCGAGAACTTTTCGCTTATAATCTGGTGAGGTGGTTATTCCATCTTCAGTAAAACCGATGCAAAAGAAATCCTTTAACCGATCAACAATGGACGCCTTAAGCATTTCATAGGCCGTTATGTAAAGTGATGCAGAAATCAATCGTTCCTGCATTACAGCGGGAGTGAGTAAATCCTCCCATTGCTTTTCCACAGTCATATCGTGCTCACAGTTCAGATTTTATACGGGGTTCGGTACGCGTTGAGGGTAGCCCGCATGGTGCTAGAAACAAGGCAATGCGGTCAAAATAGATCATAGGGACGCGGCCACCGAATGGCCCATCGGGCGGGGCTCCACAGACACCGCTGACAGCAATTGCCACACCTGGTGCCTTTAACCAAGCTTCTGGTGCCCATTCCAATAAATATCAGAGACCACCTGGATTTGGCAGCGTGCTCACCGCCGTAGGACGCGTATTCAATGACACTCAGTGTGAGATCGTGAGGCTACAACCCTCATCGCAAATGCCTACAGCAACAAAAGAATCCCCCGGCTGCGCACCTCTCAGCCCACCAGTATCTTATCCCGGTCACCGCACGCAGTGACCAAGCTGAGCAGCCCGTAGCACGTGAAGTTGTACGTGCCTCTTTGATAGGACAGGCAGCTCCATGCCTGATGTTGATGGTAACTGTACGCCGGGTGCCCTCGGGCAAACCGGCATTGCAAAGCTCCTACTCGGTCCCATTACCGGCGTACAGTTACCATCTTTTTTCACCCCCGCACGGTTCCCTTAAAAGGGAGCGCCATAGCGATCAGCGTCATCCCCATCAGCCGGTGACCAATCCGGCATCCGCCTACCAAAACCTCTTCAAAAACACTACGTCGCCACGCGAGTCCGGCAGGATTTAAAGCGGCCAGCGGGTAACGTCGCGCCCGCGGAAAAATGTCGGACGCTTCCTTGATCTTCGGAAAGCTTTCACGCGTTTAACGTACGCGTTTAAAGACACCCGTTGTTACGTCATAACGGCTACAACACCTTGCGTCGTTACCTACGCGTGCGCCAGAATTCGCCGGCTTGTGCGCCTTGGGCCTGGGCTCTATCGTTTACCTGCCACTGCCCATCAGTGGTCGGGTTTAGTAGCCCATAGGTTTTTGGTGAGGTGCATGAGTTCCATTCAGTCAGGTCATTCTATTCCTGCACTTAATGGTGGTTGTGCGTAGGGCGCCCTTGGGCGCGCCGGTTTTTGCCAATTCCTCCGGTCTACTAACCTGCGTACAGCCGCCACCTTTCTTTTAGTAGAGAACGGTTGCGGCCTCACTTCAGGAATTGATCAATATGTTCAAGGTTACGCCCAACCCCCCGAATGCCAGTCCGGTACCCTACGACGTCTTTCGTGATCTTGACCCCAAGAAAATGAAAGAGGCGGCCGACCGCGCACTCAGCTTCTACCTCAACCCCGGGGCGTCGAAAACGCAGATACCGCCCCGCAAGGCCAGTGCCATTTTCACCATCGACGCAGCGGTGGATGACGAAACGTTGCTCGTCGAGGCCTGCGAATCGTTGGCAGCAGCCAGCGCCATAGTCAACGATCTCACCGACTTAACGGACGGCCCACGACGCCAAACGATGCTGGTGCTGCAACGGGTCATCATGTTGGGTGAGTTAGCGGTCAATCGCGTACTGGATAACCACAAGCCTGGGTAGTAGCCAGGCGGGTAGCGAGGGCGCTTGCGCCCTCGCTATAAAAGAACCACTCAATGGTCGCTACTGCAACCATAGCCAGCCTAACGCTAGGCTGGGCTTAGGAAGTTGCCCATTCGGTCGCGGCTTTGGCGCCAAAAACAACGGCTTTACTTAAGAAGTCAGACGCGAGCTCTTTGACCTTTCCGGTCAACCCTTCCTTCGTTGCACTGATCAACTCATCCCCCAAGGAAGTGCCTTTGTTTTCAAGGGCAGAAGGTAGTGCGTTGAGCAATTCCAAAGCGCGAGCAGTTAACGAGCAATTCAAAACCGTGCCATTGCTTACAGTGTTTCCCCTGCTCAGGTAGCCATGATCACCCAGCCACATAACGGTTGAGGTAAAAAATCGCAGGTCGAGAAATCGAGGAGCGTCAGAAGCAATCATCTGGTCAGCAAAGTCGTGAGCAGAGAGTTCAACGGGGACCGGAAACTCCTCATAAAGCTTGGCGAAAATTGCGCCAGCCAATGCGTTAAAACGCTCAATATTGGGTGCCGACACGCTAAACCTCCTGCTTTTTCTGTTTCGTAACACCGCCCACGTAGGCGCGCAAATGGACCCTTGCTGCGCTGATGGGGTTAAGCCCGCGAAGCTCCGTATAACGCTGGCTCTCATCAGGTAACGATACCGTCAATGTGTCGCCAAATACGCTGTACAGTGCGGTGTATTGCACACCGTCGATTTCAATAGTGAGTTCGTCTTCCATTACTGTCTCTGATCTTCTCGCTTTAGTTCATGAAGGGGCGCTCGTTCCCATAGAACCGGGAACGAGCGCATGCAATCAGTTCGTTTTTAAGCAGTCTGGCAAGCTGTTAAACATTTCCAAGCCATAGCTGGTCACTACGTATTCGTGTTCTCCACGGATAAGCTCTTCATCCTTAAGCCACTGAATACAGTCGTTTAAAAATGCCTCCTCAGCCGCAGGGATGTAGTAGAAAGATTCAGGGTCTGTCTCGCCTTGTGGGAAGCCAAAATCTTCCGGCCCGATGCCTCTGTACACCGGGCAAGCGTCGATTAACAAGCTCATTACTTTATCAATCAGATCGTTAAATTTTTCTCTGTTTGACTCACTCATAAATCCATTTTCCTTGTGTTTTCGGGTCTGGTTAACAGGTTCTAATGCAACCCGGATCCTCTCTTTAAATCCGATTAAAAGCCAGCATCGACGCCAAGCGACATCATCAGGGCTCTCAACCCGGAGCCTCCACAATGGCCGACGCACTCAGCTTCACCCTCAAATTCCCCTTCAACAGTGCCAGCGGCGAGCTGATCTCGACGCTGCCCATCAAACGCCTCAAACGCAAAGACATCAGCGCCGCTCAAGCCGTGACCAAAGAAGAAGGCGCCATGGAAGACATGCTGGTGGCCAAGATGCTGGGCATCACCCTGGAAGACCTCGGCGAGTTCGACATTGCCGACTCGTCGTTAGCCACCGAGGTGTTGCGGGAAATGGCAGCCGGTAGAGCCATTGCTGCAGTCCTGGGACGAAGCACTGCTGCTGGTGCTGAGCATGCAGCCGTCTGAAATTGCCCGGCTCGACATGGTCGAGTACTGGCGCTGGGTAGACGTGTGCAAGCGCGAGATCAATCGCCGGATCGAACTCGCCGAGCAATCGAGTAGCTGACCACCGTCACCAAGCCAACCACAAGCCCCGCCAGCAACGCGCCGCCCGCAGCAATAGGGGCGGCCGCCAGGGCCAGCAGCGGCAGCGCCAAACAAAACACCAGCACCGCCGCCCACACCGGCAAGTGAACCAGGCACAGCCAGGCAAGCCAGATCACACCGGCACCAATGGCCAGTGCATAGAGAAGCTTGGCGGTGCGTAAAGCGGCTTTTTCAAACATGCCCAAAGCGTAGCAACTATGGCTAACGAAGTCCTCGTCGGGTTAAAAATTGGAGCCGTTGTCTCTGGCAGCTTGAACGCCGCCTTCGGTTCGGCCAAATCGACCGTGCAGCAATTAGGTCGCGCCGTGGATGGGCTGGCGATCAAGCAACAGCAGATCGGCCACGAGCTGTCGGCGTCGTTGGCCCGTGGCGGCACGGGTGTCGAGCGCTTGCGCCGCCACTACGAAGCGGTGGGCAACACCCTTGATCAGCTCAAGGTTAAACAGGATCGCCTCACTGCCAGCATCGCCCGCGGTGAAACCCTGAAAACCAAACGTGGTGAATTGCGCGGCCAGGCCATGGAAGTGGCCGGCACCGGGGCGGCGTTGGGCGCGCCGATTTTTCAGTCGATGAAAACAGCCGTCGACTTCCAGGACCAGACCCGCGACATCGCCATCACCGGTGGCTTCGACCAGGCGCAAGAAGCCAATCTCAGCCATGTGATGCGCGGGGCCGCGTTGAGGTGGAATCAGACGCAAACCGAGGTCGCCAATGGCACGGCCATATTGATCGCGGGCGGCATTGCCAGCGCAAAAGAGCTGGCCGCCTACGCACCCGTCATGGCCAAAACCGCCACAGCCACCCGTGCCAGCATGAATGACTTGGGCTCAGTGGCCATCTCGCTCAACGACAACCTGGGCATTGGCGCCGCAGGCCTGGAGCGGTCCATGAACATGCTCGCGTTCGCGGGCAAAAGCGGCCAGTTCGAACTCGCCGACATGGCCAAATGGCTGCCGCAGTTAACACCCCAGTTTGCCGCCTTGGGCATTACCGGGGAGCGTGCCGTTGCCGAGATCGGTGCGTCCTTGCAGATCGCTCGTCGCGGGGCTGGCAGCAATGATGAGGCAGCCAACAACTTCAAAAACTTCCTCTCAAAGATCACCGCCCCCGAGACGCTCAAGTCATTTGAAAAGGCTGGCATCGATCTGAAAGGCAGCATGAAGAACCTGGTCAGCGAAGGCTTTTCGCCTGCAGAGTCGATGATCAAAATCCTCACCGCACACCTCGGCACAAAAGCCCCGGCCGCAGCTGCCGAGTACGGCAAGGCGCTGGACATTAAGGACGAGCAAGAACGACACATCGCACTGGCCCGGCTGGATGAAGCCTACAAACTCGGCGCGTTGTTCGCTGACCAGCAAGTCTTGTCATTTGTCCGCCCCGCATTGGCCAACCAAAAAGACCTGGGCGACATCAAGCAAGGCAGCAAAAGCGCCGCGGATAAAGGCGTGCTGGATCAGGACTGGGTCAAGCGCATGGGCAGTTCTAAAGAGCAACTGAAAGAACTGCGCAACAACCTGACAGACATCGGCATCTCGGTAGGCAACGCTTTGCTCCCCGCGATTGTCGACGTCAGCCGTGCAGTGGTCCCGCTCATGCGGTCGTTCTCGACCTGGGCAGAGCAAAACCCTGAACTCATCAGGGGCGTGGTGGGCCTGGTCGGCGGTCTGTTACTGGGCAAAATGGCCTTCATCGGCGTTGCTTATGGGGCCAACCTGGTCATGTCACCCTTTGTCGCCATGACCCGCACCATCACCACACTCTCTGCCAAATGGACGCTGCTGCAGGGGATGTGGCAGATGGGCAAGTTCACGCCACTGATCACCGGCCTAAGCCGCGTCGGCGGTGGTATGCGCACGGTGGCCAGGTACGGCGGGTTGTTCTTGCGCGGCCTGACCACCGCCTTGGGCGCACCGCTGATGATCATCGCCCGCGGTGGTGTGTTACTGGGCAAGATCCTGGGCGGTACCTTGTTGTTCGGGTTGAGACTCGCCGGGCAGGCTGTCCTATGGCTGGGTAGAGCCTTGATGATGAATCCCATCGGTCTGCTGATCACTGGCATCGCGGCGGCGGCGTACTTGATCTATCGCCATTGGCAGCCGATCAAAGCGTTCTTTAACGGCTTGTGGCAAGAGGTGAAAGTCGGCTTCAGTGGCGGCCTGTCGGGCATCCTCGCAGTATTGGTCAACTTCTCCCCGTTAGGCTGGATCTATCGCGCCTTTGCCAGCGTGATGAGCTACTTCGGCATAGAGCTACCGGGCAAGTTCACCGAGTTCGGCGGCATGCTGATCACGGGTCTGGTCAATGGCATCAGCAACATGGCCGGTGCCCTCAAAGACAGCATCGTGGGCATCGGGTCATCCGTTAAAGGCTGGTTTACCGAAACCCTCGGCATACAGTCGCCCAGCCGCGTGTTCATCGGCTACGGCGCCAACATCAGCGAAGGCGCCGCCATTGGCATCAGCGCTCAGGCAGGTCTGGTACACAAGGCCGCACTCGAGATGGCCGCGCAATCAAGCGTCGACTTTGCCCCGCCAAACACCCTCGGCATACAGTCGCCCAGCCGCGTGTTCATTGGCAACGGCGCCAACATCAGCGAAGGCGCCGCCATTGGCATCAGCGCCCAGGCAGGTCTGGTACACAAGGCCGCACTCGAGATGGCCGCGCAATCAAGCGTCGACGTTGCCCCGCCAAACCCGGCGCAGGTCTCCAAGGCAAGCATGTTGGGCAGCGCTCGGGGTACATCCCCAAGTGCAGGCCCTAGTGCGGCGGGCCAAGTGAATTTCCATTTCTCACCTCAAATCAACGTACCTGCTGGTGCGGACATGGACCCAATCAATCAAGGGTTGCAGGCCAGCTACACCGAATGGATGCGAATGATGGAGCGCTACATCCACGACCAGCGTCGCCGCAGCTATGGCCCATCCAATCAGGGGGGCGTCTGATGTTTGCCATCTTGGGCGATATCGAATTCACCGTGGCCGGCGGCATCAGTGGCATGGAACAAAGCGGCTCGGCCGACTGGGCAGAGCACGCACGTATCCAGGGCAAGCCCTTGCTGGAATGGATCGGTGAAGGGCTCGATGAATGCACCCTGACCATCGAACTGCACCCGGTGCTGGGCAACCCAGAGCAGCGCTTGAGGGCGCTGCGCCAGGCCAAAAGTCAGCATCAACCGCTGGCGTTTGTGATGGGCAGCGGCGAGTACCTGGGGGCCTACGTCATCACCCAAATGTCCAATGCAATTCGTCGTGCAACGGCCGTGGGCCAGATCAAGGCGGCCACGGTTCAACTGAGTCTCAAGGAATACACCGGGGCATTTACGCGCAAAGTCGCCCGGCCGGGCCTGCTCGATTCTGCCGTGAACGGTACATCGGCAGCCGCCGCCGGCAAGCCCGGTCTGATCTCGCGGCTGATGCCCACGCCCAGTACCGTCCAAGCGGTGATCGGTCACGCAAAAACAGCCGGCAATATCCTCAAGGCTGGCCAGAATGTGTATCAGGCAATCAAGAGCGGCAACGCCTCGATCGTCCTCGGCCAAGTTCCACAGTTGTTAGGCGTCACAGCCCGAGCCATAGCACCGCTGCAAGGGCTGAATTCAGCCGCCGGGTTACTCGAAGACGGCGCCGACCTGTCGCAATGGGCTGAAAGCGTAGTGGGCAGTGTGATGGGCGCTCGATCAGCCCTCAATCCGGTCGACCTGGGCAACATCATCGACCGGTTCACGTCATCTCACGAGTCGCTCGACCAGGCGCTCACCACACTACACAGCGCCCGTACCCGGCTGGCGGGGTTGGCAGGCCAAGTCTTGACGAGGAAGGCTTGATGTTTATCACCCATGTCACCACCGAAGGGGAACGTTGGGATCAGTTGGCCTGGCGTTACTACGGCGATGCTCATCGCTATTTACCGATCGTTCAAGCCAACCCTCAGGTGCCGATCACCGCCATCTTGCCGTCGGGCCTGACCCTGGCCATCCCCATACTCGAACCCGTGACCTCCGCTCAGGATCTGCCCCCATGGATGCGATAGTCCCCACGCAGGTGCCGCAAGCGCGCTTCGTGCTGACCTATCAACAGCACAACATCACCCGAAACGTCAGCCAGCATTTGCTCTCGGTGTCCTATGACGACTACCTCACCGGCCAAGCCGACAGCCTGGCCGTCGAACTGGAAGACACCGAAGGCAAATGGCGTGATCAGTGGTACCCAGGCCATGGCGATAGCCTCACCTTGTCCATGGGCTGGGAAGGTCAGCCACTGCGCGCCCTTGGCCGTTTCGAAATCGACGAAGTCGAACTCAACTGCCCACCCTCGACCATCACCATCCATGGCCTGGCCACCGGCATCAAAGCGGCGTTGCGCACACCCTCACACCACGCCTATGAAAACACCACGCTGCAGGCCATCGCCCAACAGATCGCAGCACGCCAAGGCCTGGAGCTGATCGGCACCATCCAACCGATTCGCCTCGACCGGCTGACCCAGCAAGACGCCGACCTGACCTTCCTGCACGACCTGGCGGCCGAGTACGACTACGCCTTCAAAATCACGGGCCATCGCATGGTCTTCCACGCCATCAGCGCGTTAGCCAAAGCGACACCAGTGGCAACGCTGGTACTCCAGGACCTAAGCAATGTGAACCTGCGCGACCAAATCAAAAACGTGCCCCAAGCCGTCGAGGTCAAACACAAAGACCCCGCCACAAAAACACTGGTGGCCTACAAGATCGAAAACGACCAAACCGTCGCGGTACCCAGCAGCATGAGCAAAACCACCACCAGCGGCGACACCCAAAAAAGCCGAAAACGCAGCGCCTCGACCGAAGAATCCAAAGCAAAAGCCCAAGCCGAACTGGCCAAAGCCAACCGCGAACGCACCACCGGCAACTGGTCAGCCATGGGCCGGCCCAACCTGGTCAGCGGCAACGTCGTCACCCTAGTTGCAGCAGGAAAACTCGGTGGCCGTTACCTCATCACATCCTCACAACACCGCATGACCCGCAACGGCTACACCGTAGGCCAATCAGTCAGCCGCGTATCCGCGCCCTGACAATGGAGAATCAAACAGATGGGCGTTGAACTCGAATACGGCGAAGTCAGCGCCGTGGACTATCCCACCTGCCGCATCCGCGTACGCCTGGACGACCGCGACGGCGTCCAGAGCTACTGGCTCAACATCCCCCAGCGCAACACCCAAGGCACACAACGCCGACCGTTGATGCCCGAACTGGGTGAGCAAGTCGCAGTGCTGCTCGATGCTGATGGTGTGGGTGGTGTGTATCTAGGTGGGATCTACTCAACCGCCGAACCACCGCCTGTTGTCGATGAAGACACGGACTATGTGCGATTCAGTGATGGGACGGTTTCGACCTACGACCGTAAGGCCGGGGTGATGACGCTGGATTGTGTGGGGGCTTTGCTGGTGAAGTGCGGGCGCAACATCACGGTTGAGTCGGGTGGGCCTGTGGTGGTGAAAGCGCCTTCAGCAACGCTGGACATCCCGCAGGTCACGTTGAATGGCAACCTGCAGGTGAACGGAGACATTGAGGCAACAGGGATGGTCATGGATTTGGGGGGCAATTCAAATCACCATAAACACTAAAATCCAGGGCCTCTGTCGCTAAATTCCTTCCATTTATCTTTCTTAAATGCAGATTTTAAACTGTCTTGCTGCTTGGTAAGAGTCTTCGACAGATCTGTGCCACTACCAATGCGTTTGAAGTGTTTGATGTCTTTTTCCATGGTGTCTTCTGACACCTGCCAAGCGCCGGCAGGGCCAAGAGCTGAGAGATCAAAATCCTTCTCCACCAAAGCTTGAAGCATTTGGGGGTATCGCTTGTAGTAAAAATCCCATGCGGTCAAAAACTTAACCCGTACAGTCGGGATGGCGTGCGAACGCATGGACGTGTGGATGTCTTTCAAAAAGCGAACCTGATATGGCACGTTTACAGCATAGTCCTCGCCGGGCATTCCCAAATCGAGTGGGTAGATCCCGGCAGCCCATTTGTTCAGCTTTTCTAGGCCGCGATTTAGGTACACAAAATCGAAATCAGAGCTAAACGGCGCGGTTCGGAAAAACTGGTTGTACTTCTGGCAATCCTTACTCATAAAGAGACCCAATGATGGGATTTCTTTCTCTGCGAGGTAGGCAGTGATAAGGGCACCACCAAAGAAGCATTCCACATTTTTCAACTGATAGTGGTTGAAGTCCCCCTGTACTAGAACCGCCCTGAAGAAAATATCTTGCCCCGTGAGTCTATGGTGCAAATCCTCTGCAAATTCTGTGAGCTGCCATACATAGTCTAGCCGCTCGTTGTCAGAGGAAGCGTCTTCCTTGTTGTAAACCAGAATGGTGTCAGAGAAGACGATGGTGCTGTAGCGCGTCTGACGATGTGCGTTTAGCGTGTCCAAGATGGAGTAAACCCGAGCTACCTTCCGGGGCTCGTTGAGGGTCATTTCTTTGAACCCAAGAATGTCAATGTACAGAAGAAATTTGCTCATTCCTTGACCTTGTATGTACTAGAGAGCTTATGCGGATGACCGCTGCAGGGGCTATTCATCACTTACGTTTTGAGGGGCGACAGCCTTGAACTTTGCCGATCCACGCCCCTGATGCTCTGATAAAGGCTCGTCACAATGCCTGAGCACCTCGCCGGTTAGCGGGTCAGTCACAATTTCCAAGTAGCGGTCGTTGTCCTTGTCCAGGACTCGTTCCTTGTTCACATATCGGCCTAAACGGACACTGAGCTCTTGGCCGGACTTAAGATGGAGTCTCAGCTTCTTTTTCCCAGTCAGACTCGGTTGCTTCAGCTTCGCATCAATCATTTCGATGACGGGAGCAACAACGGTGTCTGAAACCTCAAGTTGAATAGTTCGACTCATCGAACCACATTCAGGACAAGGGTCTCGGTCTGGCTCGCTTGCACGTTGATTCAGTTCCGTTCCACAGTCGCCACACTTAACACTTTCGGAATCTACTGGCATTTTGCTTTCCTGTTCGGTCTTGCTTCGATATTAATCTGATATTCGTTGCTTCTGCTTATCTTTAAATGTGATTAAAAGCCGTACCTTTCCGATTCGCACACCATGTGCGCATGACAATGCCCATCCCCCACACCAGCATCACTGCCGCCCACTGGCAGCCCGCACTCGGTACCTCCGGCGAGGTGGTCGAGGGCCTGCGCGATATCGACCAGGCCATCCGCATCATCCTGAGCACGCCCAAGGGCAGCGATCCCCATCGCCCAGAGTTTGGCAGCGACCTACACCTGTACCTCGACTGGCCCAGCAATCGCGTCACGCCACACCTGGTGCGCGAAGCCGTCGACGCGATTCGCCTCTGGGAACCCCGCGTCTCAGTAGCTCAGGTGCAAGTCCAGATCTATGCAGCGCAGATCATCGTGCAGGTGCAATGGCGCGTAGCCGGCGAAGTGTCCCAGTTGACCGAGGTGCCGTATGCGCGAGCTACCTAAACCCGAATTCATCAACATAGACCCCGCCGCGCTAGAGGCCCAACTGATTGCCCGCTACGAACAGAAGTCAGGCAAAACCCTATACCCGGCCCAAATCGAACGGCTATACATCGACCAGATCGCCTACGCGGTGTCCCGATTGCAGATGGGCATTCAGAATGCCGGCGAACAGCTGCTGGTGCGATTCGCCCGCGGCCCGATCCTCGACTACCTCGGCGAACTGGTCGCCACGCCCAGACTGCTGGCACAGGCCGCCCGTTGCACCTTGCGCTTCAGCATGCCCACGGCAGTGACACAGCCACTGCTAATCCCGATCGGCACGCGGGTCAGCACTCAGGATGCCAAGCTGACTTTCATCACAGATCTGAACGTAGTGGTAGCCGTCGGCCAAACACAAGTGAACGCGACCGCGACATGCCTGACCGCCGGCGAACAAGGTAATGGCTGGACCATCGGCCAGATCAGCACGCTTAGCAGCTCACCTGTACCAGGCCTGGCGGCCAGCAACACAACGGTCACGGCCAATGGAATTACGGATGAAGATGACGACCGCTACCGCGAGCGAATCATCCTGGCCCCCGAAGCCTTCAGCAACGCCGGCAGCCGCGCCGCGTATCGCTACCACACGCTGGCCGTTCACCAGTCCATCATCGACGTCGCCGTACATGGCCCAGATGAAGGTCAGCCGGACGGCCACGTCGCGCTGTATCCGCTGACCATCACCGGTTTGCCGACAGACGATCTACTGCAACGCATAAAAGATCAGGTCAGCGGCGAAAAACTCCGTCCACTGTGCGACACGGTCAATGCGTTTTCGCCGACCGAGGTCGGCTATCAGATCAAGGCAAACATCACGTTCTACGCTAACGCAGACCGCAACGGCGCCATGGCAGCCGCGCAAGCCGCCGCACACGCCTATGCAGTCGAATCTCGTGCCGGACTCGGGCGCGATCTGGTGCCAGAACAACTAACCGCGTTGCTTCAAGTTGCCGGTGTGTACCGTGCCGATCTGAAGCTACCGTCAGGCCTGCGCGAGTTGCAAAGCAATGAATGGGCGAACTGCTCATCCATCCAACTGATCGATGCCGGGGTGACCCATGGCTGATCAGCCACTGCCACCCGCATTGGCCGGTGATGAACGCTTTTCGCTCCTCTGTGAGCTGCTCGACCAGGCATTAGCCGACCTCGATCTCAACGTGATGCTGGTTTACCTGATCGACCTGGTGAAACCCTCGCTACTACCGGCGTTGGCCGACCAATTCTCGCTCCTCGACGAAGCAGCCTGGGAGCTGGCCGAATCCGAAGAAGCCAAGCGCAACTTAATCAAAAACGCCGCCGAACTGCATCGTTTCAAGGGCACGCCCTGGGCGATTCGCGAGGTCATCCGTTTGCTGGGCTTCGGTGAGGTCGCCCTCCAGGAAGGGCTAGACGCTCAGCCGGGCGCAGCGTCATCGGCCTGGCCTTTGTACCGGGTCGTTCTAAAACGCGTCATCACCAACGATCAAGCGGTGCTCCTGCGCCGCCTTCTACTGTCCGTCGCCCCGGCACGTTGCCGCCTGGTATCACTCGACTATCAGTCAGTTGCCATTCGCTACAACGCAGTCGCGCGCTACGACGGCCAATACAACCATGGGAGCAGCTAATGGCCGATCTACCCGAATCCCCCGACTGGGCGCCTGGCGTCTACCAACTCGAAACATCCGACCCGGTACTGGGCGGACCCGAAGGCATTACCAACCTACCGGCCAAACAGCTGGCGAACCGGACAAGCTGGCTAAAGAAAAAAATCGATGCATTCCTTGATGGCAGCGGCATTTCCTTTGCCAGCCAGCGTGAAGCAGAGAAAGGGTCTGATACCAACAAGCCAATGAATGCACTCAGAGTGTTCCAAGCGATCGGCGCCAAGGTCGTTCAGGCAACAACAAGTGCACCGGGCATCGCACGGATTGCGACACCCATCATGGTCAGAGCGGGCACCGATGAGCACACGATGGTCACGCCGCAAACGCTCGCAGCCATGTTCCCGTTCCGTGGCCGGATGGTCTATAGCGTGCCTGGGGTATTCACCTGGGACGTACCCACAGGCGTAACCAAAGCATGGGTGGTTGTCATTGGAGGCGGTGGTGGTGGGGCTCGATTTGCATTAATTCCGGGGCCCTCTGGTGGATCGGGTGGAGGGATAGCCAGAAAGCTTTTTGACCTACGCGGCACAACCTCGGTGACGATCACGGTGGGCGCAGGCGGTGCAGGCGCTTTAGTGGATGGAAATAGAGGGGCCGACGGCGGCGCCTCCTCATTTGGCACCGCCTTAGTGGCTACGGGTGGGTCTGGCGGTTTGATCGATGGCAATGCACCACACGGGGGGAAAGGTTTTGGTGGCGATGAGAACCACTGCATAGGGCTTGCCGGCCACGCCATTGGTGCTGCCAACAACAAAGGTTTTCTCGGGGGCGCTGGCGGCGGTGGCGAGTCCGGGCCTACGTGGAATGACAGCCGCAAGCCCCTGACTCCGGGACATGGTGGCGGTGGACGTGGTGGCAGCGCGGCGCCAGATGGCGCAAATGGCCAGGTAACAATTCAATGGTGATGACCATTAAGGTATGAACTTAAAACACAACAGTGGCCGTTGCGTTGGTTGAAGGGAGCTACGCAGTGGCCATGCCCGATCAGGTGTGGCAGACAACGCAAAGGGGCGTAACCATGCAGGAAATCCGCTGTGGCGAATGCCACCGCAAACTCGCCGCCGTCCGCGGCTTCATCGAACTACAAATCAAGTGCCCGCGCTGCCGGACACTCAATCACCTGAAGGCCCCGAGCCTCCTATCCGAATGCCCTGAGCATCTGCCCATAGAAGCGCAGATATGCCCCAGCCCACCATTGGAAGCCTGTTCGCAGGCATAGGAGGTTTTGATGTCGGATTCGAAAACGCAGGCTACCGCACCGCCTGGCAAGTGGAACTCAACCCCGTCAACCGGGCTGTCCTTGCCGATCGATTTCCACACGCCGTCCAGTTCGAAGACGTCCGCCACTGCGGCGCACACAACCTCCGTCCCGTCGACGTCATCACCGGCGGATTTCCCTGCCAAGACATCAGCCTTGCCGGCGCCAGACCCAGCAACAAAGAAACCCGAGGCCTGCGTGGCCAACGCAGCGGCCTATTCTGGGAAGTCATACGAATCCTCAAAGAGACACAACCTCGCTGGGTGGTGCTTGAGAATGTCGTTAACCTGCTCGCTATCAACGATAGCCAAGACTTTGAAACAGTCATCCGGGCCCTTGCGGAATGCGGGTATGTGGGATTCTGGCGAGTGCTTAATGCTCAATATTTCGGAGTCCCCCAGCAACGTCGTCGCGTATTCCTGGTCGCAGGTCATCGACAAATGCCCCCCATGGAGCTGCTGGCTGACGCTGCGCCAGTGGAAGCAATACCTCCAGCGTCTAGCAAGATCGCGTGGCCACGCCCAGCGGATGCATGGGCTGCCAATACTTTATTGGCAAACAAAGCAGGCTCCCAAATCGCTATGGGCTGTACCACTTTCATCGCTCAACCGAACGGATGGCATCAGATGGCTGAGCGGCAGCGAGCGTCTGAAAATGATGGGCTTTGCCTCGGACTGGATGCGTCCAACCTTGCAGAGGCTTTCGCTGCCGGAAACGCCGTCGTTACGCAAATCGCGCAATGGATCGCCGAAAAGCTAATTAAGGCACACTAAAAACCAAGGCAGCAGAGACCACCATCTCCGCTGCCTAACCCCAACGTCTCAGTTTCCGAAATTCCCTTGCACCACACGCAACAAACCTAAACCCCATTTACCTCGCACCAGCCCCCGAGTTTTTCGCGCTCGGCATCACCCATGACCACCCACCAACACTCCCCCGCCCCCGCCCCCGCCCTCAAGGAAATCTTCAACGCCGACCGCCTCCAACACATCGCCACCGAGATGACCGCGGTCTACCCCGAATTCAACGCCAAGGCCTTCCTGAAACTGGCCAACGACGGGCTTGCCGAGTTATCGATCATGCAACGCATGGCCCGGGTCAGCGAGTGCCTGCACGCGGTGCTGCCGTTGAGTTATGAAGAGACGCTTGAGGTGCTGCGCGCCCTCGCTCCGCGCTTGAACAGCGGCTTCGTCAGCATTTCACTACCGCATTACGTCGCGACGTACGGCGCACATGCCTTCGAACAATCCATGGCCGCGCTGAAATTCTTCACCACCTTCGGCTCCTCGGAATTCGCGATCCGCCATTTCCTGCGCAGCGACATCGAACGCTCCCTGGCGGTCATGCACGATTGGTCACTGGACGAAAACGAGCACGTCCGCCGCCTGGCCAGCGAAGGCAGCCGACCGCGCCTGCCGTGGTCGTTTCGACTGGAACAGATTCAGGCTGACCCAACATTGGCGGCGGCGATCCTCGACAACCTCAAGGCCGACGACAGCCTCTACGTGCGCAAGTCCGTGGCCAACCACCTCAACGACATCACCAAGGATCATCCCGAATGGGTGCTGGACCTGATCGAAGGCTGGTCGCTGGACAACAAACACACCGCCTGGATCGCCAAACACGCCCTGCGCAGCCTGATCAAACAGGGCAACCAACGCGCATTGGCAATCATTGGCGCGGGCGGCAAGCCTGAGGTCGAGATCATCGATGTGAAAGTGGAACCGGCGGTGATCCGTCTGGGTGAAAAAATCACCCTGTCCTTCGCCGTGAAATCCACGGTCCAGGACAGTCAGCGACTGGTGATCGACTACGCGATCGATTACGTAAAAGCCAACGGCAGCACGTCGGCGAAGGTGTTCAAGCTCAAGGCGCTGACGCTTCCCGGCAAGGTGACCGAAACCATCGCCCGTAGTCAGCAGATCAAGGAGCTCACCACCCGCAAACACTACGTGGGTAAACACGCCATGCACGTTTTGGTGAATGGGGAGCGCCTGGCCAGCACCTCATTCGAAATTCTCCCTTGAAACACGACCCCTTGTAGGAGCAAAGCTTGCTCGCGATGGCGTCAGATCTCTAGGTGGATGAACTCGCTAAATAATACGCAACCAAAGCATTCGCATGACCATGCCCCATACCATGCTCAGTCTTCAGCCAAGCCACCATTTCCATATGTTTCTTTGCACTCACTGTTCCCAGCAGATCCAGCCAGTGGCTGATTGGCTGGCCATATTTTTTCTCGATTGAGGGGAAGTACGACGCTGGGCCTTTCACTTTTGTATCTTCGGTCATGCTGCAAGCTCCCTTTATCACGACGGAGTGTCGGATAACGCTCCTTGTCGTCATCCCACGAATTGAAGACCAGGACGGCTACGCAGTCCAGCGCAAACAAGCTCGACGTTAATAAGCAACGATTGAAACTATCGCGAAGCGCTCTAATGAACTGTCAGTTCTAACAGGTCACTTTCAGATTGGCCGGGGCTAAGCTGCGCCCACTGGAATGAATTGAGGTGTTCATCATGTCTCGCAATCGTTACCTATTGCCGCTGGGCGTTTTCTTGTTGGTGATGCTGCCCGTGTTCCGCAACGCCCTAGGTGTCACGTGGCAGCCCTTAAAAGACCAAGTGGAATTTCAATGCGATAACAGCAACACGGTGCCGGGATACAGCGTGTATGTTGTCGGCAACCATCCGGCGTTAGGGAATTGGGATCCGGCCAAGGCCGTAAAGCTCGACCCTAAACCCGCCCCTAACAACTCTACATGGACCGGCAAGGTACTTTTCCCTGGCACGGACGACGGCAAAGATGTGGAATGGAAATGTATCGTGCGCAACGAGAACCTACCGACCGACGTGCAGAAGTGGCTGAACAATCCCAACAACATAGTTAAGTTGGTTTTCGCCACAAAGAGTGTCGGCACGTTCTGAGGTGAGAGTGAGCATTTGAGAAATGAGTCTGACGCTCTCCCAAGATCAAAAGATCGCAGCCTTCGGCAGCTCCTACGCCTATCCCTGCAGGAGCTGCCAAAGGCTGCGATCTTTTGATGTTTGTTATCCCAGCAACAACCCCTGCTCCGCCTCACACAGCCCCACCACGTAATCCCACAACACCCGCAACCGCACGGATTTGTGCAGCTCGCGCCGCGTGCTGATCCAATAACTGCGCTGAATGCTCTCATCCGGCAACAACGGCACCAGGCCGGGATCGGCGCTGGCCATGTAGCACGGCAGCACGGCGATCCCCAGGCCTGAGCGCGCGGCCTGTTGCTGGGCGATAACGCTGGTGCTGTGAAACACCACCTGCGGATTGCGGCAGAAGCTGTTGAGGAACATCAACTCCTGGCTGAACAGCAAGTCATCGACATAGCCGATCCAGGCGTGGCGAGCGAGGTCTTCGCGGCTGCGCAGCGGTGGCGAACGGTCGAGATACTCCTGGCTGGCGTACAGCGCCAATCGATAGTCAGTCAGTTTGCGCGTGACCAGCATGTCGGCGGCCGGGCGCTCCAGGTGGATGCTGATCTCGGCCTCGCGATTGAGGATGCTGACGAAGCGCGGCACTGCCACCAGTTCCACTTCCAGCCCCGGATAACGTTCGAACAGGCCGTTCATACGACTGGCGAGGAACATGATGCCCAAGCCTTCGGTCACGCCGACGCGGATCTTGCCCAGCGGCGCCGTGGACTGAGTGATTTCTTCCTGCGCCAGCAGCGCGACGTTTTCCATCGCTTCGGCATGTTTGAGCAACGCCTCGCCCGCCGGGGTCAGCTCATAACCCTGGGCATGCTGAACAAACAACGCCGTGCCGAGGCTCTTTTCGATGGCCTCGATGTGCCGGGCCACGGTGGCGTGGGTGGTGTTCAAACGGCGGGCAGCGGTGAGCAAACGCCCGCTGCGCTGCAACTCGAGAAAAAACCGCAGGTCATTCCAGTCGAACATGAACCGTCCTTGAGGTGGGGCTGTTTAAAAACGCACAGCGGCTGCGCAAAAACTAACATTCTTTTGACGAAAGCTAACAACTAGGATGACCTACAACAAGAACAACAATACGAGGTCACGGATGCAGACTTCCCTGGATGAATACGACTACATCGTGGTCGGTGCCGGCCCGGCCGGTTGTTTGCTGGCCAATCGGTTGTCGGCCGACCCGCAGAATCGCGTGTTGCTGCTCGAAGCCGGCGGCCGCGATAACTATGCGTGGATTCACATCCCCGTGGGTTACCTGTTCTGCATCGGCAACCCGCGCACCGACTGGTGCTTCAAGACCGAAGCGCAATCCGGCCTGCAAGGTCGCGCCCTGAGTTATCCCCGTGGCAAGGTGCTCGGCGGCTGTTCCTCGATCAACGGCATGATCTACATGCGCGGCCAGGCCGGCGACTACGACGGCTGGGCGGCGCAGGGCAATCCCGGCTGGAGCTGGAACGACGTGCTGCCGTTGTTCAAAAAGAGCGAAAACCATTTTGCTGGCGACTCGGAGTTTCACGGCGCCGCCGGGGAATGGCGGATCGAACGTCAGCGACTGTCATGGCCGATTCTCGATGCTTTCCGCAGCGCCGCCGAGCAAAGCGGCATCGCCAGCATCGATGACTTCAACCAGGGCGACAACGAAGGCTGCGGCTACTTCCAGGTCAACCAGAAAGCCGGTATTCGCTGGAACGCCGCCAAGGCGTTTCTCAAACCGATCCGCAACCGCCCCAACCTCACCGTGCTGACCGACGTCGAAGTCGACCGCGTGCTATTGGAAAACGGCCGTGCGTCAGCGGTCAGTGCGCGTTGGCAGGGTCAGGCGAAAACCTTCAAGGCGCGCAAGGAAATCGTGCTGTGCGCCGGTTCCGTCGGCTCACCGAGCATCCTGCAACGTTCCGGGATCGGCCCTCGCCCGCTGCTGCAACGATTGGGGATTGGCGTTGCCCATGAACTGCCCGGTGTGGGTGGCAATCTGCAGGATCACCTGCAACTGCGCCTGATCTACAAACTGGAAAACGCCCGCACGCTGAATCAAATAGCCGGCAGCCTGTGGGGCAAGATGGGCATGGGCCTGCGTTACCTGTATGACCGCAGCGGTCCTCTGTCCATGGCACCGAGTCAACTTGGAGCCTTCGCCCGTTCGGGGCCGGAGCAGACATCGGCGAATCTCGAGTACCACGTTCAGCCGCTGTCGCTGGAGCGTTTCGGCGAGCCATTGCATGCCTTCCCTGCTTTCACGGCGTCGGTGTGCGATCTGCGCCCGCAAAGCCGTGGTCGCATCGAGATTCGCTCCACCGATCCGCAGGAAGCGCCACTGATTCAGCCCAATTACTTGAGCCATCCAGAGGACTTGCGGGTGGCAGCAGACGCCATTCGCCTGACCCGCCGCATCGTCGCCGCACCGGCCCTGCAAGCATTCAAACCGGTCGAGTACTTGCCCGGCGACAGCTTGCAGAGCGAAGAGCAATTGCACGAAGCCGCCGCCCGCATCGGCACCACCATCTTCCATCCGGTCGGCACCTGCCGCATGGGTAACGACGCGGACGCCGTGGTCGATGCGCAACTCAAAGTTCACGGCATCCCAGGCCTGCGCATCGCCGACGCCTCGATCATGCCGCGCATCACCTCGGGCAACACTTGTTCGCCTACGCTGATGATTGCCGAAAAAGCTGCACAGCTGATGCTTACCGCTACTGTTGACACTACCCCTGTGGGAGCGAGCTTGCTCGCGATGACGGTGTGACATCCAACATCAGTGTTGACTGACACACCGCTATCGCGAGCAGGCTCACTCCTACAGGGGATCGCACTGAATTTACGGACGTTGAAAATTACCCGATGCAAGGAACACGCAATACCAGTGGAACAAAAAAAACAATCACTGTGAGGGATACCGATATGTCAGAACATGTGCAGCCTCTGGAAGCCGTGCGCAGCGCGGGCACCAGCAAGGAAACCCAGAAAGTCATCTTCGCCTCGTCACTCGGGACGGTCTTCGAGTGGTACGACTTTTTTCTCTATGGCGCCCTCGCGGCGGTGATCAGCAAACAGTTCTTCGCCGGGGTCAACGACACCACGGCGTTTATCTTCGCGCTGATGGCCTTCGCTGCCGGCTTCGTCGTGCGGCCGTTCGGCGCCTTGGTGTTTGGCCGGTTGGGGGACATGATCGGGCGTAAATACACGTTCCTTGCGACCATCATCCTCATGGGCCTGGCGACCTTCTGCGTCGGGTTGCTACCGACCTACTCGAGCATCGGCATTGCCGCGCCAATCATCCTCGTGGTGCTGCGCATGCTTCAGGGCCTGGCCCTGGGCGGTGAATACGGCGGCGCTGCGACCTATGTGGCCGAACACGCGCCGATGGGGAAACGCGGCTTCCACACCAGCTGGATTCAGTCCACTGCGACCCTAGGCTTGTTGCTGTCGCTGCTGGTGGTGCTCGGTTGCCGTTACTTCACCGGTGACCAGTTCGAAGTCTGGGGCTGGCGGATTCCGTTCCTGTTTTCGATCATTCTGCTGGGCATCTCGACCTGGATTCGCATGAGCCTGCACGAGTCGCCGGCGTTCGTGAAAATGAAAGAGGAAGGCAAGCTCTGCAAGTCGCCATTGCGCGATTCCTTCGGCAAATGGGAAAACCTGAAAGTCGTACTGATCGCCCTGTTCAGCATCAATGCCGGGCAAGCCGTGACCTTCTACGCGGCGCAGTTCTACGTGCTGTTCTTCCTCACCCAGTTCTTGAAAATGGACCCGGCGCTGGCCAACAGCTTGTTGATTGTCAGCGTGATCATCGGTGCACCGTTCTTCATTTTCTTCGGCTGGCTGTCGGATAAAGTCGGGCGCAAACCGGTGCTCATGATCGGCCTGCTGCTGGCGACTGCACTGTACTTCCCGATCTTCAAGTCCATCGCCCACTACGCCAACCCGGCCATCGACCAGGCGAGCCGTCAGGCACCGATCACCGTGCTGGCAGACCCCGCCACCTGCACCTTCCAGTTCGACCCGGTGGGCAAGGCGAAATTTGATAGCCCGTGCGACAAGGTCAAAACCTTCCTGGTGAAACAGGGCCTTCCCTACAACAGCGAAGCTCTTCCTGCCGGCAGCGCCGTGCAGGTGAGCGTCGGTGAAGTGAAACTCGATGGTTACGATGAAGCGGCCCTGCGTGGCGCGGTGACCCTGGCCGGGTATCCGTCAAAAGCCGACGTCCAGTTGATCAACAAACCGATGATCGTGGCGCTGATCGTCGCGCTGATCATCATTTCCGCCATGTGCTACGGCCCACTGGCAGCGCTGATGGTCGAACTGTTCCCGACCCGCATCCGCTACACCTCGATGTCCCTGCCGTACCACATCGGTAATGGCTGGTTCGGCGGTTTCCTGCCAACGGTGTCGTTTGCCTTGGTGGTGTACACCGGGGACATCTTCTACGGGCTGTGGTACCCGGTGCTGATTACCGGGGTGAGCCTGGTCGTCGGGATGATCTGTTTGCGTGAGACCAAGAACGTGGACCTGGATACCAACTGAGCTCACCACAATCTCTGTGGTGAGGGGATTTAGCGAAACGTCGCACCGCCCCGTTCGGTTGCGAAGCAGTCGTAAGTCCGGACAATTCGGTTTGTTTGGAAGGACGCTTGGGGCCGCTTCGCAGCCCAACGGGGATAAATCCCCTCACCACAGGTAAGCTCGACGACATCGGCAGCCCCGCCACTCACAGACCGAGGCACCATGATCATTTCATCCGCATCCGACTATCGCGAGGCAGCACGGCGCAAACTCCCGCGTTTTCTGTTTGATTACATTGATGGCGGGGCTTATGCAGAGCACACGCTACGGGCCAATAGCGCTGATCTGACCGGGATCAGCCTGCGTCAGCGCATTCTGAAAAACGTCGAAACCCTGAGCCTTGAAACCACCCTCTTCGATCAACCGCTTTCGATGCCGATCATCTTGGCCCCGGTCGGCCTGACGGGCATGTTCGCCCGTCGTGGTGAAGTGCAGGCGGTAAAAGCGGCGGACAACAAAGGCATCCCGCTTTGTCTATCAACGGTCTCGGTGTGTTCGATCGAGGAAGTCTCGGCACAAAGCCAACAGTCCATCTGGTTTCAGCTGTATGTGTTGAAGGACAGAGGCTTCATGAAAAATGCACTGGAGCGGGCGAAGGCCGCCGGTGTCAAAAACCTGGTGTTTACCGTGGACATGCCCACGCCCGGCGCCCGATACCGGGACGCACACTCGGGCATGTCAGGTCCTTTTGCATCATCGCGGCGAATGCTTCAGGCCATGACCAAACCCGACTGGGCATTCAACGTCGGCGTCATGGGGCGTCCACACGACCTGGGCAATATCTCGAAGTACCTTGGCAAAGCCGTCACGCTCGAAGACTACATGGGCTGGTTGGCCAACAACTTCGACCCTTCGATCAGCTGGAGTGACCTGGAGTGGATTCGTGAGTTCTGGAAAGGCCCGATGATCATCAAAGGCATTCTCGATCCTCAGGACGCCAGAGACGCGGTCAGCTTTGGCGCGGATGGCATTGTCGTGTCGAACCACGGCGGAAGACAGCTGGACGGCGTGCTCTCCACCACCAAGGCATTGCCGCCCATCATGCAAGCCATCGGCAATGATCTGACGGTGCTGGTCGACTCGGGAATCCGCTCGGGGCTTGATGTCGTACGGATGTTGGCGTTGGGCGCAAAAGGCGTATTGCTGGGACGTTCCATGGCCTATGCACTGGCCGCCGATGGTCAACGCGGGGTGGAGAATATGCTGGATATCTTCGCCAAGGAAATGCGCGTCGCCATGACTCTAACCGGGGTGACTTCGATCAGTCAGATTGATGAATCCACGCTGGTGGATGCTCTTCGATGAGCTGAACACCTGACCTTGAAACGCCGCACCAATACGCGGCGTTTTCGTTGACGAAGGCGGCCATCACTCGACGTCTTCGAGAAGCTCAAAGGTCACTTGATCGGGATAAAACGCCAAGTAGCCGCGAATCTGCTCTACCGACACTTTAGGGTCTTCATAGCTCCACACCGCGTTAGCGCCCTCATGTCCCGGGACTTGCAGGCTGAAATAGCTGGCGTCGCCCTTGTAGGGGCAATAACTCGTGTGGTCGGTGCGGGCAAAGTACTTTTCATCGATGTCTTCCCGCGGTACGTAATAAACCGGGGGATAGTTGGCCTCGAGCAACACCAGCGCCCGCGCGGACGCGGCCACCTGGAAACCGTGAAACTTTACAAGCAGGCAGCCCGGCTGCTCTGCGATGGTGATGACAGGAGTAGGACCGGAGGTTTTCATGGAATACGTTTCTCCTGACGCTGATGGACCTGTGAGAGCGAGGCTTGCCCGCGGTGGGCGGCGCAGCAGCCGCAAAACCTGAGACCACGACTTTCAGGTATAACCCAGATTTTGCGCTCACGACGGCTTCGCAGCCGAACGGGGCGGTGCGGCGTTCCGACAAGCGCCCTCGACGGCATCGTTAATGCCTGGTCCCTGCACGGCAAGGTCCATGCGTCCTGCCGCCGAATTGAATATTCGAAGTCGGCGAAACATCGTCTAGGATCAATAGCACCGTTGACATCCCTACTGCGCAGTCATGCAGTCGTGGCGTGGGGTTCGAGTCTCAGAACTTGAGGGTCCCCCCATGCCCGCCACGAAGTTTTCTCTCGATCAGAAAATTATCACCCTGGATGCCCGTCCCGATCGCCTCGACCTGCGCGATCGGATCTTCACCCCACGGGTCCAGTCACTGCCGCCCTCCTGGCCCGCCGACAAAGACATCGCCACCGAACTCTCGGCGTACCTGGGTAAAGGCCTGGTGCTATACCAAGGCAACGAAGGTGCATGCACAGGGTTCGGGCTGGCGGCAGTGGTCAACTATCTGTTGTGGCTGCGGGACCGGGCCTCCATCAAGACGAGCCCGCGCCAGCTTTATCATCTGGCCAAACTCTATGACGAATGGCCAGGCGAGGACTACACCGGTTCCAGTTGTCGCGGCGCGCTGAAGGGATGGCATAAGCACGGAGTCTGCGCGGAGGAACTGTGGCCCTATACCGTCAAGGCCGACGGATCGGTTCCGGCGTTTGAAGCACCCGCCGAGAATTGGGCAACAGACGCCGTGACCCGGCCGCTGGGGGTTTACTACCGCGTCGAGAAAGACGACATCACCGCCATGATGGCGGCGTTGTACGAAGCGGGTGCGCTTTACGTTTCCGCCAATGTGCATCAGGGCTGGGCACTGATGCAGCCCAAAGGCAAAAAACGTCCACCGGCGGTGTTTCAGAGCATGTCTCAACTGCCCGTGATCAAATGGCCGACAACCAGTCAGGGCGGTCACGCCTTTGCCTTGATCGGCTACACCGGTCAGGGGTTCATCGTGCAGAACTCCTGGTCCACCGACTGGGGATTCTCGGGCTTCGCCATCCTGACGTTCGAGGACTGGCTGGCCAATGGCACCGATGCCTGGACCGTGGCCCTCGGCGTGCCGATTGAACACGGTGCGTTATCGCACAACGCGCGGCCTTCACGTTCCCGGGCCGATGTTCAATCACCGTTTCGTAGCGCCCTGTCGAGCTCCAACGCCAAGCGTGAAGGTTTCTCGCTGTTCACCGCCGGCGCCCGCGATACCGGTCGCAAAGGGCTTCCCCTGTTGACCATGGATCAGGCGTATGGCCTGACCATCGTAATGGAAAACAACGGCAGCATTGGCCCCCGCCTCACCGACGTCGAAAACGTCCGCGCGGGCGTCAAGCGAATCGTCTACGAGGCGCCTCGCGCTTGGTACGACAAGCTGCCGGCGGCCAACAAACCCGCCGTGCTGCGCATCGCCATCATTGCCCACGGCGGGCTCAATTCCGAGCAGGACTCTATCAATCGAATTTGTGCGATGGCGCCCTACTTTCTTGAAAACGGCGTCTATCCCCTGTTTGTCACTTGGCGCACCGGGGCGCTGGAGACGTTTGCCGACATCGTCCAGGACGCCCTCCCAGGGCTGTTTCCCGGGGCGGGTGGCATCAGCGATGTGTTGAAGACCCTCAAGGACAAGGCCCTGGAAGGTTTTGATCGCACGGTGGAACTGGCGACCAAAAAACTCGGCGGCGATCAGTGGAGCCAGATGAAGCAGAACGCCGAAGCGGCCGCAGTCGCAGGCTTTACCCCGCGCGGGTTGGTGGAAATGGCGGAGAACCTGAAAAAACTGGTCGCTGACATGGGCAAGAAGAACGTCGAGCTTCATCTGATCGGTCATTCCGCGGGGTCCTTGATCAATGGCCACTTGGCTCAACTGCTGTGGGCCAGAGGCTTGGCCATCGAAACGTCGACGCTGATGGCCCCGGCCTGCACCCTCGATTTCGCCAACCAGACCTACCGAAAAGTCATCGAAGGTGGAGGCCTCAAGCGCAAGGACTTCCATATCTACATGATGTCCGACAGCCGCGAACAGGATGACAACGTCATCGGCGTGTACCACAAATCCCTGCTGTACCTCGTTTCCCGGGCCTATGAAGAACTGCAACGCATGCCGCTGCTGGGCATGGCCAAAAGCCTGGACAAGAACTTCCAGGACTTCAGCGATCCCGATCTGGCGGAGTGGAACATTGCCGCCAAAAACATGACCGAACAGTGGAACCAGTTTTACTGGGGAAAAACCATTCCGGCCGGTTTCGCCGCCACAGGCCGTGGGCTACCCGAAGAGTTTGCGAAAACCCTGCATATCTTTAACGATCCGAAAATGAACTACGGCGCGGGCACCAAAGCGGACACCTCCCACGGCGGGTTCGACAATGATGTGAACGTCATTACCGCAGCCTTGCTGACCATTCTCAGACGAGAGCCCGACGGGAAGCTGGACCAGCCGGTGGTTAACCTGAACTACTGAGGCATCTGCGCAATGAATCGCAACGCACCGACTGTACATCCATACAGATAAAGATTGCCCCATCGCTCATCAGCCGCCATTCTGTGCGCCTCTCGACAGTTGATGAGCGATGGTGGTTATGCGGCTGTACCTCTGTGAAAAACCTTCCCAGGCCAAAGACATTGCGGCCGTCCTCGGCGCCAGGCGTCGTGGCGACGGCTGCTGGCTGGGAACGGACGTCACGGTGACCTGGTGCATCGGCCATCTGCTGGAAACCGCGCCGCCGGACGCCTATGACGCGCGTTACAAGCGCTGGGTGCTGGCGGATCTGCCGATCATTCCAGAGAAATGGAAGATGACCGTCAAACCGCGCACGGCCAGCCAGTACAAAGCGGTCAAGCGGCTGCTTGGCGAGGCCACGGAACTGGTGATCGCCACCGACGCCGACCGTGAGGGCGAGATGATCGCCCGGGAACTGGTGGAGCATTGCCGTTATCGCGGGCCGATCCAGCGGCTATGGCTGTCGGCGCTGGACGATGCATCGATCCGCAAGGCGCTGGCAGCCCTGAAGCCGGGGGCCGAGACCTTCAGCCTTTACCATTCGGCACTCGGGCGGTCGCGGGCCGATTGGTTGATCGGGATGAACATGAGTCGGCTGTTCACGCTGTTGGGGCGTCAGTCCGGTTATCAGGGTGTATTGCCGGTCGGTCGGGTGCAAACGCCGACCCTGCGCCTGGTGGTGGATCGCGACCGCAGCATCGCCGATTTCGTGCCGGTCGCCTATTGGGCTATCGATGTGCAACTGCTGCACGACGGCACCACGTTCACCGCCCAGTGGCGTGCGGCCTCCGAGGTTTGCGACGATCAGGATCGCTGCCTGAATCAGGCGTTGGCGCAAAAGGCAGCGGCAGCCATTGGCAGTGCGGCGAGTGCCCGGGTAATCAAACTGCGTACCGAGCGGATGCGCGAAGTGGCACCCCTGCCCTTCGATCTGGGCACCTTGCAGGAAGTCTGCTCCAAGAAGCTGGGGCTTGGCGCCCAGGAAACCCTCGACATCGCCCAGGCCCTGTACGAAACCCACAAGGTCATCACCTATCCCCGCAGTGACTGCGGTTATCTGCCCGTGAGTCAGCACAGCGAAGCACCGGGCATTCTGGGCGCGCTGAGGCAGGCTGATCCGACGCTGAACGCCTTGAACGATTTCCTGGAGCCTCAGCGCCGCTCACGGGCCTGGAACGATGCCAAGGTCAGCGCTCACCACGGCATCATCCCCACGGCCGCCGCGAAAAACCTCGAGCGTCTGGTGGGCAAACAGCGGGCGGTCTACACACTCATCCGCGCGCGTTATCTGGCGCAGTTTCTGCCCAACCATGAATACGACCGGACCCAGGCCGACTTCGACTGCGCCGGCGAAGCCTTGCGTGCCGTCGGCAAGCAGATCGTCGAACCCGGCTGGAAACGCGCCCTGCCCGAGGCCCTCGCCCCGGCCAAGGGCCGCGAAGCACCGGCGCCGCAAACGCTGCCGGCATTGGCCGAAGGACGTGACTGTGCGGTGGCCGACGTCAAGCTCAAGGACCTCTGGACGCAACCACCCAAACCGTTCACCGAAGGCGATCTGATCAAGGCGATGAAGAACGTCGCCAAACTGGTGGAAGATCCCCTGCTCAAACAGAAACTCAAGGACACCACCGGCATTGGCACTGAAGCCACCCGCGCCTCGATCATCCAGGGCCTGCTCGACCGTGGTTATCTGATCAAGAACGGCAAGGCCCTGGCCGCCACCCCGGCCGCGTTCAGCCTGATCGATGCGGTGCCGCGTGCCATCGCCGACCCTGGGACCACGGCAATCTGGGAGCAGGCGCTGGACATGGTGCAGAGCGGCGAGATGAGCCTGGAAGAATTCGTCACCAAGCAAGCCGCTTGGATGAGCAAACAGGTCGCCCGTTGTGCCGGCCTCAGCCTGACCATCAGCGGACCGGCAAGCCCCGCCGGGCGCGGTGCCACGCCATGGAAAAACAAACGCAAACCCGCCAAACGCAAGCCCTCGACCGGCACTAAACGCGCGGCAAAGCCGGCGAGCAAGGCTTGAGGGCACTTCGAGCGGGCCAAAAGGGTCTAGTGTTCTTCAAGCCCAACGACAGCCCCATTTTCTGAAAAGGCATCGACCATGATTATCGTGCATCACCTGAACAACTCCCGTTCCCAGCGGATTCTCTGGTTGCTGGAAGAACTGGCCATCCCTTACGAGCTGAAATGCTATCAGCGCGACCCGAAGACCAACCTGGCACCGCCGGAACTGAAAGCTATCAATGCCCTGGGTAAATCACCGGTCATCGAAGACGGCGCGCAAAAGCTGATCGAGTCCTCCGCGATCATCGACTACCTGATTCGCCGCCATGGCGACGGTCGCCTGCAACCCGATCCGTCCACCCCTGCCTATGATGAATACGTGCAGTGGCTGCATTTCGCCGAAGGCTCGGCGATGTTGCCGCTGATGTTGAACCTGTACGTGGGGCGTCTCGGTGAGGCCGGCGCGCCGTTGCATCCGCGGATCAATTCGGAGGTGGCCAACTACCTGGGTTACCTCGATACCGCTCTGAGCCAGTCCGATTACCTGCTGGGCGATGCGTTCAGCGCCGCCGACATCCAGATGAGTTTTATCGGTGAGATCGCCAGAGCCCAAGGCAAGCTCGGCAACTATCCTCATATTGCGGCCTGGGTTGAACGCTTTCAGGCTCGCCCGGCCTATCAAGCCGCACTGAAAAAAGGCGGGAAATACGATTTCGCCCCCCACTGAGTGATCACGCCCGGGCCAGGGATGGCCTGCACCTCAGGAGCTAACAACATGCCCTTGATCGAACTGCACGCCGCCCAGCGCGACGAACTGGAAACGATTGAAAACCTGATGCAGTTCTATATGTACGACTTCAGCGAGTGGCTGCCGCTGAAGCTCGGTGAGCATGGCTTCTTCAACGCTCAGCCCAAACCGGGTTACTGGCGAAAACCCGCAACCAGGCCGTTTCTGATCAAGGTCGACGGTGAATTGGCCGGCTTCGTGACGGTGGATGATGAAACCCACCTTCACGGCGCCGAGTACAACATCGGCTACTTTTTTGTCAGTCGACGCTTTCGTGGCCAAGGCGTCGCGAAGTTTGTCGTTTCTACCCTCTTGAGCCGGTTCCCCGGTCAATGGCAAATTTTCCACCTCGACGCGAATCAGCCTGCGCGACGGTTCTGGGCCCGAGTCTTGGCCGATCTCTCCCATGGCGAGTTCACCCTGCATCAGCTGCCGGTAGACGGTTATCCCTGCACCGTTTACCGATTCCAGACGTCGTTGCCATCGTCCTGACTGGCGCTTTCCCATTCCGCTTTTTAATTCCAAACGACTTTGTCCGACAATATGTAGTGACCAAAAATAATCACTACAAAACCGTTGACGCCTCCGATTTGCCCTTGCATGATGCAGACGTCTCCCCGATCGGGAGTACAGGCAACACGTTTGAGCAAGCTCGTCTGACCGCCGAGCTGTTTTTCCCGGATACACGCTGCCCACAAGGCAGATTGAAGAAGCTGACCTGGCCTGAACGTCCAGTACAAGGACGAGAAGCGCTGGCGATCAATCCTCATGAAGCTTGTGGTCGACCCTGAAAACGTCGGCAGTGGCCTGAAGGTTTTCGCTGCTTCTCCTCGTTGTGACGCTATTGCGTAGCAGTTATTCAACACGACTACATGCAACAGACGCGGAACCCCGTCAATTTGGCGGCCGACCGCTGACGTCCTGGTTTCGGTGCCAGGGATCAACTAACCGATGGGCTACCTGTATTAGCGAATCAACTTTGAAAGATCACCAAATGGTCAAGGGGCTTACTATGAATCTGAACAATCAACCCACTATCGATGAACTGGCTCGTATCTTCGCTGCGCAAAAAGACAGCCATGACAGCCATATTCTGTGGATCAGCAAATCGGGCCAGGTGCATATCGACTGCCTGTCGACGCACGCTGATGAAGCGGAGTTCGACAAGAACAACCAGAACCTGCTGGCCCGACTGAAGATGTACCGTCGCGGCCAAGGCTATGTCGGCAAGAAAGCCGCCGCTGACAAGGACTTCATCGGTAATGTTCTGCAAACGCTGAAACAGGCGTGGGCCTCGATGCAGAACCAGAACGAAGTTCGAGTGATTGACCGGTTCTACTGATTCCTCCACACCCATCCATAAAAAGGCCCCGCTCGTCACATCGAGCGGGGCCTTTTTGTTTGTCTCGTACGCACCAAACAACGCTATTGTTAACCGTGTGCACTGGATCAATGGAGGTTTGTGATGAACATACAACTGACAGGCTTGCTGTTGCTCGTAATGGCCAGTGCTGCCCATGCAAACAGCATCATCGGCGTTCCGTTGTTCGATGCGGACTGCCCCGGCAAAATCATCGTCCACGCGGATCAGGACGGGCCGGTATTGATCAACAGCAAGGAAGCCGAGACCAAATCCATTGACGATCGCCGTTTCGAAGCCAAGGGTTCGGGCGTCGTCATCTCGATCCTCCTCGCCGATGACGACACGGTCACGGTGTCCTCCACGGGCAAGGCGCCTAATGGTGTGTGCCAATTAATAGAAGACTGATGCCGTCGGCTCTCCTCCCGCCGCCCCCAACACCAGTTCCATAAAAGCCACCGACGCGGCGCTGTGATAGTTGTTTTTACGTCGAAGCAGTGCGGCCCCTCGTTTGGGCGACTCCCCCAACAACGGGATTTTGCGCAACGCGCGGTCCTCGGTGGCAATGGGCTCCGGAAGGATGGTGGCGATGGCCGTGTGCCGAATGACTTCCAGCAAGGTGCTCACCGAGTTGACCTCGATCACCACCTTCGGCGTGATCTGCTCTTGGGCAAAGTACTCATCAATGCGGGTGCGGGTAACGAAGTCGGGGGCCAGCAGCGCAAACTCCAGCTGCGCAACCTCTTGCGCGGACAACCCGACCGGGCTTTCGTATAACGGGTGATCGCGTCCCACCATGACGCCCAACGTCTCGGTAAACGCCGGGATCGACTCGATGTCGGCATTTCTGACCTGGGTAAACGCGATGGCGATGTCCAGTGAGTCATCCACCAGCCCGGCCTCGATGTCATCCATCGACAGCTCGAAAATCTGCAGATGGATGTTCGGATACCGCGCCACGTAATCGCGCACCAGCGGCCCCACCAGGTACGCCATGAACGTTGGGGTCATGGCCAGCCGCAAGGTGCCGCGGGACAAGTCCTTCACGTCATGCAGTGCACGTTTACCCGCCTCCAGTTCCACCAGCACCCGACGAGCACATTCGATGTAGGCCTCGCCCGCATCGGTGGGCTTGACCGTGCGCGAGGTTCGGTCGAACAGGCTGACACCCAGGGTTTCTTCCAGTTGCCGGATCTGCTGGGACAGGGTCGGCTGTGAAACGTGAAGCGCCTCGGCGGCGCGGGTGAAACCGCCGTGATCGGCGACCGCCAGCAAATAACGCAAATGTCGGAGCAGCATGGGGAATCACCCTCTATAGGCTGTGCTTATGCGCTGCATTGTATATCGGTCTTGGACGCTATGGATCGATCAGCAGAAGATTGCTCCACACCCAAGCAACATCACTCCCGACAGGAGAAACACCATGCAACAGTCCCACGCTTACAACGACCCAAGCCTGGCCCTCACCACGTCGATCCTCGATGCAAAAGCGAGCAAAAACCTGTCCTGGCAGGACCTGACCGACGGCACCGGCCTCGGTCTGGCCTACGTCACTGCCGCCCTGCTCGGTCAGCACCCGCTGCCGGAAAGCGCCGCCAAAGTGATAGGCGAGAAACTGGACCTGGACGCCGACACCGTGGCCCGCCTGCAAATCATCCCATTGCGCGGCAGCCTCTCGGGTGTCCCGACCGACCCGACCATCTACCGCTTCTACGAAATGATCCAGATTTACGGCACTACCTTAAAGCCTTGGTTCATGAGCAATTCGGCGACGGCATCATCAGTGCGATCAACTTCAAGCTCGACATGAAGAAAGTCGAAGACCCGGAAGGCGGCTCCCGTGCGGTGATTACCCTCGACGGCAAGTTCCTGCCGCTGCGTCCTTTCTAAACGGATGCCAGCCCGCACCACGCTAAATCCGTAGATACCGTCTTGAACCTC
>NZ_LACH01000074.1 GCF_000968015.1 Pseudomonas fluorescens
ACCATTTTCTTCCGGTCATACATCAATCCCCTGTGGGAGCGAGCCTGCTCGCGATGGCGTCCTGCCAGCCGACCAATTTCTTGCAGATGTACATCATTCCACTGTAGGAGTGAGCCTGCTCGCGATGACGGCCTGACAGCCGACCATTTTCTTTCGGTCATACATCAATCCCCTGTGGGAGCGAGCCTGCTCGCGATGGCGCCGGTTCGGGTAACCTGATTTTTGCCTATATCCCCGATCGCCCCGAGTCCCTGTAAACTGCGCCTCTTTACCCGACGCACAGGGAGCTCAAATGTCTGGTTCGATCCTTTATATCCACGGTTTCAACAGCGCGCCTTCGTCTAAAAAGGCCACGCAGTTGGTGCAAGTGATGGAGCGTCTGGGTTTGAGCGATCAGTTGCGCGTTCCGGCCTTGCATCACCATCCGCGCGAGGCCATCGGTCAGCTAAACAAGGCGATTGAGGAGCTTGGGCGGCCACTGCTGGTCGGCAGCTCACTCGGCGGCTACTATGCGACTCACTTGGCCGAGCGCCATGGCCTCAAGGCCCTGTTGATCAACCCTGCCGTCAGTCCGCACCGGATGTTCGACGGGTATCTGGGGACGCAGAAAAACCTGTATACCGATGAGGCTTGGGAGTTGACCCACGACCACGTGACGGCCCTGGCCGAGCTGGAAGTGCCGGCGCCCCAGGACCCGCAGCGGTATCAGGTGTGGTTGCAGACCGGCGACGAAACGCTGGACTATCGCCTCGCCCAGCAGTATTACCGGGCCTGTGCCTTGCGTATCCAGGCCGGCGGCGACCATAGTTTCCAGGGTTTTGCCGCGCAACTTCCGGCAATGCTGAGTTTTGCCGGTATCGGCGCAGATTTGTATCAGGCGATTGATTTCACTGCACTGTGAGTCGTCGCCTCTATTTCACAGAACATTTGACGACGAGACCCCATGGCCACTCCCAGCGCTAGCTCTTATAACGCAGACGCCATCGAAGTCCTCTCGGGCCTCGACCCGGTGCGCAAACGCCCCGGCATGTACACCGACACCAGTCGGCCGAACCACCTCGCCCAGGAAGTCATCGACAACAGCGTCGACGAAGCCTTGGCCGGGCACGCGACCTCGGTGCAGGTCATCCTGCACGCCGATCACTCCCTGGAAGTCAGCGATGACGGCCGTGGCATGCCGGTGGACATTCACCCGGAAGAGGGTGTGTCGGGTGTCGAGCTGATCCTCACCAAGCTTCATGCTGGTGGCAAGTTTTCCAACAAGAACTACCAGTTCTCCGGCGGTCTGCACGGGGTGGGTATTTCCGTGGTCAACGCCTTGTCGAACGAAGTCCGGGTGCGCGTCAAGCGTGACGGCAACGAATACCAGATGACCTTCGCCGACGGTTACAAGAAAACCGAGCTGGAAATCATTGGTACCGTCGGCAAGCGCAACACGGGTACCAGCGTGTTCTTCGCGCCGGACCCGAAATACTTCGATTCGCCGAAATTCTCCATCAGCCGCCTCAAGCACGTGCTCAAGGCCAAGGCCGTTCTGTGCCCGGGGCTGCTGGTCAGTTTTGAAGACAAGGCCACCGGCGAGAAAGTCGAATGGCATTACGAAGACGGCCTGCGCTCCTACCTGGTCGACGCGGTCAACGGATTCGAGCGTCTGCCGGACGAGCCGTTCTGCGGCAGCCTGGCCGGTAACAAAGAAGCGGTCGATTGGGCCCTGCTGTGGTTGCCGGAAGGTGGCGACAGCGTTCAGGAAAGCTACGTCAACCTGATCCCGACGGCGCAGGGCGGTACCCACGTCAACGGTCTGCGTCAGGGGTTGCTTGACGCGATGCGCGAATTCTGCGAATTCCGCAGCCTGCTGCCTCGTGGCGTGAAACTGGCGCCGGAAGACGTCTGGGAACGCATCGCTTTCGTGCTGTCGATGAAGATGCAAGAGCCGCAATTCTCCGGCCAGACCAAAGAGCGCTTGTCATCCCGTGAAGCGGCCGCGTTCGTTTCCGGTGTGGTCAAGGACGCGTTCAGCCTGTGGCTCAACGCCAACCCGGAAACCGGCATGTTGCTGGCGGAACTGGCGATCAACAATGCCGGCCGTCGTCTCAAGGCCAGCAAGAAGGTCGAGCGCAAGCGCATCACGGCGGGGCCGGCACTGCCGGGCAAACTCGCCGATTGCGCCGGGCAGGACCCGATGCGCTCCGAGCTGTTTCTGGTGGAAGGTGATTCCGCCGGCGGCTCGGCCAAGCAGGCACGGGATAAAGAATTTCAAGCGATCCTGCCGTTGCGCGGCAAGATTTTGAACACCTGGGAAGTCGACGGCAGCGAAGTGCTGGCCAGCCAGGAAGTGCACAACATTGCCGTGGCCATCGGCGTCGATCCGGGCTCGGCGGACATCGCTCAGTTGCGTTACGGCAAGATCTGCATCCTCGCCGACGCCGACTCCGACGGTCTGCACATCGCCACGTTGCTGTGCGCGTTGTTCGTCCAGCATTTCCGCCCGTTGGTGGATGCCGGTCACGTCTACGTCGCGATGCCGCCGCTGTACCGTATCGACCTGGGCAAAGAGATTTACTACGCCCTGGACGAAGCCGAGCGCGATGGCATCCTCGATCGTCTGGTGGCCGAGAAGAAACGCGGCAAGCCGCAGGTCACACGATTCAAAGGTCTGGGTGAAATGAACCCGCCGCAGCTGCGCGAAACCACCATGGATCCGAACACTCGACGTCTGGTGCAGCTGACGCTGGAAGATTTCGAAGCGACCTCGGAAATGATGGACATGCTGCTGGCGAAGAAACGCGCCGGTGACCGCAAATCCTGGCTGGAATCCAAAGGCAACCTGGCCGAGGTTCTTGGCTGATGCGGGTTGGCTTGGCCCTGGCGTGTGCGTTACTTCTGACCTCGGTTTCGGTGTTTGCCGAGCCGGTGCCGGAGCTGCGCCTGTTGTCCGAGCATCCCGTTGACGGTATGCGCGGCGGCAACCTGTCCGGGCTGGCCCAGTGCGGCAAGGATATGTGGGCGGTGTCGGATCGCGACGACGATCAGATTTACCGGCTCGATACCCGCGACAAGGTATGGCAAGCCGAAACCGTGGGCATTGGCGTACCACCGGTGCCAGACAGCGGTTTACCCTGGGGCTTGCGTTCGCGATCCTGGGTGGCGTCGTTTGTCCGTGGCGGGGATCTGGATTTTGAAGGCATCACCTGCGACAGCGCCGGTAATCGCTACATCGTCAGCGAATCTCATGCCGCGATTCTGCAAGTGCCACCCGTTGGGCCATCGTCCTGGCTGAAGATCTCGCCGATTCTGATTCGCGAAGCCCGGGCCAGTGGCATGCTGCTGCACTTCAATGCGTTGTTCGAGGGCTTGGCGATCAATCCGGCGGGTGATCAATTGTGGCTTGCCGCCGAGCGTCAAAGCCGTGGCTTGTTGCTGATCAAGCGCAAACAAACGGTCTGGGATTGCGATGGTGGCTGTGTGTTGCTGAGCGAAGCCGGGAAAGAAATGCAGCCGGCGCAGTTTCCCCGAGCCAAAGCAGTGTCCCGAGACTTTGCCGACCTGTCGCTGTTCAACGGCAAGCTGTTTACCCTTGAGCGCAACGCTTACCAGATCTGCCGCCGTGATGCGGTGACGGCCAAGGTCGAGCGCTGCTGGTCGTTTGCCGATGAAGCCTTGCAGGTGCATCGCCGCTATTCAAACCCTTACGGCCTGACCGAAGCATTGATTGTTGACGCTGAGGGCGCATGGATTGGCACCGACAACAACAACGATGCCCGCGCCGATGGCGAGGAACGTCCGATCGTCTGGCGCTTTGCCGCACCTGAAGGTGGCTGGAGTGCCAAGTCATGAGTCAGCAGCCGCCGGGCAAACGCGCCGGTCGAGTGTTGATGGTGCTGGCCTGGTGCGCGGCGCTGTTTCTGGCGACGCGGTTTTTCGGCCAGTGGGAGGCGCGTCAGCAGAACCCCAACACCGTCGTCAGCTCTGAGCAGGGCGAAGGTTTTATCGAAGTGAAACTGGCCAGCAACACACAGGGTCACTTCGTCGCCAGCGGCCAGATCAACGGTCAGCCGGTGGATTTCATGCTCGATACCGGGGCGACCGACGTGTCGATCCCGGCGGAAATGGCCGAACGGCTGAAACTGGAAAAAGGCTTCGGGGTGACCCTGAGCACAGCCAACGGTCGCACTCAGGGTTACCGAACCCGCATCGACCGGCTGCAACTGGGCGACATTGTGCTGCGTGATGTGCGCGCCCTCGTCGTGCCAGGCCTGGATGGCAAGCAAGTGCTGCTCGGAATGAGCGCGCTGAACAAACTTGAATTTACCCAGCGCGGTGGCACCATGCTGCTGCGCCAGACAACGAACCGATGAGGCCCGCATGAGCGACTCCCTTGATCTCAGCCTGGACGGTGTAGAACGCCGGTCACTGGCTGACTTCACCGAAAATGCCTACCTCAACTACTCCATGTACGTGATCATGGACCGTGCCTTGCCGCATATCGGCGACGGCCTGAAACCGGTACAGCGGCGCATCATCTACGCGATGAGCGAGTTGGGGCTGGACGCCGATTCCAAGCACAAGAAATCGGCGCGTACCGTCGGTGACGTGCTCGGCAAGTTCCACCCGCACGGCGACTCGGCCTGCTACGAAGCCATGGTCCTGATGGCCCAGCCGTTCAGTTACCGCTACACGCTGGTCGACGGCCAGGGTAACTGGGGTGCGCCGGATGATCCCAAGTCCTTCGCTGCCATGCGTTACACCGAAGCGCGGCTGTCGCGTTATTCCGAAGTGCTGCTCAGCGAACTGGGCCAGGGCACTGCGGACTGGGGGCCGAACTTCGACGGTACGCTCGACGAGCCGCTGGTGTTGCCGGCGCGTTTGCCGAACATCCTGCTCAACGGCACCACCGGCATCGCCGTGGGCATGGCCACCGACGTACCGCCGCACAACCTGCGCGAAGTCGCCACGGCTTGCGTGCGTTTGCTCGATGAGCCGAAAGCCACGGTCGAACAGCTCTGCGAACACATCCAGGGCCCGGATTACCCGACCGAAGCGGAAATCATCACGCCGCGCGCCGACCTGCTGAAAATGTACGAAACCGGCAAGGGCTCGGTGCGCATGCGCGCCGTCTACCACATTGAAGACGGCGACATCATTGTCACCGCGCTGCCGCATCAGGTGTCTGGCGCCAAGGTGCTGGAGCAGATCGCGGCCATGATGCAGGCCAAGCCGTCCAAAGCCCCGCAGATCGCTGACCTGCGAGACGAGTCTGACCACGAAAACCCGTGCCGGATCGTGATTATTCCGGGCGCACGCAAAAACTTTGACCACGACGCGCTGATGCAGCACCTGTTCGCCAGCACCGAGCTGGAGTCGAGCTATCGGGTCAACATCAACATCATCGGCCTGGACGGCAAGCCGCAGCTGAAAAACCTGCGGGCATTGCTGGTCGAGTGGCTGGAGTTCCGGGTGCAGACCGTGCGTCGTCGCCTGCAATTCCGCCTCGACAAGGTCGAGCGTCGCCTGCACCTGTTGGACGGTTTGTTGATTGCCTACCTCAACCTGGATGAAGTGATCCACATCATCCGCACCGAGGAGCACCCGAAAGCCGCGCTGATCGAGCGTTTCGCCCTGAGCGAAATCCAGGCCGACTACATTCTCGACACCCGTTTGCGTCAGTTGGCGCGACTGGAAGAAATGAAACTGCGTGCCGAGCAGGATGAGCTGCTCAAGGAACAAGCCAAGCTGCAAGCCCTGCTGAGCAGTGAAGCCAAGCTGAAAAAACTGGTCCGCACCGAGCTGATCAAGGATGCCGAAACCTACGGCGACGACCGTCGCTCGCCAATCGTCGAGCGCACCGAAGCCAAAGCCCTGACCGAGCACGATCTGCTGCCGAACGAGAAAGTAACCGTCGTTCTGTCGGAAAAAGGCTGGGTTCGTTCTGCCAAGGGGCACGAAATCGACGCCACCGGGCTTTCCTACAAGGCCGGGGATGGTTTCAAGGCCTTGGCGCCCGGACGCTCCAACCAGTTTGCGGTGTTTATCGATTCCACCGGTCGCAGCTATTCGGTGGCCGCGCACACACTGCCATCGGCCCGAGGCCAGGGCGAACCGCTGACCGGTCGTCTGACGCCGCCACCAGGGGCGAGCTTCGAATGCGTGCTGATGCCGGAAGACGATTCGCTGTACGTGATCGCGTCCGACGCCGGTTACGGTTTTGTGGTCAAGGGTGAAGACCTGCAAGCCAAGAACAAGGCCGGCAAGGCACTGTTGAGCCTGCCGAACAACGCCAAGGTGATTCTGCCGCGTCCGGTGGCTGATCGTGAGCAAAACTGGCTGGCTTCGGTGACCACCGAAGGTCGCCTGCTGATCTTCAAAATCAGCGATCTGCCACAATTAGGTAAGGGCAAAGGCAACAAGATCATCGGGATCTCCGGTGAGCGTGTCGCCAGTCGCGAAGAATATGTCACGGACATCGCTGTATTGCCGGATGGCGCCACGTTGGTGCTGCAGGCCGGAAAACGTACCTTGTCCCTGAAAGCGGACGACCTCGAACACTACAAAGGTGAGCGTGGACGTCGTGGTAACAAATTGCCACGTGGCTTTCAGAGGGTAGATGCGCTGCTCGTCGAAAACCTCAATTAAGCGTCCTAGAGCGCTCGATCTACGATTTAACGCGTAGATCGACGCTTTGCCGCTGGAGTCGGAACGCATATTCACGGATGATATGGCCTTTCAAGCGCCGGCGTGGCCGAGCGTTCTTCATATTTATTGAGTATTTTCACTGTGGTTAGCCTTATGGCAACCACCTGGATGGGACGATGACTGCTCTGCGCCTTCCTTTTATTTTGATGCTCGCTGGCGTTCTTGGCCTGGCGGGTTGCAGCGTTCACCAACCGGTGTCGCTGTATCAGCTGGACAGCGGAAGTCCGGCTCAGCCTGCGCAAAGCGCGGGCATGGCTGTATTACTGGGTCCGGTAACGGTCGCTGATTACCTGCAACGCGAAACATTGTTGCAGCGACAGCCGGATGGCAGCCTGCAAGCTTCGGCTGATGGTCGTTGGGCGGGTAGCCTGTCTTCGGACATCGATCAGTTGCTGCTGCGTCAGGTCGCCGGTCGTCTGGACAGCCAGCGCGTTGTGCTGGCGCCAGCGACAGTGGGCTTCACGCCGGATGTGCAGGTTCTTCTGACGATTACTCGCCTGGACTCGGGTGAGGCGCAACCGGCGATCCTTGATGCGCAATGGCGTCTGATCGACCGTCGTGGCCAGGTTCGTGATAACCGCATTATTCACCTGCAGGAACAGCATGCCGGTGGCACCGCGGCTCAGGTTCAGGCTCAGGGTGTATTGCTGCAGCGTCTGGCCGAGCAACTGTCGACGGCGCTCAAGCCGCTGGCCAATCAGCCGCCAATTGCCGAAGCGCCAAAAAAACAGGCTGCCAAGCCTGTGGCGCCGGCGGCAGAACAGGATAAGCAACCAAAGATCCCGATGGCTTCGCCAATCCGGACCGATATGGAAGTATTCAGGTTCTAAGTCTGGATTGATCCAAAGCAAAGCCCGCCATGTGCGGGCTTTGTTGTGTGCGCCCAGCATGGGCTCAATCTTGTGGGTGAAAGTCCCGCCGTAACCTGACAGCAGC
>NZ_LACH01000075.1 GCF_000968015.1 Pseudomonas fluorescens
CGGGATTCCGTGAAGAACCTTTTTATTGCCTGTTGTTTTTGTGTGGGCAGTTCTGGCCTCATCGCGAGCAGGCTCACTCCTACAGGGAATTGTGGTGTGCCTGCAATCTGAACACCCCCGAAAACCCTGTAGGAGTGAGCCTGCTCGCGATGGCGATCTGTCTGACAACGCATAAGCAACGGCCAATAATTATCGGCTTCACCTATAGGCGCCTTCCCACTGTTACCCATCACCTTTCAAGTAACTGAATGTGTAACCGCTCGTTCCGATACGGGGCATTGGGAAACGCAAAGCCCCGTCATTCGGCCTCTATAGTCCGCTTTAAAAATAAGACACAACGCTGCGCTTGCCGGATTAGAAGGGTTTGCCAATAATAGGCCCGCAATTTGCAGCATAGATCGGTTCACTGTCTTTTGCTCTTGCATGAATTTGCAAGGCTGTCAACGCGCCCAAGCGGCTTTCTCGGTGCTTCTGTAATTAGTTGTCGCATTGAAGAAATATCGGCTTCGGGCCTGTCGTTAGAATGCCGATCACTCGCTCGTTGTTGCTCGTGTTGAAAAATGCGCGCGATTCCTACAACGCAGCACCGCTTTGCGGTTCCACTCATTCGCATATTGGGCTGTCGCTCACTCTGCCGTTTTAGCCCTTTACCGATGGAGTCCCAAGATGAAGAAACTCGTGCTGCTTGGCGCCCTGGCACTGTCCGTGCTGTCCCTGCCGACATTCGCCGATGAAAAGCCTCTGAAAATTGGTATCGAAGCGGCTTACCCTCCGTTCGCTTCCAAAGCGCCGGACGGCAGCATCGTGGGTTTCGACTACGACATCGGCAACGCTCTGTGCGAAGAGATGAAGGTCAAGTGCGTTTGGGTCGAGCAAGAGTTCGACGGTCTGATCCCGGCACTCAAAGTGCGCAAGATCGACGCGATCCTGTCGTCCATGTCGATCACTGAAGACCGCAAGAAGTCCGTGGACTTCACCAACAAGTACTACAACACCCCGGCTCGCCTGGTCATGAAGGCCGGCACTCCAGTCAGCGACAGCCTGGCTGAGCTCAAGGGCAAGAACATCGGCGTGCAACGTGGTTCGATCCACGAGCGTTTCGCCCGCGAAGTCCTGGCCCCGCTGGGTGCAGAGATCAAGCCTTACGGTTCGCAGAATGAAATTTACCTCGACGTCGCTGCCGGTCGCCTCGACGGCACCGTGGCAGACGCTACGCTGCTGGATGACGGTTTCCTGAAAACCGACGCTGGCAAAGGCTTCGCCTTCGTTGGTCCGGCCTTCACCGACGTCAAATACTTCGGCGACGGCGTGGGTATCGCAGTTCGCAAGGGTGATGCGCTGAAAGACAAGGTCAACACCGCGATCACCGCCATTCGCGAAAACGGCAAGTACAAGCAAATCCAGGACAAATACTTCGCCTTCGATATCTACGGCAAGTAACACGTCCCGGCGACAAGTCCGAAATGGCGCAAGCAACAGGATCTCTGAGGTTTGCGCCATTTTTTCATCCCCTTTTTCGAGGACCTGAATCATGTTGAAAGGCTACGGGGCTGTCATCCTCGATGGCGCATGGCTGACGCTTCAGCTCGCCTTGTCGTCCATGGTCCTGGCCATTTTTCTGGGTCTGATCGGCGTTGCGCTGCGTCTGTCCCCGATTCGCTGGCTGGCCTGGCTGGGCGACCTGTATTCCACGGTGATCCGCGGGATTCCCGACCTGGTGCTGATCCTGCTGATTTTCTACGGTGGTCAGGACCTGCTCAACCGCGTCGCGCCGCTGCTCGGTTTTGACGAGTACATCGATCTCAATCCGTTGGCCGCCGGTATCGGCACCTTGGGCTTCATCTTCGGTGCGTACCTGTCGGAAACCTTCCGTGGCGCCTTCATGGCGATCCCGAAAGGTCAGGCAGAAGCCGGCATGGCGTATGGCATGAGCAGTTTTCAGGTGTTCTTTCGGGTGTTGGTGCCGCAGATGATTCGCCTGGCGATTCCGGGCTTCACCAACAACTGGCTGGTCCTGACAAAGGCCACCGCGCTGATTTCGGTGGTGGGTCTGCAAGACATGATGTTCAAGGCCAAGCAGGCGGCAGATGCCACCCGCGAGCCTTTCACCTTCTTCCTCGCAGTGGCGGCAATGTACCTGGTGATCACCAGCGTCTCGTTGTTGGCATTGCGTCACCTTGAGAAGCGCTACTCGGTAGGCGTAAGGGCGGCTGATCTATGATCTTCGACTACAACGTCATTTGGGAGGCCCTGCCGCTGTACTTCGGCGGCCTGGTGACCACCCTCAAATTGCTCGCGCTGTCGCTGTTTTTCGGCCTGCTGTGCGCCTTGCCGCTGGGCTTGATGCGCGTCTCGAAAAACGCGGCCGTCAACATGAGCGCCTGGCTCTACACCTACGTGATCCGCGGCACACCGATGCTGGTGCAGCTGTTCTTGATCTACTACGGTCTGGCGCAGTTCGAAGCGGTACGTGAAAGCTTCCTCTGGCCGTGGCTGTCCAGCGCGACGTTCTGTGCGTGCCTGGCCTTCGCGATCAACACCAGCGCCTACACCGCTGAAATCATCGCCGGCAGCCTGCGCGCCACGCCGAACGGTGAGATCGAAGCGGCCAAGGCAATGGGCATGTCGCGCTACAAGATGTACAAGCGCATCCTGCTGCCGTCGGCCCTGCGCCGGGCGTTGCCGCAGTACAGCAACGAAGTGATCATGATGCTGCAGACCACCAGTCTGGCGTCCATCGTGACCCTGATCGACATCACCGGTGCCGCACGCACGGTCAACGCGCAGTTCTACCTGCCGTTCGAAGCCTACATCACCGCCGGCGTGTTCTACCTGTGCCTGACGTTCATTCTGGTGCGGATGTTCAAACTGGCCGAGCGCCGCTGGCTGGGCTATCTGGCCCCGCGGAAGCACTGATATGGAACGCATCGATCATTCATTGCCGTGGAACCACTTGGGCAGCGAACGGCAGATTTCGGTGTTCCGCTTCGGTAGTGGCGAGCGCAAGGCCTACATCCAGGCCAGCCTGCACGCCGATGAATTGCCGGGGATGCGCGTGGCCTGGGAGCTGAAGAAGCGCTTGACCGAACTCGAAGCCCAAGGCTTGCTCAACGGTGTGATCGAACTGGTGCCGGTGGCCAATCCACTGGGCCTCGGTCAACTGCTGCAAGGCAATCATCAGGGGCGTTTCGAGGCGGGCAGCGGCAAGAACTTCAACCGGGACTTCGTCGAGCTGAGCGCGCCAGTGGCCGCCGAGCTGGAAGGGCACCTGGGTGATGATCCGCACGCCAATATTCAGCTGATCCGTCAGGCCATGAGCGATGCGCTGGCCGCATTGCCGCCAGCCGCCAGTCAGTTGCAAGGCATGCAGCGCATTTTGCTCAGTCATGCCTGCACCGCTGACGTGGTACTGGATCTGCATTGCGATGCCGAAGCGGCGCTGCACATGTACGCCTTGCCGCAACACTGGCCGCAATGGCGTTCGTTGGCCGCGCACCTGGACGTGAAGGTGGGGTTGTTGGCGGAAGATTCCGGCGGCAGTTCCTTCGACGAAGCCTGTTCGCTGCCGTGGTTGCGTTTGTCGCGCCTGTTTCCTGATGCGCAGATTCCCTTGGCCTGCCTGGCGACTACCATTGAATTAGGTGGTCAAGCCGATACCGGTCGCGCTGAAGCCTGCGCTTACGCCGAAGGCATTCTGGCGTTCCTCGCCGAGCAAGGCTTGATCAGCGGCGAATGGCCAAAACCTGCGCAAGATGCTTGCGAAGGCATGCCGTTCGAAGGCACCGAATTACTGTTTGCGCCACACCCTGGCGTGATCAGTTTCTTGCGTAAACCCGGTGAATGGATTGAAGCCGGCGATGAGATTTTCGAAGTGATCGATCCGTTATCGGATCGGGTCAGCACGGTGTGTGCTGGTACGTCCGGGGTGCTGTTTGCCATTGAACGGCTGCGTTATGCCCAACCCGGTTTCTGGCTGGCCAAGGTGGCGGGGCGCGAAGCGCTGCGTCACGGGCGCTTGCTCAACGACTGACTGACTGTTTTTGTGAGAACCGACCGCATGTACAAACTTGAAGTCCAAGACCTGCATAAACGCTATGGCAGTCACGAAGTGCTCAAGGGCGTGTCCCTGAAAGCGGCGGCTGGCGATGTGATCAGCATCATCGGCTCCAGTGGCTCCGGCAAAAGTACCTTCCTGCGCTGTATCAACCTGCTGGAGCAGCCGCACGCGGGCAAGATTCTGCTCAACAACGAAGAGCTGAAACTGGTCGCCAACAAGGACGGCGCGCTGAAGGCGGCCGACCCGAAACAGCTGCAACGCATGCGTTCGCGCCTGTCGATGGTGTTCCAGCATTTCAACCTGTGGTCGCACATGACCGCGCTGGAAAACATCATGGAAGCGCCGGTCCACGTGCTCGGCATGTCCAAGGCCGAGGCCCGCGAGAAGGCCGAGCACTACCTGAACAAGGTCGGTGTGGCTCATCGTAAAGATGCTTACCCTGGCCACATGTCCGGCGGCGAGCAGCAGCGTGTGGCGATTGCCCGTGCGCTGGCGATGGAACCTGAGGTGATGCTGTTCGACGAACCGACGTCGGCGCTCGACCCGGAACTGGTCGGCGACGTACTGAAAGTCATGCAGGCCCTGGCGCTGGAAGGCCGGACCATGGTGGTGGTGACGCACGAAATGGGCTTTGCCCGTGAAGTGTCGAACCAGTTGGTGTTCCTGCACAAAGGTGTCGTCGAAGAAAGCGGCAACCCGCGTGAGGTGCTGGTCAATCCACAGTCCGAACGTTTGCAACAATTCCTCTCGGGCAGCCTGAAGTAATCAAGACTGCCGTTGTGCACCGGGATAGTGCATGCTTTGCAACCTAGAGGCCGGCCCCGAACCTTTGTAGGAGCTGCCGAAGGCTGCGATCTTTTGACTTTGATTTTCAAGATCAAAAGATCGCAGCCTCGTTTCACTCGACAGCTCCTACAGTTGATCTGTGCCGGTTTTGAGATTTGTGTTCGTTTCCGGGCTAGCATTGGCCCATGCCTTCATCACTGTTCTTCGCTTCGGATCGCTCGCCCATGACTGCCCATCGAATTGGTTTCCTGATTTGGCCCAGCACTAAAGCACTGACGCTTGCGCTGGCTGAGGAGGCCTTGCGTGTTGCCCAGCGTGTGCATCCGGACGTTGTCTACGAACTGTCGTTTTTGCAGGCCGAACCGCCGACCGAAGGCGCCTGGCAATTGCCGGGTGAGCCGTGGGCCGGCAAGCTCGAAAACTTCCAGAAACTGTTTCTGCTCGCCGATGAGCCGCCGACCACGCTCGCGCCGGCGCTCAGTAGTTCGCTGAAACAACTGGTGCGTGCTGGCTGCGTGATCGGTGGTTTGTCTGCCGGTGTTTACCCGTTGGCCCAACTGGGTTTGCTCGACGGTTATCGCGCTGCCGTGCATTGGCGCTGGCAGGACGATTTCACCGAACGTTTCCCGAAAGTCATCGCCACCAGTCACCTGTTCGACTGGGATCGCGATCGCCTGACCGCGTGCGGCGGCCTGTCGGTACTCGACTTGCTGCTGGCCGTGCTGGCCCGTGACCATGGCGCCGAGCTGGCGGGTGCGGTGTCGGAAGAACTGGTGGTCGAGCGCATCCGCGAGGGCGGCGAACGCCAACGCATTCCGCTGCAGAACCGTCTCGGTTCCAGCCATCCGAAGCTCACGCAAGCTGTGTTGCTGATGGAAGCCAACATCGAAGAGCCGCTGACCACCGACGAAATCGCCCAGCATGTGTGCGTGTCCCGTCGGCAGCTGGAGCGGATCTTCAAGCAATACCTCAACCGTGTGCCGAGCCAGTATTACCTGGAACTGCGCCTGAACAAGGCCCGGCAGATGTTGATGCAAACCAGCAAGTCGATCATCCAGATCGGCCTGTCGTGTGGCTTCTCCTCAGGGCCGCATTTCTCCAGCGCCTACCGCAACTTCTTCGGTGCCACGCCGCGGGAAGATCGCAACCAGCGACGCAGCAGCAGCCCGTTCGAATTGTCGTCGGTGCCCTCGGAGCGTGGGTGACAGTGCAACCACGCCACCTGCTGAAGGCTGATTTATTCCTCCATGTCGGAGCCTTCGGAAGTCGAGATACCCATCTCTCCTCGATTGATCACCTCTTCCACGCCAAAGTCCATGCCCGTTTGTTCGAAGTAGCCGATCAGCCGTAGCAGGCTCTCTTCGGAAAACCGATTACCTCGAAAACTGATGTTTTCAGCGATTTCCACCGGCAGTTCCAGCACGTCGCTGGGGACTTCGGTGATGGCGTTGTCACTGAGGTCGGCCCAGTCCAGCTCTGTCATTTGCAGCAGGCCGTGCGGTATTTCGGTGATACCGGTGTCATTCAGCCGTACGGTCGCGAGCTCCATCATCTGACTCAGGTCAGGCGTTTGCCCCAAGGGGTTGTGGGCCAGATCGAGATAATCGAGCTGTTCCATTCCCGCCAGCGCACTTGCCGATTCCGCTGACAGTCTGACGCGGCATTCAGGGATCGACAGCGACCGCAGTTGTCCCATCTTGAACACCGCATCGGGAATATTGCCCAGATTACAGGCGCGAAGCCTGAGGTTTTTGAGGTTGGGGAAAGACTCCAGAAAATGCCCGGCTCGGGTCGCTCCGTCGGCGCTGAGTAACTCCAGCGATGTCACATGACTGAAGTCGGCGTTCAGGGTAGGCAGGTCGCCGTTGATGTAGGATTCGAAAACGAGTTCATAGGTGGGCTCCAGCGCCTCATTGAAATCATCCAGTTCGCTTTCATGCCGCCAGCACTGCTCCAGTGTCTGTTTGAACTGGTCGCGGTTCATGTGCTCGACAAGCTGTTGTTGGGCGTTGAACGGTTCACCCGTCAACGGGTGTTGGGCCGGAAGGTTGGCGGTCCATGCCGCCAAGTCGTTGCTCAGTTGTGCCAACTCCGCTTCAAGGTTTGTCAGCTCGATCCGGCCGTCTGCCAGGGTGCCTGACAGTTCATAGACAAACTCGCTCGCCTGTTCGACCTCCAGGTTCGGGTACAGCGCCCTGACTCGGTTGATGTCCGCCTCTGGGGCATAGATACCCAAATCGAATGAGCTGTCGAAGTAGTGATGCTTGATCAGTTGTCGGGCGTTATCTGAAAGCGGATTGTGCGTCAGGTGTATTGCGCGTTTGGTGTACACCGGGCTTTCGAATAATTGCGAAGGCAGTTCACTGATCCTGTTGTGTAGCAGCTTGGCGGTATCAAGTTTGGGGTGGCGAACTACGCTGTCGGGAATGTCAGTCAGGCCGGTACGGCTCAGGTCCAGGTGAACAAGCTCAGGCATGGATTCGACACTGGGCACCACAGTGAACGGGTTCTGGTACAGATCCAGCATGACCAGTTTGTTCAATGAAGACAGCTTCGACCAGCTGGCTGCATCGAACCTGATCGCGCAATCGCTTAAGACCAGTGCATCAAGGTCCGTCATTCGAGAAATGGCCTCGGGGAGGAAGGTCAGGGAAAAGCGTTTTAATTCGAGGCGGCGCAAACTGTTGAAGCGCTGAAGAAACTCGGGAACACCCTGCACAGCATGACTGCCTTCAAGGGACAGCAATGACACATGGGGGAAATTGGCCGTCAGCGTGGGTAGATCGCCAAGAATCGGTTCGGCAAATATGAGCGCATAGCGCGGTGTGTCATTCGGGTCATCGAAGTCCCGCTCTGATTGTCGGCGCCAGCTGCGCTGGATTTCCTGGGCCAGCAGCCTGCGATTGTGTCGAGCGGCCTGTTGTTCCAAATCGCTCAGAGGGGCTCGGGTTTGCGGGTGAACAGTGGGCGAGTCATTTATCCAGGTGTTCAGGTCTTGATGCAGTCGCGAGAGCTCGCTGGACAGACGTGAGAGCTCCATGTGTGCGCCATCGGGATGCGTTTGTAACTGGAGAACAACAGACTGGAGTTCCTCCTCGGAAAGGCTGGGGTAAACCTCGCGAACCCGGTCGTTGAGAGAGGGCGTCGGGGCGTAACTGCGCCTGTAACCCTCTGTGCCGCCGGGCAAGCGCATGATCGTAGGGTCGTAGAACGGTTTTCGATGGGGATTTTTTGCGAACAACTTGCGCAGTGCCGGATGGTTCAATGCATGTTCGGCGATGTGTACTTTGAGTGACTGCGCATTTGCTATAGATGGGTTCAGCGCATAGCGCTGTGCTGGCGGCAGCACCTGAAATAGTCCCTGATAAAAATCACCGGGCACCGATTTGCTGTCTTGATAAACCTGGTAAGTGCCGTCTTCAGCGCGCACCAGTGTTTTCACGATCGGGGCATCGGACCGGCCAATGCTGTCGCGCACAAGTCCGTCATGGGCATAATCCCTCACTTCAATACGCAGCTCAGCGGGAAAGCCGGGCAGCGAATTCAGGCTTTGCAAGGCCAGTCGGTGGGTGTCGGTGTTGTCCAGAACGTCGGAATAAAGGCCTTCACAGGCTCTGGTTGCGCGTACGGCCTCCATGGCTTTTAGTGCTGCTTCCTTGAGCCGTGGGGGCGTGCGAACGTTGTGCAGCTGGCGTAATTCGGTCCCGATTGCATTGCTCACCAGCTCTTGCGCGACATCGGTCGGCAATCCATGCACGTCGTCGAGCAGTCGCTGGACCTGTACGTTGTCGGTTTTCTCCAGCGCGCGATAGCGTGTATCGAACAGCGATTTGTGATGCTTAAGGGCAAGTTCGGCCGTTTGTTTTCTGAAGGCTCGTGTTTGGGTTTCCGGTGCCGGCATTGGTGTGTCGCCAGGCCAATCGTCGTAGCTGGTCAGCAATTGATGTTGCAGGAACAGATCGGCCTTGCGATAGCGCTCGGGTTGGTCGCTGCCGATCTGCTCGATAAAGGTTTCGATGTCCCGGTTGATCCTGAAGCGCTTGATCGTGTCTGTCAGGAGCGAAGGCGGGCGATAATGTTCGACATGCATTTCGCGCACTACGTTGTCGTGGTAACCGCTGACCCGCAGGATCTGTTCGCGCTCGGTGTTGGTGAACGACTCGACGCTATGGCCGAGGCGGCGCATGACCTTTTCCCGGTCCCAGTTCAGCGGCTGCTCCAGTTCTGTGTGCCAGGCGCCATGGTTGTTATGCAGCAGAGGCGGCTGATAAGCATCAGTTCGGTTCGGATGCTCAATCTGAAACGTGCCTGGCAAGCAGTCGGGCCTCACGGCATACAGTTTTCCCTCCAGTGGCAGCAGCGTCTTGCCCTCGTTTTGATAGAGGCCGAGATGATCGGGTTTTGCTCCTTCGGGCAAAATGAGTGCTTGTTCGTAAGGCTTGAGATCCGGCTTCCAGTAGCGGGTTTTTCCTTCGGACGTTGTGACGGGTTTGAGTGGGTCGACAAGCGCAATAGCTTCACGAGAGAGCAGACGGCTGAAGATCTGGGTAGCAATGGCGCCGCCCACCGCAAATGTCCCCACCTGAACCACCGTTTCGACAAACGTCATCAGATGCCCGAGCGCTTCTGTTTTCAGCCCTTCAGCCAGGTCCACTGTGCCTTCGAAGGTTTCGTCGAGTAACTGGTAGGCCATGTACCCCAGCATCAATTCGCCGAGAAACGGGACGAAAGGCAACGCAACGAACGTCGCGATTTCAAGGAGCGTTGAGGCCACTTTGCTGAAGGCATTCCACAGTGCCCATCGCTCGTTGCTGTCGGCAGTGGAGGTAGAGACGGCGAGCGTGTTTGCATCGTTGAGGATTTTGTTCAGCTGTCGCTGATAGAGATGGTTCCACAGGTCCGCTCTGAACGGGATCGCCGAAAACCGCAAGTCAGGCTTGTCGATGGGCGTTTCGCGCCAACTCGGCAGTGGGTCTCCCTCTCGGTGTTGACGCCAGGTCACGCTCTGGAGGCGACGGTTGAGGTCCGCGAAAAAATGTCCTCTTTCCTTGTGGTCGACGAAACGACTGAAGAACGTTTGATAAACGGGCGAGCGCAATTTGCGGGTCAGCTCGGCCATGAGCGCCAATGTGTTTGGGTATTCCTTGAGAGGATGCTCTGGATCATCGGGAATGTAGGCAATGATCCGTGTTGCCTTGCGTGCGCGCTCCAGGCTCTCCGCGAAAATGACAATGCCGGTCAGCGAGGAGGACATCATTGTCAGGTCGTGACCATACAGCGGCTGCCCATCCAGTCGAGCACCCGAACGCCCTTCCAGAATGCGCAGGATCGAGAGATGGGCATCCTCTGAAATATCCTTTCGGACTTGCGCCATCTGCAGCGCAGATTGGAGTGCTGTTTTGTGCGAGCCGATCACCTTCGATTTCAACACCGCACCGGCCACCGGGTTGGAGAGCCCCAGATTGTCTTTGAGGTAAGCGTTGTACCGCTCGCCAATATCCAGTTCCCGGCATAACCGGGCAAAGGCCGGGATAGTGAGCTTTTGCTTGAGCGCCGGCAGCGTATCGAACTGCCCTGTGGGCGAAGGTTGGGTGATGAACGTCGAGGCTGACTCGAAAGCCCCTGCCGCTGTTTCCGATTCCTGAAAGTTATGTAGGGCGGCGTCGAGCATCGACACGGTCCAGGTGCGCGCGGCGCCAGACTTGATTCCGAAAAGCGCCACGGTTTGAGGGATGTACAGGCGCAGGAAGGTGGTTTTGACGTCCAGATCCAGGTCAAACCGGGCTTTCAGAGCGTCGCTCAGCAGCAGTTCGGCAAAGGCTTGTGCGCTTTGCAGCTTCGACAGCATTGAGTCCAGACGATTTCGAGCGGTCCAGTGTTCCTGACTGATCTTTTTTAGCGACCGGTGTTGCTGGGGTGTTGCGGTGCCATGCCAGTCCGGCGTCATAAGCGCGGCGTTCTTGAGGGCGCGGTGTGTACTGGACGATGCTTCTAATACCCAGACTGGCAGATTGTTGAATAGGTGGTGGTAGTGATCGTCCGGCTGCGTAGCGGATTCACTGTCCCCGGTAGTAGAAAGGCGATCGTTCGCGTATCGGCTCATGCGCTATTCCCTTAGCGTTTTGGATGAGCCGCCAGCAAAACAGACGATGATCGGTTCCGTGCGGTACATATTTACCGCACCGTTCGACAACCCTGCCTATAACCTGTGCCGGCAGTTTAAACTGCGCCTTTGCGACGCTATATGTCGCATTGCCGTAAACCCGGCTGAAACCGGGGTTTGCGCTATAAGAAGTTGTCGCTTGGCGGCAAGGCCGGGCTGAAAACTGTCCTTACAATCCCCCCATCGCTCGCCAGTTTCAGGCGAGTGTTCCTCATCAGGAGACTCCGATGTCCGTTGAGCACGCTGCGGTACAACGCGCCGATTTCGACCAGGTAATGGTTCCCAACTACGCGCCTGCCGCTTTCATTCCTGTTCGTGGCGCCGGTTCCCGCGTCTGGGACCAGTCTGGCCGCGAGCTGATCGACTTCGCCGGCGGGATTGCCGTTAACGTATTGGGCCATGCGCACCCGGCGCTGGTGAGTGCCTTGACCGAGCAGGCGAACAAGCTGTGGCACGTTTCCAACGTCTTCACCAATGAGCCGGCCTTGCGCCTGGCGCATAAGCTGATCGACGCTACGTTTGCCGATCGCGCGTTCTTCTGCAACTCCGGGGCCGAAGCCAACGAGGCCGCCTTCAAGCTGGCCCGTCGCGTCGGTTTCGATCGTTTCGGCAGCGAGAAGTACGAAATCATCGCCGCGCTCAACAGTTTCCACGGTCGTACCCTGTTCACCGTGAACGTCGGTGGCCAGTCGAAGTATTCCGATGGTTTCGGTCCGAAGATCACCGGTATCACCCATGTGCCATACAACGATCTGGCCGCGCTGAAAGCCGCCATTTCCGACAAGACTTGCGCTGTGGTTCTGGAACCGATCCAGGGCGAGAGCGGCGTCATCCCGGCCGAACTCGAGTACCTGCAAGGCGCCCGTGAACTGTGCACCGCGCACAACGCGCTGCTGATTTTCGACGAAGTGCAAACCGGTATGGGCCGCAGCGGCAAGCTGTTCGCCTACCAGCATTACGGCGTGACCCCGGACATCCTGACCAGCGCCAAGAGCCTGGGCGGTGGTTTCCCGATCGCCGCAATGCTGACCACCGAAGACTTGGCCAAACACCTGGTCGTCGGCACTCACGGCACCACGTATGGCGGCAATCCGCTGGCGTGCGCTGTCGCTGAAGCCGTGATCGACGTGGTTAATACCCCTGAAGTGCTGGCCGGCGTCAACGCCAAGCACGACAAGTTCAAGGCCCGCCTGGAACAGATCGGCGAGAAGTACGGCCTGTTCACCCAGGTCCGTGGTATGGGCCTGTTGATCGGTTGCGTGCTGAACGATGCCTGGAAAGGCAAGGCCAAGGACATCTTCAACGCCGCTGAAAAAGAAGGCCTGATGATTCTGCAAGCTGGCCCGGATGTGGTTCGTTTCGCGCCAAGCCTGGTGGTTGAAGACGCCGATATCGATGCCGGTCTGGATCGTTTCGAGCGCGCCGCGGCGAAACTGACTCAAGCCTGATAGTTAATTCGACGCCTGACTTTTGGGCGTCGAACCCAATTTTTATGCCGGGCCAGATTCAATGTGGGAGCGAGCTTGCTCGCGATAGCTATCTGACAGTCGACATTGATGGCGACTGGCAGGGCCTCATCGCGAGCAAGCTCGCTCCCACAGTTGACTCTGAGTGGTTTCAGGACTGGCCCGGTTATTTTTCCTCAAAGTGTTTTTCGAGAAAGGAGTGACACCATGCTGGTGATGCGCCCCGCGCAAATGGCTGATCTGGGCGAGGTACAGCGTCTGGCTGCGGACAGCCCGATTGGTGTCACTTCCTTGCCGGATGACGTTGAACGCCTGAGCGACAAGATCGCAGCAAGCGAAGCCTCGTTCGCCGCCGAAGTCAGCTTCAACGGTGAAGAGAGCTATTTCTTCGTCCTCGAAGACACCGCCACCGGCAAACTGGTGGGCTGCTCTGCCATCGTTGCGTCGGCCGGTTATTCCGAGCCGTTCTACAGCTTCCGTAATGAAACCTTTGTGCACGCCTCCCGCGAGCTGAAGATTCACAACAAGATCCACGTGCTCTCCCAGTGCCACGACCTGACCGGCAACAGCTTGCTGACCAGTTTCTACGTCCTTCCGGAGCTGGTGGGGTCGGCCTGGTCGGAGCTCAACTCCCGTGGTCGCTTGCTGTTTGTCGCCAGCCATCCAGAGCGTTTTGCCGATTCGGTGGTGACCGAGATCGTCGGGTATAGCGATGAAAACGGTGATTCGCCGTTCTGGGATGCCATCGGTCGTAATTTCTTCGACCTCAACTACGCCGCTGCCGAGCGTCTGTGCGGTCTGAAGAGCCGGACGTTCCTGGCCGAGTTGATGCCGCATTACCCGATCTATGTGCCGCTGCTGCCGGACTCCGCTCAAGAGGCGATGGGCCAGGTGCACCCACGGGCGCAGATCACCTTCGACATCCTGATGCGCGAAGGCTTCGAGACCGATCACTACATCGACATTTTTGACGGTGGGCCGACCCTGCACGCCCGTGTCTCGGGGATCCGTTCGATCGCCCAGAGCCGAGTAGTCCCGGTGAAAATCGGCGAGCCGGTCAAAGGCGCCGGTCGTCAGTACCTGGTGGCCAATGCCCAGTTGCAGGATTACCGCGCCGTTTTGCTTGAGCTCGATTACGCGCCGGGCAAACCCGTGACCCTGGATCTTGAAGCGGCCGAAGCCCTGGGTGTCGGTGAAGGTGCCAGCGTGCGCCTGGTGGCGGTTTAATACCTGCTGCTACGCCTGGAAAGAATGCTTGGAAAGAATGCCTAAAAAGCAGCGAGTTTCACGGGTGGCGCAAGCGGCCCGTTTGAGGAGATAGCATGATCGTTCGTCCCGTACGCAGCAGCGATTTACCCGCTCTGATCGACCTGGCCCGCAGCACCGGCACTGGCCTGACCACCTTGCCGGCCAATGAAGAGCGTCTGGCCCATCGGGTCGGCTGGGCCGAGAAGACCTTCCGCGGCGAAGCCGGGCGGGGCGATGCGGACTACCTGTTCGTGCTCGAAGACGATGACGGTCGCGTGGTGGGTATTTCCGCTATTGCCGGCGCCGTTGGTCTGCGTGAGCCTTGGTACAACTTCCGGGTTGGCCTGACCGTCAGCGCTTCGCAAGAGTTGAACATCTATCGCGAAATCCCGACGCTGTTCCTGGCCAACGACCTGACCGGCAATTCCGAGCTGTGCTCGCTGTTCCTGCACGCCGACTACCGCACCGGCCTCAACGGTCGCATGCTGGCCAAGGCGCGGATGCTTTTCATCGCCGAGTTCCCACAACTGTTCGGCAACAAGATCATCGCCGAGATGCGCGGCATGTCCGACGAAGCGGGGCGTTCGCCGTTCTGGGAAAGCCTGGGTCGTCACTTCTTCAAGATGGAATTCAGCCAGGCTGACTACCTGACCGGCGTGGGCAACAAGGCGTTCATCGCCGAACTGATGCCGAAATTCCCGCTGTACACCTGCTTCCTGTCGGAAGATGCGCGCAATGTGATCGGCCAGGTTCATCCGGACACCGAGCCGGCGTTGGCCATGCTCAAAAGCGAAGGCTTCAGCTATCAAGGCTACGTCGACATCTTCGACGCCGGTCCTGCTGTTGAGTGTGAAACCGGCAAGATCCGCGCAGTGCGCGACAGTCAGGCGCTGGTGCTGGCCATCGGCACGCCGGGTGACGACGCCACTCCGTTCCTGATTCATAACCGCAAGCGCGAAGACTGCCGGATCACTGCTGCTCCTGCACGTTTCGCCGCCGGTACGCTGGTGGTCGATCCGCTGACCGCCAAACGTCTTCAACTCAACGCCGGCGATCAAGTGCGCGCCGTTCCGTTGTCCGCTGCCAGGGAGTCGAAATAATGAATTCGCTATACATCGCAGGTGAATGGCTGGCCGGCCAGGGTGAAGCCTTTCAGTCGCTGAACCCGGTCACCCAACAAGTGCTGTGGGCCGGCGAAGGCGCTACCACTGCTCAGGTTGAATCGGCCGTGCAAGCCGCACGCCAGGCTTTCCCGAGCTGGGCCCGACGTACCCTGGAAGAACGCATCACCGTGCTGGAGGCCTTTGCCGGCGCGCTGAAGAACAACGCTGACGAATTGGCTCGCACCATCGGTGAGGAAACCGGCAAACCTTTGTGGGAAGCGGCGACCGAAGTCACCAGCATGGTCAACAAGATTGCGATTTCGGTGCAGAGCTACCGTGAACGTACCGGCGAGAAGAGCGGCCCGCTGGGCGACGCCACTGCCGTGTTGCGCCACAAGCCACACGGTGTGGTCGCGGTGTTCGGGCCTTACAACTTCCCTGGTCACTTGCCGAACGGTCACATCGTGCCGGCGCTGCTGGCCGGTAATAGCGTGCTGTTCAAACCAAGCGAGCTGACGCCGAAAGTCGCCGAGCTGACGGTCAAGTGCTGGATTGAAGCTGGCCTGCCAGCAGGCGTGCTGAACCTGCTGCAAGGCGCTCGCGAAACCGGTATCGCTCTGGCGGCGAACCCGGGCATCGATGGCTTGTTCTTCACCGGCTCCAGCCGTACCGGCAATCACCTGCATCAACAGTTTGCCGGTCGTCCGGACAAGATCCTCGCGCTGGAAATGGGCGGTAACAACCCGCTGGTCGTTGATCAGGTCGCAGACCTCGATGCTGCCGTTTACACCATCATTCAGTCTGCGTTCATTTCCGCCGGTCAGCGTTGCACCTGTGCGCGCCGCTTGTTGGTGCCGCAGGGCGCCTGGGGCGACACACTGCTGGCGCGTCTGGTGGCGGTCAGCCGTACGATTGAAGTCGGCGCGTTTGATCAGCAACCGGCACCGTTCATGGGCTCGGTGATTTCTCTCGGCGCTGCGAAAGCACTGATGGATGCGCAGGAACATCTGCTGGGTAATGGCGCAGTAGCATTGCTGGAAATGACTCAACCTCAAGCTCAAGCAGCCTTGCTGACCCCAGGCATTCTGGACGTCACGGCAGTGGTTGATCGTCCTGACGAAGAGCTGTTCGGCCCGCTGCTGCAAGTGATCCGCTACGCTGATTTTGAGGCGGCGATCGCTGAAGCCAACGACACCGACTATGGCCTGGCGGCCGGCCTGCTGTCGGATTCCGAAGCACGTTATCAGCAGTTCTGGCTGGAAAGCCGTGCGGGTATCGTCAACTGGAACAAACAGCTGACCGGTGCTGCGAGCAGCGCGCCATTCGGCGGTGTCGGCGCCTCGGGCAACCACCGCGCCAGCGCCTACTACGCGGCAGATTACTGCGCGTATCCGGTTGCTTCGCTGGAAACCCCGAGCCTGACTTTGCCAGCCGCGCTAACCCCGGGCGTGCGGATGTCGTAAGACCGCTTCGCGAGCAAGCTCGCTCCCACAGGTTTTGTGCAATCCATGTGGGAGCGAGCTTGCTCGCGATGGCCGCGACTCGGTCGCACTGAACAGTTAGTTACTGATGCCTATAACAACAGATTCTCGTGGAGCCTCGCTGATGAAATCCTATGAAGTCAATTTTGACGGTCTAGTGGGGCCGACCCATAACTACGGCGGTTTGTCCTACGGCAACGTCGCGTCCCAGAGCAATAGCCAGCAGTCTTCGAACCCGAAGGAAGCCGCGCTGCAAGGCCTGGCGAAAATGAAATCGCTGATGGAAATGGGCTTTCAACAGGGCGTGCTGGCACCACAGGAACGCCCGGACGTGGCAGCCCTGCGTCGTTTGGGGTTCGGCGGCACCGATGCTCAGGTGATCGAGCAGGCGGCTAAAGATGCGATGCCATTGCTGGTCGCCAGTTGCTCGGCGTCAAGCATGTGGGTGGCCAACGCTGCCACCGTCAGCCCGAGCGCCGACACCGCAGATGGCCGTGTGCATTTCACCGCGGCCAACCTGAACTGCAAATATCACCGCAGCATCGAACACCCGACCACCAGCCGTGTGCTGGGGGCGATGTTCGCTGATCAGAAGCACTTCGCTCACCACGCCGCCTTGCCGGCCGTGGCACAGTTCGGTGACGAAGGCGCAGCCAACCACACCCGTTTCTGCCGTGAATACGGCGAAGCCGGCGTCGAGTTCTTCGTGTTCGGCCGTAGTGCATTCGACACCCGTTACCCTGCACCGCAGAAGTACCCGGCCCGCCAGACCCTCGAAGCCTCCCAGGCGGTCGCCCGCCTGCACGGCTTGAGCGATGACGGCGTGGTGTACGCTCAGCAGAACCCTTCGGTGATCGATCAGGGCGTGTTCCACAACGATGTAATCGCGGTGGGTAATGGCGAGGTGCTGTTCTATCACGAGGACGCGTTCCTCGACACCGAGCAGATGCTGGCCGAATTGCAGAGCAAACTCGCCAAAGTCGGTGGGAAATTTCAGTCGATCTGCGTACCGCGTTCCGCGGTCACCGTGGAAGACGCCGTTCGTTCCTACCTGTTCAATAGCCAACTGCTGTCGCGTCCTGATGGCTCGATGTTGTTGATCGTGCCGGAAGAATGCCGTGGCAACGAGCGTGTCTGGCAGTACCTGCAAGGTTTGACCAGCTCCGGCGGCCTGATCCGCGAAGTGAAAGTGTTCGATTTGAAGCAAAGCATGCAGAACGGTGGTGGCCCGGCTTGCCTGCGACTGCGCGTCGCGCTCAACGAAACCGAACTGGCGGCCGTCAACCCAGGGGTTATCATGACGGCACCGTTGTACGGCACACTGACCGAATGGGTCGACAAGCACTACCGCGACCGCATGACCGAAAACGATCTCGCGGACCCGCAATTGCTGCTTGAGTGCCGGACGGCACTGGATGAACTGACGCAAATCCTTAAACTGGGCGCGGTTTATCCATTCCAGATCAATTGAACGTCGAGAGCGTAAAAAACATGAGCGATACCCTGCAGCTGATCCTTGAAGACACCGACGGCACGCAACTGGAAACTTCCTGCACCCGCGTCGCGGTCATGTGGCAAGGCAAAGAGCTGTGGATTCAGCAAGACGGCCGCGGCCAATTGCTGATCGGCGTGGACGTCGAAGAAGGTGACGCTGAGTACGCAAACCTGCTGTTGCGCCCATTGGCGACTAATCTGGTAAGTCTGCAACTGGAAATGGAACCGGCTGAAGTCGGTGACGAAGACCACGTGCACGGCCCGGATTGCGCACACGACCACTAAGGAAACCGCTCTATGCTCGCCCTCGGCAAACTGCTTGAACTGACCCTCGCCGGCCGCGAACCGGCGGAGAAGACTCAACTGACTGTCGAAGGCGTGCGCATGCGCTGGTTGAGCGAAGGTGCGCTGGAAGTCCGGCCACCTGAAGCTCGCGACAATGGCCTGGACCTGCTGCTATCGGCCGGCATCCATGGCAATGAAACAGCGCCGATCGAGTTGCTTGATCGCCTGTTGCATGACATCGCCCGCGGCGATCTTAAGCCGCGCGCACGTATTCTGTTCTTGTTCGGCAACCCGGAAGCGATTCGCAAAGGCGAGCGTTTCATCGAGCAGGACGTCAATCGGCTGTTCAACGGCCGTCACGAACAAAGCAGCGGCTCCGAAGCCCTGCGCGCGTGTGAACTGGAGCGGCTGGCGGCGAGTTTCTTCAGCCTGCCGGATCGTAACCGTCTGCACTACGACCTTCACACCGCGATTCGTGGCTCGAAAATCGAGCAGTTCGCGCTGTATCCCTGGAAAGAAGGCCGTCAGCATTCACGCCTGGAACTGGCGCGCCTGCGTGCCGCCGGCATGGAAGCAGTGCTGCTGCAAAACAAACCGTCCATCGTTTTCAGCTCCTATACCTACGACAAGCTCGGTGCAGAGTCCTTTACCCTCGAGTTGGGCAAGGCGCGGCCATTCGGGCAGAACGATGGGGTTAACGTCGATCTGCTGGAAACTCGCCTCAAACAGATTATCGAAGGTAACGAGCCAGCCCAGACCGAAGAGGCGCTGGACGGTTTGCAGCTGTTTAGCGTAGCGCGAGAAATCATCAAGCACAGCGATAGCTTCCGCTTGAACCTGCCAGCGGACATCGAGAACTTTTCGGAGTTGGAAGTGGGTTACCTGCTGGCCGAAGACATCGCCCAGACCCGGTGGATCATTGAGGAGGAGGGTGCCCGGATCATCTTCCCGAACCCCAAGGTCAAGAACGGCCTGCGCGCCGGCATCCTGATTGTGCCGACTACCGACGAAAATCTCGCCTGACCCGGAATTCAGTCTCAACATAAAACCCCTGTGGGAGCGAGCTTGCTCGCGATAGCGGACTGACAGACAACATTAACGTTGCCTGATACACCGCTATCGCGAGCAAGCTCGCTCCCACATTTGATTTGAGTGAAGCCAAAGACCTCACCCCAAACCACAGGTTTTGTGTTTACACCGCTACCGCGCGTGGCTCGCTACGACGCAACGCACGCATCTTGTGCAGTGTATCCGCGCACGTCTTCGCCGCTTCCTGGCCTTTATGCACAAAGTGCTCGAAGAAGAATTTCTGATGTTCTTCACCGGAATGGAAGTGGTGCGGAGTCAGGACTACCGAGAACACCGGCACTTCGGTTTCCAGCTGAACCTGCATCAGCCCGCTGATCACCGACTGGGCGACGAATTCGTGGCGGTAGATCCCGCCGTCGACCACCAGGCCCGCCGCGACGATGCCGGCATAACGACCGGATTTGGCCAGCAGCTTGGCATGCAGCGGAATTTCAAAGGCGCCGCCGACTTCGAAGAAATCGATCTCCGATTCCTGATAACCCTGAGCAATCATTTCGGCCACAAAGCCCTTACGGCTCTGATCGACGATTTCCTTGTGCCAGCAGGCCTGGATAAACGCAACGCGCTCGCCCTGATGGTTTTTGCTTTTGCTATCGATTGCGGTGGGTTGCATGTTCTGACTCCTGTTTATGTAAAAAACAGGGCATATGAATCGAATGGGATTTAAGGGTACGCACGCTCGCACGAATGCCTGCGGACGGCCCTTTGGCGCCAATCCCGTTCTCTCTTCATCCGGACTATGACCGTCGGCCCCGGGATCACACCGGGTCTGCTGACCTTGCCGCCATCACAGCCATTGCCGTGCCTGTCGCCAAGCGCTCGCGGGCTATGCGCATTGCGCGCAATTACCGCCGGTGGGGAGTTGCACCCCGCCCTGAGAACGTTTTGCCGCCAGAATGTTTGGCGGCGAAGCGTTTTTAACACATATTTCTCACCCGTGCATTGCTGCTATCTGATGATTGCTATCAACTTTTTCGTCGGTTCAGGAAGCCTTTTCCTACTCAAGGGTTGATTATTCGTCTGCATGACCGCAGTAATTCCTGACTGAAAGGGATTTTCCCTGCTTACCGAGGCCAGATTCATGAGTGTTATTGATCTTCGCAGCGACACCGTCACCCAACCGACCGCAGGGATGCTCGACGCGATGGCCACAGCGGCCACCGGTGACGACGTTTACGGCGAAGATCCGACGGTCAATCGACTGGAAGCCGAGCTTGCAGAGCGGCTGGGTTTTGCTGCAGCGCTGTTTGTCCCGACGGGCACAATGAGCAATCTGCTGGGCTTGATGGCCCACTGCGAACGCGGTGACGAATACATCGTCGGCCAGCAGGCCCATACCTATAAGTACGAAGGTGGCGGTGCGGCCGTGCTCGGTTCGATCCAGCCTCAACCGCTGGAAGTGCAGGCCGACGGCTCGCTGGACCTGGCGCACGTCGCGGCGGCGATCAAACCGGATGACTTCCACTTCGCCCGCACCCGTTTGCTGGCGCTGGAAAACACCATGCAAGGCAAGGTTTTGCCGCTGGAGTATCTGGCGCGGGCTCGAAGCTTCACCCATGAACATGGGTTGCAGTTGCACCTGGACGGCGCGCGGCTGTACAACGCAGCGGTCAAATTGGGTGTCGATGCCCGGGAAATTACTCAGCACTTTGATTCCGTTTCGGTCTGCCTGTCCAAAGGCCTGGGCGCGCCGATCGGTTCGGTGCTGTGTGGCTCGGTCGAGTTGATCACTAAGGCGCGACGCCTGCGCAAGATGGTCGGCGGCGGCATGCGCCAGGCCGGGATTCTGGCAGCAGCAGGTTTGTACGCGCTGGATAACCATGTTCAGCGTCTGGCTGATGACCACGCCAATGCGCACCTGCTGGCCGAAGGCTTGCGAGCGGTGGGATACGAAGTCGAACCGGTGCAGACCAACATGGTTTATGTGCAGATGGGCGACAAGGCCGAGGCCATCAAGGCGTTTGCTGCCGAACGCGGGATCAAGCTGAGCGCTGCCGGACGTCTGCGTATGGTCACGCACATGGACGTCAGCCGCGCTCAAATCGAGCAGGTCGTCGCGACATTCGTCGAGTTTTCGCGCAACTGATAACGTTAGCGGTCCAATTGACCGTTTCTATCGTATAAACACGCTGTACCCCGCGCGCAGGGCCGATATAATGCGGCCCTTTGCCGTCGCTTCGTCTGTTGACGTTTCGCACAGGCCTTTGGCCGCAGCCTCCGTGGAAGAACCTAATGAAAAGCGCAGAAATCCGTGAAGCCTTCCTTCGCTTCTTCGAAGAGCAAGGCCACACCCGTGTAGCCTCCAGCTCTTTGATTCCGGGCAACGACCCAACCCTGCTGTTCACTAACGCGGGGATGAACCAGTTCAAGGACTGCTTCCTGGGCCAGGAAAAGCGCGCGTACACCCGCGCGGTCAGCAGCCAGAAATGCGTGCGCGCCGGCGGCAAGCACAACGACCTGGAAAACGTCGGTTATACCGCCCGTCACCACACATTCTTCGAAATGCTGGGTAACTTCAGCTTCGGTGATTACTTCAAGCGCGACGCCATCACCTACGCCTGGAACTTCCTGACGTCCGACAAGTGGCTGAACCTGCCGAAAGAAAAGCTCTGGGTCACCGTCTACGCCAGCGATGACGAGGCCTACGACATCTGGACCAAGGAAATCGGGGTTCCGGCCGAGCGCATGGTTCGTATCGGCGACAACAAAGGCGCGCCGTACGCTTCCGATAACTTCTGGACCATGGGCGATACCGGCCCGTGCGGTCCTTGCACCGAGATTTTCTACGATCACGGCGCCGACATCTGGGGCGGCCCACCGGGCTCGCCGGAAGAAGACGGCGACCGTTACATTGAAATCTGGAACAACGTGTTCATGCAGTTCAACCGCACCGCCGATGGCGTGTTGCACCCGCTGCCAGCGCCGTCGGTCGATACCGGCATGGGCCTGGAGCGGATCAGTGCCGTGCTGCAGCACGTTCACTCGAACTATGAAATCGACCTGTTCCAGAGCCTGCTGAGCGCATCGGCCAAGGCCATCGGCTGCACCAACGACAATCAGGCGTCCCTGAAAGTCGTCGCCGACCATATTCGCTCGTGCGGTTTCCTGATTGCCGACGGCGTGCTGCCGTCCAACGAAGGTCGCGGCTACGTGCTGCGCCGGATCATTCGTCGCGCTTGCCGTCACGGCAACAAGCTGGGCGCCAAGGGCAGCTTCTTCTACCAGATCGTTGCGGCCCTGGCCGCCGAGATGGGCGAAGCCTTCCCTGAGCTGAAATCCCAGCAAGCGCACATCGAGCGCGTACTGAAAGCTGAAGAAGAGCAGTTCGCCAAGACCCTGGAGCAGGGCCTGAAAATCCTCGAGCAGGATCTGGCCGAGCTCAAAGGCGACGTGGTGCCGGGCGACGTAGTGTTCAAACTCTACGACACCTACGGTTTCCCGATGGACCTGACCGGCGACATCGCTCGCGAACGCAGCCTGACCATCGACGAAGAAGGCTTCGAGCGCGAAATGGAAGCCCAGCGCGTCCGTGCCCGCTCCGCCAGCTCCTTCGGCATGGACTACAACAGCCTGGTCAAGGTTGATGTGGCCACCGAGTTCACCGGTTACAACGCCACCTGCGGTTCGGCGAAAGTCGTTGGCCTCTATAAAGATGGCCAGTCAGTCGACGTATTAAGTGAAGGCGACGAGGGTGTGGTCGTACTGAACCAGACACCGTTCTACGCTGAATCAGGCGGTCAGATCGGTGACTGCGGTTTCCTTCAGGTCGGCAACACGCGCTTTGACGTACGTGACACCACCAAAACCGGTGGTGCCTTCTTGCATCACGGCGTGCTGGACTCGGGCAGCCTGACCATCGGCGCGCCGGTAGAAACTCATGTTGATGCCGAAGTGCGTCACGCGACTTCGCTGAACCACTCGGCGACTCACTTGCTGCACGCCGCATTGCGTCAGGTGCTGGGCGATCACGTGCAGCAGAAAGGCTCGTTGGTCGACAGTCAGCGCCTGCGCTTTGACTTCAGCCACTTCGAAGCCATCAAGCCTGAGCAGTTGAAGGCGCTGGAAGACATCGTCAACGCCGAGATTCGCAAGAACTCCGAAGTTGAAACCGAAGAAACCGATATCGAAACCGCCAAGCAGAAGGGCGCCATGGCGCTGTTCGGCGAGAAGTACGGCGACAATGTGCGCGTACTGAGCATGGGCGGTGATTTCTCCGTCGAGCTGTGCGGTGGTATCCACGCCAACCGTACTGGCGACATCGGCCTGCTGAAGATTATCAGCGAAGGCGGTGTGGCTTCCGGCGTGCGTCGTATCGAAGCGGTCACTGGCGCCGCGGCGCTGGCATACTTGAACGCTGCTGAAGAACAACTCAAGGAAGCGGCCAACCTGGTCAAGGGTAGCCGCGACAACCTGATCGACAAACTGTCGGCTGTGCTGGAGCGCAACCGTCTGCTGGAGAAGCAACTCGAGCAGTTGCAGGCCAAGGCTGCCAGCGCGGCGGGCGACGATCTGTCGGCTTCTGCCCTGGATGTCAAAGGCGTGAAAGTGCTGGCCGTGCGTCTGGACGGTCAGGATGGCAAGGCGCTGCTGGCGCTGGTCGATCAACTGAAAAACAAACTCGGCCGCGCAGTGATCCTGCTCGGCAGTGTCCATGAGGAAAAGGTCGTTCTGGTTGCAGGCGTAACCAAAGACCTGACTGGCCAACTCAAAGCCGGTGATTTGATGAAGCAAGCCGCTGCGGCAGTGGGCGGGAAGGGCGGTGGTCGTCCAGACATGGCGCAAGGCGGTGGTATTGACGCTGGCGCACTGGATGCGGCATTGGCCCTGACTGTTCCATTTGTAGAGCAGGGTTTATAAGGCAGTGTGTCCGGCCCGCAGTCTAGTGGTGGGCCGGAACGCTGTTTGAGTGATTATTTGGGCGCCCTTCATGGGCAGAGGCGGCTTTGAAATGGCTTTGATCGTACAGAAATTTGGAGGCACCTCGGTCGGCACTGTCGAGAGAATCGAACAGGTCGCCGACAAGGTTAAGAAATTCCGCGAAGCCGGCGATGACCTGGTGGTTGTGCTGTCTGCAATGAGCGGCGAAACCAACCGTCTGATCGATCTGGCCAAGCAAATCAGTGGCGACGGCCAGCCAGTTCCTCGTGAGCTGGACGTGATCGTCTCCACCGGTGAACAGGTGACGATTGCACTGTTGGCCATGGCGCTGATCAAGCGCGGCGTGCCAGCGGTGTCCTACACCGGCAACCAGGTGCGGATTCTGACGGACAGTGCGCACAATAAAGCGCGTATCTTGCAGATTGATGACCAGAAGATTCGTGGCGACCTGAAGGCCGGTCGCGTGGTTGTTGTCGCCGGTTTCCAGGGCGTCGACGAGCACGGCAACATCACCACCCTCGGTCGTGGCGGTTCCGACACCACCGGCGTGGCACTGGCGGCAGCCTTGAAGGCTGACGAATGCCAAATCTACACCGATGTCGACGGCGTCTACACCACCGACCCGCGTGTGGTGTCCGTGGCTCAGCGCCTGGACAAGATTACCTTCGAAGAGATGCTGGAAATGGCCAGCCTCGGTTCCAAGGTGTTGCAGATCCGTGCGGTGGAATTCGCCGGCAAGTACAACGTTCCGCTGCGCGTACTGCACAGCTTCAAGGAGGGTCCGGGCACCCTCATTACTATTGATGAAGAGGAATCCATGGAACAGCCGATCATTTCCGGCATCGCTTTCAACCGCGATGAAGCCAAGCTGACCATCCGTGGCGTGCCAGACACCCCGGGCGTTGCATTCAAGATTCTCGGCCCGATCAGCGCCGCGAACATCGAAGTCGACATGATCGTGCAGAACGTTGCGCACGATAACACCACCGACTTCACCTTCACCGTGCATCGCAATGACTTCCAGGCCGCGCAAACCGTGCTGGAAAACACCGCTAGCGAGATCGGTGCCCGTGAAGTCGTTGGCGACATCAAGATTGCCAAGGTGTCGATCGTCGGTGTCGGCATGCGCTCCCACGCAGGTGTGGCCAGCCGCATGTTCGAATCCCTGGCCAAGGAAAGCATCAACATCCAGATGATCTCGACCTCGGAAATCAAAGTCTCCGTAGTGATCGAAGAGAAGTACCTGGAACTGGCTGTGCGCGCTCTGCACACGGCTTTCGAACTGGACGCACCGGCCCGACAGGGCGAGTGATGCGTTTGCCGAAGGGCGCGGTCTGACCGCGCCCTTTGTTTTTTTGAATGGTGCGACCCGAGGCTGTTCTTTTGCTCGCGCTAGTCAATACTCAGGCATGTAGGGCTGCGATCGTTCCGGTTGTAGGTCGAGTGCCTTTTTTTTGCAGACTGTTGTCCCTGAAATGAAATGCGTGAGGAGAAAGGTATGCTGATTCTGACTCGTCGGTGCGCAGAAAGCCTGATTATTGGTGATGGCGAAATCACCGTGACCGTGCTCGGCGTCAAAGGAAATCAAGTGCGTATCGGTGTCAACGCCCCGAAAGAGGTTGCGGTCCACCGTGAGGAAATTTACCTGCGTATAAAGAAAGAGAAGGACGAAGAACCAAGCCATTAATTTTTATCGTTTTTTATGTTTGCAAACGGGGAAGAAGCTGGTTAATATACGCCCCGTGTTGCGGAGAGCTGGCCGAGTGGCCGAAGGCGCTCCCCTGCTAAGGGAGTACACCTCAAAAGGGTGTCGGGGGTTCGAATCCCCCGTTCTCCGCCATTATTTGCGTAGTACGTTGTAATCTGGCTTCTTCGGTAAGTTGTTGAAATTACTAGAAAAAGTGTTTGACATAGAGATTAGACGGCCTATAATGCGCGGCAACAAATGCACTCGTAGCTCAGCTGGATAGAGTACTCGGCTACGAACCGAGCGGTCACAGGTTCGAATCCTGTCGAGTGCACCATTTAAGAGTTGTTTGCAGTAATGTGAATGACTTGGCTTCAACCAGTTGTGATCTGGTATAAAAACACAAATGCACTCGTAGCTCAGCTGGATAGAGTACTCGGCTACGAACCGAGCGGTCACAGGTTCGAATCCTGTCGAGTGCACCAAACAACAAAAAGCCCGCGTTTAACGCGGGCTTTTTGCCGTCTGGGATTTGGCTTTTCCTTTAGTACATCCTCTCTCATCGAACTCGACGTGCGCGCTACGACCTCGCAGGGTGTCGTAACGGTAGCTCGTGGCTGAATTGCGAATACTGATCTTGTCTGGCTTGCCAAGGGCGCTCTCGACGTCCTGCTGACTCATGCCGGCGACAACCCGCTGATTGATGATGGCTTCGCGGCGCTCTCTGGCGCTGATGAGGTTTCCGCATTTGTCCTCGGTCTTGCCGACGACAGTCGGATCTCTCCTTTTGATTTTCATACCTGATGTTTCTCGATTCTCGGCTTCCGGCATGAGGGCGGTCGTGCTACCCGGTGTGAAGGTGCGGACATCCTGTGGCGAAAGGCTGTCTCCGGCCTTACAGCTCAACGTGGTGAAGGTAATGCGCCCGTTGGCCGCCTCGCAGCGGTGAACGGTCGTGGCAAGCGCCCAGGGCGGCTGGCAGAGCAGGGTAATCAATAAAAAACAATGTGCATTCGATCGCATCAAACGTCCTCCATGACGGTCTATCTCAAGGGTAGTCGTTACATTTTTCAGTCGTGGTGTGTTTTCTTTTCAGGATGAGTCGTCGCAGTTTGATGGATCAGGCAGCGCTCAGGTTTGTCTTGCAAGCGCTTGTTTCAGCCACGATTTTTTAACGTTTTAAACCGTCGGGCGGTGTATCATTGCGCCCGTCAGCCCCGCCGGGGCTTGTGGAATACCTCCATGGACTTACCCAGTAGTTACTCAGTACCCCGTTTTTCCAATCATGAATTGACTGATTGATCCTTCCGGCGTGCCCCGCTGCTGGGAGTGGAGTTCGCCTATGTCTGAAGTTGAAGTAAAGAAAACGCAGGAAAGCTTGCAGGACCGCCTCGCTCAAGTTGTTGAGCTGCTGCAGCGTCAGCGGGTGGTCGAAGACCTGACTCACCGCCAGGAAGGTCCGCATCACGACCGGGTCGAGAACCTGGTTCACCGGCAAAACCTCGTCGAGTTGCAACGCAAGCTCGATGATCTGCACTCCGCCGACGTCGCCTACATCCTTGAAGCCTTGCCGCTGGACGATCGTCTGACGCTCTGGCAATTGGTCAAGGCCGATCGCGACGGCGACATTCTGCTCGAAGTATCCGATTCGGTTCGTGAAACGCTGATCGCCGACATGGACGATCACGAGCTCCTGGCTGCGGCCAAGGACATGGACGCCGACGAACTTGCTGACCTGGCCTCCGAGCTGCCGCGAGACGTCGTCCACGAGCTGATGGAAACCCTCGATGGTCAACAGCGTGAGCGCGTCCGCTCTGCGTTGTCGTACGACGAGGAGCAGGTCGGTGCGCTGATGGACTTCGAGATGGTGACGATCCGTGAGGATGTCAGTCTTGAAGTGGTTTTGCGTTACCTGCGGCGCCTCAAGGAGTTGCCCAGCCACACGGACAAACTGTTCGTGGTCGATTACGACGGCGTGCTCAAGGGTGTGTTGCCGATAAAACGTTTGCTGGTCAACGACCCGGAAAAACAGGTTTCGGAAGTCATGGCCAGCGACCCGGTGAGTTTTCATCCGGATGAAGACGCCTACGACGCTGCTCAGGCGTTCGAACGTTATGACTTGATCTCGGCGCCCGTAGTCGACAAAAACGGCAAGTTGATCGGCCGTCTGACCATCGACGAAATGGTCGACCTGATTCGTGAAGAGAGCGAAAACGAAGTTCTCAACATGGCGGGTCTGCGTGAAGAGGAAGATATTTTTGCGTCAGTCTGGAAATCCCTGCGTAACCGTTGGGCTTGGCTGGCGGTGAACCTGATTACCGCGTTCATTGCATCCCGGGTGATCGGTCTTTTCGAAGGCTCCATCGAGAAATTGGTGGCGTTGGCGGCGCTGATGCCGATCGTGGCGGGTATCGGCGGTAACTCAGGTAACCAGACGATCACCATGATCGTTCGGGCCATGGCGCTGGATCAGGTCAGCACCGGCAATACTTCGCGTCTGATGCGCAAGGAAATAGCGGTAGGTCTGATCAATGGTCTGGTGTGGGGCGGTGTGATCGGCGTCGTCGCCTATCTGCTGTATGGCAGTTGGTCTCTGGGGGTGGTGATGACCGCTGCCATGACGCTCAACCTGTTACTGGCGGCGTTGGCGGGGGTGTTGATTCCCATGACTCTGGCGCGGCTTGGGCGCGATCCTGCGATGGGCGCCAGTGTGATGATCACTGCCATGACGGACAGCGGCGGGTTCTTCATTTTTCTCGGGTTGGCGACGATCTTCCTGCTCTGACTTATCGACATTTAAAGCCCGCCAATCGGCGGGTTTTTTTATGCCCGAATTTCAGGCAAAAAAAAGCCAGCGATTAAGCTGGCTTGAGCTTTCGGATGAAATCAGGAAGCGTCTGCGGCCATTTCGGCATCATGCGCAATCAGCGAAACAAGTGCATTCTGCTGGCGGTGGGAAAGTTGGCGGAAGCGTTGCAGCAGTTCACGTTCGTGCAATGACAGCTCCGGGCTGTCCAGGCGCATGCTCAATTCTTCGCCCAGCGCGCCTTCCTGAATAAGGCTCTGCTCAAGGCGCGCGATGATTTCGGAGTTCATGCTGCGATGATGATTGCGAGCCACCTCGGCAATGCGTTCACGCATTCCGTCTGGCAGACGTACGACGAACTTGTCAGCCGTACGGCTGGAATAAATTGCCTGTTTCAATGGGCGCATATATTTAACCGGTTAGTTCAGGGGAGCGGTTTTCGGGATTGGCCGCAGGATGTCTGATAGGACAAGCGGTCTGGCCAAATGTTCAACCTGAATTGATAAAGGCTCGCATCATGCCTCAAAGTAGCCAGTTCGTTGGCGTCAATTCTGTGACAAATATTGAACTGGATAAAGGCGTTATGCCAGCACCAATTATCAGAAATGCGGACTGGTTTGAAAAGTTTGCGCTGGTCCGTATTGCTGACCGCCTCCCCTTGCCCGGCAGGTGATGTCCTGGGGCGCCTGAAGGTGCATGCTGTGCAGATTCGATCAGTGTTCCTTACTTGTACAGGATAGTGGCAATTGGCCGATTTACTAGGGGAGACTTGCAGTGGGAGGTGATTTCAGGATGGATGGCAGGCTGATTTACTTGATGGGGCCTTCTGGGTCCGGCAAGGACAGCCTCATCGAAGTCGCTCGAGAGCCGTTGCAGGCGCTCAATTGTGAAGTGGTGCGTCGGGTCATCACGCGGTCGGCTGAATCAGTGGGCGAAGATGCGATTGGCGTTTCGCGGGAAGAGTTCGAGCAACACAGAGTCGAGGGCGATTTCGCGCTGTGCTGGAGCGCCAATGGTCTGGATTACGGTATTCCGATCGAAATAGATCAATGGCTCAATGAGGGTCGACATGTCTTGGTCAACGGCTCTCGTGGCCATCTGGCTGAAGCGCTGCACCGCTATCCAACGCTGTTGCCGGTTCTTTTAACGGTCAAGGATGAAGTCCTGCGAGAGCGCCTGCTGCGCCGTGGTCGCGAAAGTTTTGCTGAAATTGAAGCAAGGCTGCATCGCAATGGGTTATTCACGGCAGAGGGTTCAATCGGTGACGCGCAGATTTATCGACTCGACAATTCAGGCGAACTGTCCACCACAGTTGCCAATTTGCTGGACCTGTTGAGGATTAACGCAGTACCGGATCGAACTTGATTTTGCGTCCGGCAATCAGCGCCAGCACAAACAGCGCACTGAACACGCCGCTGGCGATCAAGGGCAGGGTGAGGACCTTATCCTGGGCCAATGACAGATGAAGAATGCCGCTCAGTAAGGCGAGGATGAAAAACCCTGCGGCTGATTTGGACATGCGGTGCTCCTGATGGGGGATTCAAAATACCAAACGTTCTGAAGACTGAGCCGGCACCAGGATGCCTTCCTGACTCACCTCTTGTTGGCTGACAAAGCTGCGCTGATCGCTCATTGCCGCCAGTTGAGGGGCTCTTTGCACCTGAAGGTAATGAGGCATGCGTTGAGCAACCTGCTCAACACCACTCTCGGGGGCAAAATGAAAGCCCAGCAGAATCGCCAGCGCGATCGAGATCGAGAGTAAAAGGGCGCTGTTCATGAGGCTTGCCTCCGTTGTTCTTCGAGAACAGCTAAAGCAGCTCGCATGCCAACAGTCTAACGGTAGTTAAATCCTTTAAAAACAATGAATTAAGATATTTTGTCAAAGCGCCTGCATTGCATTTTGCAATGATGGCTTTTTGCGGTGATGCAATTTGCACGGTAAACAAAGCCACGCTCCTGCGAGGCGTCTGCCTACACTTAAAAAGCCCAACGGACGACATGACAAAAGCAGGCCTGCCCGTTAACATGCACGCCGTCCATCGCACCGCGTTTCTTCGTGGTCGATCTGTGTCTCAGTAGCTCAATTGGATAGAGCATCCCCCTCCTAAGGGGAAGGTTGGCAGTTCGAACCTGCCCTGGGACACCATAAACTCAAGGCCTCTAGAAATTCATGATCCCTCCGATAAGCCCTCATGGGGCGGGGTGGGTGCAAGCGGATTGCTTCAGGCATAAAAAAGCCCCGCTCAGATAAATATCTGGCGGGGCTTTTTCATAACCGTTCCGTCCATATAAAGGAGAGGAATGGTATGGAAAAGAATTTTTAGGCGGGGGTTGACCACGTATTTTAATCCTGTATTATTCGCCTCCCGCTAACGAGCATATTGATGCTTGTCTAGTTTAAGTAATTGATTTTGTTGATAAAATCAGAAACTTTTAAGGTTGCTACTTGAGGATGTGTGCTGTAGAATGCGCGCCTCG
>NZ_LACH01000076.1:0-2519 GCF_000968015.1 Pseudomonas fluorescens
GGGCGCACACAAAAAAGCCCGGCATTTGGCCGGGCTTTGCGCGTCTGATCGGATTCGATCCAACAACCAACACAAGACCAATGTGGGAGCGAGCTTGCTCCGGGCGGCGTTCCGACGATAGCGGTTGATCATTCAACATCAATATCGACTGATCCGCCGCCATCGCGAGCAAGCTCGCTCCCACAGTTAACCGAGTTCGCCCAGTCGCTCGCGCACAAACTCATTCGCTTTTCGCGTCATCTGGTCCAGATGTCGGTCACGCTGTTTTTCCGCATCGTGCATGGCCCGCTTGCCGTGTTTTTGCAGCAGGTACGTATGAATCTGTCGCACCTCCAGCGAGCTGTAGATCGACGCCACGTCCAGCACGCCCATCAAGCCGTCGGTGCCGTGGTCGCGGGTGTTCATCAGCACTTGAGTCGCGCGTACGCCCACTACCTGAAACCCCATTGCCTCAAAATACGGAACCTTGGCCACCGCGCACGTCAGCTCGGCATGCGGGTAGCGGCCGACCATCTCCCGCAGCATCCGCCGGGCAATGCCTTGGCGTCGATGGCTGGCACTCACCGCCATATACGCAACACCGCATGCATCGGGATCGTCCTTGACCGGCAGGTACAGCAAGAAGCCGACGACCTTCTCGGGGTCGTCTTCGTCGGTCGCGACGAGCAACTCCACCGCAATCCCTTTCGCCCCGTTCAATGCCTCCAGGTAGAGGTGAACCTCGTAGCCGATCGCGTACTGGTACACGTTGTACAACAGGTTGCTCGGCGCGATAGCGACCATGCTGATGTCGGTCAGGTAATCGACCACCATTTGCAGGATCTGGCTATTGATGTGCTCAGGGCACGGGGTTTTGAAATGGGTGATCTGGGGCATTCGTGGCTCTGATTCTGGGGCGGACGTGAAGAATGTGTTCGCGGGCGTGCCTATCATAACGTGCTGTCTCAGCTTTACCCGCAAAACCTGGCCTTGATGATCGTTCCCCAACAGTGAGGAATATCCCCCATATGTAAGCACTGCTTTCACCCGTCGACGGCATAGACTCAATTCAACTTACTGATTATTAATAATTTTTATCTCCTAACGACGCATGGCGCGGCTTTTGCTTCGACCCTTGCAGCGCAGCTGCTATTTGGGCATGAGGCGAGGGGAAAACCATGAAAATCGCATCATCGGAGCACAGCTCACTGGTCTTCTTTCGAGGGCCGGGAGCCTTCTCCGTGATGCTGATCACCTTCAGCCTGACCACGGCCAGTGCTGCACCGCTCGATGATTTCGGGCCGCCGCCACCGACAGATCCCTCGGCCTTCACCAATCAGCCCGCCGATCCCAATGCAGCGCTGGAGGCATTGAAAACCTTGCCGGCGGCCAATCAAGGGGCATTGGCCCTGCCCAACGGCGTATTCGGTGACAGAAACACACCACGGGCCGACAACGTGCTGCCGCCGAACTTGCAGACGTCGTTCAACTTCCCCACTAATGGGAAACCCAGCCCCTTGTTCGGGGCCGAACCGTTCACCCAGCAACTGTTGCTGTTCGAAGAGCTCGGTTCGGAAAAACTCGACCCGACCACCCCGCCACCGCTCCTGACATTCCCGGTGCCCACCACCGGCCCGGCGCCCCAGCAAGACCCGAACAACGTCGCCCGCAGCGGCCCGTCGAGTGCCGCGATTGAAGCGTTCATGCGCCAGCCGGGGCTATTTCCGTTCCCGTCGCAGTTTTCCAATGTGCTGGACCGCAACCCGTGGAAGGCGCAGATCGAAGCCTTCCTCAATCGCCACCCGGTGGGTTCGCCCGCCGAAGGTCGGCCACCGGGAAAAGGCTGGTCGCATCAGCGCTGGAACGAGTTTTTTCCTCAGGTTCAGTTCAAGACCGTGCAAATGGGTGCACGGACCAATCAGGGCCTGCGTGACAGAAAACAACTGCACAACTACGCCAACGGCGAATTCGCCCCCGGCGGGCTCTACTACCAAACCTCGGACATCCCTGAAACCGCGGGCACCACGCGGGGCATCGACGTGCGTTTTCATTCCCGGATGCCGGTGCAGAATCACAACTCGCTGTGGACCTTCGACGGCACTGTACCGCCCAAATTGCTGATGGTCCGCAACGGCCAACCGTTGCTGATGCGTCACTACAACGCTCTGCCGATCGACCCGGCGGCCAACGCCGGTTTTGGTCTGCACACCCTCAGCACCCACGAACACAACGGTCACTCCCCCGCAGAAAGCGACGGCTTTGCAAACGCGTTCTTCTTTCCGGGGCAGTACTACGATTACCGCTGGCCGCTGCAACTGGCCGGTTACGACAGCATCAACACCAAGGCGCAGGATCCGCGCGCAGCGTTCCCCTGTTCAGCGGGCGAAACGCTGTATGTCAACGACGCCAACCCGGGACTGAAGACATGTGCAAACGGCAGCATCAAGATCCGTGGCGACTGGCGCGAAACCATGAGCACCCACTGGTTCCACGACCACATGCTCGATTTCACCGCGCAGAACGTCTACAAGGGCAACGCG
>NZ_LACH01000076.1:2559-86506 GCF_000968015.1 Pseudomonas fluorescens
TCGGTGAATGACGGCGTCAACCTGCGCCTTCCCAGTGGCTCGGCATTGCCGTGGGGCAACCGCGACTATGACGTCAACCTGGTGGTCGCCGACAAGGCCTGGGATCAGGCCGGTCAGTTGTGGTTCAACCCGTTCAACACCGACGGCTTTCTCGGGGATCAGATGCTGGTCAACTGGCAGTACCAACCCCGTTTGAAAGTCCGCGCGCGCAGCTATCGTTTCCGCATCCTCAACGGCTCGGTCTCGCGGTTCTTCAAGTTTGCCGTGGTGCGTGAAATCAGCGGCAATGGCGGCGAATTCCCAGGGCCTGCAGGATCGGGGGTGTCCTACAACCGAGTGCCGTTCCACCTGATTGCCAACGACGGCAACCTCATGGAACACGCCGTGCCCTTTGACGGCAGCATGGACCTGGATGGCGACGGTGACCGGCAAGACCACAATGCAATCCTGCCGACGCTAGGCGTCGCCGAGCGCTACGACATCATCATCAACTTTGGCAAAAACGGCATCAAGACTGGCGACAAAATCTACTTCGTCAACCTGATGGAACACCGCACGGGCAAGGGTCCGGAGAAGGACGAACTGGCGCTGGCGGACGTGCTGTCCGAAAAATATAAAGCCGTGATCAAACAAACCAGCAAAGGGCCGCAATGGGACAAGGGCGACCCCGTGGTGGGCAAGTTTCTGCAATTGCTTGTGCAGCCCTACGCCGGTCAGGACCGAAGTCTGGACCCGGTAGCCTATGAGCCTGCCAAACCGGGCAAACCCGCTGGCAAAAAACTGATTCCGCTGCCCATCGACCGCGACAACCCGAGCGACCAGGCCAAACTCAAAGTGGCGCGGCATCGCGAGTTCATTTTCGGTCGCTCCGATGGCACAGACGAAGCCCCCTGGACCATCAAAACCGACGGTGGTCCCGGTTTCAGGATGGACCCTCGCCGGATCAGTGCCGCGCCGCAATTGGCCACCGGCCCAACCGATGCCGGGTTCTCCGGTGACGGCACGCTCGAAGTCTGGAAAATCGTCAACGGCGGCAACGGCTGGAACCACCCGGTGCACGTGCATTTCGAAGAAGGGGTCATCCTCAGCCGCGACGGCAAGGCGCCGCCGGAATGGGAGAAATGGGCGCGCAAGGACGTCTTTCGCATCGGCGAAGGCATCGACAGTTCGGTGGATGTCGACGTGGCGCTGCGCTTCCGCGAGTTCGCCGGCACCTACATGGAGCACTGCCACAACACCCAGCACGAGGACACCTCGATGTTGCTGCGCTGGGATGTCGAACATCCGGGGCAGTTCCAGTTGATGCCAACGCCCCTGCCTGGCTGGGACGGTGTCACCTACGTGAACTCCGTGGCGCTGCCGACTTTCCGCACCGGCAATCAAGATGGCGATAAGGAAGGCAAAAACAAGAAACCCGTGGCCAACCCTGACAGCGCCACCAGCAACAACGGCCTGCCGCTGACCATCAACGTGTTGGCCAACGACACCGACCCCGACGGCAACCTGCCGCTCAAGGTGGTGGGTCTGAGCCAACCGGACTCCGGCAAGGGCACGGTCAGCACCGACGGGATTCGTGTGCTCTACACGCCACCGGCCATCGTCGCCGCGCCGTTCACGGCAACTTTCACCTACGAAGCCAGCGATAAGCTGGGCGCGGTCTCAAAAAAACCGGCGACCGGGTCCGTAAAAGTCAGCGCGGCGGCGGTGCCAACAGCGGCGCACTAAAGGGAGATTGGTTACTGCTGCGGCGCAACCATCCGGAACCTGATGTTGATGTCGTCGGAGACAGCAGTGTCGGCCCATTCGCCTTCACCGATTTTGAAGTCGCTGCGTTTGAGCGTTAGCCGGCCATCGAAAATCCCGACGGCGTTTTCGGCCTTCAGGAGCACCGGTACCTCCACGACACGCGTGATCCCCCTGAGCGTGAGTTTGCCGGTGATCGAGTAACGGTTGTTGCCCAGCACCTTCACGCCGGTCGACTCAAACGTCGCCACTGGGTACGCTGCCGTGTCGAACCAGGCTGGTTTTTTTAGTTCGCTGTTGGCGTCGCTGCTTCCAGCATCGATGCTGTCGAGCTGGATGGTGAGCGCGGCCCGGCCTTTCGATGGTTTTGCCGTGTCGAAATCAAGCGTGGCCTCGAACTTGCCGAACGTACCGTACACCCGCGAGGAGAACTGTTTATACGTGAAGGAGATGGTGCTGGCGGTTTCATTGACCTGCGTGTATTCCACCGCCTGGACGCAAGGCAACGCGCCGAATGCGAGGGCGGCCACCAGCACGGCGCAGGTCGGGAATCGGTGTTTCATGGGATTCTCCGTTTGGGCTCCCGTCATGAGCTGAGGCGCCGCATACGTGAGCCAGCGATAGGTGGACTAAAGCAAATAAATGCCGTTAATGCCACCTGGCGTTCAGACTTCCGACCACCTGTCGGCCCACGCCAATGGCCGCCCGATACGCCCGTTGCCAGGGTGTTTAATGACTGTCCCAACACACCGCATCGGGAGACCGGCCATGAAATTCGTCATCATTGGAGGAAGCGGGCTGATCGGCAGCAAAGTCTGCAAGAACCTCCAGGATCTGGGGCATGAAGTCATCTCAGCGTCACCGAGTACCGGCATCAACGTCATCACCGGCGCGGGCCTGGCGGACGCGCTCAAGGGCGCCGAGGTGGTGGTCGATGTGGCCAACTCCCCCTCATTCGAGGATCACGCGGCGTTGCATTTCTTTGAGACCGCCGGGCATAACCTGTTCGCTGCCGAGAAGGTAGCCGGCACCAAACATCATGTTGCGCTGTCAGTCGTCGGCACCGAACGAATGCTCGATAGTGGTTATTTCCGGGCCAAAATGGCCCAGGAAAAACTCATCAAGGCATCGGGCATTCCCTACACCATCCTGCGGGCCACGCAGTTCTTCGAGTTCATTGGTGCCATTGCTTACTCGGGTCGCGAGGACGGCAACACCATCCATTTAACGTCCGCCGCGTTGCAACCGGTGGCCTCGGTCGATGTCGCGGCCGCACTGACGGCTATCGCTCAAACAGCGCCGATCAATCAGACCGTGGAAGTGGCCGGGCCTGATCGCCGACCTATTGTCGAATTCGTGAGTGAGTACCTGAAACACACCAAGGACCCGCGCGAAGCCGTCCCGGATAACACGGTTCCTTACTTCGGCGCCCCGATCAACGACAAGTCCCTCACGCCAGGCGACAACCCCATTGTCGGAGCAACCCGATTTGAAGATTGGCTAGAGATCGCGCATCCCTCCTGAGTCGCTATTGGCAATGATGATCAGCGGGTTCAGCGAAACTGAACCCGCTCTCGCGGTCAGGTATCAGCCCTTCACAGGCAACGGCTGGTTCTTGGGCTTGAGCAGAAAATGCGCCAGTGCCGGCACCAGTACCAAAGCGCCCACCATGTTCCAGATGAACATGAACCCCAGCAAAATGCCCATGTCGGCTTGAAACTTGATTGGCGACAGCACCCAGGTGAGCACCGCAACGCCCAGCGTAATCCCCGTCATCACCACCACCTTGCCGGTGGAAAGCAGCGCCAGGTAGTACGCATCCGACAGGCTTGAGCCATTACGCAGATTGGTGAGTGTCACGCTGAGGATATACAGCGCGTAATCCACACCAATCCCCACGCCCAATGCGATGACGGGGAGCGTCGCCACCTTGACGCCGATATTTAGACCAACCATCAAGGCCTCGCACAAAATCGACGTCAGCATCAGCGGCAGCACCGTACACACCACCGCTCGCCAGGATCTGAAGGTGATAAAGCACAGGGCGATGACGGCCGCGTACACCATGAACAGCATCTGCACGTTCGAACGCTTCACCACGATATTGGTGGCCGCTTCGATCCCGGCATTGCCCGCCGCATTGAGGAACTGGAGCTGGTCAGTGTTATGGGTCGCAGCGAACTGTTCGACGGTCTGCACCACACTGGTGAGCGTGTCGGCCTTGTGGTCCTTGAGGTAGACGTACACCGTCAGCAGGTCGCAGTTCTGATTGAACAGTTCTCGCGGCGCGCGGGTGATGATCGCGTTCAGTAGCCCCTGGTTACGGGGTATCTCATACCAGGTCATGCTGCCTTCGTTCATGCCTGCTGCGGCCTGCTTGCTCAGCGCCGCCAACGACGTCGTGGAAACAACCCCCGGCAGTTGTTGCAGCTGCGCCTCCAGTGCATCGACCGACACCAGTGTCTGATAGTTGGCGCAGAAGTACTGCGGTGTTTTCACCATCACCACATACTTGTCACTGCTGGCGGAAAAGTTGCTGACCATGAAGCGGTTGTCGCTGTTGTAGCGCGACTCCGGACGCAGTTCCGGCGCCCCGGGATTCAAGTCACCGATCTTCACGTGCAGGCTGACAGCAAAACCGGCCACCCCCAGCATCACGGCGATGAGGATGGCACCGCTCGCCCATTTGCGCTCGGTGAATCGATCCAGAAAAGCCCAGAACGGGTGCCGGGCGTGAAGCGCATCCAGCTGCGAGAACTTGTCGCTCGCCGCTTCACGCTGAGCCGCCGCTTTGCTGACACCGGTGTACGACAACAGAATCGGCAACAGAATCAGGTTGGTGAAAATCAACGTCAGCACGCCGATTGTCGCGGCGACGGCGAGATCCTGAATCACCGGAATCTTGATGATCATCAACACCGCGAAACCCACGGCGTCGGCCACCAGCGCCATCAGCCCGGTCAAAAACAGCCGGCGAAAGGTGAAGCGTGCCGCCACCAGCTTGTCGGCTCCGCGCCCGATGTCCTGCATGATGCCGTTCATTTTCTGCGCGCCATGACTCAACCCGATGGCAAACACCAGGAACGGGACGAGGATCGAGTACGGATCGAGATCGAAGCCCAGGGTCGGCAGCAACCCCAGCAACCAGACCACGGCGATGATTGAACACAGCAGCACCAACAGCGTGCTGCGAATGCAGCGGGTGTACCAGAACAGCACGATGCCGCAAATCACCAGCGTCGCAGCGAAGAACAGCTGCATCTGCCGCATGCCATCAATCAGATCGCCCACCACCTTGGCGAAACCGGTGATGTGGATTTTGATGTTGTCGGTTTCGTACTTGGCCCGAATCTGTTCGAGCTGGCTTGAGAGTGCGTTGTAGTCCAGTGGTTTGCCGTCGTCCGAGGTGATGTCCTGAAGCGGCAAAAGCACGATGCTGGATTTGAAGTTAGAGGCCACGAGCCGGCCGACTTCGCCCGACCGTTCTACGTTCTGTCGAACCTGATCCAGGCTGCCGGCAGAGCCATCGTAGTTGTCAGGGATGACCGGGCCGCCGTCGAAACCCTCTTCCGTCACGCCGATCCAGCGAGTCGCCGGGGTCCACAGGGACTTCATGTACGACCGGTCGACACCAGGGAGCAAAAAGACCTCGTCGTTGATTTTCTTGACCGTCTCAAGGTAGGCGGCATCAAAAATGCTGCCCTGGCTGGCCTCGATCGCAATCCGCAAGGTATTGCCGCCCTCCCCCAACTGGCCGCGATTCTTCAGGTAGTTCTGCACATAAGGGTGATCCGTCGGGATCATTTTTTCGAAGGCGGCATTGAGCTTCAAACTCAGCGCCTGGTAGCCGAACACCAGGCTGAGCAAGACACAGATGCCCAAAATGATGCGCCGGTGATTGAACAAAAGCCGTTCAACCAGGGTGCCGGAAGAAGGATCGAAGGTGTCCGTTTGAGGGACGGTGTGAGGCTCGGCAGTACGCGTAAAGCTGTTCATTGATCGTGCTCCGACGATTCCACGGCAACCACGGACGACAGCATGCCGCGTGCGCTGCTGATGATCAGGTCACCGTTCGCGGCTTGCGCCATGCCCGTGAAGTAACCGGGTTGAGTCACTTGAAGGAGAGAGGCTTTGGTATCGCCGTCCGCGAAACGCAGCACTCGGCCTGACTCATCGGTGAGCAGTACCGAGCCATCGTCAAGGCGCAGGCCGCTGGTCAAGGTGACGGGTTGCAAGGTGTCGAGTCGCTGCCAGGTATCGCCGCGATCTTTGGACTCGAAGGCTTTGCCGCGCAGCCCGAACGCCAGAATCGAACCACTGCTGGTCGCCTGGAGGCCGAAGGTCGTGCCCTCATAGGGTGACGTCAGCGACTCGAAGGTCTGGCCCTCGTCACCTGAGCGCAACAACGTGCCCTGTTCGCCGGCGACGAAGAGGTCCGCCCCGACACGCTCGATGCTGTAGAGGTGCAAGCCGTTAGGGTTATCGAGACGGGAGCGGATCGACTGCCAGCTGAGCCCGCCATCATGGGTGACAAACGCCAGACCGTAAGCGCCCACCACCAGCCCGTTTTTGGCGTCGAGGAAGAGCAGATCGAGCATCGGTTTGTCGGGGCCATCGTCCACCAGTTGCTGTGCTTGAGCGATTTTTTCCGCATCGTCGAAGCGTTTCGCTTCTTGCAATTCGATCTCGGCTGCCTGGACGCCATCGAGCTGCTTGCTCCAGCTCAGCCCGCCATCCTGGCTGTGCAAGACAACCCCGGCGTGCCCGACCGCCCAGCCTTCGCGGTCATCAATGAAGCGAACCTTGACCAGCGTCATGCTGACCGGGGAACTGACTTGCTTCCAGGTGCTGCCATTGTCATCAGAAACAATGATGAACCCTCGTTCGCCAACAGCCACAAGGCGTTTCCCTGCCCTCGCAACACTCAGCATGACCGATTGGGCCGCCATGGCGCTGGTGATCGATGGCTGCACCGGCAGTCCATCGGTTTGCGCCGCCGCAGCCGTGCCGGTGAGCGCCGTGATGATCGACACGCTCAGCATGAACGCCTTGAACGGATGCGGATGTAAAAGCCTGGGAGTTTGAATACGCATTTTCGAGCCTCGATGATGCGGTTCTGTGGACGCCGCGTCAGTGGCACGGCGCCCATGGAACACAAGTGTGAACACGCGGTTGCGAGGCTCAGCGCACCGACCCGGACGCTACCGAGTTACCGGTAAAGAAGTTCTCGGGTTTGCGCGGGATAACGCTGTAGGTTTCGCCGTTCAGGCTTTGCACAACGCTGTACGTCTTGGCTTGCAGGTTGTAAATCACCACCGGTTTCACCACCACTGCCGGAATGGAAGGCACAACGAATGGAAGCACTTGGGACACACGCCACAGCTTGCCCTCGGCGTCATAGCCATCGACCAGGGAGACCGTCCAGCTGTCTTCATCGATGTAGAATTTGCGCTTGGGCACAGCGTGGCGTTTACCCGCCGCGACCGTGGCTTCCAGCTCCCAGACGCGATGCAGTTCCCAACGAACCTTGTCCGAGTTGAGGTGGTTAGCCGCAAAGGCATCGTCGCGTTTTTCGGCGTTGAACTTGTTGTCGTTGTACGGGATGTACAGCTCTTTTTTGCCGACCAGTTTCCAGTCATAACGATCCGGGTGACCGATAAAGCCATGCACCTCGTCGAAGTAGTTGGCACCCGACGCCACGAAGTCTGGCGTGTCGTAACCCACGGTAGGCGCGCGGCGTACGCGGCGTTGGCCGACCAGGTATTGCCAGGCTTCACGTGGTTCCTGGGCGTTGATGCTGTCGTGCGTCACCAGCGATTCGCCGGCCTTGAACGGGGGTTCGTTGGTCAGGAAACGCAGCAGCGCATACTGTCCCGACCACTTATCCACGCCGCCATCCTTGAAGTAATACGGGTACTGCCAGTTCTCCACGCCACGGCTGGCCAGTGTCCGGGTTCCGTCAGCATTGCCGATGATGTTGGCATAGCCCATCTGAATGGATTCGGCCTCGACGCGCAGCAGGAAATTCCAGATGACCTCGTTGCCGGTTTTCGGGATCGGGAACGGAATGCCGCCGTAACAGCCCTCCACCGACAATCCATTGCTGGTGGTCTTGCATTGGGTCGCGTTGGTAAAGGTGTTTTGATAAACGCTGTCGGGGGCCGCGGCGGTACGATGAGTCGGGTACACATCGAGATGGAAGGTGTCGGGATATTTGGCCAGCAAGGCTTTCGTCCCTTCGTTCAACTTATCCGCATACTTCGCAGCGTTCTTCGCGGTGATCTGCAACAGCGGCTTCTCACCGGGGAACGGATCGGCCGGCATGTCGCCGGATTTTGCCCCGGCCACTTCCTTGGTCAGTCCGCCGGTCCAGGCTGGAATGGAGCCGTCGGCATTGCCGGCCTTTTCGGCGCCCATGGGAGTCAAGGTGGTCTTGAGCTTCGCCGCCTCGTCAGGGCTCACCGCCGCGAATGCAGTGCTGGCGCAGATTGAGATCGACAAGGTGGAAAGCAACAGCAGTTTAATTTTTGTCATTATCAGGGCCCGCCTGTTCTTTGCTTAAAAGGTTCGCTGGATCGAGAACGCCACAAAATCCCGGTCTTTCATGTTTTGCTGGTAAGTGAACGAGTTGGAGGAGTTGATGACAGGTCCCGCCTCACCGAAAAAATTGGTGTAGGACAGCGAGGCGTACCACTGTTTCTTGTAATCGGCCTTGAGGCCCAACGTCAGGTCCCCGCCATGTTCAGGGCCGAACGCCTGAGGCGTGACCGAGGAGCGCCCGGAAGGGTTGTAACCAATGGTGATCGGGGCTTGAACGTCGATGCCGGGGAAAACCTGGAAGTACTGCGGCTCGAAGGTGAAGCGCAGCGCGAAGGCATCGCGAGTGGTGTTGGGGTCCAGTTGATCGGCATTTTTGCTCACGCTCAATCGACGGTTGAACGCCAGTTCACCGACGAACGAAGCACCGTCCCACAGCGCGGATCCGCCGTAGACATTGACCATCGACACCTGGGCATGCCACGACTTGCCGATGGGGTACGCCGGGTTGGAATCGTTGTCGGAATCCAGCCCGGTAATAATCGTTCCGCCGACGCCCGCCAAAGGCGTGTCGAGCCGAATCGACGTTTCACCGGCGATGTTGGCCTCGCCGACCAGGGTGCTGAAACTCGCCCCGAACACTTTGACGTCCTCGGGATAAACGTTGACGAACGTGTCATCAGCACCGGGGACCAGCGCGGCCGGACGGAAGTAAAACACCGGGGTCTTTTCGTGATATTTCGCGGCGTACAGACCGAACTCCCAGTCCTGGACGGCGAACTTCAGTTGCGCACCAAACTGCCCGGAATCCTTGGCATCGATGTCCTTGCCGTGGCGTAGTTCGCCGGTAGGAAAGAACACCCGCTCCCCGCCTTCGCCGACAAAATCCGCGCCGCTGAAGTAGCTGCCCGCTGCGGGCAGGCGCGTCTTGTTCCACTCAAATTGGTAGTAGGCGCCGACGCTGACCGTGTCGTTCAGCTGCCAGTTGCCTGACACCTGTTTGGTGGGCATCAGGATTTCCTTGAACTGCGAGCTCGGTACAGATTGAAGCTTCACCAGGTCAACGGTGGACTGAGCATTGGCGATGCCGTTGGCCCCGAAGAACAGGCTTTCGCCATAAATTTGCGTGAACTGGCCGAGTCGCCCGGACAACGAGGTCGTGCCGATTTCCTTCGAGCCATAAACAAACGCATCGAGGATTTCGGTGTGCTGTTCGTGAATGCGGCGAGTGTCGCTGGTGAACTCATCGTGCTCGACACTCACCGAGTTGGCGGTGCCGGGGGAGTCGTTATCGTTGTCGTGGGCGTAGACATCGTCGTACCAGGAGGCCGCACTCAGACGAGCACCGACGTCTTTGTACTTGATGTCGAATTCGGACAGGACATCCAGACGATTTGAGATGAGTCCACGATCAAAATTTCGGTCGCCATCGTCCAGGTTGGGATTGCTGTTGGACGTACCGGGGCCGACCGCGACCTTGTGATCAAGTTTGTTCACACGCCACGCGTTGCTGTACTTGATCGTGTTGTCCCAGGTCGCCGATAGATCGGGATTACCCGTGTCGATCTGGAAGGCGTGCGAGGGCGTTGAGAGGCTCAGCAACACCGTTGCGCTGACCGCGCAGGCGATGCTGGAAACCGGCAACGGGCAGAGCCGCTGGTTGGCTGTTTTCATGAAGATGTTCCTGTTTTTTTGTTTTTGTAAAAGGTCATCCACTCGCAGCATTGGCTGCGAATACCACGGGTGCTGCGGCGCTTCGTCCCTGTCCGTTCTGGTCAGATTTACGAGCCCGACCACTTATGCGTAAAACATGATTTATTGCATTCAATATCACTTTGTGCACAAAACGTAATCCTGCACAAATTCAATGTCAAGAAGATTCGGGAGGTCATTCGGATAGCGGGGGGCGGGGTTGCGGCAGGCGAGAAGTCCATGAGGACAGCAGAGGCAGGCGCGTTGAAATGGATGGCGGGAAGGAGATTGGAGGCAAAGGGCCGGTCTAGAGCGTCCGAAAGAGGGCTCGTCAATTTGCCCCTTGCGACGCAGGAAAATTTATGCGCAACGCGACATTCATCCTTTGCACCAAACAACTTTTTGCGCATAAAATCCGTTTAGTGCAAATTTAAGGATGACCCATCATGATCCCCTCCTCCCCCAACAGTCCGCTGATCGAAGTCGCATTGACCAAGATGAAAAAAGCGATTGTTTGTTGCGAGCTGGCCCCCGGCGAAAAACTCAAAGTCGCCGAATTGTCCAAGACCTACGGGCTCAGCAGTTCGCCCATTCGTGAGGCACTCAATCGCCTGACGCAGGACGGCGTCGTCGAAGCCAGCGATAACAAAGGGTTCAGGGTTGCCCCGATTTCCACCACGGATTTTCGCGACATCACGCGGATGCGCTGTTTGCTGGAATGCGAGGCACTGGGCGATGCCATCAAGTTTGGCGATGACGCGTGGGAGGCCGATGTGCTCGGCGCGTTTCACCGCTTGAATCTGGTTGAGAAAAAACTCGGGACTGGCGTGCTGGTGCTCGACGATGACTGGTCTACCCGGCACAAGGCGTTCCACTTCGCGCTGTTCGCAGCGTGCCCATCGCCGTTGATGCTCAAGATGATCGACTCCCTGTTTGACCGGGCCGAGCGCTACAGACGCTTCTCTGCCAAGCAAAGAATCCGCCAACGCCACAAGGGCAATGAGCACCAGGACCTGATGGATGCGGCGCTGGCACGGGACTCCGATAAAGCGGTGACGCTGTTGCGCAACCACATTCAGGACACCCTGGAGCGAACCATCGAAGCGATCGAACGCCAACAAGCCACGCTTCAATAGATGTTCAAATGTGGGAGCGAGCTTGCTCGCGAAGGCGGTAGACCAGTCAACATCGCTGTTGAATGTGAATCCGTCTTCGCGAGCAAGCTCGCTCCCACAAGGGTTTATCGTTGTACCAGAAACCGTGTTCCTGACCCTTCGCCATGCAACTGCTTTCGTGGACAGTGCAAAGCGAAGGGCTTTCTGTTTTCTACTGGCTTAACCCTTGGGCAAACCTGATCATCGGGTCACTGGCGCCGCCATCACTCGGTTCAGGCTTTTTGCACCACAGCGCAAGCTCCATTCCCTCCAGCAACTCCATCGCCCAGGCAACCGTAACCGCCCCGCCGTACACGTAGTGATCCGGCCGCACGATGACGACATTGCAGCCTCGGCTCTCCAGCCATTGCGCCAACACCCCATCGACTTCCTGATAATCATCCGCGGTGCGTGGACCTGACTGTTGAGGGTCGACCAATCGCACGACATGGATGGGCAGACCTTTGAGCGATTGACTGCTGCGCAGGCATCTCAACAAAGCGCTGGCGTCAAACCCGGGGGCAATGACCACTCGGAAGGACTGGCCGGTGAACTCATCCAGCAGCGCCGTCTTGCCGGCATGGTTGATGACCAGCGGTTGCGGAAACAGCTCACCGGCAGGCGCGACCTGCGCGACAAATCCTTGAGACAACCCTGGAATCAGCGATTGCCTGATGGTCCCTGCCGGATTCTCCGTCATCTGCCGGATCAACTGCGCATCGCGGATTGCGGCTTTCTCACTGTCGCGTTCGCAGATCACGCCACCGAACTCTTTGGCCGCCATCGTCGTTTGGCGCACATGAGGCACACGTTCGGTCTGGTAGGTATTCAGGAACGCCGGGGATGCCAGCCCTTCTTTCACCAGCGCGAGCTTCCAGACCAGGTTCAATGCATCGCGAATCCCCTGGCACATGCCTTGCGCCAGGAAGGGCGGTGTCATGTGCGCCGCATCCCCGAGGAAGAACACCCGGTCGGACTGCCATTGCTCCAGGATCAGTGCATGGAATCGATAAGCGGACGCCCGCCATAGCTGATAGTCGCCCTCCGGCAACCAGCGGGAGATCAGCTTCTTGATCGCTTCGGGTTGTGAGATTTCCGTTGGCTGTTCGTCAGGATTGATCATGAACTCCCAGCGCCGATGCTGACCCGGCCCGACGACAAAAGTACAAGGCCGGGCCAGTTCACAAAACTGCACGTTGGTCTTCGGCAGATGCTCACCCGCCCCTTCATTGAGGATCACATCGACCACCAGCCACGGTTCATCGAACGCCAGATCCTCCATCTTCAGGCCCAGTCGGGTGCGGATCGGGCTGGTGCCGCCATCACACGCCAGCACATAGTCCGCCGTGACCGTGCGCTCGGTTCCGTCTTTGGCCCGAATGCGCACCTCCGCTTGTGAGCCTGTGGAATCGACCGACAGAACTTCTGAACCGAGTTCCGCGGTGACCGACTTCAAATCGGCAATTTTGCCCCGCAACGCACGCTCGACGGGCGGCTGCGAGAACACATAATTTGGTGCCCAACCCAGCGGAAAAGGAGGCTTGGCGGCATCAATGCGCTTGATCAGCGCAGAGCCGGTGGTTCGGTACTCCGAGGGGCGATAAGGCATGACATGTTCGGCGATCTCATTGGCCAGGCCAATGTTGCCGAAAACACGCATCACTTCGTGGTCAAACCCCATGGCCCTGGGGTTGGTGTACACCGTTTCGGACTTGTCCACGACGAGGGCCTTCAGCCCCCACATGCCGGCCAGATTTGCGCACAGAGCACCCACCGGACCCATTCCAACAATGATGACATCGTAGTCCATCGTCTACTCCGCTTTTTGTTTTTATCCAGTGCGACGTCTGGTTGATGAACAAGCGTTTGCGTGCCCATCAACCAGGCTTCAACATCCACAGATCGGCGAGTTATAAGCCGATTCGAACCCGCTGTTCTTCGATCTTCGCGCGGATGGAGTTCTTCCACTCTTCTCGCGTCTGGAAGCCAGGGCGGCGCTTACACATGGCTTCGGTCTGGGCGAGGATGACCTCGGTCGGCAGCTCCAGATCGAGGGGTTCCTTGCAGGGTTGTGCGGTGTAGAACGGCGCATCGACGTACATTTCGATGGGGTTGCCTTCAGGGTCTTTGAAGTACATCGACCAGGCGTTGCCGTGGTCCACCTGAGCGATCCCTTCAATGCCGCTGCTTTTGGCGAATTGGTAGTAAGTCTTCAAGTCATCCAGCGAGTTCAGCAGGAACGACAGCTGATTGATCGGGTTGAACGGCAGGTCGACAGGCTTGCCGTCGAAGAGTACGACCTGGTGATGCAACTCCGGGTTCTGCGTCATGAAAAACAACCGATGACCCGTTGAGGCGACACCTTTGTCACTGACGATAAAGCCTAAGGTACGGCAGTAGAAATCGACCATGCGATCGAGGTCTGCGCAAAACACGCCGGAGTGGGTGAAATTGATAGTCGGTAACGCGGGCATCTGGAACCTCCAGTTTTTATGATTGTGTAGAGGACAACGCTCAGGCTTCGTCAATAACGCCGTTCGATAGCGTCCCGATCTCCGTGATGACCACTTCGAAAATATCACCGGGTTTAAGGAAAATCGGTGGATTCCTCTTGAAGCCGATCCCGCTCGGCGTACCGGTGGCCAGAATGTCGCCCGGATTCCACGCCAATGCCTTCGACACGTACGAAATCAAATGCGGAATGTCGAAGGCCAACTCTGAAAGACTGCCTTCCTGCAACTGCTCGCCATTAAGTACTCCGCGTACCACCAGCTTACGGTAATCGGAAATTTCCGAAGCGGGAATGAGCCATGGGCCCAGCGCACCGGTTTTTCTGAAGGTCTTGCCCATGCCGTACTGGTGCGTATGGAACTGCCAGTCACGAACGCTGGCGTCGTTGAAGCAGGTGTAACCCGCGACGTGATCCATCGCATCGGCCGGATCGATATGCGCCCCTCCTTTGCCGATCACCACAGCCAGCTCGGCTTCGAAATCAAACTGCTCTGATACCTGAGGCCTTACCAGTGGTTCTCCGTGGGGTAGCAGGGTTTCGGCGAAACGCTGAAAAATCACCGGGAATTCACCGACCTTTCTGCCGGCTTCTTCGGCATGCGCCACATAGTTAATGCCGACGCAAATCACCTTCCCGGGATTGGGGATGACGGCTTCCAGTTCAACGCTTGAAAACGGGTAGTCGGGTGGCGCGGCCTCTACGATCTGGCGAGCCTCCTGCATCAAGGCCGGGTCGGCCAGGAAGGATGCAAGGTCCGGAACCTGGGTAAAACGCCGGGTCAGCTCAACCACCCCGTCACCGGACACGGCGCCGAAATGGGCCTTCCCCTCTTTGCGGTACGAAATCAGCTTCATGTTCTTCTCCTGTTTTTTATGCACAAAAACTAATTTCTTGCACCATACATCATAAAATGCATAATGCAAAAGGCCGGTTTTAAAAAAAATGACGAGCCGCTTGAGGCTCTCGGTTCTGGAGGTTAGGCATGTCGCTAGTGATGGTTCGCAAGGTAAAACTGGACATCGAAGAAGTGTTCCATGAAGGCGGGACTCGCTCGTCGGTCCCGCTCAGGATTGCGGTCGCCACCGCCGTGGTCGCCAATCCCTACGCAGGTCAATATGTAGAGGACCTGCTGCCGTTCATGCAGGAACTGAGAGCGTTGGGCGCGCAGCTGTCCGAGCAACTGATTCATGCACTGGGCGGCGCCAGGCATGTACAAGCCTATGGCAAGGGTGCAATCGTCGGGGAAGACGGCGAGTTGGAACACGGTGCGGTCTGGCATGAAGCCGGTGGCTGGGCCATGCGCGAAGCCCTCGGCAATCCGAAGGCGATCGTGCCGGCGGCGAAGACCATCGGCGGCCCTGGTTGCCGGGTGATGATCCCGCTCGGGCACATCCAGGCGGCCTATGTGCGCAGCCACTTCGGCGTGGCTGAAATGACCGTGTGGGACGGCCCTCGTCGCGGCGAAATCGCTTTTGGCCTGGCCATGGCCACGGGCGGGCGGATTCATGCGCGACTCGGTGGTCTGGCTGCCAGCGAGGTGAAGGGCGAAGACGGGCTGCGTTAGGGCCGACAATTTGAAGCGTGCTGCAGGGTTACATACCACTACAAAAACAATATGTGTGTTGGAGAACATCATGACTGCAAAAACTATGCGCGCCGCACGTCTGTATGAAGGCGGTAAACCCATGGTCATCGAACAAGTGCCCGTCCCCGAGATTCGTCCGACCGAAGTACTGGTGAAGATCAAGGCCTGCGGGATCGTCCCGAACCTGCACAACATCCTCACCAACTGGGTCAAATGGTTCCCGCATAACCCCCTGCCAAAACTCCCTGCCATTTTCGGACTGGACCCTTCTGGTGTCGTCGAAGCCGTCGGCGCCCAGGTCTACGACTTCAAGGTCGGTGACCGGGTTTACGTCAATCCGGGCAGGCACTGCGGTTCATGCCGGGCCTGCCGCGCGGGCAACACCATTGCGTGCACCGCCTATACGTTCAACGGTTATTTCGGCTTCACACCGAAAAGCCCACGCATGTTCGAAGACTACCCCTACGGCGGCCTTTGCGAGTACATCCCTGCCCCGCAATACAGCCTGGTCAAACTGCCGGACAACATCAGTTTCGAAACCGCTGCACGCCTGGGTTATCTGGGCACCGCCTACAAAGCATTGCTCAAGGCCAACGCGGGTCCTGGCAGCACGGTGCTGATCAACGGAATCAGCGGCACACTTGGCCTGGGCGCCGTCGCACTGGCGCTGGCCATGGGCGTTCGTAAAATCCTCGGCACCGCCCGAAACCAGGACCTGTTCCAGAAGGTGAAAGACCTGGCGGCCCCAGGCCGGATTGAAATTCACACCCTCGGTACGATTCCCACCCACGAATGGGCCTATCAAGTGACCCATGGCGAAGGGGTCGATGTAGTCATTGATGCTCTAGGCCCGGGCGCCCCTCACGAGAGCCTGACCCAGGCGCTTAAATCCCTCCATCGCGGTGGGCATCTGGTCAACGTCGGCGCCATCGCCGGCGAAGTGCCGATCGATCTGCACTGGATTATGGACAACGACATCCAGATCAGCGGATCGGCCTGGTTCACCACCGGACAAGGCCAAGCCATGGCGGACATGGTTGAATCCGGGGTGCTTGACCTCTCGTTCTTCGAAAACACGGCCTTCAGTCTGGAGGACGTCAACAGCGCGATTACCGGTATCGAAAACCGCCATGGCGGCTTCAGCAACTACGTCATCTGTCCTTGACTAAACTCAGCGAGCGGAGCGGTTCAACCGCCCCTCGCTGACTCTTTGACTGCCTGTTGAGTAACTCCTATGAAGATAAGAAGAATCGTGACCGGCCACGACGAACAGGGTAATTCCGTGTTCGTTTCAGATGACTTTGCCCCAAGAGCCCAGTCCTTTGCCTCAATCCCGGGGCACGCAATGGCGCAGCTGTGGACGACGCCCGCCCAGCCGACACTCCTCGAAAAACAGCGCGACCCAACGCTTGATCACGCCTCGCTGATTCCTCCTCAGGGCGGCACCAGCATCGCCATGTTCGATTTCCCACCCGACACCGTCATGCAGAACCTCGTCGATGGCGTCCAGGCCTTTGGCGAGTTGAGCGCTGCACTGCCGGGCTTGATCGAAAGCTTCGAGCCGGACCATCCGGGCATGCACACCACCGCCACCATTGATTACGGAATCATTCTGGAAGGTGAGATGTGGCTGGAGCTGGATAACGGTCAGAGCCGTCTGGTAAAGGCCGGCGACGTCGTTATTCAAAATGGCACGCGACACGCGTGGCGCAACAAAAGCGAGCGGATTGCCCGGGCACTGTTTGTGATGATCGGGGTGTCACCCGCAGAGAAACAGGCTGTGTAGTTGTTTGATTACTCATCTCTCGGATTGAAGGATTTTTATGGCCACCGTCGCTCATCGTCTGCTCGGTATTTCAGGTAGCCTGCGTTCACAGTCAACGAATACAGCAGTACTCAAATCCCTTTGCGCTCGATTGGGCGATCAGGCAGAAATGAGTCTCTTCGCGCTGAATGACATCCCCCTGTACAACGCAGATATCGAAACGCAAGCGCTGCCGGCATCCGTGGCGGCATTGAAAGAGGCCCTCGCACAAGCCGATGGTTTGATCATCTGCTCGCCTGAATACAATTACGGCACCTCCGGCGTGCTGAAAAATGCGCTGGATTGGGCCTCCCGCCCAGGCTTCAATTCACCGCTGAAAAACAAACCCGTGCTGATCATGTCCTCTTCACCCGGCGTACTCGGCGGGGTGCGTGCCCAGGCTCAACTGCGTGAAACGCTATCGGCCACGCTGTCCAGGGTCATTTGCGGCCCTCAGATCGTCATTCCCGGCGTTAATCAAAAGATCCAGAACGGCCACTTCATCGACGAAACAACGATCGAGTTCATGCTGGCGGGGGTCGATCATTTGATCGCCGAAATCAAGCGCCTGGCTTAACGTCACCGCGGTAGTAAGTGGCGTGTTTGGCCAGCCACTGCTTCCCGAGCTCAATATCCTCTTTGCGCCTGGCCAGGATCCAGTCCGACGTCCGAGGGACGCCATGCTTGTCCTGGCCCATGGCCTGACCCACCAACACCTCGGCTTGAGGAAGAATCAGGAAGCTGAATACCCCCGTAGAGGTCGCGCCTTTCTTGACGGATTTCCAGGTGCCGTAAAGATAGTGACCGTCATACAGATCACAAGAGCCCTGCCACAGGTAACCGCCAATATTGTTGGCGTTACGCAATCGAAGTCGTCCACTGTCGATATCGACATCGACCGTCTCAATGACCCATTGATCCGGGTCGTCGGCATCCTGCCAGGTCGATGCCCAGAAGCCGAGCAGATCGTCCCGGCGCGAGTATCGCCAGTGGCTCAGAAGCATTGGAAGCAATAGCGTCAGCACAACACCAAAGGCCGCGCTGCCGAATGAAATAAAGACGTTTTCCAAGGTGCTGCCCATGGCAAGAGACCTCTGGACGGAGCTGACTAGAAGCTTAGCTCACGGCCCCAACGCGGGTATCTGCGCCTTCAGATACCCGATAAACGCGGTGACCAGTCTGCGTTAGAATGACTTCCGGATTTTTGATAGCGACTCGCGTGGCGAGAAGGATTGCTGATGTTCATTGGAAGACTCGCCGGGCTCACCGGTTGCACCCCGAAAGCCATTCGACTTTACGAGCAGATGGGGTTGATCCCGGAACCGGATCGTCAGGGTCGATATCGCGTCTACACCTCACATCACCTCACGCTCGTGCGCCTGATCCGCCGGGCGCAGATCGCCGGTTTCAAGCTCGCCGAGATGGTGCCTCTCGTCGCTGCAAAAAACACATTGCAAGCCTTTCCCTTGGAACTGGCCAACGAGGCAATCGACCTCAAGCGCCAACACATCTTCGCGAAAGTAGCCGACTTGCTGGCCTTGGTAGATCACCTCAGCGAACTCAAAAACGAGATCAATTGCCTTTTTGAACCGGGCGCAGTGATAACGCCTCATAGCGATGCGTCGAGCGCTGGCCTAGATAGATAAACGCCGATTGCAGGGCGACTTCCGGCGCTCGCGGACGGAAGCCCAATTCGGTCATGGCCTTGGTGATAGCGTATTCCTGCTTGACGTCGTGGAACATCCTGACCTGACTGAGCAACAGTTGCGCTGGCCGACCGGTCAACCCGGCCCAACGCTCCTGTACCCATGCCACCGCGACCAACAGCCATTTGGGTGCCGGTGGTGGTGGGCGATAGCCCGGTGAAACCTCGTTCGCTGCATCAATGATTTCGGCCATTGAAGAGGACCGCTCATTCGCCAGAATGTAGCGCTGCCCTGACCGGCCTTTTTCTGCCGCGAGGATCATCCCCAGGGCGACATCTCGCACGTCGACAAAATTGAAATGAAAGCCTGGGTCCAGAGGCATTTGCCGCCGCCTGACCGAATCGACAAACTTCATGGTGTCAGTCAGCTTGGCCGCGTTGGGGCCGATCATCGCCGAGGGCAACACCGAGACCATCCAAAGGTTCAGCGCCTGCGCCGTACGCCAGGCCATTTGCTCCGACAGGATCTTGGACGCGTAATAGGCATTCTCGTCCTCGTCGTTCCAGTGTTCTTCATCGAGCTTCTGCCCGTTCTGACCGATGGCCGCAACGGAACTGACATACACCACGCGCTTGACCCCGGCCTTCGCCGCCGCCTGCAAAACGCGACGTGTTCCTTCCACATTCGGCTGGATAATCTCGGCGTGCGGATGCCTCGCCCAATGCTTGAACACCGCGGCAACCTGAAACAATACGTCCACCCCGCTCAACGCCTCGAGCATGGCCGCTTCATCGAGCAGTTCTGCATACACCCTTTCGCAATCCAGCCCCTCGAACGCTGCCGAATCGTTCACATCACGAACCCCGGCGCGGACTCGGTAACCCTGATCGAGCAAGGCTCTGACCAAGGTATTGCCCAAATGCCCATTGGCGCCTGTGACCAGACATAACTGACTCATACAACTGTCCCCTCGCTTGAATAAACATCCGTTTTGGCGAGGATGACCTTAGGCTCTGTCCCTTGGGACAGAGTCAATATCAGCGAATCAAAAGATCGCAGCCTGCGGCGCCACCGTGACATCCGCCTGACCGCTGGCCTTCAGGGCTGCGTGCACAAACCCTTCGGCTTTTTTACGCTCCACAAATGCCCTCACATAAGCGGCACCTGCCTCTCGATCTCGAGGCACAGCCATCGCTTGGCGAATGGCTGTGAAGGCCCCTTCAAGCACGCGATAACGCGGGTCTGCATCGGCCACTTTCTGCAACGGTTGGCGTACGCCCGCCGCGGCATCCAGGTCCTTGTCGAAGAACAGGTCGACCGCAGCCGCGGAGGTTTCCGCCCGCGCCAGCTGCGCGTGTTTCAAGGTGCGCGCGAGGAACAGGTCATAAGCCGCGCCCTTGCCGACCGCCAGCCGCAACCCTGGCTGATCGAGATCTTCGACGGCCACAAAGGGCGAATCGGCCGCTACCAAATAGGTGCCTTCAATGATCACGTAGGGCGCACTGAACGCGATCTGTTGCTCGCGCACGGGCTCGATGGCAAGGAATGCGAGGTTCCAGGCCCCCTCCTCCAGCGCGGCAAACACTTTACCGGCGGCATCGAACGTCACCATGTCCAGACGCACGCCAAGCTCTTGCGCCAGTGCCTTGGCCAATGCGACGGAGACGCCTTGTGGCGATCCATCCTGGCCCTGCTGAGCCAGTACCGGATTGCCGAAATTGATCGCGGCGCGAAGGACGCCTTGCGGGGCGAGATCTTCAAGAACTGCGGGGGTGATAGCACTCATCATTTGCTCCAGGTAGCGGCGGGTACAGTTTCCGGGGCTTCTCTGTTGAGCACCCGCATGAACAGCGTCATCAAAAAGCCCACCAGCAACAGCGCACTGAGAAACAGCAAGCCATTGGCAGCGCTCTGGCTGTTGCCCTTGACCATGCCGATCAGCGAAGGCCCGACAAAGCCACCCAGGTTACCGATGGAGTTGATGACGGCGATGGACACCGCGGCCGTCGAGCGATTCAGGAACAGCGTCGGCAGTGCCCAGAACGGCGATTTGAAACTGTAGAGCCCGGACAGCGCAATGCAAATCATCGCCATCGCTGCAAACGGATTGGCCAGCACAGCCGCCCCTACCAGCCCCAGTGCAGCAATCAGCAACGGGATCGCCGAGTGCAGCTTGCGCTCGTTGCGCCGGTCAGAACTGCGCGACCAGATAATCATCGCCGCTGTTGCCACGATGTAAGGCAGCATGGCGATCAAGCCGATCTGGGTATGACTCAGCGACTCGGAGAAGCTCTTGATGATTTGCGGCATCCAGTAGCCGACGCCGAGGCTGCCGCACTGGTACACAAAGTAGATGAACGACAGGTACAGAACCTTGGGGTTGGTCATCGTCTTGTAGACGCTCAGGCTCTTGACGTTTTTACGGCTCTGACGGTCCCGCTCCAGCTCGGCCAGCAACCATTCCTTTTCTTCAGGCGTGAGCCATTTGGCCTGTTCGGGCTTGTCAGTCAGGAAGAAGAAACAGGCAATGCCCAGGATGACCGCCGGAATACCTTCCAGAAACAGCATCCAGCGCCAGCCGCTCCAGTTCATCCAGCCGACGTTGTCCATGATCCAGGTGCTCAGCGGCGCACCGATGATGTAACTCACCGGGATCGCTGCGGTGAACAGTGCGACGGTGGTCGCCAGCTCCTTGGAGCGAAACCAGAAGGTCAGGTAGACGATGATTCCGGGAAAGAAACCGGCCTCGGCCACGCCAAGGAAAAACCGCAGGATGTAAAGCTGATTGGCGGTCTGGGCGAACGCGGTCATGGCGGCGATGCAGCCCCAGGTCACGAGGATGCGGGCGATCCAGACCCTGGCGCCGAATTTGTTCAGCATGACGTTGCTGGGCACTTCAAACAGGAAATAGCCGATGAAGAAAATCCCCGAAATGAACCCGAAGGCCTCGCTGGACAGCGCGAGCTCCTTGTTCATTTGCAGCGCGGCATAGCCGATGTTGGCGCGGTCCAGATAAGACACGATGTACAGCAGAAACACGAAAGGAATGATGCGTAGCGTGACCTTGCGGACAATCGCGGTTTCGTCGAGCGTCTTATTGTTGTTCATGGCGACCTCACTGCAAACAGGTGTGCAACTAATGAAAGTCAGTTAATTCGTAACGCGATCCGTAGCAGCTGAAAATCACTTAACTGACTGGTATGTATAGTTTTAATAAATGCTCAGGCAGAAAAAACCATGCACACCGGGCTTCCGGTCGAAACCGAAAACCCTGTCTTGCTCAGCCCGCCCTTTTTCGGATCTACGGCCATGGAGATGATGGTGTCGCTGTCTTCGTTGAGCGCGAAGAGGAAACGTTCATTGGGGGTCAACGTAAAGAAGCGCGGCGTTTTGCCGTCAGTCGGCATGAACTCGACCGGGCTCAACAACCCTGTTTTCTGATCGATGGCAAACGCGGCCACGCTGTCATAACCCCGGTTGGAGGCGTAGACAAAACGCCCACTGCGATCGACCTCGATTTCAGAGGCGCGGCTGTTGCCGGTGAACGTCGACGGCAGCGATGTGACCACCTGCAGCGGTTTCAACGAGCCATCCTGCGGGTTGAATCGATAGGTCGTCACCGTCGAATCCAGCTCGTTGACGACATAGGCAAACGACGCAGTGGGATGCAGGGCCAGGTGCCGGGGGCCGGCCCCTTCTCGCGTGGTCACGAAAGGTTGATCGGCGGGTACGAGTTTGCCGTTGTCGAAATGGAAACTGAAAATCCGGTCCAGGCCTTTGTCCGGCACCAACACAAAACTGCCGGTGTGATCGAACGGGTTGAAATGCGGTTTTGAGAACGGTTGCTCGACCCGGTGCGGGCCCATCGGGCCTTCCAGTTTCAGCAGCTGATTGAGCGTACCGAGCGAGCCATCCTCGGCCACATTCATCACCGCCAGGGAACCGGCGATGTGGTTTGAAACCACCAGGAAACGTTCAGTCGGGTCCAGTGCCAGATGCACCGGGTTCTTGCCTTCACAGCTTTGCTGATTGATGAAGGTCAGTTTGCCGGTGGCCTTGTCGATACTGAAAGCGCTGACGTCACTCTTGTCACCGTGCACGGTGTACAGCCGGTCGCAGGCGCGGTTGAGCGCAAGGAACGATGGATTCACCAGGTCCTTGACCACCTGAACCAGGGTCAATGTGCCCTTCTCCTGATCCACTTCGTAGACGCTGATGCCCTCACCTCGGGCGTTTCGCTCCTTGGTCGTGCGCGATCCGACATAGGCGTACATAGGGGTTGTTCTCCGACTTACAGATGACTTTTTATTTGAAGCGTCAGCGTGAGCGAAGCTGACGGGCAACAGCGACGCCAGCATGGAAGCTCCGGCGATTGCGCCCATTTGTATAAGTAACGTGCGGCGTGTTGCGCCGGTGAACTTGTCAGGTACGGGGGTGCCCGCGTCTTTATCGTCGCCTTGCATAGTGGCTGTTCCTTATTATTGTTAAAAGCAAATACCAGGCCTCGGGATCAAGCCCGGCGGTCGAGTCAGTGGCGCGTTCGCTTCACCACTTTGCGGATCACAAAGGGCAGAACCCCGCCGTTGATGAGGTAGCGGATCTCCTGCAACGAGTCGATGCGCACGGCCAGCTCGACCTGTTGTGGTTCGCCACTGGCGCGGTAAATGACCAGGGTCACGGCGTTGTCGCCGACGTTCAGTTCATCCAGCCCGAGGAAATCGAAGTGCTCGTTGCCCTGCAAATCCAGGTCATCGACGGTGTGCCCCGGTTTGAACTGCAACGGAATGACGCCCATGCCGATCAGGTTGCTGCGGTGAATCCGCTCGATGCTGCGGGCCACCACGGCTTTCACGCCCAGCAGCGCCTGCGCCTTGGCGGCCCAGTCACGACTTGAACCGGCGCCGTAGTTGATACCGGCGAACATCACCATCGGCAGCTGTTGTTCGGCGTAGCTTTTGGCGGCCATAAACAACGGCAGGCACTCGCTGTGATCCGCGTTCCACGCCCAGGCGCCAAGCCCCGGCTGGTTGTCGCCCAGCAGCAGGTTTTTCACCGAAGGGTTGGTGAACGCGCCGCGCACCATGACTTCATGGTTACTGCGACGCGTCGAGTATTGGTTGAGATCCCGTGGATCCTCGCCGCGCTCCAACAACCATTGGCCGGCCAGGCTGTTGGCGGGAATAGCGCCTGCAGGAGAAATATGGTCGGTCGTGACGTTGTCACCCAACACCATCAACACCCGCGCGCCGTTGATGGCCTGGCTGGTTTTCGGCTCGGCCTGGATATCCGCCAGGTATTGAGGGCGGCGCAAGTACGTCGACTGCGGGCTCCACGGAAACTGCACGCTGCCCTCGGCGGACAAGGCTTGCCAGTGATGGGTGCCGTCCCAGACCGTGGCCAGACGCTGCTGAAAAAACGCCGGCTTCACCACCTCCATCACTTGAGTCGCGACATCAGCATCGGTCGGCATCAGATCGCGCAGGTACACCGGTTTTCCGTCGCGGGTGTGCCCCAACGGTTGTGCATCCAGGTTGATATCGATCGTCCCGGCGATGGCATACGCCACACACAACGCCGGAGATGCCAGGTAACCGGCTGGGACTTTGGGGTTTACCCGACCCTCGAAATTGCGATTACCGGACAACACCACGACGCCTTTGAGCCCTTGATCGGCGAACACTTCGACGTGCTCCTCAAGCGTCCCCGAGTTACCGATGCAGGTCATGCAGCCGAACCCGGCGAGGTCAAAACCCAGCGCCGAAAAGTCCTCGAGCAAGTCGGCCTCCTTCAGGTAATCCGCCACCACTTGTGAGCCTGGCGACAGCGACGTCTTTACCCAGGGCTTGCGCGTCAGCCCGAGCTTGCGGGCATTGCGGGCGAGCAGTCCGGCCTGAATCATCTGCGACGGATTGGCGGTGTTGGTGCAACTGGTGATGGCCGCCATGACCACCGCACCATGAGTGATTGGCTCGTGAAATGATGGCTCGAAAAAACGTTGCTCGGCAGGCCCGGCAATCAGGTTGGCACCGCCCATCACCTCATTACGAAACGATGCTGCCGCGTCGGACAGCTTCTGCCGCTGATGAGGCTGATGCGGGCCGGCGACGCTCGGTTCGATGCTCGCCAGATCCAGCTCGATCAGTTCATCGAAGTGCGGTTCTTGCAGGTCATCCCGGCGCCACAACGGCTGGGCGTTCATATAGCTGAGCACTTTCTCGCACAGTTCGGGCGAGCGCCCTGTCAACTCAAGGTACGACAAGGTTTCCTGGTCGAACGGGAAGAACACCACCGTCGCACCGTACTCGGGCGCCATGTTGGAGACTGTCCCGCGAGCCGCCCAACTCAGGGTGCAAAGACCCGGGCCGGTAAACTCGACGAACTTGCCCACCACCGAACGCTTGCGCAGGATTTCGGCCACGTGCAGCGACAGATCGGTGGCGGTGACACCGGGGCGCAGGCGGTTGGTCACCCGAATGCCGATCACGCTCGGAAAACTGATCGGCACCGGTTCGCCGACCATCGCCGCCTGCCCTTCCAGCCCGCCGACGCCCCAACCCAGCACACCTATCGCGTTGATCATCGGGGTATGGCTGTCCGTGGCAACCATGTCATCCGGGTGCAGCAGACGCTGGCCATCCTCGGTTCTGCTTTCCCAGACCACCTGCGCCAGCGCCTCCATGTTCATCTGATGGATGATGCCGGTGCCCGGCGGAATCACGCCGAAGTTGTCGAGACTCTTCTGTGCCCACTTGATAAACCGATAGCGCTCGCTATTACGGCGAAAGTCGATGTCCAGATTCTTTTCCACGGCATCGGCTTCGGCATAACGCTCGACAATCACCGAGTGGTCGATGGTCAGCACCGCCGGAATCAGCGGATTCATCGCGCTCGGATCACCCCCCAACTCCGCCACCACATCACGCATGCCGGCGAAATCCGCCAGCGCCGGCAAGCAAGTGGTGTCGTGGAACATCAGGCGATTGGGCTGAAACGGCACTTCGCAATCAGGCCCTTGGCCAACGGCGCGGGCGAGGACCGAGGGCAACGCCTCTGGTGAACAACGAGCGACGTTCTCCAGCAAAATGCGAATTGAATACGGAAGCTTCGCGACCTGGGCGGGCGAAAGCATCTTGTGCAGATCGACGTAAACGAATGACTCGCGGTCGATGACCAGATCAGAGAGAAGGTCGTGTGCAGGCTCGTTCATGCTCGTATCGCTCGGCTTTATTATCGTTGTCACGGGGGTCGGACTGGCCGAACTCCACCGCTGATAAGCCGATACTAGGAGCAGTCGAAGCAGATGAAAATTGATGGTTTACCACGGCAGCGTTCTCCATCGGAGAACGCTCGAAGGCGCAGTTCCTGTGGGAGCGAGCCTGCTCGCGATGGCAGCACAGTCAACATAAACGCCAACTGAACCACCGCTATCGCGAGCAAGCTCGCTCCCACCTTTTGCTCCCGGGTGTTCACCAGAACCGTGTTCACCACCGAACCCTGTGGGAGCGAGCTTGCTCGCGAAGACGGCAGCACAGTCAACATCAATGCCGGCTGAACCACCGCTTTCGCGAGCAAGCTCGCTCCCACATTTTGCCCTCGGCCGGTCACAAGGGCTGCGTTCACCACAACCCCCTGTGGGAGCGAGCTTGCTCGCGATGACGGCAGCACAGTCAACATCAATGGCAGTTGAACCACCGCTTTCGCGAGCAAGCTCGCTCCCACCTTTTGCTCCCGGGTGTTCACCAGAACCGTGTTCACCACCGAACCCTGTGGGAGCGAGCTTGCTCGCGATGACGGCCGCACAGTCAATATCAATGCCAGCTGAACCACCGCTATCGCGAGCAAGCTCGCTCCCACATTTTGCCCTCGGCCGGTCACAAGGGCTGCGTTCACCACAACCCCCTGTGGGAGCGAGCTTGCTCGCGATGACGGCAGCACAGTCAACATCAATACCAGCTGAACCACCGCTATCGGGGGATTTGTATTACTCCGACGGCAATTTCAGGTGATCGATCAGGGTCTTCAAAGTCGGGGATGCTGCATCGTATTTTTTGAAAGTCAGCAACAAGGACCTCTGCGCCCAGGGCTCATCGAGGGTCACCGCTTTCAACTTATGGCTGCGCAGGTACTGATTGATGACGCTGCGCGGAAGCACCGCCACGCCCAGACCGGACGACACCATCCGGCACATGCAATCGAAACTGCTGATGCGAATCCTCAATTTGAGGGCCATGCCCAGTTTTTCCGCTTCGCTGGTCAGCAACGTGTGCATCGAGCTTTCCAGGTGCGGCCCGACAAATTCATGCTCCAGCACCTCTTTAAAGCGAACCGATTTTCGCGACGCCAACGCATGATCGGCCGGCACGACAAGGGTCAGCTCGTCATTGCGATAAGGCAGCGTTTCCAGACCTTGAGCGGCGGTCTGTACGGCAATAATGCCCAGATCGGCACGGCCGTCCGCCACCGCGCGAATCACCGCAGAGCCAACCCGCTCCTCGATATCGAATTTGATCAGCGGATAGAGCGCGACAAAACCCGCCACGTCATCCGGCAGAAACTGCGACAGCGCCGAAGTAATCGCATGAATACGCACATGCCCCTTGATCCCGGTGGCGTAGTCACCCAATTCGTTGTCGAGCTGTTCGAGGGTCTGCTTCAACTGCCGCGCATAAAACAGCATCGACTGCCCGGCCGGTGTCAGCTCTACACCCCGAGCATTGCGAATCAACAGCGGTGCGCCGACCTGGGATTCCAGCTCGGTAATCCGCTTACTGATCGCCGACACCGCCAGGTGCTTGATCCGGGCCGCGCGGGTCAGGTTGCGCTCCTGCGCCACAGTGATGAAAAGATCCAGGCTCGTGAGGTCGTATCGCAATGGAAGAATCCTTGACTCGAGAACGCTGAGTGAAGCACGCCGGGCAACGCGTTATCCAGTGAGGGCTCTGAACTTTGTCACTGATCACCGATACGCTGCTGCGCGGAACTGGACTCTCGCTGCCACGCCCGCTGCAACAGCTTGATGACCTCGGCATCCGAGGTCTGGGTAAAGTCCATGTACCAACGGCTGATCGACATCATCCAGTCGGGAAGGATCGGGCATATCAGCTCATCCACCTCGCTGCGCAGCGCCTCCGCCGTCTCAATCGGCGCCACCGGCACGGCGACGACAATGCGTGACGGCGCGTGCACACGCACTGCGTGGATCGCCGCCATCATCGAGGCGCCTGTCGCCAGGCCGTCGTCGATCAGGATCACTACCTGATCCTTGAGTTGCACAGGCGCGCGCGTTCCCCGGTAAACCTGCTCGCGGCGTAGCAGCTCCCGGGTTTCCCGTGCGACGACGTCATCGAACGTGGCCGGGGCAATCGGGTGAACCCGCAGCGCCTGTTCATTGAGGATTTGGATGCCGCCGCTGGCGATGGCGCCCATGGCAAATTCTTGATGAGACGGAACACCCAGCTTGCGCACCAGCATCAGGTCCAGACGAACGTCCAGTGCCGCGGCCACTTCATAGGCGACCGGCACACCGCCACGGGGCAAGGCGAGGATGATGACATCGGGTCGATGCGCGTATTCGAGTAACGGCTCCACCAGGCGTCGACCGGCAGCGGCCCGGTCCTGCAGGAGGGTGGGCGATGAGGGACTCATTTGAAAACCTCCTCAGGCGATCACGCCTGTCGGTTTCGGCATCACACGGTCTCTCAGGATTGTCGGTCTGACGGTGGCTGACATCAAGCACATGCACGACGCACGTGCCTGTCCTTAAAATACAAAACGCCCGATGCGGTGCACCGGGCGTTAGGGTGAATCAGGTGTAAACCTGTTTCAGGACTAGGCAAGGCCTAACATGCGCTCGCTACTGTCCGTGGAGAAATAACGACGGAGTCTTGTAGTTTCAAACGCTGAGTCAACACCAGCATCGTCAGGAAACCCAGTGCAATCAGTACCGGATACGCCATCAACAGTTCGGAAAGGGAGTATTTCCAGGCCAACGGACGCCCGACGCCCAGCATGGCCGCATACATCCAGGACACAGCCGACAGCGAGCCGCAAAACAGCGCCAGCATCCGTGCGCTGAAGCCAAGTTTGAGCAAAGAACCGGCCTTTTGCAGCGCGGGCAATACCAGGCGATGCAACAAGATGCCGTTGTAACTCAGCAACACGACAATAATCACTTTGGCGTGAAGCTTTGGATTCATAAAGTAATCCATACCTTTTTCCAGGTAATCGATACCGATGATCGCGGCACCCGTCACCCACAACGCTATCAATGCAGCGATGACAGACTTCTGAAGACTTTCCATGTGAGCATTATCATGCTCAGTGAATGTCTTCCGTTTCAACAAGTCTCTAACCATCGCAATATCACTGGTCAATACCAAACCAATGGCCACACAACACGATACCAAATGAACGTAAATAACGCCCAACCGTAAAAATTCCATGCACTCTTTATTTTCGAGCAGGCTCATAATTGTATTTATCGCCACGGTACTTTCTCCACCTTATTCGATAGTACAGATCAATATTCAACAGGGCATTCAACTCTTCAAAACCCTGCGCGATCTTACTTTTATAAGATATGCCAACTCATAGACCTGGCACTGCTTAGCCCATTGATTCGCCTGGCAAATCAATGACCGGCTTATGTATTGCCTCCTGAATTCCGGGTAAAAAAACCCCCATTAGCATTCAATGCACATGAGGTTAATTTTCCACTTCTTTTCTGCGGCTGCAGGAGCAGGTCTTGGGTGACGTGCTGCAGGATCAGAGGCCGGGGATCCTGGAATGTTCATTTTTTGAGCAAACCACCGACAAACGGCGGTTATTGAGAACGCCGCAATCGCCGGTACTAACTCATCAACTTCCCTGTCAGCCCCATGACAACTGGGCTGGTGAATGACAGTGGGTTTCTAATAGCGCTCATTGGATCCATTAGTTGTTAGGTTACTTACGAAAAGTGCAAAAGCTAACTGCTTATATTTAGGACCTGCCCCCACTGAAACAGTCATACTTTTTGCCATTCCACTCGTCGAGGAGGGGATGGTAATATCGCCAGCGCCAATACGGGAGCCGAAGTTGTCGTTTTAAGATAAGTTGTTCGAGTAACTTCGCCGGTCTATGGAACCGGAGCACTTAACGTTTTTCTTAGATAACTCGCAGACGCCGGACATAAATGTTTGAACTGGGCTGTTTGGGTGATGACAACAGGCGCCGCCTGCCTGTCGAACTGTTCGTAACCATTGGCGGTAAAAAAACCGGCGGCACCTTGGGTCAACAAATGCAGTCGAAGTGCGCCTTGTGAGGCCGCACATTGTTCCAATGCAAACAACACGGCTTGGCCCAGCCCTTCTCCACGATGCGCTTCACACACCACCATTGAACGAAGCAACAGGTCGGGAGCCGAACCCTCCAGCCCTCCAAAAGCCACCCACTTCCCCGCCACTTCGAAACGGTAAAACTGCCGGCCTGGTTCGCTGACATCATCGCAGGGCAATGCAGCCTGACGCAGAGCATCACGGAGCTGATCAAGACCGTTATCGTCTACTTTAATCATCTGCATGTTCAGCACCGTTACCTCCTGCCCGCCTACACCAACCGCTCAATCTTCTGATGCTGCCAGACCATTTTGTAATACGCCGTCTGCAACACCAGCATCCCCAGATACGCTACCGGAAACGCCATCCACACACCCTGCAACCCAAAGTGCCCGTCCAGCACATACGCCACCGGCAACTGCACCCCGACCACACACACAATCGAAATCGCCATCGGCACCAGCACCGAACCACTGGCGCGCATGATGCCGCCGACAATCGCCTGGAAGCCGAACACCAACAGACTCCACAGCATGATGTGCAACAGATGCTCCGCCTTCGCCCGGGTGGAATCATCCGTGAGGAACAACCCCAGCAACCAGTGCGACAACAGATAACCCAGCACCACCAAGCCACCGGTCAGGCACACATTGATCAACAGCCCCGTGCGCAGAATCGGCCCCATGCGTTCAAGGCGCCCTGCCCCAATCGCCTGAGCGCCGAGGATCGACGCCGTGATCGCAATCGACAGCGCCGGGAACTGCACGTAATTGACGATCTGCGTCACCGCGCCATACGCCGCCGTCGCCTGCGAACCGTGCTGATTCACCAACGCCAGAATCACCAGCTCCGACACCGACAACACCACCATCTGCAACCCGGTCGGCAACCCAATGCGCAACACCTTGCCGAGGATCACCAGATCCAGCCGCATCGCCGCAAACATCTCCCGATCCGGCGCCAACGGATGCCCCTTGCGAATCAACCGCCACGCCAGCCACCCCATCGCCGACAAGTTACCCGCCAACCCCGCATACGCCGCACTCTGAATCCCCATCATCGGCAACCCGAACCAACCCCGAATCAACGCCGGCGTCAGCGCCAACCCGATACACGTCGACACCACCAACGCAATCAACGGCGACACCGTATCGCTCACCCCGCGCAGCAGTTGAGTGAACAGCACGTAGACCAGGAGCGACGGCATGATCCACATCATCACGAGGGCGTAAGACACGGCGTCGTCGATAACGTCAGCCGGTGTGCCCAAGCCTTCCAGCGCTGGCCTTGCGAACACGCTGCCGAGTACCGCTGCTGTCAGGCCGATCATTGCACCTAACAGCAACGTTGTGCCGGCGATGGTTTTCACCAGATGCGGCTCACGCGCGCCCCAGGCTTGACCGATGAGCACGCCCGCACCCGCGCCGAGGCCGATGACCAAGGCGATGAAGAAGAAGACGATGGGGAACATCCCGGACACGGCAGCCAGGGCTTGGGTGCCGAGCATTTGGCCGATGTAGATGCTGTTGATGGTGCCCGACATGGATTGGAGGAAATTGGAGAGGACCATGGGGGCCAGGAAAAGGAGGTAGGTTTTCCAGAGGGGGGTGGGGGTTTGCATTGGGTGGAAGTCCAGCTCGGCTGCGGGGTTGGGATTCTAGAGGATAACGTTAGCGGTGATGAACGAACGTAAATGAATGTATCTGAGTTGATTTCCACCAATTGAGCAACGTTGATTATTGGTCCTAGGACGGCATAAAAATTCCTACACAAACCTCGGAATCCCTCACCTTTCCCGCCGTTCTGATGAAGCCTATAGTCCATCTCGTCGCCCGAAATAGCGATTCGGGTTTGGTGAGCCGAGATACGAATGCGAGGGCCGCCTGCTCATTTGCAGACGTCGTCGCAACTGCAAAACCGCTGTACTATGGCGGTTGCGCGCGGGAGACCTTCGGGTCTGCCGGTTACTCGTTCCCGGTTCGCCAACCTGCGCGCAACTGCCACCCTATTCGTTTGGCGACGATCTGTTGGCGGTCTCATCTAACTGAACGAGATCTCACCTATGGAAAGATACATGCCCCTCACCGGAATCGACCTGATCCCGGCCTCCCTGCTCATCGACACCCAAGCCCCTCTCGACGTCTTGCAAGCCATGGCCGATTACCGCATCCGCACGGTCACGCAGGTGCTGGAAAACATCGCCTACCGTGCCGAACTCGGTTGCGACACGGTGGTGTTGAAAGACTTTTCTCAGCTGTTGGTCATTCCATTACGCGACGGCTGTGACTTGATGGACGTGATTGGTCGGCGCTTGCGAGCGCAGGTGAAGGAATAGGTAAAAACGGGCGCCTCAATGGGCGCCCGTTTTTTTGTGTCCATGATCGAAGTGGTTCACCAACATCCAACAGACGGCTGACCTTCCCTCAGGAAAACAAAGACCGCGTACCCGAGACGTCCAAGCAAACCCTTGAAATGACAATCAAGCCCTCCGCTTCGAGCAGTACTCCAAAATAACCTGAGTAACCGCAGCCACAATCCCCCGATCCGCATCAGGCGATGTAAACAGTCGACATTGCGCATCCGGCAAATCCGGCAACCCATGTTCTACACCAACAACCGCCAATCCTTGCCCCAACTGACTGAGTGGCATGGGCGCTACCGCGAAGCCTGCCAGGGCCGCCGCCCGCAACCCGGCAGTGCTGCTGCACAACATCGCCGTGCGTTGGGCGATTCCCGCCTGGGCCAGCCTCGTCAGCGCGGCCTCGCGATAAGGGCACGGTTCGGGGAACAGGGCCAGCGGCAACGGCGTGGGTAACCGGGCGACGGGTTGCGCCGACCAGGCCCACACCAGCGGTTCTTGCCATAGCAACAGCCCCGCTTCGCTGGTTTCGCACAGCGAACCGATGACCACTTCCAGATGCCCCTGCTTCATCAGCGCCAGTAACGTACCCGGAATGTTCACCTGCACTTCGATCTCCATGCCGGGGTACTGCGCTGCGAAATCCTGAACAGTGCGCAGTAATCGAGACTCGACAAAATCTTCCGACACCCCGATACGCAATCGCCCGTGAAACGGCGTGCGTGTCAGGTCTGTCCAGGCATCACGGTTGAGCGCGAGGATCGTGCGCGCATAAGAGACCAGACGCTCGCCATCGGCCGTCAGTTGCTGGGAACGGGTGGTGCGCGTCAACAGGGGTTTACCAATCTGTTCTTCCAATCGCCGCACGTGGCCACTGACCGCCGACTGAGTCAGGTGCAGCTTCTGGGCGGCACGGCTGAAGCCGTCTTCATCGACGACGGTGACAAATGTCTTGAGCAGCAGAGCGTCGAACATAGTTTTATACGTGATCAATCGAGTAGGAATTTACGATTTATATTTCAAATGCAACTATGTTGCAATGCTCCCACCTGCCCTGCTCCTCCTTCATTCAAGGTGTGCCATGACGACTCTTCTTCATATTCAGTGTTCTCCACGCAAGCAGCGTTCGGCTTCTCTTGAAGTCGCCCGCAGCTTCATCGCGCGTTATCAAGCAAACACCCCGGACACCGAAGTCATCACCCTCGACCTCTGGAACATGGCTCTGCCGGAATTCGATGAGCTGGCCATGGAGGCCAAATACGCCGGGCTCAATGGCACGCCGTTGACCACCGCCCAACAAGACGCGTGGAACACGTTAAAAGAGTTGGCCAGTTACCTACACCGCGCGGATGTACTGGTGATGTCCGTACCGCTGTGGAATTTCAGCATCCCGTACAAACTCAAGCACTTCATCGACTTGGTATCGCAGAAAGACATTCTGTTCAGCGTTGACCCGGAACGCGGTCTGGAAGGCATGCTGCACAACAAACTCGCTGTGGTGATGTACGCCCGCGGCCTGGATTTTTCGGCGCAGTCGATCACACCTGCGGAGCGCTTCGACTTCCAGAAGCCCTACGTGGAAGCCTGGCTGAAATTTATCGGCGTCACGGATGTGCATTCGGTGATTGTGGAGAAAACCATCCTGGGGGAAGACGTTGATCGGCGCGCGCGTGAGGACGCGACTCAGCAGGCCAGGCGCCTGGCAGACAGTTTGTCGCTGACGGCCCCCTGCTGTTGAGGCCGTCCCGGCTGCTCATTGATTCATTACACACCGAAACACTTGAATAGCCACAGCCCTCCCATACCGACCGCCAGCGTCAGGACCGTATTGCGAGTCTGCCAGGCGACCCACGCCGCAATAATGGCGGCGGGTATCTGGGGGTTGTTCAACACGAACTCACCCTGCCCGTTGGGGTACACCACGGCGGGCAGCACAAGGGCCGCCAGCACACTCGCCGGTACGTAAAGCAAGGCCCGACTCAGCACTGACGGGATGCGCAACCGGCCATACAGTTCGACAAAAGAAAGACGCATCGCGAACGTTCCCAAACCGGCCGCCAGGAACATCCCCCACAAGGCTAGATCACTCATGGTGTCTCCTTCTCGACATCATGGATCAGCGCATCGCTCAATGGCCGTTTGCGAACACTCTCGATCAACAGACCCGCCATGACCCCGCCGATGGAAGCAGTTATCAGCCCAAGGTTATAGGGCATATTGACCGCCAACACGGCGATCATCCCGCCGACCGAGGCGGCGGCCAGGCTCGCCGCGCTACGGATGCCGGGCACCAGAAGTGCCAGAAACGAAAGGGGGATGGCAAAGCTCAACGACCAGGTCTCGGGGATGCTTGCGCCCAGATAAATGCCCGCCAATACCGACAATTGCCACGACAGCCACATGGCAGAGGCGGTGCCGGCATAGTAGTGGTGTGCGAATTGACCCAGCTCGCCAGAGGAAAGCTTGAGACTGCACAGTGCGTAGGACTGGTCAGAAAGCATGTAGGACAGCGGCCACGTCCAGCGTCGGGGCAAGTGGTGCAGATGGGGGGCCAATGAGGCGCTGTACATGATGAAGCGCAAGTTGATGACCAAGGCAGTCACCACGATCGCCAGCGGCACAACGCCCGTATGGAGCAGTTGCAGTGCAACCATCTGAGCGGACCCAGAGTAGAACAGCAGCGTCATGCCCATGGTCGTGCCGGGCGACATGCCCATGTTGATCGCCATGACCCCCGTCAATAAACCGAAAGGAACGACACCGGGACTCAATGGAATGAGCGCCCGGACACCTTGCATGAACGCTTCCCTTCCTGATTGGTACGGCATGTCGTCTCCTTGTTTTTGTGTTCGCGGCGCGGGTTCGATTGGCCGTGGTCCGCAGCCCATCGTGCGGTAGAGTGTGGACCCGGAGCCCGATGGGCAGAACCGACTTTTTTTTCGAGAAAACAGGTAGTTTTTGTTATGGCTAAAAGCTCCCAGCCTGATCAGACCCTGCTCTCAATGCCGTCCTTCAAGGCCATGAGATCCTTCGTGGCCGCCGCCAAGTATCGGAACTCCAGCCGGGCCGCCGAGGCGTTGTGCGTCACCCGGGCGGCGGCGCCCCCCCTTGTTCAATGAAGTCGTCTATCCCGTGTGCACGCCTCGTTATCTGGAGGCTCATCCAGAACTGAAAACCCTGGAGGGCATTTGCAACAACGTACTGCTGGACCCGAACCCTTATGGACGTTCCCAACTGTCAGAACAGGTCGACTGGAATGTGTGGTTCGCTTTCCAGTCCCATGACCTACAGATCCCGGCCTCGGAAAACCCCTACTACTTCAGCAGCAACGCCTACAGCTTGCTCGTGCAAATGGCGCTGGACGATCAAGGTATCGCCTTGTTTTGGTCCTGAGCTTACTCTTGCCTGACAATATCGACCGAGATCTCCACCGCCGCAATCGTGCCTCTGTTTTCAAGCCAGTGAGTGGTGTTCCTGTCCTCGGGCCAGCCCACTCCCGGCCCATAATCCGTGGCGACGCCATTTCGATGGTCAGTGATCGTTCCTTGCAGAATGTAGACGGTGCCGGGTCTGTCTATATGGTTGTGAGTCGGCCCGAAGACGCCTCCAGGCTCGATGGTCACCCTGCGCATTCTAAGTTGGCGCCCTGCCATACCCTCGATCTCAGGCCCCAGGTCAATGGCTGCAAGTAACGTCACCGTAACGCCTTTCGTCTCAGGTGCCGCCTGTTCGTTGCTCATCGCGCGCTCCCCTCTGTATGTACAAGCCTGACTAGAAGTAGAGACGCTAAACGGTGTGATCAGTGGGGAGGCGACAAAGGGTTGATTGCCGCCCTTCGTGACAGGCTGTTATCGGCTGAGAGTCTGTAAAAACGCCGAGGGAGGTTAAATCGGGCCGGCCTTGTACATACCGACTGCCCGCTCCAGGACGCCCTGAACGTGATTTCTTAATTCGATGGGCGATAGGACTTCGATGTCGGCGGCATTGCTGAGCAAAAAAAGGCGCAGCCCCTGAGTGTCGAGCATCCGGCAGTTCAATATCCAGCTCCCGGCCTCGGCGACCAGGATCTGGTCGTGCGAGAGTGGATTTTCAGAAAGCCGGTTATGCAGGTTGTCACTCAGGCGCAAGCTGACATTTACGGGGACCGGTGAGTGGATTGTCATGAGGTGCTGCTGCGCATCGATCGAATTGATGTCGTAGCCTTCAGGGTCGGCGATTTCGCGTTTACCAGGTTCCACTTTTAAGATTCGATGAAGCATCAACGCACACAACTTGTTGGGGCCATTGCTGCTGTACTTCCCACGGGGTGCGTCCGGCTCTGGAGTTTGACCAAGAGGCCACTCCTCTTCCTGCACCAGTGCAGACAAATAGGTGTTTGAATCCTGGTGAGACAGGCCCAACGGTTTGAGTTGATAGACACACTGGATGTCACCCACATCCCGGGGCTGATACGTCACTTCCAGTGGCTGGTTTTCGAATATGGCCTCCTGGATTTTGGTCAGATGGGTTAAGTCGTACTCCCCGGGGATCAGGACCGTAAACCGAGTTCCGGTGGTTATTCGCTTTTCCCAATCCAGCTGTCGTTTTGAGTAGTCGTTCATGACACGAAGTGCATGACGCCGCAGTGGCGAAAGCTTTTGGGTATGTGTCTTGAGACCAAACCGATCCGCATGATCGAAAATGGTCGACAGTGTCATCGCCTCCGTTGGCGAGAGCGTCAAATTAAAATTGGCTCCGGTCGACGACCAATAGAGTAAGTGCTTGGCAGCACCTCGGCGTTGACATTTTATGTAGCCATCGGCCTCGAGCTTTAGAAGGTCGCGCTGTGTTGTTTTGAATGGATGATCAACGTTACCTAAGCAGGCACACATCGCTTCATGAACTTGAGACGTCGGCAAAGCAGTGCCATGCCGCTGTAAGATGTCACGCAGATAATCTCGACGCTCGTAAAAAGAGACCATGGTTACGTCCAGGACAAAAAGTGTCCTGAGTGTGTGGAATGATGCTCGGGCTGGCAAGGAAAACACCAACTTAACCGTCAGCCCACAGGAGCATGTCCATGAAGCGTTCAACCTATCTTGCCGATTTCCATGTCGCTGGTTTCGTCCATTGGATGGCCACGGAGCTGGATACTTCCCTTTTTCAGCATGCTTATATTGATCGCCGTAGCGGGAAAGAATGGAACTGCACAAGTTTGTTCAACGCTTTCGAAAAGTATCAATGGAACCACCCGGGCAACCACCGTTTGGCCTTCAACCCAGGATCGACGTTCTTAAGTAACGCAACGGCATTGGCTGCATTGAAGGCGGACTTGGCCGCCGCCGGCACTGACGATTCGAAAGTGGTGAAAGCAACGTCGGATGTCATGGCATGGGGCGGCGTGACTGCTCGAAACAATGAATGGTTAAAGCTGAACGAGGCAGGGTTGGCGCGATCGCTACAAGCAGTTCAGGCCGCCATCAATGCCGGCGATCCTGAAGCGCCTGCACTGCGTTGCGACCAACTGCGTTTTAACTCCGGAATGACCAAGGTTTACTCGCTGCTGTGCGATGACTTCGTGATCTACGACAGCCGCGTGGCGGCAAGCTTGGGATGGCTCATCGTCAAATACTGCGATGCGAAAAGTCTGGCTAGCGTTCCAAGTGCTCTCTGTTTCCCATGGGCGGCCGCAAAGGAGGCTCAATCAGCTGTGTTGCCAAAGCGTCGGGACCCAAGTGCAGGTCCTTACAAATTCAAACGCTTGCGCTCGGGTTCACACCATGCCCTTTGGAACATACGCGCCAGCTGGACGCTTGCCGCGGTCCTGGCGCATCCCAAGGCCTCAGGCTGCAGTTTCCACGGAATCGTCGAACCTAAAGATTCTCTCCGTGCACTGGAAGCTGCGTTGTTCATGATTGGCTACGATTTGGGGCAGTGACCTGACGACTGTCGCCTGACTGGTCCTCGGGAGCACCGGGGACCACCTTCGGATTAGGAAATCAAATGATGGAATCATTGAGTAACGTGCAAGTTTTGATCATGAGTCTCGCAAGTCATGGGGTTTGCGTGAGAGCCCTTCAGGCTGAGGTGGCGCAACGTCTCCCAGAAATGACGGACGAACAGTTCCAGACTGCCCTCTTCGCTCTACAGGAAAGAAACCACATTATCGGTCTGGAGGTGAATGACCAGTGGGTGGTATCGACCGTCGATCACGCAGCTCCCGCTTACCAGTCGGAATACAGTCCCGAATTCGCTGAAATGATCATTGCGGCATCGTGCGGTGAAATGACTGAAATTGACCCTGATGAAATGATCGCCCAACTCGAGGTGATGATTAAAAACGCCCGGGTCAAAAAATCCAAGTATTGAGTCTCATGCCGTACCGGCAGAAATCGACCGATTGAATCCACAGCCCAAAGCCACCGGTCAGGGCACCTATCAAAAAGTGCGCGTTTCCTTAGCGCGATGCTACCAAGCAACGTCAAAAACCCAGTCATTTAGCGAATTCCTCGCGACTGGAATTTTTTCATGGCGTGAAGTGTAAAGCGCAAAAGGTGTCCTAGACTACAGGCTTAAATGGTCTGACTTCATGAATTGCTCACCGCTGTAACTACTGGGTTTTTATATGAATTCAGACAGTCTTCAGACGCAGCATTGCCTTTATCGAATGCCCTCTATCGACCCAACAGCGGGATGCAAATATGAATAGTATTTCCGGAGAGGGTTCTCGATTCAGCGTACTTGATGGATGGCGCGGCATAAGCATCTTGCTTGTCCTGGCGTGCCACCTGCTACCACTTGGCCCAAAGCCTTGGCAATTTAATGCCGCCGCAGGCGTTATGGGAATGGCTATATTTTTTACGCTATCGGGTTTCCTGATAACAAACTTTCTGCTCAACAACAGCAGCGTCGTTGATTTTTTAATCCGCAGAATCTTTCGGGTTGTGCCGCTCGCCTGGTTGTACATGCTCATTGCTTTGCCTGTCATGAACAGCACTCCGGATGTCTACATCGCAAACTTTCTGTTCGTTGCCAACTGGCCGCCTATGTGGCTTGGCAGTGTAAACGGCCACCTTTGGAGTTTGTGCATGGAGGTCCAGTTTTATTTCGCCATCGCTTGGCTGGTCGTTCTGATGAGAAACAAGTGGGTAATGCTAATCCCTTGTCTCTGCATCGCTGTCACGATGTATCGAGTCATGAATGATGTCCATGTCGCAATCAACACTTATTACCGCATTGATGAAATACTTTCCGGATGCATACTTGCACTGATATACAACAATAGACTGGGCAACATCCTTGCCAAACTTCCGACACAAACGGCAACCACTCAAATATTTTTATTCCTCCTGTTTGTCTTGTCCTGCCATCCCGATGCGGGCTTCATGAACTACTTCCGCCCCTATCTTGCCGCAGCAATGGTGGGGAGCACATTACTCAATAGCCGGACACGAGTTGCCCTGCTTCTGAACAATCGTGCTTTATTTTATATTGCCACCATCTCGTACGCGCTCTACGTTGTTCATCCGATGCTAATACATACTTGGCTGGGTAGCGGAGATACCGTCATAAAATACTTGAAGCGCCCTTTGTTGTTCGCCGCCATTTTTATCACCGCACATATCTCGACTTTCTATTACGAAAAATGGTGGATTGCTTTTGGTAAGAGATTTGCCAAGAAAGTGGCTAGCCAATCTGTTACATCGGTCGGTTGAATCCACAGTCGATTGCGGCCCTGCACGACAGGAAGCAATCCGGCCATAAGCGGTCGGAGCTGCATTTGTGCCGTCCATGGGACTGCTCGGAGCCCCGACTGCATCTTCGGACGATGCCCCCAGGCCCAATAGTTAAACTTTTACCCGTCTAGCCAAGGATCCCCTATGCCTACTTTTTTGACCCGTATAGTGCTTCTCGCAAGCCTGGTTACAGCCCCGTATTTCGCGTCTGCGGCTGAAGAAAAAGTCAGTTTTTCCGTTGACGGAATGAACGTCGTCGGCACTCTGAACCTGCCCGACGGCGTTAAGAAGCCCCCGGTAATTCTGTTGCTTCACAGTTTCGGGGGCAGTAGGGATGAGGGGATCATTCCGGCCGTCAATGAAGGAATCTACGCCCGTGCTGCGCGTCTTTGGGCCGGACAAGGCATTGCCAGCCTGCGCATCGATTACCGTTTTGATGGCGACAGTGAGGGTGCCAAGACCGACGGCACACTCGATACGTATGTTGAGGATGGGCTGGCTGCGCTCGACTTTCTGGCCAAGTCCGGGCGCGTTGACGCCAACCGCATGGCGCTTGTTGGATGGAGCATGGGCGGAGCAATTGGTGCTGCTGTAGCAGGACGGACCCCGCATAAACTCGACGCGGTCGCACTCTGGAACCCCGCGACCAATATGGGAGCCGCTTTCCCGCTGTTATGGGGCTCCGAGAAGATCAAGGAAGCGTTGCGAAGCGGTGACACCCCCGTCGCACTGGCAGTTCCTGGTGGTGGCGAGGTCAAGCTTAAATCCGCGTTCTTTGTCAGCTTGATGACCCTCGATGCCGCCGCCGAGATCACCCAGTACAAGGGCCCACTGCTCGTCGCCGTCGGCACTAACGACAACATCGTTTCTCCGCAGCCAACCCTCGGAAAAAGCTTTATCCGCTATCATCCCGGAGAACATGAGCTGCTTGTCCGGCCCATGGATCACGCCTTCAACATGAGCAAAGACGAGAAGCAGATCGACGAGCTGATTTCGACGACAGCTACCTTCGTCAAGAAACACATTCACTGATCCCGATATCCCCGACTATTTCAAGTTGCTTGAAACGAGTCCCCTGCCGTTGACTAACGACTGGCAAGGGGCTTAGTTGCTGAAGCCGCATGACGTGACCGTGTTCGGCGAATACCTTTTTAACCCGGTTGTTGCCGTTACTTGTTAAGGCGCAGAGCGTCGAAAGCATCTCGCGCTTGGCATGCGGTATAGGTCATTTGCGCGGCGACCAGACCGGCCAGACCAAACGTACGGGTCAACCCGAACTGGCGGAAACCGTCGGGTATCGGAATCGACTTGGCGATAGCGTCAGCCAGAACCTCGCCCGCCACCGTCGTGGGCGCCATGCCATGACCACCAAAACCAACGGCGTGCCAGACGCCCGCTTCATCTTGGCCAATCTGGGCCATTTGATGCCGGCCGTAACTCATCAACCCGCCCCAGGAATATTGGATTTCTACACCTTCCAGTTGCGGATAGACGTTTAAAAGATCTGTCTTGAGCAGACTGGCGATCGCTTCCGGGCTCCGATTGAGCACCGAAATCCGCCCTCCCCATAAAATTCTGCTGTCGCGAAGCGGCCGGTAGTAATCAAACGCGAACCGCGTGTCGTAGACCGCTGATTCACAGTCAATAACTTCTTTCAAGCGAGCCCCGAGAGGTTCGGTTGCTACGACATAGGTGGCAATGGGTAATACAGCACGTTCGACCGGGCGATAGACGCCGCGCGCGTACCCGCCACAGGAAAAGATGACATGCTCGGCATGCACTTCCCCGCCTTCGGTTTGCACAACATATTTCTTTCCACGCTTCTCGATATTCAGGGCGGATGATTGTTCATGGATACGCACACCGAATTCAGCCACCGTGCGAGCAATGCCGTACACGTACTTGAGAGGATGAAAGTGGAAGGCGTTACGCTCCAGCAGGCCGCCGAAATAGCGCTCAGTCTTGAGTAGCTCTTTTAACTGGCCTGGCGGCATGTATTCCCAATCAACTCCGTAGACGTCACTCATGAGTTTTCGCGGTGTTTCAAGTCTTGCCGGGTCGTTGAACCAATTGGCGAGAATCACCCCCTGGTCAACCAGGTCACAATCGATACCGTATTGTTTGACGCGATTGCGGATCAACTCAACGGCATCAAGCGTTAGCCGGTAAAGGCGCTGCGCCTCTTCAACGCCAAGGGTGGCGAGAAGGTCAGCGTTTCCCAGGCTGTAGCCTCCGAAGACGAAGCCGCCGTTACGACCCGAGGCCCCATGACCGATGCTATGAGATTCCAGAACGATGACGTCATTGATACCTCGCTCCGCCAACCCGAGTGCGGTCGACAGGCCTGCCAGCCCACCGCCGAGGATGCACACTTTAGTCTCTACGCGACCCGATTGAGCGGGATAGGGGGTGATGTCGGCCGTGGTTTCATAAAAGGTTTGCTGGTAATCAGTGCTCATAAATTGATGTGGCCTCGACGACGTTTTGATCAATCGCCTAGTTGCAATAGAAAGTCCTGGACGTAGGGCACAACCGATATTCCGGCGTGGGCGGTGTTGGGAACAATGTCTTGCTGAACACGTATGTCATAGGCCTCAAGGTTACGTGCGAGCGTTGCGTTGCGCTCCACCCTTGTACGCCCGGCATCGTTGATGCCTTCCATGTATTGCACTGAACCGGGTGCGTAGTGAATCTCCCAGGTTTCCAGGTCTGCGGCACCCACTAACAGTTGAACATCGACTTCACGCAGCGCATCGAGATTCAGACGCTTGCCGAAAATCGCCTCGATCCCTCCGGTACCCACCCACCAATCGCGCCCCTCATCGATCAAGGTCACCGACCCCGGTGCACCGATAGAAACGGAGCGTAGACGTTCGGGGTGCAGGTAGTAAAATCGGTTCGCAAAGTGTCCACCGCCCGAATAACCAAACAATGAAAACTTCTCGAACGAAGTGCTGAGCGCCTCGCAGACTTCATCGACCATTGCCAGCAGGACTTCGTCATAACGAATGTCGCCTTCCTTAAGGTATTTGAAACCATGCGGGTTGCCATCGCCCAGTGGGCCTACCGGAAACAGCGGCGCGAGAATGATGTAGCGATTGAAGCGCCCGAACTCGGCGAACGCGTCCCGATACTCGACCATCGTGCGCCCGGTACCATGGATCGCGACCAGCAGACGGTGGCCTTGAGGTGCTTGGTCGAAGGTTTGCGGAACATAAAGACAATAGGCAAAACGCGGATCCTTACGGCACGAAAAAATGGTCGTGCTACCTCGGTAGTACATCTGGCGATGCCGCGATTCGGGGGTGTCTTGAGGGTTGCTCAACATTGTGAAACCTCGTTGATAATTGTGCCATTATTGAAAACTACAGCGGGTCAGGGTCATGCACGGTCGACGACTCACACACCCACTACCCAGTTTTGTGGAAGTCACCTTTGAACAAAAAAACTACTGATCGCAGCCAATTGGTGCTGCTGATTTCAAACGACATTAATGCCGGTGTTCTTCCGACCGGCAGCTGGCTCAAGCAGATCGATCTCGAACACCGCTACGGCTGTACTCGACTGGACATCCGTCGTGCGCTGGACCAGTTGGTCCTCAAAAACATGGTCGAACACATCCCCAATCGCGGTTACTACGTGCACACGCCTGACTTGACCCAGGTGTCGGATACCCGCGAAGTCCGCATCGCACTCGAATGTGCAGCCGTCGATCAGATGCAGGTCACCGAGGAGCGTTTGCAGGCGCTGGACGTCATCGCGCAGCGCTTCAGCCGCCTGGTCAACGAAGGGACGATGCAAGAGTGCTACGTCGCGAATCTCGAGTTTCATCGCGGGATCTATGACATGTGCACCAACCGGGTAATGATCGAGTTCATCGAAGAAATTCGCAGCCGCCCCCCCTCGTCTCCAGGTGGCACCTGGCGTACGCATCTGCGCGCCGAGCAGTCGAGCCGCGAACACTTCCAGATCGTTGAGCTCCTGCGTAAGGGTGACCGCGAACAACTCAAGCGACTGATCGCGGCGCACATCCGTCAAACCCCACTGGAGCAATGAGTTTCAAGGCTTGATGCTGACGCCCCACAGGCGCGGCTTCTGCCCGATCCAGGCGTCGTAGCCCTCTACGTTCTGATTCAGCGCAACGATGTCCAGGCCGTTGTACATGACGATCATCGGCACTTGATCGATGAAGCGCTCATGCAGTTGATCGAAGATTGACTGACGCTTGGCGACGTCACCTTCCTTCAGTGCCTGGCTCAGCAACTCAATCGCCACAGGATCCTCCCAGACCTTGCGCGACTCTTTGTCCTTGTTACCCGTCACCTGCTCGAAACTCAGCGCCGGATCGAAGCGTGCCGAATAGGTGAAGGACATGGCTTGATAACGCCCGGCCTGGTAACGCTCAAGCTGAGTGCCCCACTCCATCACTTCAACCTGCGCGTTAATGCCGACTGCTTGAAGCATCGCCTGGGCAATAATGGCCAGGTCGTAACTGGGAACCATCGAGCGTTTGTTGGCGACGATCGTCAGTGGTTGGCCGCGATAGCCTGCCTCCTGGAGCAGTTGCGCCGCCTTTTGTGGGTCGTAGGTGAAGCCGCGTTGCTCGCTTGGACCGTAGTAGTTGGAGGCCACGCTGATGATTGAGTTGTTAGGCACACCGAAGCCATTGCTCGTCGTCGCGACCAGTTGTTTGACATCGATGGCGGCGGCAATGGCTTGACGAATGCGCTTGTCCTTGAGCAACGGATCCCGGGTCTGGAACATCAGCACATTCATGGTCGCGCTGGGGTCTGTCGAGACCTTGAGCGTTGCGTGGGTCTTGATCTCTGGCAGGTCGGTTTCGGTGACTTCTGCCATGTCCAGGTCGCCCGAAAAGAGCGCCGCCTTGACCGTCGCCTGATCGGGAATAATCACAAACCGTACTTCATGGGTCAGCGCGCTCTTGCCGCCGGTATAGCCATCGCGCGGGCCGGGCAAGGACTGATAGCCAGTGAATTTGGTCAGCGTGACGTACTGCCCACGCTTCCACTCGCTTAACTGATAAGGGCCAGTGCCTATCGGCGCCAGGAACTCACCTTGAGCGTTGACCGAGGCTTTGTTCAGTACCGCGGTGCCGCCGCAATCGGTACGCGCCAGCGTGGCGAGGAACATACCGCTGGGCTTTTCCAGTTCCATCACTACGGTATGGTCATCCGGTGCCGTTACCTTGGTCACCTTGGTCAAGCCACTGCCATCGAACTCCGGCAGGCAACGCCACTGAGTCTTGGGGTCCATGTCCCGGTTCCAGCTCCATAACACGTCGGCGGCGGTCAACGGCTCCCCGTTATGGAACTTCACCCCTTGGCGCAAGGTGAAGGTGTAGGTCAGACCATCGGCAGAGACATCGATCTTCTGTGCCAGTAACGGTTTGACTTCGCCCTTTTCCCCATAGGCCACCAACCCTTCGGTCATGTGCAGCACGACCGCATCGGAACGGTCATCACGATTGACGCCAGGGTCCAGGCTGCGAATATCGGAGTTCATTGCCAGACGCAAGGTTTGCGCCTGGGCGATTCCGCAACCGATCAGGGTCATCATGCTCAGCGTCAAAGCGTTTACTAAAAAGCGATTCATAAGCGAGTCCTTGATAAAGAGGAAACAGGTTCACGCCGCCACAGGTACGACGGCCTTAAAGTCCTTCACACAGCAGCACTGCTGCGCAATTGATAACTGCCATCGGCCAGCCGCACCAACGGATTGGCGGCAGCCAGCAGTCGATGAGTGAAGGCGTGTTGCGGGTTGTCGAACACTTGTGCGGTGGTGCCAATTTCAACCAATCGACCTTGCTGCATGACGGCCACGCGATGGGCAATTCGTTCTACCGCCGCAAGGTCATGCGAGATGAACAGACACGCAAAGCCGTACTGCTTTTGCAGCCGCTCGAACAACGCCAGGATTTGCTTTTGAATGGTCATGTCGAGCGCGGAAATCGGTTCGTCGGCGATGACCAGTTTGGGGTGACGAATCAGCGCCCGACCAATCGCCACACGTTGCCGCTGACCACCTGAAAGCTGGTGCGGGAAGCGGTTGGCGAAGAGCGGGTCCAGACCGACATCCTGCAGAATGGTGCGCACGCGCTCGGCACGTTGCTCGCGACTGAGGCCCGGCACATGGCGCAACGGTTCAGCGAGAATTTCAGAAATTCTGGCGCGCGGATCGAGGGACGATACCGGGTCCTGAAAGATCATCTGGCATTGCAATCGATGCTCACGGTTGGCGCTTTTGAGGATGTCCACGCCATCGAAAAAGATCTCGCCAGCAATCGGATTGACCAGCCCGACGACCGAACGGCCAAGGGTGGTTTTACCCGACCCACTGCCGCCAACCAGCGCCAGCGTTTCACCCGCAGCGATTTGCAGACTGACCCCATCCACCGCGCGTTTGGCTTTACCGCGCCACAGGAAACCCTGGCGCCCCGGGTGCTCGATGGTGACGTTGCGCATGTCGATCAGCGGCGCGGCCCGTGATGCGCTGTCAAGGTTGCCTCGGGTGGGCAGCGCTTCGAGCAATTGCCGGGTGTAATCGGCCTTGGGGCCCAGCAGGATCTGTTCGGTGGGGCCGCTTTCGATCGCTTTGCCGTTGCGCATCACCACGACTTTGTGGGCATGGCGCACCACCAGCGACAAGTCATGACTGATGAACAGGATCGCAGTGCCCTCTTCCCGCGTCAGTTCGAGCATCAGTTCGATGACGTCAGCCTGGGCCAGGGTATCGAGGGCCGTGGTCGGCTCGTCGGCGATCAACAGCGCCGGACGCAACAACATGACCGAAGCCAGCATGATGCGTTGTCGCATGCCACCGGAGAACTCGTGGGGAAAGGCGTTCAAACAGCGTTGCGGATCATCCATGCCGATTCGGCGCAGCATCTCCAATGACCGGGCGAGAATGGTTTTTTCATCCAGATCGGTGTGCAGGCGCAACCCTTCCGCCATCTGCTGACCGATCGTCATTGTCGGGTTGAGCGAGACCATCGGCTCCTGAAACACCATCCCGATCTTCGAGCCACGAACATCACGCAACTGATCGTAGGGCAAGGTGCACAGGTCGGTGTCGGCAAACTCGATACGACCGGATGCGACGCGCATCGGCGGCGGCAACAGCCCGATGACAGCACGCGCCGCCATCGTCTTCCCACTGCCGGACTCACCCACCAGCGCTACGATCTCGCCGGGGGCCATGTCGAAACTGAGGTGGTCAACCGCAAGCGAACCCTCGGTTCCCACCTGAATGCAAAGATTACTGACGCGAAGCAAAGGCTTGACGGTATCCATTAGCGACTCATCCGGGGGTCAAGGCGATCACGCAGGGCGTCACCGAAAAGATTGATGCCGATCAAGGCAATGGAAATCATCAAGCCAGGGAAGAAGCCCAGCCACGGTGCCGTGACCAGGTGCGGCCGGCTGGAGGCAAGCATGTTTCCCCACGTGGCCGCAGGCGGTGGAACGCCCAACCCGAGAAAGCTCAATGCGCTCTCCGAGAGAATCGCCCAGCCAAACATGCTGGTGGCCAGCACAATCAACGGTGCCACGCAGTTCGGCGCGATATGCCGCCACATCGTGTACAGCTCGCTATTGCCAATGACCCTGGAGGCTTCGATGAACTCTCGTTCACGCAACGACAACACCGTGCTGCGCACCACCCGAACCACGGTGGGGATATAGGCCAGGCCCAGCGCCAGCACGATGCCGTACTGACTCGCGCCGACAATCGCGAGCAACCCCAGCGCCAGCAACATCCCGGGGAATGCCAGCAAGGCATCGTTGACCATCATCAACAGGCGGTCCGTCCAGCCGCGCAGGTAACCGGCGAGCAAACCGAACAGCGTGCCGATGCTGATGGCCAATATCACCGTAAGCAGGCTGATCCACAGGCTGGTGCGAGCGCCGATGATGATGCGGCTGAAGACATCGCGGCCGAACTCATCAGTCCCCAAAATGTGTGGCCAGGACGGCGCCATGAATCGATTGGCCAGATCCAGACGCAGCGGGTCATACGGTGTCCAGACGATACCGGCCACCGCGAGCAGCACCAGCACCACCAGCAGGCTGCCACCGATCAGCGCGTTGAACGGGAGCGGACGCTTGTGCCCCGAGGTCTTCGGCACAGCGGTCGGCGGCGCGGCAATTTCGCTTAAAATCTTCATGCTTTCACCCGAGGATCGAACAGCGGATACATCAAATCTACGAGCAGGTTGACCAACACGTAGACGAACGTAATGAGCAACAGGCAGCCCTGCAGTACGGGGTAATCACGTGCATAAATGGAGTCGACCATCAGGCGCCCGATGCCGGGAATGGTGAACACCGTTTCGATCACGGCGATCCCACCCAGCAAGTTGCCGAGGATCAGGCCGATCAGTGTCCAGGTGGGTGCAAAGGCGTTGCGCAACGTATGGCGCCAAAGCACCGCGCGCTCCGACAAGCCTTTGGCTCGGGCATGCGCGATGTAGTCCAGGCGCAACACTTCGATCGAGCTGGCCCTCTGCATCCGGATAATCACGCCGCTTTCGTGCAGCACCAGCGTTGTCACGGGCAAGATGATGTAGGCCAGCGCTTTGCCGAAATCAGCCGAAAACGGCACATACCCCACCACCGGCAACCAGCCCAGTTCCAGGCCAAACACATACAGCAGCAACAGGCCCATCCAGAAACCGGGGATCGACAGCAACAACGTCGCGGCCGTCACCAGTCCCAAGTCAACCAGCGTGTCCTGTTTCCACGCCGCCAACATACCCAGAGGAACGGCAATCGCCGCCGCCAGCGCGACCGACGTCAGAACGATGGTCACACTGACGCTGAACCTTTCAAGCACCAGCGGCAAAACGGCCTCGTGACTGGTGATCGAAAAGCCCAGATCCCCATGGAACACTGCCTTGAGCCAGATCAGGTACTGCGCGATCATCGGTTGATCCAGCCCGAGGGACTGCCGCATCTTGAGTAGACTGGCCGGATCAGCCATGTCGCCCAGCATCAAGAGCGCCGGGTCACCGGGTATCAGCCGGATCATTGCGAAGACCGCAATAGAGATCAGCAATAACGTCGGGACCGCCATGGCCAGACGCTGAATGATCAAACGAAACATGTGGGTTCCTCGATGTTGATACGGCCCTCAATCGGGCAGGGCTCAATCGGACAGAGCTCAGGCAGGCAACCGATCAATGCTTACCAGGTGGCGTACCGCGCGTAATCGGATTCCATCTCGAGGCGGTACTGCCCAAATGTACGGTTGATCGCCGGCAAGGAGGCAACTTCCATGAACCCACTGGCTGGGCGCATCAGAATCATCGCCACCGTAGCGGACAGATTGTCCTCGCCACTCGAGCTCGGACGTGGTGGTCGGCAGACCGCAAATGGCTTGCCGAAATCATCGAAAAATGCGCTTTTCAGGTGTTCCAGCGTCAGGCTGCCATGAAATGGCTTGAGCAGTTTCTCGACCCGGATATCGCGATAAAAGCTTTCGGGTGCACCACCGATGCCGGTGTTCTTCAGTTTGATCTGCGCCACTGCGCTGCGCCAATGGTTGGCGTGCACCAATAGATCGTCGACCTCGTACAGCGGGAACACTTCATCAGGTGCACATTCGTAGTTGATACCAAACCCGGCCGCATGACTGAGCATCATGTTGTTCGAGCCCGACTTTGGCGTCACCGCCACGGCTTTCATCGACAGGGCGAAATGATTGGCTTCCAGCGCCTTGCGGCGGATAAGCGGCAATGGCACGCCAAGCGCTTGATAGTCACGATCCGATTCCAGGTTGTTGCCCGTGATCGCCGTGCCGATGGAGTTCATGCCCGCGCGGGCCAGCCCACCGGCTTCGGTGAACGTCAGCACATCCGGGCCGTCGTCACGACGAATATGCAGGACCACGCCAGTCTCCGCGCACTCCATGCGCCAGTCCCAGTTCTGGCCGTGCAGTACTTCATTGTTCGCGGTGGCACCAGGAAGGACGATGGCGCCGGTGCAGCCATCCAGTTCCGGTTTGTCCTGCATCGAACGCCGCCCCAGGTGAATAATCTCGGTACGGGCATTGATCATCACAATGGCCTCGAAGTCGTGACCGGAGCCTTGCGCGATGCCCCGCATCTCTTCCAGGTACTGCGGCTCGAACGCTTCGATATTGGGAATGAATTGATTGACCAATCGCTTGATACCGGCCCAGTCATAACCCATGTCCAGCAGTTGCTGACCGTAGATTTCAATGCTGCGAGCAATGATCTGTGGACAGGCTTTGCCGTACTGCACACCCCGGGCAAATGGCCCGCCACTCAGTTCGATACACGGAAATTGATAACTCATGCCCTGCCCCCAAATAGTGTGTGCAAGACCTAGAGCAAGGATCAGACCAATTTCACAAAAACCCAGTCAATATTGGCGCCAATTTGATTTCCAATAAATTACCGACGTGAAAATGCACCGTTTCCGGTCAAGAAATTGGGTAGTAAATTCACAAGCGTGTAAAAAAGTGGCGCGCCTGATTGGGCTAAAGACACCGGATGATTAACGGACATTCGGACTAGACTCGCTCATCCTTGCAGCCCTGCCATACTGTTCAGCATGACCAGTGCAACCTTCCGCTTCTACGAAGAGCTCAACGATTTCCTGCCGGCTGAACGGCGGCGGCAGTCCTTTACTTGTGAGTGCGCGCGAGCAGCGACGGTCAAGCACATGATCGAGGCGCTCGGGATACCGCACACCGAGGTCGAGTTGGTGCTGCTCAACGGCGAGTCGGTGGGCTTCGAGCGGGTGATTTTCGACGGTGACCGGCTGGCGGTGTATCCCAAGTTCGAAGCGCTGGACATCAGCCCGCAGCTCAAGGTTCGTGCGCAACCTTTACGGGTGCTGCGCTTCGTCGCTGATGCGCACCTGGGCGGGCTGGCCAACCTGCTGCGCATGAGCGGCTTCGACACCCTCTACGACAATGGCTTCGAGGATGGCGAGATCGCCGAGATCGCTGCGCAGCAAGGACGCATCGTGCTAACCCGTGACCGCGAACTGCTCAAGCGGCGGATCATCAGCCACGGCTGTTACGTGCATGCCCTGAAACCGTCGCTGCAGCTGCGCGAGTTATACGAGCGCCTCGACCTGGCGCGTAGCGCGCGGCCATTCAGCCTGTGCCTTCATTGCAACCTGCCGCTGCACGAGATCAGCCCGGAACTGGCCCGGTCGCAGGTGCCGCCACGCGTTGGCATCCTCTATTCGCACTTCGTGCGCTGCGACGCCTGCCAACGGGTTTACTGGGAGGGTTCGCACTGGCGCGGCATGTGTGCACTGCTGGCACCTCTGCTGGACCGATAGCCGAGCGCATCGGGCCGCCTCTACGACTTGAAGCGCCCCACCAGCCCGTTCAGTTCATTGGAGCGGTACGAAAGCCGGCCTGAGTCTTCTTGCGCAGAGCTGGCCAGGCTTTCGGCCAGCCGCGCCTCGTCGTAGATCTGCTGGATATGCCGATTGATCTCTTCGGCTACCCTGTGCTGCTCTTCTGCTGCTGGCGATATCTGCAGGTTCTGATCCCTGATTTCATTGACCGACAACTGGATGCCTTAAAAGCTGTCACGTGCGCTCTCGATCGAGGACACACTGACACGCGACAGGTCCAGGCAACTTTCCATCTTCTGCGAAACTTCCTGGGTCTTGCTGCCAAACGTGTTGAGCAACTGGTCAATTTCCCCCGTGGAGTCGGACGTGCGCTTGGCCAGGGCCCTGGTCACCCGCCCTGGCAGCCTCGATCGCCGCGTTCAGCGCCAGCAGATTGGCCTGCTCGGCGGAGTCGGCTGCAAGTGTCGATACGATACTCATCTATACACAGTCAAAAAACCTCGTCGCTCCTGCTCCTGCTCGCCGCGCTGAGACGTAAGCATTCGATTGACCACTCTTCGATGCGGTAAAAGTCCAACCATTAGCCATACTGGCATGTAAACCCGATCTCCCTGCCCTGTCGGTGAGTGAGCATGAGCAATGTATGGAGTAGCTGTCATAAATTAGCCCTTATGCTCATGCTGTGCTGGCTTAATGCGGCCCTGGCACAAACCCAGCCCGAACTGCCTGCCGTCGAACTGACACCCGCCGAAGAAGCCGAAGTGCAGAAGCTGGTGTTGCCGGTTCTGCCAGACTGGGTCGGCGATTTCGAGGGCATGCGCGAGCGCCGGTTGATCCGGGTGCTAGTGCCTTACAGCAAGACCTTTTTCGAACTTGATCGCGGACGCCAACGCGGCCTCAGCTATGAGCTTGGCAAGGGGCTGGAAGCCTGGCTGAACAAGACCCAGCCCTACGGGAAAAAATCCATGCAATGGCGGGTGATGTTCATCCCCACCGCACGCAACGAATTGATGTCCAAACTGATGAAAGGCGTTGGTGACATCGCCGCCGGCGGGCTCACCGTGACCGAGGCACGCCTCAAGGACGTTGATTTCGCCGACCCGTTCGCCGTGAAGATCCCGGAAATCCTGGTCACCGCCCCTGACAGCAAACCCGTTGAAAAACTGGAAGACCTGTCCGGCCAGAAAATTACCGTACGCGCCTCCAGCAGCTACTACGAGCACCTCCAGGCCTTGAACGCCTCCTTCAAGGAGCAAGGCTTGGCCCCCATCGACCTGAAAGCCGCCGACGAAAACCTGGAGTCCGAAGACTTGCTGCAAATGGTCAATGCAGGATTGCTCGAGGCCACGGTGGTGGATCGATACATCGCAAAAATCTGGGCACCGCTGTACACCGACATGCAGATTCATGAGGACATTGTTCTGCATGACAACTCCGAGTTTGCCTGGGCGATCCGCAAGGACAGCCCGCAGCTGAAAGAACAGCTCGCCGGCTTCGTCAAGACCCACAAGGTCGGCACCACCTTCGGCAACAGCTTGCGCACCAAGTACGTCACCAATAGCAGCAAGCGCGTGCTCAATGCCACGTCTGAAGAGGAGATGAAGAAGTTTCAGGAAATGGTCGAGATCTTCAACCGCCACGCCAGTTCTTACGGATTCGATCACCTGATGCTCATGGCCCAGGGTTTTCAGGAGTCGCAACTCAATCAGCAAGCCCGCAGCCCCCGAGGCGCGGTGGGCGTGATGCAATTGCTGCCGACAACCGCCAAGGACCCCTCCGTGGGCATCGGCGGCATTGACAAGAGTGCCGACAAAAACATCGAGGCCGGCAGCAAGTACATGCGTCTGCTCGCGGACAAGTACCTGGACGACCCGCAACTGAACCAGATGAACAAGACCCTGATGACCTTCGCCGCCTATAACGCCGGCCCCGGCAACCTGCGCAAGTTCCGCGCCTTGGCGGAAAAATCCGGGCTGAACAAGAACATCTGGTTCGGCAATGTCGAGCAGGCGGCGGCGCAAGTGGTTGGCCGGGAGACCGTGGATTATGTTGGCAACATCTACAAGTACTACGTGGCGTACAAACTTGTAGAAGAAAAATCCGCAGCAAACCCTGTGAAACCGACTCAGTGATGGCAAATAGCTTCTGCACCGAAGGTCTGAAAGCCCCATAAACAGCGGCTTTCAGCCTGGATTACTCTAAATCTCGATCTACGCTAACCATGTCCAATAGTGGGCTATTTGTTAGTGAACGGGAATTCTATTCAGCCGTTAGAAGGTTTCCTGAACTGTCCAGGCTCATGGTTGGGGGTACTCATTTGGGTCCGTGCCGCTCCCACGCTGTTTGAGTGGTTCGACAAAGGGGCAAATCCAGAGAAAGGAAACCGGGCATGAATAGTCTTTCACACCACACCAGGTTTTACGTTGCGTGCTCATTGGTGATGGCACTCACCGGCATTGCGCAGGCGGCACAGACGGAAAAACCCAACATTCTGCTCATCGTCTCCGACGACACCGGCTACGGTGACCTGGGGCCTTATGGTGGCGGGGTCGGTCGAGGCATGCCGACACCGAGCATCGACGAACTCGCCGCAGAAGGCACCACCTTCTATTCCTTCTATGCCCAACCCAGTTGCACCCCAGGTCGGGCCGCGATGCAGACCGGGCGCATCCCGAACCGCAGCGGCATGACCACCGTGGCGTTCCAGGGTCAGGGCGGCGGCTTGCCGGCGGCTGAATGGACACTGGCGTCCGTGCTGAAAACCGGCGGTTACGACACCTACTTCACCGGCAAGTGGCACTTGGGCGAAGACGACTACGCGCTGCCCAATGCTCAAGGTTACGACGTGATGAAGTACGTCGGCCTGTATCACCTGAACGCATACACCTACGCTGACCCTACATGGTTCCCGGACATGGATGACGAAACCCGCGCGATGTTCACCAAAGTGACGCGCGGCGCACTGTCGGCCAAGGCCGGCGAAAAACCGGTGGAGGACTTCAAGATCAACGGTCAGTACGTCGACACGCCAGTGATCGATGGCAAACCCGGTATCGTCGGTATTCCGTTCTTTGACAACTACGTCGAAAAAGCCACCATGGAATTTCTCGACACGGCGGCAAAATCCAGCAAGCCGTTCTTCATCAACGTCAACTTCATGAAAGTGCACCAGCCGAACATGCCGGCGCCGGAGTTCGTGCACAAGTCGATCTCCAAGTCCAAATACGCCGACTCTATCGTTGAACTCGATACCCGCATCGGCCGCATCATGGACAAGCTCAAGGCGCTGGGCCTGGATAAAAACACCCTGGTGGTTTACACCACCGACAACGGCGCCTGGCAGGACGTTTACCCGGATGCCGGCTACACGCCTTTCCGTGGCACCAAAGGCACCGTGCGTGAAGGTGGCAACCGGGTGCCGGCGATTATGGCGTGGCCCGGCAAGATAAAACCGAATACCAAGAACCACGACATCATGGGCGGCCTGGACCTGATGGCGACCTTCGCCTCCGTGGCCGGGGTCAAGCTGCCGGACAAGGACCGCGAAGGCAAACCGATCATCTTCGACAGCTACGACATGACCCCGGTGCTGCTCGGATCCGGCCCTGATCCTCGCAAGGAGTGGTTCTACTTCACCGAGAATGAACTGTCGCCCGGTGCCGCCCGCGTCGGCAACTACAAGGCAGTGTTCAACCTCAGGGGCGACAACGGTGCCGTCACCGGTGGCCTCGCGGTCGATACCAACCAGGGCTGGAAAGGCCCGACCAAATATGTCGCGACGGTGCCGCAAGTGTTCGACCTGCTGCAGGACCCGCAGGAGCGTTATGACATTTTCATGAACAACTACACCGAGCACACCTGGACACTGGTGCCCATCAGCGCATCGATCGCCAAATTGATGAAAACCTACGTTCAGTATCCACCACGAAAAATCCAAAGCATGACGTACGACGGCCCGATCGAAATTTCCAAATACCAGAAGTTCCAGTCGGTACGCGAAGATCTGGAGAAGGAAGGCATCACCATTCCAATGCCCAACTAGCGGTGCCGCGGCAGTCTGTCCAAGTCTGCCGCGTCCCCCCATTCTCTTCGCCAGAAAACCGCACACAACTGATTTTTATCTTCCTTGTGACCGTCCGCTTTGGACTGTGGATGGAGCGATGGAAAATGAGAGCTAAGCTTCCTTCTACTGTCGGGCTTATTGAGCAGATTGGGCTTTCGGCCCATGGCGTATAACCGCCTTCGCGGTCTATTTAGAGTTAGCCCTTCACAACAGCCTCGGAGGGGTGCCCATGAAACGCTTCGCAATGCTCATAGCGATCTCTTTGCTTACCACTGCCTGTCAGAGCACAAATGATAACGGCGTCACCCGACTTGATAATTGTGTCTGCTATAAATCGTCCGAGGGACAACAAGTGCAAGCATCGCAAATGGCATGGAAAGACCCCGACACGTTGCAGAAACAATTCTCACATTGCATTTGCCGAGCCTTGATTGACCTGAAGAAGGTCGATGATCCCAGTAAATATTTCGTGCCTGGAACCGAAATAAGAACGGAACTGAAGTAAGAAAAGTGTGAATTCGCACGGTTACGCAGGTGCTGGAAAGTATCGCCTTGCGCGCCGAGCCTGGTTGCGACCCTAACGCCCCATCAGCGAACTCGCCAACAACGCCTCCAACCCCATCGGCTGGGCAAAATAATACCCCTGGGCCTGCCCTGCGCCCATTTCGCGCAGCAAGACCAGCGTCGCTTCATCCTCAACACCTTCGGCCACCACACTCAGGTCCAGCGATTCGGCCATACGCACAATCGCCCGGACGATCGCGCGACTGCGAGCGCTGGTGGTCAGTTCGAGGATGAACGACTTGTCGATCTTCAAGCCGCTGAAACGGTATTGATGCACATAGCTCAGGGATGAAAACCCTGCACCGAAGTCATCGAGCACCACCGACATGCCGTTGTCGGCCAATTGCTGCATGGTCAGTCGGGCAATCGCCGGCTCCGCCACCAGCGCACCTTCGGTCAACTCAAGGCAGATCCGCGACGGCGAAACCCCATGCCGCGCCAACAGTGCAAGCACATCACTGGCGAAGTCGGGACGCGTCATGCTGTAGCTGGAGCAATTGACGTGCACCGCAGGCCAGTTGGCGTGCTCGGGCTGTGCGAGGATCAGTGCAATGCTGTTGAGCATGTACAGGTCCAGTCGACCGATCAGACGCAGCCCCTCGACATCCGGCAAAAACTCGCCTGGCGCGATCACCCGGCCGCCCGGCTGATGCCAGCGGATCAGCGCTTCAAGGGCCAACAGTTCGCCGCTTTCGACGCTGACAATCGGTTGGAAATACGGCAGCAATTCGTCGGTACGCTTGAGCGCGTTGCGCAAGGCCCCTTCCCGCTCAACCTGGTCCGAGACTTCACGACGCACTTCCTGATTGAACACCGCGTAGCTGTCGCGCCCGGCGCTCTTGACCCGGTACATCGCCGCGTCGGCGTCGCGCAGCAAGTCGGCTGGCTCCTGATGGAACTGACTGTCGGCGCTGACGATCCCGATGCTGCAGGACGAAAAAACCTCATAGCCATTGATTAAAAACGGCAGGTCAAACGCCACCAGAATCCGTTCAGCGATGTCGATCACCACGTCCAGCGGCGCCTCGGGAGCGAGCACGGAAAACTCATCGCCCCCCAGGCGCGCCAGCATGTCGGTGTCGCGCAGACAACCGCGCAAACGGTTAGCGGCCTGCATCAACAGCAGGTCGCCAAAATGGTGGCCGAGGCTGTCGTTGACCAGTTTGAAACGGTCGAGATCGATGAACATCACCGCCAGGTGTCCGCCTTCGCTGCCGAACTGCGACCAGGCCAGATTGAGGCGCTGTTGCAGGTAGGTACGATTCGGTAGCCCGGTCAGCGCATCGTGGGAGTTTTCGTGTTGCAACTTGGCATTGGCGTGATCGAGTTCGCGGGTGCGGTTCTGCACCCGGGCTTCCAGCTTGAGATTGGCGGCATGGATCGCTTCGGCGGCCGTGCGTCGCGACAACGCGGTGTCGATGTGCCGCGACACGAAGGTCAGCAGTTCCTGGTCACGCAGGGTATAGCGCACCTGCGAGGTATAGCTCTGCACCGCAAGCACGCCACGCACCACATCGCCATCGAACAAGGGGATGCCCAGCCAGGAATGGGATCGAAAATACACATGGGCAACTTCGATTTCACCGTGCGCAGTCAATCGGTCAGCTTCGTCGGCGTCAATCAGGCAAGGTCGGCGCTGACGGATCACGTACTCGGTCAAGCCCCGGCTCCCACGCCGTGCCACTGGGCAGGTCGTCTGCCGCTCATCAACGTAATACGGAAAGGTCACTTCACGGGTCGCGTCGTCGAACAGCGCAATGTAGAAGTTTCGCGCGAACAGCAGATCACCGACGATGCCATGCAAGGTTTGAAACAACTCAGCCATGTCGCCAGGCTGGCTGGACAGCTCAGCGATCTGGAACAGCGCGCTCTGCAGATGTTCGGCGCGCTCTCGCTCTGCCACTTCCTGCCTCAACGCGTCGTTGAGTGCCGACAGCTCCAGGGTGCGACGCATCACTGTCGCCTCCAGATCCTCTCGGTGCAGAATCCGGTCCAGCGCCATGGCCACGTGGCGGGCTACCACCAGAAACAGCGCGCGGTCCTCGGCGCTGTAGGTACGAGAAACGTCGTAGACCTGCATCGCGAGCATGCCAAACACGTCATCCGAGGCATTTTTCAACGGTGCGCCCATCCAGAACTCGGGACGATCACCCACGCAGTAAAAACGCTCCTCGGCCTGAGCCGCGAGAATGCCGGCGGCGTCGATCAGCAACGGCTGGCCAGTGGTCAATACCTGGCCGGTCAACGACAGGTGCGAAAGGTCAAGGTATTCGTAGTGCGAGGACTCCACGGCATCGACATCAATGATGTCGACGTAATACGGGTAGTCAATCTTGCCGCTGTGCGGATCATACAACGCGAGATAGAAGTTCTCGGCGTCGATCAGGCTAGCCAGCAGTTGGTGAACCCCCACCAGAAATACTGACCGGTCGCGGGTCGAACTGGCCAGGTAGGTAATTTCATACAGCACACGTTGAGTAATCTGCGCACGGGCAAGGGTATTCGTCTGCACCTGAATGCCCAGGCGCTGCGCAAACCCGGCGAGCGCCGGTTCCGCGGCAGCGTCAACTGGCGCAAGCAGCCAACCCAGCACACTTTCACCTTTACCGGTCGGCCAGCGGTGCAAGTGCCGGGTCAGGCAAAAGGTGTCGAACTCTTCATTCGCAACACTTGAGGGCCACTGCGCCAGTGGGTCGCCCTGCCCGACCAAATGCATTTGTTCGCCAGAACGGTAAACCACCCACGCGGTGGTGTGCGCCCAGTTACGCGCTGAGTCCAGCAATTGATCGATCGTGTTCTCGTTGCCAACGTAAGCCATGCAGACAGTGTCCGAATTCTGTTCAAGCCGGGATGCGACAACGTCGCGATCGCTCGATTGCCGCGGGAAGTCGGTCAATGGACGAAAACTCATCAGCGCTCCCTAAGCCAGAAACTGGCAATACTGACTTACCGGTTGCGCGCAATGCGCCAGTGAGCTTCACGTTTATAGTGTTTTTATTCAATCGGTTTTTTCGAATTGTGAGTAGCTTCCTCATCAGGTCATCCTGTAAGAGCGCCAACTCAGCTAACGACTGACAAGTGTGCATGCGCACAATTATCCAAGTAGTTCCACCAGGAAAAGGAGCGTCCTTATGGAGCCCGTCACAATTCGTACCCTGCAAAGCACTGATGCCGAGGCGTTGCTGACTTTTGAAGTGGACAATCGCGAGTGGTTCGAGCGCCACATTGACGCGCGTGGTGCTGCTTTTTACTCGGTGCAGGGTGTCACCGAGCACGTTGCGGCCTATTTAGCTGATCATGCCACCGGCATCTGGCACCCCTTTGTCATCGAAGACGCTGACGGACAAATAGTGGGCAGAGCGAACCTGAAAGACATCGACACGTCCACGCGGTCGGCAGAAGTCGGTTATCGGATTGCTCAAAGTGCTTGCGGGCAAGGACTGGCAACGCTGGCGGTGAAGCATCTGATTCAGCAGGCGCAGTTGCGTTGGAACCTTAAACAGCTGGTTGCCAACGTGTACGCTGAAAATATCGGCTCGGCAAAAGTCCTCAAGCGCTGTGGCTTCCTGATCGAACAGGTATCCCGGCAAGCAGGAACTGACCAGGAGTATCGGTTTGGCCTTTCAATTTAGATGATTGAAAGATGGATCGATACGCGTCACGCAGACAAAAAAATGCCCCGCTACCGAATGCGGTGCGGGGCAAAAAAATTGGTTGGTTGCGGCCAACCAAAGGAGCTCTGTAGAAAGCGTCTACGGGCCGGGCTCAGATGCATTCCTGTGCGGCGCGCTCAAAACTTGAAGGCAACAAGTTCGAGGCCAGCAAGTGCCGCTCGTAGATGAATACCTTGCCGCCGTTCCCGGCCTTGTAGGCTTCCAGCACGTTGTCCGTCGAGACTTTGCTCGATACCACGATCCGGTAGCTGCGCTGGGTCTGCGAGACGGTCGGGTTCAACGCGTTGCCCTGCAATTTCGGTACGACGCACTCAGCGTATTGGGCCGGGGTCTTACTGGTGTGCAAGGTCAGGGTCGGGGCGTTCGGCGCGGAGGCACAACCGGCGAGCAACAAAGCGCCAATCGCCAGGGCAGGCACGAATAAAAGACGCATCGGTTTCATCCTGAAAATAAAAGGTTCGTTCATCACATCACCCGAATTTTCGTGAGTGGTGTTTCGTTGGAGGGGGATTTTCCGGCTATTGCCATCAAAGTAGAACTTGCGTTTCATGATGGTCACTATTACCTCTAGCAATAGTTGTGCGCCGCGCAGACGGATACACACTCAATCACCACTGGAAAAGATGGATGAGGATCGCTCCTTGAGAACTTTTGACTTTATCCGCGACGCCGTTCTACCCGATTTTCGTGACCGGGTGGCCGAGTACCTGGTCCAGTACGAAACCGTATTGTTGGGCGAACACGCGCCCGACCCAGAGCTTGCGCGGGCCACCGCCAATCAGTTGCGCGGTTATTTGCGTGGGTTGAATACCACGCGAGTGTTGGGCATGGCGGATTGGGAAGAACTGGATCGGCGGATAGTGAATACGTGGCTTTCGTCCTGACCGACTCTTGCGCTCCACACACCTGACTGTAGCGATCAAATCCATCCCCACTGTATCTGCTTCAACCCAGCGACTCCGGTTAGCCTTGTTTCTCATCCAGGGAAATCTGCGCTTGGCATCGCTGCGCAAAATCTTTATCCGGGCGACCCTCAACAGCCTGCTGAATCCCAAGGCACTGTTGTTCTACATGGTATTCCTGCCGCAATTCGTCACCTTGGGAGCCAGCAGTGTCACCCTGCAACTGATGGTATTGGGTGTGTTGCTAGCGCTGATCGCCTTGATCTTTCATTCCCTGCTCAGCGTCTGTGCCGGGCAGCTGCATGGGCGCCTGCGCGCAGGCATAATCCCCAGGCGCTTGGGTGCTTACGGCTTCGCTGTCGTTATGACGGCGCTGGCGGCGCGTTTGCTGGTGCTGAACCGGCCAGGCTAAGGTTGTACAGAGAAGCAGTCACTTAGCCTGATTCGATGGATAAAGACCGGCAAGCCGCGCGATCACAACACCCACGTAAAAGACGCCTGAGAATTCTTCGACCATCACAAGTGAGCGGGCGTGGTTGGTCAACGGGAGAACATCGCCGTAACCCGTGGTCGTGAGTGTCGTGAGGCTGAAATAGATCAGCTTGAAGAAAGTGCCGGGCTGTCCGAAGTCGAGGTGAGCAGGGCCGAATGAGCCAGCGCTGGATATCTCGACCAGGGCATAGACGAAGGACCAAGCGAAGGCCAGCATTATGTAACCCGCAAGCGCAGCATGCAGCTTGTCGGCTGTAATGGGCCCGCGCTTGAGAATATAGCGAAGCACTCCGCTAAACGAGACGGCAAGAGACGCCGCATAAGATATCCCGGCCAGGTTAAGAATCGCGATGCTCTCAGCCCACAATGCCGTCCATTGAAGGCCAACCCCAAGCAACGCCAGCCCCAGTTTCAGGATGAACCCCCGCCGAGTCTGCCTGGTGGCGAAAGCGCCCACGAGCAGCACGGTTGAAAACAGAATGCCGAGCAACGTGCGAGCAAATATTCCTTCCTCAAGAAAGGGAAACAGGAGGATCAATCCTAGTAGCAGCAGCAATAGATAGGTGCAGGGCCCTCGCCCTATTACCATCTGAGCTAAATCCTCGTCAGATTCGGCTTTATCTTGCGGATTTGCCATACCGGTTTCCCAGGGATTGAAATAACGCTCGAGACCTGACGTTGCACAGTTGAAATCTGATCTGGCTTTAGATAAGAGTCGGCAGTGAAATTCTAGTCGCGAATGCATGTGAGAGGCTGACCAGTCATCAACGGCCTTACGCAGGTGCGGGAAAACATTGCCTTGTGCGCCGAGATCGGTTGCGACACGGTGTGTGCTGTCGGACTATTCCAGACTGCTGGCCATTCCGTTGCACTTGCTGGCTGCTGCCAGCGCCATCTTCGACGGCCTGCTCGCCGAGTTTGTGAAAGAGGAACAACCCAATGAGTAAGGTGCTGGCATCAACGGCTGAAGAGGATCTATCGAGGCCGGAGGCGATCAGTTTGTGTGAGGCATTCTGGTTCTGGTTGAAGCTCGGCTTCATCAGTTTCGGCGGGCCGGCAGGACAGATTTCGATCATGCACCAGGAATTGGTAGAACGTCGGCGCTGGATCTCCGAACGACGCTTTCTCCATGCGCTCAACTATTGCATGTTGCTGCCTGGGCCAGAGGCTCAGCAATTGGCGACCTACATCGGCTGGCTGATGCATCGAACCTGGGGTGGAGTGATCGCCGGAGTGTTGTTTGTGCTGCCCTCACTGTTCATCCTCATCGCTTTGTCGTGGATGTACATCGCGTTCGGCGAAGTGCCTGTGGTGGCCGGCCTCTTCTATGGGATCAAGCCTGCCGTGACGGCCATCGTGGTGCAGGCGGCACACAGGATCGGCATTCGGGCGCTGAAGAATAATTGGCTGTGGGTGATAGCAGCCGCTTCATTTACCGCGATCTTCGCGTTCAATGTTCCTTTCCCGCTGATCGTATTGGGGGCAGCGTTAATCGGCTATGTCGGAGGGCGCCTGGCTCCCGAGAAATTCAGAGCCGGGGGTCATAGCGCCGCCAAAAAGTCCTTCGGCCCAGCCTTGATCGATGACGACACCCCGCCCCCCGAACATGCCCGGTTCAGCTGGATGAAACTGGCGTTGCTGGCCCTCATCGGCGCAGCGCTGTGGGCGTTGCCGATGGGAATCCTGACCACGCTTTTTGGCTGGGAAGGCACCCTGACCCAGATGGGCTGGTTCTTTACCAAGGCCGCGTTGCTGACTTTTGGCGGGGCCTATGCAGTGCTCCCGTATGTCTATCAAGGTGCGGTCGGTCACTATGGCTGGCTGACCCCGACCCAGATGATCGACGGTTTGGCACTGGGGGAAACCACACCAGGGCCGCTGATCATGGTGGTGGCCTTCGTCGGCTTTGTTGGAGCGTACGTCTCACAAGTGTTCGGCGCCGATCAGGTGTTTCTGGCCGGGGCTGTCGCGGCCACCCTGGTGACATGGTTCACCTTCCTGCCCTCGTTCCTGTTCATCCTCGCCGGTGGCCCGTTGGTGGAGTCGACCCACAACGAACTCAAGTTCACTGCGCCGCTTACCGCAATCACAGCGGCGGTGGTTGGAGTGATCCTCAATCTGGCCTGTTTCTTCGGCTATCACGTGCTATGGCCGCAAGGCTTCAGCGGCAACCTCGACTGGCCCTCTGCACTGATCGCCATTTTGGCGGCAATTGCCTTGTTCCGCTTCAAACGGGGCGTCATTCAGGTGCTGATGGCTTGCGCGCTGGTCGGTTTGGCGGTGCATCTGCTGCGCTAGAGAGGATGTGATCAGTCGACGCTTACGGACTCAAGCAGCGGAACAAACGAAAACGGGCGCCTTGTCGGGCGCCCGTTTTTTTAGGAGTGCGTGTTGCGGGGTTTGCTAGCTTGCAGCCTGTTTACCTACTGCCGAACGATGCAGACCATCGCAGCCAGCAGCTAAGCTTTATCAGGAGGCCTTCGCGAACTCCTGAAAAGTAGTGAGGCAAACAATGAGCAAACAACCTCAACCCCGGAGCCGCTCCAACCCCCAACCCAGGTCTCGCCCGGTGGTGCCTGCCCTACCCAGTAAATCAGGCACCCCGTCCGGGGGCTTGCGCGGTAACTACCCACCGAAGAAGTCCAATTGAGCCCAAGCGTGCGGCAGGCTTTGCAAAGGAGTCTGTTGTAATTCTTTATCAGCAGTTATGGCTGATCAGTGCGATTTTTTCGATATCGATGTCCCGGCTTTGCTCAACCCTTTCGTGTTGTGATCGCCTGGCGTCGAGGCCGAGATTGCTCTGGCTTTGGCCACGCCGCGAGTATCTTTGGAATGGGCGATGCCTGAAGTCGTTGGGCCATGCCCGCGATCACTATTGCGCTCACTGCCGTAGTGGTTTCCGCTTTCACCACGGTCGCGAACAGCCTTGCCGGCATGATCGCTGCTCAGTCCATTGCCGCGGCCGTTACTGTTAGAGCCGCCGGAGTGATCTGAACCGCTGTGACCACCGCCTATACCGCCGCCGTGGCCAGCGCCATTACCACCTCCGTTACCTCCCCCATTGCCTCCCCCGTTACCGCCACCACCACCACCACCACCTTCTTTCGCATAGGCGGAGTTCATGATGGACAGGTCAGCAGGGAGTAATGGGGCGGCTGCAAGCATCAGGGCGCAGGACATTACAGCAACGAGACTCTTATTCTTTAAAAGCATGATTGCTTCCATAGGGTTGGTTGATATAGCGAGTCTTATGACGCATTAAGCCGCAGACAGTTCAAGCCCTGCGACCGACGGAGGCTGCCAGCGCTAGCGAGCAGCGCTCCGGGTACCCGCGAATACGCTCGTGCCAAGCCAGCGCCACAAACTTTCCGCATCCTTCACCGCGCCATCTACACGCAGCTCTCGCGACTGAAGAACCTCCCGCGGTGTGCGGTCGCCCGTCCACACCTCGGTCAACGCGCGCACGCTGGAGTCCACGACACGTGTCAGTTCGCGTCCGGGATCGTCGCGGCACAGGTCTGCCACGCCCTGCTCAACCACAAGCCACCACGCTTGCTCGCCGGGTCGCGCGTCGCGGAACTTGAACTGGATGACCACCGGTCGGGACGGGAATGTCTCGATGCGCACGAACCGGCGTACGTCCCACATGAGCAGGCCCGCGTCGAGTTCGTCATCGCGAAGGCGACTGCCGATCCAGCGCGCGCCCCAATGCCCTAGCGCCATGATGATGGGGCGCAATTCCTCGCCCGCCTCGGTCAGGCTGTACTCCCAGATTTTGCCGGTGGCCGTGCGGTGCACAACGCCGATTTCTTGCAAATGGCGCAGCCGCTGTGCCAGCAGGTTGGTGGACATCCGTGGTACGCCGCGGTGCAGTTCATTGAAGCGCTTGCTGCCGCACAGCAACTCACGCACGACCAAAGGTGTCCAGCGCTCGCACAGGGCTTCAGCACCGCGCGCGACCGTGCAGAACTGACCGTAGCTTTCGTCCATTGCCCTGGCTCCGCAATTACAACGCTTCAGATTCTGAACTAGCCCCGCCACTTCGCCACGCGCACGCTGAAACCTCTAACGCTAACCGCCAAAGGAGAACGCCATGACCAAGGTAGCCATCATTCAGCGTCCGCCCGTGCTGCTCGATCGCAGCGCGACAATCGCCCGGGCCGTGCAATCGGTCGCTGAGGCTGCGGCTGCGGGAGCCTCGCTGATCGTTTTGCCCGAATCGTACATTCCCGGTTACCCGTCGTGGATCTGGCGGCTGGCGGCGGGAAAGGACGGGGCTGTAATGGGCCAGTTGCACACGCGGCTGCTGGCCAACGCCGTCGATATCGCGAACGGAGACTTGAGTGAATTGTGCGAGGCCGCCAGGGCTCACGCCGTGACGATCGTGTGCGGCATTGATGAATGCGAGCGACAAAAGGGTGGCGGCACGCTCTACAACAGCGTAGTCGTTATCGGTACGAACGGCGAAGTGCTCAACCGCCACCGCAAACTGATGCCAACCAATCCCGAGCGCATGGTGCATGGCTTCGGTGATGCATCCGGGTTGCGCACAGTCGATACACCCGTCGGCCGCGTGGGGACGCTCATCTGCTGGGAAAACTACATGCCGCTGGCACGCTATTCTCTGTATGCCCAAGGGGTGGAAATCTACATCGCTCCCACGTACGACACAGGCGAGGGCTGGATCAGCACAATGCGTCACATTGCTCTCGAGGGCCGCTGCTGGGTGCTCGGCAGCGGCACCGTGCTGCGCGGCAGTGATATCCCCGACGACTTCCCGGCTCGTTCGCAACTGTTTCCCGATCCAGATGAATGGATCAACGACGGCGACTCGGTGGTGGTCAGTCCTCAAGGCCGGATCGTGGCCGGTCCGTTACACCGAGAGGCAGGCATTCTGTATGCGGACATCGACGTCGAACTCGTGGCGCCAGCGCGGCGGGCGCTCGACGTCACCGGGCATTACGCGCGCCCTGACATTTTCGACCTGCAAGTGCGGCGCACGCCGGCGACAACGGTGCGTTACATCGACGATGTGTAATCCGGCGGTATCGCCTGACCATTAATCAAGGAGTCATGCCATGAGCATTGAACGGTCTTACAAGGGCAGTTGTTTTTGCGGCGCAGTCGAGTTCACAGTCAGTGGCGAGCCGGTCGGGATGGGCTACTGCCATTGCGAGTCGTGTCGGCATTGGTCAGCAGGGCCAGTCAACGCCTTCACGCTGTGGAAACCCGAGGCGGTGCAAGTGACTCGCGGTGCAGACAACATCGGCACCTACAACAAGACACCGCGCAGTTACCGCAAGTGGTGCAAGACGTGCGGCGGGCACATCTTCACTGAGCACCCGGGGATGGGGCTCATCGATGTGTATGCCGCGGTCATCCCGGATCTTGCGTATTCGCCGGGCGTTCACGTCCACTATCAGGAGACTGTGCTGCGCATCAAGGATGGACTGCCCAAGCTGAAGGACGTCCCCAACGAATTAGGGGGATCGGGTATCAGCGTGGACGAATAGCGCTGTTTACGCCGGTTGCCAGCTGTTCGGCAGCAGCTCGGCAATTTCATGGGCTGGCGCGTCAGAACAGCCTTCAAATGGGCATATGGATCATGCCCATTAATCAAAAGCACCGTTGAGCACTTCGTAGATTAGCCCGGTTGCCAGCGCGACCAATATCAAGTCGGTGCCAACTTGCTGCCATTCATACCCATCATAATGAGGCAGCCTGCCAATCAACCGGCCGTCCAGTTTTTTGGCAATCCCGGGTGGAAGCGGCTTGCCTCGTGCGTGGCGGGACATCTCTCTGGGATTTAGACGCTATCGGTGATGTGGGTTCCATTTCCTCGTACTGCGCGTCACTTCAGTAGTACTTGCCTCTATTTCTGACATTGTTTCCCGCGTTCACCGTCGAACGCGGGAGGCGTGATGGCAAACGGTCAGGCCGAAGCGGTTGAGAGCCAGGACGTGCTGAACAAGATGCTCACTGAGCCAGCTCGGGCAGAAAGCCACACTCCGTGTCAGAAATATCTGGGCCATACGGGTAAGACTCCAGCTCGCAGAAAAGACACGGGATCTGCTGCTCTTTAATTTGGCCATCGCCAGTAATCCACGTGCCTGCGACTAACCAGGCTGCGTGTGCGGGAGATAGGTAGCGGGGGAACGTGTAACGAATTAAGTCACGGATGTTTACCTACAGAGCAGATCCTTATACGATGAAATCCACATCTATTGCTCTCCATCAGGCCCACGTAAGTTATGGTTATTATGTATGACAAAGCGGCTTAACAAATTGCGCTCTATAGTCACGCAAAACTTCGCGCAGACAAATAAGTGAAAGCTGTTTACAGATTCAATTACTCCTACAATAACATGCAATATCATTGGGCGCCTGAACGATGAATAACACGAGCTTCCTGGCTGACAACGCTAAAACCTTCAGCATCGTTATAGTCAATTACAAAACACCAGAAATCACCAAGATATGCTTAGACTTATTGCACCAGCATGTGGGCAGCCACAACGTCCCGATATGGGTAGTTGACAACTATTCCGCCGATGAAAGCACTGAGTACCTACGATCGCTTGACTGGATCAACTTAATCGAGCGCTCCGTATCCGAACCAGAGCCTGGGCATATCGCGCATGGCAAAGCGCTTGATCTGGTGTTGGAGCGAATTGAAACTGATTATTTATTCCTTATGCACACCGATACATTTGTTTTCGATAAAAATGTTTTCCCGATGATGCTGAATAAATGCTTGAAAAACCAAAAAGTCGTAGCCGTCGGTTGTGTTGAGCAATTAAACCGTGGTACCACCAGAACGCTTTGGCGCTTTAGCTCACGTTTATTCAAACACCATTTCAGGCACCTGAAAATCTCCATGGGTTTACGCTCCAGAGAACCCAAACCGTACAAAGAAGTCTACTTGAAGAGTTTCTGTACATTGTGGAACTGCAAGCTTATCAAACAGCACAACATGCACTTTTCGATGGATGATCGCGTGCCGGGCTACACCCTCCAAGACCGCATGACCGAGCTTGGCTATGTCGTTGAAATGTTATCACCGCGTAAAATCTTCAGTTATCTGGATCACATGCAGTCCGGCACTGTCGCCGCGGCTGGCGGCTATGAAAAAACGCATAGACGAACCAAAATGTACAACGACATCCTTAAGCGCCTGAAAAAAGAAGACCGCAAAAGTTAAGCTACGAAGCAACACAACGAGCAGTGCACTGGCCCCTGCTTTCAGTCACCTACACGTCTTTATATCAAGTTATTGGAGCGGTAATGGCACCCATCACTCAAGCACTACCCATGACCCTCTCCCCGGAGCTTGATTTCGACCAGAACGCCGCCAGTGCCTTGGGTTCCTCATTGGCCAGTCGCTATATTCAGGCCACGCCATTTCCGCACATCGTCATCGATAATTTCCTGGATGAAGCGCTGATTGCGAGTATCTGCTCGCACTTCCCCATCGAGCCAACCAACAACGAAATGCTCTACGAGCGCGGCTATAAAGGTCAACGAAAACGTCAAATCAGCCCCAACGAATGCGGCCCCCATTTGAAGACGGTTTTCAACGCCTTCAACTCGGCCCCCATGTTGCAGTTTCTTGAAAAGCTCACAGGCATCGAAGGTTTGATACCCGACCCCTACTTTGCTGGTGGCGGCCTGCATGAAACGAAAAGTGGTGGTTTCCTGGGGGTGCACTCGGACTTCAGGCTCAACAAAAAGCTTAATGTTGAGCGCCGACTGAATATCATCATTTATCTAAATGAAGACTGGCGAGAGGAATACGGCGGCAATCTTGAACTTTGGGATGTCGGCATGAAGAACTGCCTTAAAAAAGTCCTGCCCATTTACAATCGATGTGTCATTTTCAACACAGACAAAGACAGCAACCATGGGCACCCAGAGCCTTTAACAACGCCAGAGCACATCACGCGCAGGTCCATAGCGCTTTATTACTACACCGCCGGGACCCTGGTGATCGATCCCGCACAAAGAAACAAAACCCACTACAAGCCAAGGCCCAAAGATCGTTTCAGCCTGAAGTACTACATGAATAAACTAATCAAGAAGAAAAACTAAACTGCCAGAGACAGCAATCGGAAGACCTGGCGGATGTCTGGGTCATCGTTGATGCTGACCATCACCTTGCCTTCGCAGCGCCGCATAAAGTCAGCCATCCGCTCATTCTCGCACGGAAAGTCCACCCCATAACCGCCGGTCTGCCAGTAAGGCGGGTCCATGTAGTGAAAGGTACGGGCTCGGTCGTAGCGTTCGGCGCATTCAAGCCGGGGCAGATTTTCGACGTAGGTGCGGGACAGGCGTTGCCTGGCTGCCGAGAGGTTTTCCTCAATCCGCAGTAGGTTGATTGCCGGGCCAGTGGTCGCGGTGCGCCGAATCTGCCCGGTGACCGTGCCGGCGATGGGATGGTGCTGCAACGAAATCTGCGAGTCAGCCCCCGCACCAATAGACTTGTATACGGGGGCGATTAGTGGCGGGAGCTATTGCTTGGTAATGCTTTCACTGCCGGGCCAATTCAACAAGCGATGGGTGAAACCATAACTCGCGGCCTGGTAGTAGGTAATCGCACGTGCGACCAGGGGGTCGTCGAGCTGAACCGTCACCTCATGGCTGGCACCCAGCGCGTCATCGTGGCGTCGCAACATCGCTCGGGGGCTGAGAATCGCCAGATCTTTACCATCGAACAGGCCAAGGTGCTGGTAATTGCCTACCAACACGCGAGGCGGCAAGGTGGAAGGCTGAAGTAAATTACGACCGAAAAATGTCGATTCGTAATTGAGGTTTAACAGACCAAGCAGGGTTGGAGCCAGGTCGATCTGACTCGCAAGTTGGCCGTCTTCACGCGCAGGAATGAGCTTGGGCGCATAGATGAACAAAGGGATTTGGTAGTTACGAATCGGAAGATCTTCCTTACCCGCACTGCCAGCGGTGTGGTCAGCGACAAAGACGAAGATCGTGTCATCGAACCAGGCTTTCTTTCGGGCTGCTTCAAGAAACTTGCCGATTGCATAGTCGGTGTATTTCACCGCGCCGTCACGACCGTCACCGGAAGCAATATCGATCCTGCCTTCAGGGTAAGTGTATGGACGATGATTGGAGGTAGTCATCAGTTGCAGCAGGAACGGTTTTTGGCTGGCAAAATTCTCGTCTGCCAGCTTCAACGTTTGCTGGTAGAGGTCTTCATCAGCCATACCCCAGGCATTTTTGAAATGGATCTCAGCTTCATCGACACTGCTTTGATCTACGACCCGATAACCATTGCCGCTGAAGAACGCATTCATGTTGTCAAAGTAGCCACGGCCGCCATACACAAACACGCTGTCGTAACCGACGTGATTGAGCTGTTGGCCCAGGCTTGCGAAACCACTTTCACGGCCAACCCGTTTGACAATAGAGCGTCCCGGCGTCGGCGGGATAGACAACGTAATGGCTTCCAGGCCGCGGTCCGTCCTGGTGCCAGTGGCATAAAAATTGTTGAAGTACAGGCTCTCTTTACGCAGTTGATCGAGGTTGGGTGTCAGGTTGTCGGGGTTCCCATTGCTGCCCATGTACTTGGCGCTGAAGCTTTCGATAGTCACCAGAATAATATTATGTCGCTGGGTCTTATCGTTTGGGGTCACGGTACGGCGGACATCGAGCGAATCCTTACCGATGAACTGCACATCACTTTCCGCCAGCTCCTGGTGGATGCGCTGGCCAACCACGTCATTTGGCAAGGTGCCATAGAACTGATCATAGTCCAGCTCGTTGTTGCGAAATGCGGCAAAGAACTGATATGGACCATTACTGGCCAGCTCATGTTGATAGGTATTGCCGCCTTTGCCACGTGGCGTGTCTTGGTCAACGACCAACAGAACAACAGCAGTCATTGCGAAAATCACTCCGACACTCAGCAAACGCTGGCGCCAGGATGGCAGCGGCGCACCCATTATCCGCTGTAGAGGTTTGTGCAGAGCAATACAAATAACTACCGCGATAACCGCCAGCCCGCCAAGCAATTTGCCGATTGGGTAGGACTCCAGAATGTTGTTCAACACCTCGTCGGAGTACACCAGATAATCCACGGCAATAAAATTGAAGCGTACGCCGAACTCGTCCCAGAACAGCCATTCAGCCACCGCGGTGAATAACATGGCGAAAACGCTGAGCGTCAGTAGCCCCTGTAAAAACCAGCGGTGACCACGTGAACGCCACAGCGACGGTGGGCACAGCAGCACATACAGGCTCATCGGCAGTGCGGCGTACAGTAAAAAACTCAGGTCGTATAAGACGCCAATCCCAAAGATCGACGCAAATGCAGTACCCGACTCTGAAAGATGAGTGGCGAGTAATACCAGGCGGGTGAGGAAAAAGATCACGAGCCACAGGCCTGTGATCATCAATAGGAAACGCAGCGGTGATGAAGCGGGCAAACGCATTGAAAACTCCTTGTTGTGCTTCCCTCCAGATTGCAAATTGCTGCGCCGATTGGCCGACAAGTCATCAGCCTTGAGACATTCTTGTCGTTGAATGCACGGGGTTAGGACTCATTTGGAGGGGAGTTAAATCTACACGACAAATTAGCAAAATGTCGTCTAAGCGATGAGGAGTTCAGGCAATCAAAGCTGAGGTGAAACATATAGATACAATGATTCCAGGGCTGGCTCGCCTCACCATTGCGACAAATCATGTCCTGTATGGCGCTCGTTTAAGCGCCCATTCAGCGGCAGCTTCTCGCTGAGGAGAAGCACATGCGGACCACCCCAAAAAATGCTCTTCGGCATACCCGAAGAGCATCTTTGGGAAAACGACTTCAGGGTTTACGGCTATACGAATAGAACAAGTTCGGCTCCGCCACGACATACAAATGCCCTTGCGCATCCATGGCTACGCCTTCTGGATGCACCTTGGGCGAGAAAAAATCCTTCACGCCTTCGAGCAGACTTTTGTAGCTGACAAAGCGCCCTTCTTTATCCAGCTCAATCAATAATTTGGACTGCTCGCTGAGTAAAACGAGATGGCCAGTGCCGGGATCGTAATAAGCGTCGGCCAGGTCACGCCCGAAAACGCTATGGTTCACCCATTCAGTCCGATCGATCAAGTTGATGGACAGGTTTCCATTCAAACTCTTCGACACGCCATCAATCTCATATAGCTGTCGCGGATCGCGCTCCTTGATCGCAAATAATCGGTCCCCTGCAGGGTCATAGGTCACCCCTTCAAAGCCCTTGTTGTTTGTGCTCAGATTGACGCCTACGGTGATGAACGGCTCTGCTCCCTTTCGCAGGGTCGCAGACTTCTCGGGTAGCTGGATAAACGTCAGACGTTGATCACCCTCTTCAGAGACAACGACTCGACCATTGCCCATGTAGGCCAATCCTTCAGTATCGTCAAAACCCTCAAGCGGATAACGCTCAAGTACATTACCCGCGCGGTCGAGAGCGACAATTTGCATGACCCCACCGTTGGTAATGGCCAGCAACCGGTCATGGTCGTAGTCGTAGGTGATGCCTGAGAGGTCTTCTACAATGCCCTCTATTGGCTTGGCCACCACATCAGGCATAAACCCTGGCAACCACAAACCTGGCTTTTCTACAGCGGAGCTGCCCCAGGTTTGCAAAACAAACTGGTACAGCTGTTGGTGCCAGTAGAAGCGGTAGGAAGCCGTCCCAAGCACTCCTAATAACAGCAACAGCACAAAAACAATGCGCAGCCGATGTCGTCGCTGAGCTCTGCGCAAGACCAGAGCCACATTCGATTCAATATTCATAGAACAACTCCGGCCGTCACAGGGAATGCTTCCACACGAATTGATAAACCTTGTCTGGCGCGGGGGCCTGACAACTATGGTTGTCCGCATCCGCCCCCACCAAGAACCACTCGGCTCTTGAGGTATCGCCAACACTGCGAGCTTTTTCCGGGTCGTAACAGCGGGCCAAATCGCGTGCGGGCACCAAGGCATAGGCCTGCGGGTGGCTACGAAGCCACATGGCTGATTGTTCCAGAGAGCCGTGGTCCGAGAAGCCAAAATGCACAATGGGTTGCTGCGCAAATAACCAGTGCCCCTCACGCCAGCTGACCAGCACCAACTCGGAATTTGCGGTCAGTCGCGCCACTTCACGCATGATGGTTTCGTGAGGGTTAATGCCTTCTTTATGGGGCTCGATGAAGCCGCGGACAAACCACGCGCACAACCACACGGCGGTCAGTACAACAAATACCGTTCTGCCCTTCGGACGCTTGCTGAACCAACGGCGCAGCATCCAGGGAATGAGTGGCGCCACTAACAGAATCAGTGCGGGTAACGCAGGAAAGATATACAGCTTGCGTTTGCCACTGCTCAGGCTAAAAAACAACAACACCAGGACGACCCAACCGAGTAGCACCAACACTCGACCGTCGTGCTTGGCCAGTTGCTTGCGCCAAGCTGGCACCAGCCATGGGAGCATGAAAAAAATCGGCACCCAATACTTAGGGATAACCTGGACGAAGAAATACCAAAAGGGTTCGCGGTGTTCCCAAGCGTTGGCGTAACGGCCAGCTGTTTGCTTCAGCAAGATTTCCTGAGCGTAAGCCAAGCTATCGGAACTGCCCTGTAGCACTATCACCAACAGAGGCCCCAGCCATACCGCGATTGCAGCTAACGCAACCAGCAGCCCCAGCCACCAGGCTTTCGCTTTGCCAGGCATGGGTATCACGCCTTTCCAACCTTTACGCACCGCATACGCGTAGGGGATCAGCATCAACACCGGTAGAAAACCCACACCTTTGCTGATGATGCCGAACCCCATTGCTGCACAGGCAACGTAATACCAACGCCAAGCCGGACCGAGCAATAGGTGCCGGCATAAACCATAGATCCCCAGAATCATCCAAAGGGCCAGAAAGCCATCAATCTGCCCAGTCCGTAAAATGCTGTAAGTCTGGTAGGTCGCAAGAAACAATAGCGCTGCAATCACACCTACACGCCGCCCCCACAAGCGACGGCCCAGGTCATACAAACAGGCCGTAGTAACGCCACTTGCTAATAGCGCGGGCAAGTACAGGGCTACTTTGGGGAGGTGGGTAAGTTGCACGAATAGCGCCACAGCCCACATGAAAAGCGGAGGTTTATCTGCGTAAATTTCGCCAGCACGATGTGGAATAAACCACGAACCGTTCTGCATCATTTCCAAAGCTACGCCGAGAAAGCGTTCTTCATCGACGTTCAACGGCTGGCGCCAGCCAAGACCGGCGCCCACCATGACCAACGTCAACACCACAAAAGCCAAAAGCTCTAACCGCGAAGAAGATAGTCGTATCCGCACCGTCTCAATCCTTTTTTTCTAATTCGCGGCTTTCCTGCTCACGGTGCTTGGCGATCAACTGCAAGTTGCGCAGGTACACAATGAAACCGAAGGACTGGCCGACAATAAAAACCGGGTCCTCGCGGTAGATTGCGTACGCCAACAGCAGCGCACTGCCGATGATGCTCAGGTACCAGAACCCGACAGGAATAACGCTGCGTTTTTTGTATTCGCTGTACAGCCACTGCAGAACAAACCGCCCGGTAAATGCCAACTGGCCAACGAAGCCAATGGCCAACCACAAAGTTTCTCTGCTCATGTCAAACCTCGGTTTCTTGTGCGTTGACTTCCAGGCGGGTGCGTTTTATCAGCCACCACACCCCGAACAAATCAACAATGCCCACGAGGGCTCGGTCGAAGTTTCCGTAATTGGAAACCCCTGTGCCACGCTCACGGTGGTTCACCGGTTGAACCAACATTCGGCCGTTGTGACGGCGGATCAGGGCAGGAATAAAGCGGTGCATGTGATCGAAATATGGCAGGCGCAGAAAAGCTTCACGTTCAATCAATTTGATACCGCAACCGGTATCGGGAGTTTGATCTTTCAACAGGCTACTGCGCAGATTGTTGGCAAATCGCGAAGCCCAGCGTTTGCTCGCCGTATCCCGGCGATTTACGCGGTGACCCGCCACCAGTTTTACGCCTCCGGGTTTACCTTCCGAACCACGAACCAGGTCCAGCATTTTCGGTAGATCGGCCGGATCGTTCTGGCCATCGCCATCAAGGGTTGCCAACCAATGCCCACGCGCCACTTCAGCCGCGTGGTAAATCGAGGTGCTCTGCCCGAGCGAACGAGCATGACTCAGCACCCTCAATTGACTGTAACCATTACTTTGTAACGTTCGTAATTCGGTGGCGGTGGCGTCGGTACTCCCATCGTCAACCACGATGACTTCAAAGGTCTCGTTGACTAACGCGGCACGCACTTCCTCCAAAAGTGGAATGAGATTACCTGCTTCGTTTTTTGCCGGAATCAGGACCGACACATAAGGAGTTTCTTGCATGACGTTTCCGTAATAAAGCTGAGAAATGAGTGGCTAAACGCCGTAATAATTGCGGTACCAATCGACAAACGACTGCACGCCGGTAGACACCGTGATCTGTGGGCGAAAACCCACATGATCCTCCAGCTCGCGAGTGTCCGCCCAAGTATTAACGACGTCGCCTGACTGCAGCGGCATGAAATTTTTTATGGCGCGGATTCCCAGCGCCTCTTCAATGCACTCGACAAACTCCAGAAGCTTCACCGGCGCGCCAAAGCCGATGTTGTAAACCTTGTTTCGCGCGCCGGCCTCATCGGTTGGTGGCAGCGGTATCAATCGCACAAGACCCTCGACGATGTCGTCGATATAGGTGAAATCGCGAGACATAGCGCCGTCGTTGTACACATCAATGGTGCGACCGTTAAGAATGGCGTCAGTGAATTTGAACAACGCCATATCGGGTCGACCCCAAGGTCCATACACGGTAAAAAAACGCAGACCGGTAGTGGGAATGCCGTAGAGATGCGAGTAGGCATGGGCCATCAGTTCATTGGCGCGCTTGGTAGCTGCATAGAACGACACCGGCCGATCGACAGGGTCGGTCGTGGAATACGGTAAGTGCTCGTTCAATCCGTACACCGAGCTACTTGAGGCGTAGATCAGATGCGCCGGCATATGAGCACGACAGGCTTCCAACACGTTAAGGAATCCCACCAGATTGCTTTGCGCGTAGGTGTCCGGGTGGTCGATGGAATAACGCACACCGGCCTGGGCAGCCAGGTGGACGACTTGCTCGAACTCCTTTTCAGCAAACAAATCCAGCAGTGCTTGTTTGTCTGCCACATCCAGCAACTGGAACTGAAAATTGCGGCATTCAGCCAGCTGCGAAAGCCGAGCCTGTTTCAGCTCAACGCTGTAGTAGCTGTTGAGGTTGTCGATGCCAACAACCTGGTGGCCTTCGCTGCACAGGCGCTTCGCAGTGTGGAACCCGATAAAACCTGCGACGCCGGTTACCAGTACTCTCATAAGCCTCGTCCTTTCGCATCTGTCCCAACGGCGTAGTACGACAGTTCCTGCGTCCCGTTGATGTCTTCGGCGAGGATGAGTCCAGAAAACGCAATGGCGTTTTTTCCGTCGGCAACATGGCTAGCGTTAACATCCTTACCACACATCCGACGACACAATTCTGCTAAACGGGTTGGCTGTGCCGCACCGACATAGCCACTACCAACAACAGTCACTTCCATAAATCACTCTGCTTGATCGCAAGGTTTTTCTGTACCTACAGAGGCTTATAATAAAAAAGAAATGAAAATTTTGTGAGTGGCGAAAGACAGTAATGAGAAGGGGCTACAAATAACCCGTTTTAAAGGACAGCAGGCTTTCAGCAAACGCGTCACACGTTTGCCGAGCATTCGGCTGCCCGTCGGCACCGACAGGCTGATGCTCTCCAGCGCTTGATGGGAGCTGACGTTGCGACCTACGGCTTTGAATTGACCAAAACTCTGTGTGGAAAAGTCAGTGCGCTGCCCGGCGCTGGCCAACGGCGGTCCGATAGTCGGCGGACCACTACTGGGATTCCATCGGCCATGCCCACATTCTCAGCAAACCTTGAGCTCTAAAAATCAAACCGATCCTTCGACTGGCACATTCTGGCAACCAATCGTGTCGGCAGTTGGCAAATCATTTAATCAAAGTGGTCTCTAATCATTAGAAAGCAATAAAAACCAAAATGACTTGAACGTAATACAAAACCACCAAAGTCTGTAAGACTTTCCCCATTAAGGCGTGAGTGCGATCAAAGTTTCAATAGTGTGTGTCTGGTTTGCTGATAAACGATTTCCATCCGGTTTTTCGGCGATCTGGTTGATGAAGCTGATCTTGGTCGCCAGCATGCACATGCAGTTGGCGGCGTATTTGATCTGCTCGGCGCTACGCAGGTTCATGAACATGATGCGGTCATGATTACGATTGAACGGCGCATAAATCTCTCGCATCACGTCGCGCACGTTGTATCAGGACCACCCCAACCTGAGCCTGATGGGCACACCGGAAGCAACGCTCAGTGGAGCCGATGCGTTGATCATTTGCACCGAGTGGCAACAATTCAAGGCGCCGGATTTCGACCTGATCCACAAACGGCTCAAAGCCCCTGTGATCTTTGATGGCCGCAACCTGTACGACGCAGAGCGTCTCACACACTGAGGGTTTCAGTACTTCCCGATGGGGCGAGATGATTCGTGCAGGTTGCCCATTCCACACCAAAAGTGGAATGCCAACGTCGCGCTGTGATGACTGAAACCCGGGGCTAGTGTTGCGTGGCGCAACGTTCACGGCACCGGGTTTATCAGGCAAAGGTGAGGGGATTCACGGAAGGTTTGTTTAGCCGGCTCGAATCGCCGAGACAGCTCTGGACACTTTGATCAGCGTTTAAATCTTGCGCAGAACGTAAACACGCCACATTGCATAAAACGGGATAAAGTCAGACTTGCTATCGATGACGAATCCGGCTTGCTTGAACTCAGCTTCTGCGACGGATCGAGGAATAACAAACCTGTTCTGGTATCCACTCTGCTCGCCCCTTGCCTTACGCCGTTGTTCGTGGCGCTTGCGCTTCCATGACTTAAAGTTGCCATCGACCCACATCGACAAGATGACGGTGTCTCGCGTCACCCGATGAAACTCTCGCAGCATCGCCAATCGATGCGCAGATTCACCGATATGATGAATCAACCGCATGCTGAAAATACTGTCGACCGAATTACCAGGTAGATCGATGGCGAACGCTGAAGTCTCGAGAGTCTTCACACGCTTGACTATATCGGCAGGTTGATTCTCAAGAGCGGTGTTGATCATATCCGGCGAATTGTCTGCGCCGATGATGATTCGATTAGGATTTTCTGCAAGCAAGGGCCAGAACCGCCCCGCACCGCATGGAAGGTCGAGAACCAGTCCGGGGTCTCCCGCCTTGTGTAACGCATCGCGCGCCATCTGTACGTCCCGATAATGGGACAGTTTCCGCGACAGACCATCCTGATGCTTCAGGTAGTATTGTTTTGCGTGATCTTTATCGTATTTTTCGGAAAATTTAAGTTTGACAGGGGCGCTCATTGGCTTTCTCCAGTGGCCAGAATTGTATGCTAATCATCCACCTGTCGCTGAAAGGTCAACGTGATGTGAATTTTCTGTAGTGCGGACTCTAAGGCCGGAGTGGTCATCGACTTACCCCTTCTGTCAGGATCGATTTTTAACGTAACGCTGGACCCATTGCATGCCCGCAATGGGAAATCCTATCCCTGCAATACACAGACCCCAGATCAGACCTTCAACACCAAAAGCAATCAACGCCCCACCAATAAATGTCGCGGGCAACACTGGGAACAACAGCATACAAATCATCAATGCGTGGGCACCCAAGAGACTTTTTAGACGGCCCCTGGCATTGAAAATGCCAACCATCCAAAAAAACACCCAAAAGGTAGTGGTCATCAAATAAAGGGCCAAGTGGAGCAAGTCCCCTACCAATCCGCATCCATGCATACCCCTCTATCTCCTTTTTGAATCGAGCTTTCTCTGCTGACCGCTCAAGCGTAGCCGACTCTGCTGAATAACGGCTTGCCGCCTAACCTAGGCGCGAAAAGATTACACGAGTCATTCGTGCGCGGCGGCTGAACGCGGCAGAATACAAAATTGAGGCTTTCGCTCGGGCATCGAATATGCTGATGACCGATAGAGAGAGAGAAGGTTGTTCTTCCCTCCATGACCGTCGGAGTTTGTTTAACTTGATTAGAAGCTTAAAGGCTATGCAGTGAATATATTGATTATCGAGGACAATCGTGACATTCACGACAATCTGATGGAGTTTTTCACGCTAAAGGGCCACAACGTAGAGGGAGCACTAGATGGACTGAGCGGGCTTCATCTTGCTGCCTCGAAAGACTTTGATGCGATTGTTCTGGACGTCATGCTCCCAGGCATCGATGGCAATCAGATCTGCCGAAGCTTGCGCGAGAATTCCAAATCTGACATTGCCATTGTGATGTTGAGTGCACGGGACCAACTGGAAGATCGCCTGGCTGGTTTTAAGGTCGGTGCTGACGACTACGTCACCAAGCCCTTTGCCATGTCTGAGATTCTTGCCAGGATCGAAGCCGTAGTATCGCGCCGCGTTGGCAAAATGAATCGGATTTTGGTTGTAGCCGATCTGAAGTTTGATTTAGACACCATGGAAATCTCTCGCGCCGGGACCCCCATCAAGGTGAATCCTACCTGCATGAAACTCTTGGAAACCCTCATGCGCAGGAGCCCTCATGTTGTCAAACGGACTGAACTGGAAGATCTCGTTTGGGGGCGTCATCCAACTAGCAGTGACAGCCTTCGCAGTAACATCCACATGTTGAGACGGGCGCTGGACAAAGCCTTTGATGAACCACTGCTGCATACTGTACATGGGATTGGGTACAAGCTCTGTGCCCGGAATAATACGCATCTATAGCCCCTGTAAATCGTCCGTGCGAGCCGCCTGCCGCGTTGACGAAACTCCTTTCGTTAGTAATACCTCCAACTCATCCTGCTTATCCCTCGCCCCTGCCAATTGACCTCCCCTCAGGCTCAGCTAAGTTTCGCTACGTACCTTCTTCCTGGCGCACATTCCGCGCTGCTCAGGAGAGGCTACCCGCCTATGAAACCCGCAATAGCCGGCTGGCTCAACAAAGTGCCCGAAGTGACGCTGTCATTCTGGGTGATCAAGATCTTGTCCACGACCGTGGGTGAAACCGGTGCTGACTTTCTTGCCGTCGATGCCGGCTTCGGCGCGGGCCCGACCAGTATCGGCATGGCGGTTTTACTGGCAATCGCGATGTCCTACCAATTACGCACCAAAGCCTACACGCCCTGGATTTACTGGTTGACCGTCGTGTTGGTGAGCATCGTCGGGACACAAATCACCGACATTTTGACCGACGTACTGGACGTCAGTCTGTACACCAGCACGGCCGTATTTTCCGCCTTGCTGGCGATTAACTTCCTGGTCTGGTACCGGACCGAACACAACGTATCGATCCGGGAAATCATCACGCCGCGGCGCGAGTTGTTTTACTGGGCCACGGTGCTCTGCACCTTTGCCCTGGGGACCGCCGCCGGTGACCTGGCTACCGAAGCCTTGGGTCTGGGTTTCACCCTCGGTGCCGTGATCTTCGGAGCGCTGATCGCTGTCACCCTGGTGGCCTGGCGCATGGGCGGCAATATGGTGCTGACGTTCTGGATCGCCTACATCCTGACGCGCCCGTTCGGCGCTTCCCTGGGCGACTTGCTCACCCAAGCCAAAACTTACGGTGGTCTCGGAATGGGTGCCACCTGGACCAGTGCCATCTTCCTGTGCGTCATTGTCATTCTGGTTACGGTCGCGCAAATCACCGTCGGCAATCGCAAAACAGTTACTCAGTAAACACCCGAAAGTCATTTAAGGAATCGTCATGCGCCAGATTCAAAACATCATTCGCCACGTTGCCATCGTCTCGTCGATTTTTTTGCTCAGCGTCGCCGCCGGTTGCTCGAAACCTGCCGACAAACCCAATACAGGTACGACCTCAAGCTCGGTAAGCACTCAATCCCAATCGAGTTCAAAGTTGGGAGATCTGTCCGAGTTCCGCAACATAGCCGCCGACGTTGCCGTGCTCGTCGACAAAAATGATCTGCCCGGTGCGAAAGCCCGCATCAAGGATCTGGAAACTGCCTGGGACTCGGCCGAGGCCGGGATCAAACCTCGCGCCGCCAGCGACTGGCATGTCGTGGACAAGGCGATCGACCGCGCGCTCGATGCCTTGCGCGCCAGTAACCCGCAACAGAACGACTGCAAGGCTATGATGGATGGGCTGTTGAAGGCCTTCGATTCGATGAAGGGCACATCCTGATCCCGAAGTTGATCCCGCAGCGGACAAACATTTGTACAGATGCTTCAATACGGGCGCGACGGTCATGACGGTCGCGCCTTTTTCTGGAGCGGCAAATGCGGATATTGCTGGTTGAAGACGACCCGATGATTGGCGATGCGACCCAGGGCGCCCTGAACGATGCGAGTTATGCCACTGACTGGGTAAAAGACGGTTTCACCGCTCTTGCAACGCTGGACACCCAACACTATGACCTGGTGCTACTGGATCTTGGGTTGCCCGGGAAGGACGGACTGGATGTACTCGACAGCATTCGCGGGCGCAACAACCCTGTGCCACTGCTGATCATCACCGCACGGGACGACCTGGGAGATCGCCTGCGCGGCCTTGACGGCGGCGCTGACGACTACCTGCTCAAACCGTTCGATATGGCGGAGCTGCTGGCCCGTATACGAGCCGTGCTTCGTCGTAGAGGGGGCGCTGCCCTGTCCGTGCTGGACAATGGCGCAGTGTCGCTGGACTTGATCTCCAAACAAGCCACCACCTTGGAAAATCGCGACATCCAATTGTCCAGTCGTGAGTTCGCCCTGCTGCAGGCATTGATGATTCGGCCAGGCGCAATTCTCTCGCGCAGTGAACTCGAAGACCGCCTCTATGGTTGGGGCAATGAAGTGGAAAGCAACGCGGTGGAATTTTTGATTCACTCCCTACGACGCAAGCTGGGTAGCCATATCATCAAGAACGTCAGGGGGATGGGATGGATGGTTTCAAAAAGCGTTTGAGGGACTCGGTACAACTACGCCTGTCCGTGACGCTATCGCTGGCCATCCTGATCGTTGCGGTGCTGGCCGGGATTTTTGCGTTTGTCTCTGCGTTCGACGAGGCCCACGAAATGCAGGACGATACCTTGCGTCAGGTGGCCGTCTTGTTTGATCGACAGCAGATGTCCCTGCGCTATCCCGCATCCCAGGAAGTCGACGGCGACAATGAAGAATCCAGGGTCATCGTGCAATACCTGGCCGATGGCAGTAAAGCAATCGGCAACGATGACACCCTGATACCACTGCCCTTCCCCACCACGCTTGCCGATGGCCTCTCAACCTTGAATGTCATCGGCGAAGACTTTCGTGTGCTGGTCAGAACCACAGCCCGCGGTGAACGCATCGTCGTCGCTCAAGAAACCGGCGTCCGCAACAAAGAAGCCCGCGAGAGCGCCTGGCGAAGTTTGCTGCCGTTTCTCATTCTGTTTCCGGTGCTATTGCTGGTGGTGGGCGACCTGGTGCGCAAACTGTTCCGTCCGATTGCCGCCCTTTCGGCTGACATCGATCGACGCGATGAACAGGCACTGCACCCTATCGACGAGCGCCATTTGCCGACCGAGATTCGGCCTTTCGTCGTGGCTATCAATCGCTTGCTCGCGCGTGTTGCGCAGTCCATGGAGAACCAGCGTCGTTTCGTCGCTGACGCTGCCCACGAACTGCGTTCACCCATGACGGCTCTTTCCCTGCAAGCTGAGCGACTGGCCGCCACTGAGATGCCGGCGCTGGCCCGTGAGCGCCTGTTGTCGTTGTCGCAGGGGATAGAGCGCGGCAGAAATCTGATCGATCAACTGCTGACCCTGGCTGCCGCACAATCGAGCTCCGATCGACCACAGACAGCCGTTTCAGTCCATGAGATCTATCGACGTGTATTGGAGGATTTATTACCGTTGGCAGAACGCAAACACATCGATATTGGTGTTGAGAGTATCGAGGACGTGCATGTCTTCATCAATGAGATGGACCTGTTAATCCTGATCAAGAATCTGGTGGATAACGCGATCCGTTACACCCCGCATGGCGGACGGATTGACCTTGCGGTTGAGCGGGTGCAAGAGACTGCAATCCTGCAGATCAAAGACTCGGGCCCAGGAATCTCTTTAGAGGAACACACGCGGGTATTCGATCCGTTTTATCGCAGCCTTGGGACCAATGAAGCAGGCTCCGGGTTGGGGTTATCAATCGTCAAGGCGATAGCCGATCGTACGGGAGCAGAGGTTCGTTTGGGCTTCTCCGACCAGAAGAGAAAAAGGGGTCTGTGTGTCTTGGTATGTCTGAAAACAGGCAAGTGTTGAAACCCTGTGATTGGCAGCTCCCGCACCGGTGGCCATAGCCAGAGGCGCCACGCCGATGTGGTCGTCCCCCTAAAAATGAATCGCGTGCCCCCACGCACGCTCAACCGGCACATGTGCGCAGCGCAGGACGCGACAAATTACCTGAATACCTTACGCAAGCTCAGCTCGCATCGTCCCAAGGCACTCGCCTGACCAGCCCCTGATGCAAACGAATCAAGTCACGGATATTTACCTATAGAGCAGATCCTTATACGATGAAGTCCGCATCTACTGCTCTAAATCAGACCCGAGTAAGCCATGGTTATTATGCATGACAAAGCGACTTAACAAATTGTTCTCGATAGCCATGCAAAATTTTGCCCGGAAAAACAAGCAAAATCCGTATACAGGCTCAATTATTTCCACAATTAAATACAACATCATTGAGCGCCTGAACGATGAATAACACGAACTTCCTGGCTGACAACGCTAAAACTTTCAGCATCGTTATAGTCAAT
>NZ_LACH01000077.1 GCF_000968015.1 Pseudomonas fluorescens
GGCCGTCCCCTATGCCGATTTCTGCAGTTCAGAGATCTCTGCTGTCTGTCCTGGCCTCATCGCGAGCTTGCTCGCGATGAGGCCAGAGCAGGCAACAAAAAGCCCGCAGACGAGTGATCATCTGCGGGCTCGGTTGTAGCTTCTAAGATTTACGCCCGGCGCTCATGCATCCGCGCCAGTTGCCGCTCGAGCATCGACGGATAAGGCTCCATCAGTCGCTCTACGCAACAAGCGCCTTCCGGGCTTGCGATCGGTCGGATTCGCGCACGCTGGCGGATCAACGCGTCGTCACCGATCTTGCGCTCCACCAGCAACAGGTTGCGGCTGTGTTGCGACAGGGCCAGCGCATCCTGAGCGGTTTCGGTCAGCAGCAGATCAATCTGGCTGAGGCCGAACAGCTCGTCACCCAGTGTCAGGCCCAACTGCAATTGCAGGGTGATGCCGCTGTCAGCGACTTCGATCTGCAACTGATGGCCCAGAGCTCGCAACAATTCACCGCAGCAGATGGCGTTGGTCAGGTAGTCGTCGCCGCTGTCTTCGGTGTGGAACAGCATCAGCGTGCTGCCATCGTTCAGGGTGTGCAGCTCGCTCTGGTAGAGCGAGGCGGCCTGATCGAGGCAGTCGCGATAGCGTTTGAGCAGTTCTTCCAGACGTGTGCGGGGCAGACGACGCAGTTGATCCTGAGCGCCCAGTTGCACGGCCAGCACCGCGCTGTGCTGCGGCACGTTCGATGGTTGCGGTTTGGCTACCGGTTTCGGCGCGGTCGACGCTGATTCATCAATCAGGTCGGCAAATGCATCGTCGTCATCATCGTCTTCAACGGTGCTGACACTGCGCCGTGGCGCAGGTTTGAGGCCAGCCACAGGCTTGGATTCATCGAAACTCGGGTCACGCAAATTGCGCACTTCGAAGGTTGGCTCGTTATCGTCCGCGTCTTCGTAGTCGCTTTCGTCGTATTCAGGCTCGGGAGCGGGTTCCGGCTCGGCGGGCTCCGGCGCGAAGTCGGCGTGCAGCTGGCGAGCCAGGTCGCCGATCTCATCCTGACGCTCGGTGGCCGGGGTGTACTCGTCGATATGGCGCAGCCACACCCGCAATTGCAGCAACGGCGTGGAGATGTGCCGACCCAGGCGCAGGCTCAAGGCCAGGGACAGCGCCAGCAGAATCGCGCTCAAAATGCCCATGCTTTGCAGGCTGATGGTCATCGGCTGCTGGAACTGATCCATGTCCAGGCTGATGCGCAGTTGCCCGGCAGTCACATCCTGGAAAGTGATCTTGCTCTGGTACATGCCTTGGGCTTCGCCGAGCAGGCTATGCTTGGGGCGCTGACCGGCTTCGGCGAGGATGCGATTATCCACGCTGTAGATGGCAGCGTGAGCCACCAGCTTGTTTTTGGTCAGGTTGTTGAGCAGCACGTTGAGGCTGAGGATGTCGTTGGACACCAACAGCTCCGTGGCGGACGTGGCAGTCTGGGTGGTCAGGCTTTCGCCCAGGGCATCCGCCTGCTCGTGCATGGCCTGCTTGAACTGCAAACCCATCACACAGGCATAGATCACCAGGGCCAGAGCGACCAGGATCACGTTATGGCTGGCGATGCGCAATGCAATCGGTACACGGCGGTGGCGCAGTGCACGGAAGATCAGCAGAAAGAAGTTATCGGTTTTTACTGGCGTGGGCCGGTTCACTTGAGCTCGGCTCTTTTGTCCGTGAAGTTGACGCGCAGTATAGCGACAGGCCCTAGACCGTCAAAGCGCTCACGGTGCCCGATGGTCACTGAAAGTGGGTAGAATGCGGTTTTTTTCCACCTGCGGGGGTGCGCCTTGCGCGAAATCGTCCTGATAAACATCACGGGAGTCGACCGTCCGGGTCTGACTGCGGCCATTACCGGCGTTCTGGCCCAGGGTGGTGTGAACATTCTTGACATTGGTCAGGCGGTGATCCACGACACCTTGTCGTTCGGCATCCTGGTTGAAATTCCTGACACCGAGCAAGGCAAGTCGGTGCTCAAGGACATCCTGTTCACGGCGTACAAGCTCGATCAGCAGGTGCGTTTCACGCCGGTGTCCGAAGAGGATTACCAGCAGTGGGTTGGCAATCAGGGCAAGAAACGCCACATCGTGACCCTGCTGACCCGCAAAGTGACCGCCGGGCAATTGCAGGCCGTGAGTTCGATCACCGCCAAGTATGGCTTGAACATCGACCACATCGATCGTCTGTCCGGGCGCATGCCGCTGGACACCCCGGCCGATCAGGGCAAGGGCTGCATCGAGTTTTCCGTTCGTGGTGAAGCGGCTGATCCGCAAGCGCTACGGGCCGAATTCCTCAGCGTCGCGCAGGAACTGAACGTCGACATCGCCTTCCAGGAAGATTCTCTGTTCCGTCGTAACCGTCGTCTGGCGGTGTTCGACATGGACTCGACGCTGATCGAAGCCGAAGTGATCGACGAACTGGCCAAGGCTGCCGGTGTGGGCGATCAGGTGTCTGCGATCACCGAGCGGGCGATGGCCGGCGAATTGGACTTCCGCGCCAGCTTCAAGGAGCGCCTGGCCTTGTTGAAAGGGCTGGATGTCAGCGTACTGGATTCCATCGGCGCCTCCCTGCGCCTGACCGAAGGTGCCGAAACCCTGTTCGCCGAACTCAAGCGTCTGGGCTACAAAACCGCGATCCTGTCGGGCGGCTTTACCTACTTCGCCAAGCAATTGCAGGCCAAGTTAGGTATCGACTATGTGTTTGCCAATGAACTGGAAGTGGTCGACGGCAAGGTCACCGGCGTGGCGGTCGAGCCGATTGTTGATGCGCAACGCAAGGCGGACTTGCTGAAGGAGCTGGCGCACAAGGAAGGTTTGCGTCTGGAGCAGACCATTGCGGTCGGCGACGGCGCCAACGATTTGCCAATGCTGGCGATTGCCGGGTTGGGCGTGGCGTTCCGTGCCAAGCCGCTGGTGAAGCAGTCGGCGAAGCAGGCGATTTCCACCCTTGGGCTGGATGGCGTGCTGTATCTGCTGGGCTTCCGGGATCGCGACGGGCAGCTCTGAGTTCTTTATTGCCTGATCTGGCGCCATCGCGAGCAAGCTCGCTCCCACATTGGATCTCTGGTGTTCACAAATGGTGTGTTCACAGCAGATCAAGTGTGGGAGCGAGCTTGCTCGCGATGGGCGCGCTGCGGTTTCACAGACTCACAACGACTTCCACAACAAATTAAAATCCTCCTCAACGCCGCTCACCGCGGCGTTGTCGTTTCTGGCGGTCTCCAGTGGACGGTAGGCGAACTGATTAAAGCTGTTGGTGCTCGCCACCCGCCGCTCCAGCCCGACCCGGCGTTCCTCGCCGTGGGTATTGATCATGACTTTGTTGCCCTCGTGAAAGGGCAGGCGCGGTGCGATTAGAGTGGCCGGCACGTCGATGGCGCTGATTTGCGGCAGCAACAGACCGCGAAGGTATTGGCTGTGGTCATCACGGGTGCGTACCAATTGCAGGCCGCAAGGTTCGGCGAAGGGTGCAACCTGTTCGACGCCCATTTGCGTGCCACCGCCGCGCACCTGGCGGATCCAGCGCACCACCGCGATGCTCCAACCCTGACCGGCAGAGTCCTCGATACCGATCATCTCACCCGCCTGTAATTCGGCAGGCACTGCGCCAGGCCAGGCCAGGCAGTAACCGCCGGGGCTGTGATTGACCACTGACAGGACATGGGTCGGAAAGTGCTGATTGCGGTCGGATGCTTCGTGGCTGTCGTCATTCTGAAGGTGCGGGTATTCGATCTCTTCGTAGGGCAATAGAGCGTCTGGATTGCCTTGGGGGGCGGCGTCGAAGGCCTGGTGCCATTGGTCCTTTTCCCGGCCGGTCACTGACGTTACCGAAAATTGTGCAGGCTGGGCGCCGTGGTTTTTCAGGATGTCGCTGAATGAGCGTTGCCCACCCAGATAAAAGTGCAGCGCGCTCATGCCTATGCACAGGGTCAACGTGCCTTGGCCGACGGTGCGCTGGAAACCGCGCTCGGCCGTCTGGCCCCAGGCGGCATGAAGGTGTTGCAACGTATCCAGGTTTAACCCTGCCGGCACGGGCAGTGGCGATGAACTGTCGGTTTTTTGCAAATGAGCTTCAATTGCCTCGACCAACCCCTGCGGATCAATCCCCAATAAGCTCTCTTGCTGCTCGGCCCGGAACTTGGTGCGGTAACGCGGTCCAGTGTCGAGGTCTGGCGAGACGGCAAACAGCCCGGAGGCTGGTTTGCCGGGTTGCAGCTTGATCCAGTGGCTCCAGGGCTCCAGCACCTCGGCCACCCGGGCAATCTGGTTCTGGCGCAGTTGGTTGCAGCGTGAGGCGCCCAACAGCAGGGCGACCACGTAAGTCTGTTCGATGCTCAGGTTTTGCCTCTGGTTGGCCAGCTCATCGCGCAGGCTCGTGTGCTGGAGCCGGTGCGCGCAGGCGATCCGGTAGAGCTGATGCAGCTCCAGCCACAGGCCTTCCGGCACCGGACAATACAGTTCGGTAGAGCGAATCAGCGGCCCGTTCAGGCAATGGATCGCCCGTTGCAGTGCCTGGGCCAGCAGTGGCGCACGGTCTTTGCTGAAGCGTGGCGTGATGCGCACGACAATCTGTTTATAGCCAATGGCCAAATGACTCTGCAGCGCCTGACAGAGGTTGGCGATCTTGCGCGAACGCTCGTCGAGGACAATCGACTGATGAAGGAAGTGCCGCTCAAGGTGTTTGCAGACGTAATACACCTCGGGGCGCAGCAGTTCGAGCAATTGCAGGCGATTGTCGCTGGGCGTGAGCAGCTGGTTGAGTTCGCTCAAGCCTTGATAGAGCTGGCGAGCGGTTTCGCCGATATTGGCTTTGGGCAGGTTGGCGATCCAGCGCTTGAGATCACGCGGGGTGGGGTCACAGAACGACAGGCGCAACAGCGTCGGGATCGGGGCGCGAAGCAACAGGTGGGGACTGGTCTCATTCATGCCGTGGAAAAACTCCAACCGGGAAATGGGCAGTGAATGACCTCACTGTAACAGCTATGGGTTTCTACCGTTTGTCTGTCAGTCGAGTGCCCTCCGGGCGTACTACTAATCTGACAGTCGTACGGCCTGCTGCCTACGCAGGGCAGGTCTCTTTGTAACTTCAAGGAGATGAAGTTTATGTCTAGATATGTAGTGGCAAATCAATGGGGCGGTAGTTCGGCACCCTGGCATCCGGGCGGAGACTGGACGCTAGGCGCGCGGGACAACCAGAAAGTTGTCGCGATCGATATCAAATCGGGCGATGGCGGGAAGAGTTTCACCGGCACCATGACGTATGCGGGTGAAGGTCCCATTGGCTTCAAGGCTCAGCGCACGGGCCAGAACCAGTACAACGTTGAAAATCAGTGGGGCGGCAACGATGCCCCCTGGCATCCGGGTGGCAAATGGGTCATCGGAGGTCGGGATAATCAGAACGTTGTGGCGTTGAGCGTGACCTCCAGTGATGGAGGGAAAAACCTCAGTGGCACCAATACCTACGCCAACGAAGGGCCGATCGGCTTTCGTGGACAGATAGAGTAACGGCACCACCGAAATGTCCGACCCCGCGAAGACGTTCGCGGGTTCGGATCAGTGATCAGGCTTTTGCCAGGCCCATGCCCTGGCCCATCTGCACCGGCGAACCGGCCGCCAGCTCTTCAGCCCACTTCACTTGATCAGGCCCGAACAGCACGACAGCGGTCGAACCCAGCTTGAAGCGACCCAGTTCTGCACCTTTCTCCAAATGGATCGGCGCACGGGCAGCTTCGTCGTAGCGGAAGGTTTTCAGCTCGCGTTTCGGCGGCGTGACCAACCCGGCCCAGACGGTTTCGATCGACGCAACGATCATCGCGCCCACCAACACCACGGCCATCGGCCCGCGCTCGGTGTCGAAAATGCACGCCACACGCTCGTTGCGGGCGAACAATTCAGGAACGTTTTCGGCGGTGGTCTGGTTGACCGAGAAGATCCGGCCCGGGATATAGACCATCTCGCGCAGGGTGCCGGCCAACGGCATGTGCACGCGGTGGTAGTCCTTCGGCGACAGATAAATAGTCGCGAAATCACCGCCCATGAACGGCGCTGCGTTGGCAGCGTCGCCGCCCAGCAATTCCAGCACGCTGAAGCTGTGACCCTTGGCCTGGAACACGCGACCGTGTTCGATCGGGCCAAGTTGGCTGACCGCGCCGTCGGCCGGGCTGAGGATTGCGCCTGGGGTCTGGTCCAGCGGGCGAGCGCCGTCCTTCAAGGCGCGAGTGAAGAACGCATTGAAGTGCTCATAGGCAGTCAGGTCTTCGACCAGAGCCTGCGACATGTCCACCTGATAACGCTTGGCGAACCAGGCGGTGAAGGCGTTCTTGAACCAGCGCACGCGACATTCGGCAATGCAGCCGGCCAGTCGCGACAGCAGGTGATGGGGCAGCAGGTATTGGCTGAGGATAAACAAACGCTTATTCATTAACTGTCCTTAAAAACCTTAAATCTCTACGGGCGTATCGGGGTGGTTGCCCCATTCGCCCCAGGAACCGGCGTAGCCTTTGACCCGCGGATAACCGAGGGATTTGGCCACCAGATAGGTGAAGCCAGATCGATGGTGAGTCTGGCAGTGGGTAATTACTTCTTTGTCTTTGCTGATCCCGAGTTTTTCCAGGATCTGCGGCATGTCGGTGCGGATACGCAGGTTGCGCGCCGGATCCATGCCCGCGGTCCATTCGAAATTGACCGCGCCGGGAATGTGCCCGGCCTTGGCCGCCAGGACTTTCTCGCCGGAGTACTCCAGCGGCCCGCGTGCGTCCCAGATCGCCAGGTCGGCGGCACCGAGACGGCTTTGCAGGTACTCGCGGGTGGCGGTGGGTTCGTCGTGCAAGGTCAACGCAACCGGGCCGCCGACCGCTGCCGGGATCTGGATCGACATGGGCAAGCCTTCTGCCAGCCAGGCTTTCAGGCCGCCGTCGACATAGTGGTACTTGCTGTGGCCGATGACATCCAGCAGCCAGATAAAGCGCCCGGCCCAACCGCCGCCTTCGTCGTCATAGACCACGTAGACCGCATCGGGGTTGTGTCCCAGCTCGCCGAACAACGCTTCGAGCGCCGCTTGCGGCGGCATCAGTCCCGGCGCAGGCGCGTGACCGAGCTGGGTGCGTTTCGGATCGACAAAACGCGCACCGGGGATATGCCCTTCGGCATAGCGGGCGCTGCTGGTCAGGTCCACCAGAATCAGTTCGCGGGCGTCGAGACGAGGGAGCAAGTCGCTCGGCTCGATCACCAGCGGCAAGCCAGAGAAGTCAGACATGTGAGGTCTCCAGAACACAAAGGGGAGGATTGTAGCGCAGCGTCATTGGCCGCGGTGGCTAAAGCTGTGCAGTGCCTTTTCGATGCACTGCGCAGTTTTGCCGAAGGCTTGCACAGTGATTTCAGAGAACGGCCCACCGCCCTGATCCGCCACCACAATCATGATCACCCGACCATTATTGACCAGTGAACGCAGCAGCAAGTGTTCGCCGCCAAATTGTGAGCGCAGGCTGGCCGGTAACAGGGCGGAAAATTGTGCGTTGTTGGACGGCGTCAGGCGTACCTGAGCCTGCTGCGAGAGCAGGCGTTGCAGCACGGTGCTCTGGCTGACAACGAAGTTCAGGCCGGCCACTTCTTTTGGCAGCCCGGCCGTCTGGTGCACCCGCAGATTGGCGTGAGTGCGGTCGGCCATCAGGATCATCACCCGACGCATGCCGCATGCGACCAACGCGTCCCGGGCAGAGGTGGTCAAGTGCATGGCATTGGTGAAGCGGCTGGGCTCGACCAGCAACTCGGCACACTGTCTGCGCCATTTCGCCAGGTCTTCGGCCGTCGGTGCCGGGGCTGGCAGCAATCCAGCGTGAACGCGGTTCATACCCCACGGCCAGATCAGTGCAACGGCCGGGTGCCAGAGGTCCGGCATAGCGTGATGGCGGGCGCTGTTGGCGGCCTGTTGGTGCAACTGCTGTTGCACTTCGTCCATCGGCATTTGCAGGTAAAGACTGGTCAAGTACTGCCAGCGTTCACTGTGCGGACTGTCCCAGGCCTGTTGCGCCGACAGCGCCAGACCGTTGGCCAGCAGCACCGTATTGGCCGGTTGATTGAGCCAGCGGCGCAGGGTCGGATCGTCGTCGAGGCGGTTCTGCTGGCGCAATGGATGATCGCTGTCGCGCGCGATGCGCAGCACTTTCACCAGCTCACGTTGCTCGTTGAGCAGCAGCCGATAACCTTGCTGCACCCAGATCGGCAGGCGCCAGATGTCCGCGAGCGCCAGGCAGATTTCCAGCAGGCGCGCGCCGAACAACTGCTTTTCGACTTTGCGCGCCGACTCGCCTTTGTGGATGACCCGCAGCTCCCACTCTTCGAGCAACTGCGGATGGGTCAACGCCATCGGCCAGAGCGGCGAGAGAAACAGCAGGCTGCCCCAGTGGATGTCCTGCCACAGCCGCGCCAGGCGACTGGCGAAAAAACCGTTGGCCTGCTGGGTCGCGTGCTGGCTGATCAGCTGCAACTGACGCAGGGCGATCGGGATCTCCGATTGCGGCTGGACAGGCAACCGGGCGAGCAGTTCTTCGGTGCGCTTCAAACCGAGGCGATTGATCGCCATCTCAAGGTTCTCCGCAGGCTCGGTCATGCTGCCGTGGGTGTGGCGATTGGCTTCGCGAATCACGCTCAAGGCCAGCGCGGGGCTGTCCTGTATCAGTTCGGCGATATCGCGCAGGGAACTGCGACTGTTGACGATGGCCTTGCAGACGCGGTCATGACTGGCTTGCGGAACTGGCAGGCGCACCCCATCGAGAAGCTTGATCCAGCCTTCGAGAGTGGTCGGTTTTGGAGTTGGAACGTTCGTTTCGTTAGCCATGGTTGGACGCGATCATCGTCTGCATTACCTATGCCCGGAGCGGGCCAAATTGGCTTTTCGCCTGAACTGGCTATAGTCTGGCGCAGTTTTGCCGATAAGTAGAAGAAGAGATTTTTTAACTTCCGAATATGACCTTGAACCCGACTCAGTAAGTGCTCTCCTACCTATGGCTAAATTAATCGGCATCATCGTCGTATTCGCGAGCGTGCTCGGCGGATACGTGCTTTCCCACGGCAAAATTGCCGCCCTGATTCAGCCCTTCGAGGTGATGATTATCGGTGGTGCTGCACTCGGTGCATTTCTGCAGGCCAACCCCGGTTACATGACCATGCATGTGCTCAAGAAATCCTTGGGCATGTTCACTTCGCGTTTCAACCACACGTTCTATCTGGAAGTGCTGGGCCTGATCTACGAGATCCTCAACAAGAGCCGCCGCGAAGGCATGATGGCCATCGAAGGCGACATCGAAGACGCCGCAGCAAGCCCGATTTTCGCCAAGTACCCGACTGTGCTCAAAGACGAACGCATGACCGCGTTCATCTGCGATTACCTGCGCATCATGTCCTCCGGCAACATGGCTCCCCATGAGCTTGAAGGCCTGTTCGACATGGAGCTTTACAGCCTCAAGGAAGACCTCGAACACCCGTCCCACGCGGTGAACGGTATTGCCGACGCCATGCCCGGTTTCGGTATCGTCGCGGCGGTACTCGGTATCGTGGTGACCATGGCTTCCCTGGGTGAAGGCGATCAGAAGTCCATCGGCCTGCACGTCGGTGCGGCACTCGTCGGTACCTTCTTCGGTATTCTCGCGGCGTACGGTTTCTTCGGTCCGCTGGCCCATTCCCTGGCCCACGATGCCAAGGAAGAACTGAACGTCTACGAAGCCATCAAGGCCTCGCTGGTCGCTTCCGCTTCCGGCATGCCGCCATCGCTGGCGGTAGAGTTCGGTCGCAAGGTTCTGTACCCGGCGCACCGTCCTAGCTTCGCTGAGCTGGAACAAGCGGTTCGCGGTCGATAGTGCTCTGTTTCACAAATACGTTCCTTTTTTGGCGAGTGACTGTTGTTGCCAGACAAGGCGCCGCGACGAGTCATAGCTCGCTATGGCGAGGAGCGGCAACGCCGTATGGCGACAACAGGCACCGTCAAAAAGGAACAGTATTTGTGAGACAGAGCACTCTGTATGGAAAATAACCAGCCGATAATCATCAAGCGCGTCAAGCGCATCGCCGGCGGGCATCACGGGGGCGCCTGGAAAATCGCCTTCGCGGACTTCGCGACGGCGATGATGGCGTTCTTCCTGGTGCTGTGGCTGCTGTCCACCGCAACACCTGAACAGAAGATCGCCATCGCCGGTTACTTCAAGGACCCGGTCGGCTTTTCCGAAAGCGGCACGCCGTACATCATTGACCTGGGCGGCTCGCCGACCCTGGCGCCGGAGAACACCCTCAACCCCGAGGTGAAATCCCAGCCGCAGCCGGACAAAGTGACCGTCGACGCCGAGCAGGTTGAAGGCATGGCCGAGCAGGTCGAGAAGGAGCGTCTCGAGCTGTTGCTGCAAGAACTGCAGACCAAGGTCGAAGAGAACCCGCAGCTGAAGAAATTCAAAGACCAGATCAGTTTCGAAATCACGCCGGACGGTTTGCGCATCCAGATCGTGGACGCCGAAAACCGGCCGATGTTCGACTCCGGCAGTGCACGTCTGAAGCCGTACTTCGAAGACATCCTGCTGGCCATGGCTGACACCATCAAAGCGGTGCCGAACAAGATCAGCATCAGCGGCCACACCGATGCCAAGCCGTACACGGGCACGGGTGATTTTGGTAACTGGGAGCTCTCGGCCAACCGTGCCAACGCGGCACGTCGTGCGCTGATCGCTGGCAGCTATCCGGATGCACAGGTGGCGCGCGTCGTCGGTTATGCCTCGTCGGCGTTGTTCGATCGCGAGCACCCGTTCAATCCGATCAATCGCCGTATCGACATCGTGGTGCTGACCAAGAAAGCCCAGCGTGCCATCGAAGGTTCGCAAGGTACGGAGCCGGCTCCAGAACCAACGCCGACGCAAGGGGAGGGTGGTCCAGGCGAAGTGCCCGTCGATCCGAACGCTTTACCGGCGGATAAAGAACCGTTGCCGGCACATGAGCTTCGGGAGCGCTTGAACCTCTTCGACAACCCGGCGCCGAAACCGGGTGAGCCAGCCAAGCCGGCTGAACCACCCAAGCAGTGACCCATAAAAAAGCCGCGAGATGATCGCGGCTTTTTTGTCTCTGCGGGAGGCTACTTAATAGCTGGTTTCCGGCAGGCTGGCGATGATCGAGCGGTAGCTGTTCATCCGTTGTTGCTGCACGCGGCCTTCTTCCAGGGCCTTGAGCAGGGCGCAACCCGGCTCGCGGTCGTGCTTGCAGTCGCGGAAGCGGCAGGTGCCGATCAAGTCGTTGAACTCGATGAAGCCGGCTTCGACGTCGGCACGGCTGACGTGGCCCAGGCCGAATTCGCGGATACCCGGGGAGTCGATCAACTCACCGCCACCGGGGAAGTGGAACAACCGCGCGGTAGTGGTGGTGTGAGTGCCCTGGCCGGACAACTCGGACAGCGGGCCGACACGGGCTTCGACTTCAGGCAACAGGCTGTTGACCAACGAAGACTTGCCGACGCCGGACTGACCGACGAACACGCTGATGCGCCCGTCCAGTTGTTTTTGAAGTTGCTCCATGCCGTTGCCGTGGTGCGCCGAGACTTCCAGCACCGGGTAACCCAGCGTGCGGTAAACCGCCAGCAAGGCATTCAACGCCGGGGCGTTCTGCTCGTCGATCAGGTCGAACTTGTTGAGCAACAGCAACGGACGAATCCCTGCGTGCTCAGCGGCGACCAGGTAGCGGTCGATCAAGTTGGCGTGAGGCTCGGGCAGCGGCGCGAAGACGATGACGATCATGTCGACGTTAGCCGCGACAGGCTTGAGCTGACCACGACTGTCCGGGCGGCAGAGTTCGGTTTTGCGCGGCAGTTGCGCCACGATCACGCCGATACCCTGGTTGCCGGCACGCCAGACCACCTGATCGCCGGTCACCAGCGCCGGCAGGTTGGCGCGCAAGTGACAGCGGAACACCTGGCCAGCCAGATCGCCATCAAGGGCTTCGACTTCGACCTGCACACCGAAGTGCGCGATCACCAGGCCGGTCTGTTCCGGGCCCAGATCGCCACCCTCAAGTGCCTCGACAGCCGAGGACTCGCGTTTGGCGGCGCGGGCAGCGCGTTCGCCCTGAATCTTTTCGATGCGCCAGTTTTGACGACGATTGAGTTGGCGTTTGGCCATGGGTGTTCCGTATGAAGAATGCAGCGATTAGGTAAAACGGCCGCGAGTTTAGCACGCCCGGCCAGTTGCCTAGGCTAAACTGCGCAGCATTGCCTAGGAGCCGACACATGCAAAACCCGCAGAATCTGATCTGGATCGACCTGGAAATGACCGGTCTGAACCCTGATACCGACGTCATCATCGAGATGGCCACCATCGTCACCGACAGTGACCTGAACACCTTGGCCGAAGGTCCGGTGATCGCCATCCATCACAGCGACGAAATTCTCGCCGGCATGGACGAGTGGAATACCCGTCAACACGGCGGCTCGGGCCTGACCCAGCGGGTGCGCGACAGCCGCATCAGCATGGCCGAAGCCGAAGCCCAGACCATCGCCTTCCTGGAACAATGGGTGCCGAAGGGCAAGTCGCCGATCTGTGGCAACAGCATCTGCCAGGATCGCCGCTTCCTTTATACCCACATGAAATCCCTGGAAAGCTTCTTCCACTACCGCAACCTCGACGTCTCGACCCTTAAAGAGTTGGCCGCGCGCTGGGCGCCGGACGTGCGCGACAGCTTCAAAAAGGGCAGCACTCACCTGGCCCTTGATGACATCCGCGAATCGATCGCCGAGCTGCAGCACTACCGCAAGCATTTCATCAAGTTCTGATCCACCGGAGTCTGTACCGGCCCCATCGTCGGATCGCCGCCCGGACCAAGCTCGCTCCCACAGGGATCTCGCAATCCTGTGGGAGCGAGCTTGCTCGCGATGGGGCCAGTACAGTCACCCGTGATGATTGGCTGGATTCTCGGGCGCCCTCTTTTGGGGCTTCGGTGAAGTGAGTAGACTGCGCGCCTTCCTGCAAGGACCGCCGCTATGTTGCTGATGCTTTACCTGATCGCCATTACCGCCGAAGCCATGACCGGTGCCCTGTCTGCCGGTCGTCGCGGGATGGACTGGTTTGGCGTGGTGCTGATTGCCTGCGTCACGGCTTTGGGTGGGGGTTCGGTGCGTGACGTGCTGCTCGGTCACTACCCGTTGACGTGGGTCAAGCACCCGGAATACCTGGTGCTAACCTCGGTGGCGGCGATGTTCACGGTGTTCGCTGCACGCTGGATGCGCCACCTGCGCTCGCTGTTTCTGGTGCTTGACGCCGTGGGCCTGGTGGCGTTCACCCTGATCGGCTGCATGACCGCGCTGGAAATGGGCCACGGCATGCTCGTGGCGTCCGTCAGCGGTGTGATCACCGGGGTGTTCGGCGGCATCCTGCGCGACATCTTCTGCAACGACATCCCGCTGATCTTCCGCCGCGAACTCTACGCCAGCGTCTCGTTCGCTGCAGCGTGGTGCTACATGCTCTGCATCTACCTGCAATTACCCGGTGAACAGGCGATTTTGATCACCCTGTTCGGCGGCTTCCTGCTGCGATTGCTGGCAATCCGTTTTCACTGGGAAATGCCGAAGTTCGTTTATAACGACGAAGCCTGACATCGCACGGTCCCTGTAGGAGCTGCCGCAGGCTGCGATCTTTTGATTTTGATTTTTAAGATCAAAAGATCGCAGCCTTCGGCAGCTCCTACGCCAGACCGTGTTGTTTCAGGGCCCATTCCACGTGTTCGCGGACCAGTTCTGAAGGGTGTTCGCGCCGAGCCTTCAACGCTTCCAGCACCGGAATGCTTGATGGCGCGTTCCCCAGGCCTACCGCCAGGTTTCTCAACCAGCGCTCATAACCCGCTCGGCGTAACGGCGAACCTTCGGTGCTGCTGAGAAACTTCTCCTCATCCCACATGAACAGCTCTGCCAACTCTGCGTTGTCCAGATTGTGCCGTGGCTTGAAGTCGCTTTCGCCGGACGGACGGGCGAAGCGGTTCCACGGGCAGACGATCTGGCAGTCATCGCAACCGAACACCCGATTGCCGATCAATGGCCGCAAATCTTCCGGGATCGCACTTTTCAGTTCGATGGTCAGGTAGGAAATGCAGCGTCGGGCGTCGAGTACATAAGGGCCGACGAAGGCGTTGGTCGGGCAGATGTCGAGGCATGCCGTGCAGCGGCCGCAATGTTCGGTGCTGTGTGGCGGGTCAACCGGCAGCGGCAGGTCGACAAACAGTTCGCTGAGAAAGAAGTAACTGCCGGCTTTGCGATTCAAGACCAGGGTATTTTTACCGATCCATCCAAGACCGGCCTGTTCGGCGATGGCTTTTTCCAGCACCGGCGCGCTGTCGACGAAGGCGCGGAAACCAAACGGGCCGATTTCGGCCTGAATTTTATCGGCCAGTTGTTGCACGCGTTTGCGGATCAATTTGTGGTAATCGCGGCCCAAGGCATAACGCGAGACGTAGGCTTTTTCCGGTTGTGCCAGACGTTTGGCCATTTCGGTGTCGCCCGGCAGGTAGTCCATGCGTAGGGAAACGACCCGAAGCGTGCCGGGCACCAGCTCTTCCGGGTGTGAGCGTTTACTGCCGTGGGCGCCCATGTACTCCATTTCGCCGTGGTAGCCGGCCGCGAGCCAGCGTTCCAGGTGCTGCTCATGCTCGGCCAGGTCGAGGCCGCTGATGCCGACTTGCTGAAAGCCCAGCTCGCGGCCCCAATCCTTGATGGATTGGGCGAGGGCGGGCAGGTCTGTAGTAATTGCGGGCATGAGGCGAGAGAAACCGGAGCTGAGGTGCGTATAATTCTGCCAGACATCGGAGCCCGAAGACGCATGCCGCACACTAAAGATGATTTACCCGACGCGCTGTATAGCGCCGCGCAAGTGCGAGCACTCGATGCGGGCCTGATTGCGGCCGGCACACCGGGCTTCGAATTGATGCAGCGCGCGGCGCGTGCGGCCTGGCGCGCGTTGGTCCGTCATTGGCCGACTGCGAACGAATTGAGTGTCGTGGCCGGCCACGGCAATAACGCCGGCGACGGTTATCTGGTGGCTGTACTGGCTCGACGTGCGGGCTGGCATGTGCGGGTGCTGGCGGCCGGTGATCCCCAGCGTTTACAGGGTGACGCGGCATTGGCCCATACCGAGGCCGTGTCCGAAGGTGTCGCGGTTCAAGCCTGGAGCGCACAGTCAGAGTTGCGCGGTATCGTGCTGGATGCCTTGCTCGGCACCGGCCTGACGGGAGAAGTGCGAGAGCCCTACGCGGGCGTCATCGCAGCGATCAATGCCAGTGGGCTGCCGGTAGCGGCAGTGGATATCCCTTCGGGGCTGTGCGCTGATACCGGCCGAATACTCGGCGCTGCGGTGCAGGCTGACCTGACGGTGACGTTCATCGGCCTGAAACTGGGTCTGTTCGCCGGCGATGCTGCAGACGTGGTCGGCGAGTTGGTGTTCAACGATCTGCAAGCTTCCCCCGAGTCGTTTAACGGAGTCGCCATCAGTGCACGTCGCCTGACGGCCAGTTCCTTGCCGCGTCTGGCGAGCCGGGCTCCAACTTCCCATAAGGGCAAATTCGGCCATGTATTGCTGATCGGCGGTGATCGCGGCTTTGGTGGCGCCATCCTGCTGAGCGCGCAAAGTGCCCTGCGCAGCGGTGCGGGCATGGTGTCCGTGGCGACGCGCAGTGAACATGTTCCGGCCGCGCTGGCGAGAATTCCCGAAGCCATGGTGTTGGGGACTTCGTCGGCCAATCAACTGATGGAACTGCTGCAAAAGGTTTCCGTGCTGGTTGTCGGCCCAGGCTTGGGTCAGGCTTCCTGGGGGCGCAGCCTTTTGTCGGCGGCTGCCAACGCGCAGCTGCCTCAAGTCTGGGACGCCGACGCATTGAATCTGCTGGCCACAGAGCACGTGAGCTTGCCCAAGGATTGTGTGATCACGCCGCATCCGGGCGAAGCGGCGCGCTTGTTGGGGATGAGCACTGCCGAAGTGCAGGCTGACCGTCCCGCTGCCGCTCACGCATTGAGCAAAAAATATACAGCTGTCGTGGTGCTGAAAGGCGCCGGCAGCCTGATCGCCAGCCCCGATGGGCGCCTGGCGTTGTGTCATCAGGGCCATCCGGCCATGGCCACCGCCGGTTTGGGTGATGTGCTGGCCGGTCTGGTCGGCGCGTTGCTGGCGCAAGGCATGGAGGCGTTCGACGCTGCCTGCCTGGCCGTCTGGCTGCACGCCAATGCTGGCGCGCAAGAAGGTAAATCGGGCCGTGGGCTGGCGGCCAGTGATCTGATTCCAGCCATTCGTCAGTTGTTGGAGGAGCAAGCACCGTGTCTGAAGTAACCCTGTACCTGGCTGATGAAGAGGCGATGACCGCATTTGGCGCACGTATCGCACAAACCACTGAAGGGCACGGTCTGATTTTTCTCGAGGGAGATCTGGGCGCGGGGAAAACTACGCTGTCCCGGGGCATCATCCGTGGCTTGGGGCATGTGGGCGCGGTAAAAAGTCCGACCTTCACCCTGGTTGAACCCTACGAGATTGGCGACATCCGGGCCTTCCATTTCGACCTCTATCGCTTGGTCGACCCTGAAGAACTGGAGTACCTCGGTATCCGCGACTACTTCGAAGACGACGCGTTGTGCCTGATCGAGTGGCCAGAAAAGGGTGCAGGCTTTTTGCCAAAGCCTGACCTGACCATTACCATTAGCCCGCAAGATGGCGGGCGTTCGCTGAAAATTTTGTCCCAGGGCTCGCGTGGCGAGTCGTGGTGTGCCGCTTTGGCATTGGAAACCAATTAAATGATGGGGTTAGGTATGCGCTTTCGCGCGATGGTAGCTGCCGTAGGATTGTTGTTTTTGGCGGTGACCGTCGACGCTGTGGCCGAGACAAAGGTCAACAGCGTTCGCCTGTGGCGGGCTCCGGACAACACACGACTGGTGTTCGATCTGAGTGGACCTGTCCAGCACAGTGTCTTTACCCTGACCGCCCCGGATCGGCTGGTCATCGACATCAACGGCGCGACTCTGGGGGCGCCACTGAACGTCAACAGCTCGAACACTCCAATCACCGCCATGCGCTCGGCTCAACGTACGCCGACCGACCTGCGGGTGGTCATCGACCTGAAAAAAGCCGTGACGCCGAAAAGTTTTACCCTGGCGCCAAACGCCCAGTACGGCAATCGCCTGGTGGTCGACTTGTTCGATAACGCTGCCGATGCCGCGCCAATACCAGCGCCGACCAACGTCGCGACGGTCGCCCCGGTACCGGTCACTCCGGTGGAGCCTGCGGTGAAGCTGCCGCCAGCCCCGGCCGGCAAGCGCGACATTGTTGTAGTCATCGATGCCGGTCACGGTGGCGAAGACCCGGGTGCCTCGGGCTCTCGCGGTCAGCGTGAAAAAGACGTGGTGCTGGCCATCGCCCGCGAACTGCAGCGTCAGGTCAACGGCATGAAAGGCTTCCGCGCCGAACTGACCCGCACCGGCGACTACTTCATTCCATTGCGCGGTCGTACTGAAATCGCCCGCAAGAAGGGTGCCGACCTGTTCGTTTCGATCCACGCCGACGCCGCACCTTCGGCCGCAGCTTTCGGTGCCTCGGTGTTTGCCCTGTCTGATCGTGGCGCTACCTCGGAAACGGCCCGTTGGCTGGCCGACAGTGAAAACCGTTCCGACTTGATCGGTGGTGCTGGCAGCGTCAGCCTCGACGACAAGGACCGCATGCTGGCCGGTGTGCTGCTCGACCTGTCGATGACCGCTTCCTTGACTTCGAGCCTGGACGTTGGCCAAAAGGTCTTGAGCAACATCAGCCGGGTCACGCCGTTGCACAAACAACGGGTGGAGCAGGCCGGGTTCATGGTGCTGAAATCGCCGGACATTCCGTCGATCCTGGTGGAAACCGGCTTCATCTCCAACGCCAACGAAGCGTCCAAGCTTGCCGCAGCGAACCACCAGCAGGCGCTGGCACGCTCGATCAGCGCCGGTGTTCGCCAGTTCTTCCAGCAGAATCCGCCACCGGGCACCTACATCGCCTGGCTGCGTGATTCCGGCAAAATCGCTCAAGGTCCACGTGATCATCGGGTTAGCCCGGGCGAGACGTTGGCAATGATTGCCGTGCGTTATCAGGTGTCCCCGGCCACCCTGCGCAGCGCCAACAACCTGCAGAGTGACGAGCTGAAAATCGGTCAGACCCTGACCATTCCCGGCACTGAACTGGCGGCCAAAGAATGAACCAGGTGCTGACCAACACGGCTCGGATCGAGCTGCTCAGCCCACGACTGGCGAACCAGATTGCCGCCGGTGAGGTGGTTGAGCGCCCGGCTTCGGTGATCAAGGAGTTGCTGGAAAACAGCCTCGACTCCGGCGCCAGGCGCATTGATGTCGATGTGGAGCAGGGTGGCGTCAAGCTACTGCGGGTGCGCGACGATGGCAGCGGCATTTCTGCCGATGACTTGCCGCTGGCCCTGGCGCGTCACGCCACCAGCAAAATCCGCAATCTTGAGGACCTCGAGCAGGTCATGAGTCTGGGCTTTCGTGGTGAAGCACTTGCCTCGATCAGCTCCGTGGCGCGTCTGACCCTGACGTCTCGCACCCGTGATGCTGATCAGGCCTGGCAGGTCGAAACCGAAGGCCGGGACATGGCGCCTCGCGTGCAGCCGGCGGCCCATCCGGTGGGCACTTCGGTGGAAGTGCGTGACCTGTTCTTCAACACCCCGGCGCGACGCAAGTTTCTCAAAACCGAAAAAACCGAATTCGATCACCTGCAAGAAGTGATCAAGCGTTTGGCGTTGGCGCGCTTCGACGTGGCATTCCATCTGCGCCACAACGGCAAGACCATCCTCAGCCTGCATGAAGCCCATGACGACGCGGCCCGTGCCCGGCGTGTGGCGGCGATTTGCGGTTCGGGTTTCCTCGAGCAGGCTCTGCCGATCGAGATCGAGCGCAATGGCCTGCATTTGTGGGGCTGGGTCGGCTTGCCGACGTTCAACCGCAGCCAGGCAGACTTGCAGTATTTCTTTGTTAACGGCCGTGCCGTACGCGACAAACTGGTGGCCCACGCGGTGCGCCAGGCCTATCGCGACGTGCTGTTCAACGGCCGGCACCCGACGTTCGTGCTGTTTTTCGAAGTCGATCCGGCGGGCGTCGACGTCAACGTGCACCCGACCAAGCACGAAGTGCGCTTCCGTGACGGGCGCATGGTCCACGATTTCCTCTATGGCACCCTGCACCGCGCCTTGGGCGATGTGCGACCGGATGATCATCTGGCGGCGCCGGTGGCGACCGCCATCGTTCGACCCACCGGCATTGATGCTGGCGAGTTCGGTCCACAGGGCGAAATGCGTCTGGCGGCCAATGCCTTGCTGGAACAGCCTCAGGCCCAGCCATCGTTCAATACGCCGGCAGGCTCGGGCGCGGGTGCCGGTTATCAATATCAGTACTCGCCGCGGCCTCAATCGGGTGTGCCGGTTGCTGAGGCCCAGGCAGCTTATCGCGAATTCTTTGCGCCGTTGCCCGAAGCCAATGCGGTCGCACTGCCGGCCGGGCAGGATGATATTCCGCCGCTGGGTTATGCACTGGCGCAGCTCAAAGGTATCTATATTCTTTCGGAAAACGCCCAGGGCCTGGTGCTGGTGGACATGCATGCCGCTCACGAGCGGATCATGTACGAACGGCTGAAAATCGCCATGGCCAGCGAAGGCCTGAGTGGCCAGCCGCTGCTGGTGCCGGAGTCTTTGGCTGTGAGCGAGCGCGAAGGCGATTGCGCCGAAGAAAACGTTGCGTGGTTCCAGCGTCTGGGCTTTGAACTGCAGCGTCTTGGTCCTGAAACACTGGCCATTCGGCAGATTCCAGCCTTGCTCAAGCAAGCTGAAGCCAATCGATTGGTCAGTGACGTACTGGCGGATCTGATGGAATATGGCACCAGCGACCGGATTCAGGCGCACCTGAACGAGCTGCTCGGAACCATGGCCTGCCATGGCGCGATTCGGGCGAATCGGCGCCTGGCCCTGCCGGAAATGAACGGTCTGCTGCGGGACATGGAAAACACCGAACGCAGCGGTCAATGCAACCATGGCCGACCGACCTGGACCCAGCTGGGCCTGGACGATCTGGACAAACTGTTCTTGCGCGGTCGTTGATGAACCAGCTCCCTCCTGCGATTTTCCTGATGGGACCGACCGCCGCCGGCAAGACCGACCTGGCCATCGAACTCACCAAAGTCTTGCCTTGCGAGCTGATCAGCGTCGATTCGGCGCTGGTCTACCGTGGCATGGACATCGGCACCGCCAAGCCTTCAAAAGAACTTCTGGCTGAATTTCCACACCGGTTGATCGATATTCTCGACCCGGCAGAGAGCTATTCGGCCGCCGATTTCCGTCGTGATGCCCTCCAGGCCATGGCCGAGATCACCGCGCGGGGCAAAATTCCGCTGCTGGTGGGCGGCACAATGCTCTATTACAAGGCTTTGGTTGAAGGTCTGGCAGACATGCCGGCGGCAGATCCAGACGTCCGCGCACAGATCGAAGAAGAAGCTGCACGCCTTGGCTGGCAAGCCCTGCACGATCAACTGGCGGTCATCGATCCGGAATCCGCCGCCCGCATTCATCCGAACGATCCACAGCGACTCAGTCGAGCGCTGGAAGTTTATCGCGTCAGTGGTCAGAGCATGACTGCACTAAGGCTGCAACAATCTGCGCAAAGTACTGAAGCAGCCGCCTCGGGACTGCAACAATTGCCCTATACTGTCGCGAACTTGGCCATTGCTCCGGCAAATCGTCAGGTATTGCACGAGCGAATTAAACAAAGATTCACGAATATGTTGGAACAGGGATTCATTGACGAGGTCGTAGCCCTGCGTAAACGGAGTGACCTGCATGCCGGGTTGCCGTCTATACGTGCAGTAGGCTACCGACAAGTCTGGGACTACCTGGATGGCAAGCTGACGCAAGCCGAGATGCAGGAGCGTGGAATCATTGCCACGCGCCAATTGGCAAAGCGCCAGTTCACCTGGCTGCGCAGTTGGGCTGATTTACACTGGTTGGACAGCCTCGATTGCGACAATCTGCCGCGCGCCTTGAAATACCTTGGGACCATCTCCATATTGAGCTGAGTCCTTGCATTTGCCGTCTATCCTTGGGGGTGTGACGGCCACAAGCCATTTGTTTACCTATTTTTTATATTGAATCCTTAAAGGAGTGCGGCACATGTCAAAAGGGCATTCGCTACAAGACCCTTACTTGAATACTTTACGTAAAGAGAAAGTGGGGGTTTCCATCTACCTGGTCAACGGGATCAAGCTGCAAGGCACGATCGAGTCTTTCGACCAGTTCGTTATCCTGCTGAAAAACACCGTCAGCCAGATGGTTTACAAACACGCTATCTCTACAGTGGTGCCGGTTCGTCCAATTCGTCTGCCTAGCGCAACCGAATCCGAAGCAGGTGACGCTGAGCCAGGTAACGCCTGATAGGAGTCTCCTTTGTTCTTTGAGCGCCACGGTGGTGGTGAGCGAGTGATCCTCGTTCACTTGGATGGACAGGACCCTGAGGCGCGCGAAGATCCGCAGGAGTTTCAGGAATTGGCTAATTCGGCCGGCGCCGAGACCGTTGCGTTTTTTAACGTGCCGCGTCATCGGCCAACCGCCAAATTCCTGATCGGTAGCGGCAAGGTCGAGGAACTACGCGACCTGGTCCATGCCGAAAAGGCAGATCTGGTGATCTTCAATCACATCCTCACGCCCAGTCAGGAACGTAACCTCGAACGTGTTTTCGAGTGTCGCGTGATCGATCGCACGGGTCTGATTCTCGATATTTTCGCCCAGCGCGCCCGTACCCATGAAGGCAAGCTCCAGGTAGAACTGGCCCAGCTTGACCACATGAGCACCCGGCTGGTTCGTGGCTGGACTCACCTTGAGCGTCAAGGTGGCGGTATCGGCATGCGTGGCCCGGGTGAAACCCAACTGGAAACCGACCGCCGCTTGCTGCGGGTTCGCCTGCGACAGATCAAAGGCCGGTTGGAAAAAGTGCGGAGCCAGCGCGAACAGTCGCGACGTGGCCGTACGCGTGCGGATATCCCTACCGTGTCTTTGGTGGGGTATACCAACGCCGGTAAATCCACGCTCTTCAATAACGTGACGAAATCCGACGTGTACGCGGCTGACCAGTTGTTTGCCACGCTGGACCCGACCTTGCGCCGTCTGGAACTGGACGACCTGGGTCCGATTGTCCTGGCTGACACTGTGGGTTTCATTCGCCACTTGCCCCACAAGCTGGTCGAAGCATTTCGGTCTACCCTCGAAGAGTCGAGCAACTCCGACCTGCTGTTGCACGTGATCGATGCGGCCGAACCGGATCGCATGTTGCAGATCGAGCAGGTGATGGTGGTGTTGGGCGAGATCGGTGCCCAGGACTTGCCGATCCTCGAGGTCTATAACAAACTCGATTTGCTTGAAGGCGTTGAGCCACAAATCCAGCGCGACGAAAACGGCAAGCCTCAACGGGTCTGGCTATCGGCGCGTGATGGCAGTGGTCTGGAATTGCTTGAGCAAGCCATTGCCGAGTTGCTGGGCAGTGAGTTGTTTATCGGTACCTTGCGCTTGCCGCAACGATTCGCTCGACTGCGTGCGCAGTTCTTCGAACTTGGAGCGGTGCAGAAAGAAGAACACGACGAAGAAGGTGTCAGCTTGCTGGCCGTTCGATTGCCCCGTTCGGAGCTCAATCGGCTGGTCAGCCGTGAAGGCGTTGTGCCGACAGAGTTCATCGAGCAACACACTTTGCAATAAAAGCCTGGAAAAGCGGTTGTGCCGCGGTGACGGGCATTCTGTAGCATTGGTCGGCGCGCCGTGGGTGCGTCTTTGCTTTATCAGATGGAGAGCGCTATGGCTTGGAATGAGCCGGGTGGCAACTCGAATAATCAGGATCCTTGGGGTGGCAAGCGCCGCAATAACGGCGACCGCAAGGGACCACCGGATCTCGACGAGGCCTTCCGAAAGCTGCAGGAAAGCCTGAACGGGTTGTTCGGTGGTGGTAAGAAACGCGGTGATGACGGTGGCGGTTCGGGCAGGAGTAGCGGCTTCGGCGGTCTGCTCGGCATCGGCCTGGTCGTGTTGGCGGCCGTATGGCTGTACAGCGCGGTCTATGTGGTTGACGAGCAGGAGCAAGCCGTAGTGCTGCGCTTCGGCAAGTACTACGAAACCGTTGGCCCGGGCCTGAACATCTATTTCCCGCCGATCGATCGCAAGTACCTGGAAAACGTCACGCGTGAGCGTGCCTATACCAAGCAGGGTCAAATGCTGACTGAAGACGAGAACATCGTCGAAGTGCCGCTGACCGTGCAGTACAAGATCAGCAATCTGCAGGACTTCGTGCTGAGCGTTGATCAGCCGGAAATCAGCCTGCAGCACGCGACCGAAAGTGCCTTGCGCCACGTGGTGGGTTCCACCGCGATGGATCAGGTGCTGACCGAAGGTCGTGAATTGATGGCCAGCGAAATCAAGGAGCGTCTGCAACGCTTCATGGATACCTATCGCACCGGCATCACCGTCACCCAGGTCAACGTACAGAGCGCAGCCGCACCGCGTGAAGTGCAGGAAGCCTTTGATGACGTGATCCGCGCCCGTGAAGACGAGCAGCGTTCGCGTAACCAGGCTGAAACCTACGCCAACGGCGTCGTGCCGGAAGCCCGTGGTCAGGCCCAGCGCATCATCGAAGATGCCAATGGTTACCGTGACGAAACCGTCTCGCGCGCCAAGGGTGAGGCTGATCGCTTCACCAAGCTGGTGAGCGAGTATCGCAAGGCACCTGAAGTGACCCGTCAGCGTCTGTACCTGGACACCATGCAGGAAGTCTTCAGCAATACCAGCAAGGTTCTCGTGACCGGCAACAAGAATGGCCAGAGCAATCTGCTGTACTTGCCGCTGGACAAGATGGTCGAAAGTGGTCGCAACACCAGCACTCCGGTGACTGGCGCGGCAGCCACCAGCAATGAAGCGAATGTGCGTGCAGCCGATCTGCAGCAACAGCAAGCACGCACCAGGGAGAGTCGCTGATGAGCAATAAATCGCTGATCGCCCTTATTGTCGGCGTCGTCGTGGCGATCGCTGCCTGGAACTGTTTCTACATCGTGGCTCAAACCGAGCGTGCGGTGCTGCTGCAGTTCGGTCGTGTGGTCCAGACAGATGTTCAGCCGGGCCTGCATGTGAAAGTGCCTTACGTTAACCAGGTGCGTAAATTCGACGCACGCCTGATGACGCTGGATGCACCGACACAACGCTTCCTGACGCTGGAAAAGAAAGCCGTCATGGTTGACGCCTACGCCAAGTGGCGCGTGAAAGATGCCGAGCGCTTCTACACCGCGACTTCCGGCCTCAAGCAGATTGCTGACGAGCGTCTTTCCCGTCGTCTGGAGTCGGGCCTGCGTGACCAGTTCGGTAAGCGCACGCTGCATGAAGTGGTGTCCGGTGAGCGCGATGCGCTGATGACTGATATCACGGCTTCGCTGAACAAGATGGCGGAAAAAGAGCTGGGCATCGAAGTTGTCGATGTTCGGGTCAAGGCCATCGATCTGCCGAAAGAAGTGAACCGCAGCGTGTTCGAGCGCATGAGTTCCGAGCGTGAGCGTGAAGCTCGCGAGCACCGCGCCAAGGGTAACGAACTGTCGGAAGGCATTCGTGCCGACGCTGATCGCCAGCGCCGCGTGTTGCTGGCTGAAGCCTATCGTGAATCTGAAGAGGTTCGCGGTGATGGTGACGCCCAGGCCGCTGCGATCTACTCCAAGGCCTACGGCCAGGATCAGGAGTTCTACGGTTTCTACCGTAGCCTGCGTGCCTACCGTGAAAGCTTCGCGAACAAATCCGACGTCATGGTCCTGGACCCAAGCAGCGACTTCTTCCGTTACCTGGAAAAAGCCAAGCCTTGATACGACGTTGACCTGAATCATCCCCCGCCTGACGGCTAACACCTCGGGCGGGGTGATCCTTTGGGAAAACGTGTGTATGATGCGGCAGCCGGGAAATTCCCGGCTTTTTTGCGTCTGCACGTTTGATTGCTGTTTTTTATGCAGGCGTCCGAGTTGAATGACTCGACAGGTTTTTCGAGGAAAGTGGTTGGCGAAGCCGATTTCAGGCTTTTCGCCACGTTGTCCATGCGCGTGGTTTGTGCGCATGAACCGATCATTTTCTGCTTCACTCAAGGCTCGCCCAAAGGCTTGTCGCCCGGATCATAGGGGAATGGCGTAATGGCAACGGTAGACCGCTGGCTGCTGCCAGATGGCATCGAAGAAGTACTGCCACCAGAAGCGGCGCGCATTGAAGTCGCGCGTCGTCAGGTGTTGGATCTGTTCCAGAGCTGGGGTTACGAGTTTGTCGTGACTCCCCATATCGAGTACCTGGAATCCCTGCTGACCGGCGCGGGCCAGGATCTCGATCTGCGTACCTTCAAGGTCATCGACCCGCAATCGGGCCGGCAGATGGGTTTCCGTGCCGACATCACGCCGCAAGTGGCGCGCATCGATGCGCACACCTTGCGTCGCGAAGGCCCGAGCCGTCTGTGCTATGCCGGTAGTGTGCTGCACGCTCAGCCGCGCGCCTTGTCGTCCTCGCGCAGCCCGATCCAGTTGGGTGCCGAGTTGTACGGCGATGCCAGCCCGAGCAGCGACGTGGAAGTCATCAGCCTGATGTTGGCTATGCTGCAACTGGCCGATGTGCCGGATGTACACATGGACCTCGGTCATGTCGGTATCTACCGCGGGCTGGCTCGCGCCGCCGGTTTGTCCGGTGAAGTTGAACAACAGTTGTTCGATGCATTGCAACGTAAGGCCATCGACGAGGTCATTACCTTGACCGAAGGCTTGCCTGCCGATCTGTCGGGCATGTTGCGGGCGCTGGTCGACCTGTGTGGCGGCCGTGAAGTATTGAGCGCTGCCCGCGAGCGTCTGGCGAATGCGCCGGCGCCGGTACTGGCCGCTCTGGACGACTTGCTGGCGATTGCCGAGCGTCTGTCCACGCGTTTCCCTGAGTTGCCGTTGTATTTCGACCTGGGCGAGTTGCGCGGCTACCACTACCACACGGGTGTGGTGTTTGCGGTGTTCGTGCCGGGTGTTGGCCAGTCCATTGCTCAGGGCGGTCGTTACGACGACATCGGTGCCGACTTCGGTCGCGCCCGTCCGGCAACCGGCTTCTCTACCGATTTGAAAACCCTGGTGACCCTGGGGCGTGCTGAGATCGAGTTACCGTCTGGCGGTATCTGGATGCCTGACAGTACGGATGCGGCACTCTGGCAGCAGGTTTGCCAGTTGCGCAGTGAGGGTCAGCGTGTCGTTCAGGCTTTGCCTGGGCAACCTTTGGCCGCCGCCCGTGAAGCGGACTGCGACCGGCAATTGATTCAGCAGAACGGGCTTTGGCAAGTATCGCCACTGGCTTCTTGAGTTTTCCTGCCGGCCACGGCCGGCACCAAGTTTGCGCGAATGAGGACAAGTGTTATGGGTAAGAATGTCGTAGTCCTGGGCACCCAATGGGGTGATGAGGGCAAAGGCAAGATCGTTGATCTGCTGACCGAACATGCTGCCGCCGTAGTGCGCTACCAGGGTGGCCACAACGCTGGTCACACCTTGGTGATCGATGGCGAAAAAACCGTCTTGCACCTGATCCCGTCGGGCGTGCTGCGCGAAGGCGTGCAGTGCCTGATCGGCAACGGCGTGGTGGTTGCGCCCGACGCCCTGCTGCGGGAAATCGTCAAGCTGGAAGAGAAAGGTGTACCGGTGCGTGAGCGCCTGCGTATCAGCCCGTCCTGCCCGCTGATCCTGTCCTTTCACGTTGCGCTGGACCAGGCCCGTGAAAAGGCCCGTGGCGAGCTGAAGATCGGTACAACCGGTCGCGGCATCGGCCCGGCCTACGAAGACAAGGTTGCGCGCCGTGGTCTGCGTGTTGGCGACCTGCTCAACATGCCGCGCTTTGAAGATAAGTTGCGTGAACTGGTGGACTACCACAACTTCATGCTGGTGGGTTACTACAAAGAGCCGGCCATCGAGTTCGAAAAGACCCTGGCTGAGTGCAAAGAATACGCTGAGCTGCTCAAGCCGCTGATGCTGGACGTCACGGCCGAGCTGCACGACCTGCGTCGCGCGGGCAAAGACATCATGTTTGAAGGCGCCCAAGGTTCGTTGCTGGACATCGACCACGGTACTTACCCGTACGTGACCAGCTCCAACACCACCGCTGGCGGCGTGGCTACCGGTTCGGGTGTTGGCCCGATGTTCCTGGACTACATCCTGGGCATCACCAAGGCTTACACCACGCGTGTAGGTTCGGGTCCATTCCCGACTGAATTGTTCGACGAAGTCGGTGCGCACTTGGCCAAACAAGGTCACGAGTTCGGCGCGACTACCGGCCGTGCCCGTCGTTGTGGCTGGTTTGACGCTGTTATCCTGCGTCGCGCTATTGATGTGAACAGCATCTCGGGCATCTGCCTGACCAAGCTGGACGTACTCGACGGTCTGGAAACCATCAACATCTGCGTCGGCTACAAAGATGCCGCAGGTAACGATGTTGCCCCGACTGACGCTGACAGCTACGTGGGTCTGCAGCCGGTGTACGAAGAAGTGTCGGGCTGGACCGAGTCGACCGTGGGTGCCAAGACACTGGAAGAGCTGCCAGTCAATGCTCGTGCCTACATCAAACGCGTCGAAGAGCTGATCGGCGCGCCGATCGACATTATTTCGACGGGCCCGGACCGCAACGAAACCATCGTTCTACGTCACCCGTTCGCTTAATAAGTCGTTGATGTAAAACACAAAGGCCCCTTAATTGGGGCCTTTGTCGTTTCTGTCTGTCGGACGGCACGACCCTTGCTGTGAACTTCATTAAGCGCATCGCTTCTAGCGTGCCATCAATTTAATGGCGTTAAAGCAGAGGGATTCTAAGTGTCGGCCGTTCTCTCACTGTTACAAAGCCGTCTATTACGGCCTGTGTTCGTTACCCTTGGTATCGCACTGTTGGTGCAGGTGCTGGTGGCTGTCGCCCTGACTCGGAGCACAGTGACTGCACTGGAAGCCGATCTGGGCGTGCGCCTGGGTGCCGACAGTCAAAAACTTTCCGGTGAGTTGGAGCAGGCAGGGCGTGAAGTCACGTCGAGCCTCGACAGCCTCTCCGCCAGCACTCGTCAACGCCTTACGGCCGGTTTGTCCTCGCGATTGAAGGACGAGCAGGCACAACTGCGTGCGACGCTGGAGAAGGATCTGAAGGACTCCGCCAATGATATGGCGCAGCTTCTGGCTTCGGTCGCACCCCGCGCCATGTGGGACAGCGACGTTCCAACCCTGTCCGAATTCGCCCGCCGGGCTCAGCGCAATCCCAACGTGTTGTTCGTGGTCTACGACGACGCCACGGGGCAGCATCTGACGCGCTACCTCAACCGCGAGAACCCGATCAACAAGGCGCTGCTTGAGAAGGGTCAGGGCGAGCGCGCCCTGGACAAGGTGCTGGATGCGGCGAAGAACGATCCGTCGGTCTTTTACCTCGAAGCCTCGATCAATCCTAACGGCGTGGAAATCGGCAAGGTCTTGATGGGCGTCTCGACCGCCTCGGTGGAAACCGATCTGGCGGCGCTGGACAAACGTTTCTCGGCGCTGATCGCCAGCAGTGATCAATTGGTGGGCGACAGCCTCAAGGGCGCCGCAGCTGATAGCGCAGCTGCGATGCGCGCGCGCTTGCAGTCGGCGCAATCCACGGCCTCTGAAATGAAAGCCAACACCACCAGTACTGTTCAGGAAGCGGCGGGCACTTTGCGCTGGCGCATCGGCATGGGGCTCGCGCTGGTCGGTTGCGGTGTGCTGCTGTTGCTCGCGGTGGTGCTGGGTCGTCGAGTGGTCAATCGCCTGAAATTGCTGATTGCGGCCATGGATGATTTGGCGGCGGGCGAGGGCGATCTGACCAAGCGTGTGCAGATCAACAGCAAGGACGAAATCGGCGATATGGCCTCGGCGGTCAATCGCTTTGTGGATAAGTTGCAGCCGATCGTGCGCGAAGCGGGCGATGTGGCTCAGCGCACTGGCGTGGAAATCGGCGCCATGACCTTGCGCAATGCCGGAGCCGATGCAGCGGCGGGCATGCAGCGTGATGAAGTGGCGGAGAGCCTGCGTGCGTTGTCGCAAATGGCGGATGACGCTCAGTCTGAAAGCCACGCCATGCAGGCGGCCTTGCAGCAAGTGGTGGATATTCGTTCGGCCACGGATGAAAACACGCGGACCTCGGCGAAAGTCGGCAGTCTGATCGAGGCGTTGGCCGGGCAGGTCGATACCGGGGCGAAAGTCATCGAGCGGCTGGCGCAGCAGAGTGAGCAGATTGAAGTGGTGCTGACTGTGATTCACGGGATCGCCGAGCAAACCAACCTGCTAGCGCTGAACGCGGCGATCGAAGCGGCGCGTGCGGGCGAGACCGGTCGCGGGTTTGCCGTGGTGGCCGATGAAGTGCGGGCGCTGGCGAGCAAGACGCAAAGCTCCACTGGCGACATTCAGGCGCACATCGTTGCCTTGCAACAAGGTGCGCGTGAGGCGGTGGCCGCGATCGGTCAGGCCGGGCGTCAGGCCAGCGAAGGTTTGCTGGTGTTGCGTGACAGTGCGCGGTTGCAGCAGTCGGTGCAGACGTCGGTCGAGCAAGTGCATGCGGCGATAGGTCTGGCAACGCAGGCAGCGGCGCATCAGGCGCAAGGCGCACAAGCGGTGCGCGGTCGGGTTGAGACCATTCATGCGCAGGCTGAGAAAGCGGCTCAAGCGGTGGTGGAAACCACCGCCAGCGGCAAGGTGCTGGATGGGCTGGCGGCGCAGTTGAAGGCGAGTCTGGGGCAGTTCCGGGCTTGATGTGTTGTCTGCGCTTCCGCTATCGCGAGCAAGCTCGCTCCCACATTGGATTTGAGGTGTTCACAAATTTTGTGTCCCCCACAATCACTGTGGGAGCGAGCTTGCTCGTGATAGCGGTCTCAGCGGCTCAAGTACATCCGGGTAGTAAGCAGATAAACCGGCAACCCCGACACCAGAATCAACAACGCCGCATAAGGCGCCGCCGCCGCAAACTCCACATTGGCGGTATGCGCCCACACTTCAGTAGCCAGCGTATTAAGCCCGGTAGGGCTTAACAGCAACGTCGCCGTCAGTTCCTTCATCGCATCCAGAAACACCAGCGCAAACGCTGCGCCGAGTGCAGGAAAAATGATTGGCAGCGTCACTCGACAAAACGCACTGAAAGACGATGCACCCAGCGTGCGTGCAGCTTCTTCCAGTTGCGGCGCGGCCTTGTTCAGCGCCGTGCGAATCGGTGCCTGCGCCAGCGGCAGAAACAACAGCGCATAAGCAATCAGCAACAGCGCAGAAGTCTGATACAGCGCCGGCACATAGTGCAGGGCGAAATACACCAGCGTCAGCGCGATCACCAGTCCTGGCAGCGCATGCAGCAGATACGGCAAGCGTTCGGCCCAGATCGCCAATTGGCCCTTATGGCGCACCACCAGCAATCCCACCGGCACTGCCAGCACCAGGCACAACGCGGCGCCGCCCAGCGACAACGCCAGGGAGGAGAGCAGCGCCTCGCTGATTGCTGCCACCGGGAAAGCTGCCGACGAACCCACTGCCAGCCAGTACGCCAGCATTCCGAGCGGAATACCGCTGCCGATGATCGCCAGCGCCAGGCAATACAGTTGTCCGGCAGCAGCCCAAGGCCCCAGCCGAACCTGTTCCGCATGCCGGGCTGCGCCCTGACCGGTACGCACGTGTCGGCCCTTGCCGCGTACACGCAATTCCAGCCACAGCAGTATCAGGCACAGCGCCAGCAACACCGCGGAAAGCATCGCAGCATTCGCGTTACTGAATTCCAGTTCGAACTGTTGATAGATCGCGGTGGTAAAGGTTTGCAGTCCAATGATCGACAGCGCACCGAATTCCACCAGCATGTGCAGCGCGATCAGCAGCGAACCGGCAAGCAGTGACGGCCAGAGCAGCGGCAGAGTGATTCTGAAAAATACGCCCCAGCGATTCTGCCCCAGTGTGCGGGCGGATTCTTCGAGGGAGGGATCGAGATTGCGCAGGGTCGCCGCGACCGGCAGAAAGATCAGTGGATACTTGGACAGGGTCATCACCAGGATCGCCCCGCCCAAGCCTTCGAAATGAGCGCTCAGCGAGACCCAGGTAAAGCTGCTGACAAATGCCGGTACCGCGAACGGCAGGCACAGAATCACGCCCCACAAGCGCCGCCCCGGCAAGTTGCTACGCTCAAGCAGCCAGGCCAGCGACAGGCCGATCACGCCACAGGCGAGCGTCACACCGACCATCAGCGCCAAGGTGTTGCGCAGCAGGCCAAATACATAAGGCCGCCACAACAAATGCAGCGCCTGGGCCCAGCCGGCCTGCCAGGTCTTGAGCCCTACATACGCTATCGGCAACAGGCTGAGTACCACCAACAGCAAAACCGGCAGCAGCAGCCAGATCGATGGCCGCTTGCGCCGTGGCACGTAACCCCCGCTCAAGGCGGGGGCGGATAACGATGCGCTCATCAGTTCAAGCCAACGTCACGTTCCAGGTCCAGGGCTTCCTCGGCATTGCCGAGGTCGGCGGGCGTGACCTTCGGTGCCTCAAGTTCGCTAAACGGCTTGAGCCCGCGATCCGATTCCATGCCTTTGTGCAGAGGGTACTCGGCGGTGGTCTGGGTGATCACGCGCTGACCTTCTTCGCTGGCCATGTAGGCAAGGAATTGCTGGGCTTCTTTTGGATGTTTGCTGGATTTCAGTACGGCCGCACTGGAAACAGTGATCAGCCCGCCGACGTCGCCGCCGGTGAAATAATGCAATTTCGAATCGAGCAGGCCTTTTTCACGCTGCAAGGCGAACCAGTAATAGTTGTTCACCAGCACGGTAGCGACTTCGCCGTTTTCCACCGCCTTCAGTGCAACCATGTTGTTGCTGTAGGTCTTGCCGAAAGCACGCAAACCGGTCAGCCATTCTTCAGCCGCGTCCATGCCGTGCATTTTGATGATGGCCACGGCCTGTTCCTGAAACGCGCCGCTGGTAGGCACGAAGCCGACCTTGCCTTGCCATTTCGGATCGGAGAACTCCATGACCGACTTGGGTAAGTCTTTTTCGTCAATCAGTTTCGGGTTGAAGGCGACCACGCGGACTCGCGCGGTTACACCGATCCAGGTGCCATTGCCGGCGACGTAGTCTTTTGGCAGAACGGCCAGGGTGGCGGCATCGGTCTGTGCGAGCAGGCCTTGTTCGCCGAGTTTGTTCAATGGTGGCGATTCTTCGGTGTAGATCACGTCGGCAGGGGAGCGATCACCTTCTTCAACGACCTGGCTGGCGAGCTGGTTGCTGCTGCCTTTACGCACATTGACGTGAATCCCGGTCTTGGCTTCGAAGGCTTTGGCGATGGCGTCGCCGACTTCTTTGTGTTGACCATTATAGAGTGTCAGGGAAACCGGTTCGGCGGCTTGGGTGAGGGGAGTGGCGAGTGTCAGGCCGAGCAGGGTTATGGTCAGGCCGCGGCGCAGGGTATTTCGAAACATCATTCGCAAGGTTCCTCACTGTCGCATTGCAAAAACTTGAAACAATGATAAACGATATTGTTTCTCAAGTGCGCCTTGCAGGGCTGGCGGGGGTTTGGTAGGAGCTGCCGAAGGCTGCGATCTTTTGATCTTGATTGTTGGCGGAGCTGAAAATGCTGAAGATCAAAAGATCGCAGCCTTCGGCAGCTCCTACAGAGGTTGTGCTGGCATATTTTAAATGTCAGAAACGCAAAAACCCGCTTTCGCGGGTTTTTGTGAAATTTCAGATCGACTCTGAAATTTGAATTGGTGCCCAGAAGAAGACTCGAACTTCCACGACCTTGCGGTCACCAGCACCTGAAGCTGGCGTGTCTACCAATTTCACCATCTGGGCATAATCTTCAGCGTTGCCGCTGTTGATGTGGCGCACTATACGGAGAGCTTTTTGATCTGTAAACCCCTGATTTAGTTTTAATAAATCAGAGGCTTAGAATGCAAAAAACCCGCTTTCGCGGGTTTTTGTGTGAGCCTTGAAATTGAACTAATCTCAAGCTCGAAATTGGTGCCCAGAAGAAGACTCGAACTTCCACGACCTTGCGGTCACCAGCACCTGAAGCTGGCGTGTCTACCAATTTCACCATCTGGGCAGTATCGGCAGCGCTAGTGCGTCGTCGATGGCGCGCACTATACGGAGCGTCTTTTTAACTGTAAACCCCCGGTATTAAAAAAACCTGAAAAATATTACCAGTGGTATTCAAATCAGCTTTGCGATGTCGATAAAGGGCTTTAGATGGGCTGTCACAGCCTGAAATTTCCCGTTTCATTACGCCTATGCCAAACTAACCCGCATATAGACAAGGTGAAAACTCTCTAATGGCCGATTGGCAGTCCCTCGATCCCGAGGCCGCTCGTGAAGCGGAAAAATATGACAACCCTATTCCTAGCCGCGAACTGATCCTTCAGCACCTTGCTGATCGGGGTTCGCCTGCTAACCGCGAGCAACTGGTCGAAGAGTTTGGTCTGACCACAGAAGACCAGATCGAAGCCCTGCGCCGCCGCCTGCGCGCCATGGAGCGCGACGCTCAACTCATCTATACCCGTCGCGGCACCTATGCGCCGGTGGACAAGCTCGACCTGATCCTGGGTCGCATCAGCGGTCACCGTGACGGCTTCGGCTTCCTGGTCCCGGACGACGGCAGTGACGACCTGTTCATGAGCCCGGCGCAAATGCGTCTGGTGTTCGATGGCGATCGTGCCTTGGCCCGTGTTTCCGGCCTTGACCGTCGCGGTCGCCGCGAAGGCATGATCGTCGAAGTGGTCTCCCGTGCCCATGAGACCATCGTTGGCCGTTACTTCGAAGAGGGCGGTATTGGTTTTGTCGTTGCGGACAATCCGAAGATCCAGCAAGAAGTGCTGGTCACGCCGGGCCGCAACGCCAACGCCCAGATCGGTCAGTTCGTCGAAGTGAAGATCACTCACTGGCCGACGCCACGCTTCCAGCCGCAAGGCGACGTGGTCGAAGTCGTGGGCAACTACATGGCGCCGGGCATGGAAATCGACGTTGCCCTGCGCACCTACGATATTCCTCACGTCTGGCCTGAGGCTGTGCTGAAAGAAGCCGCCAAGCTCAAGCCGGAAGTCGAAGAGAAAGACAAAGAGAAGCGAATCGACCTGCGTCATCTGCCGTTCGTCACCATCGACGGCGAAGATGCGCGCGACTTCGATGATGCGGTCTACTGCGAAGCCAAGCCGGGCAAGCTGCGCCTGTTCTCCGGCGGCTGGAAGTTGTACGTGGCGATCGCCGACGTTTCCAGCTACGTGAAAATCGGTTCGGCGCTGGACAACGAATCCCAGGTGCGCGGCAACTCGGTGTACTTCCCCGAGCGCGTTGTGCCGATGCTGCCTGAGCAGTTGTCCAACGGCCTGTGCTCGCTGAACCCGCATGTCGATCGCCTGGCCATGGTTTGCGAGATGACCATCTCCAAATCCGGCGAGATGACCGACTACTGCTTCTACGAAGCGGTGATTCACTCCCACGCTCGCCTGACCTACAACAAAGTCAGCGCGATGCTGGAAACGCCGAAACTCACCGAGGCGCGTCAGCTCCGTGGCGAGTACAACGACGTTTTGCCGCACCTCAAGCAGCTCTACGCACTGTACAAAGTGCTGTTGGCCGCTCGTCACGTGCGTGGCGCGATCGATTTCGAAACACAGGAAACCCGGATCATCTTCGGGACCGAGCGCAAGATTGCCGAAATCCGTCCAACTGTTCGTAACGACGCCCACAAGCTGATCGAGGAATGCATGCTGGCGGCCAACGTGGCCACCGCCGAATTCCTGAAAAAGCACGAAATCCCGGCGCTGTACCGCGTCCACGATGGCCCGCCACCGGAGCGTCTGGAAAAGCTGCGCGCCTTTCTTGGCGAACTCGGCCTGTCCCTGCACAAAGGCAAGGACGGCCCGTCGCCGAAGGACTACCAGGCATTGCTGGCGAGCATCAAGGACCGTCCGGATTTCCACCTGATCCAGACCGTTATGCTGCGTTCGTTGAGCCAAGCGGTGTATAGCGCCGATAACCAGGGCCACTTCGGCCTGAATTACGAAGCCTATACCCACTTCACCTCACCGATCCGCCGCTACCCGGACTTGCTCACGCATCGGGCGATTCGCAGCGTCATCCATTCGAAAATGGACACCCCGCACGTTCGCCGTGCTGGCGCGATGACCATTCCGAAAGCGCGCATCTATCCGTACGACGAGGCGATTCTGGAGCAGCTCGGCGAGCAGTGCTCGATGAGCGAGCGCCGTGCCGACGAAGCGACCCGCGACGTTGTGAACTGGCTCAAGTGCGAGTTCATGAAAGACCGTGTGGGCGAGTCGTTCCCGGGTGTGATCACTGCCGTGACCGGTTTTGGTCTGTTCGTCGAGCTGACCGATATCTACGTCGAAGGCCTGGTGCACGTCACCGCGCTGCCGGGCGATTACTACCACTTCGATCCTGTGCACCACCGCCTGGCCGGTGAACGTACCGGTCGCAGCTTCCGTCTTGGCGATACCGTTGAAGTGCGCGTCATGCGCGTCGACCTCGACGAGCGCAAGATCGACTTCGAGATGGCTGAAAAAACCATCAGCGCGCCGATTGGCCGCAAGAAGCGCGGGACTGAAGCCGCTGCACCCGCTACCAAAACGGCTGCAGAGCCAGCCCCGGCGAAAACCGGTCGTCGTCCTGCCAAGGAAAAAGCCGTAGAAGCCTATCGCCCGAGCGATGCCGCGGCGAAAAATGCCGAATTGCGCAAAAGTCGTGAGATGAAGCAGGCGTTGCTGTCTGAAGCGAAAAGCGGCGGTAAAGCGGCGTCTGGGGGAAAGACCGGACGGTCGGCGCCTGACAAGGCTCCCGGCGGCAAGCCAGCCAAACCGAGCAAACACCGTAAAGGCCCGCCAAAAGCGGGTTCTGCTCCAGCCGCCAAAAGCGGCGGGGCGCGTAAACCGAAGGCCAAGTCATGAGTCAGTTGGAAAAGATCTACGGCGTGCACGCTGTAGAAGCGTTGCTGCGTCACCACCCAAAACGCGTCAAGCAGATCTGGCTGGCCGAAGGCCGCAGTGATCCGCGCGTGCAGACCCTGATCCAGTTGGCTGCGGAAAATCGCGTAGCCGTTGGCAACGCCGAGCGCCGTGAGCTCGATGCCTGGGTCGAAGGCGTGCACCAGGGCGTGGTGGCGGACGTGAGTCCGAGCCAGGTCTGGGGCGAGGCGATGCTCGACGAATTGCTCGATCGCACCGAAGGCGCGCCGCTGTTGCTGGTGCTCGACGGCGTGACCGACCCGCACAACCTCGGCGCTTGCCTGCGTTCGGCCGATGCGGCCGGCGCACTGGCGGTGATCGTGCCGAAGGACAAGTCAGCCACGCTGACCCCAACGGTACGAAAAGTCGCTTGTGGCGCGGCGGAAGTGATTCCGTTGGTCGCCGTCACCAACCTGGCGCGCACCCTGGAAAAACTCAAGCAGCGCGGCTTGTGGGTTGTCGGTACGGCGGGCGAGGCTGAGCAGAGTCTGTATCAGCAAGACATGACTGGCCCGACCATCCTGATCATGGGTGCTGAAGGCAGCGGCATGCGTCGCCTGACTCGCGATCTTTGCGATTATCTGGTGCACCTGCCGATGACCGGTAGCGTCAGCAGCCTCAACGTGTCTGTTGCGACTGGCGTTTGCCTGTTCGAGGCTCAGCGTCAGCGCAGCGTCAAAGCCGCCGGAACCGCCAAAAAGTCTTAAGCCAGTTGTGATCCCTGTGGGAGCGAGCTTGCTCGCGATAGCGGAGTAACATTCAGCATCAATGTTGAATGTCGCGCCCTCATCGCGAGCAAGCTCGCTCCCACAGTGGTTTGTGGTGAGGCGAAAATAGTGGGTTGAACGAACTGTTCAAATAATCACCAATTGCCTTGCACCTCTTCTGTCCCTTCTCTACAATTGCGCCCCTTGCTATGACGGCAGGCACGCATGTGTCTATCGCAAGCAAGTCCATAAGTGTCATTCACTCCTTGTCTGACCGCTTTTGAGCGGCAGGCTACAACCCGTAAGGAGCATTCATGCGTCATTACGAAATCATCTTTTTGGTCCACCCGGATCAAAGCGAGCAAGTCGGCGGCATGGTAGAGCGTTACACCAAGCTGATCGAAGAAGACGGCGGCAAAATCCACCGTCTGGAAGATTGGGGCCGTCGTCAACTGGCCTACGCAATCAACAATGTTCACAAGGCTCACTACGTGATGCTGAACGTTGAGTGCACTGGCAAGGCCCTGGCCGAGCTGGAAGACAACTTCCGCTACAACGATGCAGTGATCCGTAACCTGGTCATCCGTCGCGAAGAAGCCGTTACCGGCCAATCCGAGATGCTCAAGGCTGAAGAAAACCGCAGTGAGCGCCGTGAGCGTCGCGACCGTCCTGAGCACGAAGGCGCTGAAAGCGCTGATAGTGATGACAGCGACAACAGCGATAACGCTGACGAGTAATCCACGGACCTTTTGAGGAGCCTATTACATGGCACGTTTCTTCCGTCGTCGTAAATTCTGCCGCTTCACCGCTGAAGACGTGAAAGAGATCGATTACAAAGATCTCAACACTCTGAAAGCTTATGTATCCGAGACCGGCAAAATCGTTCCAAGCCGCATCACCGGTACCAAAGCACGTTATCAGCGTCAGCTGGCCACCGCTATCAAGCGCGCCCGCTTCCTGGCCCTGCTGGCCTACACCGACAGCCACGGCCGCTGAGACCGGGCAGTCGACACGTAGCAAAGGATTGAAAGCATGCGTGCCATAGCTGAGTTCATCATGCGCGGCCGTATGCAGGCCACTCTCGTAGTGGCCGGATGCGCAATATTGCCGTTGTTGTATTGGTTGGGTGCTGCCGCTGGTTGCCTTGTGCTCCTGCGGCGCGGATTGAAGGACGCCCTGGGCGTTCTTGCTCTGGGACTGCTGCCGGCGTTGTTCTGGTGGCTTTACTCCGATGACCCACGGGCACTTCTGGTGCTGCTGGGGTCTTGGAGCCTTGCGTTGGTTTTGCGCGCAAGCGAATCCTGGAACCGCGTGCTGCTGGTCAGCATAGCGATGGGAGTGGTGTTTTCAGTGGTGCTGGGGACGGCTTTTGGTCCCCAAATCGAGATGCTGGCGCAGGCTTTGATAAAAGTCATGCCGTCGCTACTCGGTGATGTCTACCAGAAGTTGTCGGTAGACGAGCAAGCGCATTTTGCGTCCCTGATCGCACCGGTCCTGACCGGCCTGATTGCGGCCTTGTTGCAAATCGTCAGTGTGCTGAGCCTGCTTGTCGGGCGCTACTGGCAGGCGTTGTTGTACAACCCGGGTGGTTTTGGTCGCGAGTTTCGCGCCATCCGATTCCCGCTGGGGCTGGCGATGTTACTGCTGGCGTTCATGCTTCTGGGACCGAACATCGGTCCGCAGATGGCCATGTTGACGCCGTTGTGCAGTGTACCGCTGGTGTTCGCCGGGCTGGCCCTGATTCACGGGCTGGTGGCGCAAAAGCGACTGGCCAGGTTCTGGCTGGTGGGGTTGTACGTCACGCTGTTGCTGTTCATGCAGCTGATCTATCCGTTGCTGGTGGTCTTGGCCATCGTCGACAGCCTGATTGATTTTCGCGGTCGTTCGACGCCGAAAGACGTCGATAGCGCGAACGGTGAAGGTTAAAAGTTAAGAGGATTTTCACATGCAACTGATCCTTCTGGAAAAAGTCACCAACCTGGGCAACCTGGGTGACAAAGTGAACGTTAAGGCTGGTTACGGTCGTAACTACCTGCTGCCTTACGGCAAAGCTACCGCTGCGACCGCTGCCAACCTGGCTGCGTTCGAAGAGCGTCGCGCTGAGCTGGAAAAAGCCGCAGCAGATCGTAAAATTTCGGCTGAAAGCCGCGCTGCCCAACTGGCTGAGCTGGAAGTGACTATCACTGCCACCGCTGGCGACGAAGGCAAGCTGTTCGGTTCGATCGGTACTCACGACATCGCTGATGCACTGACCGCCTCTGGCGTTGAAGTTGCAAAAAGCGAAGTTCGTCTGCCGAACGGCACTATCCGCAACGTAGGCGAATTCGACGTAGCCGTGCACCTGCACGCCGAAGTTGAAGCCACCGTACGCGTTGTCGTGGTAGCAGCTTAAGCAGCACTTGTCGGCTGGTACCCTCGGGTGCTTGCCGGTAACATCGGGCACGATCCTGTTTACAGGTCGTGCCCTTTGTCTTTCTGTAATCCCTGCTTTTCATAAAATTACCAAGTGGCCATGAACGATATCTCCGCACCCGAGCAATACGATCTGCAAACCGCTGCCCTGAAGGTGCCGCCGCATTCCATCGAGGCCGAACAGGCCGTGCTCGGTGGTTTGATGCTGGACAACAACGCCTGGGAACGCGTGTTGGATCAGGTCTCGGACGGCGATTTCTATCGACATGACCACCGTTTGATCTTCCGCGCGATCGCCAAGCTCGCCGACCAGAACTCGCCGATCGACGTCGTGACCCTTGCCGAGCAATTGGACAAGGAAGGTCAGACCTCGCAAGTCGGCGGCCTCGGATACCTTGGCGAACTGGCAAAAAACACGCCGTCCGTCGCCAACATCAAGGCTTATGCCCAGATTGTCCGAGCGCGGGCGACCTTGCGCCAACTGATCGGCATCGCCTCCGAGATTGCTGACAGCGCCTTCAACCCGGAAGGCCGCTCGGCTGAAGAGATTCTCGACGAAGCCGAACGGCAGATTTTCCAGATCGCCGAGGCCCGGCCAAAAACCGGCGGCCCGGTGAGCGTGAATGACCTGTTGACCAAGGCCATCGACCGCATCGACACCTTGTTCAACACTGACAACGCCATTACCGGCCTGTCCACCGGTTATACCGATCTCGACGGTATGACCAGCGGCCTGCAACCGTCTGACCTGATCATCGTCGCCGGCCGTCCATCCATGGGTAAAACCACCTTTGCGATGAACCTGGTGGAAAACGCCGTGCTGCGCAGCGACAAATGCGTATTGGTTTACTCGCTGGAGATGCCAGGCGAATCGCTGATCATGCGTATGTTGTCGTCCCTCGGCCGGATCGATCAGACCAAGGTTCGTGCCGGTCGCCTGGAAGACGACGATTGGCCGCGCCTGACATCGGCGGTCAACTTGCTCAACGATCGCAAGCTGTTCATTGACGATACGGCCGGTATCAGTCCGTCGGAAATGCGTGCACGGACCCGGCGTCTGGTGCGTGAACACGGCGATATCGCCCTGATCATGATCGACTATCTGCAATTGATGCAGATCCCGGGTTCTGGCGGTGACAACCGGACCAACGAGATTTCCGAGATCTCCCGTTCCTTGAAAGCCCTGGCCAAGGAATTCAACTGCCCGGTGGTGGCGCTGTCACAGCTCAACCGCTCCCTGGAGCAACGTCCCAACAAGCGCCCGATCAACTCCGACTTGCGGGAATCCGGAGCGATCGAGCAGGATGCCGACGTCATCATGTTCGTGTACCGGGACGAGGTGTATCACCCGGAAACCGAACACAAAGGCATCGCCGAGATCATCATCGGCAAGCAGCGGAACGGCCCGATCGGCACGTCAAGACTGGCGTTCATCGGCAAGTACACCCGTTTCGAAAACCTGGCGCCGGGCAGCTACAACTTCGACGACGAGTAACAACCTGTGAGAGCGAGCTTGCTCGCGATAGCGGTGTGTCAGTCGACATTGATATTGACTGATCCACCGCTATTGCGAGCAAGCTCGCTCCCGCATGGGTTGCGCGCAATTTCCGACCATAGCCGTCGGAATTGGTTATTTTTTGTGCTATATTCCGCCCCCGCGATTTTTCATCTCAACACCGGTCATCGTCATGCAAACAGCCAAGCCGTTATTTGACTATCCCAAGTACTGGGCCGAATGCTTCGGCCCAGCGCCATTCCTGCCGATGAGCAGGGAGGAGATGGATCAGCTTGGCTGGGATTCATGCGACATCATCATCGTCACCGGTGATGCGTACGTTGACCATCCATCGTTCGGCATGGCAATCATCGGCCGGCTGCTGGAGTCTCAAGGCTTCCGCGTCGGGATCATTGCCCAGCCGAACTGGCAGTCCAAAGACGACTTCATGAAGCTCGGCGAGCCGAACCTGTTCTTCGGCGTCGCGGCCGGCAACATGGACTCGATGATCAACCGCTACACCGCCGACAAAAAAATCCGTTCCGATGACGCCTACACCCCCGGTGGCCTAGCGGGCAAACGTCCGGACCGCGCGAGCCTGGTTTACAGCCAGCGTTGCAAGGAAGCCTACAAGAACGTGCCGATCGTTCTCGGTGGCATCGAAGCTTCCCTGCGCCGCATCGCCCACTACGATTACTGGCAGGACCGGGTACGCAACTCGATCCTGATCGACGCCTGCGCCGACATCCTGCTCTACGGCAACGCCGAGCGTGCGATCGTCGAAGTCGCCCAGCGTCTGTCCTACGGTCACAAGATCGAAGACATCACCGACGTGCGCGGCACCGCGTTCATCCGTCGCGACACGCCGAAAGACTGGTACGAAGTCGATTCCACGCGCATCGACCGTCCGGGCAAGATCGACAAGATCATCAACCCGTACGTCAACACCCAGGACACCCAGGCTTGCGCTATCGAGCAGGAAAAGGGTCCGGTTGAAGATCCGAGCGAAGCCAAGGTCGTGCAGATCCTGGCCAGTCCGAAGATGACTCGCGACAAGACCGTGATTCGTCTGCCTTCGGTTGAGAAAGTCCGCGGTGACGCGGTTCTTTATGCTCACGCCAACCGCGTGCTTCACCTGGAAACCAACCCGGGCAACGCCCGTGCGCTGGTACAGAAGCACGGCGAAGTCGACGTCTGGTTCAACCCGCCTCCAATTCCGATGACCACCGAAGAAATGGACTACGTGTTCGGCATGCCCTATGCGCGCATTCCGCACCCGGCGTACGGCAAGGAAAAGATCCCTGCCTACGACATGATCCGCTTCTCGGTGAACATCATGCGTGGCTGCTTCGGCGGCTGCACCTTCTGCTCGATCACCGAGCACGAAGGCCGGATCATCCAGAACCGTTCCGAAGAGTCGATCATTCGCGAAATCGAAGAGATCCGCGACAAGGTCCCAGGCTTCACCGGCGTCATTTCCGACCTCGGCGGTCCGACCGCGAACATGTACCGCATCGCCTGCAAGACCCCGGAAATCGAATCCGCGTGCCGCAAGCCTTCGTGCGTGTTCCCGGGCATTTGCCCGAACCTGAACACCGATCACTCGTCGCTGATTCAGCTGTACCGCAGCGCCCGTGCCTTACCGGGTGTGAAGAAGATCCTGATCGCTTCCGGTCTGCGCTACGACCTCGCGGTCGAGTCGCCGGAATACGTCAAAGAGCTGGTGACCCACCACGTCGGTGGTTACCTGAAGATCGCCCCGGAACACACCGAGGAAGGTCCGCTCAATCAGATGATGAAACCGGGCATCGGCAGCTATGACAAGTTCAAGCGCATGTTCGAGAAGTACTCCAAGGAAGCCGGGAAAGAGCAGTACCTGATTCCGTACTTCATCGCCGCCCACCCGGGCACCACCGACGAAGACATGATGAACCTGGCCCTGTGGCTCAAGGGCAACGGCTTCCGTGCCGACCAGGTGCAAGCGTTCTACCCGTCGCCGATGGCCACTGCCACCGCGATGTACCACTCGGGCAAGAACCCGCTGCGTAAGGTCACTTACAAAAGCGACGCAGTGACCATCGTCAAGAGCGAAGAGCAGCGTCGTCTGCACAAGGCGTTCTTGCGTTATCACGACCCGAAAGGCTGGCCGATGCTGCGTGAGGCGCTGACCCGCATGGGCCGCGCCGATCTGATCGGGCCGGGCAAGAACCAGTTGATCCCGCTGCATCAGCCAGCGACCGACAGCTACCAGAGCGCCCGTCGCAAGAACTCGACACCGGCCGGCAGCCATAAAGTGGCCGGGGAAAAGACCACCAAGATCCTGACCCAGCATACGGGCTTGCCACCGCGCGCCAGTGATGGTGGCAACCCGTGGGACAAACGTGAACAGGCCAAGGCAGCGGCGTTCGCCCGCAACCAGCAGGCGGCCAAGGATCGCAAGGACGCGGCCAAAGGCAAGGGGCCCAAGCCTGCACGTAAGCCGGTTGTGCCGCGCTAAACGGTGACCGCTGATAACAGAACGCCAACCTTCGGCAGACTGTGTGAAAACACA
>NZ_LACH01000078.1 GCF_000968015.1 Pseudomonas fluorescens
CAATCGCCTGATCTTGCAGCCAACGGCCGAAGCCAATTTTTACGGAAAAAATGATCCTCAACGCGGCATTGGGTCTGGATTGGCAAACACCGAAGTAGGGCTCCGATTGCGTTATGAGATTGTTCGCCAATTTGCCCCTTACATTGGGGTTAGCTGGAGCCGCTCCTACGGCAATACGGCAGACCTGGCCAGCGATGAAGGAGAGGATGCGAACGAGGCGCGATTTGTCGCCGGTATTCGGATGTGGTTTTGAGGGCCTGACATGAAAAGAACATTGAAAACATTGACTGCTGCCGGGGTGGTCGCCGCAATAGTAGGTGCCGGCGTGGTGTATTTTGGTGTGATCAATGTTGGGGCGGATGATCCGCATTTCGGCCCTGTTCACTCACTTCTTTCCACTGCTCGGGATCGCTCGATTGCTGTGCGCTCACGCGATATTAAAGTCCCCGACCTGAGCGAAGAAGCTCTTATCCGCGCAGGTGCTGGCAACTACAACGCTATGTGCATCGGTTGCCATCTGGCTCCGGGTATTGCAGGAACCGAGTTAAGTAATAGCCTATACCCTGCACCTCCGAATCTTTCAAAACTGGGCGTTGATGGAAACCCTGCCGCAGCTTTCTGGATCATCAAGCATGGAATCAAATCCACAGGCATGCCCGCTTGGGGTAAAAGCATGGCCGATCCCTACATCTGGGGAATGGTCGCTTTTCTCCAGCAGTTGCCTTCATTGGATGCAGCGCAATACAGCGCACTAGCTACCAGCAGCGGTGGTCATCAACACGGTGGCGGCGAGAGCAAAATGCATAACCATGAAGGCCAGCATGAGGGCCAAAAAGGGGCTGCCGCTGGGCATCATGATGCAGGTGCAGCCGAAGAGATAGCCGAAGCAGGCGACCATCATGGCGAGAGAAACAGCGCCCATGCCCATGAGGCGGCCTCAGCGCCTTCTCAGGATGAAAGTACCGAACACGCCCATCCTCAGGTTGTGGAGGCGTCACATGACGCTGCTGCAACTCCGGCCGTTCAGCCAAAAACTCATACCCACGCTGATGGGAAGGAGCATACCCATGCGAAATAACTTTCTTCGTCCCGGTCGGGCACTTCGCCTCGCTGCATTCGCGGCTCTGTTTATCAGTTCAGTTGGTCATGCAGCAGAGTCGCTGACGATCGATGTCCATCGTGACGCTAACTGTGGATGCTGCAAGAAGTGGATCCAGCACCTTGAAGCTAACGGCTTCACCGTCGTTGATCATGTAGAAACCAACATGAGCGCGGTCAAGCAGGATCTCGGTGTTGCTCCACGACTCTCGTCCTGCCACACAGCAATGATCAACGGAAAGTTTGTTGAAGGTCACGTGCCCGCCGAGCAAATCATTGCGATGAGCAAACGTGACGACCTCCTCGGGATCGCCGTTCCTGGCATGCCGGCTGGCTCGCCAGGCATGGAAGTCAACGGAAAACATGATGCTTACCAGGTAATCGGCCTGACCAAAGCCGGCACGGATCAGGTCCTTGCTGAATACCCTGGAAACTAATCACAAGCGCTCATAACCCGAACGATGGCAAACCGGTCGAACCGGCGTTGGCAAAACCCTCAAGTATCTAGGTGCGCAAAGCACCGCAAAGAAATTGGGGGGGCGGCGCGCGAATAGCACATCATGGCCTAGCATCAATAACGATGCCTCCGTCAGATGCCGAACGACGATACCTGTGCAGTCGGCACGGACAAAAGCGGAAGTGGGCCGAGCTAGAGAATGAAAAGCTGGGTTACAGCAGAGACCGTGCGCTGGGCAGGTCATGCATGGGTAGGTCCCGGTATCGGCGTCTTTCATGGCCGCGCTGGTCATCAGGAATGGCACCTTCATCAAACGCATCAGATCTCAGTTGGCCTCGACTCAACTGTATCGGTTCAAACCCCAATGGGTATTCAAACAGGGGGGGCCATTTTCATTCCGGCGAGCTTGAAACACCGGCTGAGCGCCGGTCAAGTTCTGTCGATCCATGTGGATGCGCTTTCCGAGGAAGCCCGTGCTTTGCACGGGTGCCGAAGAAGCGAGGGTGATTGGGATCACTCCGGCGGACGTAGCGCCGATTATCGACGCGCTGCACGCGACAGGACACACTGATCTCCAGGTTAGGACTGGGGTGCGCAGGCGCTGCAACTCCCCGATCTCCCGCCTCCAGATCCTCGCTTGATCAAGGAAATTGAGGCGCTGCGCAGAGGCCAGATGGGGCGCAGAGAATTGGCCGCGGTCGTGCATCTATCCCCCCACGCGGTTTTCTCATGGGTTCGTGTAGCAGACGGGCTGCCGCTTCGCAGTTACGCGAGATGGTTGCGTCTCACGCAAGCCCTGCAGCAGTTGGCCAAAGGTGTACGGCTGACCGACGCGGCCCATGAGGCGGGCTTTTCAGACTCTGCTCATTTCTCCCGGACATTCCGGGCGCTACTGGGTATCGACCCGTCATCCGCCTTGGCTGAAGTTCTTCTCCAGGAGGTTTAGCTCTTTCGTTCAAGTCGAAAGCTGGCCTCTCCACATATTGTGATGGTTTCATATCCAGGAGCTGAGCAATGTCTTCCTTTCTCCGATTCACCTTAATCCACTCGTGTTTGGCAGCTCTGCCGCCTTCATGATCTGGGCGCTGTATACCGACGTACCGTATTGGCCCATGATTCCCCTGGTTGCTGCGGTGGGACTTTTGATCATTGCTGGTTTGGAGCGCATCCAACCTTTCCGCGAAGCCTGGCTTGAGGATCATCAAGATACCGTGACAGACCTGCTACACATGCTGGTGAACCTTTCCGTCATTCAATTCACAGCTGGCATCCTGGTCAAGCTTGGTGATGCGGTGTTAGCTTCGGCTCGTCTCTTTCCGATCGAGAAGCCCGCTGTGGCTGCAGTTGCTACTGGTCATCGCCGTGCTCGATCTGAGCCTGTATGCCATGCACCGCATCAGTCACCGAGTGCATTGGCTGTGGCATTTTCACATGCCACATCACAGCGCCGAGCGGTTGTATTGGGTGAATGGGGAGCGACGACATCCGTTGCACGCTATGCTTATGGCGGGTCCGGGTCCGGGGCTGGTGATCCTGTTCGCAGCAGGCGCACCCTCCGCAGTTGTGGCCATCTGGTTTGGAATTCTAACAGTGCACTTGGCCTTCCAACTTTCGAACCTGGACTACCGGCATGGATGGTTGCGCCATATTATCGGAGTGGCCGAAATTCATCGCTGGCATCACAAGCGCGACTTTGAGGATGCCCAGGTCAACTATGGTGAGTTTCTGATGGTGTGGGACCGACTGTTTGGCACGTTCTACGACAGTGTGGGGAAACGAGGCCAAGCCGAGGTCGGATTGCATGAAAAGGATTACCCCAAAAATTACCTTGGACAGCTCATCGAACCCTTTGAGCATGACCGTATAGAGAAAGGCTAGTGGGTACCCTCGCTTTGCAGCTACGCAAACTACCGGGCCACACTAAAGGTAAAACCAATCAAGCGTGATCCGAACGGCATGCTGTGTGTAGCAGTAACTACATCCCATGCTCAGGGAGAAAAAAAGGCGCCACAAGGGCGCCTAAGCCGCCTCCCACCAAAGGAATAACAAGGAGACGGGTTGTACCTGGTGAGCGAGCATTTAATGACGATTGCTAACGCTCGATTTAGAGAAGTTGCAGTGGGTACTCCACTATCAGACGTACCTCATCCAAATCAGATTCGAAATCGGTAGCTCGGGTCGTCATTTGGCGCACCCGCAAAGACATGTCTTTCAGAGAGCCTGACTGGATGATGTACTTCGCCTCAATGTCACGCTCCCAGCGCTTTTGGTCCTGCAGTGGGGTGCCATCAGCTCCTCGGCGCATATAGACACTGTTCGCATTGGAGTAGTCAGCATCCCAGCCTTTCGCATAACGAGTCATGAAGCTTAGGCCAGGAATTCCGAAGGGCTGCATATTCAAGTCATAGCGAAGCTGCAAGGATTGCTCTTTCGGGGAGTTGAAGTCGCTGTATTGGATAGAGTTATCCAGGAAAATCGAATCCGACTGGCGCAGGTAATCAAAATCGTCATTCCCATTGTTCCGCTGGTAGCCAACGGTCACCGTGTGAGCGCCGAACTGGACACCTGTCTTACCGCTCCAGATATTGTTATCGAAGCTGCCCAGCAGCTTTTTACCCTCGTCGACCGCACGGTAGTAGTTCAGGCCACCGATCAGCGCGACATTCTCGGAAAGTGGGTAACTTAGCGTGGTGCCTGCGTAATACTGGTTCCACACATCTTTGAAGCGGCTGGTATAGAGACTCACACCGATGTGTTCGTTGACGGTGTAATCGCCACCCAGGTAGCCGATCCAAGGCGAGTTAACAGGCCCCGCATAGAAGGTCGCGAAGTTTTCGCGCATATTGCTGGAGACCGGTTGGCTCATGGCGTGAAGTCGCCCGCCTTGTACCGTCAAACCTTCAATGCTGGTGTTTGTTGCGGTCACGCCCCTGAAACTCTCTGGAAGAAGACGGGAGTCACCAGCTGCAACCACCGGGTTCGCAGGGAATACGTCACCTATTTTTACAACCGTATCAAAGGCACGAACTTTAGCTGCGCCACCCACTTTACTGTATTCATCTCGAGCTTTTCCTTCACCGTCAACAGGAAGTACATCGAACGAGCTATGTCCACCATTGCGGCCGTCACCGGTATCAAGTTTTAGACCCAGCATGGCAAACGCGTCGACACCTACACCAACGGTGCCCAGAGTGAACCCGGACTCAAACTTACCTATAATGCCATGCGCCCAGGCTTCAGAGAAACCATTGCCCGTTGGGCTGGACTGACCGTTACGGTGGTCACGATTGAAGTAGAGGTTGCGGTTGAGAATGTTTAAGCTGCTCCCCTCAATGAACCCCTCTGGCTTTTGCTCAACGGCCATTGCTACCTGCCCCATACTCATGCCAAGGGCAATGAGGGAAAGACCATAAAAGCTTTTATTATTCATGTAACACTCCAGGCTATAGCTTGGCAGAGTTTCTATGTGAAATATTTTTATGATTATAGGAATGCAGGTAATTACCTAACGTTCCGTCGGTGATAATTCCACACGGAACATAACTGTAGCGTGACCTGAAAATTACTTTTGTGTCAGCGAGAAGTAATATTTATTCACTGCGTTTGGCTTGTAAGCGATCAGCCGCCATGAGGGCAGTTGCTGCCCAACACTTGGTACTCGACAGTATTGAGCTTGCCACTCGAGTCTTCGTAGGTCATACGCGAAGGGACCACCCCACAGTATCTGGTGGTTGGAGTCATACTGACCACTTTTGCGACGTCGAGGTTCAGTCCATACTTGTAGTGGACAACTTCAGGCACGGCTTTACCGTTTCTGATGGCATATTGCTCCATTGCCTGCTGGTTTTCTTGCATTATCCGACCGTATACGCGATCCCCTCCGCCTTCAGCCATGGCAAAGGAGGAAGCTGCCAAAATCGCGATAGCGATGCCTGCATTCAATATTTTCATGATTTTCTCCGAGCGCTATTTAACTTGTAATTAGATAGTAGACAGTGATACCTGTCAGAACACTGCCGCTAGCATTACTTATGTGTCAGGTATGACCTTGCTCTTAATGACATGCCTAGCAGCGCACCTATTATGGTTACGCTTTGTCAGCTAATAAGCTTTGGACGGTGCTAAACGCCATTCGCAACGAAATGCTAACCGACTAGAAGCTGACAGAAATGTAATATTAATCTCTGTCGACTGTCTGCCTAGCGTGGTCTAGGGTGAAATATGATCCCTTGGGTACGCATTTACCTGAACGCCATGAAACAGCATTTTGCGCGCATTACGTCTGGTATTTGTCTGCAATATCCTCATCCGCTATCAGTCCGAAATGATCAGCTGTTTTTTAATCGAAACTGTCTTGTGTCGATGGTCCCAACACCACTGCTAGCGTTGTCTTTCCTTGGATACAATGGAGAACATAGCTATGACCAACACCCCCGATGACCCCTCGCATGGGCACTCACCAACACCTGCTGCCTTGTGTTGAGGCGTGTAGCCACTGCCACAAAATTTGCCTGAATACAGCGATGACCCATTGCCTTGGGGTAGAGGGCAAACACCTTGAGGCCGAACATTTTCGGCTGATGATCAATTGCGCCGAAATCTGTCAGACGTCGGCTAACTTCTTATTGAGTGGTTCCACCTTCCACCACCACGTTTGCGGCGTTTGCGCCGAGATCTGTGAGGCCTGTGCCAAGAGCTGCGAACAGGTCGGTGATATGGAAGATTGCGTCAAGGCATGTCGCGAATGCGCAAAGAGCTGCCGCGAAATGGCTGGTGCCTAGGGTTAGTCGAGCCCCCATGTAGGTACAGAAATAGCGATTTCGGTGCGCGGGGGCAATGGTATGCACGTGCCACCCCTCCGGCCTCGAACAGGAGATTCACAATGTCACAGCATACCAAGCACAACCGCTCTAGCCGGTTCACTTTGCCGGTGAGGGCGGTAGCGATGGCTGTCGCGGTCATGGCAACAGCGCCGACGTGGACCAGTGCCGCAGAACCCGCGAAAGGCGAAACGATGCCGATGCCTTCCGAGGAGATGGATCCTTCGAAGATGGGCGGCATGAAACAAATGGGCGGGATGTCCATGACCGGCGATGTGGATTATGACTTCGCGGCCAATATGCGCATGCATCACCAGATGGCAGTCGAGATGTCGCAAGCTGAACTCAAGAACGGGAAAAATCCGAAGATGCTCCGTATGGCCAAGGACATAATTGCCGCACAGAAGAAGGAAATCGCCGTATTCGATCAGTGGATTAAAGCGAATAAAAAACCATGACTATGGTGATGCCGAAATCGGTCTGTGCGCTGCATCTTTGAAAGAAATAGTCGCGCCGGTTTGGACGGTAATTCGCTGCCGGTGCACATCACCTTGAACTGGTGCTGGACGAAAACTAAGCTCCGCTTGGTGCATAGATTTCCAGAACCATTCGAGATAGGCCAAAGGCCCGCAAGCAGCGGCACTGATCTGAGCCCGAGACGATGCTCTGATTCTATCACTGTGCCTTGAGAAGCCAAATCGCTTGAGAGCGGTAGAGACATTCCGAGACCAGAACGTGGGCCACAGCGTTCTGTCCGGGCTAATTTCGATGACCGCATGATGGTCAGTATTGCCCTGCCCGCGGGGCACTCTTCAATCTGCGGATGAGTGCCGCGTGGTCGGCGGGGTGATCATGCCCGCTGCAACGCTGGTTATGGCCGCCGGATCCGCGCAGAACTGGAGGCCCTCAGTTCACTGGCTAATGACGCTGGCGTCCGACAGCATCGGTAACAACTGGAGAGTCAGATGACAAGCAAGCAGGCTCAATGTCATGTGCTGGATTGCCTTATTGTCGGTGCAGGCCCTGCCGGGCTGACGGCAGCTATCTATTTGGCGCGGTATCGCCGACAGGTTCTACTGGTTGATGCCGGCCAGAGCCGGGCAGAGCTGATCCCGATCACCCACAACTATCCGGGTTTTCCTCAGGGTGTTTCGGGCGCCGAGTTGTTGACACGGCTACGCAAACAGGCAGAGCGCTACAATGTTTATGTCCGACGAGCCACCGTGAAAGCGCTATCAAAGCAAGGAGACGACTTCGTCGCTGATATCGATGATGACCGTGTTGTGGCGTCGACTGTGGTTCTTGCCACCGGCGTTCTTGATAAACACCCCGAGATACCTGATCTGCGTGAGGCCACTCTCGGTGGCTATGTGCGTTGGTGCCCGATTTGCGACGGATACGATATCATCGACCAGGACGTGGCTCTTCTCGCCTCCGCCAAGGAAGGTTTCGGGCATGCGCTATTTCTTCGCACCTACACCCGCCAGCTCACACTATTTGTGCAACCGGGCGGCAGAAATCTAGACAACGACGAACGTATCAGAATTGCACAGGCAGGCATCCGGCTCATCGAGGATCCGATCGCGCAAATCCGCACGATCCAAGGGCGTCGTGTGGCGCTACGCTTGGCTAGCGGCGGCGAACTTAGTTTCGACACCCTATACCCGATGCTAGGCTGCAACGCACGGACTGAGTTGGCGAAAAACCTCGGCGCAAACGTTGACAGCAATGGCGAGCTGTTGGTGGACACTGACCAGCGGACGTCAGTCCAGGGGTTGTACGCGGCGGGCGATGTAGTCAATGCGCTCAATCAAATGAGTGTTGGAGTCGCCCATGCGGCGACTGCGGCGACCGCGATACACAATGCCCTCAAGGACAACTATCGCTGACAAATTAATATCCAAGGACCGTCTGCTTCGGCCATACAGCGACAGCAAATACTACCCGCCGGTGAGATGCGGCTCGGACTGAGCCCCGACCTTTATTTAGGGATGTGGTCGGTAATGCTGCGCTACGTGGGGATAGCGTTAATAGCACCCTGGCGGCACGTGCCTGAGAAGCAAGGCTCCTGGGGCTGAGCGAACTGGTCCATTACTCCCCAATCCCCTCACACCTCAGAGCAAGGCCATCTGACCACCCGGCGGGCAGAAACGCGAGCAGTCCAGCTCGAAGTCCCCCCAGCTTGCGGATGGCCACGGCAAAGCGCTGGGCCAGCAGATCGGCGAAGGGCCCCGTTACGAATCCAGACGTCGTAAATGAGGTCATTGCACGATTCGTCGAACGGCGTTAACCCTTCTCTCAGCCGACAGCCACCGGCAAGTCGGTTTCTGGGAAAGGCAGCGCAGGGGCGTCTCGCCTGAGTCATTCATTGCCTATATCCGTGACCCACAGAATGCCCTTTAAAGAGAAGGACCTGCGCCAGATTTGATTGCGGCACTCGCATAAATAAATTCGTTTAAAAACATAAGTTTACAGAACGAATATCCTAATTTTACCTTGTCTCGGCATGGCCCCTTGACCTTACTGCAATGGCAAGGTCCAACCTTACGGTAGAAAGGTTCTTCAGGAGGTTGGTGATGGCCAGCCTATTCCCCCGTACCGCTACCGCCACGTCCAATCCTGTCCAGCAATGGACGCTCGGCGTAGCTGGCATGACCTGTGCCTCCTGTGTGGCACGTGTCGAGAAGGCATTGACCCGAGTGCCTGGTGTTTCCGCCGCCAGTGTCAACTTGGTCAGCGAAACGGCAACCGTCGAAGTTGATCTCAATACAGCGCTGACGCTGTTGCTCCAGGCCGTAGCGGACGCGGGCTACCGCGTGAAAGAAGACGAACTGGTCCTGGCCATCGACGGCATGACTTGTGCGTCCAAGGTCACGGCCTTACCGGGGCGAGGTTTGGCGGCCTCAGTGGCAGATTGCGATCTGCGTCTGGGTAGCTCGCGGCTGATGCAGGAGATTGGTGTGGACCTATCGCCGCTTGCGGTTCGTGCAGCAGCGTTGGCTGAAGCCGGCAACACCGTGTCCTGGCTTGTCGAGCTATCCGAGCGGCCACAGTTGTTGGGCCTGATTTTTCCTTCGGTGATGTGCTAACGCCCTCCGCATGGATAGCCGTGGCTCGGTTGAAAGAGCTGGGTATCCGTACTGTGATGATTACCGGCGACAACCTTGGAGCAGCCACCAGCGTGGCCAGGTTACTCGGCCTCGACGAGGTGCGCGCCGAGGTTCTACCTGGCGACAAAGCGGCGGCGGTACTGACACTGAAGGTCGACGGCGCAGTGGTGGCGATGGTTGGCGACGGCATCAACGACGCGCCAGCACTCGCGGCGGCCGATGTCGGCATCGCTATGTCGACCAGTACCGACGTGGCGATGCATACCGCGGGTATCACACTGATGCGCGGTGACCCAGCGCTGGTGGCGGATGCCTTGATGCTGTCCCGTCACACTTATGCCCAGATTCTGAAGAGTCCGCTCTGGGCCTTCGTCTACAACCTGATCGGTATTCCGCTAGCAGCAATGGGCGTGTTGGGTCCGGCAGTCCTGGTGCGGTAAGGGCGTTGTCCCAGTGTCTCAGTGGTGACTTACACCTTACTACGGAACTGTTGGCAGCCGGCACAACGAGAATAGGGCTGACTCGGTGGTTCAGCGAACAGGAGGATCTTATGAACATTGGTGAGGCGGCAAGTGTCAGCGGCTTGTCCACTCGAATGATCCGCTACTACGAGCGCATTGACCTGATCCCGCAGTCACAGCGCACGCTGTCTGGTTATCGCGTCTACGGCGAGCGCGATGTACACGTTTTACGCTTCATCCACCATGCACGAGATCTGGGGTTACCGATCGAGCGGGTTCGTGCCTTGTTGGCGTTATGGCGGGAGCGTAATCGTCCTGAGGACGAGGTTCAGGCCATTGCTCTGAGCAACATCGATGCGCTGAATGCGCGAATTACCACGCTTCAGGTCATGCGTGAGGCCCTGTCGTATCTGGCCGAGCATTGCGATGACGCTGAGCAACCACCAAGGCTGGTTTTGGATAACCCTTCTCCCATAACTTGCCCGAAAGGAGAACATCATGACTCGCAATAAACCCTCCATGATCCGGCTGGGCGTCGGTGCGGCCATTGTTTTGGCAGTTGCCTATGTCTTGTTCCCGGCTTTTCAAGTTTGGATCGTGGCGAACGCGCTGTTCTTGCTGTTGCTGCTCTGTCCGCTGTCCGCTGTCCGCTGTCCGCTGTCCGCTGTCCGCTGTCCGCTGTCGATGATGTTTTGTATGCGCGGCATGCACAAGGATGCGCCAACTACCGATGACACACTGAAGGTAAAACCGATCAAACGTGATCCGAACGATAGGTCGTGAGCTGTAACTATTTCCATGATCAACGAGTTGGGCCTGGCTGTTTAGTGAGTCCTTGTTTCTACACGAGAAGGTTCTTATTGACCTTCAGACTCTATCCGACGGGCTCTTCCTGACAGATTCGTAATTGTATAGCTCGTTACCAGTGACTAGACTCCTCGCATGAAACGCTATCTGCGGTGTTGCCTCATTTTCCTGATCAGCTTGGCGCTTCCCCTGAGCGGGATGGCGGGCATTCAGTCACCGACAGAACCTTGCCCGATGAAAATGGCGGGTATGGCGATGATGGATGACATGGGACCGGACTGCTGCCATGACATGAGCAGCTCCGCCGAACATGGAAAACCCTGCAAACCTGGCCAGGAATGCAGGAGCGCCAGTCTGCTACAAGTGTCGTTTGGGAAACCTGCCACACGTTTGTCCAGTCCGCAGATGCTAACAATCTTCAGCGACTCGTTGCCTACTCAAACCCCGCCCGGGGTGTGGCGACCGCCTCGCGTTTGATTCCTGTACCACACTGAGTTTCATCCTGCCTTAGCGGGATGGTATTTCTGCGTGCA
>NZ_LACH01000079.1:0-646 GCF_000968015.1 Pseudomonas fluorescens
CGAATCCAGTAGCCCATCAGCACCGGCACCAGAGTTACCGACAGTCCGGCCGCCGCCGCCATGGCATAGGTCTTGGTGAAGGCGAGGGGGCCAAACAGGCGGCCCTCTTGCGCTTCCAGGGTGAACACTGGAATGAACGACAGGGTGATGATCAACAGGCAGAAGAACAGCGCCGGCCCCACCTCGGCCGCCGCTTCGGTCATCACATGCCAGTGATGTTCGCCCTTCAGCTCTTCCCCCGGGTGGGCCGCGTGCCAGGCCTCGACCTTCTTATGAGCGTTCTCGATCATCACCACGGCGGCATCGACCATGGCGCCGATGGCGATGGCAATCCCACCCAAGGACATGATGTTGGCGTTGATTCCCTGGTAGCGCATGACGATGAAGGCAATCAACACTCCCACCGGCAGCGAGATAATGGCCACCAGGGATGAGCGCAGGTGCCAGAGAAATATCCCGCACACTAAAGCGACAACGATGAACTCTTCGATCAGTTTGTGGCTGAGGTTTTCCACGGCGCGGTCGATCAGCTTGCTGCGGTCGTAGGTGGTGACGATTTCCACCCCGGCCGGCAGACTGCTTTTCAAGTCGTCGAGTTTGGCCTTGACCGCCGCGATGGTTTCTCGGGCGTTCTTGCCGCTGCGCA
>NZ_LACH01000079.1:663-3126 GCF_000968015.1 Pseudomonas fluorescens
CGAAAGTCATTGAGGGTCTTCAGGTAGCCGGAGGCGCGCACGATGAACTCGGTCTCCGCCAGCTCCAGCACCGCACCCCCGGTTTCCTGATTGGCCTTGCCGATAGCTTCGGTGACCTGCGCCTGAGTGATACCCAGGCTGGCCAGTTTGAGCGGATCGAGCTGCACCTGGTATTGCTTGACCATGCCGCCGACGGTGGCCACTTCCGCAACGCTCGGCAAAGTCTTGAGTTCGAATTTGAGAAACCAGTCCTGAAGTGCGCGCAGCTGCGCCAGATCGTGTCCACCGGTGCGATCCACCAGGGCGTACTGATAGATCCAGCCCACCCCCGTGGCGTCGGGTCCCAACGCCGGCTTGGCGCTGGCGGGCAGACGACTTTGTATCTGACTCAGGTATTCCAGCACCCGCGAGCGAGCCCAATACAAGTCGGTACCGTTTTCAAACAGCACGTAAACGAAGCTGTCGCCGAAAAAGGAATAACCGCGCACGGTTTTGGCTCCCGGCACCGAGAGCATGGTGGTGGCTAACGGATAGGTCACCTGGTTCTCAACGATCTGCGGCGCTTGTCCCGGATAAGGGGTGCGGATGATCACCTGAACATCGGAGAGGTCCGGCAGTGCATCGATGGGCGTGCTCTGAACCGACCACACTCCCCAGGCGGTGACGAACAGCGTGGCCAGCAGCACCAGGAAGCGGTTGGCCACTGACCAGCGAATCAGGGCAGCAATCATGGCTGACTCCCCGATTTTTCCAGGCGTTCAACGCGCAAACCATCGTCGGTTTGACTGACTGATGCACGAACCTTGTCGCCAGCCTTGAGTCCTTGCATCAGAGCAGGGGCAGCCAATGGGAAGGTCATGGTCATGCCCGGCATGCCCAGCGTCTTGAACGGACCATGGGCGAGGGTCACGTCTTTGCTATTGATCTCGACGATCTGCCCGTCCGCCTCATGCAGGGCGCGTGTCGCGGCAGCAGGTGGCGGCATTTCCAGCGTTCTCGCGACGATGCCCTTGAGGCTGGCCTCGGAGTCGAGCAGGAACTGTCCAGAGGAGACCACTTGCTGGCCTTCCTCCAGACCTTTCAACACCACTGTTTTGCCTTCGTTTTCCTGCCCGGGTTGCACCTCTACCGGTCGGTAGCGGCCCGCGTCTTCGACGAGCATCACCAGGACGCGTCGGCCGGTGCGAATGAGCGCCTCGCTCGGCACCCACAACATGCTTTGCTCAGTCGAACGATTCAGGCGCACCTGCGCCGTCAAACCGGGTCTGAGGCGCCCGTCAGGGTTGGGCAGTTCGACCCGCACGCGAACGGTGCGGCTGTCCACATTCGTTTCCGGCAGAATGGCGCTGACCGTGCCATTGAGCACGGTCCCCGGGAAGGCTGGCAGACGTGCTTCTACCGTTTGACCGACGACGATCGATCCAGTCTCCGACTCTGGAACGGCCACGGCCAGCCAAACGCTACTCAAACCATTGACTCGGGCCAGAGTCTCACCGGCTGCCACGGTCATACCCGCACGCACATTCAGTTCCTGTAGCACGCCGCCAATGGGGCTGGTGAGGGTCAGGTTCGGCTGGACCTTAGCGCTGCGTTCTATTTGGGTAATCAGCGCCGCTGGCATCCCCGTGAGGCGCAGTCGTTGGCGTGCTGCCGCCAACAAGTCAGCATCACCGTTACGCTTCAGTGCAAGGAATTCTTCCTGAGCAGCAGCCCATTCCGGTACCAGGATATCGGCCAATGGCGCATTGGCTTTGAGCACATCGCCTGGAGCATGGGCATACACCTGCTCCACAAAACCCGCGGTACGCGCCTGGATCACGGCGACATCCCGCTCGTTGAACGCCAGCACGCCGACCACGTCCAGGCTGGAGGCCAGGACTCCACGGGTGACGGTGGCCAGACGCAAACCGAGATTCTGGGTCAGGCTTGGGTCGATACTCATGGCCGCATTGTCCGCCGCGGAATCAGCGTATCGGGGCACCAACTCCATATCCATGAAGGGTGATTTGCCCGGCTTATCGAATTTCTGTTGCGGCTGCATCGGGTCGTACCAATACAGTACTTTGCGTTCGTCTTGCGTTTTGGGACTCTGTTCAGCGAGTGCACCAGGCATTGCGATCATGCGCTGCTGAGCGAACCAGTAACCACCGCCAAGGCCTACGGCCACCGAGAAGCCTGCCAGCAAAGCCCCTTTCCAGATTCGAGTGCTCATTGGCTGGTTTCTCCGTAAGTGAAATACAGACGGGCACTGGTCAGTGCCCGCTGTTCTTCGAAGTCAATTTGTTTGAGGCGGGCCTCGATGAGTTCCCGTCGAGCGCTGATCACGGCGTTCAGGTCACCTTTACCGGCGCGGTAGCTGGCCATGCTCAGCCCGACCTTTTCCTTGGCCAACGGCAACAGGCTGTCCTGGCTGCGGCGCACGGCACGGTTCAGGCGTTCGTATTCGGCCAGATCCGCCTCCAG
>NZ_LACH01000079.1:3180-4196 GCF_000968015.1 Pseudomonas fluorescens
TCGAAGGTGAATTGCACGCTGACCATGTCGCCAAATTCCCGTCCGCGGCGCTGGTAATCAAGCTCCCAGCTCCAGTCGGACTGTTTTTCCGCTTCCGCTTCACTTATCTTGGCCTGCGCTTCGCGGGTCATCGGCGCGAACGCCGCCAGCGCGGGATGATGTTGCAGCTTATGGGAGTAACCCGAAGTATCGATGGGCCACTCCGGCAAACTGCCGGTTGGTTGGTCGTTGGCCGCGGGACCAATCCAGCGTTTGAGAGCGGCTCGGGCTTGTGCCCTCAGACGGACCAGGTCGTCCTGTTGTTCCGCCAACTGAGCCGCCTCCTGTTTCGGTGTGACAGCATCGGCAGGCTGAGCACGGCCGCCAGCGATCTGCGCCCGGACGGTATCGGTCAACAGACGATTTTCTTTATAAAAGTCCTGGAACAGCGCCTCTTTACGCTCGACGGAATAGCTGCTGATCCAGGCCAATGCGGTGGCCTGACGGACATTCAGTCTCTCCACACGGCCTTCAGCCGCAGCTCGATCGACGGCTGCTTCGGCGACCTCAATGCGTGCTTTGCGTTTGTCGCGGCTGGGCACTTCTTGCATGACCCCAACCATCTGCATGGTCATGAAGTCCTGCTCGAGTCTCCAGCGGTCGGGGCCGCCGATGGGAAAGTTTTGTACGCCAAGCAGTAGCTTTGGATCGGGTAGTTCGCCGGCTGGAATGGCAGCACTACTGGCGGCTTGCAGTTTAGCGGCTTGGGCGGTTAGTGACGGGGCGTTGTTTTCGGCCAGCCGTAAGGCTTCATCGAGTGTCAGCGGGGCGGCGACGCTCGGCAATGCCAACACGCTTGCCGCCAAGGCGGCCACGACGGGCCAGCCTGTGCAATAGCGTAGGGAGTTCATGCTCACGATTCCTGTGATGTTCCACTGCGCGCCTCTTAGACATGCACGCAGAAATACCATCCCAATAAGGCAGGATGAAACTCAGTGTGGTACAGGAATCAGGCGCGGGGCGGACGCCATACCCCG
>NZ_LACH01000008.1 GCF_000968015.1 Pseudomonas fluorescens
CACTCGACAGCTCCTACAGAATAGGTGAGTGATCACTACTTGGTCTCAGGCCAAAACCGCTCCCCACCCCCCGGCGCCTCCGTCCACGCCTGCAACGAGCGTGTCGGCAAATCGAAATAGTCGCGGGTGCGTGCATATCCATGCCCACCCATCCGGCCAATGGCATCGAGCCCGAGTTGATCGATATACAAGGTTTTCGGGTCGATCAATTCATCCCGTACATGCGCCATCAGCACTTCGCCAAAGATAATCTCCCGTGACTGCCCGATGGACAGCGCCATCATCCGTCGACACTCCAGTGCAACCGGGGCTTCGCCAATCCGTGGGCATTTGACCGTGGTGCCGGGTATGGCGGTGAGGCCGGCGGCTGTCAGCTCGTCGAAGCCGGGGGCGAACGGCACGGCGCAGACGTTCATGGCTTCCACCAGGGCATCGCTGACGATGTTCACGGTGAATTCCTGGTTGAGCTGGATATTGCGCGTGGTGTCCTTGGGGCTTTGGTCGCCGTAGTTTTCCACGCCCAACGCGAGGATCGGCGGGTCGGCCGAGAGGGCGTTGAAGAAGCTGAAGGGCGCGGCGTTGATCCGACCTTCGCCGTCGATGGTGGTGACCAGGGCAATCGGCCGTGGCACCACGCTGCCGATCAAAATCTTGTACTTGTCTCGCGGGCTCAATTGGCTGAAGTCAAAGCTTTGCATGGGCAGAATTCTCTAAAGAAGTGGATCAATCGCGCTCAGCGGCGCGTGTGCGCTGTAGTCGTCAGCGAACGGGATGGCCGGTTTGAACAGGCCTTTCCAGTCCGGTTGGCCGAAGGCCCGGTCGCTGTGGCTGCGCATCAGTTTTTCGAATTGTTGTTGGGCCTGGCGTTGCAGGGCGGGGTAGTCGACGCCCTGGACCTGACCGTCCTGCATCACGCAGCGGCCGTTGATGTAGCTGGCGATGCAGTCATCGCCGCGCCCGGCCAATACCAGGTTTTTCAGTGGGTCGAACAGCGGCCCCAAATGCAGGCCACGAAGGCTGAACACCGTGATGTCGGCCTTGGCGCCCGGTGCCAAGCGGCCCAGATCATCGCGGCCCAAAGCCTTGGCGCCGCCGAGGGTGGCGGCGTTGTAAAAATCCAGGGTGGTGGTGAGCGAGTTGCCGCCCTCCATCAATCGCGCGATGTTCAGACCCTGACGCATGTTTTCCAGCAAATCCGCCGGCCAGGTGTCGGTGCCCAAGGCGAAGTTGATGCCCTTGGCCCGATAGCGACCGAAAGAGTTCAGCGCTTCGCCATCACGGGCAAACACTACCGGGCAATGCACCAGACTCGCGCCGCCATCCACCACGCGCTGCAGATCGTCATCGCCTGAGGTGTAGAGACCGTGGGGCAGCAGACTGCGTGGGGTCAACAGATTCAGTTGCTGCAACCAACCCAGCGGCGAAGTCCCGCGCAGTTGCTCGACCATCGCCACCTCACCGAGCCCTTGGCAGCAATGCAACCGCATCGGCGCGTTCAGTTCCAGGCTGAGCGCGGCGGTGCGTTGCAGCAGGGTTGGGGTGCAGGTCTGGATGCGGTCCGGCAGCAGCGCGCCGCGAATCAAACCCTCATGTGCACCGTCGAAATCATGGAAAAACCTGACAGCGGCATCGAGCCCGGCCATGCCTCGTGCTTCATCCCAGTGATGCCCGAGGCTTCCCTCGGCGCGCCAGTAACTCATGCCGCTCATGTAGCAGGGGCCGAGGTAAGTCCGCAGCCCCAACTCGGCCGCCACACCGGCCACCGCAGAAAACTCGTCGTAGGTTTCGGCCCACTCACGGTAATACATCGAGGTGATCGGCATGGCGGTGGTGATGCCGTTGCGGATCAGCTGAGTGAAGGCGTAGCGGTATTTGAAGACTTCTTCATCAGGGCTGTAACTCTCTCTCGGACCCGCCGCCAGATAGTCCTCGGACCACATCCGGCCCATGTCGCGTTCATCGCCGTTGTCCAGCGTCAGCACCGTCGAATCAAGATCCCCGAGCGCATCCAGATCGATGAAGCCCGGACCGATCAACGCGTTGCCATAATCAATCCACTGATCCACCGGCCCCGGATAATCACGTCCGACAAACACGATGCGCGAACCTTCGAACACCACTTCGCCGTCGCGCCACAGCACATGCCGGGTGCCGTCGAAGCCGACCACGCAGCTGGCTTTCAATCCGATCCTTTTCACAAGCGACTTTCCAGCAGTCGGCCACCGGAGGCGATCAACTCACCGCTGCGATAAACCTGCCGCACCGGACGCGACACCAGCGCCTCACCCAGCGTCTGCACCGGCATCAGCAAAAAGTTCGCTGGCGCACCGATCTCCACTCCATAACCTTCACAGCCCAACGCCCGAGCGCCATTCACCGTCGCGGCTTCAAACGCCGCTGCCAGTTCATCGTCCTTGTTCAAGTCGAAACGAAAGGCCAGCAGCATCGCCCGTTCCAGCATGTCGCCGTTGCCCATGGGCGACCAGGCATCGCGAATGCCGTCCGAACCCAGGCACACGTTCACCCCGGTCTCACGCAACGCAAGGAATGGCGGCACCGCGCAATCGGCGGGCGCCGAACTCATCAGGGAAATGCCCAGCGCCGCCAAACGCTCGGCCACCGGTTTGACCTGGCTCCACGGCAACATCCCCAGGCAGTACGCATGACTGATCATCACCCGACCCTGACGCCCGAAGCGTTCGGTGTAGTCGGCGATCAGTGCGATCTGCCACAGGCCCAGTTCGCCCTTGTCGTGCAGGTGAATGTCGATGCCACGCTCGAATTCGCTGGCCAGTTTGAACACAAAGTCGAGCTGCGCGATCGGGTCGTTGTCGATGCCGCACGGGTCGAGGCCGCCGACGTTTTCCACGCCCAGGGCCATGGCTTCGCGCATCAGTTCGGCGGTGCCGGGGCGGCTGATCAGGCCGGTTTGCGGGAACACCACCAGTTGCAGGTCGATCAGGTCGCGGTAGTTTTCGCGTAGTTGCTGCATGGCTTCGACGTGGCGCAGGCCGAATTCCGGGTCGATGTCGACGTGACAACGCATCGTCAGCGAGCCACGGGCGATGCAGTTTTCCAGCAGGGCGCCAGCACGTTGGGCAATCGGTGCCTGGACTTCACGCAGCACGCGGCGCTCGTTGGCGATGTAGTCCTTGAGCGTCGGGCCGGCGCTGTTCGGGCGCCAGGGTTGGCCCCAGAGGGTTTTGTCGAGGTGGACGTGGCTTTCAACCAGGGCAGGGGTGAGGAGCTGGTTTTGGCCGTCGATGTCGGTGGTGGTCAGGGCCGCGGTCGATGCCGGGCGGCGTTGCTTGAACAGGCCGTTTTCGATCAGCAGGTCTTCGGCGGGGGAGCCGTAGGGCCGCACGTTGCGCAGCCAGCGGGGGTGGGTCATATCAAGCCTCAAATTTTGTGGTGTTTGGTCGGGCCTCATCGTCGGAACGCCGCCCGGAGCAAGCTCGCTCCCACAAGGGTTTGTGTTGGAACAAAGATAGTTTTCCAACCGAGAACCCTGTGGGAGCGAGCTTGCTCGCGATGGCCGCGACTCGGTCTCAAGTCAGCCAATCAACCCTTGAGCTTCGACCAGATCCGGTCCTGCAGCTCCCGCGCCTTGTTACTGCACTCTTTCTCCGGGCGCAGGCGCGAGGCGAACTCGTCGGGCATGTTGATCGCGTCCATTACCCGCCATTTGGCGTCGATCAACTTGTCGCTCTGGATGCCGTTGGCGTAGGCGATGGCGTTGGACACGGCGGCGGCGTTTTCCGGCTTCATCATCCAGTCGATGAAGATCTTCGCGTTGCCTGGGTGCGGGGCGCTTTTCGGTACGGCGAAGTTGTCCTGGAACATCGCCAGGCCTTCGCGCGGGTACACGTACTTGATGGTGCTTTTTTGCAACGTGGCCCGGGCGGTGGAGCCGTTCCAGTTCTGCATCATGATCACTTCACCGGAGGCCATGCGGTCGACGGTGTTGTCCGAGCTGTACATCTTCAAGTGCGGTTTCTGTTTTTGCAGCAGCTCCAGAATGCGCTTGGCGTCCTGCGGGTTTTCGCTGCATTCATCGACGTTCAGGTAATGGCTGGCGGCGTTGATCACGCTGCTGGAGGTGTCGAGGGCAGCGAGTTGGCCTTCGAGTTCCTTGCGCGGTTCGAAGAACTCTTTCCACGAATCGTCCAGTTTGCCGCCGGGCACCCGCGCACTGTCATAGGAAAACCCGGTGGTGCCCCACAGGTACGGGGCGGAGAATTTGCGGCCCGGGTCGAAACCCGGGTCGCGGAACGCCGGTTTGACGTACTGGAAGTTGGGCAGGGTCGACGCGTCGATTTGCAGTAGCAGGTTCTGGTTGATCAACGTGCGCATGATCGATTGTGACGGCACGATCACGTCATACGCCGCGCCACCGGCCTGCAGCTTGGCCAGCAGGGTTTCGTTGCTGTCGTAGCCGTCCATGGTGACCTTGATCCCGGTCTCCTTTTCGAATTTGGCCAGCAGATCCACCGGGTAGTAGTCGGTCCAGTTGTAGAAGAACAGTTCCTTGGGTTCGGCAGCCTGCACGGTGAGCGCCGTGAAGCAACTCAGGGCCAGACCGACGATAGCGAAACGCATGCTTTTTGTTTTCATTGGCTTTTTATTCATAACAGCAGGCTCCAGGCTCATTGGTTTTTGCCGCGCTGTCCCAGCCAGAAGGCCAGCACCACCAGCACGATGGAAATCACCAGCATCAGGGTCGAAATCGCGTTGATCTCCGGCGTGACACCGGACTTGATCGCCGAGAAGATGTACACCGGCAACGTCGTCGAACCGGGGCCGGCGACGAAGAAGGTCATGATGAAATCGTCGAGGCTGACCACGAACGCCAGCACCGAACCGGACAGCACCGCCGGCCATAACAACGGCAAGGTCACCCGACGAAATACTTGCCACGGGTTGGCGTACAAATCGTTCGCCGCCTCCAGCAAGCTCTTGTCCAGGTCATTGAGCCGCGCCCGGATCGGCAGGTAGGCGAACGGAATGCAGAAGCCGATGTGCGCGACGATTACCGTCAGCAAACCGAGCTTGATCCCCAGCGCCATGAACAGCAGCAGCGTGGCCACGGCCGTGACGATCTCCGGCAGGATCAGCGGCAGGTTGATCCCGCCTTCGACCATCTTCTGTCCATAAAACGGCCGGTACGTCGCCAGTGCTGCGAGCAAGGCAATGGCCGTGGCGCAGACCGTGGCGATGCTGGCGACGATGATCGAGTTCAGCGCGGCGGTCTGGATCGACGGGTTGGCCAGAATCCTTGCGTACCAGGCAAAGGAAAACTCGGTCCACACCGTGGCCGAACGGTTGGCGTTGAAGCTGTAGGCAATCAGCACGAAGATCGGCACGTACAGATAGGCCAGGATCAACAGGCTGACTTCGCGGGTCAGGGGCAGTTTTTTCAGGTGCAGGGCGATCATGCGGTGGCTCCCCGACGCAGGGTTTTGGCGGTGCTGCGGCTATAAAGGGCGTAAAGCACCAGGGACAGCAGCAGAATCCCCAGCAGCAGGAACGACAGCGAACTGCCCAGCGGCCAGTTGCGCGCGGTGCCGAACTGTTGCTGGATCAGGTTGCCGATCATCAACGTCTTGCCGCCGCCGAGAATCGCCGGGGTGATGAAGGCACCGAGACTCGGCACAAACACCAGCAGCGCGCCGGCAATCACGCCGGGCATCGACAGCGGCAGGATGATCCGCCGCAACGCGTGCCAACGATTGGCGCCGAGGTCGTAAGCCGCTTCCACCAGACGCCAGTCGAGTTTTTCCAGGGTCGAGTAGATCGGCAAAATCATGAACGGCAGGAAGCTGTAGACCAGCCCGACGCTGACCGCGAAGTCGTTGTAGAGCAGGGTGATGCCGCCCGCCTGCGGGAACAGCGCGTTGAGGCTCTGAGCAACCCAGCCATGCTCGCGCAGGATGATCAGCCACGCGTAGTTGCGGATCAGCAGGTTGGTCCAGAACGGAATGGTGATCAGCAACACCATGAGGTTGCGCCGACGCGGTGTCAGGCTCGACATCCACAACGCCACCGGGAAACCGAACAGGAAACACAGCAACGTGGTGCCACCGGCCTGGAACACCGAGCGCAACAGCGCCTGGGCGTAGACCCAGTTCAGTTCCAGTTCACCGTCAAAACCTTCCTGGAAAAACAGCTGCACGTAGCTTTGCAATTGCCAGTTGGCCTGCCAGTCGACGCCGCCATAGACGTTGCGCGGCAACAGGCTGATGTAGCCCATGATGCCGAGCGGAATGGCGATCAACGCCAGCAAAGTCAGGACCACCGGGCTGAGCAACAGCGCACGGTTAAGGGCGGGAGAAGTGCTGCTGACGCTCATCTCAGGCCTCCATCAACAGGCAGGCGTGGGGCGGCAGGTTGACCGCGACGCGATCACCGACCACCCGGCCGCGGTTCAGGCCTTCGTTGTTCTCGCGCAGCATGACCTTGATGTCGTTGTTCAACCGGCACTGGTAAAGGGTCGCGGTGCCGACATACAGCACCGCTTCAATCACGCCGCGCAGGTGATGCGGTTGCGCCAGGTCGACCAGTTGCGAGCGTTCCGGGCGGAACGCCAGTTGCACTTTGGTGCCGTCGAAGCCTTGAGCCGGGCAAGGGATCTCCACCGGCATGCCGTTCGGCACGAACAGTTTTTCGTTCTGCTGGCCGCGCTTGAGGTGGCCGGGGAGGAAGTTGATGTCGCCGATAAACTGCGCAACGAATTGGTGCTGCGGCCGTTCGTAGATATCGTTCGGTGTACCGATTTGCAGGATCTTGCCGGCGGACATCACGGCGATACGGTCGGACAGGGTCAGGGCTTCTTCCTGATCGTGGGTGACGAAAATGAAGGTGATCCCGGCTTCCTTCTGTACGCGCTTGAGTTCGACCTGCATTTCCTTGCGCAGCTTCAAGTCCAGCGCCGACAGCGGTTCGTCAAGCAACAGCACCTTGGGTTTCGGCGCCAGGGCCCGGGCCAGGGCCACGCGCTGTTGCTGACCACCGGACAATTCGGCCGGTTTGCGCTGGGCCAGGTGCTGCATTTGCACCAGCGCCAGCATCTCATCGACTCGTTGCGGGATGAGCTTGCGATCAAGACCCTGCATCTCGAGGCCGAAGGCGATATTCTGCGCGACGCTCATGTGTGGAAACAGCGCGTAGCTCTGGAATACTGTGTTGACCCGGCGCTTGAACGGTGGCAAATCATTGACCGGCTCGCCCGCCAGACGAATCTCGCCGTCGCTGACCTGTTCGAAGCCGGCGATGGTGCGCAGCAGGGTGGTCTTGCCGCAGCCGGAAGGGCCGAGCAGGGTGAAGAACTCATTGTCGGCAATGTCGACTGAAACGTTGTCGAGGGCTGGAGCCAGCCCCGGATCGTCGGAATACCGCTTGGAAACGTTACGCACTTCAATCGCTGTTGGATGACCCATAATGGTGCATTCCTCTAATTATTGTATGCAATATCTGGATGCAATCTAGAAATAACCGGATTAATCTGCTCGTGCAACCCCCTTTTTCAAAGGCTGCTCATCGCCTGGGGCCGGTTGTTTAGCGCTAAAGGAGTGTTCAGATGACCGAGAAAAAACTCGAGACCACGGTCGACCGCGTCTACCAAGGGGTTTACGAGGCGATCAGCAAACGTTCATTGCGTCCCGGGATGAAGCTCGGCGAAGCGTCATTGGCCGAACTTTTTAATGTCAGCCGGACGTCGGTTCGTGCTGCGCTCAAACAGTTGGAGGCCGATGGCCTGGTCACCACCGAGCCCAACAAAGGGGCGTCGGTGTCGTTGCCCAGTGATGAGGAGATCCGCTCGCTGTTTGAAACGAGGCGCCTGATCGAGATCGGCATCGTCACCGAGCTCTGCCGTCGTCGTGATACGGCAGTGACCCAGGACCTGCGTGATCATCTGTTACTGGAAGATGAAGCGCACCGCAGCGGCGACCATGAACGGCTGATTCATTTGCTCGGCGAATTCCATATCAAGCTCGCGCAGAGCCTGAACAACCCGGTGTTGCTGGACTGGTTCCGCAAACTGATTTCCCGCGCCTCGCTGTACGCCGCCGCGCTGGATGACGACAGTCACGAGGCTTGCCGCGACGACGAACACCTGCGACTGATCGAGTACATCGAAGCCGGCAATCAGAGCGCCGCGATCGAACTGACCTGCATGCATTTGAATGGCATCGAGAAGGCGATCCTCGACGTCGCCGCCACGCTGAAAACCGGCTACCACCCGCTCAAACACCTGATTGAGGTGTAGTGGACTGCGCCGATTCCCCTGTAGGAGCTGCCGCAGGCTGCGATCTTTTGATCTTGCCTTAAAAAAGCAAAGTCAAAAGATCGCAGCCTGCGGCAGCTCCTACAGGGTAGATGCTTCGCGCCCCCAACGGGAGCAAGCTCCCTCGCCACAAAAGCCCCGCTGCCACGGAGGTTTAGCGAATCAGCTAACCTCTATGAAACCATTGGCGGCGGCGATGCTCGAAACAAACGGGCACGCACCGTCCTCATGCCGTTGCGATCCCTTAAGCCAGTCATCTACAGGGATACAGAGTCAGTCGATGCAGTTTCTAGACGATAGCCATGGGTGTGCAGGCTGGAACGGTGAAATGGCCGGACGCATCCGCGCGTTCGACTGGAGCGTGACTGAGCTTGGGAACATGGACACCTGGCCCAGAAGCCTGTGCAGCGCGGTGCAATTGATGCTCGCGTCGCCACTGCCGATGGTGATGCTGTGGGGCCGCCCCGGTTACATGATCTATAACGACGCTTATTCGAAGTTTGCCGGTGGTCGCCATCCTTACCTGTTGGGTTCCCCGGTGGAGCTGGGCTGGCCGGAAGTCGCCGAATTCAATCGGCATGTGGTCGATACCTGCCTGGCCGGCGGCACCTTGTCCTATCGCAACAAAGTCCTGGAGTTGCTGCGCGACGGGGTTCCCGAAGACGTCTGGCTGGACCTCTATTACAGCCCGGTCGCTGATGACGACGGGAAACCGGCCGGGGTGATGGCGATGGTGGTCGAGACCACCGAGCATGTGATTTCCGAACGCCGGCGTCAGGCCGCCGAGGACGCCTATCACGCCGACAACGAACGGGTGCGCCTGGCGCTCAATGCCGGGGCTTTGCTCGGCTCGTTCGTCTGGGACATCAAGGACAATGTGCTCTCCGGCGATGAGCGTTTCGCCCGCACCTTTTCCTACCCGCCGGAGCAAAACCTGGCCGACCTGCCAATGGACGTCGCCGGAGCACGGATCCATCCCGATGACCTCAGCTGGGTGCAGGAGCAGATCAAGCAATCAGTGGAAACCGGCGAACCGTTTAACGCCGAGTATCGGGTCCTGCGCCCGGATGGCAGTTATCTGTGGGTGCTGGCGAGTGGGGGCTGCGAGTTCAATGAGCAGGGCGAACCGTTCCGTTTTCCCGGGGTGTTGATCGATATCCACGAACGCAAAACCGCCGAAGAATCCCTGCTCAAGTTCACCCGCAATCTGGAGCAACGCGTTGCCGACGAAGTCGAAGCGCGGCTGGCCGCTGAAGAACAATTGCGTCAATCGCAGAAACTCGAAGCCATCGGCGGCCTCACCGGCGGCGTGGCCCATGACTTCAACAACCTGTTGCAGGTGATCGCCGGCAACCTGCACTTGCTGGCGCGTCATGAACCGGACAACGCCAATGTGCAGCGCCGGGTCAGCGCTTCGATTGCCGCGGTCGAACGTGGCGCCAAACTGTCTTCGCAATTGCTCGCGTTCGCCCGTCGTCAGCCCTTGTCGCCAGCGGTCTGCGACCTGCGGCAGGTCTTCGATGGGGTCGGGGAATTGTTGCAGCGGGCGCTGGGGGAAACCATCCAGATAAATGTCACCGCGGCCGAAGCCCTTTGGTATATCTACGTGGACCGCAATCAACTGGAAAACGCCATCCTCAATCTGGCGATCAATGCCCGTGACGCCATGAAAGGCGAGGGAACCATTGACCTGAGCGCCGAGAATGTTGCCCTTGATCGCAAGTTTTGTGCAGGTAAAGGCATCGTCCCTGGCGACTATGTCTGTGTAGCGGTGGCCGACAAAGGGGTTGGTATGCCGCCGCAAGTACTCGCACAGGCTTTCGAACCGTTTTTCACCACCAAGGCCGATGGCCAGGGCACGGGGCTGGGGCTGAGCATGGTGTTCGGTTTCGTCAAGCAGAGTGACGGGCATATCGAGATGTCCAGCGTGGTCGGGCAGGGCACTCGGGTGCAGCTGTATTTCCCGCGCAGCCTGCGCCCGATGCTCAACGAAACGACACATCATGACCCGCAACAGCGAGGCGGACACGAAACCATTCTGGTGGTCGAGGACAACGAGGCGGTGCGCAGCTCAGCGGTGGAGTTGCTGAGCGAAGAAGGTTATCAAGTGCTGACGGCGGCCAACGGTGACGCCGCGATGCAGATGTTGCTGGATGGTGCCGTGGTCGAGCTGATTTTCACCGACGTGGTCATGCCCGGCCTGATCAAAAGCTCGGACCTTGCCGCCTGGGCCAAGGTGCAGACGCCGCCGGTGGCCGTGCTGTTCACCTCGGGCCACACCCGTGACATGATCTCGCGCAATCACCAACTCAGTCCCGACACTTACTTGCTGAGCAAACCCTATGGCCCCGAGGCGCTCACCCAAATGGTGCGCACCGTCCTCAACGGCTAAACACAAACCCGCTGTAGGAGCTGCCGCAGGCTGCGATCTTTTGATCTTGATCCTGGCAATTTCAAGACCGCCATAAGATCAAAAGATCGCAGCCTGCGGCAGCTCCTACATTTGTATCGCGATTCTTAAGGCTGCTCATGACTTCCACACGCACCTCCAACCCTCCCTCCGGCATGGTCAGGGTGCGCGGCGCCCGGGAACACAATCTCAAAAACGTCGATGTCGACATCCCCCGGGATGCCCTGGTGGTGTTCACTGGCGTGTCCGGCTCAGGGAAATCGTCGCTGGCGTTCTCGACCCTCTATGCCGAAGCGCAACGCCGCTATTTCGAATCCGTGGCGCCTTATGCGCGGCGCCTGATCGATCAGGTCGGGGTGCCGGACGTCGACTCCATCGAAGGCTTGCCGCCGGCGGTGGCCCTGCAACAACAGCGAGGTACGCCGAGCACGCGCTCTTCGGTGGGCAGCGTAACGACGTTGTCGAGTCTGATCCGCATGCTGTACTCCCGGGCCGGCAGTTATCCGCCAGGGCAGCCGATGCTGTATGCCGAAGACTTTTCGCCCAACACGCCCCAGGGCGCGTGCGCCGAATGTCATGGGTTGGGGCGGGTGTATGAAGTCACCGAAGCCCTGATGGTCCCGGACCCGAGCCTGACCATTCGCCAGCGCGCGGTCGCCTCCTGGCCCACCGCCTGGCAGGGACAGAACCTGCGCGACATCCTGGTGACGATGGGCTACGACGTCGATAAACCCTGGCGCGATCTGCCGAAAAAACTGCGCGACTGGATTCTCTTCACCGAAGAAACACCCACGGTGCCGGTGTACGCCGGGCTCACCCCCGAAGAAACCAAAATCGCGCTCAAACGAAACATGGAACCCAGTTACCAGGGCACGTTCACCGGCGCCCGGCGCTACATCCTGCACACCTTCAGCCATTCCCAAAGCGCGCTGATGAAGAAGCGCGTTTCGCAATTCATGCTCGGCAGCCCGTGCCCGTTGTGCGACGGCAAACGGCTCAAGCGTGAGGCGTTGTCGGTGACCTTTGCCGGTTACGACATCGGCGAACTGTCGCAGATGCCGTTGCTGCAAGTGGCCGAAGTCTTGAAACCAGTGGCTGCTCACAGCTACCTCGAACAGACCGAGGCGGCGGGCGAAGTATTGACGCACGAGCAGACCCGCGAGGCCCGCGAGCAACGAGTGGCCCACGGCGCCAGTGGTCACGCCAACGCGCCGGATGTCCGCCACACACCGAATCTGTCAGTGGAGAAACGCCTGGCCGCGCAGCGGATCGCTCAGGACTTGCTGGAACGGGTTAGCACGTTGACCGACCTGGGGCTCGGTTACCTGGCGCTGGAACGCAGCACGCCGACGCTGTCGTCCGGCGAGTTGCAGCGTCTGCGCCTGGCGACACAATTGGGTTCGCAGCTGTTCGGCGTGATCTACGTGCTGGATGAACCGTCAGCCGGATTGCACCCGGCGGATGGCGAAGCATTGTTCGAAGCGCTGCAACGCCTGAAGGCTGCCGGCAACACCTTGTTTGTGGTCGAACATGACCTGGAAACCATGCGCCGCGCCGACTGGTTGATCGACGTAGGCCCGGCGGCCGGCGAGCATGGCGGCCAGATCCTGTACAGCGGACCACCGCCGGGGTTGGCGCAGGTGACGAACTCGCAGACACGCGCTTATCTGTTCGCCGAGCAAGTCACTCAGCCCCAAGCGAGCCGCAAGGCGAACGATTGGCTACGGCTGGAAGGCATCACCCGTAATAACCTGAACAACCTCAGCGTCGAGTTTCCGCTGGGCTGTTTTACCGCGGTGACGGGCGTCTCCGGTTCCGGTAAATCGAGCCTGGTCAGTCAGGCGTTGCTGGAACTGGTGGGCGCGCATCTCGGGCGCGCGGCAAGTGAGAGCGAGCCAGAAGCGTTGAGCCTTGAAGACGACGCACCGCAAATGAGCGGCGGTCAGGTTACGGCGGGGCTGGAATCGATCAAGCGCCTGGTGCAAGTCGATCAGAAACCCATCGGCCGCACGCCGCGTTCGAACCTGGCGACCTACACCGGGCTGTTCGACAACGTGCGCAAGCTGTACGCCGCCACTCCTGAAGCGCAGGCCGAGGGTTACGACGCGGGCCAGTTTTCCTTCAACGTCGCCAAGGGCCGTTGCCCGACGTGCGAAGGTGAAGGCTTTGTCAGCGTCGAGTTGCTGTTCATGCCCAGCGTCTATGCACCGTGTTCGACCTGCCATGGCGCGCGCTACAACCCCGAGACGCTGGCAATCATCTGGCAAGGGTTGAACATCGCCCAGGTGCTGCAACTGACGGTGGACGAAGCGGTTACGGTGTTTGCCGAGCAACCGGGTATTCGCCGCTCGCTGGAGGTGCTGCGCGATATCGGCCTGGGTTACTTGCGCCTCGGCCAGCCGGCGACCGAGTTGTCGGGCGGTGAAGCCCAACGGATCAAGCTGGCCACCGAGCTGCAACGCAACCAGCGCGGAGCGACGCTGTATGTGCTCGACGAGCCCACCACGGGTTTGCACCCAAGGGATGTCGATCGCTTGCTCGAACAGTTGAATACGCTGGTGACGGCGGGGCATACGGTGATCGTCGTCGAGCATGAAATGCGCGTGGTGGCGCAGAGTGACTGGGTGATCGACATCGGCCCGGGGGCGGGGGATCAGGGTGGGAAGATTGTCGTCAGTGGCACGCCACAGAAAGTGGCCAACAGCAAAAAGAGCCGGACGGCACCGTTTTTGGCCAGAACCTTGGTCTAGATCAAAAGATCGCAGCCTTCGGCAGCTCCTACAGGTGTACGCCGATCCTTTGTAGGAGCTGCCGAAGGCTGCGATCTTTTAATCTTTAAGCGCTGTCGAGCGTGCGCCGCACCTTGTCCAGCAGCTCATTGATCTGGAACGGCTTGATCAGCATCTCCATGCCATCGCCGAGGAACACCTGACGGTTGATCGCGGTTTCGGCATAACCGGTCATGAACAGGATCGGCAGTTTTTCGCGCCAGCCCCGTGCCACATCGGCCAGCTCGCGGCCGCTCATGCGCGGCAGTCCGACGTCTGTCAGCAGCAGGTCGATGGACTCATCGTTTTGCAGGCGCTCGAGGGCACCTTCGATGTCGCCCACCTGAGTGCAACGGTAACCGGCATCCGCCAACACTTCGGCCACGAACATGAGCACCGACGGCGTGTCCTCGACGATCAACACATGTTCGCCGGCACCCTGAGGATCGACGGTGGCTGGCTCGAGTTCGCCGGCCGTAGGGCTGGAACTGGCCGGCAGCATAATCGTCACTTCGGTGCCGCGCCGGGCGACGCTGCGGATGTGTGCATCGCCACCCGATTGCCGGGCGAACCCATAGATGGTCGACAAGCCCAGCCCGGTGCCTTGGCCCAGCGGCTTGGTGGTGAAAAACGGGTCGAACACCTTGTCGATCACGCTGTGTTCGATACCGGTGCCGTCATCGCGCACCGACAACGCGACATATGCGCCATCGGCCAGATTGGGGTCGCCATGGGAGTAGGCGGCATAGGTGCTGACCCAAATGTTGCCGCCCTGGGGCAAGGCATCGCGAGCGTTGATCACCAGATTGAGCATCGCGCTTTCGAGCTGAAAGGGGTCGGCCAGGGCAATGGCGGGTTTAGAGGTCAATTCGAGTTTCAGCGCGATGCGCTCGCCGATAGTGCGCACCAGCAATTCTTCAAGGGAACGCACATGCTCGTTGATATCCACGGGCCGGGTATCGAGTGGCTGTTGGCGCGCGAAGGCGAGCAGGCGATGGGTCAGGGACGCGGCACTCATGGCCGAGTTCAAGGCGGCTTCGGCGTAAAACTGAACCTTGTCGGTGCGTGAGGCGGCAACCCGTTTCTGGATCAGTTCCAGGCTGGTGATGATGCCGGTCAGCAAGTTATTGAAGTCGTGGGCGATGCCCCCGGTCAGCTTGCCCAGTGCATCCATTTTCTGCACTTGCAGCAGTTGAGCTTCGGTTCGCGCTCGCTCGGCGACTTCTTTGGCCAACTGGGTGGTGGCGTCGTCCAGTCGGGCCAGGTGCGAGCGTTCGCGGTGACGGTGTTCAGTGACATCCTCGACAAACACCAGGCTCAGTTCCGGCGTGCGGTACGGCGAAATCTGCCACTCGGTTTCGCGAACCTCACCGTGGACCCGCATGCTCAGGGTGCCTTTCCAGCGCTCGCCATAGGCCAGACGCAGACGCAGTTCCTCGATGACGACGTCCTGATCGTCGGCAAAGCACTCGCGCAAGGTGTCCGGGTTGAGGTTGTTCTGAATCAGTTGCGCGAAGGCATGGTTGCATTCATGCACCTTCAACTCGGCATCCAGCACCGCGATGGGCGCCGAGACATTGACAAAGATTTCCCGAAACCGCGCCTCGCTTTCGCGCAAGGCATTTTCGGTATCACGCACCCGCAGCAAGGTGCGCAAGGTCGCGAGCAGTACATCTGGATCTATCGGGTGGATCAGGTAGGCATCGGCACCCGCGTCCAGGCCGGTAATGATGTCGCCGGTCTGGATCGAGGCCGCCGAGACGTGAATCACCGGCAGCAGGGCCGTGGCGGGTTCGGTGCGCAGTTTGCGCACGATGTCGAAGCCGCTCATGTCTGGCAGATTGACGTCGAGGATCAGCGCGTCGATCGCCACGCTGTCAATCAGCTCCAGGCCCTCGGTGCCGGTGCCGGCTTCGAGCACTTCATAGCCGTGGCGCTCCAGGCGTCGGCGCAGGGCGTAGCGCGTGGCGACGTTGTCGTCGACGATCAGCAAACGGATGTCACGCTTCATCGACGGGCTCCATGGCGATGGCCAGCGGGATGATCACGAAAAAGGTCGAGCCTGTGCCCGGCGTGCTCTGAACCCCGACGTCGCCACCCAGCAGCTGCGCGAAGCGTTTGCACAAGGACAGTCCGAGCCCGGTCCCTCGAAGGCGTTTTTGCAACGGTGAGTCGACTTGAGAGAAGTCCTCGAACAATGCGCCATGTAGCTGCGGGGCGATACCTATTCCGGTATCGCTGACGGCGAAGCGCACTTGGTCGCGGCCCTCCAGCCGGGCCGAGACCCGGACTTCCCCGCGGGTGGTGAACTTCAACGAGTTGGCAATGAAGTTGCGCAGGATCTGCGCGAGTTTCTTGTCATCGGTGTACAGCTTGGGCAGGCCCACCGGTTCTTCGAAAATCAGGTCCACGGCGCTGGCGTCGACAATCGGTCGAAACATGCCACGCAGGGCGGCGAACAGGTCGAGCATGTCGAACCAGGCGGGTGAAATGGTGATGCGCCCGGCTTCGATTTTCGCCAGGTCCAGCAGGTCGTCGACCATGTCGCTCAACTCGCGCGCGGCACCGCTGACGAAGGCTACCTGTTTATGCTGCTCGGGGCTCAAGGGCCCGTCGAGTTCATCGGTCAGCAGGCCGGTGATGCTCAGAATCGAGCCCAGTGGCGTGCGGAATTCATGGCTCATGTACGACAGAAAACGGCTTTTGAGGTCCGAGGCCTGACGCAACTGTTCAGCCTGGGTGTCGAGCTCGGCGTACAGCGCCAGAACGCCCTGGTTGGTCTCATCCAGTTCTTCGCGCAAGGCACAGGCTTCGGCCTGCAACTGCGCAACCAGCGCCGCTTGCTCGTCAATCTGACTCATGGGTGACTCAGCCATGGACGGCCTCCAGAGCAATGACCAATACCGTGACATCGTCCCGTCCACGGCAGAAATCGCGGTGCAGAATGGCGGCAATCACGGCGGGATGGCGGTGCACCAGGCCGGGGTAATCTTGCAGGTTCCAACGGGACTGCAGGCCGTCGCTGTACATGATCAACAAATGTCCGTTCACTTGAGCATAGTCAAAGGGTTGCGCCTTTCGGTATTGGCCGCCGACGATGCCGGGGTGGGAAGCCAGGCCGCGGGATTTGTCGGGTGCGATCAGGCAGGCACCAATGTTGCCGATCCCGACGAATTTCAGCTGGTCACCGTCGAACTGCGCGATCGCCAGCGCACCTCCGCGGGTGCCGATCATGGCTTGATGAATGTCCTCAAGCAACAGCATGGGTGAGGCGAAAGGCGACAGGGCGAAAGTCTTCTCACCGGCGCGGGCGGCACGTTCGGCTTCTTCGCCATGCCCCAGGCCGTCGATCACCAAGGCGCTGATGCGTGTCCCGTCGAATGCCAGGTGCCAGACATCGCCGCAGGCAGGATCGTTGTGCAGCGAGTGCTGGCTGATGCCGACTCGCCGGTCCGGGGCCTTGTCGCTGCGCGGATACAGCCGCGTCAGCAGCACGGCACCCCGTGAGTCGGCATAGACGTCGAACACTTCAGTCTGGCGCGACACGGCTCCAAGCCCGATGCCCTGGGTGCCGCCGGTGGAAAAGCCGTCGGTCAGGCATGCCTGCAAATCAAAGCCTTGAGCGCGGTCGACTGCGAGCATTTCAATCCCCGCGCCTGACGCTCGGGGCACGATCCGAAGGTGCAGTTCCCCCCGGGCGGCGTGCTTGAGAATGTTGCTGGCCAGCTCGGTAGCCACCAGCGCCACGCGTCCGGCATCGGTGGCGTCGAAGCCATGTTCTTCTGCAAGTTTCTGCGCCGTGCGCCGTGCATGGCCGACTTGGCTGCTGTCTTCGATGGGCAGCACTTGCGTCATTGAACCCGCCATATTCATGTCCATCGGGTGATCGTGATGCGAGTGCCTTTGCCTGGCGCGGTCTCGAGTTCGAACTCTTCCACTAGCCGCTTGGCGCCGGTCAGGCCCAGCCCCAGGCCGTTGCCGGAGGTCCAGCCGTCGGTCATCGCCAGTTTGACGTCGGCAATGCCCGGTCCTTCGTCGCGGAAGGTCAGGCGCAAACCGGTGCGTGCGTTGTCGTCGAGGATCTGCCAGTCCATGTCACCACCACCGCCATAGACCATGGTGTTGCGCGCCAGCTCACTGACCGCCGTCACCAGTTTGGTCAGGTCGATCAGGCGCATGCCGCACTCGGTGGCCAGCTTGCGCGCCGTCTGCCGAGCCAGCACCACGTCCTGCTCGATGTGAATCGGGTGAGTGCCGCTGCTGCGCACGGTCATTGCTCGCGTACTCGTTCCTGTAACAGTTTCATGCCGCGCTCGACATTCAGCGCGGTGCTGACGCCGGGCAGGGTCAGGCCAAGCTCAACCAGGGTAATGGCAACGGCTGGTTGCATGCCGACCAGCACGGTCTGGGCATCCATGATTTTCGACAGCCCGGAGATGGTGCCGATCATCCGGCCAATGAACGAGTCGACCATGTCCAGCGCAGAGATATCGATCAGCACGCCGTGGGCCGACGTCTTGCTGATGCGCTCGGACAGGTCGTCCTGAAGGGTCAGGGCCAACTGGTCATGCATGTCGACCTGGATCGTCACCAGCAGGAAGTCGCCCATTTGCAAAATCGGAATGCGCTCCATCGGCTCAGTCCGCCTTGCTGACAGTCAACCCGAGCCGGGTCAGGGCCAGTTTCAGGGCATCGGCCAGGTTGGCCTTGGTGACCACGCCTTGCAGGTCCAGCCCCAGGTGCACGATGGTCTGGGCGATCTGCGGACGCACACCGCTGATGATGCAATCGGCGCCCATCAAGCGAATGGCGGTCACCGTTTTGAGCAGGTGCTGAGCCACCAGCGTATCGACAGTCGGCACGCCGGTGATGTCGATAATGGCGATCTCCGAACCGGTGTCGACGATCCGCTGCAACAGCGATTCCATCACCACCTGAGTCCGTTGTGAGTCGAGGGTGCCAATCATCGGCAGCGCCAGCACGCCATCCCAGAGCTTGACCACCGGGGTCGACAGTTCCAGCAGCTCTTCCTGCTGGCGCTTGATCACTGCTTCGCGGGACTTCTGGAAGGTGCGGATGGTGTGCATGCCCAGGGCATCGAGCAGTTCGGAGACTTCCCATATTTGCTCGGCCAACAGCGCCGGATTGTCCTGGTAGTGATTCTGCAGGAGCGCAAACAGCGGGCCTTTCAGTGCAAAGATGAAGCTGGCAGTCTGGTACGAGTCCTGGCCAAGCAGGGCGCGGCTGTGGGAGAGTTTTTCGAGGAACTGGCGAATCTCGTCCCAGCCCGGTGCCGCAATATTCTGGCCGTTGCCTCGTTCAAGGCCCGAGACGATCAGTTGCAGGAACTCCGCTGTCTGCTGCCGCAGATCCTGCTCTTTGAGGTTGCGCGCGGCACCGCTGGCTTCAAGGCCTTTGGTCCATTCGGCCAACAGTTGCGTCTGGTTTTTTGTCATCGCATCGAGTGTGCTGGTTTGCAGTGCTGCCATGTGCCTTGACTCCCTGGAAGTGTTTGCCGGTTCCCAAATATTGACCGGTGTAAAGTCAGAGACCTTTGCCGAATGAGATAGTTGTTCGCCCGGCAGGATATTTTGATCCGGTGCACATGGACTCTAGTAGGAGCTGCCGAAGGCTGCGATCTTTTGGCAGCTTCGGGGATTGCCGAAGATCAAAGTCAAAAGATCGCAGCCTTCGGCAGCTCCTACGGGTCGGCGATCCATTCGATGGAACGTTGCTTGCCGGGCGGCTTCGAATCTTCAAGGCCCGACTGTTTCAGCCGCGCACGTGCAGTGATGAACGAGGTACTTATGAAAGATGACAGTGGTCGTGAGGACAACGGCAAAACAGCCGAACCGGAAAGCGCAGACCAAGCGGTCGACCAGAAGCAACTCCACACCGATAACGACAATGAGTTCAGCCCGGGTTTCAAGCCCAATCCCGACCGGCCCAAACCCGGGGATGACACCGATGCAGACATCGACACCGATGGCGGCTAGGCAAGTCGTGAAAAGGCCGCATCAATCGATGCGGCCTTTTTGTGGACCTTACTTTTTGTGAGCGTTATTTACTGGGGTGGGCAGCCTGGAGCTTTTTCGCCATATCCAGATGTTTCTCCAGCGCCGGCAGCATTTTTTGCGCGAAACCTTTCAGCGCCGTGGCGCCTTTGACTTTGTCGTCTGTCACTGTGTTGGCTTCTTTCTTGAACAGCTCGAGGGTGTCTTCGTGAGCCTTCACCTGATTGTTGGCATAGGCCGCGTCGAAGGATTCATCACGCAAGTCGAGGATTTTCTCTTTCGCCTGTTTGACCAGCGTCGTGCTGTCCGGTACCTCGATGTCATGCTTTTTTGCCAGCGCCGCCAGTTCATCGTTGGCCTTGGAATGGTCGGTGATCATCATTTTGGCGAATGCCTTGATGTCCGCCGATGAGCTTTTTTCCAGGGCCAGTCGGCTCGTTTCGACTTCCGCGATACCGCCCGCGGCCGCGCTGTCGACGAAGTCATTGGAAGTGGCGGCGAACGCCGTGCCCATGCTGGTGCTCAAGGCTACGGCCAAACTGAGGTGGCGCAGGGTAAATCCGTCCATTGGTTATTCTCCACACAGGTTTTCATGGGCGATCGATTGATCGTTAATCTGTGGAGGCCGACCAGCGGACAAAGGTTTTATTGCGTTTGCGGCAGGGCGACGAACGGGCACCGCTGGTCTGATAGGCGGTCGACAGAACCGGCTAACCGAGGCCATTCTGATAGTTGGTGAACGCAATTGATCGCGTTTGCCTCCGATCAACAAACGGAGGTGTTCCATGCCGGTGCCACACGACCTTTATCAGGATCTCAAGCTTTCAAAGGAAGATATCCAGCAAAAACGCACCAAGGATCCGTTACTGGATTCACTGATCAACAAGTATTCGCAGGCGGACGCCGAGGTGGTCAAGGCTGAAACCGCCCAATCGGATGCGCCCAGTGATGACGCATTGAAGAAGCTCAAGGCGAAGCGCGTGGAGGTTAAGCAAAAGATCGTTGATCGACTCCAGACGCCGTCCTGACGCGCCCTGTCTGGTCACCGACGATCGGTGACTGAAAAATGGGAACGGCGATAAATACCGGCACCTCGAATGTTCAGAGTCCGAATTTACGGCTCCATGCGAGGTGCCCCATGACCGAACCACTCATCCCCGGTAATGAAAAGTTTCCCAGCGAAGAACAGGGTGGCTACGACCCCATCCCGACACATCCCGAACCCCTGAGTCCAGGACGCACCACTGTCAACCCGGAAGATGACCCGGGAATCGACGAACTGCCGAACAACGAAGGTGCCATCCCGATGGACGAGGATGACTCCACCGCCATGGACCCGCACAGGGTGCTTGAAGAAACGGATAACGCGGTACGCGATGGTGAGATGGATCCGCGGTAAACCAAGATCAAAAGATCGCAGCCTTCGGCAGCTCCTACAGGTGTACGCGGAGTCAATGTAGGAGCTGCCGAAGGCTGCGATCTTTTGATGTTTACTGCAACGCAGTGCTCAACGGCAATCGCGCCATGTTTTTCGCCTTCAACGACCCGAAGTACAACCAATCCCCGTACTCGCGAACGGTCGTGATCGGCGAGTAGTTGTCGCGGCTGCCGTCCTGCAAGTTGGCGATCACTTTACCGTCCAGGTCCAGCCCCAGCGCAAAGGCGCGCTTCTCCAACGGTTTGGGCAGGAAAGTCATGGCTCGCACGATCATCTTGCGCACGAAGGGATGCGGTGCGGTGGCATCGAGCAGCACGTTGCGCGGTGCATAGAGCGCCACCCAAAAGCGGTCGCGGCCATTGAACGCGAGGTTGTCCGGCAACCCTGGCAAGTTGTCGATGAATAGATCACGGGTGCCGGCTTTCGGTCCGCTCAGCCAGTAACGACTGATGCGATAGGCGCCCGTTTCGTTGACCAACACAAAGGCATCGTCCGGTCCCAGCGTCACGCCGTTGGCGAATTCCAGCTTATCCAGCAGGACCGCGGTCTTTCCGGTCTGGAAGTCATAACGCAGCAAGCGGCCATCGCCGCCGTGCTCGATGATCGCGTCGCCGTCACTGCCGTAGCCAAAGCGACTGGAGGCATCACTGAAATAGGCGTAGTGCCCGGACTTGTCGATCGCCACGTCGTCGGTGAAACCGAAGGGCACGCCGTTGGCCTCCGTGGTCAATGGAATCAGGCGGCCTTGGGCATCCAGTGACAGCAAGCCCTTGACCCCGTCGGCAATCACCAGCAGACCGCTGGGATGACGGGCCAGGCCCAAGGGTCTGCCGCCCGTATCGGCCAGGACCTTGGTGACCTTGCCGTCGAGGCTGGTACGGATCAATCGGCCGTCATGCAAACCCGTGATGAGAACGTTTTCCTCCAGCAGCAACGCTTCCGGCCCGTCGATATCGGCGACGCCGACGCGCTCCACGCCTTTGAGGCGCTGATTGTCGGCGTAGATGCCGCTGGTGAGAGAGGGCGCCGGTAGCGGTGTCCAGGCCACCGGTTGAACCTTGGTTGGCATCAGTAGCAGAAAGGCGCCGATGGCGACGATTATCAGCAACAACAGATGGCGAAACTTGATGGTTCGACTCACGCGCTGACTCCTGCCGGGGCCAGTTGTTTTTGAGCCATCTCGCGCAATGCCAACATCGAAGCTGCCGACTCACGATCGATGCGGCGCTTGAGCAGCAGTCGATTGGCAATGCGCATCGCCAGGCCGCTGAACCGATACTCCAGGGTGCGGACAAAGTGTGTGCCAGCGCCCTGGGCCTTGCATTCATAAGTCACCACTAAAGACAACCCGTGATCGTCATGGGCCCAGGCACTCCAGCGGCGTCCTGGCAGGTATTCGTTAACCTCCCAGTGCAAGTGTCCCTCACGCCCGCCCGCCTTGATGTCTTCCTCGAACCGCCCCCCGGCATGCAGCGGACCGCTCTGGCCATCGACCTTGAGGGACGAAGGATGCCACTCCGGCCAACGGGTTACGGTGCTGGCATAGGCGAGCACGTCAATCGGGTTTCCAGCAATGTCGATCTGATGCTGCATGCGGGTCATGGTTGTTCTCGTCGGGTGCAGGTCCGTCGGTTCCGGTTCCCAATAAAGGGTGCCGAACAGGTAGTCCATCAGCGGAAAAACGATATTGAAATTGCGTTCCTGCATCAGCTCACGACGGTGATGCAGTTCATGCAGGCGGCGCATCTGGCGGATCCACGGCAACCGTGTGACGGGGTTCTCCGGCGGCAGGTGCTCGCAGGCATGGAACACTTCATAGGTCAGGTAGCCGAGAACCAGGCAGCCGCCGAACATTCCGGCGACGTTGGCATCGAACTGCTCAAGCAGCCACCAGACGGGCAGGGTGATGACGACCGTGTGCAACACGATCAGCCAGGCTGGAAACAGAATCACCCGCCAGTCCCGGGCACTGTCATAGGTCATGTGGCCAGGGGCGAAAAAGCTGTGATGGTCGCCGGCATGGCGTGCGTAGAACATTCGCGCGAAGTTTTTTTTACGGTGCCCCAAGTGCCGATGGACCATGTACACGCCGAAGTTGAAGAACAACAACGTCAACGGAATTGCCAACCATTCCAGTGGCTGGACCTGGTGCACGGTGCTCCAGAATCCGCCGATGGCCAGCACCCCGAACAGCAGCACAAATGCGCCGTGCAGCCATGGGTTGTAGAGGGGATGAATAGCAGCGCGGTAGCGGGCGCGGAATGCTTCGGTGGTCTGCCTCACTGCAATCACCTGTGGTTATTGTTATCTCCAGCAGATTAGACGATCCCGGCGCTTCAGGCGGGCCGAACCGTGAGGTCACACATGCCATGCTCCGGTGCAAACCGGATTCAGATCAGCGGGTTCCAGCGTTGCGACCAGTCATCGTCGGATTTGATCACTTCGCGCAGCAGGTCGAAGGCGCGTTGCAAGGTCGCGGAATCGCGGTCGCGGGAGTAAACCAGATAGGTCGGGTAGCTGAATTCGGGGGCTTTGGGCACTTGCTCCAGCACACCGCTTTGCAGATAACTCTGGACCACCCGGGTGCGGAAGTAGCCGCTGCCGCCGTTTTCCAGAATGTACTGCAAACCCAGTGGGCCGAGGTTGAAGCTCAGCGCGGCTTTGGCTTTTTCCGGCAGGGCCGCATCGTGCTGACGGCGGAAGTCCGGGCCCCAGTCGATGTACACGTAGGGATCGGGTCTTGCGGCCAGGCGGATGAGGACCAGTTTTTCTTCCAGCACCTGTTCGACTTGCAGGCGCGGCCAATACTCGGGCTGGTAAACCAGCGCGGCATCCAGAACTCCGAGTTCCAGTTGGCGCAGCAGGTTTTCACCGTCACGAATTTCCATGCGCAGGGCGTGGCTGGGAATCTTCTCGCGCAGTGCGCCGGCCCAACTGAGCATCAGCGGGTTGCACAGACTGACCTCGCCACCGATGTGCAACACGTCGCGGTAACCCTCGGGCAACGGCAAGTCCCGTCGCGCCGCTTCCCAGGTTTCGACCAGTTGATTGGCGTAGACCACGAAGGCTTCACCGTTCGGCGTCAGGCGCGCACCGGCGCGGTTGCGCACGAACAGGGTGCTGCCCAGTTGACTCTCGAGTTTCTGCACGCGCGCGGTGATTGCGGTCTGGGTAACGTGAAGTTTTTCGGCGGCTGCGGCAAGGCTGCCGTGGCGGACGATTTCCAGAAAGGTGCGGGCGAGATCGATGTCCATGGGGCGGCCGGTGGGGAAAGTGCAGGCATTGTAAACGGATACCGCCGGATCAGTTCATGTAGCAGCTGGCGGAGCCTGCGTTCGGTTCGGGCCGCGTTCGGACGTAGCAGTCGTGAATCCTGTGCACGCGGTTTATCTGAGACACCGCAGCGTTTGGTTTAGCGACTGCTGCGCAGCCGAACGCAGGCTCCGCCAGCTGCTACAGGGATCGAGGAGCTGCCGCAGGCTGCGATCTTTTAGCGGCTCATTTCAAAACGCAAAACACGAACAACCAAAGGCCCCCCAGAAACCGGCGAAATCACTGACAGGCGCCGAGGACAGCCGCGCCCGTTCATGGCTATGCGCATGCACCGCGCAAGCCCCGACACATTGATGAACCTGCGCGGTCAGCGGCGCCAGGGGGTTCCAATGGCCCGGTACTTTGGCGACGGGCGACCATTCAGGCACCACCGGGACGGGAGGCGGCCCGAGTTTTTCAAACTCGACGCTGCCGTAGACGATCTTGCCGTCGACGATGGTCAGTACCGATTCGATCCATTTGACTGCTTCATCCTCGATGTGGAAATAGTCCGCCGACAGCGCAATCAAGTCGGCCAGTTGCCCAACCTTGATCTGGCCTTTTTTGCCTTGCTCGGAGGAAAACCAGGCGCTGCCATGGGTGAAGAGTTCCAGCGCGGTGTCGCGGCTCAAGCCTTGCGGGTACAGCGCCAGACCACCGACGGTACGGCCGCTGATCAGCCAGTACAGCGAAGTCCAGGGGTTGTAGCTGGAGACGCGCGTGGCATCGGTGCCGGCACCGACCGGAATGCCTTCGGCCAGCATACGAGCGATGGGCGGCGTGGCTTCGGCAGCCTTGGCGCCGTAACGGTCGACGAAATACTCGCCCTGGAATGCCATACGGTCCTGGATCGCGATGCCACCGCCGAGGGCTTTAACCCGTTCGATGTTCTGCGGGGTGATGGTTTCCGCGTGGTCGAAGAACCACGGCAAACCATCGAACGGAATATCGCGATTAACCTTCTCGAATACGTCGAGCATACGGCTGATGGATTCGTTGTACGTGGCGTGCAAACGGAACGGCCAGCGCTGTTCCACCAGATGGCGGACCACCGGTTCCAGTTCCTGCTCCATGGTTTGCGGCAGGTCGGGGCGAGGCTCGAGGAAGTCCTCGAAGTCGGCCGCCGAGAACACCAGCATTTCCCCGGCACCGTTGTGCCGTAGGAAATCGTCGCCCTGACCGTAGTGGGAGGTGCTGGTCCAGTTCTTGAAGTCGCTCAGTTCTTCCTTGGGTTTTTGCGTGAACAGGTTGTAGGCAATGCGCACCGTGAGCTGCTGGTCTTTGGCCAGTTGCTGGATGACTTGATAGTCGTCCGGATAATTCTGGTAACCGCCGCCGGCGTCGATGGCGCTGGTGACACCCAGGCGATTGAGTTCGCGCATGAATTGGCGGGTGGAGTTGACCTGATACTCCAGCGGCAACTTCGGCCCTTTCGCCAGGGTCGAGTAGAGAATCATCGCGTTGGGGCGGGCGATCAGCATGCCCGTCGGGTCGCCATTGGCATCGCGCTGGATTTCGCCACCCGGCGGGTTCGGCGTGTCACGGTTATAACCGACCACTTTCAATGCCGCGCGGTTGAGCAGGGCACGGTCGTAGAGGTGCAGGATGAACACCGGGGTATCCGGCGCGGCCTTGTTCAGTTCATCAATCGTCGGCAGGCGTTTTTCGGCGAACTGGAACTCGTTCCAGCCACCGACCACTCGTACCCATTGTGGCGTGGGTGTGCGGTCGGCCTGATCCTTGAGCATACGCAGCGCGTCAGCCAGCGAGGGAACGCCTTCCCAGCGCAGTTCGAGGTTGTAGTTGAGGCCACCACGGATCAGGTGCAGGTGCGAGTCGTTAAGGCCGGGAATCACCGTGCGACCGTGCAGGTCGATAATCTGGCTGCCGGGGCCTTGCAGGGCCATGGCCTGGGCATCGCTGCCGACCACCACGAAGCGTCCGTCCTTGATCGCGACGGCGCTGGCTTGAGGTTTTTTGCGATCGACGGTGTGCAGGCGTCCGTTGTACAGGATGAGGTCGGCGGGGGCGTCGGGCATGGTATTACTCCCTGCGATTAGCGGGCTGATCCAGGCACCGACGGCGCCTGCCGAAAGGCCTTGCAGTACACGTCGGCGGTTAAATCCGTCGTGGTCGTCAGGTGGGCTCATGGCAATGCTCCACGCAAAGGCTCTTCATAAAAAAAGCGAGGGCAAACAGCCGATGTCTGACGCATGCGGCCAGAAGGAATATAGACGGCAAATCCACAGGTAGCCGTTTTCCGATGGCGAAAAACGACGAATCCCGCCACGAGGGGCGGGATTCGTTTGCAGCCAGGCGTGCCCCCGAAGGTCGGGAGCGGTGCGCTTAGGCCGGGAACAGCTCGGACAGTTTCATGGCCAGCATCATGTCGCCTTCGGCGCGCAGTTTGCCGCCCATGAAGGCTTGCATGCCGTCTGTTTCGCCGCTGACGATGCCTTCCAGGGTTTCGCCGTCCATCACCAGAGTCACCTGGGCGTCCGGGTTTTCGCCTTCCTGGAGCTCGCAGGTGCTGTCTTTGACGATCAGCGAGAAGTTCTTGGTGTCGTCGATGCGGAAACCGAATACCAGGTCCAGACCGGCAGCAGCGGCTGGGTTGAACTTGGCTTTCATTGCTTGTACGGCATCAGCTACGGAGGTCATGGTTCGATCCTTTCTTGGGTTATTAGAGCTGGGTGAATACAGCCAGGGTCACAACAGTCCGGACTCAGCGAAACGTGATGAGTTCCGGGGTCTTCAACAGCTGCAGGTGCGCATGATTGTTGAAAGAAGACAGAGCCACCTCGCGACCGCGAAACTTCAGCAGGTTGAGCGAGGTGTTGACGATTTGCCAGTTCAGTTCAAACGCCTGCTTTGCCGGCATTTGCGTAATGAGGTGGAGCAGGGCCGTGATAGTGCCGCCGGAGGTGAACACGGCGATTTTCTGGGTGTTGTCGGCGCTTTCGAGGATTCGCTGCAGACCGGCCTGCACCCGTTCGACAAACCCCAGCCAGCTTTCCAGACCCGGTGTGTCATAGGTGCCGGCGAGCCAGCGTTCGATGATCAGGGCGAAGATGCGCTGGAACTCACCGCGGTTTTGCGCGGCATTGCGCAGGATGTGCAGCGCTTCGGGTTCGTCCGGCAACATGGCCGGCAGCAGCGCGCGGATCACCGCGTCGGCGTCGAACTCATTGAAAGCGGAATCGATTTCCAGCGCAGGAACCGGCAGGCCTGCCGCAGCGAACTGTTCCAGAGCGCTGTTGGCCGTGTGCTGTTGGCGGCGCAGATCGCCCGAGAGGCAGCGATCGAAGCTGATGCCCAGCTCGGCGAGGTGCTGGCCGAGGACTTCTGCCTGGCGAATACCGGTCGGCGACAGGACGTCATAGTCGTCTGCACCAAAGGAGGCCTGGCCATGTCGAATCAAATAGATACTGCCCACGTCCGCGTCATCCCGGTACGTTGAAGGTTCGGCGAGGTTATGAGGATGAAGGTGAGCTGTCAATGAAAAAACATACGCTTGTTTGAAATGCCCGTTACAGGGCTGTTGCCAGAGGTTTCACGGCTGGCCGCCGGGGCGGCGCATGGGTATGCTGGAGGTATCCCGCGCGCGATTATGCAGCGCATCGTATTAAAGGAGTCCCTGTGGAGTTTTTTGCCGAATACGCAGTTTTTCTGGCTAAGACCGTGACACTGGTGATCGCCATTCTGGTGGTCCTGGCCAGTTTCGCGGCCTTGCGCAGCAAAGGTCGACGCAAGTCGGTCGGCCAGTTGCAAGTCAGCAAACTCAATGATTTCTACAAAGGGCTGCGCGAACGCCTGGAGCAAACCTTGCTCGACAAGGACCAGCTCAAGGCCTTGCGCAAGGTCGAAGCTAAAACCGAGAAAAAGCAAAAGAAAAAACCTGAGGCAACCAAATCCCGGGTGTTCGTGCTGGATTTCGACGGCGACATCAAGGCGTCAGCCACCGAAAGCCTGCGCCATGAAATCACCGCGCTGCTGACCCTTGCCACGCCCAAGGATGAAGTGGTGCTGCGTCTGGAAAGCGGCGGCGGCATGGTTCACAGCTACGGCCTGGCGTCCTCGCAACTGGCGCGTATCCGTGATGCCGGTGTGCCGTTGACCGTGTGCATCGACAAGGTCGCGGCCAGCGGCGGCTACATGATGGCGTGCATCGGCGAGAAGATCATCAGTGCGCCGTTCGCAATTCTCGGCTCGATCGGCGTCGTGGCGCAGTTGCCTAACGTCAACCGCCTGCTGAAAAAGCACGACATCGACTTCGAAGTGCTGACCGCGGGCGAGTACAAGCGCACCCTGACGGTGTTTGGCGAAAACACCGAGAAGGGCCGCGAGAAGTTCCAGGAAGACCTGGACGTCACTCACCAGTTGTTCAAGAACTTTGTTTCCCGCTATCGCCCGCAACTGGCCATCGATGAAGTGGCCACCGGTGAAATCTGGCTCGGCGTCGCGGCGCTGGACAAGCAACTGGTGGACGAAATCAAGACCAGCGATGAATACCTCGCCGAACGTGCCAAGAAGTCCGAGCTCTACCACTTGCACTACGCCGAACGCAAAAGCCTGCAGGAACGCATCGGCATGGCGGCCAGCAGCTCGGTCGATCGTGTGCTGCTGAGCTGGTGGAGCCGGTTGACCCAGCAACGCTTCTGGTAAGCACCGTCGCGTTATCGTTTACGCCGGACACAAAAAAGCCCTGAACCGGATTTCCGATTCAGGGCTTTTTGTTTTACGCGTACTTAGCGGCGACGGAACAGCGGCAGCGGTTCGTCGGTAGCCGCCTGATAGGTCACCGAGAAGTCCTTGAGACCTTCCAGGGCTTCGTACGGGTCTTTATCGGCGCGGATCGCAAAGGCGTCGAAACCGCAGCGGTGCAGGTAGAACAGCTGGTCGCGCAGCACATCGCCAATCGCCCGCAATTCGCCTTTGAAACCATAACGGTCACGCAGCAGGCGGGCGTTGGAGTAGTTGCGGCCGTCGGTGAAGGCAGGGAAGTTCAAGGCGATCACCTGGAAATTCTCCACGTCGTCACCGATTTCTTCCGCTTCTTCATCGGCATCCAGCCATACGCCCAGGCCGCCATCGCGGGCCTTGAGCATGCGGCTGTGTTCGCGCCACAGCTGCAACGGGACGATCAGGTCGTCGCAGTTGCTGATCTCGTCGATGTTGAAATCTTTGGGCAGCAAGTGCCAGGTTTCGTCGACGACTGCGTTGTTCTTAATTATTCGCTGCATAGACGCGCTCCTTGAAGAGGTCGATGCCAATACGCTGATAGGTGTCGATGAAACGCTCGTCTTCGGTACGTTGTTCGATGTACACGTCGATCAGCTTTTCGATCACGTCAGGCATGGCTTCCTGGGCGAAAGACGGGCCGAGGATCTTGCCCAGGCTGGCGTCACGGCTGGCGCTGCCACCCAGGGACACCTGGTAGAACTCTTCGCCTTTCTTGTCTACCCCGAGGATGCCGATGTGGCCGACGTGGTGGTGACCACAGGCGTTCATGCAGCCGGAGATGTTCAGGTCCAGTTCGCCGATATCGAACAGGTAATCCAGGTCTTCGAAACGACGCTGGATCGATTCGGCGATCGGGATCGACTTGGCGTTGGCCAGGGAGCAGAAGTCGCCGCCCGGGCAGCAGATGATGTCGGTCAGCAAGCCGATGTTCGGCGTGGCGAAACCCTGCTCGCGCAACTCGCCCCACATCGCGAACAACTGACTTTGTTCAACGTCGGCCAGAATGATGTTCTGCTCGTGGGAGGTGCGCAGCTGACCGAAGCTGTAGCGATCGGCCAGGTCGGCAACGGCATCGAGCTGCTTGTCGGTGATGTCGCCCGGTGCAACACCGGTCGGCTTCAGGGACAGGGTCACGGCGACATAACCCGGCTTTTTGTGAGCCAGGGTATTGCGGGTGCGCCAACGCGCGAAGCCCGGGTGTTCTTTATCGAGTTCGGCCAACGCCAAGGCCTGGTTGTCCAGCGCCTTGTAATCCGGGTCAACGAAGTGTTTGGCGACGCGATGCACTTCGGCTTCGGTGAGCGTGGTCTGGCCACCGCGAAGGTGTTCCATTTCCGCATCGACTTTTTGCGCGAAGACTTCAGGGGTCAGGGCCTTGACCAGAATCTTGATCCGCGCCTTGTACTTGTTGTCACGACGGCCGTAGCGGTTGTAGACCCGCAGGATGGCGTCAAGGTAGCTCAACAGGTCTTGCCACGGCAGGAATTCATTGATGAACGCGCCGACCACCGGGGTACGGCCGAGACCGCCGCCCACCAGCACACGGAAGCCCAGCTCGCCAGCGGCGTTGTGCACCGGCTCAAGGCCGATGTCATGGACTTCGATGGCCGCACGGTCGGAAGTCGAACCGTTGATGGCGATCTTGAACTTGCGCGGCAAGTAAGCGAATTCAGGGTGGAACGTGGTCCATTGGCGGACGATTTCGCACCACGGGCGCGGATCGATCAGCTCGTCGGCAGCGACACCGGCGAACTGGTCGGTGGTGACGTTGCGCAAGCAGTTGCCGCTGGTCTGGATCGCGTGCATCTGCACGGTCGCCAGTTCGGCAAGGATGTCCGGGATGTCTTCCAGCGCCGGCCAGTTGAACTGTACGTTCTGCCGGGTGCTGATGTGGGCATAGCCCTTGTCATAGTCGCGGGCAATCTTGGCCATCATTCGCGTCTGGCGCGAAGTCAGTTGGCCGTAAGGCACCGCCACCCGCAACATCGGCGCGAAGCGCTGGATGTAAAGGCCATTTTGCAGGCGCAGGGGGCGGAATTCTTCTTCGCTCAGCTCGCCTGCCAGATAGCGTCGGGTCTGATCACGGAACTGCTTGACGCGGTCCTCGATGATCCGCTGATCGTACTCGTCGTATACGTACATATAAGTCCTGTTCTCAGGCTTGGGCCGGTCGGATCCAGTTGCGTTTTTCGCTTGGAAGTCTCCGATACTGCCTCGGCAATTCTGCGCGCACGGCCGCGCACTCCCAACGGAGCCGGGGCAAGATACCAGTTTGCAGTTATGCGCAAAAGTGATGTTTGAGTATATGTAAAGAACCAAAACGACTAATGAGATCCAATGAGGTAAAACCCACATTTGTGGTGCGGGCAATCATCGTCTTAACTGTGCTCGAGTCTTTATGCAATCACCGATAAAACCGACAAGAGGCGATGCAATGAGCAACCCTACCAAAACGTCAAAACCCGATAGCACGGTCGATGCTTGGGCCATTCTGTTCCTGATCATCCTGGTCGTGGGCACCGCGGTATTTTGGGTCAGCCATCAATAACCGACCTCGTCCGGGTCCCATTCCGACGATTGTCGGACAATAACCGGAATAAACGCCGTTTTCCGGGACTTCGCTGGCTATAATGCGCGGCGAATTGCCGGGGGCTCGGACGATCAATGTTGAAGTTTTTCTACTCATTCCTGCTCATGTGCGGCGCGGTTTACGGACCCGGTGCGTGCGCGGAATCAGTGCTGTTCCTGAGTCCCGGGAAGACTGACGAAGCCTTCTGGATCAGCTATTCGCAATTCATGCAGGCGGCAGCCACGGATCTGGGCATTGATCTGCAAATTCTCTATTCCCGACGCATGCCGGAGCTCACGTTGGCGCAAGCGCGTCAGGCGCTGCAAGGCCCCGATCGTCCGGACTATCTGGTATTTGCCAACGAACAGTACGTCGCCCCGCAGATCATTCGCCTGGCCCAGGACAGCGGGGTAAAGCTGTTTATGGTCAACGCGTCGCTGACGGCCAATCAAATGAGTCTGCTGGGTGAGCGCCCTGAGCGCTTGGGCAGCCTGGTGCCCAACGACGAGGAGGGTGGCTACCTGATGCTCAAGGAACTGATTCGCCAGCATCCGCCCGCGGCGCCCGGTCAGGTCATCGAGTTGCTGGCGTTTTCCGGCCTGAAGATCACCCCTTCAGCGCAACTGCGCGAGCAAGGCATGATGCGGGCCTTGGCCGAGCACCCTGAAGTGCGTTTGCGCCAACTGGTTTATAGCGGCTGGACCCGGGAACGGGCTTATGAACAGGCCAAACTGCTGTTCAAGCGTTACCCGAAGGTTTCGCTGGTGTGGTCAGCCAATGACGAAATGGCGTTTGGCGCCATGCAGGCGTATTCGGAGACGGGTGGGATACCCGGCAAGGATGGGTTGTTCAGTGCGGTCAACACCTCGCCGGAGGCGTTACAGGCGACGGTCGACGGGCGCATCAGCGTGCTGTTGGGCGGGCACTTCACGTTGGGCGGCTGGGCGCTGGTGGAGTTGCATGATCTTGATCAGGGCGTGGATCTCACCCATTACGGCGGCCGAGACCGGAGAATCCCGTTGCTGCAACTGATCGACAAGGCACAGGCCAGGCGATTGCTGGCCATGGGGGAATCACCGGATTACGGTGTGAACTTCCGCCGTCTTTCAGCCAAGGGCCGGCCCACGTCGTATCGCTATCCGTTCAGCCTGCAAACCTTGATGCGCTAAACCCCGGCCAGATGCAGCACCAGTTGGACGATGCCATACAGCGTCAATGCGAACACCGCGGTGAACAAAATCCCCAGAATCACGAAGTGACTGGGCTTGCCGTGAGTGAAGTCCCGCGCCCGGTTCTTCCCGCTCTGCACCCCGAACGCCGCTGCCATGACGCTGTGCAGCATCTGCCAGAAAGTGGGCGGCTTGTTGTCGCCTGGATCGTCCATAAACCCCTCGTCTTCCGTTTGAGTAAGACAAGCATAGACAACCCACGCAAAGAAGATCGCCCCCGGCGCTACCCGGTATAAATATGTACCGCCCTGGAGGACAAGCCTGCTGATTGACTGGTGCTTCATTTAACCGCATCAGGTATTGCCACATGAGTGGAATCCCTTCCGCCCAGGAAAAGGGCCTTCACAACCATTTCATCAAAAAAAAGCTGCACGATCGGATACGCCACCTGACCCCGGCAAACATCCGGGCTCTGGATCGGGCGAGGACCCCGGGAGGCCTGGCCGAAAATGTCATGCCGGACTGGTTTCAGAACGCCTCCAGCGACCAACGACAAACTGTGCGGGATGACCAGAAGCGCAGTCGAGCCTCCAACGAAACCTTGGCAAAAACGCTTGCGGGGTTCAAAGGGGTCACCGAATTCGCGCAACCGTTGCTCGAAGCGGCGCTGCAAAAAAAGCTCGGGTTGAAAGTTGATGTTGCGCAGACCTGGCTCTACGAGCCCTTGGCAGGCTCGCTCATCACTCACCAGACACTGCTGCAACTGGCACTGCGCAATTTTGAACAAGACCAGGCGTTTGATGAACGTGACGTCATTGCTGAACGAGGTATACGGGCTGCCAATCTGGAAACCCAAGGAGGACCTTACGGTTGGGACTATCCAGAAAAGGGCCCTTCAACGCGCTACAGGATCAAGAAGCTAGCGATAAAACCCGCCGATTTCGCCTCGCTATGCCGTGAACTGGATATCGGCAAGCAATATCAGGAACACCTGACGGCGATGTTTGATGCCGCGGACAGGGCGGCCACCGTGTGCACCCAAACGGTCGACGCGTGGAAGGACAGTCTGCGGGTGCATGCCCATATTGCCCATCTCAAATCGCTGATCACGCCATCGGCCTATCGCACATTGCTGGCCGTGCTCAACAGCGACAAATCGCCAACACTGGACGGTGAGCGCGTCACTTGCAGTCAGTTGCATGTGCTGGGGTCGCCTGTCAGTGAGCTGTTTGTCATTGGCGCAAGCCGGCGCAAAGGTAAAAAGGTCGACTTCAGCTGGAGCAATCCCGGCGTAAACCTGTTTGACGTACTGGGTTACCAGGACTCGCGGATCATCGTCTGTATTCCGGGTGATCCGGTGGCGCCGGTCATGGAGTATGCCTCGCTCAAGGCCTTTGAAAATGACCTGAGCTACAGGCTGCGGGATGTGAATTACCAGCGCTCTTTCCTCAGGCTCATCCCCCACGGTGATGCGGGCAAGTTCCTCGGCAAAATCAAGACTGCTCTGCAAACACTCAAATGGAACCCGGATTTCCCTTACCGTAAACAGACCCTCTTGGGGCACATAGACGGAATCTACGAAAATGTTTACCGGGACGAGCCGGCGCTCGATATCAGTGAAGAGTTTTTTGACACGCCGCTGTTCGGCGAGCTGTACACGCGGCACCAGGCGCGCCTCAAGGAGACTGCCGAGCAACTGGCGGTGCCGACGGCCAAGGTCGATCATGACGCCTGGTATGAACGACTCGCCCACTATGCCGAGTGGGGACTGAACATACTCAACGTGGCCGCATTTTTTGTGCCCGGCCTGGGCGAGGTAATGATGGCCGTGATGGCTGTGCAACTGACCACAGACATTTATCACGGGGTTGAAGCCTGGAGCATCGGGGACACGGATCAGGCGTGGAGTTATTTGAAGTCAGTGGCCGTGAACATCGCATTTATGGCGGCTGTAGGCGCGGTTGTCAGTAAAGCGCCGAAAGTGCTGTCCACCCCCTTCGTCGATGGCCTGGTTAAAGTCAAATTGCCGTTTGGCAGCGAACAGTTGTGGAGGCCTGGCTTGGCGCCTTATCTGAGCGACAGGGTCTTGCCGGCTAGGCTCAAGCCCAACACGCTTGGGCAGTATGAAGTGGGCGGCAAGACCTATATCAGGCTCGACGGTAACGTTTACGAACAAACCTTCGACCCCAAGCTGAACAAATGGCGCCTCAAACACCCGACGGACTCGGACGCTTACTCTCCCGTTCTTGAGCACAATGGTGAGGGCGCGTGGCGTCATCGTTTCGAGCGCCCGCTGGAGTGGGATCGTGCCACCTTGTTACGACGTCTTGGCCCGGTCACCGACGGTATTGACGCGGCGACGCTGGAGAAAATCGCCGATATCAGCGGCGTTGACGACGGCGTGCTGCGCAAGACCCATACGGATAACCTGCGCATGCCATCAGCGTTTTCCGACACGTTGCGGCAGTTTCAAATCGACCGTCAGCTCAATGAAATGATTGAACAGATTCGTCTCGATCAGCCGGTGCCGAACAGCCGCTACAACGACGTCTTGCCGCAAGTGATCAATATGCCGCGTTGGCCGCTGGCGCGGGTGATCGACGTGTTTGACAACGCAAGCCTGAGCGGTGCCTCGTCCCGCTATGGTGAGGCGTCGACTCCCATGAAACCGAGCATCAGGATTTCCCGTGAGGAGGTGTCTGCCGGGAAATTGCCCGAACGCGTGCTTGCGACACTGGATAAGGAAGAAATCGTTCGCTTGCTGGGGGGCGAAGGTGCGCGGGTCGAGGCGGAGCGTGAAACGGTTTTTCGACAACAGCTTGGCGATCAGCTTTCGGCCAACAAAACTTCATTGTTCGACAAACTCAGTCAGGATTCCACGGCAACAACGCGTGAAGCTCAGGCGCTGCAACGTACTTTCCCCAGTCTATCGACGGACGCGGCGCAAGAAGTCCTGGCCAATACTACCGCCAAGGAACGGCTGCACATCAAACAAACCGGCCGATACCCCACCAGTTTGTTGCTCAAGGGGCGTGCGCGCGCCCGGGTGACTCGGCTGAACAAGGCCCTGGCCGGATTGCAGTTGGAGAGCATGGCGTCATCCGACAGCCAGCGCCTGGCGCTGCACAGCCTGGAAAAACTCCCCGGCTGGCCAAAAAACCTGCGCCTGGAAGTTCGTCAGGGCGATTGCGCTGGAAAACTGCTCGACAGCATCGGTAGCGAGACGGCCGAGCACGTCAAATACCTGGTCAAGAACGGCTATCAACATCATCAAGCCAACCAGTTCCAGGCCTTCGACCCGCAAAAAAACGCGTTGAACAGCGTGCCGAAAGCAGGCGACAACTTTTTCTCTTCGGTCATGCATGCGTTGCCGGACGACGTCCGCACTCAGTTGGGCATGCCCAATGTGGCGCAGGGTGCCACGTTACAAAAGACATTGGCCACCTATGCCATGGGCCACCGTGACCGGATGATGGAAACCCTCGTGCCCAACGCCACCACGCCAGGATTCCGTCCGCCGGTGCGACTGGCCGACGGCAGGGTCGGCTACCCCTTGAGCGGGCGAGGTGCCGGCGCAACGGTGAATCCCTCGTTGGTCTCCAGGTTACGGGATGTCTATCCGAACTTCTCCGATGAGTTGGCGGAATCGATGGTCATCCAGCTTGCGCTGGATGGCATGACCGAAACGCAGATCGTCCATTTACTGAACATGCGGGGCCGGGAATACGAGGCACTGACGGCGCAGCTCGAACAATGGGTACACAGCGGCGGCCAGAATACGGTCCGCCATCAAGTCGCACGAAACATTAGAGGCGTCTGGCAGCAGAGGGGTATTTACGATGGCGATGCCAGTGTTTCTCTGGACGTGGGTGCTGCAGACAGCCTGCCGGAACTGGCCGGCAACTTTCCTCACGTCAGTCGCCTGAATATGAGCGTTGGTGGAGTATTGAGCCAGACACCGGAAGCCTTTGTGCGCCAGTTCCCCAACGCCCGGTCGCTAACGTTGGGGATCCCGGATGGCGTCGATAGGGTTCAACTGGTCGAGAGGCTAAAGGCACTGCCGAGTATTCGTGAACTGCGGATGGCAGGGCCGCTGGGTCCGCAATTCACCGAAGCTGCCCAATCGGTGATAGATGCCATGCCACACCTGCAACGATTAGACGTGATCGGCATGGCGGACGAGCTGGATGTCAGTCGCCTGACTCAACTGCATTCGTTGAGTGTGTACGGGACGACAGAGGCCTGGCCGAAGGGCGCTCTGCAATTGCCACAGCTCAGGTCGCTGGATCTCACTCACTCAAGCGTCAAGACACTTCCCCCAGAATGGCTGTCCGGGCATGAATCACTGTGGCCAGGTATGAAACTCAACTGGGCCGGGCTGGGCCCTGAGGATTTCGTGAAGGCATACGAATATGTGCACGACAATCCTGCGCATTTGCTGGATCCCGGGCAAATGCTGGATCGTTATTGCCAAGGCACGCTACAGAACGCCCTGGACACAAGCGACGAACTTTCGAAGATTGCCCTCGGGCGAATGAAGGCTGAGGGCTTGGCAGGGCGGGCGTTGCTGGCACGGATCAATGCACTGCGCCAGGATGGACAGGCATTGCGACAGCAACTGGAGGCGTGGCAGCAGCGAACAACAATAGCCAATGGCCGGCAAGTCAACCTTCGGGAGCGAGAATCCGTTGCCCGGCGAATCCGTGACTGCTGGCGTGATGGCCTGCGTAAACGCTATGGCGGTACGCAGGAGGCACAGTCTTCGCAACCTCAGGCCGGGTCTTCAACGGGGCGGCCACGGCCTGTCATGCCGCGACAAATCATTTCATCGACGCTTGATTTGTCCGGCTGGGCGCTGGGTGATCTGCCTGAACTGCCCGCGTTGTCAGCAACGAATTTTGCTCATGTGCACACCCTGAAAATGTCGGGTGTGGTGGCCTCATCCGAGGATTTCAGTGGTTTTTTGAGCGGCTTCACCGACATTCGCGAGTTGGATCTGAGTGGCAATCAACTGCAGGATCTTCCGTCGGCATTGGGCAACTTCGGAAAACTCACTGATCTGGCGCTGAGCCGAAATCACCTGACAATTACCCCGAGTGTGCAGCGACGCTTGAACCGGTTGTCTGCCCTTGAAAGTCTGGACTTGCGCTATAACCGGCTCGATTCGCTGGATGTCAGCGCCATGACTCGCTTGAAGACCTTGCGTGTGGGTCATACCGCCATTAAAGACTGGCCCAAAGGTGCGTTGGACTTGTCCGGCCTCGGCAAGCTCGAGTTGAACAACAGCGCGATCACGACGATTCCCGAGGCTGCCCTGATCGGCCATGACGCTCTACGGATCGATATGACTGGCTGTCGGTTGACGGCCAAGGCCCGCACCGATTTGCTCGCGAGTACTGCTTCCGAAACACCCATGGGTATTCCCAGAGCCGCCTTGCAGGTGGGCTTTACCATGGGTGAACCAGAGTATTTTCCGGTTCTGGTCGCGCAAAATCCGGACTTGTTATTGCCACTGCCCGTTGTACCGGGCAATGACCTGACACGCTTGACCCCGCAAGCCCGCTTGCAAAGTCTTGACCCGGATCTGCCAGGCGCCGAGGCGATACAGGTGATTGATGAACTGACGTTACGCCATGGCGGCGTTGGCCCCCTGTATGAGCAATTGGCGAAATGGGACAGCCAGCATCAGGCATTGACGAAGGCCCTGAACACATGGATCGAAACCCCACCACAGCGGATGGGTGAATCCTCCCCTCCTGTGTGGATTGCAGCCACCGAGCGTCGTCAGGCGGCTGATCGGATAATGGCGTGCTGGAGGCAGAACCTTCGTGGGGCGCAGGCCGTGGAGCGCGGATCGGGAGGTTATATCCTTGATCTGTCCGATAGCCCCTTGGGCAATCTCCCGGCTCTACCTGCCGACTTCGCTCATGTCGGTGCGTTGAACCTGAACAACGTGTATCTGAGAGAGGAGGGGCTAAGCGATTTCCTCGGTGCGTTTACTCATGTTCATACCCTGGCGCTGAATGCCAACGCACTGTATGCCTTGCCAGAGTCAGTGACTTCGTTGAACAGCCTCAAGCGACTTTCGGCAGTCAATAACCGTTTTTCCAATGCGCCTCAGCTCCAGCTCCAGCTTCAGCTTGCAGGATTGAGCAACCTGGAGTCATTGAACCTGGCGGAAAACTGGCTTGAGTCGCTGGATGTCAGCCCTCTTACCCGTTTGCAGGCCCTCGATCTGAGTGGCAATCGCCTGATCCTCTGGCCACAGGGAGCGCTTCAGCTCCCCTCGCTCAGCGCACTGGATTTGCGCGACAACATGATCGAGTCCATTCCGCCGGTCCTGATGGCCGACGAGCACAGGGTATTGCGTGCGGGCACGAATCTGGCGAGTAACGAAGCTATGGATAGCGCAAGCCTGCTAATGCTGCGTCATCAGGTGCAGGCGGGCGAGCAGATAGTGGGATGGACGCCAGAAGAGATTGACGAGGCGTTGGAGCAGTTTAACCGCAGCAGCGACAGCTCTAACGACAGCGATATCGATGACTCGATCGCAAGTGACGTAGACGTGGATATGGATGAGGTGACAGGTACCGACGCACGTGAGCGATGGATCGCTCAGTCAGCAGCCGACGCAGAGGAATTGACACGGATATGGAATGACTTCGAGCAAGCGCACAACAGTAAGTTCTTCTTCAATCTGCTGACCAAGATGGAAGGTACGACTGACTTCCTGACGGGACGTGCTGATCTTGTGCGGAGGGTCCATACCGTACTGAGGGTGGCCAATAGCGACGCAGGACTGAGGGATACGATATTCGAAATGGCGAGGTCTGGCGCCACCTGCGTTGATGGTCAAATCCTGTTGTTCAGCGATATAGAAGTTAAGGCTTTCGAATTTGAGACCGCGAAGTCAGTTTCCCCGGGCCAACAAGGCAGCGTTTTGTTCAGACTTGGCAGGAGCCTGTTTCGCCTTGGGAAAGTCGAGGAAATCGCTAACCGCGACATTGTCCAGCGCCAGGCACAGCGCCGTTCAACTGACCCGGCGGAAGTGCGGTTGGCCTATCGTATCGGCCTTGCCGAGCGACTTGAGTTGCCGGGGCAACCAAGAGGCATGCGCTACAGCGGCAACGTTTCGTCTGCCATGCTGGATGCGGCCCATGCCGAAGTGATCGCGGCAGAACAATCATCGGCATTTATTGATGATTTGGTCGGCCACAAGTACTGGAGCGACTATTTGAAGGGCAAATACCCTGAACGGTTCGCCCTGGTGCGAGAGGGTTTCGCAGGCAGAGAGCAGGATGTAGAGGAGGCGTATCCAAATTACGGCGAAGGCGCGCAGGAACAGTACAAAACCGCCATGCAGGCGATAGAGGCAGACCTTCTTTTCGAACAAGGAAAGTTGGTGCGCCAATTGTCTGAAAAAGAACGGACGCTGGTGGGGCTGTAACGTTTACTTGCAGCTTTCATAAGAACCCCGGGAGTCGCACCAGTCGACTCCCGGGGCCAGCATCAGTTGTCGTAACCCAGGTTCGGCGCCAACCAGCGCTCGGTCACGCTCAATTCCTGACCCTTGCGCGACGTGTAGCTCTGCACCTGATCCTTGTCGATCTTGCCCACGGCAAAATACTGCGCTTGCGGGTGAGCGAAGTACCAACCGCTGACCGCTGCCGCCGGGAACATGGCGTAGTGCTCGGTGAGGAACACGCCGCTGCGGCCGGCTTTCATTTCCGAGGCCTCAGGGTCCAGCAGCTTGAACAGCGTGGATTTCTCGGTGTGATCCGGGCAGGCCGGGTAGCCCGGGGCAGGGCGGATACCGGTGTATAGCTCTTTGATCAGCGCCTCGTTGTCGAGCGTCTCGTCCTTGGCATAACCCCAGTAGTCTTTACGGACCTGCTGGTGCAGCCACTCGGCGCAAGCCTCGGCCAAACGGTCGGCCAGTGCCTTGACCATGATCGAGTTGTAGTCGTCACCGGCATCTTGATAGGCCTTGGCCACTTCTTCGGCACCGATACCGGCGGTGGTGATGAAACCACCCACGTAGTCGGTCACTTCGCTGTCCTTCGGTGCAACGAAGTCAGCCAGGGAGAAGTTCGGTTTGCCGTCGGTCTTGATGATCTGCTGACGCAGGTGATGCAGCTTGGCAATCGGCTTGCCGTCATCGCCGTAGACTTCAATGTCATCCTCACGCACCTGATTGGCCGGCCAGAAGCCGAACACCGCACGGGCGCTGATGAGTTTCTCGTCGATCAGCTTGGCGAGCATTTCCTGGGCATCGGCGAACAGCGCGGTGGCGGCTTCACCGACCACTTCATCCGTGAGGATGCGCGGGTACTTGCCGGCCAGGTCCCAGGAGATAAAGAACGGCGTCCAGTCGATGTATTCGGCCAGGACTTTCAGGTCGATGTTGTCCAACACCTTGGCACCGGTGAACGTCGGTTTGACCGGCTCGTAAGTGCTCCAGTCGAACTGCGGCTTCTTGGCGATGGCCGCCGGGTAGCTCAGGCGTTCGGTACGGGCGCTGCGGTTGGCGGTACGCTCGCGGACTTCGATGTATTCCAGGCGAGTCTTCTCGATGAACGCCGGCTTCAATTCCTTGGACAGCAACTGCGTCGCCACGCCCACGGCGCGGGAAGCGTCGGTGACGTAGATCACTGCGTCGTTGCTGTATTTCGGCTCGATCTTCACCGCCGTGTGCGCTTTCGAGGTGGTCGCGCCACCGATCATCAGCGGCAGATGGAAGTCCTGGCGCTGCATCTCGCGGGCGACGTGGACCATTTCATCCAGCGAAGGCGTGATCAAACCGGACAGGCCGATGATGTCGCACTTCTGTTCCTTGGCCACCTGCAGGATTTTTTCCGCCGGCACCATCACGCCGAGGTCGACGATGTCGTAGCCGTTACAGCCCAGCACCACGCCAACGATGTTCTTGCCGATGTCGTGCACGTCGCCTTTTACCGTCGCCATCAGGATTTTGCCCTTGGCTTCCGGTTTGTCGCCTTTTTCCAGTTCGATGAACGGGATCAAGTGAGCCACGGCCTGCTTCATTACGCGGGCGGATTTCACCACTTGTGGCAGGAACATTTTGCCGGCGCCGAACAGGTCGCCAACGATGTTCATACCGGACATCAGCGGGCCTTCGATCACTTCGATCGGGCGAGCGAACGACTGACGGGATTCTTCAGTGTCTTCAACAATGTGCGTGGTGATGCCTTTGACCAGCGCATGCTCCAGACGCTTGTTGACGTCCCAGCCGCGCCACTCTTCGGTTTCGGCTTCCTTGACGCTGCCGTCACCCTTGTACTTGTCAGCAATGGCGAGGAGGGCGTCGGTGCCTTCCGGGGTGCGGTTGAGCACTACGTCTTCCACGGCGTCACGCAGTTCAGCGGGGATCTGGTCGTAGATCTCCAGCTGGCCGGCGTTGACGATACCCATGGTCAGGCCGTTGCGGATCGCATACAGCAGGAACACCGAGTGAATCGCCTCGCGCACCGGGTTGTTGCCGCGGAACGAGAACGACACGTTGGACACGCCACCGGAGGTCAGCGCGTACGGCAGTTCGTCACGGATGTAGGCACAGGCGTTGATGAAGTCGACAGCGTAGTTGTTGTGTTCTTCGATGCCGGTGGCGATGGCGAAGATGTTCGGGTCGAAGATGATGTCTTCCGGCGGGAAGCCGACTTCGTTGACCAGAATGTCGTAGGAGCGTTTGCAGATTTCTTTCTTGCGCGCTTCGGTGTCGGCCTGGCCGGCTTCGTCGAAGGCCATCACGACGACTGCGGCGCCGTAGCGTTTGCACAGTTTGGCGTGATGAATGAACTGCTCGACGCCTTCCTTCATGCTGATGGAGTTGACGATGCCCTTGCCTTGAATGCACTTGAGGCCGGCTTCGATCACTTCCCACTTGGAGGAGTCGATCATGATCGGTACGCGGGAGATGTCCGGCTCGCCGGCAATCAGGTTGAGGAAGGTCACCATGGCCTTCTTCGAATCGAGCATCCCTTCGTCCATGTTGATGTCGATCACCTGGGCGCCGGCTTCGACCTGTTGCAGGGCGACTTCCAGGGCTTCGGTGTAGTTGTCTTCACGGATCAGGCGGGCGAACTTGGCGGAACCGGTGATGTTGGTCCGCTCGCCGACGTTGATGAACAGCGAGTTGCGATCGATGGTGAACGGTTCCAGGCCCGACAGGCGGCAGGCCTTTGGAATGTCCGGAATTTCACGCGGCGCATAACCGGCCACGGCGTTGGCGATGGCTTCGATGTGGCCCGGCGTGGTGCCGCAGCAACCGCCGACGATGTTGAGGAAGCCGCTTTGGGCGAACTCTTCGATGACCTTGGCCGTTTCCGCTGGCAGTTCGTCGTACTCGCCGAATTCGTTCGGCAGGCCGGCGTTCGGGTGCGCGGAAACGTGGGTGCTGGCCTTGTTCGACAGCTCCTCCAGGTACGGACGCAATTCGCTGGCGCCGAGGGCGCAGTTCAGGCCGACCGAGATCGGCTTGGCGTGGGCCACGGAGTTCCAGAACGCTTCGGTGGTCTGACCGGAAAGCGTGCGGCCGGACGCATCGGTGATGGTGCCGGAAATCATGATCGGCAGTTCGACGCCGAGTTCTTCGTAAACCCCTTGCACGGCGAAGATCGCCGCTTTGGCGTTCAGGGTGTCGAAAATGGTTTCGATCAGGATCAGGTCGGCGCCGCCTTCGATCAGGCCTTTGGTGGCCTCGGTGTAGTTTTCCACCAATTCATCGAAGGTCACGTTGCGGTAGCCGGGGTTGTTCACGTCAGGCGACAGCGAGCAGGTGCGACTTGTAGGACCGAGCACGCCAGCGACGAAGCGCGGCTTGTCCGGGGTTTCCAGGGTCTTGGCGTCTGCAACCTTGCGCGCCAGACGTGCGCCTTCTACGTTTAGCTCGTACGCCAGGCCTTGCATGCCGTAGTCAGCCTGGGACACCTGGGTGGCGTTGAAGGTGTTGGTTTCCAGAATGTCGGCGCCGGCATCCAGGTAGGCTTTCTCGATGGCGCCAATCACGTCCGGGCGCGTCAGGATCAACAGGTCGTTGTTACCCTTGACGTCACTTGGCCAGTCGGCGAAGCGTTTGCCGCGGTAATCCTGCTCTTCGAGCTTGTAGCTCTGGATCATCGTGCCCATGCCGCCATCGAGAATCAGGATGCGCTCTTTGAGGGCGTGCTTGAGAGCTTGAAGGCGAACACTGCGATCGGACATTTGGACTACTCGGAAAGACCATGACGAAGGGGCGGGATAATAGCAAACCTGTGCGGTTTTAGAGCATGCCCCGGTTTTGCATGAATATCGCTCATGTTGGAGTGGGGTGCAGATCGGTAGAATCGCGGCGTTTTTTCATGATCGGGACCAGGGATATGTCTTATCGCGTCATCAGCATGGTGTTGCTGTTTTTAAGCTGGGGCGCTGCCGCGCAGGAACCGGCGATTTCTTCTGCCATTTCCTACAGCCGCGACATTCAACCGATCTTCACCGAAAAGTGTGTGGCCTGCCATGCCTGCTATGACGCCGCCTGTCAGCTCAATCTGGGCAGTGGCGAAGGGGCTGCCCGTGGCGCAACCAAGATTCCGGTCTACGACGGCAACCGCCGCCAGGCTGCCGCGCCGACCCGGCTGTTTTATGACGCCTTCGGGAAACGCGCCTGGCAGCAAAAGGACTTCTATTCGGTGCTCGACGCTCAGGGCAGTCAGGCCGCGTTGATGGCGCGGATGCTTGAGTTGGGCCACAAAACCCCCTTGCAACCCAACGCCAGGTTGCCGGAGGACATCGTCCTTGGTCTGAACCGGGAAAACATGTGCGCCTTGCCTGCCGAATTCGACGGCTACGCCAAATCACATCCCACAGAGGGCATGCCACTGGCGGTCACCGGCCTGACCGACCAGCAGTACCAGACGCTGCAACGCTGGCTGGCGTCCGGTGCGCCGATTGACGAGCAAGGCCTGGTGCCGAGCGCCAAAGAAGCGTTGCAGGTGGTGCAGTGGGAAAACCTGCTCAACGCACCGGGCGCACGGCAAAGCCTGGTGGGGCGCTGGTTATTCGAGCATTGGTTTCTCGCACATCTCTATTTCAAGGACGGCGAGCCGGGGCATTTCTTTCAGTGGGTGCGTTCGCGCACGCCGACCGGCCAGCCGATCGATCTGATCAACACACGCCGCCCGAATGACGATCCGGGCACTCAGGTGTATTACCGCCTGTGGCCGGTGCAAGGCGTGATTGTGCAAAAGACCCACATCACCTACCCGTTGAGCGCGGCGAAGATGGCACGGATAAAAAGCCTGTTCTATAACGGCAACTGGCAGGTCCACGCCTTGCCGGGCTACGGGCCGGAGCGTCGGGCCAATCCGTTCACCACGTTCGAGGCGATCCCGGCCCAGGCGCGTTATCAATTCATGCTCGATAACGCCGAATACTTCGTCCGTACGTTTATTCGTGGCCCGGTGTGCCGCGGCCAGATCGCCACCGACGTGATCCGCGATAACTTCTGGGCAATGTTCCAGGCGCCTGAGCACGACCTCTACATCATCGATCCGAAGTACCGCGGCCAAGCCACGCCATTGCTGGCGATGCCGGGGCAGAACGACGATGTCGGCAGCATCCTGAGCCTGTGGCATGACTACCGCGACAAGCGTAACGAGTACGAGGCGCTGCGCCGTGACAGTTACGCCGATGCGCCGGCGCCGAGCTGGTCGACCTTATGGGCCGGCAACGATAACGCCTTGCTGACGATCTTCCGGCATTTCGACAGTGCCTCGGTGAGCAAAGGCCTGATCGGTGACGTGCCGCAAACGATGTGGCTGTTCGACTTCCCGCTGCTGGAGCGCACGTACTACCAGTTGGCAGTCAACTTCGACGTGTTCGGCAATGTCTCCCATCAGGCACAGACTCGGTTGTACTTCGACCTGATCCGCAACGGTGCCGAGCAGAACTTCCTGCGCCTGATGCCGGCCGATTCGCGCGACGACTACCTCGACGATTGGTACCAGAGCGGCGGCAAATTCAAGATGTGGCTGAATTACGAGGCCATTGATAACGACAAAGAGACGGCGCTGGTACTGGACGAAAAAGACCCGAAACGCGATTTCGCCCTGCAGTTGCTCACCCGTTACGGCGACCTCAACGCCAAGCCTGATCCGATCAACCGTTGTGACGGCGCTTATTGCTCGCGGCCGAACATCGACCCGGCCTTGCAGAGCGCCGAGCAGGCCTTGAGTCGCCTGACTTCGCGTCCGGCGGCCGGGCTGAAGGTTATCGATCAGTTGCCGGAAGCGACCCTGCTGCGCATCGAAACCGCGAGCGGCAAACGCGAGGTTTACAGCCTGCTGCGCAACCGCGCGCACAGTAACGTCGCGTTCCTGCTCGGTGAATCCCTGCGGTATCAGCCTGGGCTCGACACAGTGACTATTTATCCGGGTGTGCTCAGCAGCTACCCGAACTTCATGTTCAACATCCCGGCCGAGCAAGTGCCTGAGTTCGTGGACGAGATGGAAAACGCCAAGGACGCCAATCACTTCGAAAAAATCGTCGAGCGCTGGGGCATTCGTCGCAGCCACCCGCAGTTCTGGTTCTACTTCCATGACCTGAGCCGGTACGTCCACGAGACCGATCCGGTGGAAGAGGGCGTGCTGGACATGAACCGGTACGAGAATCTTTGATCGACCTTTGAATCGCAGCTGCTGTCCCAATCCAGAGACACCACAAAAACCCTGTGGGAGCGAGCTTGCTCGCGATAGCTATCTGACAGTCAACATATGAGGTGACTGGCAGGCCGCCATCGCGAGCAAGCTCGCTCCCACAGGGAATCTGTGGTGATTTGAAGGTTGTGATCGGGAGGATGGTCGATGTTGATTTCAGTACAGGCACTGCGCGCGCTCGCGGCCTGGACGGTGGTCTGCCACCATTTCATGCAGATATTTTTCGACTTCCAGGCCCGTGGGCCGGTGGGACAGATGTTCATCGACAAAGGCGCGGTGGGGGTCGATGTCTTCTTCGTCATCAGTGGGCTGGTGATTTTCCTGTCCACCGAAGGCAAATCACTGCCGCCGGGGCGCTTTCTGCTGTATCGGCTGTTCCGCATCGTTCCGGCGTACTGGCTGTATACGGTGTTGATGGCGCTGCTGGTGGTGTTCGCTCAACCGGTTTTGCCGGATCAGACCGTCGACTGGTCGCATTTCCTGCTGTCGCTGTTGTTCATTCCTACGGAAAACCCCGGCGGCTACGGGATTTATCCGACGCTCAACGTCGGCTGGACCCTCAACTACGAAATGCTCTTCTACGTGCTGTTTGCCTGGGCACTGCTGTTCCGCATGCAGGTTCGGCTGCTGGTCGTCGCGGCGCTGCTGTTTGCAGTGTGTCAGGCCTGGACCGGCTACGGGTGGATCAGCGAGTTCTACCACTCGGACATTGTTTATGAATTCTTGCTGGGGATCGCCATCGGCATGATTTACCGTCGCGGCTGGATCAAGCCCGGGTTCTGGCTACCGTTGCTGGGCATTGGCGGTGCGTTGCTGGCGATTTATCACCTGGCGCCGCAGCCACGGTTGCTGGCCTGGGGCCTGCCGAGCGCGCTGCTGGTGATGGCGTGTATGGCGCTGGAGCGCTATTTCGAGAACAGTCGGGTGCTCAAATTGCTGGGCGATTGCTCCTACTCGGTGTACCTAATGCACGTGTTGGTGCTGTCCGCAGGTGGTTTTGTCGCACAGCGTTATGGCATCAATCCCTACGTGATGTTCGCCGTTTGCGTCGCGACAATCGGTCTGGGCTCGTGGGCAAGTTACGAATGGGTGGAAAAATGCAGCTATCGGTGGCTTAAAGGCCGAATTGACGGCGAATTGGTTATCGAGGCAGTTTCAGCGCTTTCCCGACAAAAATACTAGGACTTTGTGCGGCGCGATGATTGGCGTAAACTGCGCCCAAGCCTGCGAGGAGTTTCCATGACCGCTATTACCATTACCGACGCCGCCCACGATTATCTGGCTGATCTGCTTTCCAAGCAGAACACCCCAGGCATCGGCATCCGCGTCTTTATCACCCAGCCTGGCACCCAGTACGCCGAAACCTGCATTGCTTATTGCAAGCCGGGCGAAGAAAAACCTGAAGACACGGCGCTGGGGCTCAAAAGCTTCACCGCTTACATCGACTCGTTCAGCGAAGCTTTCCTGGACGATGCGGTAGTCGACTACGCCACCGACCGTATGGGCGGGCAGCTCACCATCAAGGCGCCAAACGCCAAAGTACCGATGGTCAGCGCCGACAGTCCGGTCAATGAGCGTATCAACTATTACCTGCAAACCGAGATCAACCCGGGGCTGGCCAGCCACGGCGGTCAGGTCAGCCTGATCGATGTGGTCGAAGACGGCATCGCCGTGCTGAAGTTCGGCGGCGGTTGCCAGGGCTGCGGCCAGGCAGACGTCACCTTGCGCGAAGGCATCGAGCGCACCTTGCTCGAGCGCATTCCCGAGCTCAAGGGCGTTCGTGACGTCACCGACCACACGCAGAAAGAAAACGCCTACTACTAAGTAAGGTGTTCGCTGCAGACATAAAAAACGGCGCCCCGTGAGCGCCGTTTTTTTATGGGTGAAGTCTTTAAAGATCACAGCCTTCGGCAGCTCCTACAGGTGTACGCATCCCATGTAGGAGCTGCCGAAGGCTGCGATCTTTTGATCTTATGGGCGATACAAATGTGCATGCCCGGCACGGTACAGCGACGACTCACTGAAGTGATCACTGCCCAACACCCGGCCCACCAAAATCAACGCCGTGCGCCGAAACCCCTTGGCTTCAACCTTCGCGGCAATGTCTTCAAGCGTCCCCACCACCCAGTCCTGATCCGGCCAGGTCGCCCGATGAATCACCGCGATCGGGCAGTCCGCGCCGTAATGCGGCAGCAATTCGGCGAGGATTTTCTCCAGATGATTGACCCCCAGATGGATCGCCATGGTCGCCCCGTGCTGCGCCAGGCTGCCGAGTTCTTCGCCGGCGGGCATCGCGGTCTTGTCGGCGTAGCGGGTCAGGATCACGCTTTGCGACACGTCCGGTAACGTCAGTTCCGCGCCCAGAAGCGCCGCGCAAGCCGCCGTGGCCGTGACGCCGGGAATGATTTCAAACGGGATGTCGAGTTCGCGCAGGTAGCGAATCTGCTCGCCAATGGCACCGTAAAGACTCGGGTCGCCGGAGTGCACCCGGGCCACGTCCTGGCCCTTGGCATGGGCGGATTTGATCAGCTCGATGATCTGTTCCAGGTGCAGTTCGGCGCTGTTGACCACCTGTTCGGCGCGATGGCCATCCAGCACGGCGGCGGGCACCAGGGAGCCGGCATAGATGATCACCGGGCAGCTGCGAATCAGCCGTTGGCCTTTGACCGTGATCAGTTCCGGGTCGCCGGGACCTGCGCCAATGAAGTAGACGGTCATCGTCGGTTCCTGTGAGAAAAAGGGGCTGGGCAGGGCTTCAGATGAAGATTGCTCATGATCGAAGGCGGGGATTATCGAGGATTTCAGGCGGCGCCGGCCAATGCCAAGGTGGCCTGGGCATATTTTTGTCGTGAAATCAGCAGTTTTGCCGGTGCCTGGGCCAGGTGTTCGGCCAGGGCCAGGGCAGCACTTTCCGCTACGCCGTAGCAGCCGGTGCGTTCGAACGCGATGTCCGAGCGGTGGCTGAGTTGCGGTTGATAGCCGGCCAGTTGTTCGCTACTGAAGTACATCAACGGTAACTCAAGCTGTTTGGCCAACTCGATCAAGCCAGGTTCTTCGCGCTTCAGGTCGATGCTGGCCAGGGCCTTGATCTGGTGAAGTCCGATTTTATGAGCCTGTAACGCCTGATCGAGCAGCGCCCGCAGCGTGCTGACGGGGCAGCCGCGCTGGCAGCCCAGGCCGACCACTAAAGTCGGCGCTGTGCTGATCTCAGTCATGCGTGGTACTGACCATCGCTTTTGCGGCGGAACAACCAGGCACTGATCAGGCCCAGGGCCAGCCAGAATGCCACGTTGGTCAGCTGCGAAGCGATTTTGAACTGAGCTTCCAGGGCTTGCGGAGCCATCATCGAGTGGACTTCCGGTTGTGGCGCGCCGATCACATGAGGAACAGCCAGAATGGCCACGCCGAGCACTTTCATCAGCAAGTGACGGCTGAACACGATCAATGCGATGCCGACCGCGGTGGAGGCAGCCGTGCCGATCCACCAGATCTGCCGTTGCGCCAAATCAGCTGCGGCAGTGCCCGGCAGCTCAGGTGGCAGACCGAGGGTCGGTGCCAGCACGAACGTGGCGTAACCGGCCAGGCCCCAAAGCAGGCCTTGGGAGGTTTTGGTCGGTGCGCGCAAGGTGTAAAGACCGGCCAGCATCAGCGCGAAACCGACCGCTACCACCAGGTTGCCACCGGTGGTGGACAGCACGCGCTGCCAGCCGTCTTCCGGTTCCCAGGCTTCGGCATCGTGGGTGTGAGCGGCGACAGCACCTGCGGCGTGTTCGTGAACTTCCACAGCGGCGGGCTCGGATTTTTCGTAAGTCTCGGCCTGCAGAATCAGCGGAGCCACCCAGAAGCTTTGCAGCAGGGTCAGCAACAGGGCGGCCAGCAGCCCGGTGAACCCTGCGGTTTGCGCAATACGCTTGATCATGTCATCAGGTCTCAATGGCACGGGAATGCAGAGCTGTGGCGGGTATCGTGAGCGGCGTTGTGCACTGCTTCGATGTGCGAGAAACCGGCGAAATACACAAGGCACGCCCCCAGGATCGACGCGCACACGGCGGCGGTCAGGCGTTGAGTCAGGGTATTAGTGGTGCTGGCGGTGCTCTTATCGGTGTTGCTGCCGGTACTGCTGATGATCGACATGGCGCTTCCCTCTGGTCTGTCAGCGGGTGATATAGAGCGCATGGAAGACCCCTGCGAGTCGGGCACGCAGAGGTTCAAACAGCGCCCGCCCACCGCGGGTTTGTTGTTCAGTGATCGTAATGGTCACTTTGTGTTGCGGGCCGGTCTCCGGGCTCACGAGGGGCACTGGCTTTCGCCTTGACCTGCAAGCATCACCTTCCCATGCCGAACTGCTGGCACAGTGGATCTGACGCTTCGCTCGCTTACCGTTGCGGGGGCAGCACCGGACTGACATGACTTTAGAGTAAAGCACATGATTCACCGGTTTCCCGTTTCACCCTGTGAAGGGCACCCGTAACAAGGCGTGTAGGAGAGCATGGGCGGGGGTTGGGCGTCAATTGGCAAGGGTTCTCAACTCGATACCCAGGTGGATACCTGTGGTGAGGGGATTAACTGTGGTGAGGGGATTTATCCCCGTTGGGCTGCGAAGCGGCCCCCTGCATTTCTTCAGTCGTACCCCGCAAGCAGGTTTAGCGACGGCTTCGCCGCCGAACGGGGATAAATCCCCTCGCCACAGGGGTCGCAATCAACCCTATGGACATTGACCCGCCCCCACACGATGCGTAGCCTTGCGTTTTCGAGGTTCTTCGGCGTCTGCCGAAGCTAAGAAGGGAACGCGGTCGATGCCGCGGCTGCCCCCGCAACTGTGAACGGTGATGTTCGCTGCCACGCCACTGCAAACCCTGTCCAACGGGTTCGCGGGAAGGCGCAGCCAACGCCAGTCCAACGACTGGCAAACCGTCAGCCAGGAGACCTGCCTCGACACAGATTCTCACTACAACCGGGCGGGGTGATCCGGTGGCGAACTCTTCCGCGCGCGCATCCGTCGCAGCGATTGTCGTCCCGTATGCCCGCCACCTTGCCAAAGGGCATCCGATGAAAACACTGGCCAAACTCCCCGTCACCATCGTTACCGGCTTCCTCGGCTCGGGCAAAACCACCTTGCTGCGGCACATGCTCGACAACGCTCAGGGCCGTCGTATTGCGGTGATCGTCAACGAGTTCGGCGAGCTGGGCATCGACGGCGAAATCCTCAAGCAATGCTCCATTGGCTGCACTGAAGAAGAAGCCAACGGCCGCGTCTACGAATTGGCCAACGGCTGCCTGTGCTGCACCGTTCAGGAAGAATTCTTCCCGGTGATGCGCGAATTGGTCGCCCGTCGCGGCGACCTCGACCATATCCTCATCGAAACCTCGGGCCTGGCCCTGCCAAAACCACTGGTGCAAGCCTTCCAGTGGCCGGAAATCCGCAGCGCCTGCACCGTTGATGCGGTCATCACCGTGGTCGACAGCCCTGCAGTTGCCGCTGGCACCTTCGCGGCGTTCCCGGACCAGGTCGATGCCCAGCGCAAACTCGACCCGAACCTGGACCACGAGTCGCCGCTGCATGAATTGTTCGCCGACCAACTGGCCAGCGCCGACCTGGTGATCCTCAACAAGGCCGACCTGATCAGCCCTGAAGACCTGGCCCGTGTGCGCCTGGAAGTCGCTGAAGAACTGCCGCCTGCGGTAAAAGTCATCGAAGCCAGCAGCGGTCGCGTGCCACTGGATGTGCTGATCGGCCTCGGCGCCGGTTCTGAAGAACACATCGACAGCCGTCACAGCCATCACGATCACCACCATGAAGGCGAAGACGATCACGATCACGATGCCTTCGACTCCATCTCCATCGAACTGCCGCAAGCCGACGAAAGCCTGCTGCTGGACGCGCTGACCCAATTGGTGGTCCAGCACGGCATTCTGCGCGTCAAAGGCTTCGCGGCAATCCCGAACAAGCCGATGCGCCTGCTGATCCAGGGCGTGGGTACCCGTTTCGACAAGCACTTCGACCGTCAGTGGGGCGCCGATGAAGCGCGCACCACGCGTCTGGTGTTGATCGGTCAGGAGCTGGACGCCACCCTGCTCGAATCGCAATTGCGCGCTGCGCTCAGCGTTTAAGCCATGCACCTGCTCAGGACCCAGCCCGGCGGTTTCGTGTCGGATGACAACATTGCCGACCTTGGACAAACCCCCGCCGAGCTGGTGATTCTGTGCAGCGGCGACTCCAGCCTCGCGCTGCTCGCCGAAGCCGCGCAGCAGTTGCCCGAAGATTACCCGAGCGTGCGTTTGGCCAACCCGATGCAGGTGCAGAACCACGCGTCGGTCGACCTGTATGTCGACGAAGTGCTGCGCCACGCCAAGGTGATTCTGATTTCGCTGCACGGCGGCATCGCCTATTGGCGTTACGGCGTGGAGCAACTGGTGCAACTGTCGGAGCGCGGCGTGCAGCTGATTCTGGTGCCCGGCGATGACCGCCCGGACCCGGAACTCAGCGACCTAAGCACGGTGGGTGCGGAAGACCGCGACCGCCTCTGGCAGTTTCTGCGTCAGGGCGGCATGAGCAATGCCCTGGATTTTTTCCGCTGCCTCGCCAGTCGTTGGCTGGATCGCGACTACGCCTGGGCCGAGCCGCAAACCCTACCGCGCACGGCGATTTACCATCCGCACAAAAGCCCCGCTGAACTGAAGGATTGGCAAGCCGATTGGCACGCCGATCAACCAGTCGCGGCGGTGCTGTTCTACCGCTCGCATTTGCAGGCGGCGAACACCGGTTTCATCGATGTTTTTTGCCAGCGTTTGCAGGCAGCAGGGTTGAACCCGTTGCCGATTGCGCTGGCCAGTTTGAAAGAGCCCGGCTGCCTGACGGTGGTCGAGGACCTGTTGGACGAAGTCGAAGCGGGGGTGATTCTCAACACCACCGGTTTCGCTCAATCCAGCCCCGAAGCGCCGCACCTGCGACCGTTTCGCCGCAACATCCCGGTGATCCAGGCGATTTGCGCCCAGGACAACGAACCCGGTTGGCGTGCCAGTGAACAGGGCCTCGGTCCGCGCGATCTGGCGATGCACATCGCGCTGCCGGAACTGGACGGGCGGATCATCAGCCGACCGATCAGTTTCAAAGACCTGGCCTGGCGCAGCGAGCGCAGTCAATCCGATGTGGTCTGCTATCGGCCACAACCGGAGCGCATGGATTTTGTCGCCGAACTGGCGCGGCGCTGGATTGATCTGGCGCGAGTGCCCAACGCTGAAAAACGCATCGCCCTGATCCTCGCCAACTACCCGACCCGCGACGGTCGCATCGGCAATGGTGTCGGCCTCGACACTCCGGCCGCGGCGCTGAACATCCTGCGTGCGCTGCATAAAGAAGGTTATCCGCTACCGGCCGAATTGCCCGACACGGGCACCGCGTTGATCCAGCAATTGCTTGGCGGCGTCAGCAATGACCTTGACACCCTCGACCAGCGCCCGTGTCAGCAAAGCCTGGCGATGGACGACTATCTGCTGATGTTCAACGCCTTGCCCGAATCCAACCGTCAAGCCGTGCTGGAACGTTGGGGCTCGCCCGAAAACGATCCAATGTGCCGTGGCGGGCGAATGATGATTGCCGGGCTGCGCTCTGGCCTGACCTTCGTCGGCATTCAACCGGCGCGGGGTTATCAGGTCGATCCGAGCGCGGTGTATCACGACCCGGACCTGGTGCCGCCTCACGGTTATCTGGCGTTCTATTTCTGGTTGCGTAACACCTACGGCGCCCACGGCGTGATCCACGTCGGCAAGCACGGCAACCTCGAATGGTTGCCGGGCAAAGGCGTCGGGCTGTCCGAGCATTGCTGGCCGGATGCGCTGCTCGGGCCGTTGCCGAACATCTATCCCTTTATCGTCAACGATCCGGGCGAGGGCGCCCAGGCCAAGCGCCGTACGCAGGCGGTGATCATCGATCACTTGATGCCACCGCTTACTCGCGCCGAAACGTACGGCCCGTTGCGCAACCTCGAATTACTTGCCGACGAGTATTACGAAGCGCAATTGCTCGATCCGCGCCGTGCCCGGGAATTGCAGCGCGACATCCTGCAACTGGTGCGCGAGACGCACATCGACCGCGAACTGCAACTGGACGAAAAACTCGACAGTGATGCCGATGCGGCGATCTGGTTGCCGCGTCTGGACACCTATTTGTGCGACTTGAAAGAGTCGCAGATCCGCGACGGTCTGCATGTGTTTGGCGAATCGCCCACCGGGCGTTTGCGCATCGACACCTTGTTGGCGTTGTTGCGCATTCCGCGTGGCGATGGGCGTGGTGCTCAATCGAGTCTGCTGCGGGCCTTGGCCAAGGCGTTCACGTTAGGCTTCGATCCGCTGGATTGTGCGCTCGCCGAACCTTGGACCGGACCGCGTCCGATGGAACTGCAAACCCTCACCGATGAAGTCTGGCGCACGGCGGGCGATACCCGCGAGCGTCTGGAACTGTTTGCCGCCCAACTGATCTCGCAGACTTTAAATACCGAGGCCGAACCCGACCCCTGTAGGAGCGAGCCTGCTCGCGATAGCGGTGGGTCAGCCAACATTGATGAGACTGATACACCGCTATCGCGAGCAGGCTCGCTCCTACAGGGGGCAGGGTGGTCAGAGGTGCACGCCATCATCGACAGCCTGCGCGAAGTCGTCGCGCCACGGCTGGACGCCTGCGGCCCGGCGGAAATGCGTGGTCTGCTCGATGCCCTCAGCGGTCGTTTCGTGCCGGCCGGCCCCAGCGGTGCGCCGAGTCGCGGTCGGCTCGACGTGCTGCCGACCGGTCGCAACTTCTACTCGGTGGACGTGCGTAACCTGCCGACCACCACCGCATGGCGCATCGGTTTCCAGTCGGCCAACCTGATTCTGGAACGACACCTGCAAGACCACGGCGATCACCTGCGTCAGCTCGGTCTGTCGGTGTGGGGCACCGCGACCATGCGTACCGGTGGCGATGACATCGCCCAGGCCATGGCGCTGATGGGTGTGCGCCCGGTCTGGGCGACGGGCAGTCAGCGGGTCGACGACTTCGAAATTCTGCCGCTGAGTCTGCTGGACCGTCCGCGTGTGGACGTGACGTTGCGCGTCTCCGGATTCTTCCGCGATGCCTTTGCCAATCTGATCCGCCTGTTCGACGCCGCCGTGCAAGCGGTCGCCTCCCTCGACGAACCGGACGACCTCAACCCCTTGGCCGCCAAGGTGCGTGCCGAGCGCGAAGCGTTGATGCAATCGGGTCTGGATGAAGACTCGGCGAAGCGTCAGGCCGGTTGGCGCATCTTTGGCGCCAAGCCCGGTGCTTACGGCGCGGGCGTGCAGGGCGCCATTGATGGACGTTTGTGGCAAAGTCGCGACGACCTGGCCGAGGTTTATCTGAACTGGGGCGGCTACGCTTATGGCGGGTCTGACGAAGGCACCGCGGCGCGAGAACAGTTCGCCCAGCGCCTGAGCCAGGTGCAAGCCGTGCTGCAAAACCAGGACAACCGTGAACACGACTTGCTCGATTCCAACGACTATTACCAATTCCAGGGCGGCATGCTCGCGGCCGTGGAGAGCCTCAGTGGTGAAGCGGCGGCCAGTTACCATGGCGACCACAGCCAGCCGGACTTGCCGAAGATCCGCACGTTGAAGGAAGAGCTGAACCGGGTGATTCGCTCACGGGCAGCCAATCCGAAGTGGATCGACGGCGTGAAGCGCCATGGCTATAAAGGCGCGTTTGAACTGGCGGCGACGGTCGATAACCTGTTTGCTTTCGACGCTACAACGCAGCTGATCGACGATCACCAATATGCGTTGCTGGCGGATGCGTATTTGCTGGATCCGGCGACCCGGGATTTTGTTCGCGAACATAATCCGCATGCGTTGCGTGACATGACCGAGCGAATGCTGGAAGCGCAGCAGCGGGGGATGTGGAAGGAGCCGGGCGAATATCGCGAGGCGCTGGAGAATTTGTTGCTGGATATTGAAGAAGACACCTGACGCGCCGCACCCCCCCCTGTGGGAGCGAGCCTGCTCGCGATAGCGGTCGACCAGTCAATATTGATGTCGATTGATCCACCGCTATCGCGAGCAGGCTCACTCCCACAAGGTACAAGGTGTGCCTGCTACCGACCATGACCGAGTATTAAAGATGACCGACACCCCGCATTTCCCGCTGTCCGCCGTGGTCGGCGCCGACGATCTCAAACTCGCCCTCTGCCTGACCGCCATCGACCCGAAAATCGGCGGCGTACTCATCGAAGGCCCACGGGGCATGGCCAAATCGACCCTGGCCCGAGGCCTGGCGGACTTACTGGCCAGCGGCCAATTCGTCACCTTGCCGCTCGGTGCCACCGAAGAACGGCTGGTGGGCACCCTCGACCTGGACGCCGCCCTGAGCGAGGGGCGCGCACAGTTTTCCCCTGGTGTACTGGCCAAGGCCGACGGCGGCGTGCTCTACGTTGATGAGGTCAATTTATTGCCCGATCACCTGGTGGACCTGCTGTTGGATGTGGCCGCCAGCGGCACCAACCTGATTGAACGCGACGGCATTTCCCATCGGCATTCGGCGAAGTTCGTGCTGATCGGCACCATGAACCCGGAAGAGGGTGAGCTGCGTCCGCAATTGCTCGACCGCTTTGGCCTGAACGTCGCCCTCGGTGGTCACACAGCACCGACCGAGCGCGGCCAGATCATCCGGCGACGGCTGGATTTCGACAGCGATCCCCACAGCTTCTGCGCCGAATGGGAAAGCCAACAGCAGTCGCTGCGCGAACGTTGCCAGAAAGCACGCAGCACGCTGGCAAGCATCCCGCTCGACGATCATGCGCTGGCGCAGATTACCGAGCGCTGCTTTGCCGCCGGGGTCGATGGTTTGCGGGCCGACCTGGTCTGGTTGCGCGCGGCGCGTGCCCATGCGGCGTGGCGTGGGGCGAGCACCATTACCGAGGAAGATATCGACGCCGTCGCCGAATTTGCCTTGCGCCATCGCCGCCGCGAACCATCGCCACCGGCACCGCAACAAAGCCAGACGCCTTCTACCCAGCATTCCAACCCGAGCGAAGGCCAGGGCCAATGGGGGGAAATGCCTGCTCAGGCGCTTCCGGTCGGCGCACGACGTGAAGTGCCGAGCTGGCCAAAAAAGCCCTAGGCATTCGCCCTCGATCTGACGCGGGGGCGAATGCCAGGCCCCGCGCCGGACGACTGGACAATGGCAAGCAGGGTAAACGTCACGCGGCACGCAGCGGCTCGATCAACTGGCCGGGCACATTGCTGAACGGCCGCCCGCGTCAACGCGACGATGTCTTGTTTCACCTGCGCACCCGTTCGCCCCACGAACTGTGGCTGGTGATCGTTGACGCCTCGGCCTCGACTCGTCGCCATCAGGCGTTGAGCGATGCCAAGGGCTTGCTGGCGCAACTGTTCGACGATGCCTATCGTCAGCGTGCACGTCTGGCGTTGCTCACCGCCAGTGGTCATGTGCCGAAGTGGCAGGTGCAAGGGTTGAAAGCCTCCGCGGGTTTGCGCGACTGGCTTGATGGGCTGGGAGCGGGCGGTGGTACGCCGTTGCTGGCGGCGCTGGGTGAGGCGGGGCGTTGGCTGGCTGCACGACAAAAACGTTTTCCGGCGGAACATCAGCGCTTGTTGCTGGTGACCGATGGCCGATTGAAGGACTGGTCGATGTTGCCGGCGCTTGATTGTCCGGGTCTGCTGATCGACATCGAACGGGGGCCGATTCGGCTTGGACGGTCTAAAATCCTGGCTGCCGAGTTGCAGGCCGAATATCGACATATCGATGATATGGAGTGACCGAAAAGATCGTCCGAACGCGGCCCGAACCTGCGGCAGCTCCTACAATGAATGGCGTACACCCCCGTAGGAGCTGCCGCAGGCTGCGATCTTTTGATCTTCACAGGAGTGAGTCATGCGCGTTCTAGCCGCCAACCATCAGGATGATTTTCGCGTCAAGGCCTACGCCGGCACCAATGGCGTGCTGTTGGCCATGGACCTGGCCGAACCCCGCCGAAAAGGCCTCTTGGGTTTCGCCATCGAAAAACAGCAAGGCACCAAGCCCTGGCTGTTCCTGTTCAACAGCCTGACCTTCCCCGGCAAGGTGCATACCTTTCCCCAGTTTCACGCCACCCCCAGCGATATCGCACCGTTGCAGAAATTTCGCTGGGCCGATTACGCGGTCAATCCGGGGATGACGATCCATTACCGAATCCACCTGGCCTACGGCAGCGTTGATGCGCCGCAACTGGGTGAATTCCTGGAAGTGACGGTCACCTCCGACAATGGTCAGCCGAATCACCAAAGTGTGATCTTCAATCGCGCAGTGGCCGCCAGCCAGGCGTTCCAGCGCAAGTTTCCTGAACTCGACGCGCTGATCAGCGCCAACAAGAACCTGCCCATCGAAGCCTGGCCGGATGCCCCGCGGCAATGGCTGGAAAATGGATTGCTCGGGCGTTTGCTGGGATTTATCGAACGTGCGGTGGATGGCCAGTGGGCGTTGGACATTGCCATCTACGAGTATGAATTGCAGGCCATTGTCGAGGCGGTCAATGCCGCGTTCGAACGTGGGGTCAGCGTTCGAGTCCTGTATCACGCTCAACCGGGCGATGAAGACACCACCATGAACGAGACCAGCCTGGAAAAAATCCCGGCAGAGAACAAGCGCGGGCGGGTCACCCACAATATTTTCCACAACAAATTCATGGTGCTGAGCCGGCTCGACGCGGCGGGGCAGCGTCAGCCGGAAGCGGTGCTTTGCGGCAGCACCAATTTCACGCCCAACGGCGTTTACCGCCAGGCCAACGTGGTGCATGTGCTGGACGACACACGCGTCAGCGCCAGCTATCTGCACACCTTTGAGCAGGTCTGGGCAAACCCGGCGGATGTTGGCGCCACCCGAAACTGGCTCACCCAAAACAACCCGATGGATCCGCTGCAACCAACGTTCGCCGGGTTCTCACCACGCTCGGGCGGAGAGGATCTGGATGAGTTTGTCGAAATCATCAACGCCGCGAAAAAGGACGTGCTGTTCGTCACCGCGTTCGCCTTGCCCGACGACATCCTGAACGGTTTGCTCGGCCAGCCCCACGACGACATTTTGCGTTACGGCCTGCAAAACACCGCCAGCCGTATCACCGGTTTTCACGCCGACCGTACCGCCGAATTCGCCGCCACCGCGCTGCTCAACACCGGGCTGGAGGGGTGGCTGCGAGAGAACATGAAAGGCCAGAAGGGCAACCTGCTGGTGCACACCAAAGCCGTGGTGACGGATTTCACCAGCGATGCGCCGACGATCATCAGCGGCAGCCATAACCTCAGTGCCGCGGCCAGCAATGGCAATGACGAGAACTACCTGATCATTCGCGGTGATACCGATCTGGCAGACCGTTATGGTCTGGAACTGCTGCGGTTCTACGAGCATTACCGCTTTCGCTACTTCGCCAGGAAACTCGCGCTCAAGCAGGTCCAGCCGTTGGCGGCGGATGACAGCTGGACCGATGATTACTATCGCGCAGGGGATTTGCGTCAGCTTTCCAGATTGCGTTTTTCCGGACGGTAAGCCCCCTCGCGGGGAAGATGAAGCCCTTGTGGGAGCGAGCTTGCTCGCGATGGCGCCCGGCCAGTCAATATTGATGTCGCCTGACACACCGCTATCGTCGGAACGCCGCCCGGAGCAAGCTCGCTCCCACATTGGATCTTCGACAACTGGACTACTTCATTCCCATCGCCTGCCGGTACTGGCGAGTGCGTCGGGCGATGTACACGCGGTCGAGAATCAACGCCCATAACGCCGAAACGTCAGGACGGGTCTTGCGCCCACGGCTCAGGCGATTGAGCTGGAACTTCACGACGGCCATGCTCGCCAGTGCTGCCAGCGGTTTGCGTTTCCAGCGAATCGGCGGCAGCTGCGGGTGACTGTTCTGGCCTTCACGCCAGCGTTTGACCAGTTGAGGTTCGAGCGCCAGCGCCGTGCCGATTCCGGCCATGGCGATGCCGCTGTCGAGCACCTGTTCGACGATCGCCAGGCGTCGAATCCCGCCTGTGACCATCACCGGCATGTTCGCCACACTGGCCAATTCCCCGGCCATCTCCAGAAAATACGCTTCACGCGCCAGGGTCCGACCATCCCGGGCCTCGCCTTGCATGGCCGGGGCTTCGTAGCTGCCGCCGGAGAGTTCCAGCAGATCGATCGGTTGATCGTTGAGCCACTGGATGACTTGCCGGGCATCGTCGGCATCGAAACCGCCACGCTGGAAATCCGCCGAGTTGAGCTTCACCGCCACGCAAAATTGCGGCGACACGACCTTGCGCATGGCGCTGACCACGGCCAACAACAAGCGCGCGCGATTTTCCAGGGAACCGCCCCAGCGGTCGGTTCGGCGGTTGGTCAACGGCGAGAGGAACTGGCTGATCAGATACCCGTGCGCGGCATGAATCTGCACCCCGGTGAAACCGGCCTTTTCAGCCAGGGCAGCGCTGGTGGCGAAGCGCTGGATGACCTCTTCGATGTCGCGCTCGCTCATGGGTTTGGGTTCGGCAAACATCTTCGAGAATCCACCCAGGTCCAGCGCCACCGCCGAAGGTGCCAACGCTTGCTGGCCGAGGTTGGCCATGGTCTGACGGCCAGGATGATTGAGCTGCATCCAGAACTGCGCGCCACCGGCCCGACCAATGGTTGCCCACTGGCGAAAGCGTTCAAGGTGCCGCTCATCTTCCAGCACCACACCACCGGGGCCGGTCATGGCGCGGCGGTCGATCATCACGTTGCCAGTCAGCAACAGTCCGGTTTCGCCTTCGGCCCACGCCTGATACAGCCGGAACAAGGCCTCTGCAGGTGCCTGCGCGGTATCGGCGAGGTTCTCTTCCATCGCGGCTTTGGCGATGCGGTTGCCGATGGTCTGGCCGTTGGGCAAATTCAATACTTGGAAGGGCGACATGCTTGACTCCTCATCAGTGATGAGTAGAGGCTAAGCTTAAAGTTAACTTTAATGTCAAGCAGGCAAATGAGGCCGTGATGAAGATTGGTGAATTGGCGCAGTTAAGCGGGTTGAACGCGTCGCGCATTCGGTTTTACGAGGCTCAGGGTTTGATTCGGCAGGTGGAACGCCGGGCCAACGGTTACCGGCATTACCCCGACCAAGCGTTGCAAACCCTGAAGATCATCCTTTGCGCCCAGCAGGCCGGGTTCAGCCTGGAAGAATTGAAGCAGTTGTTGCCGGACAGCGCGACCGGTGAGTTCAAGCAAGACGAATTGCTGGCGGGTCTTACGCGCAAAGTCGAACAGATCGAAGAGATGCAGCTGCATCTGGCGCAGAGCAAGGCGCAGCTGTTGGAGGTGATCGACAACATTCAGTCGCGACCCGAAGGCATGGGCTGCGAAGCGAATGCCCAGCGGGTATTGGCGAGGTTCAAGCCTTAACGCCGAGGGCTGCAGTCGAGGGGGCAGGGATCGGATTGCGCATCAGCGTGCCCACCACCAGCGCACCCAGCAATGCCAGCAAACCTGCAACCCAAAGCAGCAGGCTGAAACCACCGACGAAGGCTTGCCGGGCCAACGGCTCGACCACGGTGCGCGCGGTTTCCGGCAACAGGCCCATCGCCGCCGTCATGTCGCCGGCCACCACCCGTGAAGCAATGCCCTGGGTTTGGCCGAGCCATTGCGTGCCATGCTCCGACAGACTGGTGCGCAACAACAGCTCGGTATGACTGGACAGCAACGCACCGAACACACCGATGGCCAGCACGATGGCGCTGAAGCGCATGGTGGTGCTCATGCCTGAAGCCATGCCAGTGCGCTCCCGTGGCACGCAGGCCATGATGTTCTTTTGCGTGTCGCCGTTGAGCAGCCCGGCACCGGCGCCCGTCACGGCAATCGCTAGGGCGAAGGGCAGGTAACCGCCGCTGCTGACCGCCCAGGCACTGAGCAGATTGCCGCTGCCGACCAGGGTCAAACCAGCGGCCATCAATGTGGCAGGGGCAAACCGACTCGCCAGACGTACGCCGATGCGCGGGCAAATCAGCATGGTCAGGGCAAACGGCAACATCCCCAGCCCTGAAGCGATGGCCGAGAAACCCAGGCCATTTTGTAGGTAGAAGGGCAGCAGGGTCATCATCACCTGGGCGCAACCGGCGTAGGCAAACATGCCCAATAGCGCACCGATGAAACGCGGATGCTTGAACAGTTGCAGGTCGACCATCGGCCGCCGCTGCATCCGTTCAATCAGCACGAACAGTCCTAGCAACAGAGCGCCACCGATCAGCCGGGCGTAGGTCAGCGGGTTGCTCCAGCCGATCCGGTTCGCCTCGATCAGGCCCCAGATCAGACACAGCAAACTCGCACTGAAGGCCAGGCTACCCCAGGGATCGAGGCGTGCGGACTGCGTGTCGCGGGACTCCGGCACGGCGCGCCAGACCATCACCATCAGGAACATTCCGACGGGCAGGTTAAGGTAGAAAATCCAGCGCCAGCCCATGTATTCGGTGATCAGCCCGCCGACCGTCGGCGCGGCGGTCATCGCCACCCCCATGCACGCGCCCCAGAACGCCCAGGCCTTGGCCCGTTCCACTTCATCGTGAAAGGTGTGGCCGATGGAGGCGAGGGCCGAGGTCAGCAGCAAGGCTGCGCCGACACCCTTGATCGCCCGGGCGATGTCGAGGAACAGCGCATTGGGCGCGGCACCGCAACCGATGGACGCAAGGATGAAAATGGCCAACCCGCAGAGCAGGGTTTTCTGCCGGCCGAAGCGGTCGGCAATGCTGCCAGCCGGCAACAAAAGAGCGGCGAAGGCCAGCATATAAGCGCTGACGACCCATTCGATGTCGGCAAAGTTAGCGCCCAGGTCGCGGGCGATCGCAGGCAGGGTGACGGCGACAATGTTGGTGTCGAGGACAATCAGCGAACAGACGCCGGAGGCCGTCAGCAGTGTCAGACGAGGACTGACCCGGCTCATGGTGTGATTGCCTTTTGGGCAAGGTCGTTGGTCATGAGGACGATACGGGGTTTGACGTACATGAGGTGGGCTCTCTACTGTGATTGCCAGGCGAGCTTATCGCGACCGGTTGCAGGCTTCGTTAGCCCGACAACGGGATTTCATTACCTTTTGGCTAATACACCCATGGACATACGGCATTTCCGCTATTTTCTGGCCGTTGCCCGGCAAGGCAACTTCACCCGCGCCGCCGAACAACTCGGTATCGCACCGCCGACCTTGACTCGACAGATCCAGGACATGGAGAACGAACTCGGCACGCGATTGTTCGTGCGCCAGACACGTGAAGTCAGCCTGACCGAGGCCGGCGCCGCGCTGCTGATCGAAGCCGAGGCGACGGTGCGGCAATTCGAATACGCTCAGTACAACGCCCAGCGTGCCGGGCGCGGGGATATTGGCCATATCGAGCTGGGTTACGTGGCTTCGGCGGTGTATTCGGGCTTGCTGCAGAAACAGGTGCAAGCCTTCAGCCGTGAGTGTCCTGACGTCAGCCTCAACGTACGGGAAAGTCCCATGGCGTCATTGCCGATGATGGTGGTCGAGGGGCGTTTCGATATTGGCTATGTCCGCTCACCCATGACTTTGCCAGAGGGCCTGGAAGCCATTCGCCTGGACGCAGAAGGTTTTGTGCTGGCGGTGTCGGCCGAGTCCTGGCTGTGCCGATTGCCAGAGATTGGTCCGGAACATTTGCAGAACGAGACGTTCATCCTGCCGGAGCAAATCAGCGGCACCTTGCAAGTCGCCGCCGAGGGCGGATTTGCACCGAAACTGGGGGCGCAACCGGGTGGGCTGGTGGCGGTCATTGCGTTGGTGTCGTTGGGGCAGGGCGTGGCGGTGGTGCCAGAATCGGTGGTTGGGCATGTCGGCTTGCCCGGTGTGTTGTACCGGGCAATCAAAGGGTGCGAGGCGAGTTCGTGGTTGTCGTTGATTTATCGTCGGTTCGAGAAGTCTGCGGCGGTCGCCAGGTATATCGAGCAGGTCAAGAATCGCTAAGCGCAAAAGCTTCGCGAGCAGGCTCGCTCCCACAGATGACCGTGTCTGTTTGGGTACCTCGGTCAATTGTGGGAGCGAGCCTGCTCGCGAAAGCGATTGTTCAAACACTAGAGATGACACGGATTAGCAGCACGCCCGCCGATTCAACTCCCGGGTTGCGCGAGGCACAGTGCGCAACCTTCGCAGGGTCTGACGCAGCCACGCCAGATCGTGAACCGGTTTACGCTTCGTCGTTGCCGGCTTCACCTTGCCGATGTGCCTGGCGAAGTCTTCTTGCAGGGTTTGCTCAGTGCCGATTCCCTTGAGCTTCTTCAGCAACTTCCCATCCTTGTAAAACAGTACGGTGGGTGTGCCGGTGACGTCCGGGTGACGGGGTGATTCGCTGGTGTCCAGCATGTAGATCTGCGCGTGATGCCGATACGGCTCGGCAATCTGGCGAAACACCGGTCCCGCCATTTCGCAGGCGGGACAGTGCTCACTGCCGAAGTACAGGATCACTGGGCGCCAGGTTTTCAGGGCCTTTTGGTAGACCGGGTCCAGTGCTGTATGAGTGGTTATCGAGCTCATTGAAATCTCCGTCTTCAATAGGGGCGCGTGTTGTAGCGGTGAAGGGGCTGGTAGCCAGATGGCTGGCTACCGGTTGGTCAGACTTCAACGTTGCTCGAGTCGCACATCATCGAAATACGATCCAAAAGTGTCGAACGGACCATCGTTTGCTTCCAGCTTGATCGACACTTTGTGGGTGCCTGCAGGTGCAGTGAAGTCTACGAAGTGCGCGCTCCAGGGGGTGCCGCCGCTGATATCGAGGCGTCGCACCTCCCATGATGGGTACAGCAAAACTTGTGCTGTGCAGGCGGAGCCTCGCTCTGATTTCATTTTCACGGAAAACCGGAATTCGCCCTCGCTGGCGATCGTAACGTCCTGAGTGATCAGGCCTGGTGCCTGCAAGACACAACAACCGTCTTCATAGCGGACTTTCTCCGATGGATTCGCTGTCCAGTGCTGGCCTTCCTGTGTGAATTCACCATTGAGCAGCAAATTGGCGGTTGAGGATGGTTGAGACATGTGAAAACTCCTGTAAGTGGTTTGCAAAAACCGCAAGCCCAGCCAATCGCGTGTGAGGGAAGGTTTGAGCGGTTGCACGGATTGAGCGCTCATAACCTGTGGCCCACAACTGTCAAATCTGACAGGTCAACCTTGAAAATCGATGAACGGTCATGAACTGATAGCCTGGCGTATCGGTGCGAACGGGCAGGCTTGCGCCGTGTTTTTATCGTGCGCCACGCACCGTTTGTGGCCTTGCTACTCATGGGGTGTAGCCCGCGGTAGCAGCTTCGCCGCGGTCGATGGTGCGCAGTATTCAGCTCAGATTTATCTATCCTCTTGAATTAATAGCCTTTTCGGATCCACGAAGATTTTCCGTCAATCCTGTGGCACACTTTCTGCTGTCTATTCCGTTGTTACATACCAATATCCGGTATAGCGGAATAAACATCACCCTGGAGTGCTTGCCATGCATCGCCGACCTTCCTTGTTTAAAGCGTGTGTTTTTGTTCTCGCGGCTTCGGCTGCTGTCATGGGCGTGGCCCAGGCGGCGGACAGCAAGCTCGATAGCGTGCTGGCCCGCGGGAAACTGATTGTGGGCACGGGCAGTACCAATGCGCCGTGGCACTTCCAGGGAGCGGACGGCAAGTTGCAGGGTTTTGATATCGATATCGCGCGAATGGTGGCCAAAGGGTTGTTCAACGATCCGAGCAAGGTCGAGTTCGTGGTGCAGTCGTCCGATGCGCGGATTCCCAACCTGCTGACCGACAAGGTCGACATGAGTTGTCAGTTCATTACCGTCACCGCCAGCCGAGCGCAGCAAGTGGCGTTCACGCTGCCGTACTACCGCGAAGGTGTCGGTCTGCTGTTGCCGGCCAACAGCAAGTACAAGGAAATCGAAGACCTCAAAGCTGCCGGCGATGGCGTGACCGTGGCGGTGTTGCAGAACGTGTACGCCGAAGAGCTGGTGCATTCGGCGTTGCCCAAAGCCAAGGTCGATCAGTACGACAGCGTGGACCTGATGTATCAGGCCGTGAACTCCGGTCGTGCCGACGCCGCGGCCACCGATCAGTCGTCGGTGAAATACCTGATGGTGCAGAACCCAGGTCGCTATCGCAGCCCGACCTACGCCTGGAGTCCGCAAACCTACGCCTGCGCCGTCAAACGTGGCGATCAGGATTGGCTGAACTTCGTCAACACCGTTTTGCATGAAGGCATGACCGGCGTGGAGTTCCCGACCTACGCGGCGTCGTTCAAGCAGTGGTTCGGTGTCGATCTGCCGTCGCCAGCCATCGGTTTTCCCGTCGAATTCAAATGATCCCGTGAGAGCGGGGCGGTTCCGATCGCCCCGTTCAAGGTACTGCTGACCATGAACTATCAGTTGAATTTTGCCGCCGTGTGGCGCGATTTCGACACCTTGCTGGCGGGGCTCGGTCTGGGCCTTGAGCTGGCGTTGGTGTCGATCGCCATCGGTTGCGTGATCGGCCTGATGATGGCGTTTGCTTTGCTGTCAAAGCACCGCGCGTTACGGGTGCTGGCGTCGGTGTATGTGACGGTGATCCGTAACACGCCGATTCTGGTGTTGATTCTGTTGATCTACTTCGCCTTGCCGAGCCTTGGGATCCGTCTGGACAAGATTCCGTCGTTCATCATCACCCTGTCGCTGTATGCCGGGGCCTATCTGACCGAAGTGTTTCGCGGGGGGCTGTTGAGCATTCCCAAGGGGCAACGTGAGGCCGGGTTGGCAATCGGTCTGGGCGAGTGGCAGGTCAAGGCGTACGTCACCGTGCCGGTGATGCTGCGCAATGTGCTACCGGCGCTGTCGAACAATTTCATCTCGCTGTTCAAGGACACCTCGCTGGCCGCGGCGATTGCCGTGCCGGAGCTGACCTATTACGCGCGCAAGATCAATGTCGAGAGCTACCGGGTGATTGAAACCTGGCTGGTGACCACAGCGCTCTATGTGGCGGCCTGTTACCTCATTGCCATGATGCTGCGTTACCTCGAGCAGCGTCTGGCGATTCGCCGATAGGAGGCCACATGTACGAATCACCCAGTTGGTTGCATGAGTTATGGGTTGCCCGGGAAGTGCTGTGGCAAGGATTTTTGACCAGTGTGCAGGTCTCGGCCCTGGCGATTCTGTTGGGCACGATGGTCGGCATCGTCGCCGGTCTGGTGCTGACGTACGGCAAGTTCTGGATGCGCGCGCCGTTTCGGTTTTACGTCGACATCATTCGCGGCACGCCGGTGTTTGTCCTGGTGCTCGCCTGCTTCTATATGGCGCCCGCGCTGGGCTGGCAGATCAGTGCCTTTCAGGCCGGTGCGTTGGGGCTGACGCTGTTTTGCGGCTCCCACGTCGCCGAGATTGTGCGCGGCGCGTTGCAAGCACTGCCCAGCGGCCAGATGGAAGCGAGCAAGGCCATTGGCCTGACGTTTTATCAAGCGCTCGGTTACGTGTTGTTGCCTCAGGCGTTGCGGCAGATCTTGCCGACCTGGGTCAACTCGTCCACGGAGATCGTCAAGGCCTCCACGCTGCTGTCGGTGATCGGTGTGGCTGAATTGTTGCTCAGCACCCAGCAGATCATCGCCCGGACGTTCATGACCCTGGAGTTTTACCTGTTCGCCGGATTTCTGTTTTTCGTCATCAACTACGCCATCGAATTACTCGGCCGGCACATTGAAAAGCGGGTGGCCTTGCCATGACTCAATCTTCGCTCTCTAACGCAAAAGATGCTCAAAACGGTCAGCCCCTGCTGGACATTCGCGGGTTGCACAAAAAGTACGGCCAGCTCGAAGTACTCAAGGGTGTCGACCTGACCCTGCAGCGCGGCAACGTCGTGACACTGATCGGTTCCAGCGGTTCGGGCAAGACCACGTTGCTGAGATGCGTGAACATGCTTGAAGAGTTCCAGGGCGGGCAGATCATGCTCGATGGCGAGTCTATCGGTTATGACGAGGTCAACGGCAAGCGCGTGCGGCATCCGGAAAAAGTCATCGCCCGGCATCGGGCCATGACTGGCATGGCGTTCCAGCAGTTCAACCTGTTTCCGCACCTCACGGCGTTGCAGAACGTCACCCTCGGTTTGCTCAAGGTCAAAAAGCTGCACAAGGATGAAGCGGTGGCGCTGGCGGAAAAATGGCTGGAGCGGGTCGGCTTGCTGGAACGCCGCGATCACTTCCCCGGTCAGTTGTCCGGTGGTCAGCAGCAGCGCGTGGCGATTGCCCGGGCGATTGCGATGAACCCGAGCCTGATGCTGTTCGACGAAGTGACCTCGGCCCTCGATCCGGAACTGGTGGGCGAAGTGCTGAGCGTGATCAAAGGCCTGGCCGAAGACGGCATGACCATGCTGCTGGTGACCCACGAAATGCGCTTCGCTTTTGAGGTCTCGGACAAGATTGTTTTCATGAATCAGGGGCGGATCGAAGAGCAGGGGCCACCCAAGGAACTGTTCGAACGCCCGCAATCACCGCGTCTGGCGGAATTTCTCAAAAACACGCGGTTCTGATTTTTTCAAAAGAAGTCTTTAACGTTTCAATCAGGAGAAACACTCATGAGCATTACTCGTTACGGCACTGGCAGCACTGCCGCTGGCGGTCAGCCTCGCCCTTTCGCCCGCGCCGTTGAAGCCGATGGCTGGCTGCACGTTTCCGGGCAGGTGCCGGCGATGGATGGCGAAATCATTACCGGTGGCATCGTCGAGCAGACCCACCAGACCATGAAGAACCTGATCGCGATTCTCGAAGAGGCCGGTTATGGCCTGGAAGATGTGGTGCGTGCGGGTGTGTGGCTGGAGGACCCAAGGGATTTCACCAGTTTCAACAAGGTGTTCTCTGAGTACTTCAAACCCGAGCACGCCCCGGCCCGGGCCTGTGTGCAGGCGAACATGATGGTCGATTGCAAGGTCGAGATCGACTGCATCGCGTACAAGAAAAAGGCCTGAACCGTGGTGACTTCATCGCGAGCAAGCTCGCTCCCACAGGGTACGCATTTCAATGTGGGAGCGAGCTTGCTCGCGATGGCGGCCTAACGGTCGCCGCTGCACTCTAGGTAAACTCCCGGCGACTTTGAATGGGAACACTGACATGACCGAAGACACCATCAAGCGCCGGGCTCGCGGTCTGGACCGGGCGTTCGATATCCTCGATTTCCTCAAGGAAGTTGGCAAGCCCCTGCGCCCGAACGAAATCGCCAGCGGCATCGGCAGCCCGAAATCCACGGTCTACGAATTGGTTGCCTCCCTGCTGGAGCGACGGATTCTGGAGGCCGTGGGCAAGGACGGTCACGTCTACCTCGGCCGTCAGCTGTACTTCCTCGGGCAAGCGCATTTACGCCATTTCGACCTGACCCGCGAGGCCGATCATGCCTTGCAGGAGATCGCCAGCCAGACCCGCGAAACCGCGCAGATGTGCCTGCTCAACGGACGAAAATACACCGTGGCCTTGATGAAAGAGGGCGAGCGGCATTTCCGCATTTCCTCGGACATCGGCGAGAACGCGCCGATTCCCTGGACCGCTTCCGGGCGCCTGCTGCTGGCGCACTTGAGCGACCAGGAAATCGTCGACCTGATTGATCACGACGACTTCATCCTGCCCAACGGTGAACGCCTGCCGCTTGAACAGTTTCTCGGTGAAATCCGTCAGGCCGCTATCGATGGCTTCTTCTCTTTCGATAGCGTTGCGGACACCTTTACTCATTGCTTCGCCGCCCCGGTGAAAGACCCGAACGGCGTGGCCATTGCGACCCTGTGCATCGTCGCCCCACGGGCCGATGCCAAGAACAATTACAACGACTACCGCCGGGTGCTGATCGACAGTGCCAACAGCCTGGCCCGTCGCATCAACGAATAACAGCGGCTGCCTGCGGCCGCGAATGTGAGGAGTTCGACCATGTTTTCTGCCAAAAATACTGCCACCGTGGAAAAGGGCTTTGCCCACACAGGTGCCAATCTGGTGCGCGACGTCAGCCTGCCTGCGCTGGTGCTGCACCGCGAAGCGCTGGAACACAACATTCGCTGGATGCAGACCTTTGTCAGCAACAGCGGTGCCGAACTCGCTCCCCACGGCAAAACCAGCATGACCCCGGCACTGTTTCGCCGCCAACTGGATGCCGGTGCCTGGGGCATCACCCTGGCCAGCGCCACGCAAACCCGCGCGGCTTACGCCCATGGCGTGCATCGGGTGCTGATGGCCAACCAATTGGTCGGTACGCCGAACATGGCGTTGATCGCCGATCTGCTGGCCGATCCGGCCTTCGATTTCCATTGCATGGTCGATCACCCGGATAACGTCGCTGACCTCGGAGCGTATTTCGCCTCCCGTGGCGTGCGCTTGAACGTGATGATCGAGTACGGCGTGGTCGGCGGTCGTTGCGGTTGCCGCACGGAAGACGAAGTGGTCGCGCTGGCCAAAGCCATTGCTGCACAACCGGCCCTGGCGCTGACCGGGATCGAAGGTTACGAAGGGGTGATTCACGGCGATCACGCGGTGAGCGGCATCCGTGCGTTCGCTGATTCTTTGGTGCGCCTGGCCGTGCAATTGCAGGACAGCGGCGCGTTCGCCATTCCCAAGCCGATCATCACTGCGTCCGGTTCGGCCTGGTATGACCTGATCGCTGAATCCTTCGAAGCGCAGAACGCCGGCGGGCGTTTCCTCAGCGTGCTGCGCCCCGGCAGCTACGTCGCTCACGACCATGGCATCTACAAAGAAGCGCAATGCTGCGTGCTCGACCGCCGCAGCGACCTGCACGAAGGCCTGCGCCCGGCGCTGGAAGTCTGGGCTCACGTGCAGTCGTTGCCGGAACCGGGTTTTGCGGTGATCGCCCTGGGTAAACGCGACGTGGCCTACGACGCCGGGTTGCCGGTGCCGCTGTTGCGTTACAAGGCGGGCGTGGTGCCGGCGACGGGCGATGATGTCAGTGCCTGCAAGGTGACGGCAGTGATGGACCAGCATGCGTTCATGACCGTGGCGCCGGGGGTTGAGTTACGGGTGGGGGACATTATTTCCTTTGGTACTTCGCACCCGTGCCTGACGTTCGACAAGTGGCGTATCGGGTGTCTGGTGGATGAGCAGCTGAATGTCATCGAGACCATGGAAACCTGTTTCTAAGGCCCAGACCGAGGCGCGGCCTTCGCGAGCAGGCTCGCTCCCACATGGGATCTTCAGTGTTCACACAATCCCTGTGGGAGCGAGCTTGCTCGCGATGAGGCCCTGCCAGACAACACAGAAACACCTGAGACTACAAAAACAATGAATACCATCAGCACCCTCGGCCCCAACACCCCGCGCATCGCCCTGATCGGCGAATGCATGATCGAGTTGCAGCAACGCGCCGACGGCAGCCTGCAACAGAGTTTCGGTGGCGATACCTTGAACACGGCGGTCTACCTGTCCCGGGAGTTGGGCGAGGGCGGCTCGGTGGATTACGTCACCGCCCTGGGCGACGACAGTTTCAGCGATGCCATGTGCCAGAGCTGGGCCGACGAAAACATCGGGCTCGGTAGGGTCCAGCGCTTGCCCGGCCGCTTGCCCGGCTTGTATTGCATCCAGACTGACGCCGCCGGCGAGCGGCGTTTTCTCTACTGGCGCAACGAGGCGGCAGTCCGCGATTGTTTCACCACCCCGGCCGCCGCGCCGATCCTGGCGGCACTGCCGGATTACGATGTGCTGTATTTCAGTGGCATCACCTTGGCGGTACTGGGCGTGCAAGGTCGGGAGAAGTTACTGGAAACCCTGATCGAAGCCCGGCAGCGGGATGCGCGGATCGTCTTCGACAACAATTACCGGCCACGTTTGTGGGCGTCGATCGAAGACGCACGGGCGGCCTATCGCAGCGTTCTGCCCTATGTCGACCTCGCGTTGCTGACCGTCGATGACGAACAGGCACTGTTTGATTTTTCCGATTGCGAGGCGGTGTTTGCCGCTTACGAACAGATCGGCACGCCTGAAGTGGTACTCAAGCGTGGCGCCGAGGCGTGTCTGATTCGTTGTGATGGAGAGTCGTTTGAAGTGCCGGCGCAGGTGGTCGAGCGGGTGGTGGACACCACGGCGGCGGGGGATTCATTTAGCGCGGCGTATTTGGCCAGTCGCCTGAAAGGAGGCAGCCCGGTTGAGGCTGCTGAAGCGGGGCATCGGTTGGCGAGTCGGGTGATTCAGGTGCCGGGGGCACTCATTCCGAGATAAGCGGTGAATGGCCGCCTGCTGCGCAATCGGATCGCGAGCAAGCTCGCTCCCACAGGTTTTTTGGTGTGGTTGCAATCTGTGGCAACTCACAAATCCCTGTGGGAGCGAGCTTGCTCGCGATGGGGCCCTAAGGCGAACCCATCAATCCCGGTAAAACACCTGCACCAGGTGATAACCAAACTTGCTCTTGATCGGACCATGCACCACGCGAAGCGGTTTTTTGAAGATCACGGCATCGATCACCCCGACCATCTGCCCGGGCCGCACTTCACCCAGATCGCCGCCACGCTTGCCGGACGGGCAGGTGGAGTACTTCTTGGCCAGCACATCGAAAGCCTCGCCCTTGGCGATGCGTTGTTTGAGCTGTTCGGCTTCTTCCGAGGTTTTCACCAGAATATGGCGGGCTTGAGCTTTCATGGGCAGTACCTTGCAACGGTGGTGGCTATGTTGGTGCCAGCGGGGGGCGCGATTATGCCTTAACTCAGTCCGGTTGACCGATCATCGCGCGAATCTTGTTGGCCAACAGGTCAATGGAAAAGGGCTTGGCCACCATGTCCATGCCTTCTTCCAGGAAGCCCTGGCGTTCGGCGGCTTTTTCCGCGTAACCGGTCATGAACAGCACTTTGAGTTCGGGGCGGTGCTGGCGCGCAATCTCCGCCAATTGCCGACCGTTCATCCCTGGCAGCCCGACATCGGTGACCAGCAAATCGACTCGCAGGTCGGACTCCAGCAGGGGCAGGGCGGTCTTCGCGTCTTCGGCTTCATGGGCGTGATAACCCAGCTCGTTGAGCAGGTCGAGCACCAGCATGCGCACCGCCGGGTCGTCCTCCACCAACACCACGGTTTCACCGGCAATCGCGGCCGGCGCTTCGCTGGTGACCGGCATCAGGACGTTTTCGGGCTCTGCGGCGTGCAGCCGTGGCAGGTACAGGCGAACGCTAGTGCCCTGGCCCGGCAAGCTGAACAGGCTGACATGCCCGCCCGACTGCTGGGCAAAACCATAGATCATCGACAGCCCAAGACCGGTGCCCTGGCCAATGGGTTTGGTGGTGAAGAACGGGTCGAAAGCCTTGGCCAGCACCGACGGTGTCATACCGGTGCCGTTGTCGCTGACGGCAATCATCAGATAATCCCCGGCCTTGACCGGTTCCAGGGTGTTGATGTCACTGCTGTCGAGGTAAACGTTGGCGGTTTCGATCCGCAACTCGCCGCCATCGGGCATGGCGTCCCGGGCGTTGATCACCAGATTGAGCAGGGCATTTTCCAGCTGGCTGACGTCGGTGCTGACCGGCCAGACGTCATCGGCCAGTTGCAGTTTGAGCTCGATGTGGTCGCCTTTGGTCCGGCTGAGCAGATCTTCCAGGGAATGGATCAGGTCATTGGCGTTCAGCGGCTTGCGGTCCAGTGACTGACGGCGGGAAAACGCCAGCAGGCGATGGGTCAGGGCGGCGGCGCGGTTGGCCGAGGACACTGCCGCCTCGGTGAAACGGCCCACTTCGTCGGCGCGCCCGTCGGCGATGTAGCGCTGCATCAAGTCGAGGCTGCCGATGATCCCGGTGAGCATATTGTTGAAGTCATGGGCGATGCCGCCGGTGAGCTGACCGAGCGCTTCCATTTTCTGCGCATGCCGCAACGCCTCTTCGGCGCGCTCGCGTTCGAACATCTCGTTCTGCAGTCGCTGGTTGGCCTCAGCCAATTGTTGGGTGCGGGCGGCGACTCGTTCCTCAAGGGTTTCGTTGAGGTTGCGCAGGGCTTCTTCGGTCTGTTTGCGCTCGGTTTCGTCGATCACAAAGATATAGAAACCATTGACCGCACCATCCGCGCCGTGGCGCGGCAAGTAGTTCATCAGGGCATGGCGGATGCTGCCGTCACGGTGCGGGGTGCTGATGCTGAAACAACAAGGCTTGCCGGACAGCGCCTGGGCGATGTATTCGGCGCGCAAGGCATAGGCTTCTTCACCCAGTACTTCACGGATGGTTTTGCCAAAGAGCTCCTGAGGCGTGAGCCCGTACCAGTCGAGGTAGGCCGCATTGTTCAGGCGAAAGCGTTCCTCGCTGTCCACGTAGCTGATCAGGATCGGCATGGCGTTGATGATCAGTTGCAGCTCCGTCTGACTTTGCCGCAAGGCTTGTTCTGTGTGTTTACGTTCGGTCAGGTCCAGGGCGGCGCCGAGGAAGCGGATCGGCCGGCCATGGTGGTCCTTGTAGCAACGACCCCGGGCAAACACCCAGCGCAACTGGCCGTCGGCCTGCAACAGGCGATATTCCTCGGCGTACTCGGTGCCGTGGGTGATGGTGTGCTTGATGCTGCGAGCGACCATGGCGCGATCTTCCGGGTGCACGCCCTGAAGGTAAGCGCTGATGGGCAATTGATTGGCGAGCAGCGGGTTGACACCGTGTAACTGGGCGAAGTGGGTGTCGGCAATGAAGCGGTCTTCGTTTATGTCCCAGTCCCAGGTGCCGACGGCGTCGGTGGCCGCGAGGGCCAGTTGCAGGCGCTCCTCGGTTTCGTGCTGGGCCTTGAGGCTGGCAGCCGAACGCTGTTCGAGCTCGAGGGCGATGCGTCGGCGTTCGTTGGTTTCGATGGCGGTGACCAGAATCCCGGCGACCTGGGCGCTTTCATCGCGGATGGGGCTGTAGGTCAGGTCCAGCCAGAAGTCGGAATCATGGCCATCACGCTGCAAGGTGAAGCGCTGTTCGCTGTAGGTCCGCACCTGCCCTTGTAGGACGGCGCTGTAAATGGGGTCGGTAAAGTCTTTTAACTCTGGCCAGATCAGGTGTGTCGGCTGTCCGAATGCGTGTGGATGCTTGCTGCCGGCCAGCAGGGCGAAGCCGTCGTTGTAGATCTGCGTGAGCTGCGGCCCCCACAGCAACAGCATGGGCATCGGCGAATGAATCACGATATCCACGGCGGTTCGTAGGCTTTGCGGCCAGGTACTGGCAGCGCCCAGCGGGCTGCGTGTCCAGTCCAGTCGGGCAATCAAGGCCTGGGCATCGCTGCCGGTCGGTGATGCGTTCATCAAGATGTCCTGCATTTAAGTCGGTGTAGCGGCGTCAACTATCCTTGTACCGCAGTAGACGCTGCATGACCCTTTTTGGGTCATTTTTATTCATTGAATGCTTCGCGGGTGCTTTTTGCCATGGAAATCGATGCACTGTTAAGGCTCCTGGCCAGCCAGAATGGCTCCGATCTTTATCTGTCTACCGGTGCGCCACCCAGCGCACGGTTCGAGGGTATGCTCAAACCCTTGGCCGATCAGCCGTTCAAACCGGGCGAAGTCGCGGCCATTGCCGCGTCCATCATGGACGCCGAACAGCGACTGGAGTTCGATCGGGAGCTGGAGATGAACCTGGCGATCTCTTTGACCGGTGTCGGGCGCTTTCGGGTCAATATCTTCAAACAACGCAACGATGTGTCGATTGTGGCGCGCAACATCAAACTCGACATTCCGCGTTTCGAAGACCTCAAACTGCCGCCGGTGCTGCTCGAAACGGTGATGCTCAAACAGGGACTGATGCTGTTCGTCGGCGCTACCGACTCGGGCAAGTCAACCTCGCTGGCGGCATTGATCGACTACCGCAATCGCCACAGCAGTGGCCACATCATCACCATTGAAGATCCGGTCGAGTACATCCATCGGCACAAGAAGTCGATCATCAACCAGCGCGAGGTCGGCGTCGATACCCGCAGTTTCCACGCCGCATTGAAAAATACCCTGCGCCAGGCCCCGGACGTCGTGCTGATCGGCGAAATTCGTGACCGCGAGACGATGGAACATGCGCTGGCGTTTGCCGATACCGGTCATCTGGTGATTTCCACCCTGCATGCCCACAACGCCCATCAGGCGCTGGACCGGATCATCAATTTCTTCCCTGAAGAGCGCCGAACGCAGCTGCTTCACGACCTGGGCAACAACCTCAAGGCGTTCGTGTCCCAGCGGTTGGTGCACACCCGGGACGGTCAGCGACGGGCGGCGGTGGAAGTGATGATCGGCACGCCGACCATCGGCGACCTGATCCGGCGCAATGAGTTTTCAGAACTGAAAGGGATCATGGAGAAGTCTTCAGAGGCGGGGATGCAGACCTTCGATGGGGCGCTGTTCGAGCTGTTTGCCGAGGGTGCGATCGATGAGGCAGAGGCGTTGAAACATGCGGACTCGGTGAATAATTTGCGCTTGCGGCTGAAGTTGCACGCCGAAGCATCGCCAGGCCCCCATGCGCCGCCGGGTGAATGGGGGTTGATGGACTGACCCCATAGGTGCTGCCTTCGGCAGCGCCTATAACAAGTCAGTTGTCGCAGGTGTTGTCGGCGAGAAGAATTAAAGCATGCTGATTGTTGACGAATAACCTGAAGTTACATCTGTAGCTTCAGGGGGTGCCACTTCTGTAAGTTACTTGATTTTCGGAGCGCGGGGCTTGATGGGCCGATTTTTGGCTGGCTAGTTGTACTACGGTTGGTCTGTCGGAAATGTTACTTAATAGATTGGTTCTGGATTGTTCGGTCTGAGTAAGTAAGATCGGCCCGGACTGAATAAGTCAGTCAGCTAATTTATTAAGGTTGGGCTATGCATTTTGAATTAAGGGATAAGTTCTATAAGCCTCTGGGTAATTTCGGCAGAGAGGAGTCGTTGTGCCAAGACGCGGATGCCGCTGAGCGCAAATTGATTTTAGACCAACTGAAAGCTTGTCTGGCAGATGACAGTGGCGACCAACCAATAGACTGGTTTGACTACGAGATGGCGTTAAAGAAGGGCTCATCTTTGTATGAGGTCTATGTGCCGGGAAGCGTTCTATTGAACGAATTGCTCAGTACGGTTGCAATAAGAAGCGCACTAACCCAGGAAAATATGAGTGACGCCGAACTTATTCGTGTTACCCATTCTGGCAAGCTGGAAGTGTATGACGGCCATGGTTGGAGAGATCTCGTCGCGCTGGGATATTTTGCCCACCGCAAGGCTGTCCGAGCTTCAATGGAGATCTTGGCGGACATTGCCAAAGAGGCCGGGGGTTGCCTGTGGGCAGACAACATTGTGATTGTCGATCAGTGGCTTGAATTTTATGGCTTCCATGTGCCAAAGACCGTTGCGCAGCTCAGAAACCTGATCGGCTACTTCGAGTTTGACTGTCCTGAAGTCGATCTTTTTGGCAATTATTGGGGGCAGATCATCACCGATGATCAATCGTTGATCGTATTGTCTGCCGAGCAACTTAACGATATTCGTCAGGCCACTGCAAAACTTATAGCTCCGGACAAAAAACTGCTGGACACACTGTACCGCGAAGCGGGTGGCACTGTTGCAACGCACGATAACGCCGCCGAATGTATCGTTCGGTTGGCCAAGTATCCGGCGGCCCAAGCCTGCGCCATGAAACTCCTGAAGGAACTGGACTGGTTCGGTGCAACATCCGGGCAAGACGCCTCTGCACAGGATCTTGGGCAACTATTGATAACGGCTATTTTGCTGGAGCTGTATCCGCACATTGGTAACGCTCAAGCCAGAAAGAATATCGGCGGGTTCGATTTGTATGCACCGACGCATGTCGAACGATCTTCGTCGGTCGTGCGCAAGGAGCTGGAAACCTTTCTACACACCCAAGGCTGGGTGAATCCTGTCGTGGCGCCATTGGCATCGCACCTGCTGCTGGCGGAAATCGCGCCAGAATTTCTGGTCAAGGGTGTCCCGTCGTCGCTGATGATGGGTTCGGTTGGCTGGGTGTCCTTCTGCGTTGGAGTTGCCTTGGTGGAAGCGGTCACCAAGGGAGCTTCGCGGGTTTTGACGTATACGCAGATTATGGCGTATGCCGAACTGGAGCCAGTCAGTGATCCGCTGGCACGTCTGCGGGATTTGGCAATGCTCGATCCAATCGTTGACTGGGCCCTGATGAATGACGTGGTGACGACAACGGAACTTAAGCACGCGGAAAAGGAAACGACCGAGCGGGCAATCACAGTGTTCGAGGGGTATGTGGACCGCACGCACCTTGCCCGCGCCTATACCAGCGCCATTCCAAGCAGAATAGACATCGCACGGGCGTCGATCAGGGGCGTCGAGCCAACGTGTGCCCTGGAAGATAAAACGCTCTATCAGCGAAAGGGGCTATATGCCTCACCTACCGCCATGTCTATGGTCGACCTGCATATGTCCGGTGACCTGGTGGGTGGCGAGTGGGATCTGCTTGGGGTTTTCCCCGACGAACACGCTTACGGTGCGCCCGATTTACTTTCAAGTATCACTAATCAAAAACACAAAGGTTACTATGATCCATCCATCGTCAGCATTCACACAAGCTATCCGAGGCTGCAGCGGTTGGAGCCTAATGATCATAAGTATCACCGCCAACTGCGGGGTTACCTCGGCAGTTTGAACAATGCGGTGGTCAGAAATGTGAAGATGGCCCTTTCACACATGCCTCCCTCCGATCTGGAAACCTTTCTGAAAGGTAAGATCACCTTCTTTACCCTTCGCGGCCCGGCGATAGAGACCTCTTCCAACCGTTTAGGGGGGCCGTTTACACTTGAAGCAGACTACGAAACCCAACAAGGCAAAGATACTGTCACGGGGCGTTTTGGTATTGTCATGTGCGCTTTTCATGGAAACACTGTTACGTGCTATGAACTGTTTACCTTGCGTGGTGAACTACGTAGAAACAACACGCTTGGTGCCCTGATCGCCAACACCGGAAAATTGCAGGGCGACGCCAGAGTGGATTTTAAAGGTGATCTGAAAGCGCAACAAATACCGACGAATCCAGAACGATTGCCGATTATCCTTAGTGAATACACTGATGGTCTTGTAGAGGCCAGTTCAGCCAGCAGCAGCGTGGCGATAATTGACAAGTTGGGTGAACTTGCCGCGCCGGCTACGCCATCGGAGCGCAAGCAGAGCGTTTATCAGAATTTTGATAATCCGCAGCTTGTTAGAATTGCCAAGTTCATCGTCAATCATCGTCCGATGATGACGTTTGACGAACTTGAAGCAGTAGCCACTGTGCCAACAGTGCTTGAAACCCAGCGCAAAAAAGGCGAAGAAACGGCGACGTATATCGTCGATCTGGTCGTTCCCTTTAAAAAGTGCATCGAGGATCTATCTTCCGGGGAGCACAATAAGGTGGTCGATGGGGTGTATGGCTGCGTTATGGATGTCATCGCAGTGGGTGGGGCGTTTGTGGGGGCTGGCGCCAAAGCACTGAGCATCTCGGCGAAGGCTATCTCCACGGCTTCCAAAGCCGTCCGCCTGACCAAGCTCGCGTTCGTCACATCTGTTTCACTCTTCAACCCCGTGGATGGCGTGCCTACGGCATTGTTCGGCGCGGGGAAACTTGTCCATAAGGGGGCGCTACGCTTTAACAGGCAAGCTCAAGAGATGCTCGGACTGGCGCAGTCCCAGTTGCACAAACTCAATGGCCGGCATAAAACCTACGACCTGGTTCGCGCAGCCAATAGCGCCGATACCACCGGACAGGGTACCTGGCGACCCCGTGGTGCAACCGGTAACGCGCTAACGGTGGTGGCCGGGCGTAAGGCCCATCAATGGTATGCCCTTGATCGACTGGGCAAACCCTGGGGGCCAAAACTGATCAACTTCACCTTTCAGGCACCTATCCAGTTGCCGCGATTCAGTAAGATATTGCCCGTCAGCTATACCCGACGGTTCATTGAGCAAAGCTTGCCGCTGGCGCGTACAAAAATCGACAACGCGATCAGCGTCATGACCCGTCTTGACTTGACGAAGCAACGCAACGCAATCATCAAGGTCATGCTGGGAAGCAACTCGAGCGATGCATTCGAACGGTTGTTGAACTATCTGAGATTGGTCAGGGCAGACTTTGCAGGTCTTTCCATCAGTAATATTTTTCTCGATCCGCTCAAGAGCACTAACAATATTGCTGCTTTCAACATGGACGATTACAAGCAATGGAAAGATGCAAAAGACCAATCCGACAAGAAATTCATCGAAATCTATACGCCCAATATCAACAAGCACTTCATCGGTCTGGGCTTCAACCATGACGTCGTGGCAGACGACTTGATTCATGAGGTGTTCCACGGTGCTGCACAGACTGAAGATGTCAGCTATGCCCGCGATGCGGGACGCAACGGCGAAAAAGGGCAATTGCTGGATGTGGCTGCGCTGCTGAACCTGGCGTCGGGACGTCTGCCCGTTACGGATGAGGGCCGTGCCTGTCACGCCAGTTCCAAAGCCTTTGAAAATGCTGACTCACTGGCTGTGACCACCTCGCTGCTGAGCCAGCTGTATACGGACAAGGATAGTTATGAACTCAATATGTCCACCCTGCGGGGCGCGCTTGAAGCAAACCCCGGTAGCGCGATTGACGAGCCGGTTCTGATCACTCTAAACACACCCGCATGATCGTTTAAGTTGCGAGTTCCGGCCGATCCCGAAACTGCTCAAGTGCTTCGGGATTGGCCAAGGCATCGGTGTTTTTTACCTTCTCACCATGCACCACATTCCTCACCGCCAGTTCAACGACCTTGCCGCTGATCGTGCGCGGTATATCGGTCACCGCGACAATCTTCGCCGGCACATGCCGCGGTGTGGTGTTGGCGCGGATGACTTGGCGGATCTGCTGCTGCAGCGCTTCGTCGAGTTCGACGCCCTCGCGCAATCGCACGAACAGCACCACCCGCACGTCATCCTGCCATTGCTGACCAATGGCCACGCTGTCCAGCACTTGCGGGACTTTCTCCACCTGACGGTAGATTTCGGCGGTGCCGATGCGCACGCCGCCGGGGTTGAGCACGGCGTCGGAGCGTCCGTGGATCATCATCCCGCCATGGGGCAATTGTTCCGCGTAATCGCCTTGGGCCCAGACACCGGGGAACTGACTGAAATACGAGGCGCGAAGCTTTTCCTGCTGAGGATCATTCCAGAACCCGATGGGGATTGCCGGGAAGTGCCGGGTGCACACCAGCTCGCCTTTTTCGCCGATCACCGGCTGGCCGTTGTCGTTCCAGACTTCCACCGCCATGCCCAGGCTTTTGCCTTGTATCTCGCCACGACGTACCGGTTGCAGCGGATTGCTGTTCACAAAGCACGAAACGATGTCGGTGCCGCCGGACATCGAGGCCAGGCACAGGTCGGGCTTTAGGTCGCGGTAGACGTAGTCGTAACTCTGCGGCGACAACGCGGAACCGGTGCAGAGCACGGTTTTGAGGCTGCTCAGGTCATGGCTTTCGCGAGGTTTGATGCCGCTGCTTTCCAGGGTCGCGAGGAACTTGGGGCTGGTGCCGAAGACACTGATGCGTTCGTCGTCGATCAGGTCGATCAGACGCTCGGAGGCGGGATGAAACGGCGAGCCGTCGTACAGCACCACTGCGCTGTCCACGGCCAGTGCCGAGACCAGCCAGTTCCACATCATCCAGCCGCAGGTGGTGTAGTAGAACAACCGGTCGCCGGGGCCGAGATCGCAATGCAATCCGTGTTCCTTGACGTGTTGCAGCAACACGCCGCCGGTGCTGTGAATGATGCATTTCGGCACGCCAGTGGTGCCGCTGGAATAGAGGATGTACAGCGGATGAGCGAAGGGCACCGGGACGAAATCCGGCTCGCCGCCCACGTCGTAGAAATCATCCCAGAGCGTCACGTTGGCCCGGGTGCGGAAGTGTTCGATGTGCGCTTGCGGTCGGGCGTAAGGCACAACAATCAACTGCTGCAAGGACGGCAAGCGTTCAAGGATTTCATTGACCTTGGCGGTCTGGTCGATGTCCTTGCCGGCATAGCGGTAACCGGCGCAGGTGATCAGTACTTTGGGCTCGATCTGGCCGAAGCGATCGATGACGCCCTGGGTGCCGAAGTCCGGTGAGGAGCAGGACCAGATCGCTCCCAGACTGGTGGTGCCGAGCATCGCCACGAGGGTTTGCCAGGTATTGGGCATGCACGCCGCGACGCGGTCACCGAGGCCGACACCGGCGGCTTTCAGGCTGTTTTGGAAACCGGCGACATGCTCGGCCAGTTCGGCCCAGGTCAGGTGTTCACGCTGGCCGTTCTCGCCAATGGCAATGACCGCTACGGCATCGTCGCGACGGCGCATCAGGTGTTCGGCGAAGTTCAGGGTGGCGCCGGGAAACCATTGGGCGCTGGGCATTTGCGTGCCCTCGACCAGCACAGCGTCCGGTTGATCGTGGAAACGGATGTCGAAGAAATCGACGATGGCCTGCCAGAACGCTTCACGCTGATCGATGGACCATTGATGCAGGGCAGGGTAGTCGTCGACGTGGAGGTTGTGTTGCTGATTGATGAAGCGCCGAAAGGCCTCCATGCGGGTTTTGCCGATGCGCTTGGCGCTGGGTTGCCAGAGGATGTCGGACATGGCTTGCCTCTTCTTGTTAATGCATTCAGTCGGCCTTTTGTGGCGAGGGGATTTATCCCCGTTCGGCTGCGAAGCAGTCGTAAATCCTGCGCTCTCGGAATGTCAGTCATAGCTGAGGTGCCGGGTTTGGGGCGGCTTCGCCACCCAACGGGGATAAATCCCCTCGCCACAGGGTTACTGGTTGATCACTGCGCCAACCACCCACCATCGATATTCCACGCCGCGCCACGCACCTGGCTACCGGCCTCACTGCACAAAAACAGCACCAGTTCGCCCAATTGTGGCGGCGTCACAAACTCCAGGGAAGGCTGTTTCTCGGCCAGCAAATCATGCTGCGCCTGCTGCGGGTCGATCCCTTTGGCGATGCGGTCATCAATCTGCTTCTGCACCAGCGGCGTCAACACCCAACCCGGGCAGATGGCGTTGCAGGTGACGTTGGTGGTCGCCGTTTCCAGCCCGACCACCTTGGTTAAGCCGATCACCCCATGCTTGGCCGCGACGTAAGCCGCTTTGCCCACCGAGCCGACCTGGCCATGCACCGAAGCGATGTTGATGATCCGTCCCCAGCCCTTGGCGCGCATGCCCGGCAAACTCAAGCGGGTGCTGTGGAATACCGACGACAGGTTGATCGCTATGATCGAATCCCAACGTTCCACCGGGAACTCTTCCACCGGCGCCACATGCTGGATACCGGCGTTGTTGACCAGGATGTCCACGCCGCCAAACTCACGCTCGGCGTAGGCGATCATGTCGGCGATCTGCTCAGGGTTGCTCACGTCAGCCGGGTGATGGCCGACCTTTCCACCGTATTGCTCAACCTCGGCAATCACCGTGGACGCATCACCGAAACCGTTGAGGATCAGGTTGGCGCCAGCCTTGGCCAGGCTGAGGGCGATGCCCAGGCCGATGCCGCTGGTGGAACCGGTGACCAGTGCAGTCTTGCCCGAAAGAGTCGTCATAAAACCTCACACAATGCCAGTGGCGTAGAAAGTACCGATCACCACAAAAACCGCCAGGGTCTTGATCAGCGTAATACAGAAAATGTCTTTGTAGGCTTCGCGGTGGGTCAGGCCGGTCACCGCCAGCAAGGTAATCACTGCGCCGTTGTGCGGCAGGGTGTCCATGCCGCCACTGGCCATTGCGGCCACTCGGTGCAGCACTTCCAGCGGGATGTTAGCGGCATGGGCCGCTGCGATGAAGTCATTGGCCATGGCTGCCAGCGCAATGCTCATACCGCCCGATGCAGAACCGGTGATGCCGGCCAGCAGGGTTACGGTAATCGCTTCGTTGACCAGCGGATTGGGGATGCTCTTGAGCCAGTCGGCCAATACCAGGAAGCCCGGCAAGGAGGCGATCACCGCACCAAAGCCGTACTCCGATGCGGTGTTCATCGCCGCCAGCAACGAACCGCTGACCGCGCTTCTACTGCCTTCGGCGAGTTTGCCGCGAATCGCCTGGAAGCCGAACACCAACACCATGATGATGCCGACCAGCAGAGCGGCCTGAACGGCCCAGATCGCGGTGAGTTTCGCGATGTCGGTGGTCACCGGCGCAGCCATGCCTGGCAGCGCGAGGCTGTGGGTCTTGCCGTACCACTGCGGAATCCACTGGGTAAACAGCAGGTTCATGATGCCGACGGCCAACAGCGGCGACACTGCAATCCACGGATTCGGCAGTTTGATGTCGGCAGCGGTTTCCGGCTCGTTGCGCAGATCGGTGCCATAACCCTCACCGGCGCGCTGAGCCTTATTGCGTTGGCGCTGCAGAAACAGCATGCCGGCGCAGACCACGAAGATCGCGCCGATCAGGCCCAGCCAAGGCGCGGCCCAGGCGGTAGTGTTGAAGAAGGTGCTGGGGATGATGTTCTGGATCTGCGGGGTGCCGGGCAGGGCGTCCATGGTGAACGAGAAGGCACCGAGGGCAATGGTCGCCGGGATGAGTCGCTTGGGAATATTGCTCTGGCGGAACATTTCCGCAGCAAACGGGTAGACCGCGAACACCACCACGAACAGCGACACGCCGCCGTAAGTCAGCAGGGCGCAGACCAGTACGATCACCAGCATCGCCTGACGGGTGCCGAGCAGGCGAATCGCCGCGGCGACGATGGAGCGCGAAAAGCCCGACAGTTCAATCAGCTTGCCGAACACCGCACCGAGCAGGAACACCGGGAAATACAGTTTGATGAAGCCGACCATTTTCTCCATGAACACCCCGGTGAAGGCGGGGGCGACGGCGGAAGGGTCGGTGAGCAGAACGGCGCCGAGGGCGGCAATCGGGGCAAAGAGGATAACGCTGTAGCCACGGTAGGCCGCGAGCATTAGCAGCGTGAGAGCTGCCAAGGCAATGATCACACTCATGGTGTGTCTCCTGGATTGTTATTTTTGTAGGGGGGATCTGTTGTGGGAGAGGGCTTTAGCGAGTTTCGTGCCACACACGCAAGCTATTGAAATATAAGGAGATACTTAGATTTTTTGAGTTGGGTTTTGATTGTTTGTCTCTATTTTGAGACTTGTATCGGTAGTGCTGGCCTCATCGCGAGCAAGCTCGCTCCCACAGGTTGACCGATTTGCGCGCAAGAATGCAGTCAAATGTGGGAGCGAGCTTGCTCGCGATGTTCTGTCTACAAATGGAGATGTATGTCTCTTTATGGAGATTCTGCAATACCCAACGCCACCATTTTCTTGTACAGCGTCGACCGCCCCAGCCCCAACCGCGCCGCCGCTTCAATCACCTTCCCTCCACATAGCGCAAGGGTGCTTTCGATCAACTGCCGATCAAACCGCTCACGAGCCTCACTGAAAGTCTCATGCGCAACCGGCTCAATCGTTACCGGCGCCGCACGCTCTACCGGTGTGAACGTCCCAATCGCCGCGCGGATATCCGTGGCATTCAGCATCAGGTCATCGCTGAGCAATGCCGCGCGCTCCAGCACGTTGCGCAGCTCGCGAATATTCCCCGGCCAGGCATGTTGGCCCAGCAGGTCCAGGGCTTCGCGGTTCAATTCGTGCTGACTGCGCAGTTCCTCCAGAATTGCTTCACTGAGGGCTGGCAGGTCATCAAGCCGATCACGCAGCGGCGGGACCTGGATCGGCAGCACGTTGAGGCGGTAATACAGGTCGGCGCGAAATTCACCGCGTTTGATCGCGGCTTCCAGATCCGTGGAGGTCGCGGCAATCACCCGCACATCGCTCTGGATCACTTCGTTGGAGCCTACCGGCTCGAATTCCTTTTCCTGCAATACCCGCAGCAATTTGCTTTGCAGTGGCAATGGCATGTCGCCGATTTCATCGAGAAACAGGGTGCCGCCCTGGGCAATCTGTAACTTGCCGGCGCGGCCCTTGCGATCGGCGCCGGTAAACGCGCCGGGCGCGGTGCCGAAGAATTCCGCTTCCAGCAACGATTCGGGAATCGCCGCGCTGTTGATGCTGACAAAGGCTTTGTGCGCGCGCGGCGAAGCGCCGTGGATCGCCTGGGCCAGCAGCTCTTTGCCGGTGCCGGTTTCACCGAGCAGCAATACCGGAGACTCGGCGCTCGCGCTGCGCCGGGCGCGGCGTTTGACTTCGAGGCTGGCGGCGCTGGTGCCGATGAAGTGCGCGAAGTTGTACTTGGTCTGCCGCGCTCGCAACAGCGAGCGGGTGGACGCCAGTTCTTCCTGCATGCTCATGTAGCGCTTGAGCATCGGCGAGAGGCTGCGCAATTCATCGAACAGCGCAAACCCGATGGCGCCGATCACTACACCGGCGTCGTCGTGAATCGGCAGGCGCATCACCACCAGCGGTTCTTTGGGGGTGTCCTGCATGTCGAGCAGGATCGGCCGACCGGTGCGCACCACCTCGCGCAACAGACTGCCGGGGATCACGCTTTCGCAGGCCTTGCCGATTGCCACTTCCGCCGATTCGAGGCCAAAGCGTCGGGCATAGCGCTCGTTCATCCAGACGATGTTCGAATCGCGGTCGACAATCACCGTGCCTTCGCTGGACTGCTCGATGATCTCGAACAACGAACGGATCGCCAGCAGGCGAACACGCTGGTAATCCTTGAGGCTTTCGGTGGTGTTCATGGGCGTCATGTCCAAAATGTGTAGTGTTGGTGCGGGCCTCATCGCGAGCAAGCTCGCTCCCACATTGGTATGCATTTCAAACTGTGGGAGTGAGCCTGCTCGCGATGGCCGCGCCGCGGTTTCAATTCTTAACCGGGATGCGCCGCCGCCAACAGCTCTTTGGTATAGGGATGCTGCGGCGATTCAAACACGTCGTGGCTGGCACCGCTTTCCACTACTTTGCCGTCCTTGATCACGATCATGTCATGAGCCAGGGCGCGGACCACTGCCAGGTCGTGGCTGATGAACAGGTAGGTCAGGCCATGTTTTTCCTGAAGTTGGCGGAGCAGGGCGACCACTTGTTTTTGCACCGTGCGATCCAGCGCCGAGGTCGGTTCGTCCAGCAGGATCAGCGCCGGTTTCAGCACCAGCGCCCGAGCGATGGCGATGCGTTGGCGTTGGCCGCCGGAAAACTCGTGCGGGTAGCGATGACGGCTTTGCGGGTCGAGGCCGACTTCTTCCAGCGCCCGAATCACTTCGGCTTTGCATTCGTCAGCCGTCAACTGGCTATGCACTTCAAGGCCTTCACTGATGATCTGCGCCACGGACATCCGCGGGCTAAGACTGCCAAACGGGTCCTGGAACACCACCTGCATTTTCTTGCGCCATGGCCGCAGCTGCTTTTGCGTCAGACCGTCCAGCGCTGCCCCCTGAAAGCGAATGCCGCCTTCGGAATCGAGCAAGCGCAGGATCGCCTGACCCAGCGTCGACTTGCCGGAGCCGGACTCGCCCACAATGCCCAGCGTCTTGCCGCGCTGAATATTCAGGCTGATGCCGTCCACGGCCTTCAGGTAGGTCTTGCGCTGAAACAGCCCGCCACCGAGGGCAAACTGAACGCGCAGATTGTCCACTTCCAGCACGTTCTCGCGCTCGTCCCGGGGCAGTGCTTCACCTTCCGGTTCGGCGTTGAGCAAGACGCAGCTGTAAGGATGTTTCGGTTCGGTAAACAATGTTTCGCAAGGTGCCTGCTCGACGATTTCCCCGGCCTTCATCACGCAGACTCGTTGGGCAATGCTGCGCACCAGATTGAGGTCGTGGCTGATCAGCAGCAGCGACATGCCGAGACGCTGTTGCAGGGATTTGAGCAGCAGCAGGATCTTGCGCTGCACTGTCACGTCCAGCGCTGTGGTCGGCTCGTCGGCGATCAGCAGCTCCGGTTCGCAGGCCAGGGCCATGGCGATCATCACCCGTTGCCGCTGGCCGCCGGACAATTGATGGGGATAGGCCTTGAGCCGCTCTTTGGGTTTCTGAATGCCGACCAGATGCAGCAACTCGAGTATCCGCGCTTGCGCCGCTTTACCGGCCAGCCCCTTGTGTAGCAACAAGGTTTCGCCGATCTGCTTTTCGATGCTGTGCAACGGATTGAGCGAGGTCATGGGCTCCTGGAAGATCATCGCGATGCGGTTACCCCGCAGTTCTCGCAACACCTTGGCCGGAGCGCCGACCAGCTCCCGGCCACGGTAGCGAATACTGCCCGTGGTTTCGGTGCCGGTCTCGGGCAACAGTTGCAGGATCGAGTGAGCGGTCACCGACTTGCCGCAGCCCGACTCGCCCACCAGCGCCAGGCATTCGCCGGGGCGGATGTCCAGGCACAGATTGCGCACCACGGTCTGGCCGCTGAAGGCGACGCGCAGGTCACGGATTTCGATCAGGTTGTTACTCATATCAGCAGTCCGCTTCATAACCGGGGATCAAGATCGTGGATCAAAGGCATCTCGCAATGCCTCGCCAATAAACACCAGTAAAGAAAGAATCAGCGCCAGGGTGAAAAACGCCGTCAGCCCCAGCCACGGCGCTTGCAGGTTCTGCTTGCCCTGACCGATCAACTCGCCCAGCGATGCACTGCCGGCAGGCATGCCGAAACCGAGGAAGTCCAGCGCCGTGAGGGTGGAGATCGCTCCGGTCAGAATGAACGGCAGATAACTCAGCGTCGCATTCATTGCGTTGGGCAGGATGTGCCGGACGATGACTTTACGGTCGGTGAGGCCCAGCGCACGCGCGGCTTTGACGTATTCCAGGCTGCGTCCGCGCAGGAACTCGGCGCGCACCACGTCCACCAGGGCCAGCCAGGAAAACAGCGCCATGATCCCCAGCAGCCACCAGAAATTCGGCTCGACGAAACCCGACAGGATGATCAGCAGGTACAGCACCGGCAGTCCCGACCAAACCTCCAGCAACCGTTGACCGATCAGGTCGACCCAGCCGCCGTAGTAGCCTTGCAGGGCGCCGGCAGCGATGCCGATCAGTGCACTGACGAAAGTCAGCATCAAGGCAAACAGGATCGACACCCGCGCCCCGAAAATCACTCGGGCCAACACGTCCCGCGCCTGGTCATCGGTGCCTAGCCAGTTGACCTTCGTCGGAGGGCTGGGCGCGGGTTGGTTGAGGTCATAGTTCGGCGTGTCGTCGCTGAAGGGAATCGGCGGGAACAGCATCCAGCCACCGTCGTTTTGAATCAGCTTCTGCACATAATCGCTGCGGTAGTCCGCCTGGAACGGCAGCTGCCCGCCAAATTCCTGCTCGGTATGACGCTTCAAGGCCGGGAAGTAGAGGGAGCCCTGATAGCTGACGATCAGCGGTTTGTCATTGGCGATCAGCTCGCCACCGAGGGTCAGCAGGAACAGGCCGACAAACAGCCACAGCGACCACCAGCCACGACGGTTTTTCTTGAAACGCTCAAAACGACGACGACCTAACGGCGAGAGTTTGAACATCAGGCGTTCCTCCCGGCGAAGTCGATACGCGGGTCTACGAGGGTGTAGCAGAGGTCGCCGACCAGTTTTATCAAGAGACCGAACAGCGTGAAGATGAACAGCGAACCGAATACCACCGGATAGTCCCGTGAAACCGCGGCCTCGTAACTCATGCGACCCAGGCCGTCGAGGGAGAAGATCACTTCGATCAGCAGCGATCCGGCGAAAAATACGCTGATGAACGCCTGTGGAATCCCCGAGACCACCAGCAACATGGCATTGCGAAACACGTGACCGTAAAGCACTCGGCGTTCGCTCAGGCCCTTGGCGCGGGCGGTGACCACGTACTGGCGCGTGATTTCATTGAGGAAGGAGTTCTTGGTCAGAATGGTCAGCGTGGCGAACCCGCCGATCACCAGCGCCGTCACTGGCAATACCAGGTGCCAGAAATAATCGGCGATTTTGCCCACGGTCGACAGCGATTCGAAGTTGTCCGAGACCAGACCGCGTACCGGGAACCAGTTCAGCGAGGTGCCACCGGCGAAGACCACGATCAGGAACATCGCGAACAGGAACGCCGGCATGGCGTAGCCGATGACGATCGCGGTGCTGCTCCAGATATCGAAGTGGCTGCCGTGGTGCACGGCCTTGCGGATGCCCAAGGGAATCGACACCAGATAGGTGATCAGTGTCGCCCAGAGCCCAAGGGAAATGGTCACCGGCATTTTTTCCAGGATCAGGTCAGTGACGGTCGCGCCGCGGAAAAAGCTCTTGCCGAAGTCCAGGCGCGCATAGCTGGTGAGCATCAGCCACAGGCGTTCGTGCGCCGGCTTGTCGAAGCCGTATTGCTTTTCGATGTCCTTGATCAGTTGCGGGTCGAGGCCGCGACTGGATCGGGAGGTGCCGGACATGCGTTCGCTGGAGCCGCCGCCGACACTCGCGCCGCCGATGCCTTGCAAGTGCGCGATGGCCTGTTCCACCGGGCCGCCCGGCGCGGCCTGGACGATGATGAAGTTGACCAGAAGAATGATCACCAGCGTCGGAATGATCAGCAGCAGTCGCCGCAGTATGTAAGCCCACATCAGTGCGGCCCTCCAGGTCTGCCACGGCTGATTTGCTCAGCGGTCATCTGTTGGTTGGTCAGCGGCGTGGTGCTGATTTCCCACCAGCTCTCGATGGCTTCGTCATTGCTCGCTTGCTCGTTGGGCCTGCCGAAACGATTCCACCACACGGTGGAGCTGCCCGGCGGGTAATAGTTGGGAATCCAGTAGTAGTTCCATTGCAGCACCCGGTCCAGCGCGTGGGCGTAGTGCAGCATTTCGGGTTGGGTGGTGGCGCGAATCAGCCCGGCGATCAGTGTGTCGACCGCCGGGTTTTTCAACACCATGTAGTTATTGGCGCCAGGGTCGTTGGCCGAGACCGAGCCGAAGTAATTGAGCAGTTCGCCCCCGGGCGACGTCGTGACCGGGTAGCCGCTGACGATCATGTCGTAGTCGCGGCTCATCAGGCGATTGACGTATTGGGACGAGTCGATGCGGCGGATGTTCATGTCGATGCCGATCTGTTTCAGGGTGCGCTTATAAGGCAGCAGCAATCGGTCCATGCCGTTCTGGCTGACCAGGAAAGTGAAACTCAATGACGTGCCTTCGGCATTGACCAGTTGATCGCCATCGGGTTTCCAGCCGGCCTGTTTGAGCAAATCGAGTGCCTGCAACTGTTTGTCGCGTATCACGCCACTGCCATCGGTTTTCGGTGCCTGGAAAACCTGGGTGAAAACCTCGTCGGGAATCTGCCCGCGCAGCGGTTCGAGAATCGCCAGTTCGCCGGCGTCCGGCAGTTGTCGGGCGGCGAGGTCGGTGTTGGAAAAGAAGCTCTGCTGGCGGATGTACATGTCGCGCATCATCTGCCGGTTGCTCCACTCGAAATCCCAGAGCATGGCCAGCGCCTGACGCACTCGACGGTCCTGGAACAGCGGGTTTTGCAGGTTGAACACAAAGCCCTGAGCCGTTTGGGGAGCTTGTGTTGCCAGGTGTGCCTTTTGCAGGCGCCCGTCGTTCAGGGCCGGGCTGTCGTAGCCGATGGAGTAAGCGGTGGCGGAGAATTCGCGGTTGTAGTCGTAGGCACCGCCACGCAACACCTGACGGGCGACGTCGGTATCGCCGAAGTACTCGATGCTGAAAAGATCGAAGTTGTAGAGGCCGCGGCTGACCGGTAGATCCTTGCCCCACCAATCGGCATTGCGCGTGAAGGTGATGCTGCGACCGGAGTCGACTTTGCTCACCCTGTAGGGGCCACTCCCCAGCGGTGGCTCGTAACCGCCGCCATTGGCGAAGTCGCGCGTCTTCCACCAATGCTCGGGAAACACCGGCAAGGTCGCGATATCGAGGGGCAGGGTACGGTTTTCATTGCTTTTCAAGTCGAACCGAACCGTCAGGGGGGATTCCACTTCGACGCCTTTGACGTCGGCAAATTGGGTGCGATAACGCAGGCTGCCCTGGGTCATCAACAGGTCGAAGGTGTAGCGCACGTCTTCGGCCGTGATCGGTTTGCCGTCGGCGAAACGGGCTTTGGGGTTCAGGTAGAAGCGCAGGAACAAACCGTCCTCCGAGCGCTCCATCTTCTCAGCCACCAGACCGTACACGGTATAAGGCTCATCCAGTGAACGCTGGGCGAGGGGCGAGTAAAGCAGGCCGTCGATCTGTGTGACGCCAATGCCTTTATCGATATAGGGCAACATATGGTCGAAATGACCGATTTCGACGGCCGAGCGGCGCATCGTGCCACCCTTGGGGGCTTGCGGGTTTGTGTAGGAAAAATGACTAAAGCCGGCAGGATACTTCGCCGGTTCACCGTACACGGTCAACGCATGTTGCGGTGCTGCAGTCACACCGGTGGCGCTCAACAACAGGGCCACGGCCGTGAACAATAAAGTAGGGAACGCCAGTCGCATTGTCAGCCTTAGAGCCGGGTGGTCAGTAACCGCAATTTGTACGCTAGCGGCGCGTCCCTCGCCACCCGTATCACGTATCCGAAACACAACGGCCCACCAAAAGGCGGGCCGTTGTGTTGAAAACTCAAGGCTTGATCAGTCCTGACGGCTGGTCACTTCCAGCAGGTGGTAACCGAACTGGGTCTTGACCGGGCCTTGCACCACGTTGATCGGTGCGCTGAAGACCACGGTGTCAAATTCCTTGACCATCTGGCCTGGACCGAACGAACCCAGATCACCGCCCTGGCGGCTGGACGGGCAAGTGGAGTTGGCTTTGGCGACTTCGGCGAAATCAGCGCCGCCTTCGATTTGGGCTTTCAATTCGTTGCACTTGGCTTCGCTGGCAACGAGGATGTGACGGGCAGTGGCTTTGGCCATGGAAAAATACTCCTTTCAATGTTCAGTAAAGTGCGGAGCCTACCGGATTCAGTGGTCTATTTCTTCTCAAAGTTCCCTCCAGTCCGCACACATCGCTGGCATTCCTTTATAGACCGGCATTTCTCAGACGCTCCGCATGCTGCACATACAAGGCAATCGGATCGATGCCCTTGCGCAACGGACCGGCGGTCTGGCTGAGGCTGTCCAGATGATCCAACGGATAGTCGGACCGGATGACTTTGCCCAAATGGGAGCTATAGCGGCCAACCAGGCCGTCGTTCTGCTCGGGTTCGGTGGTGAAGTATCGAGAAAAGGCGCGGAGAAACCCGTGCAGTGGACTCAGTGCATCAAGCCCTTTGTCGAGAATGTCGCCCTGCAAGGTGCCGCTCCAGGAGTAATAACGTACGCCGTCGACCCGTTCGCGACCCTTGCCGCCCCAGGTTTTCGGCAAACCCTGGGGGTATTTGTCGTTGAACGCGCCTACGCCTTCGGTGGTCAGGGCATTCAGAGCGGCGATGGCGTTCTGCGGCAGGTGACGGTGGCCGCTAAGCAACGATAGAAAGTCTGCAAACAACGTTGCAACCGTCGCGGCGACTTGTTCCGGCAGGCGGCCGGGCGTCAGCGCCTTGCGCAAGAAGTCGGCCAGTTCCGAGCCGTGATTCGGCCCGCTGACGGACGTCACCGAAGCGACGGCCTCCGGTGCCGTCGCTGCCGCATAACGTGCAGCGAGTGCGCCTTGGCTGTGGCCGATCAGGTTGACTTTGTTCGCACCGGTTCCTTCCAGTACCCGTTCGACCTGCGCCAGAAGTTGGTCGCCGCGGACTTCATTGCTATGGGTAGCCGACACGTGCGGGATAAACACTCTTGCGCCTGCACTCCTGAGGGCCTGCTTGACGTCATGGAAGAGTTCGACCTTGCCGATGCGATCGAAGCCGAAGAGCCCGTGGACCAACAGGATCGGATACTGAGTGGTTGCATTCCGTAGCATGTTCTTTCCTTTTTCGCAGTCGTTCAGAGGTGTGTTGATGGGCTCACTCTAAAGCACACCCACTGTTCGGCGTTGTATGAAAAAGCCGCTGTAACCTACTGAAAACGGAATAGAAAATGTACGAAAGTTCGAAAGTACATGAGGTCTTGGTCGGAATATTTGGACATCTTTTTATCTGTAACAGGGCGTTTTGCTGCAATGGCCTACTCCGGTAACACCCTTTGCCTGTTAATCGTGTCTCGATTCCGACGTCCAGTCCTCAATGGGAGGACTGGACGAGGGGGGCTCACGCCGATGGTTGATCGCTGCTCTGCGCTCTGAGCCGGTCGGCTGCCTGGCGTAACAACAATTCCGTCCCGCTCCAGCCAAGGCAGCCGTCCGTGACTGACACGCCGTAACGCATTGACGGCCCCAGCGGTTGGCAGCCTTCGAACAGATGACTCTCGATCATCATGCCGATCAGTGAACGATCACCTTGCAGGCGCTGTTCAAGCACATCGTTAAACACCGCTGGCTGACGCAATGGGTCTTTACCGCTGTTGGCATGGCTGCAGTCGACCATGATCCGGGCCGGGATCTTCAGTTTGGTCAAATCGCTGTTCACCTGGGCGACGCTGTCTCTGTTGTAGTTCGGCCCACGGTGTCCGCCACGCAGCACCAGGTGGGTGTCGGGATTGCCCGGCGTCTGAATGATTGCCGGATGCCCCTGGCTGTCGACACCGAAATGGCGATGCGGATGGGCGGCCGAGCGCATGGCGTCGCTGGCCACACCGACACCACCATCGGTGCCGTTCTTGAAGCCGACTGGCATGCCCAGGCCGCTGGCCATTTCACGGTGGATCTGCGATTCGGTGGTGCGAGCGCCAATAGCGACCCAGCTCAACAGGTCATCGAAGTAGCCGGCGGCCATCGGTTGCAGCAGTTCGGTGGCAATCGGCAGTCCCAGGCGCAGCATCTCGCGCATCAGCTCGCGGGACAGGGTCAAGCCGCTGGCCATGTCGTCGCTGCCATCAAGCTGCGGGTCGTAGGCCAGGCCTTTCCAGCCGATGGTGGTGCGGGGTTTTTCGACGTAGGCGCGCATCACCAGCAGCATTTCATCGCTGACCTCGGCGGCGAGGCGGGCGAGGTTGCCGGCGTATTCGAGGGCGGACTGAGGATCGTGAATCGAGCAGGGGCCGACAATGACCAGCAGACGGGAGTCTTCACCGTTGAGGATCGCGCGAACCGCTTGGCGGTGGGCGGCGACTTGCTGGGTCAGGGCGTTGCTGAGTGGCAGTTGCTGTTTGAGTTGCAATGAGCTGGGCAGACGCAGGGTCAGCGCCTCATTGGCAGGGCTCAAGGTGGACAGCGGCAGAGCAGAGACGGACGAGTTCATATTCGGGCTTCCTGGGCTGGCGGCGGGTTCGTTCCCGCGCACTCGGCCCTACTGGGGTGTTCGACAATTGGCCGGATTGGCTGCGTGTGTGTGCTTGCCACCTGTGGGTGACCGATCGGAGGCGGCAGGCTGTCCCGAGCGGAGGCTGCTAAATCGCCAGGCGGTAAAACTGTCGTAACGGTAATAAGTGGCGTAGTTCATTGTTGAATCCTCTGGTTGTCTGGTGTGTCGCTAAAAATGTGTGGGGCTGAAAAAACAAAACCCCCGGTCGGGAAGCCGACCGGGGGTTGAGAATTCTCTGGTGGCGACCCGTTTAAAGTGGGCGCCGTGTGGGTATCAGGCGCGCCAGTGGCTAAACCAATACCCAAAATAAAAGCTGACCGGAGCACAAACGTCATTCACCCGGGCAGCCGCCACCGAGCGCAGGGCGCTGACGGTACGAAGCTGTGAGAGGGTGCAGGACATGGTCTTTCTCCGATGAATGCGCCGAGCTTACTCGAGGCCGGTACACGGATTCAATCAGAAAATGCTATCGATCACCGACGGCATTTTCTATCGCTTGAGTGCGTCGCCGGTTGTGACACACTTTGTGCTCCGCTTATATACAACGTCACAAGGACGAACCATGACGCCACTGATCATCGCCGCTGCTCAATCGATCTCCATCGCCGGTGACCTTGCCGCAAACATTGTGTGGCATCAGCGCTTCATGCAGCTTGCCGCGGAGCAGGGCGTGCAACTGCTGGTGTTTCCGGAGTTATCGCTGACCGGGTACGAGCGTGGACTTGCGGCTGAATTGGCCATTGCGCCAGACGCCGGGGTCCTGCAACCGCTACGGGATTTCGCGCGGGAAGTCGGGGTGACGACTGTCGTCGGGATGCCGATTCGGCTGTCGGAAGATTTGCCCGTATTGATTGGGGCGCTGGTGTTGGGTGTCGATGGTTCGCTCGGGATCTACAGCAAGCAACATCTGCATCCAGGCGAGGAGGTAGCATTTGCACCGGGAACCGGCGGTTCGACCCTGACCGTAGGTGCCGATACGGTCGCGTTGGCGGTGTGTGCGGATTTCTCTCACGCCAGTCATGCCGCCGCGGCAGCGCAGCAAGGCGCCGATCTCTATGCGGCGGGCGTACTGATCACGGAAAACGGCTACGCCCCGGATACCGCGTTGTTGCAAGGCTACGCGAGCACTCATGCAATGGCGGTCCTGATGGCCAACCATGGCGGTGCAACGGGTGGCTGGGAATCGGCAGGTCGCAGTGCGATCTGGGCCTCGGACGGCTCGTTGATTGCGTCTGCATCCGGAACCGGTAACCTGATGGTCGTTGCTCGACGCAACGCTGACGGCTGGAAAGGGCAATTAGTGGAGGTTGCATTGGGGTGATGGTATTTGAATTACGTCCGGCGACATCCCGGGACCTCGACTTCGCTCGTGAACTGACCCGCAACAACATGCTCCGCTATTACATTCAGCACGATCTGCTGTGGCAGGACGAAGGGTTCGATGTTGGCTGGGCAGGGCGCGAGAATTGGCTGATTGTAAGTGGCAGTACCGTGTTGGGCTTTTTCAGTCTGAGTCGTGACGCCCAAGCCCTGTACATCCGCGAACTGCACGTCCTCGAAGCGTTTCGAGGACAGGGCGCCGGTTCTTGGGCGATTGATCAGGTATTCGCCATGGCGTGCAAGGAACGGCGTCCGGCATTGCGTTTGACGGTTTTTGAAAATAATCCCGCGCAAGCGTTGTATGCGAGAAAGGGCCTGAAGGTGGTCGGCACGGACGCGTGTTTCCTGAGAATGCAGCGTGATATCAATGCCTCGCCTGGCTGAAACACGCATACGACAAGCCTTTCAAGATGTATTGAAACTTTTTATATGACGCTTGCCGCTAGGTCTGCCAGTTGCTTTTTGCTAAGGTGTCGGCAACCCAATAAGACCATTTCGCGAGGTGTCTGCTTGATTAGGGTGCTAGTAGTCGATGATCATGATCTCGTTCGTACAGGCATTACACGAATGCTGGCTGACATCGATGGCCTGCAAGTAGTCGGCCAGGCTGAGTCAGGCGAAGAATCCCTGCTCAAGGCGCGTGAGTTGAAACCCGATGTGGTACTGATGGACGTCAAGATGCCCGGCATCGGCGGTCTTGAAGCCACGCGCAAATTATTGCGCAGTCATCCGGATATCAAAGTCGTCGCGGTCACCGTGTGCGAAGAAGACCCGTTTCCGACCCGGTTGTTGCAGGCCGGGGCCGCGGGCTATCTGACCAAGGGTGCCGGATTGCCGGAAATGGTCCAGGCTATCCGCCTGGTGTTTGCCGGTCAGCGCTACATCAGCCCGCAAATTGCACAGCAACTGGCGATCAAATCCTTCCAGCCGACCAATGATTCGCCTTTCGACGCCTTGTCGGAGCGTGAAATCCAAATCGCGCTGATGATTGTCGGCTGTCAGAAGGTCCAGATCATTTCCGACAAGCTGTGTCTGTCGCCAAAAACCGTGAACACTTACCGTTACCGCATTTTCGAAAAGCTTTCGATCAGCAGCGACGTCGAGTTGACGCTGTTGGCGGTTCGTCACGGCATGGTCGATGCCAGTCTCTGAAAATGACTGAAGTCTTCGATCCAAGCGCCTTTCTGTCGACGGTCAGTGGGCGTCCCGGCGTGTATCGCATGTTCGACAGCGAGGCACGCCTGCTCTATGTCGGCAAGGCCAAGAACCTCAAGAATCGCCTGTCGAGTTACTTCCGCAAATCCGGTCTTGCGCCCAAGACCGCGGCGCTGGTCGCGCGTATCGCTCAGGTCGAAACGACGATTACGGCCAATGAAACCGAAGCCTTGTTGCTTGAGCAGACGCTGATCAAGGAGTGGCGTCCGCCCTACAACATCCTGCTGCGCGATGATAAATCCTACCCCTACGTCTTTCTCTCGGATGGCCAGTTTCCACGCTTGAGCATCCATCGCGGTGCAAAAAAGGCCAAGGGCAAGTATTTCGGCCCTTATCCCAGTGCCGGTGCGATTCGCGAAAGCCTGAGCCTGCTGCAAAAGACGTTTTTCGTTCGTCAGTGCGAAGACAGCTATTACAAGAACCGCACGCGTCCTTGCCTGCAATACCAGATCAAACGCTGCAAGGCGCCTTGTGTGGGGCTGGTGGAGCCTGAGGTATACGCCGAAGACGTACGGCACTCGGTGATGTTCCTTGAGGGGCGCAGCAATGCGCTGACGGACGAGTTGTCCGCAGGAATGGAAGAGGCGGCGATCAACCTCGAATTCGAGCGTGCGGCCGAGTTGCGGGATCAGATTTCATTGCTGCGCCGGGTCCAGGACCAGCAAAGCATGGAAGGCGGGACCGGTGATGTCGATGTGATCGCCGCGTTTGTCAATCCGGGTGGTGCCTGCGTTCATTTGATCAGCGTGCGTGGCGGTCGGGTGCTGGGGAGCAAGAACTTCTTCCCGCAGGTGGGTATTGAAGAGGACGTTTCCGAAGTCATGGCGGCGTTTCTCGGCCAGTACTTCGTCAGCAGTCCCGAGCGCGACTTGCCGAGCGAACTGATCGTCAACGTGGTTCACGAGGACTTCCCGACCCTGATCGCGGCCATCGATGAGCTGCGCGGTCGCGAATTGACCATCAGTCATAGGGTTCGTGGTACGCGAGCACGCTGGCAACAGTTGGCGGTCACCAATGCCGAGCAGGCCCTGGGAGCGCGACTGGCCAACCGCCAACACGTTGCTGCACGTTTCGATGCCCTGGCGGAAGTGTTGAACCTGGATGAGCCACCACAGCGCCTGGAGTGTTACGACATCAGTCACTCCAGTGGCGAAGCAACCGTGGCGTCCTGTGTGGTGTTCGGCCCCGAAGGTCCGATCAAGTCCGACTACCGTCGCTACAACATTGAAGGCGTCACCCCAGGTGATGACTACGCCGCGATGCACCAGGCCCTGACCCGACGCTTCAGCAAGCTGAAGGACGGGGAGGGCAAGCTACCGGACATTTTGCTGGTGGACGGTGGCAAGGGGCAGCTGTCCATGGCCCGCGACGTGCTCAATGAACTGGCCGTGCCTGATCTGATTCTGCTGGGCGTAGCCAAGGGCGCCACGCGCAAGGCCGGTTTCGAAACCCTGTACCTGAACGATGCTGCCCACGAATTCACCTTGCGCGGCGATTCCCCCGCGCTGCATTTGATCCAGCAGATACGCGACGAAGCTCACCGTTTCGCGATTACCGGGCACCGCGCCCGTCGTGGGAAAACCCGCCGCACGTCTACACTGGAGGGCGTCGCCGGTGTCGGACCGACCCGTCGCCGCGATTTGTTGAAACATTTTGGTGGATTGCAGGAGCTGTCTCGTGCCAGCATCGAAGAGATCGCCAAAGCACCCGGGATCAGTAAAAAGCTCGCAGAGTTGATTTATGCCAATCTGCACAGCGAGTAGAATGCCCCCTCACCTCGTAGCCAGTTGTGCCGATGAATATCCCTAATCTGATTACCGTACTACGCGTCCTGCTCATTCCGATCTTCATTTTACTGTTCTACCTGCCGTATCAATGGAGCTACCTGGCGTCCGCCTCGGTGTTCGCATTTGCCGCCGCCACAGACTGGCTGGATGGGTATCTGGCCCGCCGACTGGAACAAAGCACACCGTTCGGGGCTTTCCTCGATCCCGTGGCTGACAAGCTGATGGTCGCTGTTGCGCTGGTATTGCTGGTGCAAGAACATGGCAACCTGTGGCTCACGCTGCCGGCCGCCGTGATCATCGGTCGCGAGATTGTCGTCTCGGCACTTCGCGAATGGATGGCCGAACTCGGCGCCCGCGCTCACGTCGCGGTGTCAAACCTGGGCAAATGGAAGACCGCCGCGCAAATGCTGGCGCTGGTGATTCTGCTGGCCAACCCGTCGGATTTCACGTTCTGGGTGCTGCTCGGTTACGCCTTGCTGCTGATATCTGCGGGCTTGACGTTGTGGTCCATGGTCCAGTATTTGCGGGCTGCCTGGCCGCATCTGAAGACCGACGTGGAAAAGAAATAAACTTTTTTGAATCAAGGGGTTGACGGGGCATCTGGATTCTATAGAATGCGCCTCACCAAGACGCGGGAATAGCTCAGTTGGTAGAGCACGACCTTGCCAAGGTCGGGGTCGCGAGTTCGAGTCTCGTTTCCCGCTCCAAGATTCACAAAAAACGCCACTCAATGAGTGGCGTTTTTTTGTGCGTGACATTTACGTTCTGCGTTGAAAAGAAAGGCTTCGGCCTCTTTTTTCGTTCCGGCGAGTTCTGCTGAAAACCATCATCAGCCACGCTTTTTTGTACATTAAAACGTACATCGAAATCCTGGCTTGAAGCGTCAGTACTGCGTTGCTCATTGGTCGTGCGTTCACAGAAGCGAATTCGCTACGCCGCGAAGCTTAATTATTGGGGCGTGGTTAGTCGCCGGTGCCGGCATCTGCCCATGCATGCTTGGAACGGAGTTTCGTCTCAGCATGCATGACCAGTGGGGCGGCAGAGTCAGCGTGTTGTCACCGCCGTAACCAGACCTGAATACTCCTGCATTGCATCCTCCAACGCCCCCCGAAAATACTCCTGCGACGCCCGGTCACAAAGGATGTGTAAACTCGCCTGCTGCACGGTGTCGGAATTGATGACGATCACGTTGATGCGTGCCGCCGACGTCTGCGCCACCGCCCCCGGGCCGAACGCCTGCGAGCTCAGATCAACCCCGCAGAGCTTGGCCAATACTTCGCTCAGGTGATCTCCTGTCAGCTGAAAACAGGCATGGCTGTCCTGACGAGGCAGCAGATAGTTGGCTTGATGATCGAGTTCCCAACGGGCCTCTTCATCTGCCATTCGTTGGCCCTGATCCTCGGGACTGCCCAGCAGCAGGTATTCGGTCTGCGACAGCCGTGCCACCTGACTGCCATCGGCTTGAATCACTGCACGGTTGGGCGCATCTGGCAGGACGAAGCCGCGGCTGCGCAGGTACTCGGCACTGTGGGCTCCGCGGAAACCGACCCGCGGCAGGTCGGTCAGGTCCGCCAGGCGGCACCCCGGCAACGGTGCGAGGGCTTGCCGGGCGATGCTGTGTTGTTCTCTCAGGCTGGTCATGACTCAAAGCTCCTGGCGTTGGTTGTCGGGATCGAAGAAAGGCAACTGCACCACCTCGGCCTGGATCACGATGCCGCCTTCTACGCGGATCGGAATCCGTTGCCCAGGTGTGCTCTGGTCGATGCCGGCGTAAGCCAGGCCGATGATCTTGCCCAGGGAGGCGGAATACTCGCAGGAGGTGACGTTGCCACTGATGTCCGGGCCGTTAAGCACCAGATGGCCTTCCAACGGTTGCAGGCTGCCTTTGGGCAGGCTGAAACCCACCAGTTTGCGTTTCAGTGGCTGGGCTTCGAGGATGTCTACCGAGCGGCGGCCGACGAAAAACGGCTTGGTGCGGTTGATCGCCCAGCCCATGTCGATTTCCGCCGGGTGAGTCATTCCATCGGTGTCCTGACTGATGATCACATGGCCTTTTTCCAGCCGCAGCAGGCGCTGGGTTTCGACGCCGAAGGGGCGGATGTCATGTGCTTTACCGGCCTCAATCAGTGCGTCCCAGAGCTTGAGCCCGTGACGCGCGGGGACGTGGATCTCATAGCCTAGTTCGCCGACAAAACCGACTCGCAACAGCCGCGCCTTGATGCCGGCCACAGTGCCTTGACGAACGCCCAGATAAGGGAAGGCTTCGGCGCTGAGATCGAGGTCGGTGCAGACCTGTTCCAGCACCTTGCGCGAGTCCGGCCCCGCGACGTTGACCGCGCAAATGGCCGCAGTGACGTTGGCGACGTCCACGTCCAGACGCCATTGCGCGTTCCACTTAAGCATTTGCTGATAGATCCGGTCGACACCGCTGGTGGTGGCGGTGACGTAGAAATGGTTCTCGGCAAACCGCGCGCAGACACCGTCGTCGATCACCACGCCGTGCTCATTGGTCATCAGCGCATAACGGGAGCGGCCGATCGGCTGCTTGAGAAAGGCGAAGGTGTACATCCGATTAAGCAGTTCGGCGGCGTCCGGACCGCGCACGTCCAGGCCGCCCAAAGTCGAGACATCGATGATGCCAACCTTGTTGCGCACGTGCAGGGCTTCGGCCTGCATGCATGCCTCGCGATCCTTGGCGTTGCCATAGTAGGCCGGGCGTTGCCAGATGCCCGCAGGCATCATTTTCGCCCCGGCTTGCAGGTGACGAGCGTGCATCGGCGTTTGCCGGTACGGGTCGAACGCGCGACCCGCCACATGCGCCAGCTTTTCCGCCACAAACGGCGGTCGCGCCGTGGTCACGCCGGTTTCACTGATATTGCGTTGGGTGGCCCACGCCACCAACCGCGCGGTCGGCAGCGCCGAGTGACGACCCTGAGACGGTCCCATGCCGACGGTGGAGTAGCGCTTGACCAGTTGTATATCGCGATAGCCGATCCGGGTGGCGTTGACGATGTCGGCCACTTGCAGATCCTCGTCGAAGTCGACGAAGTCCTTGCCTTTGGGGTGCGGGAAGATTGGCCAATTAAAGTTGACCCGCGCCTCGCCGCTCAATGGCTCGCGTTGCGTGCCCACTGTCAGGCCCAGCGCGAGGGCGGCTTCGGCACCGGCATTCACGCCATCGGCAATCACGTTATCCAGCTGGTGACGACCGTTGACCGAGCCGGCGACATTCAGATTCTTTGGCAGGCCGCTGAGCGTGAACTCGGCACGCTGATCGTCGTAGGCCAGCTTGCCGCCAGCCTGGCACAGCAGTTGATAGACCGGCATGTAGCCGGCGGACATACACAGTAAATCGCACTCCAGATGTTGCCCGCTCTCGGCGACCTGGCCTTGTGCGGTGATTTTTCGCACGTCGACGCCGTTGATATGGCGCATGCCTTTCTCATGCAGGGCTTCATAGACGGTGCTGTTGCCCTGGCGGTAGATCTTGCGTTGCGCCAGTGCGCGCAGCAGGGATTCGTCCGAAGGACCATGACGCAGGTCCACCACAGCGACGACCTCCACGCCCTGGTCATGCAGATCCAGCGCGGCGAGGTAACCGTCATCGTTGCCCGTCAGCACCACGGCACGTTTACCCGGTTTGACCGCGTACAGCTTCATCAACCGTTGCGCAGCGCTGGTCAGCATCACACCCGGCAGGTCGTTGTTGCGAAAGATCACCGGCTGATCGAAGGAGCCGCTGCACACCAGGCACTGGTGGGCGCGGACCTTGTACATGCGTTTACCCTGAATCACCGGCAAGTAGTTGTCGGTGAACCAGGCGTTGCAAGTGGCTTCGGTCAGAATCTGGATATTGGCGTGTTGCTCTACCGCCGCGAGCAGTTCGCGGCGCAGGGTTTCAGCCCTGCCGCCTTCGATATCGAAGCGGGCATAGGCCAGCGAACCACCGAGAACGGGTTGTTGCTCGATGAGCAACACCCTGGCCCCCGCGTTGGCTGCCGTCAGCGCCGCATGTAGCCCGGCGGGACCCGCGCCGATTACCGCGACGTCGGTGAACAAGTAGGCCTTGTCGTAGTACTCGGGCTGGAATTTCAGGTCGAGCACGCCGAGGCCGGCCTTCTTGCGAATGATCGGTTCCCAGACTTTCCACATGCCCTTGGGTTTGTAGAACGAACGGTAGTAGAAGCCCACCGGCATGAATTTGGAGAACTTACCCAGATAGGCGTCGCGGTCATTGTCCAGTGAGCCATTGACGTTCTGCGCCGTCACCTGCAATCCAGCGGACAAGGCGTGGGCATCGGCGAGCACGTTGGGCTCTTCGGGCAACTGCACCAGGCTGTTGGCGTCCTGACCTGCCATGGTCAGCGGGCCACGCGGGCGATGGTATTTGAACGAGCGGGAGATCAGGAAGCGCCCGTTCGCCAGCAGGGCGCTGGCGATGCTGTCACCCAGCAGGCCTTGGTAGCGATGGCCGTCGAAACTGAAATCCAGCGGCTGATCACGGTCGATCAGCAAGCCCATGGGGGCGGGTAGGCGATTCATCCTGCGATCTCCTTTGCGGCTGCGCTGAATTCGACGCGGGTGGTGAACAGTTCTTTGGGGTCGAAGGTGCGCAGGATTTCGTCGGTTACGGTGTGCCGCTCCGCCAGAAACCAGTAGCTGGAGGGCGTGTGCATCCACCACTCGCGTACCACGCCGGCGAGGTTGTCGGTGTTGAACACGTAGTCGGCCCATTCGGCATCGCTGCAACTGACCGGGTCAGGCATCGGCTTGAATTCGCCGCCATAAGTGAACTCGCTGATGTTGCGCGGCCCGTTGAGCGGGCAATTCATGATTTTCATAGTCCGCTCTCCGTCAGTGACTGGCCGCCGTGGCGCCCATTTCGTTGACTTGCTGGAAGGTCGAGAAACGTTCGAGGCCGAAGGGTTTGATCAGCTCCGGCACCTTGCCGCCGCTGGCCACCAACTCGGCCATGGTCTTGCCGCAGATCGGCGTGGCCTTGAAGCCCCAGGTGCCCCAGCCGGCGTCGAGGTAGTAATTCTTCACTGGCGACAGGCCCATGATCGGGCTGTAATCCGGAGTCATGTCGGTGATCCCGGCCCATTGGCGCATCAGCTTGGCGTTGGCCAGGAACGGGAACATCTCAATCGCATGGGCGAGCAAGCTCTCCTTGAGGTCCAGCGTCGAGCGGGTGTTGAACAGCGGATAGGGATCGGAGCCGCCGCCAAAAACCACCTCGCCACGGCTGGTCTGTTGCACGTAGCAGTGCAGGGCGGAGGAACTCACCAGCGGATCGAGAAACGGTTTGAACGGCTGGGTGACCATCGCTTGCAGCGGGAAGGTCTGGATCGGCGAACGGATCCCGGCCTTGGCCATCAGCAACGAACTGTGCCCGGCAATCGCTTGCACCGCGCAACCGCATTTGATGGTGCCGCGGTTGGTTTTTACGGCAGTGATAGCGCCGTTTTCGATGATCAGGTCCTGGACTTCGGTGAGCTGATGGATTTCCACGCCGCGCTTGGCGGCTTGTTTGGCGTAACCCCAGGCCACCGCGTCGTGGCGCGCGGTGGCGCCGTCGATGTGCCAGAGCCCGGCGATCACCGGCAAGTGGCCGGGATCGAGGTTGAGGCTGGGCACCAGTTCGCGGATCTGCTGCCGGTCGATCATCTCGGTACGGCCGCCAAAGTGTTTGTTGACCTCGGCTCGCTGCCGGAACGAACGCACCGTGGCGTCGGTGTGGGCCAGGGTCAGTTGGCCGCGCTCGGAGTACATGATGTTGAAGTCGAACTCGTTGGACAGCGACTGGAACATCCGCACCGACTCGGCATAAAAGCGCACACCTTCGCTGGTCAGGTAGTTGGAGCGGATCACCGCGGTGTTGCGCGCGGTATTGCCGCCACCCAGGTAAGACTTTTCCAGTACCGCGATGTTAGTGATGCCGTGGTATTTGGCCAGGTAGTAAGCGGTGGCCAGGCCATGGCCGCCGGCCCCGATGATCACCACGTCATAGCTCGACTTGAGTTCCTTCGGTGGCGGCAAATCCACTTCCACCGGGTACTCCGAACTCAGCCCGTATTTCAATAGATTGAACGGCATAAGGCCTCCGATTGGTTGTGTTGGGCCTGGTGTTGCGCAAGGGCTGCGGTGACAGTGTTTTTCATCAGAAAGGCGATGGTCATCGGCCCGACACCACCCGGTACCGGGGTGATCGCCGCGACGTGGGGGAGGGCGCTGTCGAAGTCGACATCGCCCACCAGACGGCTGCGGCCATCGTCTTCGATGCGGTTGATGCCGACGTCGATCACCACTGCGCCTGGCTTGAGCCAACTGGCGTCGATTAGCCTTGGGCGCCCCACGGCGGCGATGACGATGTCTGCCTGCCGGCACAGAGCCTGCGGATCCGGGCTGCGCGAATGCAGGACGGTCACCGAGCAGTCGGCCTGCAACAACAACGCTGCCATGGGTTTGCCGACGATGTTCGAGCGGCCGATCACCACCGCGTGCTTGCCGCGCAGATCGCCGCAGGTTTGCTCCAGCAAATACAAACAACCACTGGGGGTGCAGGGCGCGAGTACGGTGCGGCCCTGGCTGAGACCACCGACGTTCTGACTGTGGAACCCGTCTACATCCTTGTCCGGAGCGATAGCCTCCAATGCGCGTAATTCATTGATATGGGAAGGCAGCGGCAGCTGCAAAAGAATGCCGTGGATCGAGGGATCGGCATTCAGTCGGGCGATCAAGATGAGTAGCTGTTCAGTGCTGGTGTCTGTGGACAATCGATGCTCCAGAGAGCGGATACCGACTTCTTCGGCGCGCAGGATTTTGTTGCGCACGTAGACCTGGCTGGCCGGGTCGCTGCCCACCAGAATCACTGCCAGTGCCGGTTGAATGTCTTGCTCGCGCAGTCGCTCCACGTCCTCGCGGACCTGCACCAGGACGCGGGCGGCGGTGGCCTTTCCGTCGATCAGTTTGTGTGTGTTCACCGGAAGATCACCGTTCTGTCCTGGTTGAGAAACACCCGGTGTTCCAGGTGGTACTTGACCGCCTTGGACAGGGCCACGGTTTCGGTGTCGCGGCCGGTGGCGACCAGATCGTCGGGGAGGTAGACGTGATCGACACGCTGCACTTCCTGCTCAATGATCGGTCCCTCGTCGAGGTCGCTGGTGACGTAATGGGCGGTGGCGCCGATCAGTTTCACGCCGCGCTGGTACGCCTGGTGATAAGGCTTGGCGCCTTTGAAACCGGGCAAGAACGAATGGTGAATGTTGATCGCCCGCCCCGAGAGTTGCTTGCACAGGTCGTCGGACAGGATCTGCATGTAGCGCGCCAACACCACCAGTTCGGTGCTGGTGTCGTCGACGATCTTCATCAGCTCGGCTTCCTGCCGGGCCTTGGTGTCCTTCGTCACCGGCAAGTAGATGAAGCGAATGCCCTCGCGTTCAGCCATGGGCCGCAAGTCGAGGTGGTTGGAGACGATGGCGGTGATGGTCATGTCCATCTCGCCCTTGTGGTAGCGGTAGAGCAGGTCGGTCAGGCAGTGGTCGAACTTGCTGACCATCAGCAGCACGCGCATCGGCTCGCGGGTGTCGTGCAATTCCCAGGTCATCTCGAACGCCTTGGCGACGTCGGCGAAACCGTCCTTGATCTGTTGAATGTCGCCCTGATGGCCGTCGTTGAAGCGGAACACCGCACGCATGAAAAAACGGCCGCTGAAGTCGTCATCGAATTGCGCCATCTCCCCGATGTAGCAACTGTTGTCCGCCAGGTAGGTGGTGACGGCAGCGACGATGCCGGACACCGCGGGACAGGTGATCTTGATGATGAAATGGTTTTTTTCGTGTTGCATGACACGTCCTCGGGATGATGGCGGCAGCTCATCGCATAGCGAAAAAAAGTGTCAGCGGACAGCAGGCTCATTCCCTGAGCGCGTTTTCTTGTGGGGAATAAAATATTCCTGTTGGTGGCTTTATAGGGGAAATGGGTGTGTGGCGTCCAGATCTTTTAAGAAAGTTTTTTAACTGGGAGGAAAATGAGTGAGGCCGACATGGGTCGGCCTCAACGTGGGGCAAAGCGGGGGAAGAGGGGGGGCGTTACTCTTTGTCGCTGCCGTAATTCATGATCGACAGCAGACGGATCGGCACGTGCACCAACTGTTCCGGACCGTGAGGGATTTCGCCTTCGAATGTCAGGCTGTCACCCGCTTCCATGCGGTACAGCTGATTGCCGTGGCGATAGATCAGTTCACCTTCCAGCAGGTGAAGGAATTCGGTGCCGGGGTGAGAGAAGGTCGGAAACTCCTCACTCGCGTCATCCATGCTGACCATGTAGGCCTCGAAGCTCTTCTTCGGCCCGCGGGTGTGGTTGAGCAGATGGTACGTATGGCCTTTCTCGGTGCCACGGCGCACCACTTCCATGCCCTGATCGGCCTTGACCAACAGCGCACTGCCGTCCTGTTGGTCATATTCGCTGAACAACTTGGACAGTGGCAGGCCTAGCACGTCGCACAGACGGCTCAGGGTATCGAGGCTGGTGGACACCTGGGCATTTTCGATCTTGCTCAACATGCCCTGACTGATATCGGCAATCTTGGCCACGTCAGACAATTTCAGATCCTGAGCCTGGCGCTGGCGCTTGATCTGCAATCCCAGATATTGCTCAAGCTTGAGGCGCGGGGCGGTTTCGGTCGACATAGTCATCAGATCCTGCACACTTTCCGTTCAGTAATATTAGTTTCGCACTGAGAAAGTGCAAATGGCGACGCTTGGCGCCTACCCTGCAGGCAGTATTCCCACAGGGAAAAGAATATTCCCATATATACAGCACAAAAGCGCCTGTCACGGCGTATCAACGTTTCACTCGCGAATCTGGCAAGGGCTTTGCATTCCTATTGGGAAAATAACTTTCTTTTTAGGAATAAAAAGACGGTCAAGGCCCATCCAAGATGTTTTGCCTTTCGCGAGGAGTGACGAGCAATGTTGCCAGCAGAAACCCAGCGCATCATCGACAAGCACGGGATCAAGTACGTGCTTGCGCAATTTGTGGATATTCACGGTGCGGCCAAGACCAAGTCGGTGCCGATCTGTGGGCTCAAGACCGTCGCCGAAGAGGGGGCGGGTTTTGCCGGGTTCGCGATCAGCGGCATGGGCATGGAGCCCCACGGTCCGGACTTCATGGCTCGCGGCGACTTGTCCACCTTGACTCCGGTGCCCTGGCAGCCGGGTTACGGGCGGGTGGTGTGCGTCGGCCACGTCGATGGTAAGCCGCATCCATATGACAGCCGTTATGTGCTGCAGCAACAAGTGCAACGCCTGGAAGAAAAGGGCTGGACCCTCAACACCGGCCTGGAACCCGAGTTCAACCTGATGCGGCGTGACGAGCAGGGCAAGCTGCAATTGGTCGACCCCAGCGACAACCTCGCCAAGCCTTGCTACGACTATAAAGGCTTGTCGCGCTCCCGCGTTTTCCTGGAGCGGCTGACCGAAGCCCTGCAGGCCGTGGACTTCGAGGTCTATCAAATCGACCACGAAGACGCCAACGGCCAGTTTGAGATCAACTACACCTACAGCGACGCCATGACCTCGGCGGATCGCTTCACCTTCTTCCGCATGGCCGCCGGCGAAATCGCCAATGACCTGGGCATGATTTGCTCGTTCATGCCCAAGCCTGATCCGAAGCGCGCCGGTAATGGCATGCACTTTCACCTATCGATCAGCAGCGCCGACAACAAGAACCTGTTCCATGACGCCAGCGATCCGAGCGGCATGGGGCTGTCGAAAATGGCCTATCACTTCGCCGCCGGCCTGCTTGCCCACGGCCCTGCGCTGTGTGCCTTCGCCGCGCCGACGGTCAACTCCTACAAGCGTCTGGTGGTGGGTAATTCGTTGTCCGGTGCGACCTGGGCACCCGCCTTTATCGCCTTCGGTGCCAACAACCGTTCAGCCATGGTGCGGGTTCCTTACGGCCGCCTCGAATTCCGTCTGCCGGACGCTGGTTGCAACCCTTATCTGGTCAGCGCCGCGATCATCGCTGCGGGCCTGGACGGCATCGACCGCCAGTTGGAAATCGATCACGTCTGCAATGAAAACCTCTACAGCCTGAGCCTCGAGCAGATCGCCGCGCGGGGCATCAAGACCCTGCCGCAATCGCTCAAGGAAGCCTGCGACGCGCTCGAAGCCGACCCGTTATTCGCCGAGGTGCTTGGCCCACAGATCGTTGGCGAGTTCATCAAGCTCAAGCGCATGGAATGGGTGGAATACAGCCGCCACGTCTCCGACTGGGAAATCCAGCGCTACACCGAGTTTTTCTGATTTTCCATTTTGACAACCATTCGGGCTCCCGGCACGGCGCCGGGTGTTCACTGCCTCCGAAGGAGACTTGATATGTGTGGAATCGTAGGTCTTTACCTGAAAAATCCGCAGTTGGAATCCCAGCTCGGCAAGCTGTTTGAACCCATGCTGCAGGCCATGACCGATCGTGGTCCAGACAGTGCCGGTTTCGCCATTTACGGCGATGAAGTGGCGGAGGGCGGGGTCAAGCTGACCTTGCAGGCGACCACTGAAGGCTTCGACTGGAAAACCCTGATGGGTGAATTGGAAGGGCGCCTCGGCTGTTCGCTGGACTGGTTCCAGAACGCCAGTGCCGCGGTGTTGAAGATCCATGCCGAAGAAGCGCCGGTACGCCTGGCCCTCGCTGAACTGGCACCGAGCCTGCGCATCATGAGCGCCGGGCAAAGCATCGAAATCCTCAAGGGCATGGGCTTGCCCCAGGAGATTTCCCAACGCTTCGGCCTGGCCGGCATGAAGGGCAGCCACATCATCGGCCACACCCGCATGGCCACCGAAAGCGCGGTGACCATGGAAGGTAGCCATCCGTTTTCCACTGGCGCCGACCTGTGCCTGGTGCACAACGGTTCGCTGTCCAATCACTTCCGCCTGCGTCAGGAACTCAAGCGCGAAGGCATTCACTTCGAGACCGACAACGACACCGAAGTTGCCGCCGGCTACCTGACCTGGCGCCTGCAGCAGGGCGACTCGTTGAAGGAAGCGCTGGATCACTCGCTGGAGGATCTCGACGGTTTCTTCACCTTCGCCATCGGCACCCGCAACGGTTTTGCGGTGATCCGCGACCCGGTCGCCTGCAAGCCGGCGATCCTTGCCGAGACGGACGACTACGTCGCCATGGCCTCCGAGTATCAGGCGTTGTCGAGCCTGCCGGGAATCGAAAACGCCAGAATCTGGGAGCCTGCACCGGCCACTCTCTACATCTGGGAACGCGAGTCAGCTTAAGGAGCGCACACATGAAAACCATCGATCTTTCCACTGCCACCGTGCGTGACCTCAATCAGGCGCTGCACGATCAGGTCAATAACGTGACCGATCACGAGTGGGTGGTGACTCACTCCGATGGCAAGCACAACCTCGCGGTCGGGGTGAATGAAGCGGTGTCCATCGATATCCAGGGTCACGCCGGTTACTACTGCGCGGGAATGAATCAAAAGGCCTCGATCACCGTCCACGGCAACGTCGGTGTCGGTTGTGCCGAGAACATGATGTCCGGCTATGTCCGGGTCAAAGGCAGCGCCTCCCAGGCGGCCGGTGCTACGGCCCATGGCGGGTTGCTGGTGATTGAAGGCGACGCTGGGGCGCGTTGCGGGATTTCCATGAAGGGCATCGACATTGTTGTCGGCGGCAGCATCGGCCACATGAGCTGCTTCATGGGGCAGGCTGGTCGCCTGGTGGTCTGCGGCGACGCCGGCGATGCACTGGGCGATTCGTTGTATGAAACCCACATCTACGTGAAAGGGACCGTTGAGTCTCTGGGCTCGGATTGCATCGAGAAAGAGATGCGCGCCGAGCACCTGGAAGAGCTACAAGGGCTGCTCGACCGCGCCGGTTTCGAGCACGAGGCGGCTGACTTCAAGCGCTACGGTTCGGCCCGTCAGTTGTACAACTTCAAAGTCGATAACGCGTCCGCGTACTGATCCGCGCGAGGAGAATAGATATGAGCGACCCAATCAGCCAAAAAGCGCCTCCCGTACTGCGCGAGTCAGCCACTTTCGACCGCCTGACCATCCAGGAGATTCAGCGTGCCGCGGAAACCGGCATCTACGATATTCGCGGCGGTGGCACCAAACGCAAACTGCCGCATTTTGATGACTTGCTGCTGCTTGGTGCCAGCGTTTCGCGCTATCCGCTGGAAGGCTATCGGGAGAAGTGCGGAACCGATGTGATCCTCGGCAACCGCTTCGCCAAGAAGCCGATTCACCTGAAGATTCCGGTGACCATCGCCGGCATGAGCTTCGGGGCTTTGTCGGCCAATGCCAAGGAAGCCCTGGGCCGTGGCGCGACCATCGCCGGCACCAGTACCACCACCGGTGACGGCGGCATGACCCCGGAAGAACGCGGCCAGTCGCAACATTTGGTGTATCAGTATTTGCCGTCCCGCTATGGCATGAACCCGGACGATCTGCGCAAGGCCGACGCGATTGAAATCGTTCTGGGGCAGGGCGCCAAACCCGGTGGTGGCGGTATGTTGCTGGGCATGAAAGTCACCGAGCGCGTGGCCGGTATGCGCACTTTGCCGATCGGTGTCGACCAGCGCAGCGCCTGCCGACACCCGGACTGGACTGGCCCGGATGACCTGGCGATCAAGATTGCCGAGATCCGGGAAATCACCGATTGGGAAAAACCGATCTACGTGAAGATCGGCGCGAGCCGGCCGTACTACGACGTGAAGTTGGCGGTAAAAGCCGGGGCTGACGTGATTGTGCTCGACGGCATGCAAGGCGGTACCGCAGCGACTCAGGAAGTGTTCATCGAACACGTCGGGATCCCGATTTTGTCGGCCATCCCACAAGCGGTACAGGCTTTGCAAGAGATGGGCATGCATCGCAAGGTTCAGCTGATTGTTTCGGGAGGGATTCGCAACGGTGCCGATGTCGCCAAGGCGATGGCGCTGGGTGCGGATGCGGTAGCTATCGGGACGGCGGCGCTGATTGCCTTGGGCGATAACCATCCACGCCTGGACGAGGAACTGAAAAAAATCGGCTCGGCCGCCGGTTTCTACGATGACTGGCAGAACGGCCGGGACCCGGCCGGTATCACCACGCAGGACCCGGAGCTGTCCAAGCGTCTGGACCCTGTGGAAGGTGGTCGGCGTCTGGCCAACTACCTGCGCGTGCTGGTGCTGGAAGCCCAGACCATGGCCCGGGCTTGCGGCAAGTCGCACCTGCACAACCTCGATCCCGAGGATTTGGTGGCGCTGACGGTGGAGTCGGCTGCCATGGCGCGGGTGCCGCTGGCGGGGACCAATTGGATTCCAGGTTCTGGTTCCGGTTACTGACAAAAACCTGTGGCGAGGGAGCTTGCTCGCGCTGGGCTGCGAAGCGGCCCCAAGAACCTTTGCGAGTGCTACGCACTCAAGCGCGAGCAAGCTCGCTCGCCACAGATCAAGGGGCCCGACAAGAGGCCCATGAGATAACAACTGCTCGCTGCCAGACACCTACCATTCCTTTGCAGGAGCTTTGAACATGGTCAATCGTCTTCTCGGCAAATCCCTCCTTGTCTTATTGGCGGCCGGTGCCCTCGCGCCGCTCGCCCAGGCGGCCGACGCACCCACATTGAACACCGGCAGTACCGCCTGGATGGTGACCGCCGCGGTGCTGGTGCTGTTCATGTGTCTGCCGGGCCTCGCATTGTTTTACGGCGGTCTGGTGCGGGCGAAAAACATGCTCTCGCTGTTTACCCAGTGCTTCGGCATCGCCGGCCTGGTCGGCGTGCTGTGGGTGATCTATGGCTACAGCATGGTGGTCGACAGCACCGGCATGGTTGAGGGGCAGGTGACGTTCAACAGTTTCGTCGGTGGTTTGAGCCGGGCCTTTCTGGCCGGCATGACCCCGGATAGCCTGGTCGGTGACATCCCGGAAGGCGTGTTTGTCACCTTCCAGATGACCTTCGCGATCATTACCCCGGCGCTGATTGCCGGTGCATTCGCCGAGCGCATGAAGTTCTCGGCAGCGCTGTGGTTCATGGCGCTGTGGTTTACCCTGGTTTATGCGCCTGTCGCCCATATGGTCTGGGGAGGTTCGGGCGCTTTGATGCATAACTGGGGCGTTCTCGATTTCGCCGGTGGCACTGCGGTGCATATCAATGCCGGCGTCGCTGCTTTGGCTGCGTGCCTGATTCTCGGCAAGCGCAAGGGCTACCAGAATACGCCGATGCCGGCTCACAACCTGAGCCTGACCATGGCCGGTGCGGCGATGCTCTGGGTTGGCTGGTTCGGCTTCAATATCGGTTCCGGCGGCGGTCTCAATGGCACTTCGGGCATTGTCATGCTCAACACCCAACTGGGCGCTTGCGCGGGGATTCTCGGCTGGATGTTCACCGAGTGGTTCAAGGTCGGCAAGCCGAGTGCTTTGGGCCTGGCCAGCGGTGCTTTGGCCGGTTTGGTCGGCATTACTCCGGCGTGTGCGTATGTCGGCGTAGGCGGCGCGTTGGCCATCGGTCTGCTGTGCGGGGTGTTCTGCTACTTGAGCGTCACTGTGCTGAAACGCCGCTTCGGTTATGACGACAGCCTCGACGTGTTTGGCTTGCACGGCATCGGCGGAATGATTGGCGCGGTATTGACCGGCGTGTTCTGCGTGCCGTCGCTGGGCGGGTTGGTGGAAGGCGTGAGCATGGGCGCTCAGGTCGTGGCGCAGATCAAGGGCGTGTTGCTGACGACGGTGTACTGCTTCGCCATCAGCTGGATCATTCTCAAAGTGATCAACGCCGTCATCGGCTTGCGTGCCGATGAATCGGTGGAGGACATGGGGCTGGACTTGGCCGAGCACAACGAGCGTGCCTACAACCACTGATCTTGATGGTTGATCGTTGTCTCGCTTGAACCACTGAAAACCCGGTTGGCATTGCTGGCCGGGTTTTTTTTGCGATGGCGACTTGGCCGCCGGTCTATGTTTTTTTGATCGAGTACAAATCCGTTTCTGCGGTAATGGCGGTTGGCGGTTTCGCTTTTACAGCGAGTCACTTGGAAATACGGAATGCCGCCCAACCCCAAGTAACCAAGGGCTCCTGCCCCGCCATTCGGTGCCTCGCCCAGGCTCGGCATGCCCTCACTCCGGCATTGCTCCGTGGGCCCGCCGCCATCGGCCATCCATGGCCGGGGGCGGCTACCGCGGCATCCTTGCCGCGGTACCCCTGCGCAACGCCTGCGTTCGGCCTCTGGAAAAGGTCTGCCTGCTCGGTTGCGGCGTGACGACCGTGATCGGCGCAGTACTCAATACGGCCAAGGTGGAAGAAGGCGCCAGCGTGGCCATCTTCGGCCTGGGCGGCATCGGTCTGGCGGCCATCATCGACGCCACCATGGCCAAGGCCAGTCGGATCATCGCGATTGATATCAACTTTACAGTTGCCGAAAATTCCTTGGCTGCAGAAGGACGGTACGATCGCGCCAGCCTTTTTTTTGCTGCCGAAAGAATCGTCTACACACCACGTCGCGGAGGTGAATTGGTATTGGCTGTTGGGGCTGTTTCCAGTCGACGGGCTCGCGGCTTGGGTGCTGCAACTTCTTAACGCTTGCGTTGTTGGTACCCTTTGTTACCGCCATGCAAACGCTACGGCTGGTGCTGGTGCTGGTGCTGGTGCTTTTTGCTTGCGGAGCCTCTATACCGTTATTGGCGGAGAAGAGGGGAGTAAGCTGTGATGATCCTTCGTCAGGTGCGTTTTAATGGACATCGTTCACTCGATGCAGGTTTTCGTCAGCGTCATGGAAACCGGCAGTTTTACCAAGGCAGCACAGGCCTTACACCTTCACCGGCCTGCTGTTTCCAAAACGATTCAGCTTTTGGAGCTGCAACTGGGAGGGCGATTGCTTAATCGAACAACTCGCCAGGTGAGCTTCACCCCTGAAGGTGAAGTGTTCTATAAACGGTGCAAAGCCATCTTGGCCGAGGTCGATGAGACCATGGCGTCATTCGGTAATCGTCCAGCACGTCTCACTGGAAAGCTGCGTGTAGATATGCCTGTCGCCCTGGGGAAGCTGCTTATCATCCCGTCGCTGATGGAGTTTCAAAGCCAATATCCAGGTATCGAATTGACCCTTGGCACGAGTGACAAGCCTATCGACATGATCGCAGAGGGAGTGGATTGTGTGGTGCGGTTGGGGCCCCTTGAAGACTCGAGCATGGTCGCTACCGGCATAGGTTTTCTACCGATGGTGACATGTGCTGCGCCGGCTTACCTTGAGCGCTTTGGAGAGCCCCGCACATTAGCCGACCTGGACACCCATCAAGCAGTCAATTATTTCTCCGGTACCCATCCACGGCCAATCGAATGGATCTTCGTCGTGGACGGGCAGGTGAAGACCATGCGCCTTAATTCGGGAATCAACGTGAATGATAGCGAAGCGTTCGTTGCGTCGGCACTGGCCGGGTTTGGACTGCTTCAAGCGCTTGAGTTAACGGTGCGAGAGCATCTAAAAGACGGTTCGCTTGTTCGAGCGCTGGACGGTTACCCGGTACCTTCCAAGCGGGTCTCTATTCTCTACCCCCACCGAGACCTATTGCCGCCAAAGGTCGAGGTCTTTGTGCAATGGCTGAAGGCTTTGATGGCCACACATAATCTGACCTAGACCGGATTGTTATTTTTGGGATAACAGTCTGTGTCTCTGGCCGGTCTTCTGGGCGGTGCAGTGACGGATTACCTTTGACGCTTTCCAGATACCGGGAGTTTACCCATGTCAAAAGTCGTCCGTTTCCACCGCGTAGGTGGCCCAAAAGTGCTGCAGATCGATGAAGTCGATGTACGTGAACCCGACGCCGGAGAGGTTCGAATCAAGGTGAAAGCTTTGGGGCTGAACCGCGCCGAGGCGATGTACCGTTCCGGCCAATACGGGTTCGTTCCTGAAATGCCTGCTGTCTTGGGTTATGAAGCAGCTGGCACCGTTGAAAGCATCGGAGAAGGTGTGACTGAGTACGCTGTAGGCGATGAAGTCAACGTCATCCCTGCGTTTTCCTTTGCGGATTACGGTATGTACGGCGAACTGGTCATTGCTCCGCTACACGCCGTTGTAAAGCAGCCTACTGGTATGACAGCAGTAGAGGGAGCAGCAACCTGGATGCAGTTTGTTACGGCATACGGCGCCCTTATCGACATTGGAAAACTCCAAAAAGGCGAAACTGTACTGATTCGCGCAGCCTCCAGTAGCGTCGGTTTAGCTGCCATTCAAATCGCAAATCTGGTGGGTGCGGTGCCTGTTGCATTCACCCGTACAAGTGAGAAGCGACAAGCTCTTCTGGATGCCGGTGCTACCCACGTGATCGCAACTGAAGAGCAGGATCTGGTCAATGAGATCAACCGCATTACTGATGGAAAGGGCGCTCGTATGGCGTTCGGCCCGGTCGGAGGAGCTGAGGTTGCAAACATTCTTCGCTCGCTGTCTACCCAGGGTATTTTCTTCCAGTACGGCGCTCTCGAAACCGGTGATATGAGCATTCCGGTATGGGAAGTACTCGGCAAGAGCCTGACTATTCGCGGATATCAGTTATTTGAGGTCACCCAAGAGCCTGAGCGTCTGAGTCGGGCCAAAGCCTTCATCACCAAGGGGCTTGAGGCTGGTGCGTTGCATCCGTTGATCGCCAAAACGTTCCCGCTAGCCCAGATTGTTGAGGCTCATCAGTACATGGAAACCAACACCCAAATCGGCAAAATCGTTATCGAAGTTTGACGCAACAATCGGTAAAACAAACGGTGATGCTCACCTCTCGTTGTCCTGAAGCGTTGGCGATTCCCAAGCACTCAATCGTTCAACAGAGTGTGAGCTACCAGCCATCAATCTCTACGAGTAGGCTGCATTCGGGACATTGTGGATAGGCGCCCAACCACGGTTGGGCGCCATTTGACTCAGCCAGTGTGGTGACTCTCGGCAAGGCCATAGACGGATGTGTCGATGCCTTCGAAGCGCGCTTTTATCTGCAGCGCCAGATACAGCGAATAATGCCGTGACTGATGCAGGTTGCCACCGTGGAACCAGAGGTTTTCCTGCTGTGTTGGCTTCCACATGTTCCGCAGTTCGCCCTCGTACGGGCCAGGATCATTCGTGGTTCCAGAACCCAAGCCCCAGCAGCGGCCGACCTTGTCAGCTACTTCCTGGGAAATCAGCTTCGCTGCCCAACCATTCATTGAGCCATAGCCCGTGGCGTAGACAATCAGATCTGCCGGTAGTCGGCTGCCATCGTTGAGTACGACGGCATCTGCTTCGATGCGTTCGACACCCAGGCCAGGCGCGCTCTTGAGCCTGATCGTGCCGTTAGCGATCAGTTCGCAGGCGCCGACGTCGATGTAGTAACCAGAACCACGGCGTACATACTTCATGAAAAGGCCAGACTCGTCGTCACCGAAATCTAGCATGAAGCCGGCCTTGGCCAAGCGCTCGTAGAAGTCCTTGTCGCGCTCCTTGATCGCGTCAAAGATGGGTTGATGAAAGCTTGGCATAACCTTGTAGGGGATCGAGGCGAACAGCATGTCAGCCTTGTCCGTGGTCAAACCCGTCTCCAGGGCTTCTTCAGAGTAGAGCCCGCCGAAGACGAGATCCATTAAACTGTCGGAACGCACGATGTGGGTGCTGGAGCGTTGCACCATGGTCACCTCGGCGCCGTTCTCCACCAAGTCGGCGCAGATATCGTGAGCCGAATTGTTCGCACCGATGACCACCGCGCGCTTGCCGCTCCAGGCGTCTCCGCCGGGATGGCGGCTGGAATGGTGCTGCTGGCCATTGAAAACCTCGGCACCCGGGTAACTGGGTACATTGGGTACGCCAGACATACCGGTGGCGAGGATCAACTGGGTAGGCTGTAAAGTCACACGCTCGCCCTCGCGCTGCACTTCAACCTTCCAGGTGCCACTTTGCTCGTCAAAGCTGGCGCTCACGCATTCCGTACGCGGCCAATAATTGAGCTCCATGACCTTGGTGTACATTTCCAGCCAGTCGCCAATCTGGTCTTTTGGAGTGAAGACTGGCCAGTGATCGGGGAAGGGCAAGTAAGGCATATGGTCGTACCAGACAGGGTCGTGCAGGCACAGCGACTTGTAGCGACCGCGCCACTGATCACCAGGACGCTCGGCCTTGTCGACGATCAGAGTTGGCACACCCATTCGCTTGAGCCGCGCAGCGAGCCCCAGTCCACCCTGGCCGCCCCCCACGATCAGGCAGTAAGGTTGGGTGGTGATGCCTAGCGAAGCTTCTTCATCGCGACGGCGCTCTAGCCAGTTGCGTTTGTCGGCGTGGGCGTGACCATGATTGGCACCCATTGGACGACGGCGGCCGCTGGGTTCTTCAAAGCCTTTGAGCTCGCGCATGGTCGTCAACAGCGTCCAGCACAGGCCCTCCTTTAGACGCACGTAGCCTTTACCTCGCGCCGCATCGGTTTCCAGGCTGATCCAACCTTCGAGCACACCGTCATTCAGCGTCGCCTCACCTTCCAGTTTCCATCGCTCAGGACGAGTCTGGTCGAGGCGTGTTTCGAGCATGTCTCGGATGGCAGGCTTGCCTTCCAAGGTCACTAAGTTCCAGCTGAAAAGTAGTAGGTCACGCCAGTGACACTCTTCGGCAAACAGTTCCAGTACGCCGTTCAAATTACGTTGGGCGAGACGCTCGCCGAGGTTTTCGATCCAAGCAGCGAGCTGAGCAGTTGGCGTGTGCAGAGGCGTTTCGACAGCGATGTTCATGGGGCTTCTCCCGATCTTGTTGTTTTGTACAACTTGCCCAGAGCAAGGCTCGGGCCACCTTCTCGAAAGCCCCATTGCAGAGCTGCTGCGGCAGTATTGCTCAGGCTTGGATTCAGATCTCTGTCACGATTCTGGAAAGGGTGGATGACAGAGTGTCACTCGGTGCAAAAAGCGCTCGTTGCGATCTTTTCATATAAGCTGCGAACAGACCCGTGTCCTAACCGTAACGGAGAACAAGAACAATGAAGCCGGCCTTGATCAACGCCCATGCACAACAAGTGCTGCAAGCCGTGCAGGACACTCACGCCAACCATGGCCCTATTGTTGACCGTGCCATCACACGATCTTGGCGTCGGTGCCTGGATCAGTATCAGCTCGATCCTGCCAGTCGCCGCGCACCGAACGTGGTTGAGCATCCACGCTTGCAGGATCACCGCGCGCCACTGGAACACATCATCGCTGTGGCGCACTGGCAGATGAGCAACTTGCACCAACAACTCGGACGTGATGGTCACGTGGTGCTACTCACCGATGCTCGCGGTGTGGCGATCGACAGTGTGTTTAACGAATCCGAACGAGCCGAATTTCAGCGTTCCGGGCTGTGGCTCGGCTCGGTATGGAGTGAAGATTGCGAAGGCACCAACGGTGTCGGCACCTGCCTGGTCGAGCGGGCGCACGTAACCATCCGTCGTGATGAGCATTTCCGTGGCAAGCACGTCGGTCTTACCTGTTCGGCGAGCCCGATATTTGATGCGAGTGGAGAGTTGCTAGCTGTCCTCAACCTCTCTTCTGTAAGGGATGACCACAGCCTTCAGCAACACTTCCAGGCCATGGCATTGACCAACCTATCGGCCAAGTTAATAGAGAGCTGTTTTTTCTTGGGGCATGATCCGCAGCGTTATTTGCTGCGCTTCCACCCTGAGGCAGGCTTCGTTGGACTGCTGGGTGAAGGTCTGCTCAGTTTCGACGAGGGTGCCCGTATTTGCTCAGTCAATCATGCAGCGCTGGATCTGTTGGGCCTCAGCCGTGATCAAGTGATCGGCCAGTCTCTAACAGCGCTGTTGGAAACACCTATTGAGCAGGTGATGAGCCAGGCCAGCTCTCAGCCGAGTGTCTGTTGGCCAGTGCGGCTGCTGGACGGACGCCAGTTCTACGGGCAACTGCGAGAACCTGCGCACCAGGCGCCTTTAGTCATTCCAGCGACCCCCAAAATCAACGATGTGCACGTGTGCTTGGAAGACCCACGTCTGCAACGCGGCTTTGCTCGCGCATTACGTGTTTTGGAGCGTGACGTTCCGGTGTTTTTACAGGGCGAAACCGGTACTGGAAAAGAAGCTTTTGCTGCGGCGCTGCACCGCGCCAGCTCCCGAGCGACCCAGCCGTTTGTGGCGATCAATTGCGCAGCCATTCCAGAAGCGCTTATCGAAAGCGAGCTGTTCGGCTATCGCGGCGGCAGCTTCACCGGTGCACGTAAAGACGGGATGATCGGTAAGCTGGAACAGGCCCACGGCGGCATACTATTTCTTGATGAGATCGCCGATATGCCGCTGGCTTTGCAGACTCGCCTGCTACGCGTGTTGGAGGAACGTCAGGTGGTGCCCTTAGGCGGCGCGACGGCACGTCCGCTCGATGTTCGCCTCATCAGTGCCAGCCACCAGGATCTGCATGCCTGTGTGGCCGAAGGGCGCTTGCGCGAGGATCTGTTCTACCGCGTTGCCGGATTCGCCGTGCAGCTCCCACCGCTGCGTGAACGATCAGACAAGGGGCGTTTGCTCGACCTATTGCTGCGCGAGGAAGCAGCAGGGGGCAGGATTCGGCTAGAGGTGGGCGTCAGAGAGCGCCTGCTGACGCAGCCTTGGCCGGGCAATGTCCGGCAGCTGCGTACGTGCCTGCGCACCTTGGTAGCGTTGGCATTGGAGGGGCGTGTCACTCTGGACGATTTGGCGGAGTTACTGCCGGCAGTGCCAGCTACAGTGTCGCTGGCCGAAAATCCGCTAGGCGTATCCGAGCGGCAGACGCTGCTCACATTGATTGAGGCGGAACACTGGCATATCGCCCATGTTGCCGCTCGCCTAGGGATCAGCCGCAATACGCTCTATCGCAAACTGCGTCATCACGGTATTTCACGACCCGGTTGAATGCAGAATGACACCGTCGTGTTTCCTGCCTCTGTGGACTTGGACTGAGGGTAGATACGACATGTGTTCTCGACCTTATCGGTTGACTGGAGAGGGAAGGGCTCGCTTAAGCTTCGTTACGTGCCTCAGTCAGCGGTAAATCCTGATGTTGATTGTTGTAATCGCTCATTCGGGCAAGGCCCGGCTTGATGGTAGCGCTTTAGATTCATCATGGATCGGCGCTACAAACGTAATCGACGCCTCATGGGGCGCCCCTCCAGCTAGCGTCAATTCAGCCGGAGCCGGTAGTTCAAGCCAGTTCGTGCCGCTGAAATACTGACGCAACATTTCGGCCATATGATTCGCGTCACTTAAATCCAGGGAGTTGGAGATGAATCGACCATCAAGAAGCATGCGCAAACTGCTGGACGCCGTTGCCACTAACAATGAGGTAGCGGCGCTCGATATGATGCGCGCAGCAGAGCAACTCCAAGACGAAGTGCTACGCCAGCGGTTGCTCAACATGATTCACCGACTCAACCAGGACGCTATTGACTTGCGAATGGCGCGTGACGATATCCAGGGCGGAGCCATAAAGCTCGCGTGATCGGTCTCGGTGGGTCAGCCGGGTAGTTGGGTCGACGTTCATCTGCTTCGGAGCAGCCATCCTGACCATGCGTCGGTAGGCTGCATAAGAGGAGGGCGGCTGGGTGCCGATTACCGCAGCACAGGCGCCAACACATCACCACTGGTTTGATGCAGAGCCTGCCTCTTTCAAGCCAGGGTAATCATCGAGCGCAAGGCTAGGCTTACCCTCGTCCATCGGCTCGCGCACTGATTTATGTATCACTCCGGCTTCAGCATCCGCACGCATCTGATCGAGCTCCCTGTGAAATGCCTTGTCCTGTACCGTGGGTTTACTGGTGTATGGCTTTCGATCGGGTTCAGGCTGTGCTGCATAAGTCGTAACCGCGTCAGGGTCGTGCTGTAGCTTTTCTTGTACTTGCGATTCGAGCATCGCACGTAGCGCGTCTTTGTCGGGCCGAGTCAGCAATTTGTCACTCCTATTTGGAAACCAGGCACCCAGTAATCAACTGGGGCAGTTGGTGAAAATCAAATCAATCGTGTCGAAAATTTGGTTGCAGATTCAGCCAAGGGTTCAGGTCGAAGAGAGAACGCGGATCATCAATTTCATCCAGCACGCAGCAGATGGCCAATCATCATTTGTCATTGATCATGAACTTGATCCAGTCGAGACGGCTCGGTGGGCTTGTTTGAATTAGACTTATACGCACCTGCCGACGGTGCGGGCGGGGGAGGCCGGGGCTTTGGTCACATCATGGCACTCGGTTGGATTACTCTACGTGGGATGCCTACACCTAGCATTGAAACGCCATGGACTTTCGCTTGATGCAGCCAAACTTCAATACCAGAGGCCGTCCAACAAACCAGAGTATGTTGGACGGCTTTCTATGAGGGAGTCACCTGCCATTTCCAAGAAACGACTGCACCCAAATCAGAAGTCGATTGCACGTCTGGAGATGGCTTCCAGCAAACCGAACGCCACTTTCACTGACCACGCTCATTGGCAAGCATGCTCACCGCCTGCACCGCATCGCTGGCTCCATCGCGAATCTGCTGGATCACTGCGCCAGCCTGATCCGCCAAATCGACACCTTTGGTCGCCCGTTCACGAGTGCCGCCCATGCTCTTGATCGCGAGCTGAGTTTCGTTCTGGATCATGTTAACCATCTCGGAAATCTCCATCGTCGAGCCACTGGTACGTGAGGCTAGCTGGCGAACTTCATCAGCCACCACCGCAAATCCACGACCCTGCTCACCCGCTCGGCGGCTTCAATAGCTGCGTTCAAAGCCAGTAGGTTGGTCTGATCGGCAATCCCGCGAATAGTCTTGACGATGGCGGTGATCTGCTCCGAGCGCTCTCCGAGCCGGGCGATGATGACTGATGAATCCTCAATATTAGCGGCAATCCCCCGCATTTCACTCGCTGCTTGCTGGATAACGCCCGTGCCATGTTCGGCAGCTTTACGCGTCTCGACGGAGATGTGATACGCCTGGCTAGCGCTCTGAGTGTCCTGCTTATGCTTCTCAACCATTGCGGTGACGTCCGAGGCAAATTTCACCACTTTGCTTAACTGCCCGCTGGCGTCATACACCGGGTTGTAGCTCGCTTCCAACCACAAAGTTTGCCCGCGTTTGCCGACCCGTTCAAATTGCCCGTTGAAAAACTCACCTTGATTCAGTCGTCGCCAGAAGTCCTGGTATTCGCTACTGTTCGCGAGTGCCGGCTTGCAGAACAGTCTATGGTGCTGGCCCTTGAGTTCGGCCAAGCTGTAGCCGACCAGACCCAAGAAGTTCTGGTTGGCATCAACAATACTGCCGTCCAGGTTGAACTCGATAATCCCCATGGCCCGGTCGAGGGCTTGTAACTTGCCTTCGGATTGACTCTCGTGCTGTACCTTTAAAGTGACGTCAAGCGCATATTTGACCACCTTTACCACGTTGCCCTGCTCGTCCTTGATCGGGTTGTAGCTGGCTTCCAGCCAAACGGGCTGACCATTAGCATCTATTCGTTCAAAAGTTCCTGATTCGAACTGGCCGCTTTTGAGGCGCCGCCAGAAGTCTTGGTACTCGCTACTACGAGCATAGTCTGGCGGACAAAACTGTCGGTGCGGCTGGCCGAGCACCTGCTCCGAGCGATATCCCATGGTTTTCAGAAAGTTCTCATTCGCTACTAGAACGATGCCATTCAGGTCGAATTCGATTACCGCCATGGAGCGGTTGATGGCTTCAAGTCGGCTGGCTTGATAGGCGATGGTTTGGTTTAGAGCGCTGATATTTTTTTTATAGGAGTTAAACAGCATGATGTCAGTAGCCCTTAAAAGGGTGAATCGTGGCAGTCAGTCCTAATTTTTATGATTGCTCACCGTAGCCCATTGGCCATTGGTCTAATTGCGCAATGCCGATATCCCTGCTGGCGATTCCAGACTGCTAGATCCCATGCGTTAATTCAACAGATGAAACGTAGGGTTAATATCAAGCGCGGTGGCACCACAGACGTTGGATTAGGAAATGCTGGTGCGTCTGCATTGATGGGTGGGCGCTGTACGTCCTGCATCACACTTTTATCGAGAGGGTGGCACTTATTTGGGAGCAACCAATTGCCAAAAATTGCCGTCCACTTTGGGCAAGCACATAAGGGGGGCGGTTGGGTAATCAGATGCCGTTCACTTTCAGCAGCAAGAATCTTTAGATTTTTATCAGTGGCTGATAAGTCAGAATCCCAATTCCGTCGAGTTGATCGAAACGAAGTGCGATAACCATCGCCAATTGAAAGAATGGAAGCGGCATGCAGCGGTTTCCGCTGCGAGTACGTTAATGCTAGCGAGACCGTCGGCACGCGGGTCAACTTGGCATCGGCGTCAACAGCTCCGGGTGAGTAGTAGGTAGATCACATTGCGATAGGGGTCGAAATACAAGCAGGAATGTGGTGATGAGTCCGCAGGTATGAACGCCCTCATCTGTTCGCGCGTCCTGAGCACGAGCTCCCAGTCCATGAAAGCTTCCATGTAGCCCCGCCCCCAGTTGTCCGGTGTAAAGTTTGCGATCAGGAGTTTACCTCCTGGATTCAGTTTACCCATCAGCCAAGCTGTAAGCGCCATTGCCTGGGCGCGATTTAGGTAGTCATAGATGCCAATACTGTAGATGAAGTCGAATCCATCGTAATCATCACTTTCAGGCAGCTTCTTGACATTGCACTGCCACTTGATGATTTCCGAGCAAGTTAGAGTGGCAAGCTTCAGCGTCTCTAAGTCATTATCAAATGCGACGAAGCGCTGGATCCGCAGTCGGGTCTCGGGTTTGAGAAGCTCCAGTTCTCGGCAGTGGCCACAAGCCACGCTCATGATAGAAAGCGTTTCCCGATGGGATGCCAGCCGCTCAATCAAGCCTGCGATGTGCTCACGGCGCCAGCGTACGCTCAGTGCATTTGGGCTTGAGGTGACAACCTCGAATATTAATTTTCCGATCGCGCTGGCGTCGGGAGGCGGATTCTGAAAGTAGGCGTAATCCAGCATTACAGCATCCCCTGGGTAGCCTCTGGGCTTTTCGAAAGCTCGTGAGGTGTAGGGGTCTTCCTGGAGTAGTTGAAAAATCGGATGCTCACGACATTGATCGACTATGTCGTCCTGCCAGAGCGTGTCGGGCAAACTTTGGCGGTATTCCGTCAGCAGTTCGGTCATGCAAGTGATGGCGTGCATATGGTCGCCACCGAGAATTTCTTGCTGGAAAATATCAAGTTCGCTAATCAGGCCTCTCATCATCAACCTCCGTTGCGCCGCAAAGTAGGTGAGCCACTGTCATAGATTAGTAGAACCAGTGCGGTGCAGTACCTCTCACGGAGAGAGGCGCAAGTCAAAAGCTTTCAAAGCCACTTCTAATTGTTCAATTTTCGATGTGTGCAAAAAGTCCACTAAGCGATCACCCTGGGCCTGGTATACGCCGAGCAACCGGCACAAGTCAGCCTTGCGCATATCTCGCTCCATCATGGCGTTCCATAGCGCGATCTTCGCCGCGGTTACCGCTGGCAAGCGGACTACATGCTCACCAGCCTCTGGCACAGATGCTACTGGTATGACTCGTCGCTGATCGACGTAAATGGATAGGGTTGTCTCGATCGCGTCCAGGGCTTCGCTGATTGCGCTCTCCCGATCATCGCCATAGCTGTTCAGTTCTGGAAGGTCGCGGCAGAACATGGCAAGTCCTGGAGCACTGTCTTCCTCGAAGCGGATTGCATAGTCGTACATGGTCACTCCTCGGAGGTCATCGCGGTAATTTCACTCTCGCGCTGCGTCGGTAGGCGAGTGAGAACGTCCTTCAGGTAGGCATACGGGTCATGGGGTAGATCATTCCGGTGCCATTAGCACCGCTAGCGTCATGGTGATGAACTCCTCATTTTTGCTGATCGTTTCCAGCGCACCACACACGTTGCCTCCAACCTTGCCCGATCCACGCTGCACGACCCATAGCGTGAGCTCCATGATGGCGGCCTCAAGGGCAAGCTGGTTTTGATTGATTTTGAAGAGTAGGGAAGGGAGCAGGTCTGCATTTGGCATCGCGATTCCTCCGTGGAAGGGGTCAGCGTAGCAGCAGGAGACTCTTCAGAAATAGATGGCCTTTCCAGTAAATAGAAGTGCGGGGTAGCGCATCACTTAAGCCTTTTTGCGATGCTGCCAACCGCTATAGGCCCGCTCGTGCTTCTCATCGGAAACTGTCGACGTTCATTTGCTGTGGTGGCTTATAGCCGCTAATAGTAAAGGGGTACTTGGAGAGGGCGTGAAGATGATTTCGAGATTTGTTGTTGTCCCTGCAATCCCAACGGAAACGGGATCAATGCGTAACGGATCGCGCTTCTACTGCCAGACCGCACCTATAGGCTTCAACCTCTATGACAATGAGGAGAAGCTTCGGCTGAAGACTACCTATCAGACCCGAGAAGAAGCCGAGGGAGAGTGTCAGCAGCTTAACCTTGAGCGGCTTCAAAGCATCCTTTCGGAACGGGAATCCGTGACTGCACTATAGGCATTCACTCCCGCATAGTCATCAGGCGCCCGGTTTCCGAAACGAGTGGATCAGGAGCTCGCGCAAGCACGACTTACACCACTCTGACGTGGATGCTCGGCATTCAGGCGCGAACAAACAACATCTGCCTCTACCCTGATCTTGAACACACCATGCTTGCTAGCTGAGCCTCCCTCGACAAGATCAACGACCCTGTATCGCTTACTGCCATCTTCCATTTCTGTGGTCTCGATGACCCTGAATCTTGGATGCAATGTGCGTTCCCTGCTAAAGAATGGTGGTCTAGAAGTACCGGTAAGATTCCATGATTTCAACAACTGTGCAGGACTGAGCTGAGACAATTTATGTCAGCGAGTCGGGTTTGCCACGTGGTGCGCTGTCGAACTTGGGGTCTGTAAAAGCTGCCCTTGGCACTAATGTCACCAGTGCCCAGGGCAGGATTTCTTAAGCTCAGGCTGGTGTAGCCTTCAGACAATGCGCAGCCCGGCCCTCCCATTTGGCGATTACCAACGGAGCCAACGCGTTGCCAAGTACGTTCAGGGCAGTCGTCGGCATTTCCATCAGTCGGTAGACCCCGGCAATGAATGCAATGCCTTCTAAGGGCAGACCGGCGCTGGCCAGCGTGGCTGACAAAATCACGAACATGAACCCCGGTACACCAGCAGCCCCCTTGGATGTCAGAACCATGGTGACCACCAGCAAAGCCTGATCACCAAAGCTCAGATCGATGCCATATAGCTGTGCTACGAACAAGGTGCCGATGCCGAGGAACAGCGAAGCGCCGTCAAGGTTAAAGGAGTAACCCACCGGCACCACGAAACTGACCAGTGACGGTGGCACGCCGTAGGTTTCGAGCTTTTTCATCAACTGCGGCATCACCGCTGCCGAACTCGCACTGGAGAAAGCCAGAATCAGTTCGTCCTTGATATGCCGCATCAGGGCGAACAGGTTGATTCCGCACAGCCGTGCTACCAGGTTGAGCACTACCAGGACGAAGAAAGCAATCGCCACGTAACTGACCATGATCAGCTTGGCCAATGGCAACAAAGAGCTGAAACCAAAGTTGGCCACGGTCACGGAAATCATGCCGAATACGCCAATGGGCGAGTAGGCCATGATCATCGACGTCACCTTGAACATCGCTTCAGATACGCCACGCAGTAGCGCAATCAACGGCTCTTTGCGTTCATTGCTCAGCTTGGAAACGCCCAGGCCGAACATCACGGCAAAGAACAGCACCGAGAGTAAACTGCCCTGAGCCATTGCATTGATCACATTGTCCGGGATGATCCCAACGATGATCTGACCCAGACTATGACCGGCGCCATTGCTGGTTGGCAGGGTAATGGCGGCGGCTTTGAGACTCGCCAGATCGGTGCCGGAACCCGGCTTGAGCAAGTTGCCGATCACTAGACCGACGATGATCGCCAGGGTGGTGATGCTGAAGAAATACGTCAGCGACTTGACCCCGATGCGGCCTAGGGATTTACCGTCACCGTGACCGGCAATGCCCACCACCATGCATGAAAACACAATAGGCACGACGATCATCTTCATCAGCTTGATGAAAATGTCGCCGGCCGGTTGCAGTAAGTTGTCGACCAGCCAGGGACGGGACTCAGGAAAACGGTGCAGCAGGGCGCCGATGGCGATGCCGGCGAGCAGGCCAATCATGATTTGCCATACCAGCGCGATACGGGGCTTGTGCATGGGGATGCCTCATTTGATGACAATGATTATGAGTGTTGTTCTAGGCAGTCAATGAGCAGCCGTCCGGTGGCTGTCGGGTGTCGCGAATTTCCATCAGCGCAATCGTTGGCACGCTTCTTTGAGGCGACGGCAGCCTTCTTCGATTACGTCTAGAGAGCTGGCAAATGAAAGGCGGATGTAGGGCGACATGCCGTAAGCCGCGCCGCTGACAGTGGCCAGTCCGTACTCCTTGAGCAGATAGCTAACCAGCTGTGAATCACTATGAAGGGGGTCGCCGTTTTCGGTGGTTTTGCCCATCAGGCCTCTGACGTTGGCGAACACATAAAACGCCCCGTCTGGTGGGGTAACACTCAAGCCGTTGATTGTTTGCAACAACTCCAGCATTCGGTCGCGGCGTTGCTGATACACCTCGCGCATACCAGCAATCGGTGCTTGATCTCCTGCGAACGCGGCCACCGCAGCGGCCTGACTCACCGAGCTCGGACAGGTCGTGGTCTGAGACAACAATTTGCCGATAGCTCCAATCAACCATGCAGGGCCGGCACCAAACCCGAGTCGCCAACCGGTCATGGCATAACCCTTGGACGCGCCGTTAACGATCAGCGTGCGAAGCTTGAGATCGGGGGCAAGCCGGGTTAGCGACACATGCACGGCGTCGCCGTATACGAACTGTTCGTAGATTTCGTCGGCCATGATCAGCAGGTGAGGGTGCCTGCGCAGCACTGCAGCAAGCGCCAGCAGTTCGGATTCGTTGTATACCGCGCCACTCGGGTTGTTTGGTGTGTTGAGAATCACCCATTTACTGCGTGGCGTGATGGCCTGCTCCAAAGCCTCGGGTGAGAGCTTGAAACCGTTGGTTTCGTCGCCAGGGATGATCACCGGTGTGGCGTCGTTCAGTCGGGCGATGTCCGGGTAAGAAACCCAGTACGGAGTATGCACGATGACCTCATCACCCAAGTTTAAGGTCGCGGCCAGGGCGTGATAAATGATGTGCTTGCCACCGCAACCGGCGATCACTTCGTCCAGGGCATAATGCAAACCGTTGTCGCGCTCAAGTTTCAGGCAGATCGCCTGACGCAAAGCCAGTGTTCCGTTGGTGGCTGTGTAATGGGTGTCACCGCTGTGCATCGCGGTACTGGCAGCTCGGAGAATATGCTCCGGGGTGTCGAAGTCCGGCTCACCTAAAGTGAAGTTAACGATGTCCCGGCCTTGAGCCCGTAACTCAGTCACCAATGCGTTGGCAGCAATACTCGGCGAAGGCTCGATGCCCAGCACCCGATTAGACAAAAATGCAGTGCTCATGATTTTCCCCCTCAATCGGCCAGGCCAGCCTGTTGCAAGACCTTGTCCATCCAGCTTTGGCGGACAGCACCGGTAGCTATTTCGGCCTTTACTTCTTCTTCGTGGGCTGCGTGTTGCGCGGCGCGGCGCAGCACTTCGCCGGCATCAGCCTGGGAGAACGCCACCAGCCCGTCTTCATCGCCGACCAGCAGATCACCCGGCTCGATCAACATGCCACCAATTGAAACCGGTACGTTTATCTCGCCGGGGCCGCTTTTGTACGGGCCACAGTGCACAACGCTACGGGCGTAGCAGGGGGTGTCCTCGAAACTGGCGACATCGCGAACTGCACCGTCGATGACGAAACCGACGCATCCACGCTGCTGGGCGTAAAGCTTGACCAACTCGCCGATCACCGCGTTGTTGGTGTCGCCCTGAGCATCCACCACCAGCACGTGACCGGGTTGCAACATGCTCATGGCTTTGTAGATCAGCAGGTTGTCGCCGGGGCGGGTTTTAACGGTGAGGGCAGTACCGACTAATTTTCCTCTGCGGTTGAAGCGGGTCAGCCCGCGAGCGCCGATGTGCCGGCCGAGGTTGTCGCTGATGTGCGGGGTGACCACGTGGGCAAGCGCTTCGAGCACTTCGGCAGCGGCTAGCGGCGGATTGGGAAGAATGCGTGAACCGGGCAAGGACATGGCTGATGTCCGAAAGAATGAGGTAGCAGCCGGTTAGGGCTGTGGCTCGATCTTAGGAGTGATAAAGAAACAGTTTTAGCGATATTTTATTATGAAGTAGTATCGCTTTTTTTCATGTGGATTTCTTGATGATCACCTTCAAGCAAATTGACGCGTTGTACTGGATTGCCGAGTTGGGCAGCTTTGAAGCAGCAGCGAACAAGCTGAACATGTCGCAGTCGGCTATTTCCAAGCGCATCCAGGAGCTGGAAGAAACCTTCGACGTGGAGATTTTCGACCGCAGCAAGCGCAACGCTCGGTTGACCGAAAAGGGCGGGGAACTGCTGGATTACGCCAAGGACTTGCTGGAGCGTCGCGACTATTTGCTGGAACGCGTAAGTGCCCGTGAAGTCTTGGTGCGAAGGTTTCGACTCGGTGTCACCGAACTGACTGCGCTGACCTGGTTGCCAGCGCTGGTAGAGGCGCTGCGACAAGCTTATCCAAAGGTGCAAATCGAGCCTTCGGTGGAACTGAGCAGTGAGCTGTTTCGAAAACTGGAAAACGATCAGCTTGATCTGGTCATCGTTCCAGACGTTTACAACGATGCTCGATTCGTAAGTACGCCACTGAAAAGCGTTGAGAATGCCTGGATGTGTGCTCCGAGCCTAATCTCCGATCCTGACCCTGTGAGCCTCGATGTCTTGGCCGGGTGCACGGTGCTGACCCAAGGTTCACAGTCAGGCACTGGCTTGATCTACGAACGATGGTTGGCCTCTCATAACGTGCAGATGCCCAAAACCATCACCAGTCACAACTTACTGGTGCAGGTAGGGCTAACTTTGTCCGGGGTGGGGGTGAGTTACCTGCCTAAGGCCTGTCTGTCCCACTTGATCGACCGAGGTGCGTTGCGAGCATTGGTCACGACTCCAGGATTACCACGGATCCGTTATGCCGCGCTTCATCGTACAGACCGCCAGTTTGGACTGAATCAGAACGTGGCGCAGTTGGCACTGCAGTGCTGTGATTTTTCTCGACTGCTGTTGTAGGGAATCCCATGGCTACATAGCATTGGCTGATCTATACCACTGTGTTTCGCAGAGGCTTAGGTAGAAAACGAGCCTGAGATTACCGTATGACAGGCATGCGAAATCACCATTGAATTGATGCGGAGCTTGCCTTTCTTAATCCCGGGTAATCGTCAAGGGCAAGATTAGGCTTGTCGTCTTCAACCGCGTCGGATTCCGGTTTACGAATCACTCCGGCTTCAGCATCCGCACGCATCTGCTCGAGCTCCTTGTGAAATGCCTTGTCTTGAACCGTGGGCTTGGTGGTGTATGGCTTTCGTTCGGGTTCAGGCTGTGCTGCATAAGTCGTAACCGCGTCAGGGTCATGCTGTAGCTTTTCTTGAACTTGCGATTCGAGCATCGCACGTAGCAAGTCTTTGTCGGGCCGAGTTAGCAATTTGTCACTCCTATTAGGAAACCAGGCACCCAGTATTCGACTGGGCCAGTGGTCGGTTGGATAACATTCAATCGATCGTGTTGAAAATGTGGGCTGCAGATACAACCACAGGATTTCAGGTCGAAGAGAAGAAGCGGATCATCAAGTTCTTCCAACACGGCGAACATGTCAAATTGGGTACATGCCTGGGATGATTTCGTAGTCGACAGAAACGTAGGTAGTGAGGGAGTACAAAGCTACACTCTCGTTACGATTTTTCCAGCGTGCTGATAATGGGTGTCGGCCTCTACGTGGGTATCCCTGGCTGAAAAGTACCCGTTGTTGAAATACGTGCCGGTACCTTGGAAATGTCAGTGCGCTGCGTTGGGCCTCTTGGCATTTACGTAACCCATTGCGCATCGCAAGCGTCCTGCTGACTCGATGCAACGAATGCCACGTCATGGCCTCATATAAAAACGAGCGGCGCCTTTGGTGGAGAGGGGCGAGTGCGGTTTTTTCATTACAGAGGTGATTGTTTCCATGACGGCAGCTGAGAAAAATCATGTCGACTGGCTGGTCGAACAATCGATGCTTCATGCAGCAAAACAGCGGGCCAAGCTCTACTCGGGGCAAGGTCGATTGTGGCAACAGCCTTACGCCCATACCCGGCCCCGTGATGCTTCGGCCCTGGCGTCGGTGTGGTTCACCGCGTACCCGGCGTCCATTGTCACTCGCGAAGATGGCAGCGTGCTGGAGGCCCTGGGGGATGAAACCTTATGGCACGCGTTGTCGAGAATCGGTATCCAGGGTATTCACAATGGCCCGTTGAAAAGGTCTGGCGGCCTTTCGGGCACGGAACACACGCCGACGATTGACGGCAACTTTGACCGCATCAGTTTCGACATCGACCCGCAATTGGGCACCGAGGCTCAGCTTCAGGCGCTGGTGCGCATGGCCGCCGCGCACAATGCGGTCATCATCGACGATGTGATCCCGTCGCACACCGGTAAAGGCGCGGATTTTCGCCTTGCCGAGATGGCGTATGAAGACTATCCGGGGCTCTACCATATGGTGGAGATCCGCGAAGAAGACTGGCCGCTCCTGCCCGACATTACCGAGGGACGCGATGCGCAGAACCTGACCTCGCAGCAGGTAGACGTTCTGCGAGACAAGCATTACATCGTCGGTCAGTTGCAACGGGTGATCTTCTTCGAGCCAGGGGTCAAGGAAACCGATTGGAGTGCGACACCGATCGTGATGGGGGTCGACGGCAAGCCGCGACGTTGGGTTTACCTGCATTACTTCAAGGAGGGGCAACCGTCGCTGAACTGGCTTGACCCGACTTTTGCCGCTCAGCAGATGATCATCGGAGATGCGCTACATGCCATCGACGTCATGGGGGCGAAAATTCTGCGTCTGGACGCCAACGGCTTCCTCGGCGTGGAACGCAAAATCGATGGCACCGCCTGGTCCGAGAGCCATCCGTTGTCGATCACTGGCAACCAACTGCTGGGCGGGGCGATTCGCAAGGCCGGTGGCTTCAGTTTCCAAGAGTTGAACCTGACGGTCGACGACATTGCCGCCATGTCCCATGGCGGCGCCGACCTGTCCTATGACTTCATCACCCGACCGGCCTACCAACACGCCTTACTGATGGGCGACACCGAATTTTTGCGCTTGATGCTGCGTCAGATGCACAACCTCGGCATCGATCCGGGCTCGCTGATCCATGCCTTGCAGAACCATGATGAATTGACCCTGGAACTGGTGCATTTCTGGACGCTGCACGCTCACGACACCTACCTCTATCAGGGCCAAACCTTTCCCGGCAACATCTTGCGCGAGCACATTCGCGAGCAGATGTACGAGCGCCTGGCGGGAGAACATGCTCCCTACAATCTGAAATTCGTCACCAATGGCGTGTCCTGCACCACCACCAGCATCATTACGGCGGCTCTGGGCATTCGTGACCTCGAGGCGATAACCTCAGCGGATATTCAGCAGATCCGCCAGGTCCATCTGTTGTTGGTGATGTACAACGCCATGCAACCCGGCGTGTTCGCATTGTCTGGCTGGGACCTGGTTGGCGCGTTGCCATTGCCTGCGGAACAAGTCGAGCATTTGATGGGCGACGGTGACACACGCTGGATTCATCGCGGTGCCTATGATCTGGTGGACCTCAACCCGCAGGCATCGATGTCGGCGGGGCGGATACCACGTCCGAAGACTTTGTATGGCAGCCTGCCGAGCCAACTGAAGGATTCGGATTCGTTCGTCTCACAACTGCGCAAAATTCTCGCTGCGCGCCGCGCCTACGACATCGCCGCCAGTCGCCAGATCCTGGTGCCGGATGTCGAGCATCCGGGGTTGCTGATCATGGTCCATGAACTGCCGGCCGGCAAAGGTACGCAAATCACCGCGCTGAACTTCGGCTCGACTCCGATCACCGAAACTCTGCATCTGCCCAATATCGCACCGGGGCCGGTGGTCGACATCATCAATGAACGAGTCGAAGGTGATCTTACGCCTGAGGGCGAGTTCACCATTACGCTGGATGCGTATGAGGGGTTGGCACTGCGGGTGGTGAGTAGCTCACCTATGATCTAGGAACCTGTAGGGGAAATCGAAGTGGTTGATCGCTCAACCACCTCGACGGTACTTCAACCTCGGCTCATCACCGTTGCGTCACCAGCATCGCGCCGCTGTAGGTACACACCGATCACGACCAACATCAATGACAAGACAGCGGAAACCCCCAATTCCATTTGATGCCCCGGGACGAAAGCCATAAGGCCCAGGAACACCAGAATAAAGGCGATGGTGATGTAAGAAAGCACCGGGAAGAAGGGCACCTTTACCAGCAGTTTTTCTCCACTCGCAATGGCACGCTTGCGAAGAATGACGTGGCTGATCGCAATCACCAGATACATAACCAACGCAATTGTGCCAATCGTCGCAATCAGTGGCACCAGAACGGCTTGCGGCAGGGTGTAGTTAGCGACCAGCAGAATCAACGATGCTGCACTGGAGTAAAAAATCGAGATCCGTGGCACACCGTTATGTGTCGTTTTAGCCCATGATCGCGGAGCGTCACCTCGTGAAGCGAGGGAGTAACCCATCCGTGAGGCGGTGAAGATTGCAGAGTTCAAGGTGCTGGCGACGCCAACCAGGATGACGGTCTGGACAATCGTCGCCGCAGCGGGAATGTTCATCGCTTCCAGCGTTGCCTGGAAAGAACCGTTCGCCAGCGCCGGGGCGTTCCAGGCAACCAGGCTCACGATCACGAAAATTGAGCCGAAGTAGAAAATCACCATCCGCCAGACAACCGATCGTATGGCTTTGCGAATGCTGGTACGCGGATCCGGGGATTCGGCGGCGGCAATGGTGACGATCTCCATGCCGGTGAAGCTGAACATCGCCAGTACCAGCGCGGCGAGTATGCCCTTGCCGCCCGTAGGGGCGAAGCCACCATCAATCCAGAGGTGGCTCACACCGCTGGTTGTGGAGCCAGGTAATAATCCGAAGATCGCAGCGAGGCCCAGCGCGATGAAGGCCAAGATAGTGATGACCTTGAACAGCGAGAACCAGTACTCCAGGGTGCCAAAGTTCTTGACGCTGAGGATGTTGGTGGCCGTCAGCAAAGCGATCATGACGGCGCCCACCCACATTGACGGTACACCCAGCCAGCCGCCGAGGATGTCCGAGGCGACGATGGCCTCAAGCGGGATGACCAGCACATAGAACCACCAATACAACCATCCGATAGAGAAGCCGGCCCAGCGTCCCAATGCCTGTTGAGCGTAAGTTGAGAATGAGCCCGTATCCGGATTGGCGGTCGCCAGTTCTCCCAACATGGTCATAACCAAAATGACCATGACCGCGGCGATAGCGAACGAGACAAGGACTGCCGGGCCAGCGGCGGAAATAGCGCTGGCCGATCCGACGAAAAAGCCGGCGCCGATCACACCGCCAATCGAGATCATGGTGATCTGCCGGCTGTTAAGGCCTTTTGAAAGTTTGCCGCCAACAGGCGGAGTCTCCTGCGTGTTGTAAGTGCTCATTGGTATAGATCCCCCGATTTTATTGTTGTCAGAACCCCGGACGAGATGAGTCGCCAGTTTCTTTTCGCTGCTGCACGTTTAGAGAACATTTTTTTTTAATGAGGCGTTGTTGCTGCGTGCAAGGCGTTGTTTATCGGTCGAAGCTGTTTTGGGTGTTCGCGTCAGCAATGGGCCGAGCGTTGCCAGCAAGCCCAGCATGATCAACGGGAAAAACATCAGCCTGCCCAGGCCAAAGTTGCTGACAATCACCGTGATGGCGGCCGGCCCCACAAGCATCCCGGAGAACCCGATACAGTTAACGATGCCGATGTTGCGACCCGCATGTTGTGGGTCGCGGCGTCCGGCGGCAGAAATCATCAGGGGGGCGATGCAGGACAGTCCGAGGCCGAACAGTGCGAAGCCGAAGATGCCGGTCACTGCGGTGCCACCGACAATGGTGATGATCATGCCGAGGACACACAGCGTCCCGCAGCCGAAAACCACCTGTGAATTACCGAACGCGGCAGCCAACCGGTCACCAAAAAGACGCCCGACAAAGGCTGCACCAACGAAGACGGAGACTGCCATGCCGGCTGTCGAGGTCGTTGTCGAGAACTCACGCCGAATGTATTCCTGGCCCCAGTCGGCAATCGCGTTTTCTCCCATCATGCTGCCTAGCAACAGGGTACCGAGCGCAATCATGACCAGTAACGTTTTGGTCGATGGGCCTTTGCCTGACTCATCTGTCGAGCGGGCGCCTGTGTGCCAGTCGCTGGATGACGACTCGGGAACATCATGCTTGCCGAGCAGCCATCGGCTGAAAAAACAGCCCACGATAAATAGCGCCACGCCAAGTACGGTGTAGGGCACTTGCACGCTGTCGGTGTAGAAACCGGTCAGCCAACTGCACACCATCCCCAGCAGAAAGCCGCCCAGTGAATAAAACGCGTGGAAGCCAGACATGATCGAGCGCTGGTAGAAGCGTTCGACTTGAACACCATGCGCATTCAACGCGGTATCCAGCGCGCCTCGCAGTAGACCGAGCACAACACCGAAGCACAACGCGAACCAGAAATTACTGACGAAACCCAGCGGAATAATGGAGAGGGGATACGCGAGTGCGCACACCGTGATGACTGGCTTTGCACCGAAAGTGTCCAACAAGCGGCCAACCCACAGCGCACCCGTTGCCGAACCCACACCAACCCCGAGTGCGACTAAACCGAAGTTCGCATCTCCCAACTCGCCGGTAAAGCCCAGTTGCGCTCTGAAGACACTGACACCTGTCGACCAGATGTACATCATGGCGCCAATCATCATGAAGCCCAGGAAAGTCGCGATGCGCGCCTTGCGAATGCGATCGGGGATCTGTGTTCTTTGAATGTTGTTAATCACGCTGCATTGTCCCTTTTGTTTTTTTTGGGGTGTTCATGCAATTGGAAGGTTATGTGGTTAGGGTTATACGTATAACTTTATAAAAGTAACATTGGCAACAGACTGGCTGTCAATCCTTTTCGATTTTGTGGCCAGTGCGTGCAGATTCGAATCTCAAGTCCTACTGGGCGTGGTTGTCCTGCTTTTCGTTGTCCTGTTGGCCTATTTTATTGTTTTGAGTTATACGTATAACCTTAATGAATCGAACACAGAGGTTTGCGTGTCGTCTCAAGAATTGGTATTGCCGTGTGCCACACCTGATATGGCCGCCTACCGGCTGACATTTCTGATGTCAGGCCTTTGCATGGGCGCATGGGCACCTCTGGTTCCTTATGCACGTAGTCGAGCAGGGGTCGACGACGGTGCGTTAGGCCTGCTGTTGCTATGCCTCGGCCTGGGCTCACTGGTGATGATGCCGCTTGCCGGCATTCTGAACGCCAGGAAAGGTTGCCGCTTCACCATGCACGTCGGTATCGCACTGGTATTACTGACATTGCCGATGCTAGCGACGACGCATTCATTTGCAGGCTTGATGTTTGCCTTGACAGTTTTCGGCGCTGGGTGCGGATCAGTCGACGTGACGATGAACGTACAAGGGGTGATGGTGGAGCGCGCGACGGGCCGTTCACTCATGTCAGGCTTTCATGGATTGTTCAGCCTGGGAACGATTGTCAGTGCGGCGGGTATGACCATCTTGTTATGGCTCGGCGCTACGCCTTTGCTGGCGAGCAGCGCGGTGTTGGCGGCACTGGTCGCTTTCGCCCTGACCGCCGGGCGGCAAATGTTGGGGCGCAGCGGCGATGAAGGCAGCCCGATATTTGTCCGGCCCACGCGAAAAGTCTTGTTGTTGGGCTTGCTCTGTCTGTTCGCCTTTCTCGCGGAAGGGGCGATTCTTGACTGGAGCGCGGTGTTTCTCGCGGAGGTACGTGGAGTTCAGCATTCGATTGCCGGCCTGGGCTACGCGGCGTTCGCCGTGATGATGGCCTTGGGACGATTGAGTGGCGACCGGATTCTGCTGAAGCTTGGTTCGCGCGTGGTGCTCATCGGTGGCGGCCTTATTGTCATACTGGGTTTCATGATGGTTGTGCTGGCGACGAACTGGCTCCTAAACCTGGTGGGGTTCGCCGTCATAGGTATTGGTTTGGCGAACATTGCTCCGGTTTACTTATCGCTGGCAGGTGCCCAACAGACGATGCCGGGTGAGTTGGCGATTGCCGCGGCAACCAGTCTCGGTTACCTCGGCATCTTGATGGGTCCGGCAGTCATTGGACTCTTCGCTCACGCGACCAGTCTGTCTGCGGCGCTGCTCGCAGTCGCTTCATTAATGATCGCGATCATGGTCAGTGCTACTCGACTGGTTCCGAAGGCTTCCCGTCAACGGTTACACTGAGTGCATGTTTTTTCACGGACCTCGTATGAGGTTTCAAAAAGATTGGGAAGCAAGCGATGGCATCCGTTTCAATGAAAGATGTAGCACTGGCGGCGGGGGTGTCTCAGCCTGCGGTGTCGTACGCTTACAATCGCCCCTCCAAATTGTCGCAAGCCCAGCGTGAGCACATCCTTGAGGTGGCCGCCTCATTGGGCTACCCGGGACCCAATGTTCTGGGACGAAGCCTTCGCTCGGGCAAGATCGGGGCGATCGGGCTGATGATGATGGACAAATTGTCCCTGGCGTTCGCCGATCCCTGCACCATCGCCTTATTGCGCGGGATCAGTGAAGTAGGGGAGCTGGAAAATGTCGCGCTGACGTTGTTTCCACTCAATAACAACCGGCTCGTCGGTCGTGCGCAGGCGGCGAATCACGGCAGCCTTGCTCTTCGCGGGCTGGTGGACGGTTTGATTATCTCAACCTTGCCTGATGATCACCCAGCCGTATTGGCCGTGGTGAAACAGAACATTCCGTTTGTGGTGATCGATTCCCCACTGGTGGAAGACTCATTTTTTGTCGGGATTGATGATCGCGGTGCCGCCCGTACGCAGATGCAACACCTGCTGGACCTGGGGCATCGCAAAATAGGCATCATCATTGACCGTCTGAACCCCGACGGTTATCGCGGCCCGATTGATCAGCAGCGATTCAAAAGCGCCAGTGAGCGCATTGTGAGAGAGCGGCTGACCGGGTACGTGGAAGCGGCGAGTGTGGCCGGCCTGGCCTTCGAGGACCTGAGCATTATCGAGGCCGGTGGACTTGATTCGACGGCGGGGCAAGCGGCCGCCTTCACGCTGCTGACGTCCAACGACGTCACGGCGGTGGTTGCCTGCTCGGATGTGATGGCGATCGCCTGCATGAAAACGGCTCACGCGCTCAATCGCAATGTCCCGCAAACCCTTTCCGTAATTGGCTTTGACGATATTCCTGAGGCGGTTCAGCTCGGTTTGACCACGATTGGCCAGCCCATGGTGGAGAAGGGCGTTTACGCCGCAAGAATGCTGACCGAACAACTGAATGCGCCAGCCGGCACCCGGCTCGAACCCGAGCAGAAGATTTTCGCCACGAAATTGATTGTGCGCACATCGACGCTCAATGTGCAGGCAGCAGACGCTTAAGAACTCGCAGGGCTGCGGCGTAAAGTACGCCGCAGCCATTCTTCAGGTTGGTTTTTACCGTTCAACTCGGCAGGCGTTTGAAGCTCGCCGCGACCCGAAGGGCATTGGCGGCGATGGTCAGTGCCGGATTGACCGCGGCCGATGAGGGGAAGAAAGAGCTGTCGACCACCCAGACGTTATTCAGGTCATGCAGCTTGCAATTCACGTCCAGCACACTGGTAGCGGGGTCGGTGCCCATCACGGCAGTGCCGCATTGATGCGAGTTGGTGGCAATCCCCATGCGTGCTTTCAGAATCACTGGATAGCCCGCCTCGCGCATCACTTTACTGGTCTTGCTCACCAAACCTTCATGAGCCTTGAGGTTGTTCGGCGTCCAGTGGACCTTGATCGCACCACGCTGTTTGTCATACGTGACGCGGTTTTCCTGCGTCGGCAAATCCTCAGAGGTCAGATACAGGTCGACGCTGTGGTCGGTGATGTATCGCGATGCGAACTTTGGCAGCCACGGGCGCATGGAGGTAATCATGGGCTCACGGATTTTTCCCAGCATCTGCACGTTACCCAGCGGGAACGAATTGTGCGGGCTGGCGCTGTACCAGTCGTTGATGGCCAGGGTCTTCTGGAAGATCACTTTGTTCTTGCGTCGCGGGTCCACCGCCAGCATGAAGGTGCTGTTGTGAACCATGTAGTTGCGCCCCAGTTGCCCAGAGCTGTTGCCAAGGCCTTCAGGGTGCTGATCGTTCGCCGACTTGAACAACAGGGCTGCGCTGTTCACCGCGCCGCACGCCAGGACAAAACGTTTGGCTCGAAGCGTCACCTCGCGGCCATCAATCAGGCCACGGGCCTCGTTCACGGTCCGGCCGTCGGTGCCGGTGATCAGTTGTTTGATCGTGGTGCGGGTCATCAGCCTGACGGTGCCACTGCGCAAGGCAGGTCTCAGCGCCGATACTTCAGCGTCAGCCTTGGCATCGACGAGGCAAGGATAGCCGTCGCAGGTTGAACACAATACGCAGTCACCGCCGTCGCCATAATCCACCGCTGCCGGCATCACGAAGGGTTTGAGCCCGGAACGCCGCATGCTTTGTTCCAGCGGAATCAGGGCGGGGTCATGTTTGAGCGCAGGTAGCGGAAAAGGGCCCGAGCGCCAGGGTTCGCTGGGGTCGATGCCGGCCTGGCCATGCACCCGATAAAGCTTTTCGGCTTCGGCGTACCAGGGTTCCAACTGCGCGTAACTGATGGGCCATGCGGGTGAAACGCCCTCGGCGTGCTGAATTTCGCCAAAATCCTCTTCGCGAAACCGTGGCAGCATGGCGCCGTAGAATTTGGTGTTGCCGCCGACGTAATAAAACACCCCCGGCGAAAACGCTTGATTGGATTCATCCAGCCACTGTTCGGCATTGCGATAGCGGCCTTCGGCGAACACCGATTCGCTGCTCCAGTTCTGTATTTCACGGGGCAGGAAATCCCCCCGTTCGACGATCACAATGTCCAGCCCACTCTCGCGCAGCGCATGGGCAAAGGTTGAGCCGCCCATGCCCGAGCCGATAATCACGACATCACAGTTGATATTGCCATCTGCATCAGGTGTCACCACGTCGAGGGCGCGCGGTTCGCGCGGCGCCCCCGGTTGTGGATTCAGCTCTGCATGATGCGAAATCAAGGCATCACTCATTTGAGCTGCTCCAGTTCTTATAGGTGCTGTTCGGAGTTGCGTAGTTCCCGGTATTCGTCCTGGCGTTCGTCGGTGATGTACTCAGGAATCGGGAAGTCCCACCAACCCGGCACCCAAGGGCCCGCGGCGTCACGGTCAGTCGGGACTTCGATCAGCACCGGCACGTTGAGGTCCAGGGCTTCCTGCAGGATTGGCTCGAGGTCTTCAGGGCGCTCCACGCGATAGGATTTCAGGCCGAAGGCTTCGCCGACCGCTTTGAAATCCGGGCTGTACGGCGTGCCATCCGGGTGGTTGAACTCGGTGCCGATGTGGCGACTGGTCTGCTTGCGCTGGCCACCGCGAATCGACATGTATCCGGCGTTGTTCTGGATCATGAACACCACGGGAATGTTGTTGGTCACGCAGATCGCAATTTCCTGTGAGGTCATCAGGAAGTCACCATCGCCGAGGATGCACACCACCGGTTGGTTCGGCGCCGCCAGTTTGGCTCCGATCGCCGCAGGCACCGCCCAGCCCATGGACGAGAAACCGCCAGAGGTCAGGTGTGTACGCGGCGTGTACACCGGGAAGGTCTGCTTGACCGCGCCCTGGGTGTTGCCGGAGCCGACCACCACAATGGTGTCCCGCGGGAAGATCTTGCGCAGCGCGCCCAGCGGACGTTGCGAGGTAAACGGGAAGCGGTCGGAGTCGCGACGACCCGCCAGTTTGGTTTCCCATTCGTCCTGATAACCGCGCAGGTCGGCCAGGTATTCTTCGCGGTCCACGGTCTGGCCTTTCAAGCCTTCGACGATGTGGGCCAGGGCGTATTTCGCATCGGCACAGATACCCACGGTGACCGGGTAGTTTTTGCCGATTTCGTGCGGATCGATATCGATGTGGATCAGCTTCGACGGCGGAATCGCAAAGGTCACACCCTTGGCATAACTGGACGACGACCAGTCGGTAAAGCGACAACCCACGGCGATGATCACATCGGCGGTGGACGCCACTTTATTACCGCACATCGTACCGGTCTGACCGACGCTGCCGGCGAACAGCGGGTGATCTTCGGGGAAGCCGCTTTTGCCGTTCCAGGTGGTCACCACCGGAATCTTCCAGGCTTCGGCCAGGGCAAGCACTTCAGCACTGGCCTCGCCGGTAATGACACCGCCGCCGATCACCAGCACCGGGCGCTTGCACGTCTTCAGCTCTTCAACCGCACGGGCGGTAGCTGCCGGGTCTGGGAAGCATTTGCCGATCGGGGTGCGTTCTTCCAGGGCGTGCAGGGTTACTTCGGCGGCTTCGGCCTGAACGTCCATCGGGATTTCCAGATGAACCGGACCAGGGCGGCCAGTGACCATTGCGCTCCAGGCCCGATGCATCATGAACGGCAGTTCTTCAACGCGGGTCGCGACCCAGTGACGCTTGGTCACGGCTTCGGCGATTTTCGGAAAGTCGTTGTCGGTATAGCGCTCCAGCTCCTGCAGCAATCCGTGGCCGCGCATGTGGGTGGGCGGCCCACCGGTGATCAGCATCAGGCTGGTGGAGTCGGTGAACGCGGTGGCCATGCCGATAACGGTATTGGCCGCGCCGGCACCGATGGAAGTGACCGCCGCCATCGGCTTGCCGGAAACCCGGTAGTAACCGTCCGCAAGGTGAACCGCACTCTGTTCGTGGAAGACCTGGATGAACTTGAGTTTCGAGTCTTCCTCAAGGAAGGCATCGGTGAGGGTCCAGATACCGTGGCCGGGGATGCCGGCGACGTATTCGACGCCATAGTTTTTCAGGGTTTGAGCCACGATCTGGCTGCCGGTCAATTTAGTCATGACAGGACTCCTTGGGTTGATGAAAGTGGGGTGGTTTTTTCAGTGCTTTGTGCGCGGCCGCGAGTTGCCCAGTTCAGGCCCTGCTTGGTCAGGCGGCGGATATTCGGGTCGGCCAGGTTGCTGGTGTCGTGGCCGATCGAGTGATAGAACACCCGGCCCTGCCCCCACTGGCGAACCCAGGCGACCGGGCTGCGATGGCCCTTGAGCCAGGGGAACGGGTTACCGTCGAAGGTGGTTTCGGCCAATACGTGGATGTTCGGGTCGACCTGCATGTAGTACTGCTCGGACCGCACCTCGAAATCCTCGACGCCTTGGGTGACTTCGTGGCTGTGGTCGATGATGTTGACCTGGTACGGATGGGGAAAACCTTCGCCCATCGGGTGCTCGAGAAACGAGCCGCCCAGCACCCAGTGATACTTGAGGCTGGCGCGAAAAGCGGCGCCCGCGCCATGCCAACCCACCAGCCCGGTGCCGCTTTCTATGGCTTCGAGCAGGCGGTTTTCCTGGGAGGCGGTCAGCGTTTCCGTGGTCACGGCGTTGTTCCAGCCGATCACGATCAGGTCGTAACCGGTCAAGTCCCTGTCCAGTGTGAAGATGTCGGTGGACTCTTCGACGTCGAAATCCAGTTCCTGGAAAACGGTCCGAGCCCATGCAGCAATTTCGTAGGGGTAATGGCCGGGCCAGCCACCGTATAAATACAAGACTCGACTCACGGTTGGTCACCTCTTCAAGTTGGGTGTGATTATTAGGTTATACGTATAACCGCTTATTTAAACTATCACTCAGAATTACTAAGTCAATGCCTTCGTTGTTTTTTTATGGGTGATGGCTTGCGGCCCTTGTTTTATGGGCCTTAAAGCCGCGCAGGTCGCAGTTTGTAAATAACCGGTAGTTCTGAAAACGATCAGGTCGCAAGGGTTTGTTAATAAATGGTTATACGAATAACAATAGTTGTCGCTGTCAGTGCTTCAGCATTGCGTCTGTGCTGCGTCAGATCGCGTCATCAATAAGGAGCCTGCGAAATTGCCCGGGGCAGGGAGGTGAGAAAAGATGGTCGCCAATGCTGAGTGCATGTGGCGTGCCCTCAAGAACCACCTGGAGCAAGTTGATGATTCGTTATCTGAAGAAAAGTAAGCCTGTCGAAGCTCAGGCCGAGATTGCGTCCCAAGTCCGCGAGACGGTTGAGCAGATCATCGCCAACATCGCCAGGAACGGCGACGCCGCCGTGCGTGAATACTCGAAGCAATTTGATAAATGGGAACCCGTGTCTTTCCGCCTGACCGACGCAGAAATCGCGGCGTGTGTCGCCAGTCTGTCGGAGCAGGAAATCGGCGATATCAAATTCGCCCAGGCGCAAGTCCGCCGGTTTGCCGAAGTGCAAAAAGCCTCCATGCACGACGTCGAAGTCGAAACCCTGCCGGGGGTGATCCTCGGGCACCGCAACATTCCGGTGAACTCGGTGGCCTGCTACATCCCCGGCGGCAAATACCCGTTGCTGGCCTCGGCGCACATGAGCGTGCTGACCGCCAAGGTGGCGGGCGTGAAACGCGTGGTCGCCGCAGCGCCACCTTTTGATGGCAACCCCCATCCGGCGATCGTCACCGCGATGTACCTGGCCGGTGCCGATGAGATCTATTGCGTCGGCGGCGTACAGGCGATTGCCGCGTTTGCCCTGGGCACCGACACCTTCAAAGCGGTGGACATGATCGTCGGGCCAGGTAACGCTTATGTCGCGGAAGCCAAGCGCCAACTGTTCGGCAAAATTGGTATCGACCTGATCGCCGGCCCGACCGAAACCCTGGTGATTGCCGATGACAGTTCCGATGTTGAAATCATCGCCGCCGACTTGCTAGGCCAGGCTGAACATGGCGTCAACTCGCCTGCGGTGTTCCTGACCAACAGCACGGTACTGGCAGAAACCCTGCCGGCCGAAATCGAGCGCCAATTGGCCATTCTCTCGACCGCGCCCGTCGCCTCGGTTGCCTGGCGTGACTATGGCGAAATTATCCTGTGCGACACCGTCGACGAGCTGGTGCAGGAAGCCGACCGGATTGCATCCGAGCATGTCCAGGTGATGACTCGCGAGCCGCTGTATTTCCTGGAGCACATGACCAACTACGGCGCGCTGTTCCTCGGTGAACGGACCAACGTCTCCTACGGCGACAAGGTGATAGGTACCAACCACACCCTGCCTACCACCGGCACCGCGCGTTACACCGGCGGGCTGTGGGTCGGAAAGTTCATCAAGACCTGCACTTATCAACGCGTGCTGACGGACGAAGCGTCGGTGCTGGTTGGCGAATACTGTTCGCGCTTGTGCGGCATGGAAGGCTTCGCCGGGCACAAGGAGCAGGCGGATATTCGCATTCGTCGCTACAAGAAACACGCTTGAGGGTTGTTGCTCAGTTGCAGCACTTGGCAAGCGGGTAGCGAGAAAAAGGGTCGTTTCTCGCTGCTGTTGGTCACTCTCACCGTCTTTCCAAGTGTTTTCAGGCTCTCCGTATGGGGAGCTTTTTTTTTGAAGCGCTCGACAGAACTCGTTGTTCCAGGCTGGATTTTAGTGAGGCGATGCGATGGGAACCTTCTCGATTAAAACAAGAATTACGCTGGCTGCCGGGAGTTGCCTGTTTGTCATGGTGCTTTGCCTGGTGGGGTTTTCGATTCAACAGATGCGCGACACCTCTGCAGTGGTCAGCGAGTCCAGTACCCAGGCGCTGTCCCAGGCCTCCATGCAATACCTGGAGGCGACGGGGTTCTTGCAGGCCAACGGGATTGAGCAACGCTTCCTCAGCAGCCTGATGTTCACCCGTTCCCTGGCTACCCAAGTGGTGATGATGCGCCGCCAGGCCAAGCAAAATGGCTTGGCCCCGGCGCAGTTGCGCGGTGATCTCTATCGCCTGATTCGCGCGCAAGTGGCGACCACACCGGAGATCCTCGGCGTCGGCATTTCGTTTGAGCCGAATGCCCTGGACGGTGCCGACGGGAGCGCCATCAATGGCGCCGAATTCACCGGCAACCCTAAAGGCCGGTTTGCGGTATACGTCTCGTCGATGCAGAACTTCGTCCTCGACGAAAAGGAAATGCTGGACGACGGTGACCCTGGGAAAGCCTGGTGGAATTGCCCGAAAAAAACCCGCAAGGCCTGCCTGATCGAGCCCTATACCTTCCAGCTCAACGCTGTGCCGACCCTGACGTCGAGCATCGCGATCCCATTGATGGATGGTGGGAAATTCCTTGGTGTGGTAAGCATCGACCTGCCGTTGAGCAGCCTGCAAAACATCGCGCAGAAAGCCAGTACCTCGCTGTTCGACGGCCAGGGACAACTGACGTTTGTCAGCGCCGCCGGTGCCGTCATGGGTAAAAGCGGCGACCCTGCGGCGTTGGGAAAATCCATCAAGGACCTCTACCCACGACAGGCTGCTGACATGTTCGAGGGCGCGAAGTCGGGGAAAACCTTGGTCCACGATGAGCCTGACAGCGCCAACGTGATGCTCGTCGTGCCGTTTTCGCCGATCCCGAACGCCAGCCAGTGGATGACTGTTATCGAAGTGCCGCGCGCCACGTTGATGGCCTCGGTCGCAGAGATGCAGCAGATCATGGAGCAATCCAATCGGCGGTCGGTCATGGTGCAAGTGGCCACCGGAATCGGGGTCACGGTGGCCGGTACGCTATTGATGGGGTTGTTGGCGGTGAGTGTCACTCGGCCTATTCGCCGGGTGTCCGCCATGCTGGAAGACATTGCCAATGGCGAGGGCGACCTGACTCGCCGGTTGAGCGCCGAGCGGCGTGACGAAATGGGCGCGCTGGTGGGGTGGTTCAATCGCTTCCTCGATAAGCTGCAGCCGATCATTGCCGAGGTCAGTCAGAGTGTTCTGGAGACTCGATCCACCGCAGATCAGGCGTCGTCGATTGCGACTCAAACCAGCAGCGGCATGCAGCAACAACTGCGCGAGGTCGAGCAAGTCGCCACCGCTGCCCATGAGATGAGCGCGACTTCACAAGACGTCGCGCGCAATGCGTCCATGGCCGCGACGGCTGCGCGCAATGGTGATGTCGCGGCGCGGTCCTGCAAAGGCACCATCGAGACGGCTGCGCATTCCATTCAGTTGCTGGCCGATCACATGAGCGGCGCCATGACCGGAGTCCGCCAGCTTGCCGACAGCAGTGAGAAAATCGGCAGTGTGCTTGATGTGATTCGCACCATCGCCCAGCAAACCAATCTGTTGGCACTCAACGCTGCAATCGAAGCGGCGAGGGCCGGGGAGACGGGACGGGGATTTGCGGTGGTGGCGGATGAGGTTCGCCATTTGGCCCAGCGCACGCAGGATTCCGTGAGTGAGATCCAGGGCGTGATCGAAAGCCTGCAAAGCGGTACGCGCGAGGTGGTGAATGCCATGCAGAGCCAGCACCGCCAGGCAGACGCCAGCGCCGCCCAGGCCCTGGAGGCGGTCGGTGCGTTGGCCCATGTCAGCCAAAACATCGAGATCATGACGGACATGAACCTGCAAATCGCCAGCGCGGCGGAAGAGCAGAGTGCGGTGACAGAAGAAGTGAACCGCAACGTCTCGGCGATCAGAGACGTGACCGGTGCATTGGTAGAACAGGCCGATCAATCGGCCCGGATCAGCCAATCTCTGAATGACCTGGCGAACCAGCAACAGGTGCTGATGAACAACTTCAGGATCTGATCCTCCCACGCTGGACTGGTGTCGTTCACAAGTCCTGGGCCCGGCAAAGATCACCTGTGGGAGCGAGCTTGCTCGCGATGACGGCGGTACATTCAACATCAATGTCGCCTGTTACACCGCTATCACGAGCAAGCTTGCTCCCACAGGGGGGCTGTGCTGTGTTTGCTAATGAGCGTGCTGGATATGATCCGCCGCTTTCTCGCCAATCATGATCGCCAGTGCGTTGGTGTTGCTGGAGCACAAACTCGGTGCAATGGAGTTGTCGGCGACGCGCAGGCCTTCGATCCCGTGTACGCGCAACGTGTTGTCCACCACCGCCATCTCGTCCACGCCCATTTTGCAGGTGCCGACCGGGTGTAGCGCGGCGTGGGCCTGTTGGCGCACGAACTTGCGGTAATCGTCGTGGGTGCGCAAGGGTTCGGCGGGGACGTGCTCGCGCAGGATGTGCCCGGCCATGGCGCTCTGGGACATGATGTGGCGGCCGAATTCGGTCGCTTGCACCATGCACTCCAGATCGAAGGGGTCGGTCAGGTAGTTGGGTTCAATCGACGGCAAGTCCATCGGGTTGGCGCTGCGCAGTTGCACGGCACCCGTCGAGCGCGGGCGGGTCTGGCACACGTTCAAGGTGCAGCCATTGCCGCCAGGGACGGAACCGACGCCCGCCTCGACGCCGGCGCCGGCCATGAAGCAGTACTGCGCATCCGCACGGTTCTGCGCCACCGACGTGCGCCAGAACGCGCCGCCTTCGACCACGTTGGAGGTCACCGGGCCTTCCCGAAACAACGCGTACTGCAAGCCTGCTGCGAGTTTCCAGTGCGGCTTTTTGTACTTGTCGTAGCTCAAGGGGCGCCGCAGTTCATTGATCAAGGACACTTCGATGTGGTCCTGCAAGTTCTGCCCGACTCCAGGTAGGTCATGCATCACCTTGATCCCTTTTTCGTGCAGGTGACTGGCCGGGCCAATGCCCGACAGCATCAACAGTTTCGGCGAGTTGATCGCACCGGCGCTGACAATGACCTCGCCATCAGTCCTGAGTACTCGGCGCTGATTTTTCTCCCTGTATTCAACGCCCGTCGCGCGCCCCTTTTCGATGAGGATGCGCAAGACCCGGCAGTTGGTTTTCACCGTCAGGTTCGGGCGCTTGCGCGCAGGCTTCAGGTACGCGATGGAGGCGCTTGATCGCAGGCCGTTTTTTGCGTTGATTTGATACAACCCACAGCCGTCCTGCACCCCGGAATTGAAGTCGGCGTTATAGGCCAATCCAGCCTGTTGGCAGGCTTGCAGCCAGAGCTTGGTCAAGGGGTGGGTATAACGCTGATCGCTGACGCCGAGCGGGCCATCGGTGCCGTGGGCGTCGTTGCTGAAGCGGTCGTTGATCTCGCATTTCCTGAAGAAGGGCAGGACGTCCTGATAGGCCCAGCCCTGAGCACCGCCGGCGGCCCAACTGTCGTAATCGGCGGGTTGCCCGCGCAGGTACACCATGGCGTTGACCGAACTGCCGCCGCCCAGCACGCGCGCCTGCACCATGGTGGGGTTGGCGGTGCCGATATAGTCCGCTGGCGGCTCCCAGGGGTAATGCTCGACCAGGTTGCCCTGGCTGGTCTTGTAGAAACCGACCGGCAGATGAATAAACGGGTGGCTGTCTCTCGGACCTTCTTCGAGGAGGATCACTGAAGCCTGCGGATTTTCGCTCAAACGTGCTGCAATCACGCACCCGGCTGACCCGCCCCCGACCACGATATAGTCGACCATTTTTGTGTACCGTCCTGGTCAAAAAAAACGCCGGATCATGCTCTTGTGCAAGAGCGAATGATCCAGCGCTGAAGTGACTGATAGATCCCGCGCTGAATTCGGCAGGGGTTTGTGTTTACGCCGGTATCACCACAAAACTGTCCGGCTTGCAGGTCAGCGCCACGTCCGCTCCGGGCGGCAGCGTGAGGCTGCCCGGAGTCGGCAGTTGCTGGCATTTGAGGTCAATGGTGCCGCCAGCCACCGCCACCCGGTAAATCACCCGATTACCGATAAACGATGTGTCCTTCACCTTCCCGGCAAAGGCGCCGTCAGCCAGCGTCGCGCCTAGAGCGGGCTCAAGGCCGATGGTTTCAGGACGGATCGACACATTCACCGGCCCGGCGCCGAGGCTGTTCTTGGCCGTGTGCGCATAGCGACCGAACGGCAGGTCCACAAAGCCATTGCTGGTATCGCCCAGCCCATAGGTGCCGTTGACTATATTGGTGTCGCCGAAAAACTTCGCGGCGAACAGTGTGCGCGGTGACCAATACATCTCTTGCGGGCCACCGATCTGTTCGATGCCGCCCTTGTTCAACAGGACCACGCGGTCCGACAGGATCATCGCTTCGTCCTGGTCATGGGTCACATAGACGAAGGTGGTCGAGGTCTCTTCGTGGATCCGTTTGATCTCGTTGAGCATGTGGTGGCGAATCTTCAAGTCTAGTGCCGCTAACGGTTCGTCGAGCAGCAACACCGCGGGGCGATTCACCAGCGCCCGGGCCAGAGCGACCCTTTGGGCCTGGCCGCCGCTGAGCTCGGAGATCCAGCGATTCTTGAAGCCTTCCAATTGCACCAGCTCCAGGGCCTTGGTCACTTCACGTTTGATCTCATCCTTCGGTTTCTTCTTCAGGCGCAGGCCGAACGCCACGTTGTCGAAGACATCGAGGTGCGGGAACAGCGCGTATTTCTGGAACACCATGTTCACCGGACGCTGCTCGGGCGGCAGGGACGTGGAGTCCTTGCCGTCGATCACGACCTTGCCGGTGGTGGGTTCTTCGAAGCCCGCGATGATGCGCATCAGGGTGGTCTTGCCGCAGCCACTGGGGCCGAGCAAAGTCAGGATTTCGTTGCGTTTTACGGTCAGGTCGACTTTGCCCAGGGCGGACAGGCCACCGTAGCTTTTGGAGATTCCGGTCAGTTCAATACTGTTGGTCATGGTGATTACTCTGCAGTTTCAGCACGTTCAAGTTCGAGACGACGACGGCGCAAGGTCATGACCAGGCCGGCGATGACGATGATGGCGATGGTCACGACCAGCATGAATACCGAGGCGGCATTGATGGTTGGGCTGACGGCGCGGCGCATCATCGAAAGAATCATGAGGGGCAGCGTGGTGTCGCTGCCGGTGACGAACACGGTGATCAGGAATTCGTCCATGGACAGCGCCACGGCGAGGATCGCGGCGCCGGCAATCGTCGGGCCGATGATCGGCAGCGTCACCAGCCAGAACGCCTTGAGCGGTGTGGCGCCCAGGTCCCGCGCCGCTTCTTCGAACGACAGATCGAAGTACTCCAGGCGTGAACGCACGGACTCGACGAAAAACGGAAAGGTGAACAGCGTATGACCGATCACCACGGTCAGCAGCGAACGCGGCAGGCCGATCAACGAGAAGAAAATCACCAGCGCGATCCCGAGGAACAGACCGGGCAGGGCGATGGGGGCGAAGTTCATGAAGGCAAAGACCGATTTGACACGGCCTTTCATGCGCATCAGCGCCAGTGCCGAGAACGTGCCCAGCAGGGTGGTGAGCACGGTCGAGCCCGCGGCGACGATGGCACTGTTGGTCAGTGCCGTCATGAAGTCCGAACTGCTGAACAGCGCCTCATACCATTGGGTGGAGAAGCCCTCGAACGGGAACGACAACGAAGCCGACGAGTGAAAGCTGAACAGCGTGATAATCGCGATCGGCGCGTAGAGAAACAGCATGTAAACGTAAGTGAAGAGTCTGATCATGGCGGTCACCTTGCATTGTTATGGGCGGCATTCAGTCGTGGTAACGCTTGCCGGGCGCCAGGTTGGCCGCCCGCAACACACCCAGCAGCAGCGCATAGACCAGCATGAAGACAATCAACAGCAGGTAGGCCATCGCCGCCCCCAGTGGCCAGTTACCCACCGAGCGGAACTGGTTGGCGATCACCAGGCCGGTGGTCATGGCGTCTCGACCGCCCAACAACTGCGGTGTGACGTAGTCACTGGCGGCGAGGACGAAGGTGAACATGAACGAGCTGACGATGCTCTTGTGCGCCATCGGAATGATCACCCGCCACAAAATAGTGGCGCCGCTGGCGCCCAGGTCGGCGGCCGCTTCGAGGTAATCCTTCTTGATGTCGCGCAGGCCCGACACCAACAGCAAAAGGGTGAACGGCAACATGATGTGGACCAGGGTCAACACCACGGAAAACTTGCTGAACACCAGCCAGTCCAGTGGTTGATCGATCAGCCCCAGGTGCAGCAAGGTGGAGTTGATCACGCCGTTGGTGCCCAGGATCGAGCGCCAGGCGTAGACCCGCACCAGGTAGCTGGAAAACCACGAGATCAACGCCAGGTACAGCACGGCGTTGGAGCGCGTTCGATAAACGATGTAATAAGCCACCGGGGCGCTGATCACCGTTGACAGCACGGCGGTCCAGAAACCGTTTTGCAGCGCGATCCAGAGCGAATCGTAAAACCCGCTGGCGCCAAGGGCCTTGGCATAGTTGGCCAGGGTGGCGGCCGGTTCCATGCTGAAGGTCTTGGCGGTCCAGAAACTGGCGACCAGCAGCAGCACCGACGGGATGAGAAAGAACACAACCAGGAAAAACAGGGGAGGCGACGCCAGCAAATAACCGCTCAGGGTTTTTTTGTCGATTTTCACGTGTTTACCGGCCTGCGAATCCCGTTCATCAAGAAGGATGGGCTCGCTGTTGTTGACTACGTTCATGATTAGGGTGCCTTTACTTTTTTTATCGATAACGAGGGCGCTTTGGCGAGCGCATGCACGGCGTAACGTGTGCTGTTTCCGGGTGCTGCGAATGGCGTCGACAGGCCATTGCATCGCCCTCATCAAACGGAGCAGCGCGTGCCCGTAGACACGCGCCCTCCGGTGACCGTCCGTTCAAACCAACCTTCCACTACACCGGGTTGCCGGCCGCTCTAGAACGAGCCTTTGAAGTTCGCCCACTGATCGATCCATTCAGCATAGGTCACATACTTGTCGGAGCTCAGGGGGGGCTGGCCGTAGAGTTTCGACTTCTCGAAAAAGCTGTCGAGGTTCGCGTAGTCGAAGGTGTTTCGCAGGTCTTCGGGCAGCATCGGCACGGCTTTCTGGTTGACCACGCCCGAGAACATGGTGGTAGCCATCTTGGCCTGGGTATCCGCCTCGAGCGTCTTGTTGATGAACTCCAGCGCCAGGGGCACGTCTTTGGCGGTTTTGGGGATAAACAGGGCATCGCACCAGAGCGCTGCGCCTTCTTTGGGAACTGACAGCGCGGTGGTCACGCCGCGCTTGACGGTTTCGCTCGGGGTGTTGGCGGACGCCGAGAACACCGCGTCGACTTCGCCCGACACCAGCAGGGACACCGCGTCGCCCGAAGAGGCGGCAAAGACGCGGCATTGATCGCGATACGGTTTGAGTTTTTCGAAGGCGTCGTCGAACTCGGCACGGGTCAGGTTGGGGAATTTGTCGCCGTAGCCGGCAATGATCGCGATGAGTGACCAGTTTGAGGTGCCGTCATCGACGAAGGTCAGCTTGCCCTTCAGTTTCGGGTCCAGCAGGTCCTTATACTCGGTAGGCTTTTTCACGTTTTTCGGGTTGTAGACAATGGTGTTCATGCCCCACAGAAGCGGCACGCCCCACTGTTTGCCATCCCAGAACCAACGTTTGCCCTTGTAGAACAGCGGGACGGTATTTTCCTGCGAGTAGTTGGGGATCTTCGAGGTGTCGATGGCCTTAAGCAGGCCCATTTCCTGGTAGATGGTCTCGTAACCCAACGCGTACATGGTCAGGTCAAGTTGCACGGGATCGGAACCGGCCAACCGCGCGGTAATGTCGTCCTGATTACTGGCATAGCTGGAGCGCACGGTGATGCCACGCTGTTTGCGCCATTCGGCCAGTTCCGCGTCACCGGTTTCACCTTCCCAGCCAAGAATCTCCAAATGTCCGCCCGACGCGGCGAACGCACTGGGCACAAAAGAACCCACGTACAACCCCACGGCAGAGGCGGCGGCCCCGAGCAAAAACGTGCGCCGTTTCAAGCTGATCGAATCCAGGTCAATGCCGGTCAAGCCATAACCCGTTTCTGTTTCTTTTTTCATTTCGAGTTCCTGCCTAGGGTGGTTGTTAGCAAACGCTTTGCGACTAGCAATGTCTGTAGATCGGCAGTGTTATGGCCAGCATGGGTCCTTTGCAGCTGGGGAGGCGGGCGGCGCAAAATTGCCTGATGCAACGGGCATTGCGCGGTTGAGCTCCACTGATCCGATTGACTCTTCCTTGGCTGGGCTGCGCCGCTTTCCTCGGGTTGCAAGGTCAAGACTTGAAGCGGCGCGCCTAGCGCTTGATAGGCTCGGCTTGTTGTTTTCATGGATCGAGTATTGGCCTGGCAGGCAGAGCACTCAATTTCGCAGCATCTTTAAAAGCGACGCACTCTGACGCATCAAAGTGACCTAATCGGCGCAGCAGACTCCCTTTAACCATAGTTCTCCCTGAACGGGTGAGGGGGATGGATGAGCTGCGTCAACCTGCGTCTCTTTTACCGGGGGTGCGAAATTGAGCCGGGGCTGCTGCGGGCGAATACTCCAATCGCGATCCTGAGATTTGATTGGAGTGTCCTGTGAAACTCACTGGTGGCCAGATTGTGGCGAAAGCGCTGAAAGCGAACGGTGTCGACTATGTCGCCGGGATGCCGGGTGACGGCTCGTGGGCATTGGTGGAAGCGTTGCTGACGGCCGGTACCGATATCCCGTTCATTCAAGTGATGCAGGAGCAAAGCTCGGTGCATCTGGCCGACGGCTATTTCCGCGCCTGCGGTCGTCCCATGGCGGTCCTGCTGCCCGTCCCGCCGGCTATTTCGAAAGCCCTGGGTGCGATGGCGGCCGCGTTGGCGGATTCATCGGCGATGCTGATCATCAGTGGTGACAGCGCTGTTCAGCGTCCGGCCACGTTGGCCCCCGGCATTACCAAAGAGCATGTGCAGGTCTCGGCGATTGAACAGCTGCCGCGCGCCCTGCGTCAGGCGTTCGATACGATGTTGAGTGGCCGCGTCGGCCCGGTCAGCCTGGAGATTGCGCAAGCGGTGCAGACCGCCTCGCTGGACGTCAGCCTGGCGCCCGCCACGTTACGAGCCAGCAGCGAAGTCCAACGGCCAGATCCCCGATTGAAAACAGCCGGGCCAGATGAACATCCAGCGGCGCGCTGGGTTGAAGACAGTACCATTGACGTCCCGGCCTTGACCGTTCACAAACCCTTGGCTGAATTGCGCGCGGTGCTGGAAAGTGATGCGATGCTGGTCATCGGCGCGGGGCGGATCCAGGCCATCGCACGGGAGATGTTCCCCCTCGACAATCCCGGCAACCATCTGTGCACCGGTCGTGTCAGCACGCTGGGTTGGGCGGTGCCGGCGGCGATCGGCGCGAAGCTCGCCATGCCGGCGCGTCAGGTGGTGTGCGCCGTAGGCGACGGGGATTTCCTGCAGTCGATGCAGGAAATGGCGGTGTGCGTGATGCACAGCATTCCCGTGGTGTTCCTGGTGTTTAACAACAGTGGTTACGTGTCATTGAGCGATGTGCAGGTCCCGGTGGTCGAGCAGCACCGCGCTGGCGAATTCAATTTGCCGGACGGCAAACCTTACTCGCCGGACTTTGCCGGCATTGCCAGGAATTTCGGGCTTGAGGCGTGGCGGGTCGAGCACGCTTCACAACTCAATCCAACCTTTATCAAGGCCCTGAACAGCAAGGGGCCGTCGTTGGTCGAGGTGATCACGGCGCGCGGTTCGCGGGTGAATTAATCAACGGGTCTGCAGAGGAATCATGCGATGGGCATTTTGGACTGGAAGCACTGGATCGTCATTCTGGTGGTGGTTGTGCTGGTTTTCGGCACCAAGAAGTTGAAGAACCTGGGCACGGATGTCGGTGAATCCATCAAGGGCTTTCGCAAAGCCATGAATGACGATGAGCAGGGCAACGAACACCCGCCAACGCCGGTGCCCCACGTCAGCACGGCAGTGGATGCGCCGTCGATCATCGACGGGCAGCATCACAAGGTCTGAACATCAACGAGGTGGTTTTGCCGCCGCCTCAGTCCTGACCGCCCCACACGATTGTCGCGTTTTCGCCGGTCATGTATTCGCGCACTTCCAACGGTAAAGACTGGTCGCTGGGCAGGACGGCGGTGGCGTTGCGCAGGTGATGTTTGCGGATCTTGCCTTTGTCCACCAGCCCCAGCGCCATTCGGGTAGAGAAGGGCTGGCGGAAAGACGAAGACGCAACGCCGGTCACCAAGCCATACAGGAATCGGATCGGTCGGCGATGCTGTGGGGTCAGGATCGAAAATGTCATCTCGTTGCGTTGCTTGCCTTCAAAGTCCACCAGGAACAAACGGTCTCCGAGCAACAAACAAAAGCCGTGATAGGTGAACGAGTAGCCGATCTTGCCGCTGCCATCGAGCAACGGGAAGCGTTCTACCGTGACGTACTGCACCATCGAATCGGCTCGATACAGGCAGGTGACCGAGCGCAGTATCCGGCCCTTGTAGATCGATGAGTTGTGGTAACGGTAATAGACGCCCAGATAGTCCTCGAGCAAATCGGCCGACTGCTTGGCCAGCGGCAGGAAATGATTGAATTGCGCCGAGGCACGCAAGTCCGTCGGCAGTTCGTTTTCATACCCCTCATAGAACTTCTTGAACTCGGCAGGCGGGCGAAACAGGTCCTCGGCTTCCATCATGAAATAACGGCCGATCTTCTGCAGGATCTTCTGCGAAGGAACGTGCTGACCCACCAGGTATTTGTTGAACTGCTGGCGATTGACGTCGACCTTGCGGCACATGTCGGCCACCGACCGGCAGGACTCCACTAGCGTACTCAGGTTCTTTTGCACATTCGCCTGCAAGTCACTGCGAACCTGCTGTCGCTCGGAGTGCGAGGTGGCGGCAGTCAACGACATGGGGGGCTGATCTCCTCGGCTGGGCATTGTTATCTCGATGGGGTCTGGTTAATTAAGTGGCAGGTTATAAAAGTTATAGCGCAGTTATCGAAATAACCCTTTGCTTAACCACAAGTGCTTGAATTTGTTGTTATTAATTCAAGCATGTTTTGTGCCGGTTTATTCAGTTCGCAGGGTTCTTTTATAAGCAAGCGAATGCAGCATGTTTTCGCCTTGATTGGCGCTGATAAACCTATGGAAAACGTTGGATCATTGTGGCCGGACGGGCGAGTCCAGAGCCTTCGGGTTACTACTGACCACAGCCAGTAACACATTGATTTTTCGCGGGTAACACCTGATGTTGCTTCCTGTGAAAGAACCAGCTGGCCAGATCGGTCAGGACGCAGGTGCTTCAGTGCGCGTCATGTATCGAAGTGGTGCGAAATGGAGAATAAAACAATCGCCATTGATACTCATGGGATGCACCTAAGCGTCCTCTTAGTGGAGTCTTTAAGCGATGGCAAGATTAACCGGTGATATTCCAGGGCAAAGGCGTTTCAAGGTCGGCATGGTCGGCGGTGGACAGGGCGCTTATTTCGCCAGCTATCATCGAGCGGCCATGCGTTTGTGCAATCGCTTCGAGATTGTCGCCGGCGCCTTCTCTTCGGACGCGGATAAATGCCGTGAGGCCGGGACGGCGTTCAATCTTGAGCAAGACAGGATTTACCTGTCATTCGCAGAAATGGCCGCTGCCGAATCCCGTCGGCCGGACCCCATCGATGCGGTGGTCATTGTCACGCCCAATCACCTGCATTTCGAACCGTGCCGACTGTTTCTCCAGGCGGGGATCCCGGTCATTTGCGACAAGCCATTGGTCAATGACCCGCAAGAAGCCTACGGGTTAGCCAGCATTGCCGAGCGGCACAATACGTTTTTCGCGGTGACTTACACCTATCAGGGCTATCCCATGGTCCGGGATGCCCGCAGTCGTATCCAGTCCGGGGAATTGGGTGAGATCCGCTTCATGTATGTCGAGTATTTGCTGGAATGGCTGGCGCCGGGCGTCGACGGCTTGAGTAAGAGCCTCGCGTGGCGTGGCGACCCTGCAAAGGCCGGCCCGACCGGCGCGTTGGGCGATGTCGGGACCCACGCTTTCAATATGCTCGAGTTCCTTTCCGGGCGACGCTGCACGAGCCTCAACGCCAAGTTGACCACGGTCGTGCCCGGTTGGCGGCTGGATGACACCTGTGTGGTTCAACTGGAATTTGCAGGCGGCGCGGACGGCTTGCTGTGGGCCAGTTTCGCCGCGCCGGGGCATCGCAATGGGTTGCGGTTCAAAATCATTGGCAGCAAGGCGTCGCTTGAGTGGTGCCAGGAAACACCGGAAACCCTGTTGTTTACGCCCATCGATGGCGCCGACCGCATCTACCGTCGCGGCCAGAGCGACAACGCGGCTCAAACGTTGACGTTCACCAGTTTGCCGGCGGGCAATACCGAGGGTTATCTGGAGGCGTTGGCCGTGCTTTATGCCGATTTCGCCGAGGCCCTCGATGCCGGGGCAGGGTGGCGAACGGCGACGACCGTGCCATTGCCGGATATTCACGAGGGCGTGCGCGGCGTGGTGTTGTCCCAGGTCTGTGTCGAATCCAGTCAACGGCGGGCCTGGGTGGCTTTTCCAGATCAGTAAATCAGTTGGCTCAAGATGCGACCACGATGTTTGAAACCTTGGCCTGAATCGGGCCAAGACGTTCGGCCGGGGCGTCTTTTTCCACCACCAGCACACCCAGTTCCTCGCAGGACGCGACCTGGTAATGCGCGATGCTCGACAGTTTTTCATTGGTCGCGGCCACCACAATCTGGCCGCTGCGAGACACCACCGTGCGCTTGAATTCCGCATCGTCCATGTCGAACGCCGTCACGCCCTTGACCGCATCAATCGCGCAGGCGCCCAAGAAGCACAGGTCGAAATTGAAGTTCGACAACTGCTGAATCGCCGTCAGCCCCACGGTGCTGCCGGTTGCCTTGTGCAGGCGCCCACCGAGCAAGATCACATCGGCCAGCGGCAGCTTTTGCATTTCCAGGGCAATGGCTGGCGAGTTTGTGGTGATAGAAACTGCGAGGTTGTGATCGATTGCGCTAGCAATCGAAGCGTTGGTGGTGCCGCCGTCGATGAAAATATGTTGGCCGGACTTGATCAGTGCCGCAGCGGCCTGCCCCAGTGAGCTTTTGCGGTCAGCCTGAGCATGGTCGCCGCCGCGCACCGGTGCCACGGATATAGCCCCGCCGTAGACCCGTTTGCAGATGCCTGCTTCCGCCAGTGTCGCCAGATCGCGGCGGATCGAGTGCTCGGAAACATTGAATTCCTGGGCCAGATCGCCTGCCAGCACCCGACCATGGGTCGCCAGCCGTTCCGCGATCAGGTTCTGTCGTTCCCCGGGGAAAGCTTCATGAGTGAGCATTGACTAAATCGATTCCCTGTGTAGAGTGAGCGCAATCGAGCATATGGCGTGCGTTTTGTGCTCGAAGTTGATCGGTATCATGCGTGGCACTTCGTCATGCGTCAATAAAGTCGAGCGTTCTGCTCAAAAACGGTGTTGAGGAAAAGCGATGTCAAGCGAACTGCATCAAGCTGCGTATTCGGTCCTGCTGCCCGCATTCGGGGATTTGCACCTGGACGACAACGTCCGTCGTTACTTGAGCCGAGGCGGCGTTTCCATTTTGCTCGGTGAAACCCGGGATGAGTACGTCAGCCGTGACATGAGCCCGGCGCGCAAGGGCGCTGAGACCCAGGCCGGCTTTATCGCGATCGCCGCAGAGGCGGCAGCATTGGCCGGGGCGCCCGTGCTGATTGCGGTGGATCAGGAACTCGGAGGCATCGAGCGCCTGCACCAACTGGTGCCTGCCATTGCGTCGAGAGAACAGCTCAAGGACCTCAGTGCTCAAGACATCGAGCAACGCTGCTTTGAGATGGCCACCGTGGCACGGGGCTTGGGCGTTAACCTGTTCCTGGCGCCGATCGTCGATGTGGTCACGGGCGCCAACCCGTGGTTGCACAACCGGCATTTGGGGGCCGACCCCGTCGAAGTCAGTCGGGTTTCCTGTGCCTTTATCCGCGGAGTGCAGCGCGCCGGGGTCATCGCCACTGCCAAACATTTTCCCGGTCATTACGTCACCGAGCTGGATCCGGCAATCGCTGAGGCCACGGTTCCCGGGCCGCTGGAATTGCTCAATGACAACCTCGACGTGTTCAAGCACGTCATTGCCACTGGTGTGCAAGCAGTGATGCCGGGGCCTGCAGTTTTCCCTGCCATCGACCCTGATCACTCCGCCTCGACCTCGGCCAAAGTCATCGGGGTTTTGCGTGACACCCTCGGCTTCGATGGCTTGATCATTTCCGATGATCTGGATGCGGTTTCCATCCTCAGGGGCAACGCCATCACCGACACCGCTGTCGCTTCGCTGGCGGCCGGCGCGCACCTGTTGCTGGTGTCCAGCGAGTCGGGCCTGGATGCCATCGCCGAGGCAATTGTCGCGGCTGTCCAAGAAGGCGTTCTGGATTGTCAGATTCTGTTGGCCGCGGCCACCAAGGTTCGCGAACTGGCAGCGGCCAATCACAACCAACACATCTCCCGTCGGGGTTGATCATGAGCACCCTTGAAAGCAAGGCATTCAGCGTGCTGTTTCCGGTGTTGCTCGATCTGGACATGAATGACGGCGTGCGTCGTTTTCTCGGCAGTGGCGGGCGCAGCCTGCTCTTCGGCGAGACCGCGCAGGAGTACGTCAGCGGAAAAATGAGCGAGAGCCGCCTGCAAGCGGAAACCCTGGAAAAGTGGCAACGATTCACCGGCACGGCAAAGGAACTGGGCGGTCCGTTGCTGCTCGCGGCCGATGCGGACATCTCCGCCGTGCACCGTTTGCAAGGGATAGCGCCGGCGCTGCCCGAGCCTGAGCGGGCCAGGGCGATGGGCATCGTTGAACTTGAAGAAGCGTGCTTTCAAGTCGCGACCGCCGTGCGCAACGCCGGGGTGAATCTGCTGCTGTCGCCGACCGCCGACGTGCTGGGCGGCACCAACGTCTGGTTGCAGGGGCGCACACTTAGCGATGATGTCGACCGCGCCGCAGCTATGGTTGGGGCTTATGTGCGTGGTGTGCGTCGGGCCGGGCTGGCCAGCACGCTGAAGCATTTCCCCGGGCATCCGGTGCTATTGCAGCTACCGGCCACGGAAGTGGCGGTGGTCAACGAGTCGCTGGATCAACTGCGTGCCTACTGGCCTGCGTTTCAAGCCGGGGTGAATGCCGGGGCCGACGCGGTCATGATGGGGCCGGCGATTTTTTTGGCGTGCGAGCCGCCGGTTGCCGCCTCGGTGTCACCCGAGCTGATCGGTTTGCTGCGCCAGGAATTGGGGTTCAAGGGCCTGGTCATGACCATTGACCTCGACCACCGCTCAACCATCGGAGACTTATCGCTCGGCGAAGTGGCGGTTGCGGCGCTGAACGCGGGGGCGGATCTGTTGCTGGTTTCCGCCAACGCGATGCCTGAGATTCCACAGATTGTTCGCGCCATCACCGCGGCTATCACTCAGGGAAGGTTGTCGCAGGAGCGACTTGAGGCGGCTGCAATGGCCGTCGCCATCTTGGCCAACCGTCTCGCGGGTTGAATGACCCGTTGCCACAACCTGACGCAGAAACTGCGTCAGGTTGCGCCGCATTTGCCGTGAGTGCGAAATAACCGTCGAAACCCTATCGCTCTACACTGGATGTCAACGGTAGGAGCCTTATATGCACACTCAAAACAACATCCTGGCCTTGCATTCCACAGTCGCCAAACATTCGACGCTGGCGATAGACATCGACATCGCAAAGACCGTCGGTTTCGATGCGCTGGAAATCTACAGCGGCAAACTGGAAGCCTATTTGCTGGCCGGTCATTCCGAGTCGGAACTCAAAACCCTGCTGAGCAAAACCCACGTCACGGGGATCGGCTACCTGAGAGATATCGAACGCCAGGGCGCTGAACGCGATGATCTGTTGAAGGAAGCGGAACGGCTTTTTCAACTGGCCAACCTGGCCGGCGCCAAAGGCGTGCAAGTGCTCACCGGGCCGATCAATGTTCAAGCGGTGATCGATTTCCAAATGCATGGCACGAGTGCTCATTACAGCGGTTTGCTGGGGCACGATGAAGCGCAACAATTGGCGTTAACTGCCAGCAATCTCGCGCTGCTGGCGGACCTGGCCAAGCAATACGACGTCCTGCTTTATCTGGAAGCGTTGTCCTGGACGCCGTTGAACACCTTGGCGCACCAACTGCAGCTCATCGATCGCACCGAACGCAGCAACGTCAAAATGGTGATCGATTACTGGCATTGCTTTACCTCCGACGTTAAACCCGAAGACATCGCGCGCATGGATAGAGACGTGATCTACGGCGTGCACGTGTGTGACTCACTGCCGTTTGCCGGTGGCATTCCCAATGAAGAAATCCTCCGGGATATACCGACTGGGAGCGGGATCTTGAACCTCGCCGAGTGGACGGACGCGGTGAAGGCCACCGGCTACGACGGTTGGTGGAGCTGCGAGTTGTTTTGCAAGAAACAGCAGCAGCAAAACAGCTATGAGGTGGCGAAAGAGCTGAAGGCGCTTTTAGTCAGCCTCGTTGCTCGATAAAGCGCCGTTCACCCGGTTTCACAACTTCCGTTCTTACACGCGTTACCTCATAAAAGGTCCTAAGTCGTCATGGTGGATTTCATCGTAATCGGAGGCGGCTCGACGGGCTGCACGGTGGCATCGAGACTCAGCGAAGATACTTCTGCGTCCGTGGTTCTGTTTGAAGAAGGGCCTCGCGACCGCAACCCCTACATCCATATTCCCGGCGCCTACTACAAAACGGCGCAAGGGCCGTTACTCAAACGCTATGCCTGGGAGCCCACCGAAGATCAACGCAGGACCGAAACACCGACCATGGTCCAGGCCAGCGTGCTGGGTGGCGGGAGTTCGGTCAATGCGATGATTTACATCCGTGGCGTACCTGCCGACTACGATGGTTGGGCCGAGCAGGGGGCAACCGGCTGGTCTTACAAAGACGTATTGCCTTACTTCAAAAAAGCCGAAGACAACGAGCGTTTCTGTAACGACGTTCACGGCGTGGGAGGGCCGTTGGGGGTTTCTGACCCGATCAATGTTCATCCACTGACCAAAGTGTGGCTCCGCGCTTGCCAGCAGTACGGCTTGCCCTACAACGAGGATTTCAACTCGGGTAAACCTGAAGGCTGCGGGCTTTATCAGATCACGGCCAAGAATGGTTTTCGAAGCAGTGCGGCAGTGGCCTACCTGGCACCCGCGAAGTCACGCAAGAACCTGACGGTCAAGACGGGTTGTCGTGTGATCCGCATTCTGATGCAGGGTAACAAGGCCATTGGTGTTGAATACATCGAGAAGGGCGTGCGCCACGTAATGCACGCCGAAAAGGAAATTGTTTTATCGTCCGGCGCTATCAATTCACCCCGATTGTTGATGTTGTCCGGTATTGGCCCCGCCGCACAACTTGATAAGCACGGCATTAAAGTGATCAAGGACTTGCCCGGGGTGGGGCAGAACCTTCAAGACCATATTGAAGTATCGCTCGTGTATGAGTTGACGGGACCACACAGCTACGACAAGTACAAGAAACTGCATTGGAAAATGATGGCTGGTTTGCAGTACGCCCTGTTCAGGCAAGGCCCGGCAGCGTCCAACCTGATTGAAGGCGGGGCTTTCTGGTGGGGCGACAAGGCGGCCACAAATCCGGATATCCAGTATTTCATGGTCGTTGGCGCAGGTATCGAAGAGGGGGTCGACTCGGTTCCCGGGGGCAATGGCTGCACCCTGAATCTAGGCCAGATAAGGCCGAAATCCAGGGGCTATGTCGAGCTTTATTCCGCAGACCCGATGTCGCCGCCGCGTATCGTCCCCAACTATTTCTCTGATCCTTATGATATTGAAAGCCTGGTGGATGGTTGCCTCGTGGGTGAGGAAATCATGTCCCAGGCGGCCTTCAAACCTTACCTTGCACGACGTCATGTGCCGGACGTCGCGGTCACTTCGCGAGAGGCCATGAGAAAGTTCTGCCACGAAGAGGCCCACGCTGCGTTGCATCCGTCCGGTACTTGTCGAATGGGGGTAGATGACCAGTCGGTGGTCGGTCCGGATCTGAAGGTGCATGGCATTGAAGGGCTGCGGGTTGCCGACGCGTCGGTCATGCCCACGCTGATTTCAGGGAACCCCAATTCGGTGTGCATCATGATTGGCGAAAAGGCTGCCGATATGATTCGAAGCGGCCAATAGGTCGACCCTTAGGCAAACATTCAACATCGTTTTATAAAGGCGTGGCAGTAACAGGTGCTTAACTTGTTGCTGCCGCGTTTTTTTTAGTTCACACGTAGCTGCCGATCAACCACAGCGCGCAGCAAGTACTCAATGCCAACAGCAAAATCGCGCTGCAAATTTTCGCTTGGAGTTCAAGTGTGGGAGGCTTTGTTTCAATGGGTTTATCCAGTGGATTAACAGGCTGTACACGGACTCTGGTCAGATGACCTGTCGCATAAAACACGCTGTGCATGGCATCTACCCCTGTGTTTCGTTTCTGCTCAAATAGAGATCAATCAGCGCCTCTTTCCTGGTTGGGGGCAATCTGCATGCCATCAGACCTGTTCGGACTCAGTCACGTCCTCGTCTATGCTGCGCGAGACTCAGCGGTCTGTGCGGAAGTCATCCGGTGTATGAGTTAAAAGCCACTGGAGCGTGTGTATGGGCCTGGATTCAATTACAGCAACGCCGAGGTAATGCTCCTGAATCTTTGATAGCCAGGCGTGTACGTGGACGATTTGTTCGCTGTCTCACAGCCGGCTCAGGGCACTAAGTTCATGGCTGTGTTGGACAAGATCAAAGGACGGTGGGGCAGGGGGACGCTGCGTGCGGCCAGTGTGCCGAGTAATCCAGACTGGGCGATGCGGCAGGAGATGATGAGTCAGAGCTTCACGACAAGGCTTGATCAGCTTTGGACTGTTCAGTCCAGATGAGTTTCGATAGGAGCATCCCCGACAAAGCTATCCACAGAATGAGTGGGTATATCTGTGGACAATGACCCGGGAAGCGCGGAACGCAGGGCTTGTCATGTGTTGGTCATTAATTGAGCATATGTGCGTTGAGTAGCCTCTGAACGCTATGACGTGAAAAACCACGTTTCACGGAAAGTGTGGATGTTGGAGAGGCAATGACTGAGCAGGTGATATTGGATCTATCAGACCGGCACCCTGATTGCGGACATTGCCCACCGCCCGGTCAACCTTAAACCACTCGAAGGCTTCGGTCGGCTCACCCTCGAGCAGCACGATCTGCTCGGCACGTTCTTTAGGTATGCCCGGGTCCAGCCATTCCCGGGCCAGTTCCGGCGATAACGTCACTGGCCGCCGGTCATGAATGTCCACCATGCCGCCGGCGCTGTCGGCGGTGATTATGACGAAGCCGTCATGCTCGCCGGGCTCGTGTTCGCCGATGGGGTACTGACCGATCGCAGCACAGAGGATCGGCGTCTGGTCACAGTGGCGAATCAGGTAGGGCTGTTTCTTCGGACCGCCTTCGTAAACCCACTCAAACCAGTTGTCGATCGCGATGATTGCCCGGTGCGGCCAGATGGCTTTGAAGAATGGCCCGTGGGCGACTTTCTCAACCCGAGCGTTAATTGGCGTGGTGCGGTCTTTGGCCCAATGCGGGCGCCATCCCCAACGAACCATATCGGCGCGTAGAAACTGGCCTTCTTGGTGGAAGAGGGCGAGCTGTGTGCTCGGCGCGGCGTTATAGCGCTCAAAAGGCTGGTCGCCGGCATAGTTGATTAGGGCGTTGGGGATGCTAAGTGCCGCAACGAAGTCGTGAATGCCTCGATACTGGGAAAGGCGTCCGCACATGATTGCACCCTCCGGCTGTGTATTCAGAGTATGAACGTACTTCGTTGTGTCCGCCGTTTCCGCTATTGGTCACTGTTCGTTCAAATTCCCAACTAAAGAGTTATGAGCTAATAACCGGTGGCTTATAGCTGTTCATTCATTTTTATAGCGGATTAGTTATATGGTCGATCTTATATCTTTATATTAAATGGTGATTAGTCACAGCAGCTTTTATGTCTTTATGATTGGTCCTACAACAACTCGTGAGACAGGAGGTAGCTCGATGACAATTCAAATAAAACCCGTTGCTGGTCGAATTGGTGCGCAACTGGAAGGTGTGAAGTTGGGTGGAAACATCAGTGCTGAGCAATTCGAATTTATTAACCAGGCGCTGCTGAAATATAAAGTGCTGTTCTTTCGCGACCAACATCTGGATGACGCCGAGCACGAAGCTTTTTCCCGGCGTTTCGGTGATCAGGTACCGCATCCGACCGTACGTTCCGCCGAGCAAAGTGCCGCCATCCTACACCTGGATGCCAAGGAAACCCGAGCCAATTCCTGGCACACCGATGTGACCTTTGTTGCTAATTATCCGAAAATCTCCATCTTGCGCGGTGTGGTTATTCCACCTTACGGCGGTGACACGGTGTGGGCCAATACCGCCGCAGCTTACACCGACTTGCCCGAGCCATTAAAACAACTGGCAGATAGTTTACGCGCGTTGCATACCAACTTATATGACTACGCCGCGCCACGTAATACTGACGAGTCGGGTATCAGACGTTATCGCGAACAGTTTACCGCCGAAGTCTATGAGACCGAACACCCTTTGGTGCGAGTGCATCCAGAGTCGGGCGAAAGGAGTTTGTTGTTGGGGCACTTTGTTAAACAGATTCAGGGCGTCAGCAATAGCGATTCGAAACAACTTATTCGCTTGTTCCACGATCGTATTACCCATGTCGACAACACCGTGCGCTGGCGCTGGCATGAGGGTGACGTGGTGATCTGGGACAACCGCGCCACGCAGCACATCGCGATTAACGACTATGGCGATGCCCAACGAATCGTGCGCCGAACCACCATCGGCGGTGATGTGCCGGTTGGCGTTGACGGTCGCTTGAGCCAAGCGCTCAAGCCAAGCCCGGATACCCGCTCGCCGAAAACCGAAGCCGATAAAAAACACCTCGCTGCGTAACAAACGAGTCTCATCGACACAAGGAAGGTTTCTACATGGAACTTAAAGGTATCCCCCTGTTTCACAAAGGCCGCATCGCTGCAGTACTGGCTGCGCTTCTTGCAATACCCTTGGCGCAGGCCGATGTATTGCGCATTGGTGTAGCGACGGCCGGCGGCGGTGACCCGGTAACGTTCAGTGGCTCTACCTTGGGCATTGTGCGCAATCAGCAACTGCTGGAAAAGGCCTTCGCTGGAACCGGTACCGAGGTGCAATGGTTCTTTTTCAAAGGGGCTGGCCCCGCGGTAAACGAAGCCTTGTCGAACCAGCAACTTGATTTCGCCTACCAGGGCGATCTGCCCGCAGTAGTTGGTCGTTCCAATGGGCTGGACACCAAACTGCTGGCCGCACTGGGTGTACGTGCCAACCTTTATCTGGCGGTACCCAAGGCCTCTCAGATCAAAAGCATCGAAGATCTGAAAGGTAAAAAGGTGGCGGTCTTTCGTGGAACCAACGGCCATCTGGTGACGATCAATCTTTTGGCGGCGCATGGTCTGAGCGAGCGCGATATCAAGGTAATCAACCTCGATACCGGAAGCACTCAGGCAGCATTGGTATCCAATGGAGTAGATGCCGCATTCGGCGGCCGCGAATTGTTCAAGCTTCGCGATCAAGGCCTGATCGACATCGTTTATGACAACCCCACCCAGGATGTGCGCTACACCCGGCAGACTGCACTGGTGGTTCGGGGTACCTATGAGAAAGAACATCCGGACAACGTGCAAAAGGTTGTCGATACGCTGGTGGATGCGGCGAAATGGACATCGGATGACAGCCATCGTGATGCTGTCTTCACTGAATGGGCCAAGAGTAATGAACCCGCAGAATCACTACGCGCTGACTTTACCGGTGTAAGTCTCAGGGACAGAGCCTCGCCTCTGGTCGACAACTTTCTGCTTGGCCGCTATCAGGCCGTATCGGATCAAGCCAAGGAAGAAAAACTCATCCGTCGCCCCGTCAGCATCGATGGCTGGTTCGAGACCAGCTACTTGCAAAAATCCCTGAAAGCCAAGGGACTTGAAACCTACTGGACGCCCTACGGTCCGGATGGCAAACAGCCCGCTGGCAATGCAGTAGCGGCCGCGACCAGCAGGCAAGGGAGCTAGGCAAATGGCCAGGGCACAGACCGTCAGACAAGAACAGTACGCGACGCCGGCATTACCGAGCGACAACGTCAAACGCTTGCCACCGTCACCGGCCCGTTCAGTACGCAAGGTGGAGGTACTGCGCACGTCGGCCTGGTCCTTCAATCTGGGTGATAAAGCCTTGCCCTGGCTATTGCCGCTGGTGTTGCTTGGCTTATGGTACTTGGGAGTGGAACGCGGTTGGCTTTCAGAGCAGGTGCTACCACCGCCAGGCTACGTCTATCAAACCTTGTCGGACCTGGTCACCTCCGGTGACCTGTGGTTGAACGCGTTCGCCAGCTTGCAACGGGTGGTCGTCGGATTTGCGTTGGGTGCATTCGTCGGCATAGCTCTGGGTTTGGCCATGGGTCTTTCCAAAACTGCAGAGGATTATCTTTTACCCACCTTCAACGCGCTGGTGCAAATACCGGTACTGGGTTGGTTGCCGTTTGCCTTGTTGCTGTTCGGCATCGGCGAGACGCTCAAGTATGTGCTGATTGCCAAGGCGGCCATGGTGCCGATCACTCTGTGTACTTTGCAGGCTTTCCACCAGGCGCCCAAAGGGCTGTTGGAGGTCGGCCGGGCCTACGGCTTCAGTCGTCGGCAAAGCGTCACCTCCATCGTCTTTCCGGCGGCCATCCCGACGCTGTTCACTGGTTTGCGTCTGGGCTTCACCAAAGCCTGGTTGTCGCTGGTAGTGGTTGAGTTGGTGGCATCGAGTGAGGGGCTGGGTTACCTGATTGTCTATGGACGCCAGCTGTTTCAATTGGACTTGGTGATGGCGGCCGTTGTGGTGGTCGGTGCTCTTGGCCTGTTGATTGACCGCAGTTTCGACTACTTGGAACAACGCTTGAGTCGTGGTCGGCCAACTGCCGGGGGGCGACTGTCATGAGTGCGATCATGTCAGTAGGTAGCCGTAACCGCCGATATCGTGGATGGGTCTTGCCAATTGCCGCCATTGCCGTCTGGTGGCTGGCTTCGAGCCAGGGCTGGAGCCAATCGGGCTTGCTCGTTTCGCCGGAAAAAGTCGCCACCACGGCTTGGGATCAAATTGCCTCGGGCAAATTCTGGCGGTCAATTTCTGCCAGCCTGGCGCGCAACCTCAGCGGCTTTTTTATCGGTACCACACTCGGCCTGGTATTGGGATGCCTGCTGGGCCTGTCGCGGTATTTCCAACGTCTTGTAGGTCCGAGTTTCAATACCTTCAAACAAATTTCTCTGTTCGCCTGGATCCCGTTGATCTCGGTGTGGTTCGGCCTTGGCGATGTGGCCAAGGTAGTGTTCCTGTCACTGGCAGCACTGGTGCCGGTGGTGGTGAATACCTGCGACGGTTTACGCAATGTCCCACCTAACTTGTTGGAAGTGGCGCGGGTATACGGCTTCACCCGTTGGCAAACCATCGTCGGGGTCATGCTGCCCGCCGCCTTGCCGTCGATTTTCACGGGGATTTACCTGGCGCTGGTCTATTCCTGGCTGGCGACCATCGGTGCCGAATACCTGCTGGTATCGGGGGAGGGGATCGGTAACACGCTTATTGATGGCAGCGAACATTTCATGATGGACCTGGTGTTATTTGGAATGGTGGTTATCGGCCTGGTGGGCTGGGGCCTCAACGCATTGGCCCGGACACTTGAGCGGCGAATGCAACGCCTGTACGGCATCGCTCCTCGTTGATTGGCACTTTCAAAAGGATTGCAACATGCTCAACAACAGCCTGACCCTCGAAAACATCAGCAAGCGTTTCGCTTCCCGACCGGGCAGTTCGACTCAATTGCAAGTACTCGACAACATCCGCCTCGACATCGCTCCTGGGGAGTTCATCAGCATCGTCGGTGCCAGCGGCTGCGGCAAATCTACGCTGCTGCGACTGATTCTTGGACTGGACGAAGAATATGACGGGCGCATCCTGCTGGATGGCAAACCCATCGAAGGCACTGGCCTGGAACGTGGCATCGTATTTCAGGATCACCGCTTGTTCCCCTGGCTCAATGTGGAACAGAACGTCGCTGTTGGCCTCAAGAACTCACCCCTGAACGCCAGGCAGAAACGCGACACCGTGCGTGAGCACATTGAACTGGTCGGCCTGCAAGACTTTATCGATGCCTACCCTCATCAGATATCCGGCGGCATGGCGCAACGCGTGGCCATAGCCCGAGGGTTGGTCAATCGCCCGAGCGTGCTGCTACTGGATGAACCGCTGGGTGCCCTCGATGCCTTGACCCGTGCGCGCCTGCAGGGCGAGCTGCAAAACATCTGGGTCAAGGAAAAAATAACCATGATCCTGGTCACCCACGATGTTGATGAGGCGGTATTCCTGGGTGACCGCGTGGTGGTGATGCAGCCCAACCCCGGCCGCATCCGGCGCATCCTCGACATCGATCTGCCGCGTTCACGCAACCGCAGTGACAGCCGCTTCATTGCCCTGCGCGACGATGTGCTGAGCGATTTTGCCGAGCTGCACTGAGACTCTGCGCCTGACGCCGTGCGCAGGCTTGTTTTTCAAACTCAATTTTTTCAGGGAACGGGAAATGTCCGAACGCCAGCTCAGTCTCAACCTATTTATCTATCCGAACGGCCATCACGAAGCGGCCTGGCGTCACCCGCAGTCGGTGCCGGAATTGTCCATGGATATCGGCTATTACCAGCAACTGGCATTGCGCGCTGAACGTGAGAAACTTGATGCGATTTTCTTCGCGGATTCGCCTTCACTGGCTGAAAGCGGGCGTGAGGGTTTGCGTATTCGTTTCGAACCCATCACCTGGCTGGCAGCGATTGCCGCAGTGACCCAACGCATAGGCCTGATCGCCACGGCCAGCACGACCTACAGCGAACCCTACAATTTGGCCCGCTCATTCAGTGCGCTGGACCACCTCAGCAAGGGGCGCGCCGGCTGGAACATTGTTACCACTTCCATGGCCGCCGCAGCCGCCAATTTTGGTCTGGATAAACATCCCTCGGCGTTTGACCGCTATGCTCAGGCCGAAGAATTCGTGCAGGTGGTCGGTGACCTATGGGACAGCTGGGAAGACGATGCGCTGGTGCTGGACAAAACTTCCGGGGTGTTTGCCGATGGTGACAAGGTGCATGCGATCAACCACGTGGGTACCCACTACAAAGTAAAGGGCCCATTCAACTCTCCGCGCTCGCCACAGGGACGGCCGGTGCAGGTGCAGGCTGGGTCTTCTGAAGATGGCCGTGATTTCGCCTCCAGGCATGCCGAAGCGATTTTCACCGCGCACCAGACCCTGCAAAGCGCGACCGAATTCGCCAACGATATTCGTACTCGGGCGAAGGCGGCGGGCCGCGATCCTCGCCAGCTGAAAATTCTCCCGGGCATCAGCCCCTACATCGGTAGCACCGAAGCCGAAGCCCAGCGCAAGTTCGACGAGCTCAACGAACTGGTGCTGCCGCACATCTCGTTAGGTCAGCTACGCCGCATGTTGGGGGTCGACCTGACCGGGCACGATCTGGATGCACCGTTCCCGCGCCACCTGATCAACTTCGACAGCAGCGAAAGCCAGTCAAGCCGTTTCAAATTGATCATCGACATTGTCGATCGCGAGAAACCGACGTTGCGCCAACTGATCAATCGCCTGGCGGGTGCTCGTGGGCATTGGGTGCCGGTGGGTACGCCGGTGCAGATTGCAGATTTGATCGAGCAGTGGTTCCGCAGTGGTGCCGCCGATGGTTTCAACGTGATGCCGCCAGCGTTCCCCGAAGGCTTTGAAGTGTTCCTCGATGAAGTGCTGCCGATACTGCGAAAGCGTGGCCTGTTCCGCAGTGAATATTCGGGTAGTACTCTGCGCGAGCATTACGGCTTGAATCGCCCGGATTCGCGTTTTTCCCTGAAGTCCGCCTGAGCGAGGGGCAGATAGTCTTACAAGACGCCCGAGGCTGCTCACGGGCGTTAGGTTCCTACAGGTGTGCGCATCTGGTCAGCTAATGACGAAGCCAGTCCCAGCCGGAACATTGCGCTCGATCACCCAGCACGATGGCCCTAGGAAGGGCTGGCTGCAACCGATCCAGGCTGTGTGAAAACACCTGCCATTGTCTAATTTTCTGATCGTCGGTTCCGACCGCGATCAACTCAGCTCAATGGCCAAGCAGGCCCGCGAGGCGATGGCGTCAGATACATTGTCGGTAGTGGCTGACCGAGGTTACTTCAAAAGCGAAGAAATCCTGGCTTGTCGCGATGCCGGTATCACCGCCTATGTACCCAAGCCGATGACCTCTGGAGCCAAGGCTGACGGGCGCTTCAATAACGATGCCTTCATCTATGACGTGGCAAAGAACAAATACATTTGTCCGGCTGGAGAGGCATTGATTTGGCGTTTTTCTAGCGTTGAAAAAAGGCCTGACGTTGCATCGTTACTGGAGTTCGAAATGCCAATGCTATGCCTTGAAATCGCAATGTACTCCGAGCACGGAACGGCGAGTTCGACGCTGGGAGCATGAAGCAATACTTGAAGAAATGTAGGGACGGTTGAGCAGCGCGCCGGAAATGATGCGAATCCGCAAACGGACGGTTGAGCGTCCCTAAGGGATGCTCATTGTGCACTCGAGATCAAACGGCCATTTGAGTCTTCGCGCTGCCAGCCGCCGCCCAATGCTTTGAATGTGGCCACTGTAGCGCGAGCCGATTCAGTTTGTGCTTGGGCTCTACCATCAGATGCCGCTAAAAGGTTTTCATCGGCGTCCAATACTTCTATCAGACTGACAACGCCTTTTTCATACGCGGTAAACGACGTCGCTCGTGCTTTCGCATAAGCAGACTCGCCCTGGGCTAACTTTTCGGATTGCTGCTCGCGGTTGATCAGTGCCGAAAAAGCGGTTTCGACATCCTCGCAGGCCCGCAGAACTGACTGGCGGTAAACGGCTAACGCTTCGGCTTCTTGACCCTTCGCCAAGTCAATTTGGGCGTTGATGCGGCCAAAATCGAATAGCCTCCAGCGTAGTCCCAGGACCGTCGAGGCCTGACTGGCACCGTTGCTGAAAAGATTCCCGCTGGATACCGATGTAGCGCTGCCTAGCAGCGCACCCACAGAAAACTTGGGGTAGTACTCGGAGATGGCTTCGCCGATGCGAGCATTCGATGCCGCCAGTCGGCGCTCAGCGACGATCAAATCTGGACGCCGACGCAGCAGATCGGCCGGAGAGCCTAGTTTGGCGAGACTTGGCACATCAGGGATGCGCGCCGACTTAATCAATTGCGCGCTGTAAGTACCTGGCGGTTTGCCTAACATGACATCCAGCGCATTCATAGCAGCTGCAAGGCCCGCCTGCAGTACCGGCACGGTGGCCTGTGCTTGATTCAGCGACCCTTGGGTCTGGTTCAACTGTAGTTCAGCAGCTATTCCTTTTGCATACAGGTGCTCGATGGTGGTGAGCAGTTGTTGTCGCGTGTCTACTTGCTTTCGGGCAATTTCCAGGCGTGCTTGCAGGCCACGGATGCTGATGTAAAGGTCTGCAGTCTGCGCTACCACCGCGAGGCGTGTGGCAACCGCTCCGGCTTGGGAGGCCTGATAATCGGCGAAGGCTGCTTCTTTGCCTCGGCGTAGTCCGCCAAATACGTCCAGTTCCCAACCTGCATTCAGATTCGCCTCATAGGCGCTACCGTAGCGATTAAAGGATGGGTCTGAACTCAGTGCTTGGCCCAACGGTGTCTTCACGGACTGCCGGGCTCTGGCCGCCTGGCCATTGACTGTAGCCGATGGCAAAAGCGCTGCGTTAGCTGCCCCCAAACCCGCGTGAGCCTGCTCGATCCTTGCTGTTGCTTGAGCTAAATCGAGATTTTGTTCAAGTGCTTGATTGATCAGCTGACTGAGCACGGGGTCATTGAACGCGTTCCACCAAGCGGCGAGATCAGTTGGTGCTGCATCAACTTGGTGTGCTTTAGGTGTTTGCGCCAAAAAATGTTCAGGCAATTCCACATCGGGCTCTGAATAGTCAGGGCCCACTGCGCAACCCGCAACCATACCGAACCACAGCAAGACGGTAAAACGAGGAGGGCGCATGTGATACCTTCGAAATGATCGATTTGTGACGATATTACAATTTGGTCACAAGTTGTCAACCACCTTCAGGGTGCGTAAGCTGATCGCATGAATCAGCCATCAGTTTCTTCGTCCAGCGCCCGTGGCCCAGCCGATCACGACATCCGAGACCAGATTGTCGCGGCGGCCAACGAACACTTCAGTCAATACGGTTACAGCAAGACAACAGTCTCCGACCTGGCCAAAGCCATCGGTTTTTCCAAGGCTTACATCTACAAGTTCTTCGATTCCAAGCAGGCGATTGGTGAAGCTATTTGTAGAAATTGTCTGTCAGAAATCGTTGCGGCGGTTGAGCAGGCCACCAATGTTGAGGGTATTTCCCCGACCGAGCGCTTTCGGCGGTTGGTCAAAACCTTGATCGCCAAGGGTGTAGACCTGTTTTTTAATGACCGAAAACTTTATGACATCGCGGCGTTCGCCGCTTCGGAAAGCTGGCCCAGCTCACGAGTTTATGACGCGCGTATCAAGAGCTTCGTGCTGCAGATCGTGCGAGAGGGGCGGGAACTCGGTGAGTTTGAGCGCAAGACACCGTTGGACGAGACAGTGGAATCGATTCATCTCGCTCTACGGCCCTTCATCAATCCTTTGCTGTTGCAGTACAACCTCGATGTTGTTGAAGAGGCTCCTGGGCTCATTTCCAACCTCATTCTACGCGGCCTGATGCCTTAAAAGGCTTGGCTGATGGATCCGTTGCGCATCCGCAGCAGCATGCGTATCTAAATAATCAGATCTCAAACCCCTCTGTGTTGCCCTGATCATCAGGGCAACTTTCATTTGTCTGAATGGTGACCATTGACATAATTGGTCACTTGAATAAGCATGGAGCATCCGCTTTCAAGAGGTCTCTATGATCCAGCGCCGCCACATGTCATTCATTTTCATTGGCTTATTGCCGTTTGCCTTAGCCGCATGCAACGAGGCCATACCTTCAGATCCTCGCCTCCAAACGCCCTTGGTGCGCATCGCGGTGGTTCAACCCTCCGTGCCTGCAGATCGCGTATTCACCGGTATCGTCGCAGCTCGAGTTCAGAGCGATCTCGGATTTCGAGTCCCTGGGAAAGTGCTGGAACGTTTGGTGGACACTGGGCAGAGCGTCAAGCGCGGGCAACCACTCATGCGAATCGATGCTAATGATCTGGCGCTGACCGCGCGGGCGCAGCAGGAAGCGGTGCTGGCCGCCATGGCCCGATCCCGGCAGGCCTCCGATGACGAGCTTCGCTACCGTGATTTGGTGTCTGTTGGTGCTGTTTCTGCTTCTGCTTACGCAGGGTTCAAAGCGGCTGCCGAGTCGGCGAAAGCGCAGCTTAACGCGGCCAAAGCCCAGGCTGATGTGGCGAGAAACTCTACTGGCTATTCGACCTTGCTGGCTGATGCTGACGGGGTTGTTGTGGACACCTTGGCAGAGCCGGGGCAGGTGATAGGCGCAGGTCAGGTAGTGGTCCGTGTTGCCCATTCCGGGCAGCGCGAGGCGGTGATCCAGTTGCCTGAAACGCTACGTCCTGCATTAGGGTCGTCGGCGACGGTTGAACTTTATGGGCAAAACCAACGTGCAGGCACCGCGCGTTTACGCCAGTTGTCCGATTCGGCTGACCGGCAAACCCGTACATTTGAGGCGCGCTATGTGTTGGAGGGCGCGCTTGCTGATGCCATCCTGGGTTCGACCATCTCAGTTGCTATAGACGGTACGCGAGTCGCCAATTCCAATGAATTACAAGTGCCTATCGCTGCCCTCTACGACTCAGGTAAAGGTCCTGGTGTCTGGGCCGTTGGGGGCGAGCCTGAGCAGGTGACGTGGCGCCCTGTCACGGTCCTCAGCCTAAGCAATGCAGAAACTGCTCGAGTTACGGGCAACCTCCAGATCGACGATCGTATCGTTGCGCTGGGCGCGCATCTGTTAAGTGAAGGGGAACGGGTCAGGTCTCAAATGGCAGTCAGCGCCCAAGCACCGGTGGCCGAGGTGCGCCGATGATCGGGTTCAATCTGTCCGCACTGGCGGTGCGTGAGCGTTCGATCACGCTGTTTATGATCCTGTTGATTTCCGTAGGTGGGCTGTATGCCTTCTTCAAACTGGGGCGCGCTGAAGACCCTGCCTTCACCATCAAACAAATGACGGTGGTTACTGCTTGGCCTGGGGCGACTGCTCAGGAGATGCAGGACCAGGTGGTTGAAAAGCTGGAAAAGCGCATGCAGGAACTGCGTTGGTACGACCGGACCGAGACCTTTACCCGGCCAGGCTTGGCTTTCACCACAGTTTATCTGCTCGACGGCACGCCGCCCTCCGCCGTCCCGGAGGAGTTTTACCAGGCACGCAAGAAAATCCTTGATGAGGAGAAGGGGTTGCCGTCCGGGGTGATCGGCCCGATGGTCAATGATGAGTATGCCGATGTCACCTTCGCTCTATATGCGCTAAAGGCCAAGGGCGAGCCGCAACGCTTGCTGGTGCGCGAGGCCGAAGTCTTGCGCCAGCGTCTGCTGCATGTGGCGGGAGTGAAGAAAGTCAATATCATCGGTGAGCAGTCCGAGCGCATTTTTGTCGAATTTTCATACGAGCGTCTGGCGACACTGGGTGTTTCCGCTCGAGATATCTTCAGTGCGATGAACGCGCAGAACATGATGACTCCGGCCGGTTCGGTTGAGGCAAAGGGCCCACAGGTTTTCATCCGACTGGATGGTGCGTTTGATGACTTGCAGAAGATTCGAGATACGCCGTTGGTAGTGCAGGGCAGAACCCTCAAATTATCCGATGTGGCTGAGGTCAAGCGTGGTTATGAGGACCCCTCTACGTTCTCGGTGCGCAACAACGGAGAGCCCGCATTATTGCTCGGCGTAGTGATGCGCGATGGCTGGAACGGCCTTGATTTAGGTAAGGCGCTCGATGCCGAGACAACGTCGATCAATGAGCAAATGCCTTTAGGCATGACGCTGACCAAGGTCACCGATCAGGCGGTGAATATTGGCGGGTCCGTCAACGAGTTCATGGTCAAATTTTTCGCGGCGCTAGGGGTGGTGTTGCTGGTGTGCTTCCTCAGCATGGGCTGGCGAGTCGGTATCGTCGTCGCTGCGGCGGTGCCGTTGACTCTGGCTGCGGTGTTCATTGTCATGGCCGCCACAGGTAAAGACTTTGACCGGATTACGCTGGGATCGTTGATTCTGGCGCTGGGGCTACTTGTGGACGATGCAATCATTGCCATTGAAATGATGGTGGTGAAGATGGAGGAGGGCTACGACCGAATCAAAGCCTCCGCCTATGCCTGGAGCCATACTGCAGCCCCTATGTTGTCCGGCACGCTGGTCACTGCCATTGGCTTTATGCCCAACGGTTTTGCCAAGTCCACAGCCGGTGAATACACCGCGAATATGTTCTGGATCGTCGGCATTGCGCTCATTACCTCCTGGGTGGTGGCAGTGGTGTTCACACCTTACCTGGGCGTCAAACTGCTGCCGCAGATCAAGGTGCCCGAGGGGGGGCATGCAGCGATTTACGGTACACCGAATTACCTGCGTTTTAGGCGTCTGTTGGGGGCGGTTATTCGCCGTAAAGGCCTTGTAGCGATATCCGTCGTGGCCTTGTTCATTGTGGCGATTCTTGGCATGGGCTTGGTGAAGAAACAGTTCTTCCCTACATCAGACCGGCCCGAGGTGCTGGTTGAGGTGCAGATGCCGTACGGGACGTCGATCGAGCAAACCGATTCGGCGGCGGCCAAGGTCGAGGCGTGGTTGGCAAAACAACCGGAGGCTCGGATAGTTACCGCCTACATTGGTCAGGGCGCGCCACGCTTCTATCTGGCGATGGCACCTGAGTTGCCCGATCCTTCGTTTGCAAAAATCGTCGTGCTGACGGCGAGCCAGGAAGAGCGCGAGGCGCTCAAAATCCGGCTCCGGCAAGCCGTGGCTGATGGCTTGGCGCCTGAAGCACGGGTGCGTGTAACACAGTTGGTGTTCGGTCCTTATTCGCCGTACCCGGTGGCCTTTCGGGTTATGGGCGCGGACCGGACAGTGTTCCGCGATATCGCCGCACAGGTGCGCGAGGTCATGGCTGCCAGTCCCATGATGAGAACCGTCAACACCGACATGGGCGAGCGCGCTCCGGCACTCCATCTCACCCTGGATCAGGACCGTTTGCAGGCCTTTGGCTTGACCTCCACTGATGTTGCTCAGCAGCTGCAGTTCCTGTTGACCGGAGCGCCTGTCACCCAAGTGCGTGAAGACATCCGTTCGGTCCAGGTGGTCGCTCGCTCTGCAGGAAATACACGTCTGGATCCTTCAAAAATTGACGCCTTCACGCTGACTGGTGCTCAGGGTCAACGGGTATCGCTGTCTCAGGTCGGGACGGTGGATGCGCGCATGGAGGAGCCCATTCTGCGGCGCCGTGACCGTACACCGACCATCACCGTACGCGGTGATGTGGCTGAAGGTCTTCAGCCACCAGATGTCTCCAGCGCCGTGATGAAGCAACTGCAACCGGTCATTGAACAGTTGCCTGTGGGCTACCGGATTGAGTTGGCAGGCGCGATCGAGGAGTCGGGTAAAGCGAACAAGGCATTGCTGCCGTTGTTCCCGATCATGATCGCGCTGATGTTGCTGACCATCATTATTCAGGTGCGCTCGATGTCGGCGATGATGATGGTGTTCGCCACCGCGCCTCTGGGACTGATTGGTGTGGTGCCGATTCTTCTGCTGTTCCAACAGCCGTTCGGGATCAACGCCTTGGTGGGATTGATTGCGTTGTCAGGGATTCTGATGCGCAACGCGCTGATCCTTATCGGTCAGATTCATTCCAATGAGAAAGCCGGTCTGGCGCCTTATGACGCATTGGTCGAAGCCACTGTACAGCGGGCGCGGCCGGTGATCCTCACGGCGATGGCAGCGATGTTGGCTTTCATTCCGCTGACCCATTCGGTGTTCTGGGGCACGCTGGCGTACACGCTGATTGGCGGTACGTTTGCCGGCACAGTGCTGACATTGGTGTTCCTGCCGGCGATGTACTCCCTCTGGTTCAAGATCAGACTTGAGTCTGCAAGTGATGTGGATGCGCGTACTCAATCCGCATGAGCAATGCGAGGCTGGACCGTTTCGAGACGCAGAGGAGAACCAAGATGACTTCGTTGGCCCGGCTGGTGGAACAATTTGATCCCGGCGAGCCATTTGAGGCTCCTGCTTATTGGGTGCAGGGTGGAACGGTATTTAACGCTGCTCTTTGCTACAGGCCTCGCGTTGTGGGTTGCCTTCCAGTTGGGCGTCGATCTGTTTACCTGACACCCTGCCGCCGAGGGGACGCAACGTCTCCTCGGCGGCCAATGTTCAGTCAGTCACAGACCCTTGCGGTATTCTCCCGGCGAAACTGTCCACCAGGCTCGCCACCACCATCTCGCCCATCCGCGTGCGAGTCTGCAGCGTCGCACTCGCGCGATGGGGCTGCAGCACCACGTTCTCGTTACCAAACAGTGCCTCGGGCACGTTCGGTTCATCGACAAATACATCCAGCGCCGCACCCGCGATCTCTCCGGCGGCAAGCGCCGCCACCAGATCGACCTCGTTGACCAGCTTGCCCCGCGCCACGTTGATCAGATACCCGTCCTTGCCCAGCGCCTGCAGCACCTCGGCATTGATGATGGCTTCAGCCTTGTCGGCGGCGGCCGCGAGAATCAGCGCATCACTGTTGCTGGCCAGCTGCTTCAGATCGGCAATGAACGTGTGGTTCACATCGCTCATCGGCTGCAGATCGGTGTAACTGATCGGGCAGCCGAACGCGGCGGCCCGGGTCGCCACTGCACGGCCGACCCGGCCCATGCCGACGATCCCGATGCGCATGCCCGACACCTGACGCGCCAATGGCAACGGGGCCAACGGCGTTGGGCTATGGGGCCATTGCCCCGAACGCACATAACGATCACTGGTGCACAGACCCCGGCACACGGCAATCAACAATCCGATGGCCAGGTCGGCGACGTCTTCGGTCAGCGCTCCGATGGTTGCGGTCACGCGAATTCCGCGATCCCGGGCGTACGCCAGATCCACCGCATCGGTACCCACGCCGTTGACCGCCACCACTTCCAGTTTCGGTAGTTGCGCCATCAGCGCCTGGCTGATCCCGGTATGCCCGCCGGTGATCACCCCGCGAATGTTCGCGCCGTGTTCCTGCAAATAAGCCTGCTTGTCGGCCTGTTGGAAGTAACGTCTGACGGTAAACAGCTCATCGAGCCGCGCGTTGATTTCAGGGATCAGGATCGGGCTGAGCTGCAAGACTTCTGGCTTCATGTAAACCTCGCGTAACGGAATAAAAAGGCCGGTTTAACCGCGACCGGCAAACGGCATGGCACTGGCCATGACGGTCATGTTCAGGACGTTCGCCTCCAGCGGCAGGCCGGCGATGTAACGCACGGCATCGGCCACATGCTTGACGTCCACCATCGGCTCCACGGCGATGGTGCCGTTGGCCTGGCGCACGCCTTTGGTCATGCGCACCGACATTTCGGTCAGGGCGTTGCCAATGTCGATCTGGCTGCAGGCGATGTTGAATTCGCGCCCGTCCAGGGCCAGGGATTTGGTCAGCCCCAGCACCGCGTGTTTGCTGGCGGTGTAGGCGCTGCTGAAGGGGCGTGGGGTATGCGCCGAGATCGAGCCGTTATTGATGATGCGTCCGCCCTTTGGCTGTTGCCGGCGCATCAGTGCGAAGGCACCACGGGCGCAGAGGAAAACGCCGTTGAGGTTGGTGTCGATCACGTTTCGCCACTGCTCGAACGTCAGCTCATCAAGCGGCACGGCAGGGGCGTTGACCCCGGCGTTGTTGAACACCACGTCGAGGCGTCCGTATACCTCGGTGATGGTGGCAAACAGCGCATCGACACTGGCCGGGTCGCGCACATCAGTGGGCACCGCCAGCGCTTCGTGTCCTGCGCTGAGCGCCAATTCGACCAAGGCCTGCAACGGCTCCGGCCGACGTCCGGCCAATACCAGGGTGAATCCGTCGGCCATCAGCGCCAGGGCCACGGCGCGGCCGATTCCGCTACCGGCGCCGGTGACCAGGGCCACTTTCAAAGGACTGGACATGTTGTTATCTCCTTTTTTCAATTCACGAGCGCGTATGCCGGGTTCAAGGTCGCTGACCGACGCGCATTTCCAGTTGGCCGATGCTGTCGATCCCGGCATTAATGATGTCGCCCGGTTGCAGCACATCGACGCCTGCCGGGCTGCCGGTCATGATCAAGTCACCGGCCCGCAGCGCCACCGACTGCGAGATACGGCTGATGATTTCACTGACTGACCAGATCTGGCTGTCGAGGCTGTCGCGTTGGCGTTCTTCGCCGTTGACGTTCAGCCATAACTCGCCGTCCGGGTGTCCGGCGCGAGTCACTGGCACGATGGCGGTCATCGGCGCGGCGCCGTCGAACACCTTGGCACCTTCCCACGGCAAACCATTGCTTTTGGCCGCGCGCTGGACATCACGACGGGTCAGGTCAAGACCGACGGCATAGCCCCAGACATAGGCCAGCGCCTGACTCTCCGGAATATTGGCGCCGCCTTCACCGATGGCCACGACCAATTCGATTTCGTGGACAAACTCGTCGGTCAACGGCGGGAAAGTCACTTCACCCGCCGCATCCACCACGTTGCTTGCCGGTTTCATGAAGAACACTGGCGGCTGGCGAGACTGGCCTTGGGTGTCTGGCCAAGGGTAATTGCGGCCGACGCAAAATACCCGGCCAACGGGAAAGCGCTGCTGGCTGCCGGCAACCGGCAAGGTCACGGGCAGATCCGGGGTAAACACATATTCGGTCATCGTCATGTTTGTAGTCGTCCTGTTAGAGGTGTCAGCGTACGGCGGCAATCTTTTGCGAAGTTGGACGAATGCCGCCTCGTGTTGGAGAAAAACGGTTTCTTGGCTCAGCGCGCCTTGAGTTCGATGCGATACAAGCGACCGAGCAGCAACGAATAGGACAAGGTACCCATCAGCGCCACGCCCCCAATGAACCAGAAGGCGTAGGCAAACGAGCCTGTCGCGTGGACGATGCCGCCAATCACAATCGGGGTAACGATCCCGCCGATGTTGGCGGCCAGGCTGGTGACCCCGCCGGTCAGGCCAATCAGTTCCTTGGGCGCGACTTCCGATACGGCCGCCCACGACGACGAAGCGATTCCTTGGGCGAAGAAGGCAATGGTGAGAACGGCAATGCAAATCACGTTCGAGTCGGTGAAATTCACCAGCACAATCGACATGCCCAGCATCGACCCGACCACCAATGGCAACTTGCGAGCGAAGGACATTGAGTAACCACGGCGTATCAGCAAGTCAGAGACGATGCCAGCGAGCAAAATGCCGACCGTTGCGCCCACGAACGGCAGCACCGCGAAGATCCCGGCCTTGATCATGGTCAGCTTGCGTTCTTCGATCAGGTACGTCGGGAACCAGGTCAGGAAGAAGTACAACGCCGAGGTGCTGGCGAACTTGCCAATGCAAATCGCCCAGATCTGCCGATAGCTGAACAGCTCAGCGATCTGCCGCCAGTTGAACCGGGTGCGCTCCTGACTGCTCTTTACCAGGCCACCCCCGGCTTCGATGTACTTCAGTTCTTCCTGGCTGACGTTCTTGCAGCTCAGCGGATCGCGGTACAGGTACAGCCAGATCACACCGAACACAATGCCAAGTATCCCGGTGCTGTAGAAAACATGGCGCCAGTCATAGGTCGTGGCTAGCCATAACAGCGCGCCGGTAAACAGCGCGGTGCCCAGATATTGGCCGCACACGTAAATGCTGCTGGCCAGGCCTCGTTCGCGGGCCGGGAACCACACCGTGACCGCGCGGCTGTTGGCCGGAAACGCTGGAGCTTCCATGGCGCCGACGGCCAGTCGCAGCCCGAACAGCGAAGCGAATCCTGTGGCAAAGCCTTGGCACACGGTGACCGTCGACCAACTGATCAGCGACACCCCGTAAGTGAACCGGGAACCGAAGCGATCGGCAATGAACCCGGCGGGGACCAAGGCAAGTGCGTAGGTCCAGGCAAACGCGGAAAAGATCAGGCCCATTTCGATCTTGTCCAGGCCCAGGTCCTTGGCCATGAACGGTGCGGCAATCGAGATGTTCACGCGGTCGATGTAGTTGATGATGGTCGCAATCAGCAGCAACGACAGCATGAACCAGCGCCGACGCGTCGGCAGTCGCTGTGGCAACAGGGCGTCCCGGGCGCCGGCGCTCACCGACGGCGCGGTGGACGGAGAGGTTTGCGAGTTCGACATGAGTAGACCTTTTTATTGTTAGAAAAATCGAGATGTTCGCGCGCAGCTGAAGCCGATGCCCCCAGTGCTGGGGCAGAGCAATCGCTACTTGAATGAGAGGCGCGGACAGCCGCTGTCAGGCGCTCAGATACGCCTTCGGATCGGCTCGATCGGGGGAGGGTTGGCGAGGGGGAAAAACAGGTTCATCACGTGCACACCTTTTGATTGTTTTTGGAAGGGGCGGGCTGCATTGGCTATCACAGTGGTCGTACAACCTCTCAAAATCAACGGAGGCGTTAGATCGTTTTTTCTTCTGAAAAAGGCGATCAGTGCAGGTGTCCAAGAAAAATCAAATCAGCTCATTTCCTTCGTTATGCTTTATTTGTTTCATAAGTAGATGTTTTTAAAAGATTAATTATTTTTGTTTGCTCGTAGTTTTTTGGACAGACGACACATCACACACGGATACAATTAATTCTCTGAATTTCGTTGTCATCCTATGACGTGTTGAAGCCAGCGGTGTCTGCCTTCACAATCACCGCAGTCGCCGCTTGCATCGCGGCGCGATGACAACCTGTCCATGTACCTGTCGAGGATCCTCAGGCGATGTCGTCACCCGATCGAGTGCCCACTTACGTCATGCAGCAACGCAGCGAATTGACGGACTTTTACATCCGCGACAAAAAGGGGCGGCGCGCCGAAACCAGCCCGCATCGCCATGAGTATTTCCAGATCCAGGTCAACCTCGGTGGCGATACTGTGCAGCACATCGGCAACGTCGAACGTCCGTTTCCGCGCAACACGCTGGCCTTCATCCTGCCGCATCGCGTGCACGTGATTCCGCATCCGGCCGAAAGCAATTTCATGGTGATCAATTTTTCCCAGACCTTCCTGCTGCCGCATTTGCAGTGCGACCCGATGGATCTGGAGGAAGTCTCGATTCTCCTGGCCCCGGAGTTGTCGCCGTTCCGCTTTCAGGAGCATCTGGATTTCATTCTGGCCGATGAAGATTTCAGCAAAGTCTGTGCCCTGATCGAACAGATGCGCGTGCTCGATGAAAACCGTCAGTTCGGCACTCGCGAGATGCTCAAGGGGTTGTTGCTGCAACTGGTGGGGAGCGTTTGTGCCTTGTATGCCGAGCCGCTCAAACGGTTGGCCGAAGAGAATGCCGCCGAAGTCAGCCGACGCGATGCGCTGAGCAGGATGTCCGAATACTTGCGCAAGAACATCGCCGATCCCGACCTCAACCTGATCAAGGTGGCTGCTGCGACTTACCTGTCACCGACGTATCTGACGCACTGGTTACGCAAGGAAATCGGCAAGACCTTCACTGAGCTGGTGCTCGAGCGCAGGATGCACGCGGCACGCAATTACTTGCTTAATGGGACACGACCGGTGGGGGAGGTGGCGAGACTGTGCGGTTTCGCTGACGAGGCTTATTTTTCGCGACGCTTTCGCCAGATACATGGCCAGCCACCCGGGCAATTCAGACGTCAGCAACTCAATCCTGATACGCCGCAATCGCCGTCCCATACGTGATCGACAGTTGTAGGTGATGTGGCGGTAGATACGAGGTCGATCTGGGCGCACCGGATTGAAGATGGGGTGATCGGCAGTGGGACGCAACGCAGCGCGCGGAACTGAGCGAATCGTTGGCCGTCAGTAAAATCTGACGGCCTTCGCTTGTCGCTCTTCAACCTGCAGGCGCCCCACAAACGCCACGTTGCTCAAGCGCGTTTCACTGCATCGGCACTTGGAGGCGGCAGGTAAACATCAGCTGTACTGATTTGCCGAACCAGAAGCGGATTTTAGCTTCCTGGAATGGGTCAGCTGATACGCAATTGCCAACCAAATGAACCACCCTGGCATGACCAGCAAGGCAATACGAGTGTCAGGTCTTAATGCCAGCAGGCAGAGAACAAACCCCAGGAACGCCAGGGAGAACCAGGCCATCGGCACGCCGCCAGGCATCTTGTAGGTCGATTGCGCATGCAGGTCAGGTCGGCTTTTACGATAGGCAATGTACGACGCGAGGATGGTCGACCAAGTGAAAATCACCAGGATCGCCGACACGGTAGAGACGATGGTGAACGCTGTCATGACTTCCGGAACGATGAACAGCAGCAGTACACCCACCAGCATCAACAGTGTGGTAAACGCCAGGCTTAGCAGAGGCACGCTATTACCCGACAAACGCCGGAAAATCCCAGGCGCATTGTCGTGACTGGCCAGCCCAAACAGCATGCGACTGGATGAAAATACGCCACTGTTGGCCGATGAAGCGGCAGACGTCAGCACCACAAAGTTAACGATACCTGCTGCTGCGGGAAACCCTGCAACCAGAAACAGTTCGACGAAGGGGCTCTTGTTGGGCGAAACCTGCTGCCAGGAAGTCACTGCAATAATGCAGGCCAGTGCCAGCACATAAAACAGGATGATTCTCAGCGGAATCGAGTTGATGGCTTTAGGCAGGGTCTTCTCGGGGGAACGGGTTTCGGCGGCTGCAGTACCGATCAGCTCAGTGCCGGCAAAGGAGAAGATTGCCATCTGGAATCCGGCAAAGAAACCAAACAGGCCGTTGGGGAAGGCTGCCTGTTTATCCAGCAGGTGGTTCAGGGATGCAGTAACGCCACTAGGTGATACAAAGGAGCTGGCAATCATCACCATGCTGACTCCAATCAGGGTGACGACGGCAATGATCTTGATGATCGCGAACCAGAACTCCACTTCACCGAAAAGTCTGACTGTCAGCACGTTTAGGGCGAACAGCGTCATCAGCATACCGATGGCCGGGATCCAGGCGGGTACATCGGGGAACCAGTACTGAAAGAATCCGCCGACCACCACGGCATCGCCCACCACCGCGACGCTCCAGCTCAGCCAGTATGACCAGCCGAGGAAGAATGCCGCTCGCGGGCCGAGGTAGGCACCGGCAAAATCCGCGAAGGTTTTGAAGTTCAAGTTGGACAGCAATAGTTCGCCCATGGCGCGCATGACGAAGTAGACGAACAGACCGATGATCATATAGATGAGGATGATCGACGTGCCTGAGAGGGCAATGATCTTCCCGGACCCCATGAACAGGCCTGTACCGATGGCACCTCCCATGGCCATTAACTGAATGTGACGATTGCTGAGCGTGCGCTGCAGCGCGGGCTGTTCAACCCGCTCGGACGGAGTCGATTTCATTACAAAACCTCTTGATTTTATGTTTTTGAGTTTTGGCAGAAAGTGGGTGTCTAGCGTTCTTGTTAGAGATGCAACGGCTACTGACGGTGGAGGTTTGCAGGCCTCGGAGTTTCTCCTCAACGAACAAGGTGCGTGGTCCGTTGGCACCTTGTTCAGGGGCATCACCTATGGCTATCAGCTGACTGTGCGCAGGCGCGAGAGAACTGCTGGTTGCTGCCCAAGCAGTTGGTAGAGATTTTTTATGTTGGCTGGCGTCGGCACCAGATGGATGCGCTCACCGATGGCATGCTCCCGCGCCAGGTCGTGCATGTAGCGCAGTGACGAAAAGTCTTCCAGGGCAAAGCCCACCGAATCGAAAACGGTGACCTGTACGTCGTTCTCGCGCCCCGGTACCTCGCCCAGAACAATCCGAAAGAACTCTACGACCGGAAAGTCGGGCTCCAGTTGTTGGATATCGCCTTCAATACGGGTTTGAGGCTCGAACTCAACGATGACTCGGGCATTGCGCAGGATCTCGGCGTGCAGTTCGGTTTTCCCCGGGCAGTCACCACCGACGGCATTGATATGCATGCCGGGCTCGATCATCTCGGGCGTCAGAATCGTTGCATAGGCTTTGTCTGCGGTAACGGTGGTGACGATGTGCGCGCCCTTGACCGCTTCCTGTACCGAGTTGGCCAGAATCACCTCGATATCCGGAAATGCAGCCAGGTTGTGCTTCAACTTGAGTGAAGCGTCGCGATCAATGTCGAAAATGCGGATTTGCTTGATGGACAGCATTTCGTGGAAGGCGAGGGCCTGAAATTCGCTCTGGGCGCCATTGCCGATGATTGCCATGATGCTTGCACCGGGGCGCGCCAGGGACTTCGCGACCAAGGCAGAGGTCGCGGCAGTGCGCACGGCGGTGGTCAGCGTCAGTTCACTGAGCAAGGTTGGATAGCCACTGTGGACATCGGCCAGGACACCGAAGGCCATGACCGTCAGCAAATTCCTTTGACCGTTGTCCGGGTGGCCATTCACGTATTTGAACGAGTATTGCTGGCCATCGTCGGTCGGCATCAACTCGATCACACCGTCGGCCGAATGATTGGCGGTGCGGGGAGACTTATCAAACTGCGCCCAGCGTGAATAGTCAGCTTCGATGTAAGCCGCCATTTCGCGGATAGCCCGGCGGATTCCCACCTTGGCAAACAGGCGTGCGGCATGATCGACGTCTATAAAAAGAGTCATGTTTTTATTCTCCGATTCAATAGTTCAAGCGCTGCGATTCAGGGGGATGACTCAGGCGCGTTTGCTCTCGTAGCCATGCAGCACGTTGACTGCATTGATCCCGATTTCATCGACCATGTAGCCGCCTTCCATCACAAACAGGGTGGGGCAGCCCACGCCCGCTATCAGCTCGCCGATGCCGATGAAGTCTTCGCTTTCCAGCAAGAAGTGGCTGATGGGGTCGTCCTTGAACGTGTCGACGCCCAGTGAAACAACCAGCACTTCAGGGGCAAATTGCTGGAGTTTCTTGCAGGCGTGGAGCAAGGCGTTGCGGTAGCTTTCCCAAGTGGTGTTCTTCGCCAGCGGATAGTTCAGGTTGTAACCTTCGCCGTGGCCAGCGCCGACTTCGTGGCTGTAGCCTGAGTAGTACGGATAGGACACCGTCGGTTCGCCGTGCAGCGAGACAAACATGACGTCACTGCGCCCGTAGAAAATGTTCTGGGTACCGTTGCCATGATGAAAGTCGACGTCCAGTACGGCGACTCGTTTGGCGCCCTGCGTAATAGCCTGCTGTGCGGCAATGGCTGCGTTGTTCAGATAGCAATAGCCGCCCATGTATTCACGCGCTGCGTGATGGCCGGGCGGACGGCACAGGGCAAAGGCACTGTCGTGGCCTTCATCGATCAGCGCCAGTCCGGTCAGCGCGATATCGGCACTGGTTTTTACTGCTTGCCATGTGGTGGCGGTGATGGGGGAGCCGGCATCCATGGCGTAGTAACCCAACTTGCCGTCGATAAAAGTCGGCACTTGCTCGTTGGCCAGATCGCGCACCGGCCATACCAGCGGCAAGGCATCGTGGGTGCGTCCGGTTGCGCTCCATTCAGACCAGGCGTTTTCCAGAAAGGCCACATAGCGCTCGCTGTGCGCGTTGACATAGCACGACCTGTCGAATACTCGCGGCTCGATGACCTGGCCAAGCCCTACCTGTTTGACCCGATGATGGACGGTATCGGCCCGGCTGGGCTGTTCGAAGGACGGCTTGAGCACGCCGTCTTTCAATTCGGTGCCGTGGTGCAAACGGTGGGAATCACTGAAAACTGTAAACATTGTGCGCATCCGTTGATGTGAGCCAGTGCAAATATTCTGTTCCGGCTGGGAGGCACTTTCTTTGCTTTGTTTTCGTGGTTTACTAGATTATTCGGGAATTCTTACTCAGGAATTGCGTAATGCAGAAAAAATCATCCAAGCGCATCAGTCTCGACGACACCGACCTGGCGATTCTCGCGTTGCTGCAGGAGGACGCGAGTATTTCCAATGCCGAGCTCAGTGAGCGGCTGTCGTTAAGCCTTACGCCTTGCTGGCGGCGGCGTAAGCGAATGGAGGAGGCGGGCGTGATCAAGGGCTATCAGGCGAACCTTGATCGACGAATGCTGGGGCTCGATATCATGGCGTTCGTGCACATCCGTTTTTCCACCCACGCCGATCACGCTCCGGACGCCTTCGAGGCGGTGATTGCGCAATTGCCCGAAGTGTTGTCCTGTCACAAGATCACCGGGGATGCCGATTACGTGCTGCAAGTGCTGGCAGAGGATCTAGATAGCTACAGCGACTTTATCGAGCAGGTACTCAGGCGTCAGGTGGGTATTGCCTCCATCCAGTCCAGTTTGTCGTTACGCGAGGTCAAGACCAGTAGCCGTATAGCGATACCCCAATCGAGCAAGGGGTAAAACGATTGAGGCAGTCCGCAGCCCCGACGATGGCCCAGTCGACATTGGGCTACAGCCGCCGAACAATCATGTCCTCCTGAAAAACAGATCAGAAGGTCTAAACCTGTTTCAGGACTACACAGCCATTAAAAAAAGCAGCCCTTTGGCACCGATAACATCGTTTCTCGGGCGCACCGCTTTTCAATATATTGGCCGCCAGATCTGGTGAATGACTCAACACTCACCACCCTCAGCGCGAGTAGTCTTAATGAACAATAAACCTGACAACGCAGGGCTTGATAACGCCGGAGCGGGGACCCGAGCGGTCTGGGGCGGGGAGCAAGTCAGGCACCCCTACAACGCCACTCAAACACCGATCGTGCTTAGCGCCGCTTACGGTTACGACGACATCGACGTCTGGTACGACGTGGCGTTGGGCAAGACGCCGGGCTTTATCTACAGCCGCATGAGCAACCCGACGGTCGAGACCCTCGAAGCAAAAATTCGCGAGTTGGAAATGGCCGAGTCCGCCGTGGCCTTCAGCAGCGGCATGGCGGCGATCAGCAGTGTGCTTTTCACCTTCCTGGCCAATGGCGATCGCGTGGTGTCGACCAAGGACAGTTACGGTGGCACCAACAAGATTTTCGAAGAGTTCCTGCCGCGTACGGGTGTGGCGGTGACCTTGTGCGAGACGTTCGATCATGAGGAGATCGAGCGTGAAATCGCCAAAGGCTGCCAGTTGGTGTACCTGGAAACGCCGACTAACCCGACCCTGAAAATACTCGATATCCAGCGTCTGGTAGCTGCGGCCAAGCGCGTCGGTGCCGTGGTGGTGGCGGACAACACCTTTGCCACGCCGCTGAATCAGAACCCCCTGGCGTTAGGGGTGGACGTGGTCATCCACAGCGCGACCAAGTTCCTCAGCGGTCATGGCGATGTGCTCGGTGGTCTGGTGTGCGGCAGCGAATCCTTGATGGCCAAGGTTCGTCATTACCGGGAAATCAACGGTGCGACGCTCGACCCGTTCTCGGCCTACATGATCATCCGGGGCATGAAAACGCTGGTGCTGCGCATGCGTCAACAGCAACGCAGTGCCCGTGCCCTGGCGGATTTCCTCTGCACCGAACCGTTGGTGGAGTCGGTCAATTATCCCGGCTTGCCCGGTCATCCGAACCATGCGGTGGCGTGCACGCAAATGTCCGGCTTCGGCGCCATCGTCAGTTTTGTTCTGGTCGGTGGGATGGACACGGTCAAGGTGCTCTTGCCACGTCTGCGATTCGCCCACTGCGCGGGCAATCTCGGTGCAGTGGAAACCATTTACGGCCCGGCCCGGACCACCAGCCATGTCGAAAACACGCTGGAAGAACGACTGGCTCTGGGTATCTCCGAAGGACTGGTGCGGGTCTCGGTCGGCATTGAAGACACTGACGATCTGCTCGACGATTTGAAGCAGGCGTTCGCTTTTGTCAGGTGTTCGCGCGATGAGCGGGCACAGGCAAACACACAGCATTCAAACAACAAAACGTGCATCGAGGCAGCAAGCTGAAGTTTAAACGTTAGTACCTCACGACAAGGCCGTTAGTGAGGCGTTCATGAAGTGGAATAATAATAAAACTTAGTGGCGACCCTTTTTACTCTGCCCCGTAACTCATCGCAGACGTTAATGCGCGCCCTAACAACTTTCATGAGAACAACCATGTCCATAAAAGAAGAACAACTCACTACGCGTGCCGGTTTTAAACAGGAAATGCAGACGCGCCATATTGTCATGTTGGCATTGGGTGGCGTCATTGGTACCGGGCTGTTTCTCACGTCCGGGTACACCGTTAACCAGGCCGGTCCGTTGGGTGCGGTCATCGCTTACATCATCGGCGCACTCATGGTTTACATGGTCATGATGTGCTTGGGCGAATTGGCGGTGCAGATGCCGGAAACCGGTTCGTTCAGCACTTATGCCACACGTTTTCTCGGACCCGGCACCGGCTATACCGTGGCGTGGCTGTATTGGCTGACCTGGACTGTGGCAATCGGCTCTGAATTCACCGCCGCCGGGATTTTGATGGCGCGTTGGTTTCCGGACACACCGGTATGGATTTGGAGTGCGCTGTTCGCAGGCTTGGTGTTTCTGACCAACGTGATATCGGTGCGATTGTTCGCTGAGACCGAATTCTGGTTGTCACTGGTCAAAGTGGTGACCGTGGTGGTGTTTCTGCTAATCGGTGGTGGCGCGATTATCGGCCTGCTGCATATCGATCAGGCTCACAGTATCGGGCTGAGCAACTTCACTCGCGAGGGGCTTTTCCCTACCGGTTTCATGCCGATTGCCATGACGTTACTGGCGGTCTCCTTTGCGTTCTCCGGCACTGAACTGATCGGCATCGCCGCGGGTGAAACCAAGGACCCCCAGCGCAATGTGCCGCGCGCCATTCGCACTACAGTGCTACGCCTGGCAATCTTTTTCGTGGGGACCATTTTTGTCCTGGCGACCTTGTTACCCCGTGAACAGGCCGGGCTCGTAGAGAGTCCATTCGTCACCGTGTTCACCTACATCGGGATTCCGTACTCCGCAGACATCATGAACTTCGTGATCATCAGTGCCTTGTTGTCGGCCGCCAACTCCGGTTTGTACGCTGCGTCACGGATGCTCTGGACCCTGAGTGACCAAGGTCACCTGCCCAAACAGTTCTCGGCCCTGACCCGCATGGGCACACCACTCAACGCCATTATCGTCAGCATGGCCGGTGGCGCCGCCTCGTTGCTCAGCAGTGTGTTTGCCGCCAACACCATCTATCTGGCGCTGGTGTCGATCTCCGGACTGGCAGTGGTGGTGGTGTGGATGAGCATCGCCGCGAGCCAGATTGCTTTCCGCCGTCACTATGTGGCCAATGGCGGCGATGTCCGCGACCTTAAGTTCCGCGTCCGGGGGTATCCGTGGGTGCCGCTGGGAGCGCTGGTCTGCTGCAGCCTGGCGTGCGTCGGGATTGCTTTCGACCCTGAACAGCGGGTGGCCCTGTACTTCGGTTTGCCATTCATCGCCTGGTGCTATTTCGTGTATTACATTACCCGCAAAAGCCGCGAGCGACGCTTGTCGGTTACCCCCTTGGCACAACCGTCCGATGCGTTCTAGCTACCGTCGACGGGGGTGGGCAGTGTGCTCGGTGGAGGGGGTGTCAACGAGGTTCAGACCATGAAGCAAAAGACGTTACCCCCATTGAACTGGTTGCGGGCATTCGAGGTGTCCGCCCGTTGCCTGAACTTCACCCATGCTGCAGAAGAACTGTTTTTGACCCAGGGAGCGGTAAGCCAGCAGATCCGCCAATTGGAAAGCCATCTGGGGGTGGCGCTGTTCAAGCGCTTGCCCCGTGGCCTGGGGCTGACCGAGGAAGGGCAGGCCTATCTGCCGGTTGTGCAGGATGCAATCACTCGACTGGCGGTGGGGACCAACGAGATTTTTGGCCAGCACAAACGCCGGCCGATCAAGGTGCGCGGCAGCCTGGCGTTTTTCGTGCACTGGCTGGCGCCCAAGCTGGTGGATTTTCGCCAGGCCCATCCACAGGTCGACATCCGCTACATCAGCAACATCTGGGTCAAGGAACTGGATGGTGAGGACGACATGGAAATTCGCTGGGGCCACGGTCAATGGCCCGGCCTGGTGTCGCAACGCCTGACTTGGGACACCTTGTTTCCGGTCTGCTCGCCAGCCCTGATGGCGAGCTCGCCGCTGACGGTGCCGGCGGACGTGGCGAACCACCCGTTGTTGCATGTCCTGGGTTACGAAGAGGGTTGGGGATACTGGTTGAACATGGTCGGTGCGGACACCGTCGATTCGTCGACCGGCATGCAGTTCGACACACTGATTTCCACCTTGCGCATGGCCGAGTTGGGGCAGGGGATTGCCCTGGCCCGGTCCTCGATGGTTGAAGAGATGCTTGAGGACGGACGACTGGTCGAGCCCTTCGACCAGCGCATCGAAGCCAGCGAGTCGTTTTACCTCGTACGCGGTTCCGGGGCCGACCAGCACCCCGACGCGGTCATGTTTTCCACCTGGCTGGTCGAGCAGGCACATCGTTTCAAATGAATGGCCGGAGCCAACCATGCACTATGTGAGTACCCGAAATTCGGCCGTGCAGGTCAATTTCGAAAAGGTCGTGTTGTCTGGAATTGCCGAGGACGGTGGGCTGTTCGTACCGCTCGAACTGCCACTGTTTGAACCACAGGACATTGCCAACTGGTCGACCTTGCCCTATGACGAATTGGCCTATCGGGTGATCAGTCCGTTTGTGGGTGAGGCGATCCCTGAGGCTGACCTCAAGCGTGTGCTGAAGGAGGCTGGCCGCGACTTCAGCCATCGTTCCCTGGCGCCTTTGCATCAGGTCGATCGTAACGAATGGGTGCTGGAGCTGTTCCATGGGCCAACCCGATCCTCGAAAGATTTTGCCGCCCAGTTGCAGGCACGTCTGGTGCAATACTTTCTGCGCAAACGTGGGCGTCGCGCGGTGGTGCTCGGTGCCACCAATGGCGATACCGGACTTGCCGCCATCGAGGCATTCAAGCACTGCGACGAAACGGACGTGGTGGTGTTTTACCCGCAGGCAGGTGTACCGCAAGACCAGCTCCAGCATTTGCAAGCGGTGGCGCACCCCAAGGTTCATCAGTTCGCAGTGAACGGCAGCTTTGACGAGTGCCAGACCATCGTCACCCGGCTGTTCCGGCAGTGGCCTTGCATGCAGCACGAGGCGATCAGTTTCAACTCCAGCAACTGGGTCAGTGTGTTGGCGCAACTGGTGTTTTATTTCCACGCCGTGCTGCAACTGGGGGGCGGTCAGCGTCCGATCGGTTTCAGCGTGCCAGCCGCGAGTTTTGCCGAGGTGTATGCCGGATACATCGCGCAGAAAATGGGCTTGCCGATCACTCAGATAATCGTTGCAACCAACCAGAATGACGCGTTGCATCAGTTGTTTCTGAAGAACCACTACTCCAGGTTGCGAGCGAACAAGACCTTGTCGCCGGCCATGGACCTGTCGATCTTTTCTAACCTGGAACGTTTTCTCTGGGAGCTCTACGGGCATGACGATCAGGCCGTGAGCGCGCTGATGGCCGCGTTCGAATCCAGCGGCGAGATGACCATCGCCAACGAGTTCTGGTTGCAGGCACGGATGATCATCGACTCTTACGCGGTCAGTGATGAGGAGACATTGAAGGAAATGACCTCGCTGTATCGTGACACCGGTTACGTCATCGACCCGCATACCGCCACCGGCGTCCTCGCGGCCAGGTTGTACCGCCGAAGCCTGGTGGCGCCAATGGTCACCCTGGGGGAAATCTCGCCGGCCAAATCGGCGGTGTTGCTCGGCGAGCTGGGGATCAGCACGCCGGCGCAACTCAGCCCGGTGGCGAAGCAAGGGCCGGCGCAGCTGTACCGGATTCAACCGGACGACCTCGACACCATCCATCAGCTGCTCGGCGCGCTGTGAAGGCGCAGCAACAGGAGGCCAAGTGAAGCGAATTCTGGACCCTCTCGATGAACGCATCATCGCGGAACTGCGGCTCAATGCCCGGGCTGCCCACGCCGAGCTGGCGGCGAAGGTCAACCTGTCGCGCAATGCCGTGCGCCAGCGCATTGAACGGCTTGAGCGTGACGGGGCGATACAGGGTTATACGGTACGCACGGGGGAGGGGCGACAAGCTTCTTCGAACATCAATGCGGTGATTTTCGTCTACCGCTACGACCGCATGCGCGGCGCGGAAGTGCTGCAGGCCTTGCGGGCAATACCGGAAGTCATTCAGTGCGATGTGATGAGTGGCGAGTTCGATCTGATGCTGCGGGTCGGCGCTGCCAGTCCGGAGCGGGTGCATAAGGTCTGGAATGAAATCTCCGCGTTGCCCGGGGTGGAAAACACCGTGACCTCATTCGTGCTGTCGTCCGTCGTCTAACCCCTTTGTCGTTCTTGAAAAAGCCAACCTGTGTTGGCTTTTTTTATGCCAGGCGTTTTGCCCGGGTGCTGGTCAAAACGCCCACAAAATAGAGCAAATTGGCCTATTTCACTGCCCTGGCCGTGCCCCTAACCTAGACCCCAACAACCCATCACCCGGATCAAGGGCATAAAAAAATGACTGAATACAAACTGGCGCTGGTTGGCTTCGGCGGTGTGAACCGGGCATTGGCTCAGCTGATTGCCGAACGTAACGAAAACTGGAAAACCGAACTGGGTTTTACCCTGAAAATCGTTGGCGTGACCGACCTGTTTCTTGGTTCGGTGATTGGCCGCGAAGGGCTGGACGCCGCGTTGCTGGCCACGCTGCCGGCCGTCAAAGGTGCATTGGCGCAGTTGCCGGGTGGTGCAGCAGAGGCCCTGAACGAAGCAGTGATCAAGGATTGCGGCGCAGACATCATTGTCGAAGCCACCTTCACCAATCCGGTGGATGGCGAGCCGGCCACCTCGTTCTGCCGTTGGGCGCTGGAACGCGGCAAACATGTAGTCACCACTAACAAGGGACCCATTGCCTTGCACGGCGCCGAGCTGAAAGCGCTGGCCCGACGCAATAACGTCGCCTTTGAATACGAAGGTTCGGTGATGAGTGGCACGCCGGTTATTCGCGTAGCCAAACAGTCGCTGGCAGGCAGTTCGATTGTCGGTTTCGAGGGGATTCTCAACGGCACGTCCAACTTCGTTCTGACCTGTATGGAAGGTGGATTGGGGTTTGCCGAAGCGGTCAGTAAAGCTCAGGAGTTGGGGTACGCCGAAGCCGATCCGACGGCGGATGTCGAGGGGCATGACGTGCGCCTCAAAGTAGTGATCCTGGCCAACGAACTGCTGGACGCCAAGCTGAAGGTCAGCGATGTCACTTGCAGCGGTATTTCCTCACTCGATCTTGGTGACATTGAAAAAGCCCGGCAGGACGGGGCTCGCTGGAAGCTAATCGGCGCAGCCATGCGTCATGCCGATGGGGCGATCAGTGCGAGTGTCGAACCGCGTCTGTTGAAACACGATCATCCGCTGGCCGGTATTTCCGGCGCCACCAATGCCGTGTCGTTTACCACCGATCTGCTCGGCGCGGTGACGGTTTCGGGGCCGGGAGCAGGGCGCATGGAAACAGCGTTTGCGCTGCTGTCGGACATCATCAGCATCCATCAGTCTGTTGCACACAACTAGGAGAATGCCTGTGAACCTTTCGCGTCTGGCCCTGGCTGTTGTGGAGCCGCAAATCGAAGTCTTTAACCCCTTTGACGGTACCGTCATCGGGACCGTGGCGGATGTCTGTGCGTCGCAAGTGCCCCAGTTGCTGGATACCGGGCGCAGCGGTGCGCGAGCTTGCGCCGGGTTACCGCGTCATCGTCGGGCACGCATTCTCGAACAGGCTGCATTGAACATCGAGCGTGATGCCCAAGCGTTCGCCCGGTTGATCGTCGACGAAGCCGGCAAGACCCTCAAGCAGGCAGAAAAAGAAGTCAAACGTTGCGTCAACACCCTCAAGCTTTCTGCCGAGGAGGCCAAGCGTAATGCCGGGGAAGTGGTGCCTTTCGACGCCTATGAGGGCTCCGAGTCGCGCCAAGGCTGGTTTTCCCGCGAACCCTTGGGCCTGATTGTCGCAATCACCCCGTACAACGATCCGCTGAATCTGGTGGCGCACAAGCTCGGGCCGGCCATTGCGGGTGGCAACGCGGTGATTCTCAAACCGTCTGAGCTTGCGCCGTTGTCGGCCATCAAATTGGTGTCGTATCTGGTCATGGCTGGGTTGCCCGAATCGGTGGTCACAGTCGCGACCGGGGGGGCGGAACTGGGCAAGGCCTTGGTGGCCTCCCGTGAGGTGCGGATGATCTCTTTTACTGGCGGCTTCCTGACCGGGGAGCAGATTGCACGCACGGCTGGCCTGAAGAAACTCGCCATGGACCTGGGTGGTAATGCGCCGGTGATCGTCATGGGCGACTGCGACCTTGAGGCCGCCGTCGAGAGTTGCTTGTCAGGGGCCTTCTGGGCAGCGGGGCAGAACTGCATAGGCACTCAGCGCTTGCTGATTCAGGCGTCGATTTATGAAGCGTTCCGTGAGCGTTTCGTCAGCCAGGCCAAGGCGCTTGTGAACGGCGACCCTATGCGTGCCGACACTGATATCGGCCCGATGATTACCCCGCAAGCCGCGCAGAATGCCGAGCAAGTGGTGAACGACGCGTTGCAAGAGGGCGCCACATTGCTCTGCGGCCATCGGCGCCAAGGCTCCTGCTACGCCGCTACGGTATTGGAAAACGTCGATCATTGCAGTCGGCTGTGGCGCACCGAAGTCTTCGCGCCAGTGGTGGTGTTGCAGCTTTTCGAAACCTTCGATGAGGCCATCGCATTGGCCAACGAACCTGAATACAGCCTACATGCGGGGATCTTCACCAATGATCTGGCAACGGCCATGAGCGCCGCACGAAGAATTGAAGCCGGTGGTGTGATGATCAACGACTCCTCCGACTACCGCTTCGATGCGATGCCGTTTGGCGGCTCCAAGTACGGCAGCCTGGGCCGGGAAGGGGTGCGCTTCGCCTATGAGGAAATGACCCAACCCAAGGTGGTGTGCCTGAACACGCTGGGTTAATCGATTCGAGGAACATCTAATCAGGTCGTTTTGCATTGGGAAGGTCTGGTCACCCGCCCAATGCATTTTTTTCTGGCGTTAGCTGCATGTATTGCCACGAGAACTGGCTAGTTCGCGCGCGACAAAATGGCTTGTGCACGACCAATGACCGGCGCATCGACCATTTGCCCATCCATTACGAATACACCTTCTCCTGAGCTTGCGGCATCCATGATGCGGTGCGCCCAATGCAATTCTTCAGGGCTGGGTTTTAGCGCTTGATGGATGATTGCGACCTGGTTCGGATGGATGCACAACGCGCCACCAAACCCCATGTCGCGGGCAAATTGGACGGCATTATGCAGGCCAGTGGTATCCGCGATTGAGGGGAAAACACCGTCCAGCGCCGGGGCCAGGCCGGCAACGCGAGTGCTGAGCAACACGGCATAGCGGGCGTGGCTGAGAACCTCTTCGGCGGCACGGCTGCCTGTAGTCAGATTCAAGTCCAGGCCTAGATCGAGGCTGCCGAACGACAAGCGCTCAACGCCTTGGGCGCTGGCAATCTCATCAAGCGCAGCCAAGCCCTTGGCGCTTTCGATGATCGGCCAGATGGGCTTCTCGGTGGCAGCAGCCGTGACTACTTGTGCTGCGCTTTCTGCTTTGGGCAGCAAAATCCCGATCACGCCGGCATGGCGTCGGCAAAGCTCCAGATCCGCAGCGTGCGCCCAGTGATCCGGGGCATTCACCCGAACCAGAATCCGAGCCTGCGGGGTTTCACTCAAGAAGCGCTCAAGGTTGTCCCTGGCCTGTGCCTTGAGGTTTTCTTGCACGGCATCTTCCAGGTCGACAATGACCCGGTCCGCGCCGGTGGCGATGGCTTTGGGGATGCGCTCTGGACGAGTGGCCGGGACAAACAGGGCGGAACGAACAATCGATGGACTCATGATTTTTCTCCCTCGCTGAATTCGATTTCACCGATCTGTGCGGTGCCGTCCTGATTGCCAGCCCAGACCTGCGCCTTGCCGCTATCGATCAAGCGTCCGCCGACCTCGAAGGGTTGGGGTGAAATCAGTGGTCTGAGCCCACGGAAGGTGAAACGCTCCAATCGTGCGGTCGGGTGCGCTCTGGTAAAAGCACGTAAGTTCAATGTGGCGATCAATGGACCATGCACCACCAGCCCCGGATAGCCTTCGGTCTCGGTGACGTAGGGCCAGTCATAGTGAATTCGATGGCCATTGAAGGTGACCGCGGAGTAGCGGAACAGCAGGGTCGGGGACGGCTCGACCTGTTCCTGCCATTGGCCTTCAGGGAGTGCTTCGGTGCCGCTCAGTTTCGGTGGGGAGGGTTCGCGGTAAACGATGTCCTGTTCATCTTGCAGGGCGCGTTGGCCGTCCTGGAAATACTCATGGCGTACAGTGACAAACAACAAGGAACCCGTGCGCCCGTGCTTTTCTTCGACATTGAGGATTGTCGATACGCAGGACACGTCGGCCTCCACCTTCAACGGCTGGTAAAACTCAATTCGGCTGCCGGCCCACATGCGATTGCGGTTGTGTGCAGGCGGCAGGAAACCGCCGAGCGCTGGGTGACCATCGGGGCCCAGTTCGCTGGCCGCAACCGGATCTTGAAAGAATGCCCAATGCCACAGCGGCGGGAGAGGTTCGCCGGGCTGCGGCGCCACTTCGCCCAATGTCGCGGCAATGCGTTTAACCAGGTTGAAGCTGATCCGGTCCTGGCTTTCCTGGCGACGGCCAATCCAGGCTGAAAGATCGATAGTGTTCATAAAATTGGCTCCTGTCGGTCGGTGATCAGGCCAGGGCGGCCATTTCGGGTATGGCTTCGAACAAGTCCGCCACCAGGCCGTAATCGGCCACCTGGAAGATCGGCGCTTCTTCGTCCTTGTTGATCGCGACGATCACTTTGGAGTCTTTCATGCCGGCCAGGTGCTGGATCGCGCCGGAGATACCGACGGCGATGTACAGCTGTGGTGCAACGATCTTGCCGGTCTGACCGACCTGCATGTCGTTGGGTACGAAACCGGCGTCGACCGCGGCGCGGGAAGCACCGATGGCAGCGCCCAGCTTGTCGGCCAGGGCGTACAGGTGTTTGAAGTTGTCGCCGTTCTGCATGCCGCGGCCGCCGGAAACGACGATCTTGGCAGCGGTCAGTTCCGGACGATCGGACTTGGCCAGCTCTTCGCCGACGAAGCTGGAAATCCCCACATCGTGAGCAGCGGCAACGGTTTCAACAGCCGCCGAACCACCTTCAGCAGAAACCGGGTCGAAACCGGTGGCACGCACGGTGATCACTTTGACCGCAGCGTTCGATTGAACGGTGGCGATGGCGTTACCGGCGTAGATCGGGCGCTTGAAAGTGTCAGCGCTTTCGACCGAGATGATCTCGGAGATCTGGTCAACGTCCAGCTGAGCGGCAACGCGCGGCAGGATGTTTTTGCCGTTGGAGGTGGCAGCTGCCAGGATGTGGCTGTAGCCCGCAGCCCCTGCTTCTTGAACGAGAGCGGCAACCAGAGGGGCAACGTTTTCCGGCAGTTGGTGAGTGTATGCAGCGTTGTCGGCCACCAGCACTTTCGCCACGCCAGCGATTTTCGCCGCGGCTTGAGCCACGGCACTCACGAATGCGCCAGCCACAAGCACGTGGATGTCACCGCCAATTTTGGCGGCGGCAGCCACGGTGTTCAGCGTGGCCGGGGCCAGCACTTTGTTGTCCTGCTGGTCGGTTGAATAGTCAGCAATAACCAGGATCGTCATTCAGATCACCTTCGCTTCGTTTTTCAGTTTTTCCACCAGTTCAGCCACCGACTTGACCTTGATACCTGCGCTGCGTGCAGCCGGCGCTTCGACTTTCACGGTCGAGTGGGTGGCGGCGGTGGAAACGCCCAAAGCGTCCGCAGTCACTACTTCGAGTGGCTTCTTCTTGGCTTTCATGATGTTCGGCAGGGACGCGTAGCGCGGCTCGTTCAAACGCAGGTCGGTGGTGACGATGGCCGGCAGTTTCAGGGAAACCGTCTGCGCGCCGCCGTCGACTTCGCGAGTCACGGCAACGCTGTCGCCGCTGATGTCGACTTTGGACGCGAACGTGCCCTGACCGTAGCCGCTCAATGCCGCGAGCATCTGGCCCGTCTGGTTGTTGTCGCTGTCGATGGCTTGTTTGCCAAGGATCACCAGCTGAGGCTGTTCCTTGTCAACAACAGCCTTGAGCAGCTTGGCAACGGCCAGCGAAGTCAGGTCTTCAGCGGATTCGACGAGGATGGCGCGGTCGGCACCCAGAGCCAGCGCGGTGCGCAGTTGCTCTTGAGCGGTGGACGGGCCGATGGAGACGACGACGATTTCAGTCGCCACCCCTTGCTCTTTCAGGCGTACGGCTTCTTCCACGGCGATTTCGCAGAACGGGTTCATCGACATCTTGACGTTGGCGAGGTCGACGCCGGAATTGTCCGCCTTGACGCGAACTTTCACGTTGTAGTCGACCACACGTTTCACAGCTACCAGGATCTTCATTGGGCAGTGTTCTCTCGAAAAACTTTGATCGTTGCAGGCAGGCTTTTTGTTTTCAGATCAAGGCTAAATCGCCCCGGCTGCGCGCATTTGTTCGATGCGGTCCGTTCCCAGCCCCAGTTCCCTGAGTACCTGTTCGGTGTGTTGACCAAGACCCGGGACGGCATCCATACGTGGCTCGAACGCGCTGTTGCTGCCGGGAGGTATCAAGCTTGGGACGGTGCCGGCAGAGGTTTCGACTTCCCGCCAGCGACCACGGGCCTGAAGTTGCGGATGATCCCAGACACCTTGCATGTCGTTCACCCGAGCGTTGGCGATTTGCGCGTGGTCGAGGCGATCAATGACGGCATCGAAGTTGAGCGTGGAGAACGATTCAACGATCAGCTCGCGCAGCGCCTGACGGTTTTCCACGCGTTTGAAATTGGCCGAGAAACGCTCGTCTTTCGCCAGTTCGGGCTTGAGCAACACCTTCTCGCAAAACAGCTGCCACTCACGTTCGTTCTGTAAACCCAGCATCACGGTGGTGCCGTCACCGATGGGGAAGGGGCCGTAGGGGTAAATGGTGGCGTGCGCGGCACCGGCCCGAGGTGGCGGGGGAGCGCCGTCGTAGGCGTAGTACATTGGGTAGTTCATCCACTCGACCAGGCTTTCCAGCATCGACACATCGAGGTGGCTGCCTTCACCGGTGCGCCCACGCAAAAGCAGCGCGGACAGGATGCCGGTGTAGGCATACATGCCAGCTGCAATGTCGGCGATCGAACATCCGGCCTTGGCCATTTCTTCTTCGCCCGCGCCACCGGTCACCGACAGAAATCCACCTTCGCTCTGGATCAACAGGTCGTAGGCTTTTTTCTTTTCATAGGGGCCACCGGCGCCATAGCCTGAAATGTCACACACAATGAGCTGCGGAAATCGCTGATGAAGCGTCTCGAACGACAGCCCCATTCGCGCGGCAGCACCGGGTGCGAGGTTTTGCACGAGCACATCGGCGGTGGCCAGCAAACTGTCCAGCACCTCGGTGGCCGAATCCTGCTTCAAGTCGAGGGTCAGGCTTTCTTTCGAGCGATTGGTCCAGACGAAGTGCGAGGCCAGGCCGTTGACGCGCTGGTCATAACCTCGAGCGAAATCACCTGTGCCCGGACGTTCGACCTTGATCACCCGAGCGCCCAGATCGGCCAGTTGTCGAGTGCAGAACGGGGCAGCAATGGCATGTTCAAGGCTGACGACGGTAATGCCATCGAGAGGACGGATGTCGCTGGACTGGATCATGATTTTTTCTCTCTTGTTTTTAGAAAGAGCGCGGCAGCTCGAGCAGGTGTTCGGCGACGTACGACAGGATCAGGTTGGTGGAGATGGGCGCTACCTGGTACAAGCGGGTTTCGCGGAATTTGCGCTCGACGTCGTACTCGCAGGCGAAACCGAAACCGCCGTGGGTCTGCAAGCAGGCATTAGCCGCTTCCCAGGAGGCTTTCGCCGCCAGGTACTTGGCCATGTTGGCGCTGGCCCCGGCGTTGAGGCCGCTGTCGTATTCCTCGCAGGCACGCCAGCGCATCAGGTCGGCCGCTTCGATCTCGATGTGCGCTTCGGCGATGGGGAACTGCACGCCCTGGTTCTGCCCGATCGGGCGCCCAAACACCACGCGGTCGCGAGCGTAGGCACTGGCCTTTTCGATAAACCAGCGACCGTCACCGATGCATTCGGCGGCGATCAGGGTGCGTTCGGCATTCAGTCCATCGAGGATGTAGCGGAAGCCTTTGCCTTCCTCGCCGATCAGGCTGTCCGCAGGGATTTCCAGGTTGTCGAAGAACAACTCGTTGGTTTCGTGATTGACCATGTTGGCGATCGGCTGCACGGTCATGCCATTGCCGATGGCTTCACGCAAGTCTACGAGGAAGATCGACATGCCTTCGGACTTCTTCTTCACGTCGGCCAACGGCGTGGTCCGCGCCAGCAAGATCATCAGGTCGGAATGCTGAACGCGTGAGATCCACACCTTCTGCCCGTTGATCACGTACTTGTCACCTTTGCGCACGGCGGTTGTCTTTATCTTTGTGGTGTCGGTACCGGTGGTGGGCTCGGTGACGCCCATCGATTGCAGGCGCAATTCACCGCTGGCCAGTTTCGGCAGGTAGTAGCTTTTCTGCGCCTCGCTGCCGTGACGCAGCAGAGTGAACATGTTGTACATCTGCCCGTGAACGGTGCCGGAGTTGCCGCCGCAGCGGTTCACTTCCTCCAGGATCACCGAGGCCTCGGCCAGCCCAAGGCCGGAGCCGCCATATTCGACAGGAATCATCGCTGCCAGCCAACCAGCGTCGGTCAGGGCCTTGACGAAGGTTTCCGGAAAGCCTTTTTCTTCGTCGACTTTGCGCCAGTAAGCCGCATCGAATTCAGCGCACAGAGCACGTACGCCCTCGCGGATGGCATTGAGTTCTTCAGAGTTACGGTCAGTCATTATTATTCTCCTCAACGCGTCACGCACGGCATCAGCCCTGCGTGACCGGGTCCGGGCAAAGAGCAATCAGATCGGGTTGAAACCCAAGGCGGCACGAAAGCGATTCTTGATGTAATGACCATCGCGCGGTGGCAGCACCCGTGGCGGGTTTTCTGCTTTGATCTTGATCGTCGCGAGCTTGACGCCATCGCGGGTCGCAAAGCGCTCGCGCAGGTCATGTACGCCTTCCATGTCGCGGATTTCATCGGTCCAGCTGAAGCCGCACGTCTTCGCCACCTGGTCCAGGGAAATACCAAAACCGGCGTGGCTGACTTGCATGCCGGTTTCACCAAAGTGACCGTTATCCAGTACAGCGATGGTCAGGTTGGCGGGCTTTTGCAGTGCCACCGTGGCCAATGCGCCGAAGCCCATGAGCAACTCGCCGTCACCGGTGATCACCACCACCGACTTGTCTGGCTGCGCGTTGGCGAGGCCCAACCCGACAGTGATGGCGCTGCCCATGGCAGCCCACAGGTAATAATTCAGATCATTGTCACCGGCAGCCATGACGTCGTAGGACGCCGAACCGAGACCCGTCACGACCAGCACGTCTTTGCGGTCGGCCAGCAAGGCCTTGACCACTTCGCGGCGGCACAGGGTGTGGTTTGCGCTTACTTGACCCATTTCTTTTCTCCAATCAGGCGCTGACCGAGCAGCAGGGCAGTGGACGAATCACCGTTGAAGGCCATGGTCGCGGCACCGTGCAGCAGGGGGGCGACGTCTTCAGGGACGTCCGCGCGCCAGGTCATCACTTTCATCAGGTTCAGGGAGGCTTCGGTGGCCTGGCCCATCGGGTTCTGCCATGCGTTGAACTCGGCCCAGTCACCGCGCATGGTGACCACCATCAGCAGGGGGAAGCCGGCACAGACTTGAAGTGCCAGGGTGTTGATGCAGTTACCGACGCCGCTGGACTGCATCAAGAGGGCGCCGCGCTCGCCGCCAAGCCATGCGCCGGCGAGATAGCCGATGCCTTCTTCTTCGGTAGTGAGGACGACCGCTTTGATGTCCGGGTCTGCATAGGACATACGGATCGCCGCCGAGTGGCCCGCATCCGGTACGAAGACCACGTGTTTGACGTCGTGGGCCTTGAGCACGCGGAATACGTCCTCCTGCCAATCCTGTCCCACGGTGTGTTCAGCTTCTGTTGACATGCCAATCTCCCAAGCAGTGCTGCTTTTGTGTTTTCACACATTCTGGGAGGGATGGAGGAGAAGGACGACTACCGTTTTTGTCTTTGAGATATGCCCATTTTGTATAGCTGGGAGGTGATTGCGTGGCATGTCGGGCAACGGCGATAGCCACGCATTATGGGAAGGGAAATGATTAACGCAGAGAGTTGCAGAACCTACGGATCGCCTCGCAAGCCCGGCGCAATGAAACGTCATCCAGGGCATAGGCAATGCGAATGTAAGGGCCAAGGCCAAAAGCGCTGCCATGCACTACGGCCACATCCGCTTCGTCGAGCAGCGCATGCGCGACATCTTCGTCGGTGTGCAGTACTCGGCCACCCGGTGAGGTACGGCCGATCAATCCGGCACAGGAAGCGAACGCGTAGAACGCCCCGGCCGGGCTGACGCATTCAAGGCCTGGGGTGTCGTTCAGCAACGCCACCATCAAATCGCGACGACTCTGGAATGCAACGCGGCTTTCACGGATGAAATCCTTGGGACCTTCCAGTGCCGCGCGCGCAGCCTGTTGCGACACAGAGCTGGCGCCGGAGGTTTGCTGACCTTGCAGTTTTTCCATGGCGTCCAGCAACCAGCGTGGCCCCGTGGCGAAACCGATGCGCCAGCCGGTCATGGCATAGGCCTTGGACACCCCGTTCATGGTCAGGGTGCGCGGTGCCAGTCGTGGCTCAACCTGGGCCAGGGTATGGAACACTTGATCGTCGAAAATCAGATGCTCGTAGATGTCATCGGCCAGAATCAGCACGTGAGGGTGAGCTAACAACACCTCGGCCAGGGCGTGCAGTTCTTCCCGGCTGTACACCGCGCCGGTCGGGTTGGACGGCGAATTGAGGATCAACCAGCGGGTCTGCGGAGTGATCGCCGCGGCCAGCGCCGAGGGCGTCAGCTTGAAACCGGTGTCGGCATCGCAGGTAACGATTCGGGCTTCACCACCGCACAGTTGAACCATCTCCGGGTAACTCACCCAGTACGGCGCCGGCACGATGACTTCGTCACCTTCATTGAGGGTCGCAGCCAGGGCGTTGTAGATCACCTGTTTGCCACCGTTGCAGACCAGGGTGTCTTGCCAGGTGACGTCCAGGCCGTTCTCGCGGCGGAACTTGGCGGCCACCGCTTCTCGCAGTGAACGTACCCCGGCGACCTGGGTGTAGCGGGTGTGCCCGTGTTCAATGGCGTGAATGGCCGCTTCGCGCACATGCTGGGGCGTATCGAAATCAGGTTCGCCGGCGCACAGCGAAATGATCTTCGCACCTTGCGCCCGGCGCTCTGCCACCCGATCCATGATTCGGTAAGTCGCGGAAGGCTGGGCACCGGCCAGACGCTGATTCAGCCGCTGGATATCGGCGCTCATGCGCGGGTTCTCCACTCAGTCAGGTTCATCAGTTCCAGGGTCGAGCGGCCTTCGGTCAACGCCTGCATCATCTGCGCTTCCTTATTCGCCCGCGCTTCACCTTCGGCCAGGGTGCGTGCCGCATCCGCCTTGGGAATGATGATCACACCGTCATCGTCGGCCACCACCCAGTCACCCTGTGCCACGAAGGCACCGTTGAAATTGAACGGTTGCCCCACCGAAGGCGCACTGGCCTTGACCGTGCCTTTCACCGAGATACCGCGAGCAAACACCGGGAACTGGCGTTTCTTCAGCGCAGCGATGTCGCGTACGCCACCATCGATCACCAGCCCGACCACGCCAGCCGTTTCCGCTGCCACGGTCAGCACTTCGCCCCAGTAACCGGCGATAAAGCCACCCGTACCGACAACCAGCACGCTGCCACGGGGTACACGTTCCATCGCCAGGTGCAGGGCGAGGTTGTCGCCCGGCGAGCATTCCAGAGGGTACGCGGGGGCGGAGATGAAGGCGCCGTCCCAGATCGGGCGGATCGCACTGTCGACCGCGCAAGGCAGATGGGACGCTTCATACAGCGTCGAGCTGCCCAGCACTTTTGCCCGCGCATGAAAATCCAGGGGGAGGGGGAGCATGGTCATCAGACTTTCCTCTGCAGGCTGTGGTAACCCAGGGCGGCCCGGGCTTCTTTAAGGGTTTTGCCTTGGCTGATCAGGGCGCGAATGTCGGCTTCGACCGATTCGATCTGGCGGGCACATGCCGCCACTTCAGCTGCGCGGGCACGGGGGACGATCACCACGCCGTTGGCGTCAGCCACCACGATGTCGCGGGCACACACTCGGGCGGTGCCGATGGACACCGGCTGGTTGACCGACTGAACCTGTACGCGGTCTTTGCCGGTGCGCATGAAGCGGCCTTTGCTGAACATCGGGTAGCCATCGCCCAGTGCTTTGTTCACGTCACGGCAAACACCGTCGATGACCGTGGCAGCGATCTGCCGAGTGCCGGCGTACTGGGTCATGATGTCGCCCCAGACCGTGCAGTCGGTGCGGCCGCCGTTGTCGATGACCACCACATCGCCAGGTGCCACGTCTTCGATGAAATCGCCCACGGTGCCGGGAGGGACGCTGGCCGAGACGTACTGCACGGTGAACGCCGGGCCGACGATGACCTTGCTGTAGTTGTCCAGTGGCGCCACGCCGAGGCATTGGCCGGGCAGGCCGAGTTTGTCCAGCGCATCGGAAACGCCCGGGGTGTCCAGGCCTTCAAACAAGGCGACCAGTTCTTTGTCTTCGATGTTCATCAGGCGTGCTCCACGTGGATCGCTTCGAATTGGGTGTCATGCATCACCTCGGCGACGGAGCGACCACTGCGAACAGCCTCGACCATGCCCTCCTGGCGGCGGGTGATGCGTTCGCCAAGGTCGAGCACTTTCTCGATATAGGCTGAGGGCACAAACACGGTGCCGCAGGAATCGGCGATGACATAGTCGTTCTCGCTGACGTCGACGCCGGCCACGTTGATGGTCACGGCGGCATCGATCTGCACCACCCGATTGCGGGCACTGATCATGGTCACGCCGCGGCCATAAACCGGGTAGCCAATCGCCTCGCTGCCGTCGATGTCGCGGCTGAAACCGTCGATGACCGTGCCGCGCACTTTCTTGCTGGTCGCTGCATTGGCGAGGATATCGCCCCAGCAGGAGATGCCTTCGATTCCACCGGCGATCACCAGCACACGATCATCGCTGTCGATTTGTTCCACCACCGGGGTAATCAGGTGAACAGTGGGGACGTTGTCGGATTTAGGAGCCAGCAGCACGGTGCTGGCGCGGCCGACAATCTTTGGGCAGCTCCACAACGGGCGCAGCCCAACGGTGGCACCCGGTAGGCCGAGGAAGTCGAGCGCATCGGAAACCGTGTTGGTATCCAGCGCCGCCAAGCGATCCAGCAAACTCTTATTGATCATGGGAAAGCCCCAGTGGTGACGGAGGCGCCCAGTGTCAGCGAGACAATTTGATAGGTATATTACTAATCGCAGATGCGTTAGATACGTTAAACCTATGGATTAATCATGATCAATTTCCGACTGATTCGTCATCTCTGGTTGTTCCTGGCGGTGGCCGAAGAACAGAATTTCGGCCGAGCGGCCAAGCGGTTGGGCATGTCCCAGCCACCGCTGAGCGAGCAGATCCAGGTGCTGGAACAGGCGCTCAAGGTCAAGCTGTTTGATCGCTCGCGACGCGGTGCGAAGCTGACCCCGGTGGGGGCGGCGATTCTGCCGGCCGTGCGCAAGTTCGCCGACCAATTGGAGCGCCTGGAACTCGCCGTAGAGGAGGCGGTGGCGGGGCAGTCGGGGATGTTGACCATCGGCGCGATTTCCACGGCCATGTTTGATGTCTTGCCCGGTTTGATCGAGCAATTGAAAAGTGATTATCCGCACCTCACTGTGTCCGTGCGGGAGATCGACAGTGTCGAAGCCGTGCCGGCGCTGGAAGCCGGGGACATCGACCTGGCCTTCGCCCGGCTGGACGGTGATCTGGGAGCGTCGATCAAATCACTGCCGCTGACTCAGGACCGCCTGGTGGTGGCCCTGCCCAGCGATCACCCCTTGGCTGCACGCACGCGAATCAGCCTGTCCAGCTTGGCCACTGAACCCTTGGTGATGTTTTCCCGAAAGGTCAGCCCGGTCTACTTCGACAATCTGATCGCGACCTGCCGCGCCAGCGGTTTTTCCCCGCGCGTGCTGCATGAAGTGCGCTCGGTCGCCTCGCAAATTGCCTTTGTCAGCTGCGGCCAGGGCATCGCACTGGTACCGGCGTCGCTGAAAAAACTGGCGCCCGACAACGTGGTGTTTCGAGCGCTGAGCCAAAAGCTCAATGTCGTGACCACAGCGCTGGCCTGGAATGCAGATCGGCCCAACCCGCTGGTGGAAGAGCTGGTCACCCGACTCCAGTCCCGGGCGTGAGTCGAGCAGGGCTATGTGCGTGAATAGGCGTGAACAGGCATGATAGGTTCGGCGTATGAAAGCCTTCCCGTATTAGGAATTTACAGAAGGCTCGATTCCCTTGAAATTGCGAGCCTGGCTGCCGGCAATCCAGGCTCGGCGCTACCTTTTCGTTCAAGGAGTCAACAACGTGCCTTCTCCAGAAACGTTCACTCATGTGCAACTCCCTCTGACGGTGGAGGGTGTCCAACTGGACGTGGCCGCCATCCATCGCGACGGCGACCTTGCGCCGATCGTGTTCCTGCATGGTTTCGGTTCGACCAAGGAGGACTATGCCGACATCGTGCAGCAGTGCGCATTCACCGGTCACCCTTTCGTGGCTTACGACGCACCGGGTTGCGGCGACAGCCAGTGCAGTGATCTTTCCAGGATTTCCATTCCCTTTCTGCTGCAGACTGCGGTGCAGGTGCTCGAGCATTTTGGCATCGAGCGCTTCCATCTGGTCGGCCATTCCATGGGCGGTCTGACCGCATTGATGCTGGCGCATCAGTTCCCGGACCGGGTGCTGAGCTTCGTCGATATCGAGGGCAATATCGCCCCGGAAGACTGCTTCCTGAGTCGGCAGATCGTTGACTATCCGAGCAACGATCCCGAGGTCTTTTTCGCAGCCTTTATCGAACGTGCCCGGCACGCTCCGGCGTATGCCAGTGCGCTGTATTCCGCGAGCTTGCGGCACAAGGTGCGTGCCGGTGCCGTGCGAGGGATTTTCCAGTCGATGGTTGATCTTTCCGATAATGCCGATCTGATGAGCAAATTCCTCGGGTTGAAGTGCCCACGAATGTTCATGTACGGCGAACAAAACGCGTCACTGTCCTATCTGCCGCATATCCAGGCCGAAGGTGTCCGGCTGGCCCCCATTCCTGATTGCGGGCATTTTCCGATGTATTCCAACCCCATCGCGATGTGGCAACAGATCGCCGATTTCCAGGCGAACAGCCTCACCGGGTAAGCCCAGTCGTCCTGAGGGCTTCCTGATCGTTCGCGGGAGCCTGGCCAGGCCGCGAAGTTGAAATTCAAAAGCTGATTCAGTCACTTTTCCTGCCTTCGTGCGGCGACGTGTGCAGGTGCGTGCGTGCCTGAAATCCGTGTACCTATAACAACAAGAGGTTCGACCCATGCTTGAAGTCATTAACGATTTTCTCTCCGGCAAGCTTCTGATCGTGCTCATCGTAGGCCTGGGCGGCTACTTCACGGTGCGTTCACGCTTTGTCCAGTTCCGCCATTTTCTGCATATGTTCGGCGCTTTCCGCGATAGCGTGCAAAAGAGTGCAGGACAGATCAGCTCATTCCAGGCCTTGATGCTTAGCCTGGCGGGGCGCGTAGGTGCGGGCAATATCGCCGGTGTCGGGTTGGCAGTCACGTTGGGCGGCCCGGGCGCGGTGTTCTGGATGTGGGTGACGGCGCTGGTAGGCATGTCCACCAGCTTCTTTGAATGCAGCCTGGGGCAGTTGTACAAACGGTGTGATGCAAACGGGCAGTTCCGCGGCGGGCCGTCGTACTACATCCAGTACGGACTTAAACAACCCTGGCTGGGCAAGGTCATGGCGTTACTGCTATTGGTGACCTTTGGTTTCGCCTTCAACGGCCTGCAATCCCATGCCGTGACTCACTCGCTGAATAATGCGTTCGGTGTCTCGACGACTTACTCCGGTATTGCGATTGCCGTATTGCTTGGCCTGGTGTTCATGGGTGGCATCAAGCGCATCGCCGCGGTCTCGGACCTGTTGGTGCCGGTCAAAACGCTGGTTTACATTGGCGTGACTGTCTATGTGATCGTGCTCCAGTTTGATCATGTCCCCGGCATGTTGATGACCATCTTCAAAAGTGCTTTCGGCCTGGATCAGGCCTTTGCCGGCCTGGTCGGCAGTGCAATTGTCATGGGCGTCAAACGTGGGGTGTTTGCCAACGAGGCGGGACTGGGGAGTGCTCCCAACGTAGCCGCGGTGGCGAAAGTGGATCACCCGGCGGCTCAAGGGGTGGTTCAGGCCTTCAGCGTTTTTCTCGACACCTTCGTGATCTGTACCTGCACGGCGCTGCTGATTCTGCTGTCAGGCTTTTACACGGCTGGTTTTGAAGGCGATGGCCTGGTGCTGACACAGAACGCGTTGGCGGCAGTGGTCGGAGACTGGGGACGCACCTTCATCAGCGTGGCGTTGGCGCTGTTTGTCTTCACGTCGATCCTCTACAACTACTACCTGGGCGAGAATAACCTGCGCTTTTTGCTCGGTGACAAGCGCGCTGCGGTCATTGTCTATCGTGGTTTGGTGTTGCTGCTGATCCTTTGGGGGGCTGTGCAAAATCTGGGCACCGTGTTCGCTTTTGCCGATATCACCATGACGTTGCTGGCCTTTGTGAATCTGATCGCCCTCGCGCTGTTGTTCAATGTCGGCATGCGCTTGCTGTGCGACTATGACCAGCAACGCAAAGCCGGTATCAAGACGCCCGTCTTCGACTCAGGTCAGTTCAAGGATCTTGATCTTGATTTGCAGGCATGGCCGAACCGGGAACACGCGTCCAACGTCCTCGCCGAACCTGTCACTCAAGTTGCACCCGCGTCCGCTACCCAATGATGCAAAAAGGGCCCATGGATCTCATGGGCCCTTTTCAAACACCTGCTGTAATCGTTAGTGCTTCAAACGCTCGCAGCGTGGGACTTTGCGCAACCCTTTAAACCGGTGCGCTCTTCGACCTCACCGGAACCGCTGATGTACCCGTATCGGGACAGATTTGGCATCAACATCGCGGCGATGAACGTGATGGTCACGACGGCCGCGACATAGAAGAAGAAATACTCCTCAATGCCTTGGGACCGAAGCGACAAGGCGACGTATTCGGCGGTGCCGCCGAATGCCGCATTGCCGACGGCATACGGAAAGCCCACGCCCAATGCGCGTACCGCAGGCGGGAACAGTTCCGCTTTGACGATCCCGGCAATCGGGGTGTAGAGCGACGCAATGGCCAGGCCACCAAACACCAGCAGGAACGCCGTAAACGGACTACTTACCGACTGCAGCGAATAGAGCAGGGGGATCACCAGCACCATGGCCAACCCGGAAAACATCAGCATGTGCGCCTTGATCCCGATACGGTCCGCCAGCAAGCCAAACAGTGGCTGGCAGAACATGAAACCGACCAGGGCCGCGGTCATGATGAAACTGACCGTTTCCGGGCTGAAACCGGCGGAGATCACCAGGAACTTCTGCATGTAGGTGGTGAAGGTGTAGAAGTACAAAGAACCGCCGATGGTAAACGCTACCACCAGCGCGACCGCCCGTTTGTGCTTGAACATGCCGCGCAGCGAGCCGGCATCTTTGCGATTCATGTCTTTCTTGGTGGCGGTTTCATGCATGGCGCGGCGCAGATACACCACCACGATTGAGCTCAGGGCACCGATGAAGAACGGAATCCTCCAGCCCCATTCGCGCAATTCTTCGCCGGTGAGGGTTTGCTGAAGAATGACCACCGTCATCAATGCCATGAGCTGACCGGCAATGATAGTGAAGTACTGAAAGGAGCCATAAAAACAGCGGCGCCCAGGTGTCGCGATTTCACTGATGTAGGTGGCGCCGGTGCCGTACTCCGCGCCGACGGATAGCCCCTGAATCAACCGGGCGACGACGAGCAAAACCGGCGCCGCCACACCGATGGTTTCATAGGTCGGCATGACGGCAATCAGCAGGGAGCCGGCGCACATCATGAACACCGAGATGATCATCGAGACCTTACGGCCGCGAGTATCGGCAATCCAGCCGAAAATCCAGCCGCCGAGAGGGCGCATGAAAAAGCCGACAGCGAAGACGCCGGCGGTTGCGAGCAACTGGCTGGTGGTATCGCCTTTGGGGAAAAACGAAGCTGCAAAGTAGATGGCGGTATAGGCATAAATGAAAAAGTCGTACCACTCCACCAGATTGCCCGAGCAGGCACCCATGATGGCTCTGACGCGATTCGGACTTTTTATCTGATCGGACTTTTCAGTGTGGAGTGTTGAGTCGCTGGTAGATGCAGACATTCTGTTCACCCTTTTTTCAAGGCGAGACGATACGAGGCGCACGCTGATGCGTGTCCGACGTTGCTAGCTCGATGGGTTGATGGGCTTAACGCAGTTGTTGTGACCTTTTGACGACCAAGGCACATGAAGAGGGGGGATGTATATGAGAGGTCAGCTGTTCGCTGACTGTGCAAGGCGGGTCGGTCAGGTAACGAGAAAGGTAGTAAGTCATGGCGCAAGCCCTCGAATCTTATTCTTGTAGTCAGTCGAGCGCTCTTGGCGTCGACGTTGATTGCACGCTACCGCAGAGTGAGGAGGGTAATAAGCCGTCAGCCAGGCCTAACTGATATACCGAAATTTTATAGCTTGCCTTGCAACCCCTGCGGGCTGGGGGATACAGCCGACTCGAAAGCTGCCAGGCCCCATGCGACGCGGGCCCCGTGGCATTCCAAGGAACGCCATTGCGTTTACACTCACACTACTTTCGACGCATTTCGCGCCGAGCCCGACTTTGACTGGCCTGGTAATGGATGTCGTTCAACTCAAAACCCTGATTCATGTGGCCGAGCTGGGCAGTCTCAGCAAGGCCTCAGATCGGCTTCACATCGCACAACCGGCACTTAGCCGGCAAATTCGATTGTTGGAAAAGGAGCTCGGCACCTACCTGTTTGATCGGCATGGGCGAGGCATGGAGATTACCGATGCCGGCCGCGAAGTGCTGGCGCATGCCACGCGCATCATGGAAGAAATGGAATCCATTCGAAGTTCGGTGGTGGGCGGAAAGACCTCTTTTCGGGGAACGGTCGTCATCGGTACGACGCCGACAGTAGCGGAAATTGTCACCGTTCCTCTTGTCCGCAAAATCAAAGAGGCGCATCCGAATCTCGCCGTCAGGTTTTCCTCGGCGTTCAGCGGTTATTTGCTGGATTGGGTACAGCGTGGCGAACTGGAGCTGGCAATTTCTTACGATCCGCAACCGCTGCATACGCTGCGTATTGTGCCGGTGATGATGGAAAACCTGCTGCTGGTCGGCCCCGCCAGCGCCAACCTGCGTCTTGATACACCGGTGTCATTCGCGTCTTTGGCTGAGCAGCCATTGGTGTTGCCAAGCGCTCGACATAGCCTTCGCGTGATTCTGGATGATTGTGCGCGTGAAGTCGGGATCAAGCTCAAGACCAGCGTTGAAGCGGATTCCTTTGGCGCGATGATCGCTTTGGTCTGCAATGGCTTCGGTTTGACCGCTTTGCCTTTGGCATCGATTTACACGCAAATCGAATCTGGCGTGCTCAGTGCCGCACCCTTGGTCGACCCCATTCCGATGCGCAAATTGGTTCAGGTCTTTCCTGCAGACAGAAGGGTCAGTCCGGCTGCCAAATTCGTCGGGGATGCCTTCATTGAAATTGCTGCCGACCTGGTCAATCGCAAGATTTGGGCTGGGCACATGCTTTGAGCCAACGGCCAAAGTCCCTGCGTGCGAAAGCTGTCCATCCTTGACCCAACTTGACGCGCCTACTTACCCGTAGTTGCGCCGCTACCCACGACTTCCGTTCTTTTCTCACCACTGATGACACTGCTTTGAACCATCAAACGCGACTGTCTGGCGTATTCGGCATTTTTATATTGGGGATGCTGCAAGTTCTGGTCTGGGGAGGTTCGTTCTTTCTCATGGCCGTCATGGCCGATCCGATCATGAGAGAGACCGGTTGGGCCAGCCAATGGGTGTATGGCGCGCTGTCGCTGAGCATTCTGGTTTCCGCGATGCTGGCGCCATTGACCAGCCGGCTTATCGCCCGCTACGGCGGCCGTCCCATCCTGGCCAGTAGCGGCCTGGGCGTCGCCATCGGGTTGTTTCTGATGGCCAGTTCGACCTCGTTACCGATGTTTCTTTTGTCTTGGGCGGTGATTGGCGTCGGTATGGCGCTGGGGCTGTATGAAGCGCTATTCGCCACTTTGGGTTCTCTATACGGGGAGCGGGCGGGCAGTGTGATTACCGGCATCACCCTTATTTCCGGGTTTGCGACAACGCTGTCATGGCCTGCGGTTGCGTTGGTCATCGAGCACGTTGGCTGGCGCACGACGTGCGTGGCTTATGGGGTGTTACTGGTCGTTGCCGTGGCACCGCTTTATCTCTGGGTGCTGGCGCAGGGCGCGGGGCCACTCGCAAAAAGCCATGCAGTGAGTGATGAAAACCTCTCAATCGATCGGCGGATCTACCTGCTGCTCACGCTGATTTTTGCGCTGGGGGCAGTGATCATGACGGCAATGTCTGTCCAGCTGATTTCATTGTTGCAGGGGCAGGGCTATTCGCTTGCCGCCGCCATCGGACTGAGCGCCTTGCTGGGTCCAAGCCAGGTAGGTTCACGTGTCCTACAAGTGTTTTCGCGAAAGCGACACCCGATCTGGACGACATTGATCTCCGTGGTATTTGTGGCGATCGGTCTGTTGCTGGTAACCATAGCGCCGGCAATGACCGCGATGGGTCTGGTGATCTACGGCGCGGGTAATGGTTTGCGGGCGATCGTTCGAGGACTACTGCCGCTGGCCCTTATGTCACCCACCCATTATGTGTTGCTGATGGGGCGCATGGCTCGGCCTTCGCTCATTGGACAGGCCTTGACCCCGCTCGCTGGCGGCTACCTGTTGCAGACCTGGGGCGCTGGCGGTGTGCTTGCGGGCTTGAGTTCGTTGGCCGTGTTGAATGTGCTTTTGGTGTTGTTGCTCATTCGGCTGGTGTGAAAAGAACAGCGCTGACCCAGCGACAGGATCAGCCGTGCACGCTGCTCAGATACTCAAACAACTTGGCCGCTTCCGGCGCCAGTTGCGTCTGACTCGCAACCCCAACAAACAAGGTGCGATCAGCCCAGTCATCACTCAAGTCGACAGCCATCAGACGGGAACCAAGCAATTCGGCACGCACAGACGACAACGGCAAAATCCCGATACCCAAGCCTGCTTCTATCATGCGACAGATGCCGTCGAAGCTGCTGACCTGAATCCGGACTTTGAGGATCTTGCCCGCACTGACGGCGGCATCGGTGATTCTGCGCAGTAACGAGCTGCCTTGGTTGAGCCCCACATAATCAAAGCCAAGCGTATCGGCAAAGGACACGCGGCGCTCATTGGCCAGTTCATGGCCGACCGGGACCAATAGCACGAGTCGGTCATCACGGTAGGGCAGTTTGTACAATCCTTCAGCCGGTACGTTATCGGCAAAGATGCCGATATCGGCACGCCCGTTTTCCACGGCTTGGATGATGGGCTCGCTGAGTGCTTCTTCCAGTCCGATACGCACGTTCGGGTTGGCGCGCAGGAACGACGCGAGGTCATCCGGCAGAAACTGGACGACGGCGGAAGTGTTGGCGAACAACCGAACATGCCCGCGCACCCCGACCGCATAATCACTGGCGTCGCACGCCATCCGGTTCACGCCTTCCAGAATCATTCGTGCGTGTTCAACGATCCCTTGTCCCGCTGCCGTCAGTTCGAGCCCCCTTGGCAGGCGCACGAACAGCGGGCACTGGGTCGTTCGTTCCAGCTCGGCTAACCGTTTGCTGGCCGCCGAAACCGTCATGTTGGCCTTTTCGGCGGCACGGGTCAGGTTGCCGGATTCGGCGGCGAAGATCAGCAGGCGCAAGGACAGCAGATCGAAATGCAAGGGATTAATCATCAGGGGATCCGAGGTTTTCCATTCAGGAAAGAGTAGTGGCGAAATATGAAATTTTCATCTGCCGCATTTGTGTCGATTATCCATGCCACAAGCACTCAACAAGAACGGGAAACGTCATGAGGTTACCTCTGCAAGGTGTCAAGGTCGTGGAGCTCGGTCAACTGATTGCCGGGCCATTTGCGGCGAAAATGCTCGGTGAGTTTGGCGCCGATGTGATCAAGATCGAGCCGCCGGTCACCGGTGACCCATTGCGCAAATGGCGCTTGCTGCACGACGGTACTTCCGTCTGGTGGGCCGCGCAATCTCGCAACAAACGTTCGCTGACCCTCGATTTACGCCAGAGTGAAGCCCAGCAGGTCGTGCGCCAGTTGCTGGCCGATGCGGATGTACTGATAGAGAATTTCCGTCCTGGGACCCTGGAAAACTGGGGGCTGGGTTGGGACACGCTGCACGCCCTGAATCCAAAACTGATCATGCTCCGGGTCTCGGGTTACGGCCAGACCGGGCCATACCGTGACCGCCCTGGATTCGGCGTGATTGGTGAAGCGATGGGCGGGCTGCGGCATCTTTCCGGAGAGCCCGGGCGCACGCCGGTCAGGGTTGGCGTTTCCATTGGCGATTCGTTGTCGGCCTTGCACGGGGTCATCGGGATTCTGCTTGCCCTGCGTCATCGCGAGCAGAACGGCGGTGACGGCCAGCAGATCGACGTGGCCCTGTACGAGTCGGTGTTCAACATGATGGAAAGTCTGTTACCCGAATACTCGGTGTTCAACGTCGTTCGAGAGCCCGCCGGCAGCAGTTTGCCGGGTATCGCGCCGACCAATGCCTATCGCTGCCGTGATGGTGGTTTTGCCTTGATCGCCGGCAATGGCGACAGCATCTATCAACGCCTGATGGAGGTGATTGGTCGCCGTGATCTGGGGGCTGATCCAGCGCTCGCGCAGAACCACGGTCGAGTGCTGCAGGTTGAGCGCATCGATGCCGCTATCTCCGAATGGACCGCGCGGCTCAGCCTCGACGAAGTCTTGTCGATCCTGACCGAGGCGCGCATTCCGGCCGGCAAGATTTACAACGCAGCCGACATTGCCCAGGACCCGCATTACCGGGCGCGCGACATGCTGCTCGACAGCCAGCTGGACGACGGCACGCCGGTGACCTTGCCTGGCATCGTCCCCAAGCTGGGCACCACACCTGGCAGCGTGACTCGCTCGGCGCCGACCCTTGGCCAGCACACCGCCGAGATTCTTGGCGAGCTCGGCATCGACGCTGCGCAGCAAGCCGACTGGCGCCAGCGCGGCATCATTTGAACCGGAGAATCAACATGCAACGTCTTTTCTTGCAGGAAGTCGCGACCCGTGACGGCTTCCAGAATGAAGCGCACTTTATCGAAACCGTCGACAAGATCGCCATGATCGATGCGCTCAGCCAGTGTGGTTTCGCCAAGATCGAGGTCACCTCGTTCACATCGCCCAAGGCCATTACTGCGCTGCGGGACGCCGAGGCGGTGATGCAGGGCATCCGGCGCAACCCGGCGGTGGAATACACCGTGCTGGTGCCCAATGTGCGAGGGGCCGAACGAGCCCTGGCGTGCAACATCGATGAAGCCAACCTGGTGATGTCGGTCAGCGAGCCGCACAACCGTTCCAATCTGCGCATGAGTCGCGAGCAATCATTTGCCCAGCTCAGCGAAGTGGTCAGCGTCATCGGTCAGGGGCCGGTGGCGATCAACGTGTCGTTGTCGACGGTGTTCGGTTGCCCGATGCAGGGCGATGTACCGGTGGGGGAGGTGTTGCATTGGGTCGAGCGCTTCGCCGACCTGGGGGCGCGCGGCGTGACCTTGTGCGACACCACTGGCATGGCGTATCCGAGTCAGGTTGAGGCGCTTTCCCGGGCAGTCCGTGAGCGTTTTCCGGCGCTGCAATTGACCCTGCATTTCCACAATACCCGTGGCATGGCCCTGGCCAATGCGCTGGCGGCCATCGAGGCCGGGGTCGATCGTTTCGATTCGTCCCTTGGCGGCTTGGGCGGTTGCCCTTATGCGCCGGGGGCCAGCGGCAATGTGTGCACCGAAGACCTGCTGCACATGCTGCAATTGATGGGTTTCAACACCGGGGTTGATCTGGATCGGGTGCTGGCGGTAGCAGCACAGTTGCCGGGTCTGATCGGCCACGAGATTCCGAGCCAGATCCTCAAGGCCGGCAAACGCCTGGACCTGCACCCGATACCCGCCCATGTGGCCAACCTGGAAAGACAGGTGCCGTCGGCCCGAACCCAGGAGCTTCACCCATGATCGATCATCTCGACCATCTGGTGCTGACTACCATCGACCCAGTGGCTGCTGAGGATTTTTACGTGCGGGTCTTGGGCATGCAGATGCAAACCTTCGCCGGTGGGCGCAAGGCGTTCGCTTTTGGTCCAGAGTGTGTAAAAACAGATGGTGCAGCCAGCCAACGGCAGTGAGCCAAGAATCTCGCTGCGGGATCTACTGAAAATTTTCCTGAGGAAGGCTGGCGGTTTACGTGGCTCCGGCCAAATGTCGGCCTAAAAATCGTTTAGTCGAACTCCACATCTGGTGCGAGTTCTGGATACTCGATCTTCATGTCTTCAAGGATTTTTTGCATCAGCTTCGCATCCCCCGGTAAACGTCTGGATAAAGTATTCCACCCTGAGATTTTCAAGTGTATGGGCATTTCCACAAGTCCCGTAATTGCGTCCCAGAAAGCATCCCAATTACAGCCGTACCAGCCAGGGAATCCGAGTGCATCTTTCAAGATGGAATGGAGTTCGTCAGAATTCGTCACCTCACTTAAGTCAATCTTTACAACCTGTAAGCGGGCCATCGTCAGCACCTCAAAAATTGTTCGCCAGTAAGAGGGGTAACTGAAGTCCGCCTCTGTCAGGGAGCCTATGCCGCTATACACCTTTGCTATGATTTTCCGAGGTGTTTAACTCAGGAATCGTCAATGAAGCGCTTCATCCAAGGCGAACATCGCGGTCAAAGCACCTTACTTCCCGAGAGTCTTGACGACTACGTCAGCGATACCAACCCGGTGCGCGTAGTCGACGTCTTCGTCGACGAACTCGACCTGGCCAAACTTGGTTTTGACGGTGTCATACCGGCAGAGACGGGCCGGCCAGCTTATCACCCCGCGATCCTGTTGAAGATTTACATCTACGGCTATCTGAACCGGGTTCAGTCGAGTCGACGCCTGGAGCGGGAAGCCCAACGCAACGTCGAGCTGATGTGGCTGACCGGGCGTTTGATGCCGGATTTCAAGACCATCGCCAACTTCCGAAAAGACAACAGCAAGGCCATCCGAGGCGTCTGCCGCCAGTTCGTTGTGCTGTGTCAGCAGTTGGGACTGTTCGGAGAAAATCTGGTCGCCATCGACGGCAGCAAATTCAAGGCAGTCAACAATCGTGACCGCAATTTCACCAGCGCCAAACTGAAGCGGCGAATGGAAGAAGTTGAATCGAGCATCAACCGTTACCTGACGGCACTCGATGCTGCCGATCGGCAAGAACCTACAGCCTCCGAGCCCAGCGCCGTGCGGCTGGAAGAGAAAATCACCAAGCTGAAGACGCAAATGAAAGAGCTTCAGGCGATCGAAATCCAGCTCAATGAATCGCCGGATAAACAGGTCTCACTGACCGATCCGGACGCCCGCTCCATGATGACGCGCGGCACGGGAATCGTCGGCTACAACGTGCAGACAGCGGTCGATACTCAGCACCATTTGATCGTTGCTCATGAGGTCACCAACTACGGTTCCGACCGCGATCAACTCAGCTCGATGGCGAAGCAGGCTCGCGATGCCATGGCGTCAGAAACGTTGGCGGTGGTTGCTGACCGAGGTTACTTCAAGAGTGAAGAAATCCTTGCTTGTCACGACGCGGACATCACTGCCTACGTGCCAAAGCCGATGACTTCAAGCGCCAAGGCGGATGGTCGATTCGACAAAGATGTTTTCGTTTATGACGCAACGAAAAACGAATACATCTGTCCGGCGGGAGAGTCGCTGCCCTGGCGCTTCTCCAGTATTGAGAAAGGCATGAATATGCACTGTTACTGGAGTTCGAAATGCCAGGGCTGCGCACTGAAAACGCAGTGCACACCGAGCAAAAATCGTCGAGTAAGGCGCTGGGAACATGAAGCGGTGCTGGAGGAAATGCAGCGTCGGTTGAACCATGCACCGGACATGATGCGAATCCGAAAAAGGACGGTTGAGCATCCCTTCGGGACGCTCAAACAATGGATGGGCTCAACGCATTTCCTGATGCGCAAACTGGTCGGGGTAAGCGCGGAGATGAGTCTCAATGTGCTCGCCTACAACATGAAGCGGGTTATGAACATCATCGGTACGGCAGGCCTGCTGAAGGCGATGGCGGCGTAAAGCCTCGGTTTTCTCTGCTCCAGAAGGCGCTATACCGCGCCATAACCGCTTTGGAACGTCAATAATGCTTATCGCGGCAAACGCTTGGGCAATCGCATCGCCTAGGAACGCATGGTTGACGGACTCAAGATACGAAAGCGTTTTTACACACTCTGGGTCAGCAGAAGATCAACCTGCACGTGCGTGGCCACGAGCTCGAGCCCAAGGCGCACTTGCCGGTGCCGGGGTCGCTGGACCTGTGTTTTATCGCCTCGATCCCCCTGGACCAAGTGATTGCCCGCCTGGCCCGTGTCGACTGGCCAATCATCGAAGGCCCTGTGTTGCGCACCGGTGCCACCGGGCCGATCCGTTCGGTGTATGTGCGTGACCCGGACCTGAACCTGATCGAGATTTCTGAACCCGTCCAGCCGGAGCGTGCAGCATGAAAGTGGTATTTCTTGATAGCGATAGCCTGCCCGTGAGTATTGCTCGCCCGGCCTGGGTCACGGACTGGCAGGACCGCCCCGACACAGCGCCGGACCAGGTGGTGGACGCTGCCCGGGATGCCGATGCCGTGATCACCAATAAGGTGCGCATCGGTCGGGCTGAACTTGAACAACTGCCAAACCTGCGATTCATCTGCGTCGCGGCCACCGGTTACGACTGCATTGATCTGGCGGCTTGCCGTGATTTTGCCGTGACGGTGTGTAACGTTCCGGCTTACTCGGCGCAAAGCGTCGCCGAGTCGGTGATTGCGTCGATCTTTGCCCTGCGTCGACAGCTGTTCGTCTATCAGGCCGCCGCGCTGCGGGATTGGCCGGACTCGCGACATTTTTGTGTGCATCGCGCGCCGATTCAGGATGTTCAGGGCAGTGTGCTGGGCATCGTCGGCCGAGGCGGCATCGGCTTGGCTACCGCGCGTCTGGCGAGCGCCCTGGGCATGCAATTGCTCTTTGCCGAACACCGTGGCGTGGTCCCGGTGCGCAAGGGTTACCAGGCCTTTGAAACGGTGTTGGCGCAAAGCGACGTGATTTCTCTGCACTGTCCATTGACCGCGCAAACCCGACACCTGATCGGGGCTCCGGAACTGGCACAAATGAAACCCGGTGCCTTGCTGATCAATACCGCTCGCGGACCATTGGTGGATGAGGCGGCGGTGCTCGATGCAATGGAGAGCGGTCGCCTCGGTGGTGCGGCCCTTGATGTGCTGTGCCAGGAACCACCTCCGGCCGACCACCCATTGCTCAACAGCCGCCATGCCAACCTGATCGTCACTCCCCATGTGGCCTGGGCCAGCCAGAGCAGCCTGCAACGGCTGGCCGACGGCATCCTTGGCAATTTGCAGGGCTACCACTCGGGGAACCTGATCAACCTCGTGTCGTAAATGCTTCACCACCTAACAAGAAGGTCCACTTATGAAAACAATAACAATCACACCGGTCCGTCAGCTGGTCTCGTTGTTCATTGCCGCATTGTCGCTGGGCGCAGTGTTACAGGTAACGCCTGCCGTGGCCGCGGCCATCGCACCGCCAGGCGCCCCGGTGGCGGGGATGATTGATCACGTCGACCACATCGTCGTGACCGCTTCCGACCCGCAAGCAACCATTCATTTCTACACCGAAGTAATGGGTATGCACCTGGAGCAGTTTGGCGAAGGCCGGGTGGCCTTCACGTTCGGCAACCAGAAAATCAACATGCACGTGCGCGGACATGAAATCGAACCCAAGGCCCACCTGCCGGTTCCGGGTTCCCTGGACCTGTGCTTTATCGCCAGCGTGCCACTGGATCAGGTCATCGCCCACCTCAAAACGGTGAACTGGCCGTTGGTGGAAGGTCCAGTGAGCCGCACCGGGGCCAGGGGACCGATTCGCTCGGTGTACCTGCGTGATCCCGATCTCAACCTGATCGAGATTTCCGAGTACATCCAGAAGTAACCATCCCCCGAAACAATCTTTCCCGGGCGATCGGTCATGCACCGTTAGCTGCTCGGGGAAATGCGTCACGCCTGCGAGGAAGCCATCATGACAACAACAATTACACCCTCGATTGCCGAAAAACCACCGAGCCATTCACGTCTGCGCCGAGTGTTCCGCCACCTGTATGTGCAGGTGCTGATGGCGATTGTGCTGGGCATTATCTTCGGCCATTTCTACCCCAGCCTCGGCGAAGAAATGAAGCCGCTGGGCGACACGTTCATCAAGCTGATCAAGATGCTGATTGCACCGATCATCTTCTGCACCGTGGTCAGCGGTATCGCCAGCATGCAGAGTCTCAAGCGCATCGGCCGGGTCGGTTTCAAGTCGCTGCTGTACTTTGAAGTGCTGACCACCCTGGCGCTGGTGATCGGGCTGGTCGGGGTCAACCTGATGCAACCCGGCTCAGGTATGCACATCAACCCGGCGACCCTCGACGGCCATGCCATCGACAGTTACAGCAAGCTGGCCCATGAACAGAGTGTGGTGGGTTTTCTGACCCATATCGTGCCCAGTACCGTGTTCGGCGCCTTTGCCGAGGGCGATATCCTCCAGGTGCTGTTCATTTCCATCCTGTTTGCCTTCGCCTTGCAGATGCTTGGTGCGGCCGGCAAGCCGCTGCTGAACCTGATCGACCTGGTGGCCCAGGCGTTTTTCCGGATGGTCAAAATCGTGATGTATGTCTCGCCGCTGGGGGCCTTTGGAGGCATGGCCTTTACCATTGGCAAGTACGGCGTGGGTTCGTTGGGGGCGTATGGCAACTTGCTGATTTGCTACTACGTCACGGCGCTGTTTTTTGTGTTCGTGGTTCTCAATCTGGTCGCGCGCCTGGCCGGTTTCAGCCTGTGGCAGTTTCTCAAGTACATCCGCGATGAGCTGTTTCTGGTGTTGGGTACCTCGTCTTCGGAGTCGGCATTGCCTCGGTTGATGGGCAAGCTTGAGCGCCTGGGATGCGAGAAGTCGGTAGTGGGGTTGGTGGTGCCATCGGGTTACTGTTTCAACCTCGATGGCAGCTGCATCAACATGACGGTACTGGCGATTTTCATTGCCCAAGCGCTGGATATCCCCCTTGATCTATGGCACCAGATCACTCTGTTGTTAATTCTGCTCCTGACCTCCAAAGGCGCGGCCAGTGTCACCGGCGGTGCGTTCATTACTCTCGCGGCGACCCTCGGCAGCCTGGATGTGATTCCGGCAGCAGGGCTGGTGCTGGTACTTGGGGTCTACCGGTTTATTTCCGAGGGCGGGGCGTTGATCAATGTCATCGGCAATGGTGTCGCTACGCTATTCATTGCCAAGTGGGAAGGGGCGTTGGACGAAGAGAAGCTAGCGGCCGAATTGAACAAGGGGTGTGCCCGTGAGTTAGAAGCACAGCCCTGAACGAGTTGTCGCAAGACAGCCCCAAGACCGCCCGGTCCACGAAAGCCGCGCGGTTTTGGGTTTCTAAATCAGGAAGGCGTGTTTGCCGGACGCTTACGAATGGCGGTAGACGCCGCTAAGGCTGCTGATCTTCCCCAAGGGCTCGTCGTATCTGTTCGTAGAGGACATTGACATTCAATTAACTGTGCCCGGTGCAACGGGAATCTGTCGATCAAAAGCACCGCCGGGTACGGAACAACGGTCGCAATCTGCCTGCCAGAAAACAACAGCGTTGAGCTGGAGAAACCTGAAATCTCAGTGCCTGCCGCCGTCGGTCAAGGCCAGTCCATCCTCTTGGTCGAAGACGATGATTCTGTGCGTCTGATCAATCGGGCGGTTCTGGAAGAGCTTGGGTACAAGGTCCATGTTGCACGTGACGGCGAAGAGGCCTTGAGGGTCTTCAACCGCCTGGACAACGTCGACCTCTTGCTTACGGACGTTGGCTTGCCAGGCATGAACGGTCGTCAGTTGGCGGAAGTCATTCAACAACTCAAGCCGCGCTTGCCAGTGCTTTTTCTGACGGGATACGCAGAAGGCGCTATGACCAGGGCTGATTTTCTTGGCCCTTACATGCAACTGTTGACCAAGCCTTTCACACTGGAATTACTCGCCAGTTGTGTGAATAGCATGCTTGAAAAAAACGACTTCAGCCCGGACGGCCATCCCCTACCGAAGCGCTAACCAAACCCTCAATGTCATTCAAGGGTAGCGTTAATTGCTGGAAAGTGGACATCGAACGTAGTACCGCTCTCCATACTCGAGTTGACCGACACGTATCCTTCGTGAGCCTTGGCGATTTCTCGAACAATGAATAATCCAAGCCCGACACTGCGCGCGTCGCTGTCAGTCTCGGTGCCCCGAGTCATAGGCTCGAAGAGGATGGCTTTTAGCGATTGAGGAATGACCGGTCCTTGGTTGTGGACGGACACACTTGCTTCGCCGTCTTCTTGGCGAGAGGTGATCGTGATGGGCTGTTGTAAGTCGCCATAAGCCACGCTATTGGCGACCAGATTCCCAATGATCTGCTGCACGCGATCCGCATCCAGATACGCACGGCCGGCGCCGATGGCGTTGTGGAGCAGGGTTGCCTTGGGAAACGCGATGCGCAGTTCGCCGACACTCTGGCTGACGACCTTGTGCAAATCCACTGTAGATGGAGATATCGCGATACCGCGACCGACTTTGGCCAAAGTAAAGTCTAGAAGGTCGGCGATCATGCGCTCAGCGCGTTCGGCCGACTGGCTGATGTGGCCAAGCATTCGGGTTTCTTTAGCGGTGCGTTCGCCTCGGGCGAGAATGTCGGAGGCCATCTTGATCGCGGTCAGCGGGTTTTTCAGATCGTGGCTGACGATGGCGACCATTTGTTCGGCAAACGATGCGCGGCGCTGGGCTTCTTCGTAGGCTAAATTCAGTTCGTCCTGGGCGTGCTGGAGCGCGGTTTCGGTGGCGGTTTTTTCCCGCAGCAGGTCTTCGGCGACTTTTCGGGCCTTTACCAGTTCGCGCTCGTACTTGTCACGGTCGGTGGTGCCGAACAGTGCCAATTCATAAAACGAACCGCTGGCGTGCTCGCGTCTTATGCCGTTGAGCAGCATGGTGACGGTGCGTTTGTCCCGGTGAACCAGATCGAGTTTCACCTCGGCCACCGAGCCTTGCATCTGCATCAGCGGCGCCCAGTGAGTTTGATGAAAAATGCGTCCGCCCATGGTCAGCAGTTCTTGAAAACGCTTACCGCACAGCTCTGGCTGGCTGAAGCCAATCCCGTTACTGAACGTCAGGTTGGCCCGCAGGATCGTGCCGTCCTCTTTCGTCACCACCAATCCGCAAGGCGCTTCGTCGAACAACGTCTGCGAGTCGGGCAGCGACGGTGCATCAGTCGACATGAGTGCCCACCCACGGCGACAGGAAGCTGTCCATGGCGTCGGAGCAGGCACTTGGCGCGCTCATGTGGGGGCAATGTCCGACGTTGGCCACCAGGCACAACGTGCTGTTGGGGAGTACGGCGTGCAGGTATTCACCCACGACGACGGGGGCGATGAGGTCTTCGGTGGATTGCAGAATCAGGGTTGGCGTGGTCAGGCCCACGACGTCTTTGCGGTTGTCCGACATGAACGTGACCCGTGCGAATTGCTTGGCGATCTCGGGTTCGGTGCGGCAGAAGCTGTTGGTGAGTTCTTCGCCCAGCGCCGGTTGCCCGGGCGCGCCCATGATGACCGGGGCCATGGTGCTGGACCAGCCGAGATAGTTGCTGTCGAGGGTGTCGAGCAGTGAGTGGATGTCTTCGAGTTTGAATCCGCCCACGTAGTCGTTGGAATCGATGTAGCAGGGCGAAGGACCGATCATCACGTGGGCGACGATTCTGTCGTGGGCCTGGCGATCCGTCAGTGCGCCGATCATGGCGCTGACGGAGTGGCCGACGAGAATCACCGGGCCGGAGGTGAACTGTTCGATGATTTCGCCAAGGTCTTGGGCGTACCCGGCCAGTGCGTCATATTTCGTTTTGTCATACGCACCGAGGTTCGACTCGCCCGCACCCACCAGGTCATACAGCACGACCTTGAAACGCCCGGTGAAGTGGTCGACGAGATACCGCCACATGGTCTGATCGCAGCCGAAGCCGTGAGAGAAGATCAATGTCGCCGGACCGTCGCCCATCACTTTTACGTTGTTGCGATGTTGGAGGTCCATGTGTGTCTTCCCGGGCGGGCCAAAGGTATTTTTGGCGTCTTTGGCAGTGTAAATAGTCGCAGGTATCTGGTCACGTGTTATAGACGTATGGAGTATTGATAAAAGCCACTATTGCGTGGACTCATCTGCGGAGCACCATCGATTTCGTCCTCGTTGTTTAGCTGAATAGAGTTGCGCGTCAGCCGACTTTAACAAAGTCGCTGGCGTCACTATTTTGATACTCGGGCGGCTCGTAGTAATGCCTGCGCTGGCAGTCACCTTTCCCAACGGATGTTCGGTGTGCTCGATGTTCAATGATCGAATGGCTTCCAGGATATCTTGGGTGACCTGTTTTGCGCCTGCGCTATCCGTGTTGGGAAGTAGCACTGTAAATTCTTCGCCACCGTACCTGACGGCCAGATCCCCAGGTCTTTTGACCGCTTGCCGGATCGCGCCTCCCACTGCGCTCAGGCAGTCATCACCGGCTGCGTGTCCGTACCTGTCGTTGTAGCGTTTGAAGTAATCGACATCGAGCATGACCACGGCAAGCGATGAACCTTGACGCTTGGCTAAACGTATTTCATCTATCAGCGCAGTATCCAGACGCCGGCGATTGCCCAGCCCCGTCAAACTGTCAGTCAGGGCCATGTCTCGCATGGCTTGGTGTGCGTGACGTAACTCTCTTTCCATCACCATTCTTTGACGGAGCTGATTCAAAACGATGAATCCAAAAGTCGCGAGCACGGCAATCAAGAACACTAGCACGAGCCCTGTTTTCAGTAGATCACGGCGCCAAGGTGCAATGATGGATTCACGAGACAGCCCGGCTTCTACAACCAGAGGATAGGTCGTCAACGCTCTATAACCATACAGGCGCTCGGTGTCGTCTATGACGGCCTTGACTTCAGCGATGCCTTCGTTGGACGTTGGCAAGTAGCGCTTGAAAATCTCGCTGGTCGCCAGGCTTTTACCGACAACGGAGGCGATGAAGGGACGACGCACCAGGACTGTTCCGCTGCGCGTGGCCAGAACCAAAGCGCCCTTGTCATCAATCTTGAAATCGCCGTAGTAGTCCACGAAGTAACTGACCTTGACCGTCCCCAGCAGTACGCCCGCGAACGACCCATCTGGATTGTTTAATCGGCGAGAGATGGGAATGATGAGATCGTCGGTTGATCGACTCCTGACGACTTCGCCGATACGCACGTTTCGATCATTGTGCGCACGGTGATACTGGAAATAATCGCGGTCGGCGTTGTTCGCCGGCTCTGGAGTGACTTCCTTGTCCGTCACGATCCACTGCCCGTCAGGGCCGTAAATAAAAAGGTTCTTCACGGA
>NZ_LACH01000080.1 GCF_000968015.1 Pseudomonas fluorescens
AGGGCGGAACCCTAAGCCGCCATCACCGCAGAAACGGATATGCACACAACCAACAAAAGACAGGTCGGCCCTGAATCCACCGCCCCTTGCTACGCATGTGTGCCTGGAAACACCGAGCCTAAGTGAACAGCATTACAGACCTATCAGAGCTTTCCACCCGGTACCCATTCACTGAGTACCTATATGGCATGTCCTCTCGAACAGGTGCAGCACGCCGATTTACGAGACTAAAACCTCAGCCCGAAATGCTGCCTATACTGCAATCCGGGGTCGATAGAGAAAACGGACAACATCGCCAAGCATTCAGCCTGTCAGGTTGAAGTCATGGAAGTTGACGCCGAGCCGTCAGGAAATGCAGAAAATGGCGCTACTCTGACGCTGCGCGAGTGAACCGCCTGACGCCTGGTTGATGAGGTGTACTTCAATCGAACACAACCCAGAAGACGTAAGGGAGTGCCTCCTGTCGGCAGTACTTACCAAACGATTTTTTCCGAAATCTGCGGGTTCCCCAATCCAACTGCCCTGATTGTCTGCCCCAAGGACCTGACAGATGAATGTGATCGAATATTTTGATCGAGTAAGAATCATCAATATCTCGTCAAGAAAGGATCGCCGTTTAGAAACAGTTGAAGAATTCACTCGCAACGGCTTTCACATTGATGATGAAAAAATAGGCTTTTTTGAGGCGGTTACGCCCAGTGAGGGAAATGGCTTCCCGAGCGTCGGGGTCAGGGGCTGCTTTTTGAGTCATCTGGGGGTGCTGGAAGAGGCAATGCGCCTGAATTTGAAAAATATCCTGATCATGGAGGACGACATACAGTTTTCCAGACATATTTCTCAATATGGGAGAGCGGCGATCGAGTCTCTGGAAGGTATGGAGTGGGACATCGTCTATTTTGGGCATCCGTTTGAAGAAAATTCAAACTTGCCCGCTTGGAAAGCAGTCGACCGGCCAATACATTTGGCCCATTTCTATGCTGTAAACGGGAAATGCTTTGGGAAATTGAGGGATTTTTTATTCCAGATTCTGGAGCGGCCACCGGGACATCCTGACGGAGGTCCGATGCATTATGACGCTGCTCTCAATACGCTTATTCATAAGAATAAAGAAGTTCTGGCTTACTATTTTACCTGGAATTGTGGCTATCAAAGGCCCTCACGGACGGACCTGCATGAGCTTTCCATCTTTGACAGGGTGCCTCTCCTGCGGCCGGTAATGGGCATGCTCAGGAGGTTAAAAGCAAAAAACCTGAGAAGAACTCGTTAGTTTTCTCTCTTCAGGGAAGGTCTGACGTAACCAACCGGACACGGCGCAGGAGCCGTGTCCGGTTGATTGTGTCGGACCGCCCTCCTCATTTGCGCGCCAACTTGTACCGGACGCACTCCTCATAAAAGCTCTCGCGCAGGGCGGCGGGCTTCATTCGCGAATTACTGTCATAGGTCTGCTCGGTAATGCCCATCGCCATCATGTGCATCCACGGCTTGCTGAACTTGTAGGTATGTAACTTCTGCCGCGCGGCATACAGTGAAACCCCGGACAGCTTGAGTTCCTGGGCTCTCGCCGCGGTACCTGCGCCCCAGCTGCAAAGGTAACGATCATTCGAGGCCAGTTCTTTGGCCTGGGCAGAAGCAGCAACGCTCGCCAGGCCTAACGAAATCAGCGCAACCATTACATTCCGCATTTGCATTCGATCCCAACTAACTGAAAATAAATTGATTTTGGTCAAAACTTTCAGACTTCGGGGCCAGCAAAATGCCTTATATGCGCTATAGCTTGTTTTCTCGGTGTCTTACGGACATTTCTTGCGACATTTCAAACTTTTGCTATAGCTAACAGTCTCTCCCGCCACCAAATGAGGCAACGGAATGTCAGTCGCAAAGAAAATGACAGTGGGGCAACTGACGATGTTGACAGCCGTCAACATGTTGGGCTCCGGCATTGTGCTGCTCCCCACAAAACTTGCCGAAGTCGGTGGTATTTCCATCCTTTCCTGGCTGATCACGGCCACTGGCTCCCTGGCGCTGGCCTATGCCTTTGCGCGCTGCGGGATGCTCAGCAGAAAGACCGGAGGCATGGGCGGCTATGCCGAATACACCTTCGGCAAGGCGGGCAACTACATTACGAACTACACCTATGGCCTCTCGCTGTTGATTGCCAACGTGGCGATCAGTATTACCGCGGTCGGCTATATCCAGGAGCTGTTCCATGTTGAACTGGGCTCACTGCAAGTGGGTCTGGCGACCATCGCTTTATTATGGATCACCACCTTCGCCAACTTCGGAGGCGCGCGGATTACCGGCCGGATCGGTGCGGTTACGGTTTGGGGGGTGATTGCGCCGGTGGTGCTGGTGTCCACCATTGGCTGGTTCTGGTTCGACAGCAGTGTCTACGCCGCCGGCTGGAACCCCCACAACATGGGCTGGTTCGAAGCCGCAGGTGCATCGGTGGCGATCACCTTATGGGCGTTCCTCGGCCTGGAGTCGGCGTGCGCCAACACCGATGCCGTGGAAAATCCAGAGAAGAACGTACCCATTGCGGTACTTGGCGGCACCCTGGGCGCGGCGGTGATCTACATCGTCTCCACCAACGTCATCGCCGGTATCGTCGACAACCCGGAACTGGCCTCCTCCACTGCACCGTTCGGGCTGGTCTTTGCCAAGATGTTCACCCCTCTGGTCGGCGACATTGTGATGGCCGCGATGGTACTGGCGTGCATCGGTTCGCTGCTGGGTTGGCAATTCACCATCGCGCAGGTCTACAAAAGCTCGGCAGACACCGGTTATTTCCTGTCGATCTTTGCCAAGTCCAACAAGGCCGGAACACCCATTGTCGGTATGCTGGTGCTGCTGGCAGTGCAGACGGCGCTGGCTTTGCTCACCATCAGCCCTGACCTGAGCAAGCAGTTCGACACGCTCGTCAATCTCGCGGTGGTCACCAACCTGGTGCCCTACATCCTCTCCATGGCCGCGTTGATGACCATTCAAAAGATCTCCAACGTACCGGCGGGCTCGGCGCTGATAACCAACATCATCGCTTGGGTGGCGGCGGCTTACAGCTACCTGGCGCTCTACAGTTCGGGCGCGCAGGCACTGATGCTCGGCGGCGTGGCAACGATCTTTGGTTACACGCTGTTTGGCTTCGTCAACAACCGCCTGATCCGCCTCGAAGCGCTCAACAACAGCGTACCGACGCAGACCGTCAGCGCTCAACACATCACGGGCGAGCCGGTGCCGGTCAATAACTTGCAAGCAGTCAAAGTGGAGGCTTAATCATGACGGAATATAGACATTCGCTCGGAATGCTCACGCTGTTGGTCAGCAGCCCGCCGGACAAACGCACTGTCTTTGGTCGCGCCCTGCATCAGTTGATCAACGATGTGGAGGAACGCGCCGTCCGGGTACTGGCGTCGGAATCCCTGAGCGACGCCACGTCGATCCTGCGCTCGGACCCGGCCATTCAATGCGTACTGCTCAGCTGGGAAATGGACAAAAGCGAAGGCCACGAGGAATGCATCCAACTGCTGGTCAGCCTGCGTGAGCGCAACACCCGGGTGCCGGTTTTCTTGATTAGTGACCGCAGCACCGCGTCGAGCATTCCGCTGGTGGTCATGCAACACGCTGATGACTTCATCTGGTTGCCCGAGGACACCAGCCGCTTCCTCAGCGGGCGCATCCTCGCGGCCATCGAACGTTATCGCCAAGCCGCCCTGCCCCCCATGTTCGGGGCGCTGGTGAAGTTTTCCCGCACTTATGAATACTCGTGGCACACCCCTGGACATGCCGGCGGCACCGCGTTTTTGAAGAGCACCGCGGGACGCGCCTTCTACGAGTTTTTTGGCGAGAACCTGCTGCGTTCCGACCTGTCGATTTCAGTCGGTGAACTCGGTTCGCTGCTCGATCACAGCGGCCCCATCGGCCAGGGTGAGCGCTACGCCGCCAAAGTGTTCGGGGCCCACCGCACCTACTACGTCACCAACGGCTCGTCGATGTCCAACCGCGTCATCCTCATGGCCAGCGTCACGCGCAATCAGATCGCCCTGTGCGACCGCAACTGTCACAAGTCCGCCGAACATGCGATGACCCTGTCCGGTGCGATTCCGACCTATCTGGTGCCGACCCGCAACCGCTACGGCATCATCGGCCCGATCCTGCCGCAAACCCTGAGCGCCGAAGGCGTAAAAGCCGCTATCGCCAGCAACCCGCTGGTCAAGCAAGGCATCGACCCGACACCCGTCCACGCCATCATCACCAACTCCACCTACGACGGCCTGACCTACAACGTCACCCGCGTCGAGGAGTTGCTGGGGCAAAGCGTCGATCGTCTGCATTTCGATGAAGCCTGGTACGGTTATGCGCGTTTCAACCCGCTGTACCGCGAGCGCCACGCCATGCACGGCAGCCCGGACGATCACGACGACTCGAAGCCGACCGTGTTCGCCACCCAGTCGACCCACAAGTTGCTGGCCGCCCTGTCCCAGGCCTCGATGATTCACGTGCGTAACGGCCGCAACCCGATCGAACACGGGCGCTTCAACGAGTCGTACATGATGCACGCCTCGACTTCACCGAACTACGCGATCATGGCGTCCTGCGACGTCAGCTCGGCGATGATGGAAGCGCCCAGCGGGCAAATCCTCACCACCGAATCGATCGAAGAAGCCATCAGTTTCCGCCAGGTCGTTTCGCGCATGCACAACGAGATGCTGAGCAAGGATGACTGGTTCTTCACCTGCTGGCAGCCGCCGACCGTGCAGGTTGGCGCGGCCACCGTGCCGTTCCATGAAGTCGACCCGGTGCTGTTGAAAACCGAGCCGAACTGCTGGGTACTGCATCCCAACGCGGTATGGCACGGCTTCGGTGACATCGAAGAAGGCTACTGCATGCTCGACCCGATCAAGGTCTCGGTGCTCAGCCCCGGCATGGGCGACGACGGCAACCTGCTCGACTCGGGCATCCCGGCCTGTGTGCTCACGGCCTACCTGGGACGTCAGGGCATCGTGGTCGAGAAAACCACCGACTTCACCATTCTGTTCCTGTTCTCCATCGGCATCACCAAAGGCAAATGGGGCACCTTGCTCAATGCCCTGCTCGACTTCAAACGCGACTACGACGACAACGCCGAACTGGAACTGTGCCTGCCGGATCTGCTGGCCGCCAACCAGACTCGTTATGCAGGCATGGGCCTCAAGGACCTGGCCAACGAAATCTTCGCGGCCATGAAGAAACACAAAACCACCGCCAACATGGCCCAGGCGTTCGGCACACTGCCGAAAGCCGAGTTCAGCCCGGTGGAGGCCTACGAAAAACTGGTCAGAAACGAAATCGAACGGGTGACACTCGAAGAAGCCGCCGGACGCATCGCCGCAACCGGGATCGTGCCGTATCCGCCGGGCATTCCATTGCTGATGCCGGGTGAAAACGCCGGGGCTGCGGATGGGCCGTTGCTGGCGTATCTCAAGGCGCTGGAAGCCTTCGACAGATCCTTCCCGGGTTTCACCCATGACACCCATGGGATCGAAAGCGAAGGCGGGGTTTATCGCTTGCTGGTGTTGAAATGAGCTAGCGCCTGTAGGTGCTGCGAAGTAAAAAAACGGGCGCCCTAAGGGCGCCCGTTTTTACATGTTTCCCAAGCGATTAACCTGTCGGGGTTAAACCCTGACATTGCGTCCCGGCAACGATGAACGCTGGCTGGTTTCCCAATCCTGCACCAGCCCGACAGGCGCATCGGACGCTGGCAGCATGGTGCGCCCACGAACCAGATCGGAGGCCCGCTCGGCCAGCATGATGGTCGGTGCATTGAGGTTGCCGTTTGGCTCGGTCGGAAACACCGATGAGTCGATCACCCGCAAACCCGCGATACCCCGCACACGCAGTTCGGAATCAACCACTGCCATCTCGTCCTCGCCCATGCGGCATGAGCCGCATGGATGGTAGGTGCTTTCGAGGTTTTCACGCACGAAGGCGTCGATTTCTTCGTCGGTGTTCACCTGTGGCCCGGGCGCGATCTCGCCGTCGCGGAAGCGGTCCATTGCTGGTTGGCCGATGATCTCGCGAGTCAGGCGGATGCAGCGGCGGAAACCTTCGCGATCCTCCTCCCGTTGCAGGTAGTTAAACTGAATCTGCGGATGTTCGTAAGGGTCAGCGGAACGCGCCCGAACATAACCGCGACTTTTCGGTTTGTTCGGCCCGGTGAGCACCATGAAGCCGTGGCCCTTGATCGGTTTGTTGCCGTCGTAACGCATGGCCGCGGGCAGAAAGTGGAACTGAATGTCCGGCCAGCGCAGGCCCTTGTCCGAGCGGATGAAGCCACCGGCCTCGAAATGGTTGGTGGCGCCGAGTCCGTCCTTGAACAACAGCCAGCGCAGGCCGATCATCAGTTTGCTCAGCGGGTCCATTTTGCTGTTCAGCGTCACCGGCTCCTTGCAGCCGAACTGGATGTAAACCTCGGCGTGATCCTGCAGGTTCTCCCCTACTCCCGGCAGGTCATGACGGACGCCGATCCCGGCTTTGCGCAGGACCTCCGCCGGGCCGATTCCGGAGCGTTGCAACAAGTGTGGAGAGCCGATGGGCCCCGAGGAAATCAGCACCTCACGGTTGCAATAGACCTGGTGCGTCTGGCCGTCGTGGTCATACATGACGCCGACGGCTCGCTTGCCTTCAAGGATGATCTGACGGGTCATCGCATGGGTGATCACGGTCAGGTTCGGACGTCCCATGGCCGGGCGCAGGTAAGCGTTGGCCGTGGAGCAGCGCACGCCGTTTTTCACCGTCATGTGCATGGCACCGAAGCCTTCCTGCATGTAGCCGTTGCAGTCATCGGTCTTGATGTAGCCCGCTTCAGCGCCGGCCTCGACCCAGGCCCCGTACAACGGGTTTTTCATGTGATTGCCGTTGGTGGTGTGCAAGGGGCCGGTGCTGCCGCGATAGCCGTCACCGCCCTCCTCGTAATGCTCGGCCCGTTTGAAGTAAGGCAGGCAATTGCGGTAGCCCCAACCCTCCGCACCGAGCGACTCCCATTCGTCAAAGTCATAAGCGTGGCCACGGATGTACACCAGGCCATTGATTGACGACGAGCCACCGAGCACTTTGCCCCTTGGGCAGTGGATACGACGTCCGTTGAGGAACGGCTCCGGCTCGGTTTCGTAGCGCCAGTTGTACTTCTTGGTGTTCATCGGGATCGAAAACGCACTCGGCATCTGGATCACCACACTGCGATCGCTGCCGCCGAATTCCAGCACCAAAACTGAAGTGGCCGGGTCTTCGCTCAAACGGTTGGCCAACACACAACCTGCCGAGCCGGCACCGATGATGATGTAGTCGTACTTTTGCGTAGCCATGATTATCTCCGGGCCGTCGATTCGTTGAAAACGGGCAACGACGGTTTGGTCAACGTGTCGCCGGTGGTGTATTGCGGGGATGTTTTTTCGATGTGCTGGATGACCATTTCTTCGCGCTTGAGGTCGATCGAGCGGCTGAACCAGTAGTACACCAGCCCCGACACAATCAGCCCGACGAGCCAGGCGATGTCGATGCTGCCGAGCGCTTTGGCGAGCGGGCCGACATAGACCTCACGCTGCTCAACACCGTCGTAGATGTAGAAGAACGGGATCATCGAAATGAAGCCGATGGCATACGCCGCGATGCCGCGCAGGCCCCAGCTGCCGTAGATGTTGCCGTGGGGCATGAAGAAGTGCGGGATGGCGTAGCGACCCTTGCGGACGAAGAAGTAGTCGGTCAGGTTGACCGAGGTCCAGGGCACCAGGAAGTACAGCATCACCACCAGGTAGATGCCCAACACCGATAAGCCTTTGCCCGAACTCTGGATGCTCAGCGCGACGCCCAGTTGCAGCAGGATCACGAAACCAATGGCCAGGATGCGCGCCTTGCGCGTCGGCTCGATGTGTTTGATCGAGTCGACGCAGGTCAGCGTGGTCAGCTTCGCGCTGTAGATGTTCATGGCGATGACCGGCAGGAACGCCAGGATCGTGATGACCACCACCACAGTCCCCATCAGTGGCGACACGGTGTTGCCGACTTGCCCAAGGGCCACCAGCACGTCCGTGGAATGCAGGTGATCGGCCAGCCAGCCACCGACAGAGATCATCCATGCGCCGGATAACGAGGCACCCAGGAACACCACCGCGATCAGTTTGCCGCTGGAGGTGTTCTTCGGCAGATAACGTGAATAGTCGGACACGTACGGGGCGTAAGCGATGTTGTAACTCGCCGCTGCCGCGAACTGGGCGATGAAACCGGTCCAGTTGAAGCCCAATGGCGCCGGGGCCACTTCACCGGTCGCGAGTACCGGCACCGCTGCATCGGGAACCCAGCCCATCATCACCGCTAACGTCACCAGGCCGTAAAGCGGAAGCGACAGGTACAACGCCCATTTGAAACTGCGGTGCATCCAGTCATGCCCGAGGATCGCCAACACCGCCGCCGGTATCGTCACCGCCACCGCGATCACTGCGGGGTTGAAGCCGAATAGCGTGTGCAGCCCCTGCATCATCAACACCAGGTTGACGATGTTGAAACCGGCGAACACAAACAGCGTCGCCAGCAGCACCAGGATCACTCCGCGATAGCCGAACTGCGCACGGGACTGGATCATCTGCGGCAGGCCAAGGTGCGGGCCTTGCGAGCCGTGAAACGCCATGAACAGCGTGCCGAACATGATGCCCAGCGTGCCGGCAAGTGTGGTCCAGAGCGCGGTCAGGCCGACGCTCGGGCCGACGAAGCCGATGGTCATGGTGAAGAAGGTGAAATTGCCGAGGAACCAGAACGGGCCCTGGCTCGACAGTTTATCGGTGCGTTCGTGTTCCGGGATGAAGTCGATCGAATGGCTTTCGACGATCGGTTTGTCGTCGAGGAGCGACACGCTAGGAGCGGCTTTGGCGTCAGTGTTCATGATGGACTCTTATTGTTGGAAGATCATGACGGAATAACTGCATTCTTTCGGTGAACGACGTCCCTGTGGGAGCGAGCTTGCTCGCGATAGCGGAGTATCAGCCGACATCTATGTTGGGTGTGCCGGCCTCATCGTCGGAACGCCGCCCGGAGCAAGCTCGCTCCCACAGGGTTGAGTCAGCCATGACTCAGGGCAGCGTGATCCAGACCGCCTTGGTTTCGAGCAGGTAATCGAGCTGCTCTGCGCCCAGGTCCTTGCCGAACCCGGACTGCTTGTAGCCACCGAACGGCATCGACGGATCGAGGGTGCCGTGGGCGTTGACGTAGACCGAACCCGCTTTCAACCGGGGGATCAGACTGTGCACCTTTCCAAGGTCATTGGAATACAGCGCGGCCGCCAGGCCGTAGGGCGAGTCATTGGCCAGGGCCAAAGCCTCTTCTTCATCGTCGAACGGTGCGGTGACCAACACCGGACCAAAGATCTCTTCCTGGACGATGCGCATGTCGTTGCGGCAATGGGCAAAAATGGTCGGCTCGACGAAGAAGCCGGGGCCCTCGACAGGCTGGCCGCCGTAGACCAGTTCGGCGCCCTCTTGCTTGCCGGTTTCGATGTAGTCGATCACTCGCTCCTTCTGCAACGCCGAGACCAACGGGCTGATGAAGCAGTCCGGATCCAGGCCCGGTGCGATTTTCAGCGTGCGGGTGTAGGCAATCAGTTCGCGCAGGAATTCGTCGTAGACGCTGCGATGAACATAGGCGCGAGTACCGGCATCACACACCTGGCCGGAGTTGAAAAACACGCCGTTGGCAATGGCCTGGGCGGCGGCCGGCACGTCGGCATCGGCCAATACGATTACCGGTGATTTTCCTCCGAGTTCGAGGGTTAGTCGCTTCATTTCGTCCAGTGCAGCGCGGCCAACGGTACGGCCGACCGGGGTCGAGCCGGTGAAGGTGAGCTTGTCGATACCGGGGTGCGTGGCCATCGCCGCACCGACCACGCTGCCGCGTCCGGTCACGATATTGATCACCCCGTCCGGGATCCCGGCTTCCTGCACCAGTTCGGCAAAGCGCAAGGCCGACAGCGAGGTCAGTTCGGCGGGTTTGACCACCACGGTGCAACCGGTTGCCAGGGCGGCGCCGAGTTTCCAGGCCATGGTTTGCAGCGGGAAGTTCCAGGGCACGATGGCGCCGACCACACCCACCGCTTCCTTGCGGGTATAAGCCAGGTAATTGCCCGGCAGCGACGGTTCAACGGTTCGGCCATGCAGCTTGGTCGCCCAACCGGCGAAATAACGCAGCGTATCGACCGTGCCCTGGATATCGACATCCCGTGCGAAGGCGACTGACTTGCCCATGTCGATCGATTCGATTTCCGCCAGTTCCGCGGCGTTGTTTTCAATCAGGTCCGCCAGGCGTTGCATCATCCGCTCGCGTTCTGCCGGTTTGGCCTGACGCCAGACGCCACCGTCAAACTGTGCGCGGGCGGCTTGCACGGCGCGGTCCAGATCCTCGGTAGTGCCCATCGGAATGCGTGTGATCAGGCCCTCGGTCGACGGTTCAATAACATCAGACGTCTGCCCGTCGCTGGCCTCGACAAAGGCGCCACCGATGAACATTTTCTGAACCTTGCTGAGGAAGGTCTGGGTGGCTTCGGATACACCGAATTTCTGGAGATACTGCTTAACGATCGTGTCCATTTTCATACCCTCTGTGCGGCGGTCAGATCACGCCGTGGCCGTGGTGGTTTCGCTTTTGGCGTGCCGTGCTTGAGCCCGCTCGTGGAAGATGAAACCGATGCTGTTGAGCAGCAGTTGCGCCGCCAGAATCGAGGTCATGCCGGTAGGGTCATAAACCGGTGCGACCTCCACCAGATCCATGCCAACGATGTTGCCTTGGCTGCGTTTGGCCAGGGCCTGGATGATTTCCAGCACTTCGTAATAGAGGAAGCCGCCGTGACTTGGGGTGCCGGTGCCAGGGGCAATGGACGGGTCGAAACCGTCGATGTCGATGGTGATGTAGTAGTTGATGTTCTGCGGGATCAACGCCAGCACACCTTCGACGCCGAGGCGACGTACATCACGGACCGAAAGGATCTTCGAGCCGGCCGCGTGGGCCGCTTCATAGTCGTCGCGATTGGACGAAGACACGTTGCGGATGCCCATCTGGGTCATGCCAACGATGTGGTTCATTTCGGACGCGCGACGCAGCGGGTTGCCATGGCCGTAGCGAACGCCATGACGCTCGTCGACGAAGTCCAGGTGTGCATCGAAGTGGATGATGTGGATCGGGCCACGGCCCTCGAACGCCTTGATCACCGGGGCGTGAACCGAGTGATCGCCACCGAGTACAACCGGCATGACACCGGCATCCAGAATCTTGCGCACGGCGTACTCGGTGTTCTCGTTACTGGTGACCATGTCGGTGTGCACGATATCGGCGTCACCCACATCGACCATGCGCACGTCGGAGGCAGTCAGGTACATGACGTCATCTTCGTGGTCATAGGCGCCGGCATGGCCGAAGGAAAACAGGGTCGATGCCTCACGAATGCCGCGTGGTCCAAAGCGTGCGCCGGAACGCCACTGGGTGCCCATGTCGTTGGGCACACCGAGGACCGCCACGTCCGCATCCAATGCATCCCAATCGGTGCACACCGGGGATTTGCCAAAGGTGCAGTGACCCACGAATGGCAGGTTCAGGCGACCGGATTCATAACCGTTGTTCGACATTTCAGGCATCTCCAATTCTTGTTATCAGCTAGCGGACGTGGAAGGCGACCGCCGTTGGAATGACTATGGGCGCAGGTTTTCGTGGAAAAAATGCTAAACATCAGATACTCATATCGGCATTACCGATGCATCCACACGCGGGAGGTTCAAGGTGATCCAGCTACACGATGTCGATCTGAAACTGCTCAGGGTGTTTGCCACGATTGTCAGGTGCGGCGGTTTCTCTGCCGCGCAGGCAGCGTTGAATGCCGGCCAGTCAACCATCAGCGAACAGATGACTCATCTGGAAACCCGGCTGGGGGTCAAACTCTGTCAACGCGGGCGCAGCGGCTTTCGCCTGACCGAGCAAGGCGTGGCGATCCACGAAGCCACTCAGCGTCTGCTCTCGGCGGTGGAAAACTTCTGCATGGACGCTGACGTACTCAAGCAGCACATCAGCGGCAAACTCAATCTGGGGATCATCGACACCACCATTACCGATCCCGATTCTCCGCTGCCGCGCACCACCCAACGCTTCGTATCCAGAGGGCATGATGTGCACTTGAACGTGTACGTCGGCACCCCCGCAGAACTGGAAGAACGCGTGCTCGACGGCCGACTGCACCTGGCCATCGGGCACTTCCCGATCTACGTTCCGGGCCTGCTGCACTCGCCGCTGTATCAGGAAGCACTGGGGTTGTATTGCGGACGGCGGCATCCGCTGTATGGCAGCAAGGCCGAGGGTGACGAACTGCTCGAAGAGATTGCCGCAAGCCGGATTGTGGTCAGGGGCTACATGCAGCAATACGACCTGGAACACTTGGGCGTCAGCAAGGCTGCGGCCACGGTGGACAACATCGAAGCGCTGGCGATTCTGCTGATCTCCGGCGCCTATCTGGGCTTTCTGCCGATGCACTTCGCTGCCCAGTGGGTCAAGACCGGCGAGATGCATCAACTGGCACCGACGAGCCTGCAACTGATGTCGCCGTTCGACGTGATCACCCGACGCGGCACTGCCCCGCCGCCAATCCTTCAGGCGTTCCTTGAGGATCTGGCCGCCTGTTCGCGCACCACCGGCACCACCTGACAGACACAGGTGGTGCCGGTCATACTCATTCTGTTCGCAACCCTTGCAGGCCACCTATGCGCATCCACGTCACCTTTATCGACCGCGTCGGCATCACCCAGGAAGTGCTGGCCCTGCTTGGCGGGCGCCGTTTCAACCTGGATGCCGTCGAGATGGTGCCGCCCAACGTTTACATCGATGCGCCCACCCTCGGCGCCGATGTGCTGGAGGAGTTGCGCGAGGCCTTTCTCGGCGTCCAGGGCGTGCAAGCGGTGACGATGGTCGACATCCTCCCGGGGCAGCGCCGACGCTTGCAACTCGATGCTTTGCTGGCGGCCAGCACCGACCCGGTGTTGGCGGTGGATGAGCGCGGTCATGTGCTGCTGGCCAATCCGGCGCTGATCGCACTCTGTGGCCGCGAACCGGCCGGTGAGCCGTTGACGGCGCTCTTCGATGATCCCTCTTTGCAACAGACGTTGATCGAACATGGTTACCGCCTGCCCATGCACGAGGTCAGTCTTGGTGGCCAGACGCTGCTGCTGGACGCCATGCCGATCACCGATGCCGGCGCCCTGCTGACCCTGTATCACCCGAACCGCATCGGTGAACGCCTGTCGGCGCTGCATCACGACCATGCTGAAGGTTTTGATGCGTTGCTCGGTGAATCTCCGGCGATCCGGACCCTCAAGGCCCGCGCCCAGCGCGTTGCAACGCTCGATGCACCGCTGCTGATTCAGGGTGAAACCGGCACCGGCAAAGAGTTGGTGGCACGTGCCTGCCACGCGATCAGCGCCCGGCATGACTCGCCCTTCCTGGCCCTGAACTGCGCGGCACTGCCGGAAAGCCTCGCCGAAAGCGAGCTGTTCGGCTACGCCGCGGGCGCCTTCACCGGCGCCCAGCGCGGCGGCAAACTCGGCCTGCTGGAACTGGCCGACCAGGGCACGGTGTTCCTCGACGAGGTCGGTGAAATGTCGCCCTACTTGCAAGCCAAGTTGCTGCGCTTTTTAAGCGATGGCTGCTTCCGTCGAGTGGGTGGCGATCGTGAGGTCAGGGTCAACGTGCGGGTCCTCAGCGCGACGCACCGTGATCTGGAAAAAATGGTCAGCGAAGGCAGTTTTCGCGAGGACCTGTTTTACCGCCTCAACGTGCTCAATCTGCAAGTGCCACCGTTACGCGAGCGCGGCCACGACATCCTGTTGATGGCCAACCACTTCATGCAGCAGGCGTGCGCGCAAATCCAGCGTCCGGTCTGCCGCCTGGCGCCCGGGACCTATCCGGCGCTGCTGGGTAACCGCTGGCCGGGCAACGTGCGGCAACTGCAAAACGTGATCTTTCGCGCCGCGGCTATTTGCGAAAATCCGCTGGTGGACATCGACGACCTCGACATCGCCAGAACGGCGATGGAGCGGCAAAACGACGGTGAGGTCGGCAGCCTTGAAGAGGCCGTCGAAAGCTTTGAAAAGAACTTGCTGGAGCAGCTCTACAGCAGCTATCCCTCCAGCCGTCTACTCGCCGCCCGCCTGCACACCTCGCACAGTGCAATCGCTATCCGGCTGCGTAAATACGGCATTCCGAACAAGCAGTGAAACCATTGCCGAAACAAAACCCCGCCATCAACACCTAACCCCTGTGGGAGCGAGCTTGCTCGCGATAGCGGTGTGTCAGTCGACATCATTCTGTCTGTCACACCGCCATCGCGAGCAAGCTCGCTCCCACAGGGATGTGCATCAGGCAAGACTGTCTGCAAATCAATACAGCGTATCGAAATCAAGACAAAACCATCCCGACCTGTCTGGTCCGGGCTTCGCACCCCTCCCTATGGATGCCTGTATTGATTTCAATACGGACGCATTCCGCCGATGATTAAGAAACATCAGTAACATTTTGATTTATATAGATAAATCAAAATTGGCACCCCCCTTGCTATCAACCCTCAAGCCACGCTCGTTGCCCGACACGAGCCTGTCCATCGTCATCCGCCACCAGCAGTGGATGAGTCTGAACAATGAGGAGTTGATATGAACGAATTGCGTTTTACCGTCGATCACGAATGGCTGCGTCTTGAGAGCGATGGCCTGATCACCGTGGGTATCACCGCGTATGCCCAGCAAGCGTTGGGTGACGTGGTCTTCGTTCAAGTGCCTGAACTGCGCACCTTCGGCGCTGGCGATGAGGTGGCGGTGCTGGAGTCGGTGAAAGCCGCCAGCAGTGTGTACATGCCGCTGGACGGCGAAGTGGTCGAGGTGAATTCGACGCTGGAAAGCTCTCCCGAATTGATCAACGAAGACGCACTGGGTGAAGGCTGGTTCTTCCGTATGCGCCCCAGCGACACGCGTGCAATGGACGCCCTGCTCGACCAGGCCGCTTACGAGCGCCTGACCAACGACGACGCTTGAGGACTTCTGCATGACTAACTTCCTCGACACCCGTAATGAATTCATCGCCCGCCACATCGGCCCGCGTGCCGGCGACGAGCAAGCCATGCTCAACAGCCTCGGTTTCGACTCGCTGGAAGCCCTGAGCGCCAGCGTCATCCCCGACAGCATCAAGGGCACCAGCGTCCTCGGCCTCGAAGACGGCCTGAGCGAAGCCGATGCCCTGGCCTTGATCAAGTCCATCGCCGGCAAAAACCAGCTGTTCAAGACCTACATCGGCCAGGGCTACTACGGCACCCACACGCCGTCGCCGATCCTGCGCAACCTGCTGGAAAACCCGGCCTGGTACACCGCCTACACCCCGTACCAGCCGGAAATTTCCCAGGGCCGTCTCGAAGCGCTGCTGAACTTCCAGACCCTGATCAGCGACCTCACCGGCCTACCGATCGCCAACGCCTCGCTGCTGGACGAAGCCACCGCCGCCGCCGAAGCCATGACCTTCTGCAAACGCCTGAGCAAGAACAAAGGCAGCCACGCGTTCTTCGCCTCGGTGCATTGCCACCCGCAAACCCTCGACGTGCTGCGCACCCGGGCCGAGCCGTTGGGCATCGACGTGGTCGTGGGCGACGAGCGTGAACTGACTGACGTCAGCACCTTCTTCGGCGCCCTGCTGCAATACCCGGCGAGCAACGGGGATGTGTTCGACTACCGCGCCCTGACCGAACGCTTCCACGCGGCCAACGCCTTGGTGGCGGTCGCCGCCGACCTGCTGGCCCTGACCGTGCTGACCCCGCCGGGTGAATTTGGCGCCGACGTGGCCATCGGCAGCGCGCAACGCTTCGGCGTGCCGCTGGGCTTCGGTGGCCCGCATGCGGCTTACTTTTCTACCAAAGATGCGTTCAAGCGCGACATGCCGGGCCGTCTGGTCGGCGTCTCGGTGGACCGTTTCGGCAAGCCGGCGCTGCGCCTGGCGATGCAGACCCGCGAGCAACACATCCGTCGCGAGAAGGCCACGTCGAACATCTGCACCGCCCAGGTGCTGTTGGCCAACATCGCCAGCATGTACGCCGTGTACCACGGTCCGAAAGGCCTGACGCAGATCGCCAACCGCGTGCATCACCTGACCGCG
>NZ_LACH01000081.1 GCF_000968015.1 Pseudomonas fluorescens
TGTGTTTTCACACAGTCTGCGAAGGCTCCGTTCTTTTATGCAACCAACCTGAAATCAGGCCAGTTTCTTGTGCCGTACGCGGTGCGGCTGAGTAGCCGCTTCGCCGAGGCGTTTGCGACGATCGGCTTCGTATTCGGTGTAGTTGCCTTCGAAGAACACCGCTTGCGAGTCGTCTTCGTACGCCAGGATGTGAGTCGCGACGCGGTCAAGGAACCACCGATCGTGAGAGATCACAATGGCAGCGCCCGGGAAGTCCAGCAGGGCTTCTTCCAGGGAACGCAGGGTTTCAACGTCGAGGTCGTTGGACGGTTCGTCGAGCAGCAGGACGTTGCCGCCCTCTTTCAGGGTCAGGGCCAGGTGCAAGCGACCGCGCTCACCACCGGACAGGTCCTTGACGAACTTCTGCTGATCGCCGCCCTTGAAGTTGAAGCGACCGACGTAGGTACGCGACGGGATCTCGTAGTTGCCGATGCGGATCTGATCCGAACCGTCGGAGATTTGCTGGAACACAGTCTTGCTGCCGTCCAGGTCTTCGCGGCTCTGGTCGACGCACGCCAGCTGCACGGTTTCGCCGACTTCGATGCTGCCCGAATCCGGTTGTTCCTTGCCCATCAGCATGCGGAACAGGGTCGATTTACCGGCACCGTTACCGCCGATCACGCCAACGATGGCGCCTTTAGGCATGGAGAACGACAGGTTGTCGATCAGCACGCGATCGCCATAACCCTTGGAAACGTTCTTGAATTCGATGACCTTGTCGCCCAGGCGTGGACCGGCCGGGATGTAGATCTCGTTGGTTTCGCTGCGCTTCTGGAATTCCTGCGATTGCATTTCTTCGAAGCGTTGCAGACGAGCCTTGGATTTGGACTGGCGGGCCTTGGCGCCTTTGCGCACCCACTCCAGTTCTTCCTTCATGGCTTTTTCGTGGGCCGACTGCTGCTTGGATTCGGCAGCCAGACGATCGGACTTGGCTTCGAGCCAACCCGAATAGTTGCCCTCGTACGGGATACCGGCGCCGCGGTCGAGCTCGAGGATCCAGCCGGCAACGTTGTCCAGGAAGTAACGGTCGTGCGTGATCGCGACCACTGTACCCGGGAAATCGTGCAGGAAGTGCTCCAGCCAGGCGACGGAATCGGCGTCCAGGTGGTTGGTCGGTTCGTCGAGCAGCAGCATGTCGGGGGCGGACAGCAGCAGGCGGCACAGGGCCACACGACGCTTCTCACCACCGGACAGGAATTCAACCTTGGCATCCCAGGCCGGCAGACGCAGCGCATCGGCGGCGACTTCCAGTTGGCGATCCAGGTTGTGACCGTCGCTGGCCTGCAGGATGGCTTCGAGCTTGGCCTGTTCTGCCGCCAGTTTGTCGAAGTCGGCATCTTCATCAGCGTAAGCCGCGTAGACCTCGTCCAGGCGAGCCTGGGCGTTCTTGATCACGCTGACCGCTTCCTCGACCACTTCACGCACGGTCTTGGTCGGGTCCAGGATCGGTTCTTGCGGCAGGTAGCCGATGTTCAGCTCCGGCATCGGACGGGCTTCGCCCTCGAACTCGGTGTCGACGCCCGCCATGATTTTCAGCAGCGTGGATTTACCCGAACCGTTAAGGCCGAGTACGCCAATCTTGGCGCCCGGGAAGAACGACAGCGAAATGTTTTTCAGGATTTCCCGCTTCGGCGGAACAACTTTACCCAGCCGATGCATGGTGAAGACGTATTGAGCCATGGAGAACCTAGGGTCAGTGAACGATGAATGATTGGGGCGCGGGCGATGCCCGGCCAGGCCGTGCGCGTCGTCCGATTGATAGGTATCAAAGCGTGCGCGCTGAAAAAGCCTGATTATAGGGGGCGTTCTCAATTAGTTTCCGCGCCGCGTTGTCGCCTTAAAGCGGGCCAGGCAAGGCGCAGGCCGCTGGGAATGGTTGTTCCCTTTCCAAGGCCTGCAACGCAGCCTGGCCCGCTTTAAGGCACAACCCGGAGGGCCGGGCCTGCTGTTGTGCAGGGCTGCGTTGCTCGAAGCTTATTTGGAACGACCAAACCACGCTTCTCGCGCCTTGCCCTGCACAACAGCAGACCCGGCGCGGCGCGGAAACTAATTGAGAATGCCCCCTACGAGCTGGAACGCTCCCGCGTAACCGGCAAAGCTACCTGATTGACGGAAGGCAGTCCAGCCGAGCGGGACTGGCACTTTGCCACAACTCAGGGCATGCTAGCCGCCCTCCGGGCGTCCGGCTTATAGTGCACGTCGCGCCAGTCCAGCCAAACCGCAGGATTACAGTTTGTCTAATGTCACTCCCTCATCGTCCGTGAGCGCACTCAATCCTGCGACCGGCTCACCCCTGCGTGGGTCCTTGAAGGGCGCGCTGGCGGCGCTCGTCCTTTTGTTGCTCGCGCTGCTGTTCTGGCAGTTGCTGGATCAGTTGCGTGAAACCCAACAACGCCAGCGCCAGTACACCATCGACTACACCGCCGATCTGGCCTCGCAAGTCAGCCTGAACATGGCGCTCAACGCCCAGATCGCCCTCAACCTGCTACCGATCGTCGAACAACCGCAAAGCGCCGACGAACAGCAGGCGCTGTTTCGCAAACTGCAAAAATCCTTGCCCGAGTTGCGCAGCCTCGCGTTGCTCAGCCCTTCCGGGAAAATCCTCACCGACAGCGCCGACAACAGCGACGATGCCGACTACCTGAGCGAACTGGTCCGGCGTAGTCACGCCCAGGCCCATTATTTCAGCAACGCCAATGACGGTTCGGTGGTGCATCTGCTGCTGCATCAAGCCAGCGGTAGCACCCGTGGCTACTGGGTTCTGCGCCTGACGCCGACATTTTTCTCGTCGCTGACCAAACAGAACGAAACCGGTATTCGCCCGCTTTGGGTGGTGGAAAACCGCGTCAATCACCAGATCATCAGCCGCGACGATGGGCAGCTCTCGGCCACTCCGGCGGTGATGACACCGGATGAGCTGGCCAACAGCGTGCTGACCGTGCCCCTGAGCAGCAGCGACTGGCAACTGCGCGGGTTGTTCGACCGGAAACGGGTGATCGAACAGCTGCTGCCGGCGTTCATCGGCAAATGCCTTCTGGGCCTGGCCTTCTCTCTACTGCCGTTCATCGCCCTGCTGAACATGCGCCGCCGCCAACGCCAGGTGCACGAAGGCCGTCGGCGTTACCAGGATATTTTCGAAGGCACCGGCGTCGCCTTGTGTGTACTCGACGTGTCCGGGCTCAAAAGCCTCTTCGACAAGGCTCAGCTGCACAGCAGCGAACAACTGAAGGCCTGGCTAGAGACACCGGAACAGCGCCAGCACCTGCTGCAGGAACTGCGCATCACCGAAGTCAACCTGGTCGCCCTGCAACTGCTCAACGTCAGCACGTGCGATCAAGCCTGGAAACTGCTGATCGACGGTAACCCGCAGGACGGCGCCGCCATCGGCAATCAGGTGCTCGACGCAGTACTCAACCAGCAGAAACAGCTTGAACTGGAAATCAAACTGCAAGACGCCAATGGCCGCGACCAGCACTTGTGGCTGGTCCTGCGTCTGCCGGAAGACCAGGATGACTATAAATCGGTGATCCTGAGCATTACCGACATCACCAGCCGCAAGCTTGTCGAACTGTCGCTGCTGGAGCGCGAAGGATTCTGGTCCGACGTGGTGCGCACCGTGCCGGATCATCTGTATGTGCAGGACGTGATCAGCCAGCGAATGATTTACAGCAACCACCACCTCGGCCAGACACTCGGTTACAACCGTACCGAACTGCACCAGATGGGCGAGTATTTCTGGGAAATTCTGCTGCACCCTGAAGATGCCGACTTCTACCACCGCTCGCGCCAAACCCAGCGCCAGGCCGGTTACAGACAATTGATGCAATGCCAGCTGCGCTTTCGCCACCGGGACGGTAAATGGCGGCGCTTCGACATCCGCGAACAGGCGCTGGCGCGGGACAAGCACGATCAGGTCACGCGGATCATCGGCGTGGCCAAGGACATTACCGATCAGATTGAAGCCAGTGAGTCCCTGCGCGACAGCGAGCAGCGTTACCGGATGCTCGCCGAAAGCATCAGCGACGTGATTTTCTCAACCGACAGCAAGATGGCGCTCAACTACGTCAGCCCGTCGGTGCAAGCCGTGCTGGGCTACGACGTCGAGTGGATTTTCCAGAACGGCTGGCAATCGACCATCGCCAACCCGCAACAGCTGACCGGCATCTACAGCCTGATGGACCGGGTCAGCAAAGCGCTGAACAAACCCGACCAACTGGCGCTGTTGCGCAGCCAGGTGCAGACCCAACTGTTTTTGTTCGACTGCCTGCGGGCCGACGGGCGCAAGATTCCTATCGAACTGCGGCTGGTGCTGGTCTGGGACGAACACGGTGCATTCGAAGGCGTACTGGGCGTCGGTCGCGACATCAGCCAGCAACGCCGGGCCGAAAAAGACCTGCGCATGGCCGCGACCGTATTTGAGCACTCGACCTCGGCGATCCTGATCACCGACCCGGCCGGCTACATCGTCCAGGCCAACGAAGCCTTTAGCCGTGTCAGCGGTTATGCGGTGGAGCAAGTGCTCGACCAGTTGCCGAACATGCTGACCGTCGACGATCAGCAGGAAGCCCATCTGCGTTATGTGCTCAAGCAATTGCATCAGCACAGCACGTGGGAAGGCGAAGTCTGGCTCAAACGACGCAATGGCGAGCATTATCCGGCCTGGGTCGGGATCACGGCGGTGCTGGATGACGAAGGTGATCTGGCCAGCTACGTGTGCTTTTTCAGCGACATCAGCGAACGCAAGGCCAGTGAACAGCGGATTCACCGCCTCGCCTATTACGACGCCCTGACCCACTTGCCCAACCGCACACTGTTCCAGGACCGCCTGCACACGGCGCTGCAATCGGCCGAGCGGCAGAAGTCCTGGGTGGTGCTGATGTTCCTCGACCTGGACCGCTTCAAACCGATCAATGACTCCCTGGGCCACGCCGCTGGCGATCGCATGCTCAAGGAAATGGCCACGCGCCTGCTCGGCTGTGTCGATGATGACGATACTGTGGCGCGCATGGGCGGCGATGAATTCACCTTGCTGCTGCAACCGCGGGCCAACCGTGAAATTGCCTTGAACCGGGCGATTCATGTGGCCGAACAGATTCTCGCCAGCCTGGTGAAACCGTTCGTGCTTGAAGGCCGCGAGTTCTTCGTCACCGCCAGTATCGGCATCGCCCTGAGCCCTCAGGACGGTAACGAACTCAGCCAGCTGATGAAAAACGCCGACACCGCGATGTATCACGCCAAGGAGCGTGGCAAGAACAACTTCCAGTTCTATCAGGCCGACATGAACGCCAGCGCCCTGGAGCGTCTGGAGCTGGAAAGCGATTTGCGTCACGCCCTGGAGCAGAACGAATTTGTCCTCTACTACCAACCGCAGTTCAGCGGCGATGGCAAACGCCTGACCGGCGCTGAAGCCTTGCTGCGCTGGCGCCATCCGCGACGCGGTCTGGTGCCGCCGGGAGACTTCATTCCGGTGCTCGAAGAACTCGGCCTGGTGGTGGATGTCGGCGACTGGGTGATCAGCGAGGCCTGCCGTCAGCTCAAGACCTGGCATCAGGCCAAGGTCCGGGTGCCGAAGGTGTCGGTGAACATTTCGGCCCGGCAATTCTCCGACGGCCAACTCGGGACGCGGATCGCCACCATCCTCAAGGAAACCGGCCTGCCGCCGGCATGCCTGGAGCTGGAACTGACCGAAAGTATCCTGATGCGCGAAGTCAGCGAAGCGATGCAGATTCTCGCCGGGCTGAAAAACCTCGGCCTGAGCATTGCGGTCGACGATTTCGGCACCGGTTACTCATCGCTCAACTACCTCAAGCAGTTCCCCATCGACGTGTTGAAAATCGACCGCACCTTCGTCGACGGACTGCCGTCGGGCGAGCAGGATGCACAGATTGCCCGCGCGATCATCGCCATGGCCCACAGCCTGAACCTGGCGGTTATCGCCGAGGGCGTGGAAACCCACGAGCAACTCGACTTCCTGCGTGAGCATGGTTGCGATGAGGTTCAGGGGTATCTGTTCGGCCGGCCGATGCCGGCGAACCGGTTTGAGGCACAGTTCAGCAATGATGCGCTGTTCATGTTCGATTGAAATCTTCAGCGCTGCTGATGGCCTCATCGCGAGCAAGCTCGCTCCCACAGGTTTTTTGGGTGTACACAAGATTTGTGATCACTGAAGATCCACTGTAGGAGTGAGCCTGCTCGCGATGAGGCCAGCATGATCACCGCTGATCCCGTCATGAAGCCCACTTGTCTGCGACATGATGTCCTTTCATATGCCATCTAAAACCCATTGGGTTAGAATGCCCCCCTTTTCTGCCCCGATCCTTGAGGACCGCCATGTTCAGCCGTGATTTGACTATTGCCAAGTACGACGCCGATCTCTTTGCCGCCATGGAGCAAGAAGCTCAGCGCCAGGAAGAGCACATTGAGCTGATCGCTTCGGAAAACTACACCAGCCCTGCGGTCATGGAAGCTCAAGGCTCGGTACTGACCAACAAGTACGCCGAAGGCTACCCGGGCAAGCGCTACTACGGTGGTTGCGAGTTCGTCGACGTGGTCGAGCAACTGGCCATCGACCGTGCAAAAGAACTGTTCGGCGCTGATTACGCCAACGTTCAACCGCACGCCGGTTCGCAAGCCAACAGCGCCGTTTACCTGGCCCTGCTGCAAGCGGGCGACACCATCCTGGGCATGAGCCTGGCGCACGGTGGTCACCTGACCCACGGTGCCAGCGTTTCCTCCTCCGGCAAGCTGTACAACGCCGTTCAGTACGGCATCGACGGCAACGGCCTGATTGACTACGACGAAGTCGAGCGTCTGGCGGTTGAACACAAGCCGAAAATGATCGTGGCCGGTTTCTCTGCCTACTCGCAGATCCTCGACTTCCCGCGCTTCCGCGAAATCGCCGACAAAGTTGGCGCCTACCTGTTCGTCGACATGGCCCACGTGGCTGGTCTGGTCGCCGCTGGCGTCTACCCGAACCCGGTGCCTTTCGCTGACGTCGTGACCACCACCACGCACAAGACCCTGCGCGGTCCACGTGGCGGCCTGATCCTGGCTCGCGCCAACGCCGACATCGAGAAGAAACTGAACTCCGCCGTATTCCCGGGCGCCCAGGGTGGCCCGCTGGAGCACGTGATCGCCGCCAAAGCGATCTGCTTCAAGGAAGCACTGCAACCTGAGTTCAAGACTTACCAGCAACAAGTGGTGAAAAACGCCCAGGCCATGGCCGGCGTGTTCATCGAGCGCGGTTACGACGTAGTGTCGGGCGGTACTCAGAACCACCTGTTCCTGCTGTCGCTGATCAAGCAGGAAATCTCCGGTAAAGACGCTGACGCCGCTCTGGGCAAAGCGTTCATCACCGTGAACAAGAACTCCGTGCCAAACGATCCACGCTCCCCGTTCGTCACCTCCGGCCTGCGCTTCGGTACTCCGGCTGTGACCACTCGTGGCTTCAAGGAAGCAGAGTGCAAAGAACTGGCCGGCTGGATCTGCGACATCCTGGCTGACCTGAACAACGAAGCGGTGATCGACGCCGTTCGTGAGAAGGTCAAGGCCATCTGCAAGAAGCTGCCGGTATACGGCGCTTAATTGCGACGTTAAAACCGCAGCATGAAAAACCGGCCAGTGATGGCCGGTTTTTTTTCGCCCGCCCGAAAGATCAAAAGATCGCAGCCTTCGGCAGCTCCTACAGGGAAACGCGAATCCCAATGTAGGAGCTGCCGAAGGTTCGGGCCGCGTTCGGACGATCTTTTGACCTTCAGCCACTGGTCAGACCGGTCATGCCAATTTCATTATTTTCACTTGTCATTCCGAAAAAACCGAGCGTAAACTGCGCCTGCACTGGACATACCGGTAAGACCACAATAATTAAGTCCTGAATCTGATGCGCGAAGCGCACGGCAGCCAGGACACCGACCAGGATTCCTCCCATGCTCAGATGGTGCTCGCGTTCAATCTTCCTCCAAGTGGTTCTCGGACTGGTGCTCGGCATCGTCTGCGGGCTGACCCTTCCTGAATACTCCGCCCAGCTCAAACCGCTCGGCGATGGCTTCATCAAACTGATCAAGATGCTCATCGGTCTGATCGTGTTCTGCGTAGTGGTCAGCGGCATCAGCGGTGCCGGCGACCTGAAGAAGGTCGGACGCATCGGCCTGAAATCGGTGATCTACTTCGAAATCCTGACCACCATCGCCCTGGTGATTGGTCTGGTGTTCGCTTTCACTACCGGCATCGGCAGCGGCGCGAACATTCATCTGGATCAGCTTTCTGCTGCCGACATGGGCGACATCGCCCAGCGTGGTCAGCACATGCAAACCACCTCCCAGTTCCTGATGAACCTGATCCCGACCTCGGTCATCGGCGCCTTCGCGGAGAACAACATTCTGCAAGTGCTGCTGTTTTCGGTGCTGTTCGGCAGTGCGCTGAACCTGGTGGGCGAAGCAGCCTCGGGGATTTCCCGGCTGATCAATGAGCTGAGCCACGTGATCTTCCGCATCATGGGCATGATCGTGCGTCTGGCGCCGATCGGCGTGTTCGGCGCCATCGCTTTCACCACCAGCAAATATGGCCTGGACTCGCTGCAACACCTGGGCAGTCTGGTTGGCCTGTTTTACCTGACCTGCGTGGCATTTGTGTCGCTGATTCTCGGCCTGGTGATGCGCCTTTCGGGCCTGAAGATGTGGCCGTTGCTCAAGTACCTGCGCGAAGAGCTGCTGATCGTGATGGGCACCGCTTCTTCCGACGCCGTGCTGCCACAAATCATGCGCAAGCTTGAGCATCTGGGCATCGGCAGTTCGACGGTCGGGCTGGTCATTCCGACCGGGTACTCGTTCAACCTGGACGGTTTCTCGATCTACCTGACCCTCGCCATCGTATTCATCGCCAATGCCACCGGCACGCCGCTGGCCATGACCGACCTGCTGACCATTCTGCTGGTGTCGTTGATCACCTCCAAAGGTGCCCATGGGATTCCCGGCTCGGCGCTGGTGATTCTCGCGGCGACACTGACGGCGATCCCGGCGATTCCGGTGGTCGGCCTGGTGCTGGTGTTGGCAGTGGACTGGTTCATGGGCATCGGCCGGGCGCTGACCAACCTGATCGGCAACTGCGTCGCTACCGTGGCCATCGCGCGCTGGGAAAAGGACATCGATATTCAACGGGCGAACAAAGTACTTTCTGGTCAGGTGGGTTATACCTTCCAGCCGAGAAAACCTGTCGGCCCGGCACATCAGCAGGAATTCTGAATAATCGCCGTGCCTGCCCACGGGCAGGCACGGTCATCAATCGTTTTGGATGCTCATGGAGCGAACAGTGATCACCTCGTCGACCGTTGTGAATTCAGTAGTGGAAAAACTCCGGGCCGCCTTGGCCCGTGGTCAGTGGCGCTCCGGCGAGATGCTGCCGGGGCAGCGTGAGCTGGCCGAACAACTGGGCATCAGCCGCCCGAGCCTGCGTGAAGCCGTCATCGTGCTGGAAACCCTCGGGCTGGTGCGCTCCATGCCGGGTAAAGGCGTGGTGGTGCTGGAGGCCAATCTCAGTGACAGCCAAAGCCACGACAGCGCAGTCGCCGGTGCGAGCCTGGAAGACGTGCTGCAACTGCGCTACACCCTCGAGCCGTTCATTGTCGGCCTGGTGGCGCAATCGATCAGCAGCAAGGAAGTCGGGCAGTTGCGCCTGACCTTGATGGACATGCGCGAAGCGCTGGAAGCCAACGACAGCGAAGCCGGGGTGAACGCCTACATCGCCTTCCACGAAGAGCTGTTCACGCTGACCTCGAACCCGATTTTTCAGAGTGTGGTGCAACAGACCAGCAACGCCCTCAAGCAAAGCGCCGACGTGCTGCGCAACTCCCCGGAGCATTTGGCTGAGCGCCTTGAGGAGAACGAAGCCGTGGTGCGCGCTATTCGCAGTAAAAACAGCGCCCAGGCCAGCGCCGAGATGCGTCGGCACATCCTTCGGGAAGGCCAGCGGATGGGCATCGAATTGAATATTCCGGACGACAACCTCGGCAGTTGAGTCCGCTTCGAACTGGAGACAGGCCATGAACAGCTTCGCCTCACCGCAAACCCTCACAGCCCTGCCCTTCCCGCGAACGAACACCGGGAAGCCGTCGGCGGATGATCTCTACTCACGGGTATTCGATGCCATTCTCGAACAGCGCATCGTCCCCGGCAGTCGTTTCACCGAAGAAAGCCTGGGGGAGATGTTCGGGGTGAGCCGCAGCAGCATCCGCCAGGTACTGACGCGCCTGTCTCATCAGCAGATCATCATCCTTCGCACCCATCATCGTCCCCGGGTCGCCGCGACAGATGTCGAGCAGACTCGGCAGACGCTTCACGCCCGGCGACTGACCGAACTCACGCTGGTACGGCTGGCCTGTCAGCAGCCCCGCCCGCAAGATCTGAATCGTCTGCGCGACTTGATCGATAGTGAGCGCCGGTGTCTGGAGCGCGATCAGCGTGGCCCGGCGATTCGGTTGTCCGGGGAGTTTCATTTGCAGTTGGCCGAAATGGCGGGGAATGCACCTTTGGCGCATTTTCTTGGCAGTCTGGTGCCGCTTACTTCACTGGCGATTGCGCAGTTTGATGCACAGGCCGAGGGTTATTGCGTGTGGCAGGCGCATGAGGGGATTCTGGATGCGGTTGAGCGTGGGGATGCTGTGATGGCGATGGCGTTGATGAACCGGCATCTGGATCATCTTGAGACGACATTGCTGAACGCTGGATCGGTTCCCAGCCCGAATCGTGCTGTCGGTTAAATCGCCATCGCGAGCAAGCTCGCTCCTACATTTGAAATGCATTCCCCTGTGGGAGTGAGCCTGCTCGCGATGACGGCATCAGGTCCGCTGAGAATGTCGGGGCTTACTCCCCCGCTACCCGTTCAAACCCCTCACGGATTTTCTCTTCCGGCAAATCATCGGCAATGAACACGATCACGCTTTCGCGCGTTTCATCGTCTGCCCATTCGGTGTCCCAATCGAATCCGTATAACTTCAACACGCCCTGAAACACCATGCGCCGCGGCTCGCCAAGGATGTTCAACACGCCTTTGTAGCGCAGCAATTGCTTGCCATGGTCTTCCAGCAGTTCGTTCATGAACTCGCTGAGTTTATCGATATCCAGCGGCTTGTCGGTGCGCAGCACCAGGCTGGAAATGCGGTCGATGGACGGTGCGTTGCTCACCGGGCGCAGGCTGACGCCGCCGCCCAGGTCGGCATTGAGATTGAAACCGCGCACGTCGAGTAATTCGGCCAGATCAATCTTGCCATGCTCGACCACGCGGATCGGTGCGCGACGGTTGATGCGGGTCAGGCGCTCGCTCAGCGCGGTAAAGGTCGCCTCGTCCACCAGATCGCGCTTGCTCACCAGCAAGCGGTCGGCGAAACCGATCTGCGCCTGGGCGATGGTTTGAGTCAGGTGAGTGTCAGCGTGCGCCGCATCGACCAGGGTAATGATGCCGTCGAGGATATAGCGCTCGCGCAACTCTTCATCGATGAAAAAGGTTTGGGCCACAGGTGCCGGGTCGGCCAGGCCGGTGCATTCGATCACCAAACGGTCGAAGGCGATTTCGCCGCTGTCCAGGCGCTCGAGCAGCAGGTACAACGCCTTGGTCAAATCGGTGTGGATGGTGCAGCAGACGCAGCCGTTGGACAGCGTCATCACTTGCACCGGTTCGTCGCCCAACAGTTGGGTGTCGATACCGGCGTCGCTGAATTCGTTCTCGATCACGGCGATTTTCAGGCCGTGTTCGGCTTTGAGCAGGTAGCGCAACAGCGTGGTTTTTCCCGCGCCGAGAAAGCCACTGAGGATTGTTACCGGGATGGGAGAGGACAAATGCAAGTCTCCTGTTGTCTCAAAATTGGAAAGCAACACAAAAACAAATGTGGGAGCGAGCCTGCTCGCGATGACGGTGTGTCAGTCAACATCAATGCTAACTGACAGTCCGTCATCGCGAGCAGGCTCGCTCCCACAGGGATTTCATCAAACCGGCTGTTGCATCAACAGCACTTCGGCCCACCCTTGCCACCGTAACGAGCCTCTTGGCGTTCCCGGAAGAACATCTCGTAGGTCATCACCGGTTTGTCCGGGTGTTTGGTTTGCATATGCTCGACGTAATTGTCGTAGTCGGGTATGCCGACCATCAGGCGCGCGGCCTGACCGAGGTATTTACCGAGGCGACTCAGGTCATTGAACATGCTGCATTCCTCGATTACGCATCCGGCAGAGCCTGGAATGGCGCTTCTTTATCCGTACGTTCTTTGCTGCCCCAGGCGGAAATACCGACCTTCAGCGCATAGAACAGGATACTGAATACCACGAACAGGAACAGCGCGGTCAGCGTTGCGTTGGTGTAGGCGTTGAAGATCACGTGCTGCATCTGCGTAATGTCCTTGGCCGGCGCGAGGATCTGACCGTTGGCCAGCGCATCGCTGTACTTCTTGGCCAGCGACAGGAAGCCGATCGCCGGGTTGGCATCGAACAGCTTGATGAAACCGGCGGTGGTGGTGCAGATCAGCAACCACACGGCAGGCAGCATGGTGACCCAGACATAACGCTGGCGTTTCATTTTGATCAGCACAACGGTGCCGAGCATCAGCGCGATACCGGCCAGCATCTGGTTGGAGATACCGAACAACGGCCACAAGGTGTTGATGCCACCCAGCGGATCGATCACGCCCTGGTACAGCAACCAACCCCACATCGCCACGCAACCGGCGGTGGCGATCAGGTTGGCGGTCCAGGATTCGGTGCGTTTCAGCGCCGGCACGAAGGAACCGAGCAAGTCCTGCAGCATGAAACGGCCAGCACGGGTCCCGGCGTCCACAGCTGTCAGGATGAACAGCGCTTCGAACAGAATCGCGAAGTGGTACCAGAACGCCATGGTGTTTTCACCCGGCAGGACACTGTGCAGGATCTGCGCGATACCGACCGCGAGGGTCGGCGCACCGCCGGCACGGGCCAGGACCGTGGTTTCACCGATGTCCTTGGCCACCGCTTGCAGCGCTTCCGGGGTGATTGCAAAGCCCCAGCTGCTGACGGTTTGTGCCACGGCCACCACGTCACCGCCGACGACTGCCGCCGGGCTGTTCATGGCGAAATACACGCCTGGCTCGATCACCGACGCAGCGACCATGGCCATGATGGCGACGAAAGACTCCATCAGCATGCCGCCGTAACCGATGTAACGGGCGTTGACCTCGTTATCCAACAGTTTCGGCGTGGTGCCGGAGGAGATCAGCGCGTGGAAACCCGAAACGGCGCCACAGGCGATGGTGATGAACAGGAACGGGAACAACCCGCCCTTCCACACCGGCCCGGTGCCATCGATGAACTGGGTCAATGCCGGCATTTTCAGCTCGGGCATGGTGATCAGGATGCCGATCGCCAGCGCTACGATGGTGCCGATTTTCAGGAACGTAGAGAGGTAGTCACGCGGGGCCAGAATCAGCCAGACCGGTAATGAGGCGGCCACGAAACCGTAACCGACCAGCATCCAGGTGATCTGCACGCCAGTGAAGCTGAACGCCTTGGCCCAGAACGGATCAGCGGCAATCTGCCCGCCGAGCCAGATCGAACCGAGCAGCAACAGCACGCCGACCACGGAGATTTCGCCGATGCGGCCCGGGCGGATGTAGCGCATG
>NZ_LACH01000082.1 GCF_000968015.1 Pseudomonas fluorescens
CGTAAGGGCGGAACCCTAAGCAGCCGTGACCGCAGAAACGGATATGCACACGATCAACAAAACACAGGCCGGCGCAGGCCACTGCGCTCAATCGTCCTCATGCAACTTGATACCGCGGGCGTGAAGCAGGTGCGGAACCACCAGCACCAGCAGCGTCAGCGCGAGGAACGCGGCCGATATCGGTTGCGTGACAAACACCAGCCAGTCTCCCTCGCTGATGGACAACGCATTACGCAGCTGCTTTTCAGCCATGGGCCCCAGCAGCATGCCGACGATCACGGGGGCGACGGGGAAATCGAAACGACGCATCAGCACCCCGCCCCAACCAATCGCCAACATCAGCAACAGATCGAAGGAAGAGTGACGCATGCCGTACACGCCGATGGTGGCAAACACCAGAATGCCGGCGTTCAAGTACGGGCGGGGAATCTGCAGGAGTTTGACCCACAGCCCCACCAGCGGGAGATTCAACACCAGCAAAATCACGTTGCCGACATACAGCGAGGCCACCAGGGTCCAGACCAGTTCCCCTGAAGTCTGGAAGAGCATTGGCCCCGGCTGCAGGTTGTAGTTCTGGAACGCGGCCAACAGAATCGCCGCAGTGGCGGACGTCGGAATACCGAGCGTCAGCAGCGGCACCAAAGACCCCGTCGCGCTCGCGTTGTTGGCGGCCTCGGGACCGGCAACCCCCTCGATCGCCCCCTCGCCCTTGCTGCCCGCAAACTCTTTCGGGTACTTGCTCAGTTTGCGTTCCGCCGAATAGGACAGGAACGTCGGAATTTCAGCGCCACCGGCTGGAATCGAGCCAAATGGAAAGCCGATCAATGTGCCCCGTAGCCAGGCGGGGACCGAGCGTTTCCAGTCAGCGCGCGTCATCCACAACGAGGTCAAGCGGTGCCGACCGGACGCTTCTTCTTTTTGATACAGCAGGCTGTACAAGGCCTCACCTACGGCAAACAAACCGACCGCGACGAGCACGACTTCGATGCCATCAACCAACTCCGGCACCGACAAGGTGTAGCGGGCAATGCCCGAGGTCGAGTCCAGGCCGATCAAGCCGATGGTCAGTCCAATCCCGAGCGAGGCAAAACCGCGCAGCATCGAAGCGCCGAGTACCGCAGATACCGTCGTGAAGGACAGCACCAGAATCGCGAAATACTCGGCAGGACCAAACTTGAGCGCCAGCGTGGCAACAATCGGGGCAAACAACGTCAGCAACACCGTCGCGATGGTGCCGGCAACAAATGAGCCTATCGCCGCCGTTGCCAGCGCCGGTCCTGCCCGGCCGTTACGCGCCATGAGATTGCCTTCCAGGGCCGTGACCATAGAGGATGATTCACCGGGCGTATTGAGCAGGATGGAAGTGGTCGAACCGCCAAACTGCGCGCCGTAATAGATACCGGCAAACATGATCAAGGCACCCGTGGGATCAACCTTGGCGGTGATCGGCAGCAGCAGTGCAACGGTCAACGCCGGTCCAATACCCGGCAAGACACCAATGGCGGTGCCGAGCAAACAGCCGATAAAACCCCACATCAAATTGATCGGTGTCAGTGCAGCGGAAAAACCAATGGCCAGGTTCGCGAGAGTTTCCACCTTGTTTACCTCCTTCGGCCCGGGTCAGATCCAGGCATTGACAAGGGGCGGCAGGGAAACCCCTAGCCCGGCGTTGAACAGCCAGTAAATCGGCAGGGTCAAGGCAATGCCGATAGCGAGGTCTTTCACTGGGCGACGACTGCCAAACCCTCGCGCCGAACAGGCAAACAGCAGCCCGGCGGCCAATACGAAGCCGATGAGGTTAATCAGCACGGCCACCCCCACCAGTCCCGCCGTCACCCAGGCTGCGCCGGCTTTGCCGCCGGGCAGCGCTTGGTCAGCTTCGTCGCGGTGGTCTGCCAACTCGCGAAAACCACCGGTGACGGCCTGATAACACAGCAACAGACCGACCACGCCCAGGAACACTGCAACGGCGTACGGATAGACGTGGGCCCCAAGGATGACGAAGCCCATCTCGGGCGGAAACCGGAATGCGCCCACCGCCAACATGGCGCTGATAGCAATCACTCCGACACCGATCGCCAGTTGTGCCGGCAAGATTGCGCGGGGCTGAGTCATTTCGAAACCAGCCCGACCTCGACCAGCATCGCACGCAGCCGCACATGCTCGTCGTCGACGAATTTGCCGAACTCATCGCCGGTCAGGACGTTGGGTGACCATTTGTTGGTGTCGATATTGTCTTTCCAGACTTTGCTGTTGGTCGCGGCCACGACAGCGTCGATCACTTCTTTGCGCTGCTCGGGCGTGAGGTTCGCGGCACCGTAAACACCCCGCCAATTGCCGATGGTCACGTCGTAGCCTTTCTCTTTGAGGGTCGGTGCATCGATGCCTTCAATGCGTTCCGGCGCGCCGATGGCGAGTACTCGGAACTGGCCGTTCCTGATGTATTGGCCAAGCTCGGCATAACCACCGGTGATCACCTTGATCTGTCCGCCCAATGCCTGGGCAACGACTTCCCCCCCACCCGCGAAGGCAACGTAATTCACCTTGTTGACCGGGACACCCATTTTCGCGGCCAATTCGGCAATGCCGATGTGATCGATCGACCCCTTGGAACCACCGCCCCAAGAGATACTGGTCGGCTTGTCTTTGAAGACGTTCAGCAAGTCCTCCAGGGTTTTGAATTCAGACTCCTTGCGAACGGCAATCACGTTGTATTCAGTAAACAGCCGGGCAATCGGCGTTACGTCCTTCAAGGTGATTTGCGGTTTGTTCTGTTCAATGGCAGTGACCATAATCGCGCCGACAACCAGCAGCGCATTCGGATCGCCCTTGGTGCTGTTGGCGAACTGCGCCAGCCCCAACGTCCCCCCTGCTCCGCCCTTGTTCTCGAAGGTCGTGGATTTGGCCGTGTTGGCCTCGATCAAGGCTTTGCCCAGGACCCTGGCGGTCTGGTCATAACCGCCACCCACAGAACCCGGGGCCATGAACTTGACAGTGTCCAGCGCCAAGGCCGGTGTCGCGAGCGCAGCAGCGGTAACGGCCGTTGCGATGCAGCGGCTGAATCGACGGAACAAAGCGGACATAAGTTGTCTCCCGAGACTTTTGTTTTTATGGGCACTCGTTGAACGTCGATCAGGAATAAACCCTGATCAATGAATATCCATCTCGGGATAAGCGTAGGCCATGGTTAGAGCGACGACATACAACGAAAAATCTCTTGGAGTCAGCCTAATGCCAATCAGTTAAGCCGCAATGCAATCTGTAGCAGCTGGCGAAGCCTGCGTTCGGCTGCGTAGCAGTCGTGAATCCGGCTAACGCGGTCCGCCTGACGCACCGCAGCTGCTGATTTTACGACTGCTGCGCAACCGAACGCAGGCTTCGCCAGCTGCTACAAGAAAGTGCGTCGCTGCTGAAATTGCTTAACTGACTGGTATTAAGCATCGGCACACCCTAGGGATCGTGCCGATGTTGTTATGTATTGGTTTTCAGCTTGGTCCACAGGCGAGTAGTCAACCGTGCGATGGCCGCGGGCAGTTCCTCGACGGTGAACAGCTTGTCCAGCACACGTGTCGGCGGGTAAATCGCCAGGTCCTGCTTCACCGCCGGAACAACATACTCATCCGCCGCAAGGTTAGGGTTGGCGTAGTGAATACTGTTGCTGATGTTGGCAATGACTTGAGGTGTCAGCAGGTAGTTCATGTAGGCGTAGCCATTCTTCTCGTGCGGCGCGCTCTTGGGCATGACCACCATGTCGAACCACAGGGTGGAACCTTCGTCAGGGATCGAATAGGCGATGTCGATGCCGTTGTTGGCTTCCTTGGCGCTGGCGGCCGCCTGCACGATGTCGCCATTGAAACCGATCACCGCGCAGACATTGCCGTTCGCCAGGTCACTGATGTACTTGGAGGCGTGGAAATACTGAACGTAAGGCCTGATTTTGAGCAGCGCCTGCTCGGCTTTCTTGTAGTCCCCCGGCTCGTGGCTATGCGGCGGCAGCCCCAGGTAATTGAGGGTGATCGGCAAGATCTGCGTAGGGTTATCGATAATCGCCACGCCGCACTGGCTCAGCTTCTTGATGTTGTTTTCATCAAAAAACAGATTCCACGAATGGGTGACATCGGTGTTGCCGAAGATCGCCTTGATCTTCTCGACGTTGTAGCCGATACCCGCCGTGCCCCACATGTACGGATAGCCGAATTGATTGCCCGGATCATTGACCTCGAGTTTTTTCATCAGCGCCGGATCAAGGTTTTTCCAGTTGGGCAGCTGGCTTTTATCGAGTTTCTGCACCGCCCCGGCTTTGATCAATCGGGACAGAAAATGGTTTGAAGGGCTCACCACGTCATAGCCGGTGTTGCCGGTCATCAGTTTGGATTCCAGCACTTCGTTGCTGTCGTGAATGTCGTACGTTGCCTTGATCCCCGTTTCCTTGGTGAACGTGGTCAAGGTGTCGTCAGCGATGTAGCCGTTCCAGTTTGAAATATTGACGACTTCGTCGGCGTAAGTGGCTGCCGACAACGTCGCCAGCACGACCATCAGGGAAATGTTATTGACGCGCATGTTCAATCACCGTGTGTTTGATGAGTTTTTATTCTTTGATCGCCGGGTGTTCTAGATTTCTGTTTTGGCCCTGACCGCCTCCACGCGCATTCGAAGCATGGCACCGATATCGAGCAAGGGGCGCGGCGGCAGCCAGCCCGGCTGGGCCCTGCGCATCACTGATTCGAGGATGGGCGAGCTGGAACCCGATGCCAGTTCGGCGAGCAAGCGTCCCCAAAGGGTGCCGCGTGCGACGCCCGAACCATTGCAGCCAGCCACCGCAAACACACCTTCGTCGACCTTGGCGAAATACGGTTGCCCGGTGCGTGAAGCGCTCAAGTGTCCGGTCCAGGTGTATTGAATGTCCTGCTCGTTCAAGAACGGGAAGCGTCGTTGCAAGCCGAGCACATGGTGTTTGCGACGGTGCAGCAGCTCACTGTTGGATAAATCCCGAGAACGGTATTCCGCCGTGTTGCGGATCATCACGCGTCGGTCCGGGGTCAGTCGCACCGTGGCGCCAAGTGGTCTTGTGGACAGCACGCCCCAAGGTTCAACCGCGCCGATGGACTTGAACTCGGCGTCGCTGAGCGGCCGTGTCAGGCTGGCACTGAGTTCCATCGGGAACGTCCCGCTGTCTTCTATTCCGGAGCGCGGGATGAACGCGTTCAGGCACACCAGAACTTGTCTGGCCTCGATGCTTCCATCGGTGCCATTGGCCCGAATACGCCCTTTGCCCAAGCGCTCCAGACCCGTGATATCGGTGTTCTCAAACAGGGTCACCGTGTCCGGCAGCGTATCCAGCAGGCCCTTCACGTATTTCGCCGGTTGCAGCAGTGCGTTGCCATTGCCGCACCAGATCGCGGCCTGGTAATGCGCGGTGCCCAGTTGTTTGCTCAGCGGTTCACCTTCCAGAAAATGCGCAGAGGCGCCAACAGCACGTAGCGTTGCCAATTTGGCGGCGACATCGGTCAACTTGCCGGGATCGTTGACGGCGAAGTAGTAGCCCGATTCTCTGAGTTCACATTCGATGCCCAGACGAGCAATGCGCCGGCGCACTTCGTCACTGGCGGCATGGGAAATCGAGGTATCGACTTCAAAACCGGCAAACCCCGGATTGCCGATCAGCTCATCCTTGGCCGGATGTTCGTGACCCACCACGAAACCCGAATTGCGCGCCGAGGCGCCCTGCGCGGCCCGTTGTCTGTCGACGATCACGATCCGCGCCTGAGGGTGCATTTCAGCGAGTGTGTGAGCGGCGCACAGCCCGGTGATACCGGCACCGACAATCAGCCAATCGGCTTTTTGCGTGCCTTTGAGAGCATCGCGAGCGGGAGAACTCCCCGCCTGCGCAATCCAGCCACATACGTTGGTCATGCATCACCTCATCTGCCTGTCGTTCCGCAAGCACCGCACATGACGTCATCGCATGAGTATTTCCGGCTGGCGCTGGCTAGAGCTAGAATCTATAAGGCCTGTAGTGATACAACCAACGTTATAAAATCATCGAGCCATTCAAAAAACGCATGGATAAAATTCACCACGTTCCTTCTCTCCAGGCCTTGCAGGCGCTGGTCGAGGTCGCAGGCTCGGGCAGCTTCACGCAAGCGGCGCAAAAGCTGTGCCTGACCCAAAGCGCAGTGAGCCGAAAAATCCAGCAGTTGGAGAGCCACTTCGACTTGCCGATGTTCGTGAGGAATAGCCGCAGTGTTCGACTGACACCGGAAGGCGAACAGGTGCTTGCGACCGCCCGAAATATCCTGGCTCAACTGAAAGCCCTTGAAGATCGGCTGACACCGCAAAAACGACCCTTCCGCATTCGCATGCATGTGTCGTTGGCGGTTCGATGGCTGTTGCCAAAGTTGAGCGAGTTTTATCGAAGTCATCCGCAGGTTTCGCTGTCGATCGAAACCGTGGCTACGGAAGTGGTGGAGCCGGCCATCGACAGCGACGCCTACATCCTCTATCTGCCCGAGCCGTCCCGCGATCCTGACTGCCTGACGTTGTTCGAGGAGGCGCTGGTGCCGGTGTGCGCCCCAGGCTTGGGCAGCACAACCCAGCCTTTGGAGTCGGTGGCCGATCTCGTGCGTTTCCCGCTGTTGCATCGCTCGGCGGACAAGCATGACTGGGTCCAGTGGTTGCACGCCAATGGCGGCCAGTCACTCGAGGACTACCGCCATATTCCCTTCAATCTCGACGAGTTGGCGCTCGATGCGGCGGCGCGAGGGCTGGGGGTCGCCATGACTGACCTGACACTGGCAGGCGAATCACTCGAACGAGGCGTGCTCGTCGTTCCGTTCGGCCACCCCTTGAAGACTCGCGGCATTTACGTCTTGAACCTGCAACCTTCGGCGGCCGCTCATCCAGCCTGTTCGCTGATCATGCAGTGGTTTGCCCAACAGGCCGAACAGCCCGCAGGCGACGTTTGACCGCCAGGGTTTAAACACTACGTTCCACCTCCCGCCCCTTGTGTCGCATTGGCAAAAGCAGCGTTCGCCTCTTGAACCAGCTTGCGCCATTCAACGCTGTTGATGAGTCCGGTGCGCTCCATCTCATCGGCAGCCCTGAGTAACTCGTCATATTGCTCTTCGGCATCCATCCGGATTTCAGGCGCTTTCAGGAGCTGATACCAGGCCGCCAGGGCTTCGCTCTTTTGATCATCACTCATACTCAAACTCCCAAAGACAGTTTTCATTTGGCAGTTTTCTCATGCGTGGCGTTCCTCGCTCCCGACATACGGCAAGCATAAAGACAGGCGCGCCGTGCATTACAACTTGTCATTGAGTTGTCTGCGTAGCCAGCCCCTCGCTTCATACAAAGAAATCACTGACCTGATCCTCGAAGCCGCCGGTCGCTAACCGTAACGTCGGCGCCGTTTCATTACAGAATTGTCATTCAACTGTGGGTCGGCTGAGCGGCAACCCATCGGCAGCCAACCCGCCTCTGAATAGAGGGAATCATCATGAAAATGTTACTCCTCGGTTTTGCTGCTCTCCTCGCCATCGGTTCGGCGCTTGCCGATACCCAGACCGCCGAACCTGTCATCCACGACAAGACCGGTTTCTTCGTCGACCTCGATATCGCCAAAGACCTGTCCAGCAATATCATCACGCAAGATTGCGGCATCGTCCCCGCGCAGCTGATTTACCTCGACCATCAGGGAAGCAAGCATGTGCTGGATTACCAGACCCTGGGCATGGATTGCCTTGGTGGTAATTGATCACACGCCTGTACTCACAGAGGATCGGGCTGCACTGGCGCCACTGGCTGACCTCTGTAGCCCGCCGCCGCGACATGTATGTTGCTGATACTGAACCAGGCCTGCGCACCCTGACCCGGCGCGGTCGCTTTTGACCGGATCAGACGGATCAAAAAGCGACTTCAACTGAAATGGCCAAAAAAGCCACCCCCCTTGAGCAGTTTTGGCATAGGCCAAAATCATCGCGGTGTCTAGACTCAACTCCTATAACAGTGCAAAAGCACACTTGAATCCAGGACTGCTCCAGGGAAATCCGCATGAACCCATCCGACATTTTTGTTATCAGCGCCGTCCGCTCGGCCATCGGCAGCTTTGGCGGTTCGCTCAAAGATGTGCCGCCCATTCAATTGGCCACCGACGTTTGCCGTGCCGCCATTGAACGTTCGGGGCTGGCACCTGAACACATCGGTCACGTGGTGATGGGGCATGTGATCCCGACAGAAGCACGTGACGCCTATATCTCTCGTGCCGTGGCGATGAATGCCGGCCTGCCGAAAGAGACGCCCGCCTTCAACGTCAACCGCCTCTGCGGTTCTGGTTTGCAGGCCATTGTCAGCGCAGCACAAAGTTTGATGTTGGGAGACGCAGGCGCTGCGCTGGCAGGTGGCGTCGAATCCATGAGCCGCGGTGCCTACCTGTTGCCGCAGGCGCGCTGGGGCGCACGCATGGGTGATATGCAAGCCACCGACTACGTGCTCGGCGCTCTGCAAGATCCGTTTGGCGGTTTCCACATGGGCATTACTGCGGAAAACGTCGCCGAGCGCTATGGCATCACTCGTCAGGCCCAGGATGAGTTGGCGCTGCTCAGCCAGCAACGAGCGGCCCGGGCGATTGCTGAAGGGCGGTTTACCGACCAGATCGTGCCAATCGAAGTGGCGTCCCGCAAAGGTACCGTGACGTTTGCGACGGACGAGCATGTCCGCGCCGAGGTTAATGCCGAGCAATTGGGCAAGATGAAACCGGCCTTCAAAAAAGACGGCAGCGTCACCGCTGGCAACGCGTCGGGCCTCAATGACGGTGCCGGTGCACTGATCCTGGCGACGGGTCAGATGGTACTCGATCAAGGTCTCAAACCGTTGGTCCGACTGGTCGGTTATGCCCATGCCGGTGTGGAGCCAGAGCTGATGGGGTTGGGACCGATTCCCGCTACCCGCCTGGTCCTCAAACGCGCCGGCCTGACCGTTGCCGACCTGGATGTCATCGAGTCCAACGAAGCATTCGCGGCCCAGGCGTGTGCCGTGGCACAGGAACTGGGCTTCGACCCGGAGAAGGTCAACCCGAACGGTTCGGGGATTTCTCTGGGCCACCCGGTGGGCGCGACCGGTGCGATTATCGCCACCAAGGCCATTCACGAACTGCACCGTGTTCAGGGTCGTTATGCCCTGGCAACCATGTGCATCGGCGGCGGCCAAGGCATTGCCGTGTTGTTCGAACGCGTCTGATCGACCCAAACGAAGACGGCGCCCATTGCGGGCGCCGTCTCGTTTTACCGCGATGGAATCTGTGCGCAATGCACTCCGATTTCAGCTCGGTGTAAGCCTCGATCACTGCGCGACCACACTCGCGCCCCATCCCCGATTACTGACCAGGCACGACCTTGCTGCAGACACCGCGGACGGCCCGGCTGCAGGCCGGTCGGTATCTCGATGGGCTTCATTTTTTCAGGCCCGGAGGTTCTACTAGACTACGCAGAACTACGGCAGATTCAGTGAATGATTTCACAGTACTGCTAAAGTGATAGCACGCGTCGCCACATGCTCCCAAAGCCTGTAATTTTCAAAGGTGGGTGGCTGATTACGGTGATGCCAACGCTCTCAAGCGAGGGCAGCATGAACTGAATCGCGTCATCATCGAGCGCGAGGGGCAGCAGACATGAGGTCTAAATATGATATTTGAGCCCAACAGTACCCGTTCCGTTCTCCAGCGAAGAAGCAGTACCAGTATCGTTATTCAGGCTGGTCTCGATTGTGTTGCAGTGACCGGTGTAGCGTGGTTTTTGATCAATTATCATATCGGCTTCATAACACAGTCCTATGTCATCCTGCTCCTGCTGCTGCTGGGGGCGTTGGCCGTAGTGTACGACCACTATGCTATTTACCGCAGCAACGTTGGTTTTACCGTCAAAGCCTTCAAGCTTTTGAAAGCGTGGACTGCCACGTTTGGCTTTCTCGTAGCCATGGCCTTTCTTACCAAGCAAAGCGAACAGTACTCGCGCTTATTGGTCGGGCAGTTATTTGTTGTTGGGTATTTTGCTCAGTTGCTGTTGCACCTCGCGACACGCGAGATGCAGAAGAAGTTTTTGGCCCACCCGACTCAATTGGAAAACTCGCTCATCATTGGCTCGGGCGAACTGGCCAGCTATCTTCACAATAAAATCAGCAATAATCCCTGGCTCGGTGAGCGCATCGTCGGCTGTGTGTTGATTGGCGCGGACGATGATCGGGGAAAGGAAAGTCTGGAAGGCGCGCAACGTCTGTCGATACTGGGCGATATCTCCGACCTTGATGAGTTAGTTGTTAAACATGCCATTCGTACCGTCTATTTCGTGACCCCTCTGGGTGGCTCAGAGGTCATCCAGGATGTTTATTTAAGGCTGTTCGATAAACACATCTCTGTTAACTGGGTGCCTGACATTTTCTCGTTGCGCCTGATCAACCACAGTGTTCGCGAAATTGCCGGCATTCCCGTGCTGACCTTGTCTGAAACGCCGCTGATGGGCATGCGTCTGTTTCTGAAGAACCTTGAGGACAAAGTCCTGGCCTTTCTCATTCTGGTTCTTGCAGCGCCAGTCCTGGCAGTCGTCGCCATTGCTATCAAACTCGATAGCCCCGGCCCCATATTCTTTCGTCAGCAGCGCATGGGGTGGAGTGGAGAAGCTTTTCGGATCTGGAAGTTCAGAAGCATGGTCGTCCATCAGCCTGAAGACGGCATCGTCAAGCAGGCGCAAAAGAATGACCCGCGCATGACCAGGGTTGGCGCCTTTATTCGACGGACCAGCCTCGATGAGCTACCGCAGTTGTTCAACGTTTTGATGGGGGAAATGTCTCTGGTGGGGCCTCGCCCGCACGCTATTCAACACGATGTGCAGTACTCGCCCGATGTCTCTGGCTACTTTGCGCGTCACAACATTAAGCCGGGCATCACAGGCCTGGCTCAGGTACGTGGCTATCGTGGTGAAACGAGGGATATAGAGCAGATGATCCGACGCGTTGACTCGGACATCGAGTACATCAACAACTGGTCGCTATGGCTCGATTTCATCATCCTTGTACGGACGGTGTTTGCCTTCTCCGGCAAGCATGCCTACTAAGCTGGCATTACCCAGAATACCGGGGTGGCTTCCTGCCCCGGCATGAATTCAGGTATCCAGAAACCTCAAGAAGCTGTTATGCCGGAAATAGATCCAGCGTACGCTCAACCTCATCGGGATCGATCCTAAAGCCATTGCCCTCTTGCGTACCGACCACAAAGCCAAAGTTTTGGTGATCACGATCCGTTAGATATTTGAAAAAACAGAGGAAGCGATTAGGGGGCTGCAAAACCAGCAGCGAACCACCCGGCTGAAGTACATTAACGCCGTGTATTAGATGACTCCCTTCAATCCCTACCACTGTTCTTGCACCGGCACAGGCCGCCACGATAGTCGGAACGTCGGATTTTGCAGGATCGATAATTCGAAACCCCCTGCGGTCACGCAGACGCTCGGCAAGTTCCAATTCATTGCGTAACAATCGCAATTCTCCCGTGCCACCTCGCAGAACGAACACGCCTGGGTGATCGCAAACTTTTACGTGCGAGAGTAACTTTTCACCCATCGCCCGAAAACGCAGGTGCTTATGTCGATTTTGACTGAGGTCGTCAAAGATAACGAGTTCACGAAAAAATGCATCGCGTAAACGAACCGGCGTCATACCAAGCCAGTCCTCATAGCCGGGGGCGTGAAGTATGCAGGTCGTACCGGTGGACACACGGTTGGCAGGCACTGCCGTGGTCACCGGAACGCCTTCCTCGCAAGCTATTGGATAAGTAATACAATCATCCATTAACCACGAGCCAAACCATTTATTCCCTCCTGCCGTACAGAACATCGCACCGCGATCAATTTCGTTTTCTACGCGAATCTTTGGTAACCATCCAGATCTAGGCGTCAACGAAGACTTGGCATTACCTTTGTAAAGAGTGCCATCAATTAACCAGACATCTTTAAGCAGGTAGCCTCGTGTTGGCCCATGTTCAACACTGCCCACTCCCTCCATTGTGCGACGGGGATGCTCGTAAGGATAAAAAAGCTCCCCTGCCCATCCCGTCACACGTTCGAGTTGATTGGGAAGGAAAAAAGCGGCCGGAGCAACTGAGATTTCGCCTGGAGCAATTTCCCACGATTTCACGGCCAGGCTTTGCAGCGTTAACGACGGCTTCCGTATAAGTCGCGTTTTAAGAATGTGTTTATACGCAGCAAGGCTCCACGTTGATTGGCCGCCACTCGTCAATTCGTTAAATTTCGACATATGCACCTCATCGTAATGTGGTTATACCGAAACAGCGGTTATGGCCAAACCCGTAAACCGTATTTCTTTAAAGTAACCTATTCAGGTGCATACAATAGTTTCCAGAATAGGCTGTGATGCCAGATGAGCGTAGCGGCCGCGCAAGGTGTCGAGAAGCGCCTCTTCCGGCTTTCTAGAACAATGAAGGTATATTTTGAACAATCCACCAAAACCCATTTCACGATATCGACCCGCGACTTCCTCATCACTGGGTCCGTGCGGCAACCCAAGATGAAGTGTCAGCTTTCTGCCTTCGACAGCAAATAGAGGCGTCTCCCAGAGAAATTGCGCCGCGCCCACTTTAGGCAGTCGAACAAATAAATAGCCGTAGTTACCCAGCGTATCGACATCACCACCACGCCGTCTTTTCCATTCGAGAAGTCCATCGTCCGGGCGTGCCAGGCACGTTCCGATATCATAATAGTCAAAACCATTCTCTATCGCCCATTCAAGCGCCATGAACGTGGTAATCGAGTTAATTTCACGTAATTTCTTCGCATCTGAAAATACAACATCGGGGTAGCCGAAACGGACGGTGCTCCAGTAGCGTTTTCCTGCCCGAGTAATCACGCACCCAAGATGGCATGCAACAATTTCATCCTCCAGCAGTACCAGATCGAGCCGCCCGGCGCTTTTTGCTACCCGTTGAACTTCACGGGATTCAATTTGAGAGGCCGCTGCTCCATGCCTTGCGCTGGCATAGGGCTTCAGCATTTCCCGATCTGCGATTTCAATTTCGTCATCGTTCAAGGCCTGTTTCATACGATAACGCAACCGGTTCTTGCGCAGATTTCGACGCAACTCGGTATTGTACCTGGCCGTAATATCCTCAATTGACCGGCTCAGCGGAACGACAGCACTTAAATATTGAGGCACATATAATGCACCCAAGGTCGGCATTTCACTGACCCACACTGTCAGCTCTGAATTATCCAACTTCAGCTGGCTATTAACCGTTTTAGATTCAGCGCCCAGTAGAACCTTTACAAATTCCCGCTGTGTTTTCCTGCCGACATAGAGAATGTCATAGGTGCTGTCTTCGCGCAATTTGAACCTGGCAATTTCCCAACGCCAAAAACATGCCCTTCCCCCTATATCGTGCAGCCAGGCGAGCGCTTTCCTCAGCTCAAATCGCATTGAAGGGGAGATCAACTTACGTATTAATTCGGCTATGTATTTTTTCATTTGGTTATTAGCACACTTCAAGGAATGGCCATTTGAGTTTACAAATCAATAACCTAACTACTCGAAATGAGCGCTCGACAGCGGAGCACTTTTTCAAAATATGCGGCATATGACAACATTTTGTTGACGCCAATCTTAATGATGAAAACGACCCCAAACATGCCCGTCAAGTCGATAATTCCAACCTGAGTAAAGGTGCTACGTTGGGGTTTTGCAAGATATTTCAGCCGTGTTTTTTATGGCGCCGGCCAAGCGTCAAATTCTTGTAACGTCAGGAATCCCTGTAGATCAACGTGCGTAACAAGAACATCGGATTACCCACCACATAGCGACTGAATAATCGCTTTGGCTCACCTATTAGCCTGAACAGCCACTCACAACCAAGACGACGCACCCATTGCGGAGCACGAGTCACCTTGCCGCCGAGAAAATCCAGAATCGCCCCTCCGCACACAACCAGACAGGGCACGCCGCTGACGGCTAACCTGGCAGCAACGGCTTCTTGCTTGGGCATGCCCATACCCAGCACAACCAGTTCCGGCTGAAAATGCCGGGCAAGGTTGATGTACGTATCCACCGGCGCGAAACCATGGTGGGCCGAGACTACATTGACCGCAAATACAGACTCGCTACGCTGCACCGCGTTGGCTAGAAAGGGCTCTTCAGTCCCCCAGAACGCCACGCGCCGGCCCTTGAACGCGGCCAGCAATTTGGGAATGAAATCGGTGCCATTCATATTTAGCCCCGGCTCCAGGCCGAGGCGACGAAACAGGATGGCCATGCCGGAGCCATCCCGTAATAACACGTCAGCAGCCGACAGCGCGTTATAGTAATCGGTGTTGCCCGCCACGAGATTCATCGCATGGGCATTGACGAAGCCAAGCACCTTCGGCGACTCAGTCCTGGATAAAGCATCAATCAATTCTTGTTCATCACCCACATCACTGACCACCCTGAGATCCTGGATAATCGTTTGCCAGCTGCGCAGCCAGGCTGAAGCGCGCATCAGGTGTCATCTCGCTTCGAACGCACCCATTCAACCTGGCGCTTAAGCAAAAATCCGAGGTACAGAGGGATTTTCTTCACCGCGTAGAACGGCGCATACAACAAGGCTGAAAAAGAAATAATCCCGCGACCAAACTGGCTCCATGCCAGCAAGACAGTCACACCCAATATTGCCACCCCGCAAGAAGCTATCAATGCTGGGGCCAAAGCTCCCGACAGCATGAATACCAACCATGACAGACCAAATGCCGCCACCAAGGCCAACGTCAACAAGGCCAGCGGAGGGACCAGCAAATCCAGTGTCATCGCCAGCAGACTCCAGTGACGCTGGCCAATCGACTCCACCAGCAACTTTGGCGTATCCCCAAGGATTACCCCCAGATGACCATGTTCCCAGCGCGTACGCTGGGTAGTTAAGCCTTCATCGCTGCGCGGAAAATAACTGGTTACCAGAGCATCGGGGCAGAACAAGGGCGGCTTGCCGCTTCGGCATAAATCCAGGCCCATCTTCAAATCTTCAACGATGTGGCCACTGGCCAAATTGATCAACGCCATATCCCGCCAGACGAAAGCCATTCCCGTGCCCATTAACTGACAGGGCAAACCAAGCCGGGTCCAACCCTGCGGCCGTACCCGGTTTTTCACACACCAGGCAAACTCGGCAAGCCGCACTTTTAGCCCGGAACCTGCAGGAGCACGCATTAAATTAAGTGCTTGCGCTGGTCGCCCTGAGTCGATGCAACAGATTGCCAAACGCTCTATAGAACCCTCGGCTACCTGGCAATCCGCATCGACAACAATCATGACGTCCGGCGCATCGCTCGCCAAATGACGCACCCCACAGTCCAGCGCATAACCCTTGCCACGCAGCTGATCATTGCTGCGCTCCACCACCTCGGCGCCCGCCATGCGGGCCTGCGCGGCCGTGTCGTCAGAACAGTTATCCGCCACCACCAATAGGCGATCACCCAAAAGCAACTGCGGCCGAATGCTTTTTAACGTCGCGACGATGATCGAGGATTCATTGTGTGCCGGTATCAACACCGCCACCCGCGGCCGCGGTCCTTGCGCCGACGAGCGCGACCGTGCAGGCAGGCAGGCCATCAGCACCTGCACAAACAGCACCAACACCGGCAGGAGGATGAGTATCAGCAGTGAGCAGAACAGCCAACCAAGTAATGTGATCATGCTTGCGCCCTAAACAAATTAGCCAACTTGGCTGCTTCGATATCGATATCGTGTCGCTCCAGCACTCTCTGATACGCCGCCTCGCCCATCCGCTGCAACACCTCGACAGGTTGCGCGAGGCAGTCCGCCAGCGCCGCCGCCAACTCATCCACAGCTCCAGCGGGAAATAACCAACCGTTCTCACCCTGTCGCACCAACTCGGGAATGCCCGCCACATAGCTCGTCAGTACGGGTCGGCGTAGCGCCATGGCTTCCATGATGACCACCGGCAACCCCTCGGCGAAGCTCGGCAACACCAAGGCCCGCGCCGCAAGAATCTCCGCCCGCACCTGATCGCTGCTGATCCAGCCGGTAATTCGCACCCGCGCCTGCAAGCCATGCCGTGCAATCAGGGTTTCGATTTCCGCGCGCATTTCTCCATCGCCAGCCAGTACTATTTCGAACTCCACGTCTTGAGCTGCCAGGATGCGGGCGGCTTCAAGCAGCAAAAGCTGACCCTTCTGCTCACACAAGCGACCTACGCAAACCAACCGCGGCGTGGATGGCACGGCAACGGCCGGCACATCGTGAAACGCCCGCTCCAGCCCACAATGCACCACCTTGACCCTTGGCCAGTGGGCATGAGCCACCCAGCGAAACAGCTGGCTGCGCCCATAAGAACTGATAGCAGCGACAAAGGCCGCGCGCCGAACTTTCTCGCCCAAATGAATAAACTGAGGTTTATCGAACTCTTCCGGCCCGTGCACGGTAAAACTGTACGCCGGCCCACCGAGTACATTGGCCAGCATCACCACCTCGGTTGAGTTGGTGCCGAAATGCGCATGCACATGCTCGGCACCGAACGCCTGCAACCACATCAGCACGCGACACGCTTCGGACAAATAAACCAAATGATAGGGCCAGGGGCGATCGGCACGCCGGCCCATGCGTAGCGCCAGCCACAGCGCCGAAAAAAAGCGTCGCGGCTGGGCACGCAACACCTGAAGCACAGGCACTAAAAGCTCTTTGACTCCACCCTGCAGCACATACTGGGTTTTATCGCGTTCGGACACGTCCTCGGCATCCACCAATTCGGCATCCCAGCCACGCAGAGCAATGCGCTGCACCACAAACCCCTGACGTTCCAACGCCAAAATTTCGCGACGAATGAAGCTATGGCTGACTTTGGGGTATTGATTGATGAAATAAGCGATGCGCATAGGAACCAGACTTAGTTGTCGTTGCGGTGGATTATTACTGCAAGTAATCCCACAGTAGTACAGGTATCAGGAACGTCAACTAGCCACACGACTGCTGCTATAACTACCTATCAACACGTCGTCTATCTTTTTAAAGGTGTCGTCCAGCAACTCATAGCGCCTGCGATACATGGCACGTTTTTTTGAAGCAATACTGTCGAGCGGCTTCCTGGACAGAATCATGGGAATCTCAAAAAAATCTTCGCGCTCTGATGGAGTCGCTCCATGCTCTAACCAGATCACATCATAATTGGCCGCCAGCTCTAGCGCTTTGTGAGCACCAAAATACGGATGACGATGGTGGCGATACCCATCCCCTACCGCATAAATTTTTTCAATACCGATATTGATGGCAATGTATTTAATAACTTCGATCAGAAAGCTTCTTGGCCGAAGACCTTCAAAGTCTTTTGTCAGGTCCCTGTAGATACTCAACGACAGCTCACTCTCGACGCCTTTATGTATCCCTTGAACGGCGCCGATAAAAATACATAACTCAGTGTCCGTGCGACACAAGGTGAAGGCTATTGACGCAATGCGCAGGTCACCCTGAAACAAGTTCAGCACCAGCTCCCCTTCGCGCATAAACCAGAAGGGCCGATCCAGCACCAGGGAACAGCCAGCCGCAAACTCCGATAAATCACTCAGCCGCAAACTGTCACTTCGCCCCAACAGCAATAGCTGCGGACAGCTTTTGGTCACCACTTCGTAATGCGAGGCTAAAACACTAAGTTTATTCGTGGGACTCCAGCTTTTACTGATGTATGGCCAATGAACAACGCCTACACAATCCCCGCCTAATTTCTCAACACCGGACTTACCCAGGGCGTTCGACATACGCCCGCAAAACAACTTCAGCTCGGACCAGTTTTTTGCAACCAGCACCATCATTTTAAATTTATTATTCAATGCCCTTAAAGAATACCCGGCATGTAAAAAAAACACGCTCTTCAATATCACCCAATTATTCATATCAGTCTCACTTGTATTCGATCAACGCCGTCTTGCCGGCGCCGAATCTGTTCAGTAGAAACTTGACTTGCCCGAGCATCTCGGGAAATTTCCCCAGCACGAGAAAGAAAGCCCGCAGCCAGTTTTCGCGCGTGGATCTATCGCCCCCGCGGGCGAGGCGCACGACCTGCAATGGATAGACCAGCAGCACGAGCAGCCCAAACCATCCAAACACCCAACTCGCGATAACAGTCGCCAGCGGGATACCCAATCCCCAGAACCAGGCACGGCGCGACTCACGCAACCAATGTTGCTCCGGTGCGGCCCCATGCAAAAATGCACCCTCGGCAAAGGCATAACCACCGCGCAGGGTACGCCGCCACCATTGGCCGAACCGAGTCATGGTTGCATCGTGCAAGGTCATTTCCTCCCCCAGACGCCAGACCTTCCAACCATTCCCACGCAGACGCACACACAATTCAGGCTCTTCCCCGGCAATAAGGCCCGGTCGAAACCCGGACGCTTCGGCGAAGGCGTCAGCCCGCATCAACGCATCGCCACCACATGCCCTGGCCTCACCTACCGGCGTATCCCATTCGAAATCACACAATAAGTTGTAAACCGAGTGCTGCGGAAAACGTTCACGGCGCCGTCCACAGACCACCGCGACGTCAGGATGTGTATCAAGAAAGGCCTGCGCCCGGGGCAGCCAACCGCCGACGACCTCACAATCACCGTCGACGAACTGCACATAACGCATCGCCGGCAATATGCGTTGCAGGCAGGCAAATCCTTCATTGCGCGCGCGCGCAGCCGTAAAGGGAATCGTCATGTCCAACTCGACCACCTCGACCCCAAGCCTCAGTGCCACCTGCACTGAACCGTCCGTTGATCCAGAGTCGACATAAACGACCTGCTCCGCCGAACCGACGAGGGAAGTCAGACAACGCTCAAGCCGCAGGCCTTCGTTGCGACCGATAACAACGACACCCATACCCATAGCCATGGCGTTCTCTCAGCGACGCAATTGAAGTAATCCATCGGGTGGTTCATGAGAACGCCCTCGACTCTGCGTACTTCCTTTTCTTGATAGTCGCAGGCACACCCACTGCCACCGAGTCGTCCGGTACATCGGTCAGCACCACAGCATTGGCACCAATCACGACATTGTTACCAATGCGGATATTGCCCAGCACCTTGGCCCCTGCACCGATATCAACATTGTTACCCATCACCGGAGCAATCGGCTCACTCACATTCTTGAGGCCCACGACGACGCCATTGCGAATACGGCAATCATCGCCGAACTGCGCATAGCCACTGATCACGATGCCGCCGAAATGATCGATGACGAAGTTGCGCCCGACCACAACCTCACACGGCAACTCGATACCCGTGACGATCTGCACCAGTTTGAAGAGTACTTTGTATATAAAGGAGAACAACTTGCGTAACAGTGCCGGTCGCACACCGTATCGCCAGCGCCCAAAGCGATAAACCACCATCACCCAAAACCCCTGAGCCCCCCAATCTCCGCCGTATGCACGCAAGTCCGCACGTATGTTTTCGAACATAACTGGCTCTACCGTGTTGGTTGGCTAGCGAATTTGGTATCACGCAGCAACGCCCAGGTCACACGAGTATGCTGCCAACACGCCCCTAAAGCGGCCAGACCGCGGCCTTTCAATAGCGCCTTGAGCGCCAAAATCAGATCACCCAGACTCACCAGTAGCATATGTGAGGCTAAACCAGACAGACCGTGGTGCTTACGGAAGTACAAAAGCTCACTTTCGATTTGTAACGTGGGTAGCTGACGACTAACCGCATTGAGCTTGTCAACAGACTTGGCACTTTCACCGCCGATATGCACCACCGTGGTATGCGGGTAGTAAACCACCTTCCAGCCTGCCTGTTTAACGCGTTTGCAGTGATCTACCTCCTCGAAATAAAGGAAGTAGCGCGGATCGAACAAGCCAACCTGGTCGATGACTTCACGGCGGATCAGGTAATAGCACCCGGGCACCCAGTCGCACTCACGCACCGAAGCATGATCCCAGGCCATGTCGTCGACTCTCTTCACCGCAGGGAAAAAACGTTCAAGCCCTGTACGCCCGAGGAAGATATTCAACGGCGTCGGAAAATACCGACAGGAGGGCTGTAAATCGCCCTCTCGTCCAACCAGGCGAACGCCGAGGACACCGCAATCAGGATTAACCTCCATGTACTCGAGGGTTTTGCTCAAGGTATCCGCAGCCACAAAGGCATCGGTATTGAGGAGCAACGCATACTTGCCCTGCAGGTGTTCAACCAATTGATTATTGGCACGCCCAAAGCCAACATTATTTTCATTGGCCAGTTGTAATGCCTCTGGACAAATAGTTGCCAGACACTCCAGCGAATTATCCGCAGAGGCATTATCCACCACTAAATAGCGCGTGCGACCCACACTATTTGACTGGCGTAACGCATTAAACATCGGCTGCAACAACTCCGCTGTGTTGTAATTAACGACCAACACGTCAAGGGGAGCACTAGCCATTGGGTTGCTCGCCAAAAAAGTGTTGCGATCTCATTGCTATAAGCTTCGGTTCAAGTTCCGGGTCGTATACACCACTGCGCTGCCTGATAAGGTCAATCCACGGATAAGTGGCGCTACGCTCTTCGACTTTCGCCAACACCTCTTCCAGCGTACAAATAACCTTGGCTGGATTACCCCCAACCACGACCCCAGGCGGAACATCCTTTATGACTACAGCACCGGCTGCGACAATCGAATTCGGGCCAATAGTCACACGCGGCATGATGATAGAGCCATAACCGATAAAACAATTATCACGTATGTCGATAGCGCCGACAGAGTCAAGTTTTTTACCATAGCGCACCTCGAGCATGCCAACTACTCCATCGTGGCCGAACAGCGTGCAACACGATAAACCTACATTATCTCCAAGTCGTACTAGCGAAGGGTCAGTTATGTTGGCAGCAGGATTGATCCATACGCCTTTACCGATGGAGTATAGTCCCCCCCACCGAACCATATGTTTAGCCCAGTCATACCCGTTCGGCTTACAGAATTTTTTATAGAGCGAAGTCCCATGCCCCGTTGTTTTTGCAATATAAGCAATCGTACGTTTCAGTAGACCAATCATCCTGTCAGCCTCAATTATTTAGCGATAGACATCTGTGCCAGAGTTAGATACACCCTGATTCTTCATTACCACTACTCCAAGAGTAGACGCTTCTCTAAAGCCCAACACTCAAATAATCCACACATGCTCCCCCCTTCATGAGTATCTGCCCACCCCGGGCCCCATCTGATGGTTAAGATGATCCGCCAACCTAAGAGCAAGTTGCAAAAGAGGCATCGTGGGGTTACAGGCACCGCCTGTAGCGAAAACACTGCTGCCCGCAACGTAAAGATTCTCGACACCAAACACTTTGCAGTTTTCGTCGACCACACCAAACTCAGGCGAAGTCGCCATCCGCGTGGTCCCCATATGATGAGCATGGGGATTGAGCTTCAGTGGCAAATCGACGTCATACACACATTCTTCCAACTTGACGAAGCCCAGCCCTGTATCGGCAAAACACTTGGCCACTTCGAGCCCGATGGACTTGACTGTTTCCCTGTCTGCAAGCGTTAGCTCCCAGTGAATCTTGACCTTCCTCATCCCTAACGCATCTCGATCGTCGAGTAATGAGATGCGGCTATCAGGGTTGGGAAACTGCTCGATCAGCGTGCCGAGCACCCCATCTCCAGGGCAATCGAACTTGGCAATAAATTCAACCTTGCGCTCCGCACCCACTTCGCAAACCAGGTTCTCGAAAAAGCTCTTGATGGACGCCATTCGCCCATAGGATTTCACTTCAGCTACAAGCGTGGCCGTCACATTCCCTTTACCTGACTTGTGCTCCCTCACGAATGCATCGGTCGTGAAATACTCCTGCCGAGCATCTGTACCCTCCCCGTCTTTCAGGATGAAGTTCCCCATTTCGACGTTCAGGTGCTCCATGAAGCATCTGCCGACGAAACCATCCTTGCTTACGACACCGCCAGCTGCCAGAGACTCGCTGTTGAGCAAGTGCCTGGCATTCTCGATCGCGCCTGTCGCCAGAATGAATTGTTTTGCCGTGACTCGCTCTCGATGCAACTCGTAGTCCGAGACGACTATCGTTGCTATGCGGCCGGTCTTGCTGTCGAACTCAAGATCGACGCAATTGCAATGAATGAAGACATCCAGCCCCTCGGTCTCATTCAGTTCCCTGGCATATTTTTGTGCAAATCGCGTCGGCGGACTTAGCAGAAAACGATCAGCGTCAAAGTCGGTGCCGTCCAAAGTCGCATTGATGGCCTTGAATCCGGAGTGCGGTGGAAGATCGACAATATCCATGGCCCCCGACAGATTGCGCTCGATCTCGGAAAACGCGATGGGCCACCCGGGCACGGGCACCGGAGGGCCTACGGCAAAGTCCGACGGTTCGAATGGACGGCATCGCCCGGCCCAGTGGTTGGAGGTCCCGCCAAGAAAACGCAGGCGTGTTTCATGAGCGTAGACCTCGAGGCCTGATGAGGAGACGTTGTAGAGGTTCTGCGAGGTCGGCGAATACTCGTGCCCGCCGCCCTCGACAAGCAACACACGCCGACCATTACCGGCTAAACGCAAGGCCAGCGTAATGCCGGCTGGCCCCCCGCCTATGATGCAGACGTCATAGTGGTCGCGGAGCTCTTTCTGCGATTGGTAGTCTTTGATCATGCTTGTGTTTGCCGAAAATGCCGGGCAGGCAGCACCCATCCGTTGATGACAACAAACTCGGATTTAGCAGCAGAAGGCCGGGCAACGGCTTTGGAAAATCCGAACATGAGCCCCCCAAGGCTCAATAGAGCAGAAGCCTGGAGGAAGCCTCTGCGCCCCATCACAGAGGTATTCAAATCAGTTTCTCTCATGATTCAAAGCTCCACGACATCAAGATTACGTTGGAAATTTCAACCACACATCAAGGCCATATTTTTTTGGCGACCGCCATCAATACCTCAATGGCGACGCTGTGCCACAGCTTTGGAAACATCAAGAGAAACGGATCAAATCAAAGCCATTTAAAAAGATCCGTCAATAACTCCCCGCACAAAGCCCCCACCGCCAGCATTGGCAGCACTACCAGCTCACGCTTGAGACTGAACAGCCCCAGACGACCATTGACATAAAAAACCAGGATAAGCGTAGGAAACGTGTACAGGGCAGCGCCCCAAATCGCATATTTGACCCCGCCAATCGCCAGCAGCAGAGGCAGCAGCACCCACAACGAGACCACGCGAATAATGTTATCGATGGCCTGGTACTTGGTGAGTCCCAAGGCAATCCAGACCTGATTCGACAGCAGGTAGCGCATGGTGAAAAAAGAGAGTGAAAGAATGGCCATCATGTTGCCAGCTTCAGCGTAACGCTCATCGTACAAGATGCTGATGAGCAGTGGACTGCCGGTCAGGAACAGTCCACAGAGAAACAGGCAGGCAAGATCGAGCATCAATTTCAAGCGGTAGTACAAAGCGTGGAGCCGTGCGGTGTCATTCGTTCTTGTGGCCTCACTGAAGGCCGGCAAGGCCACGGCCCCGACTATCTTTTGCAACGCAAGCTGAACCGCTCCCAAAATCAGAACGGCAATGGAGTAAACGCCCAGCTCAGCGGGCGTCATGCTGCCGCCGAACCAGACACGATCACCGTACATGGCCAATACGCCCACTGCCGACGACAACAGTATCCAACGGCCGAAGCCGACTAATTCATCGAGCGCAGCACGCTCCCACCGCAGACGGTTGGAAGGGCCCTCAAACCAGAAATGCCCCAACAGTGTGTTGACCATCGATTGGACCAGACCTGCAATCACCAGCGACCAGATGGACCGGGTGAAGTAACCGATGGCCAGCATGACCACCAGCCCCACGACCTGAGACCCAAACTCGGTGAGTACCACTTTCTTTTGCTGGAAAGCGCGCACTGCCAGGTCCATTTTGGTCGACTGAAAGCCAACGATGATTGCCGAGAAACCGGTCACGGCCAACACCAGCGGCAACTCGGGTGCGGCGTAGGTGGAATTGGGCGACCACAGATTAATGGTCTGTGCATACCAGGCGAGGGCCGCGAGGAGAAGTGTCGAAACAAAAAGGATAAAGCCGCGCACGATCTGCACGGTCCAGACGGTATTGAGAAATGCCGGATCGTCGCCACGCGGGCTCTGGATGATGTTCTGGCGCAAGCCGACATCGGAAAGCATGTGCAGAACCAGAGAAACGGTGATGGCGATCATCATGATGCCGAACATCTCCGGCATCAGCAGACGAGCCATTATCAGGTTGCCGCCCAAGCGAAAGGCTTGAGACGTAACCAGCGCTCCCAGATTCCATGCCCCAGCAGAGATCGCTCGCTTACGAAGGCCCAACGTTGGCGACAAATCAACTAGCGACATAGCATCATCCCCCGACTCAATGGCTCAAAAGGAACTATAGTCGCGTTTGGCCATTCCACTAGCCGTCGCTCATCAATCAATAAGTCCAATCATCCATGCCTGAGCACTTCCGAGCGTTAATCGTCATTCTGGTCCTTGCTGTTGTCGTTTTTGCCATGGCACGTCGACCCGCAGCAGACCTGATCCCCGACCGTGATTTCACTCGTCGGCGCAATCTGTGGTTCGTCTTGACGCTACTGGCATTTTTTTCGCACAGTTTCTGGGTGTACGCAGGCATTGCCGCAATCGTTTTGACCTTCGCACGAAATCGCGAACGCAATCCCGTGGCGCTATTTTTCCTTCTGGTGTTTCTTATCCCGCCGTCCACCGCGGAGATTCCGGGCTTCGGCCTGATCAACTATTTTTTTGCCCTTAACCATATTCGTCTGCTGGCACTGTGTGTGTTGCTTCCGGCTTTTTTGGTTCTGCGCAAACGCGCCGACACGGTCCCTTTCGGGCGCACCTGGCCTGACAAACTGATAGCCGCCTACCTCCTGCTGACGAGCCTGCTTTTCCTGCGCGAAACCACTGTCACCGACACCTTGCGCCAAATGCTCTACCTGTTCCTCGAAGTTTTTTTGCCTTACTACGTTGCCAGCCGGGCGCTGAAGAACCTCAGCGACTTCAAGGACGCTCTGTTCGGTTTTGTCCTCGCCGCCATGCTGCTGTCGCTTATAGGTCTCTTCGAATATTCCAAGCACTGGCAGCTATACAGCGCGGTTGTCTACGCCATGGGCATGCAATGGGATCCCGGCTACTTGAGTCGCGGTGGCTCATTACGCGCCAGCGCCACGACCGGCCAGGCCATTGCGCTGGGCTTTGTCATCAGCGTGGCCATCGGCTTTTACCTGTACTTGCAGGAGGCTGTACGTAGCAAATTGCAGCGCAGCCTCGGCGCACTGTTGCTCGCCGGTGGTTTGTTCGCGCCGCTGTCGCGTGGCCCCTGGATCGGTGCAGCCGTGATCATCGTCGTGTTCATCGGCACCGGCCGTAAAGCGATCAAACGCCTGATGCTGCTGGGCGCCGCCGGTGCGCTCGCCCTTCCCTTGCTGGCCATCGTGCCGGGCGGGCAAAAAGTCCTTGATCTGCTACCGTTTATCGGCACGGTGGAAGTGGAAAATATCACCTACCGGCAGCGCTTGATTGATAACGCCATGATCGTTATCCAGCGCAACCCTTGGCTGGGTTCTTTCAATTTCCGCAACACGCCGGAAATGCAGTCCATGATTCAGGGCCAGGGGATCATCGATATCGTGAACACCTATATCGGCATAGCACTGTCGTTCGGCTTGATTGGCTTGACGCTTTTCGTGGTTTTTTTCGCCAGTGTTCTGCAGGGCATCCGCAAGGGGATGCGTTCGTTCCCCAACGAAGACGATGAGGCACGCCGACTCGGACGTGCACTTCTGGCGACACTGGCCGGGATCCTGATCACCATCGTTACCGTTAGCAGTATCACGGTCATCCCCGTGGTGTATTGGTCGGTGGCTGGACTTGGCGTCGCCTACGCTCAGATGGCACGCAGGCTCAAGCAGACTTCGACGGCCGTCACGGCGAGCGCCCACCTCCAATTCAGGTAGAACCCATGGTCCAGTTGTTTCGACGTCCCCAGATACTGATCCTGCTACTGATGTTTTTTGCTATTTGGCCGTTTCGTACCTGGGCTTCGGACTGGGTCGTCAGTGTGGATGAACGCAACGGCCTGCCAATGCTGGAGCGTGGAGGCAGTCCGGCAATTGCTACGACATTCTCGTTCTTTGGGCGCAACTGGGACTGGACGTATTTGCAGACCGAATTCAAGGTAAATACCCCTTATCGATACTCCCTTGCTGGTAAAAACAAAGCGCTGGACTTCGACTTGGCTGCGCAGATTCAGAAGCAAAACGAGCAAAAGCTGACCTGGACCTTTGCCGTGGATGCACACAGCATGAAGTCCGGCGTTTCAGGTGGCGGCATCGTCTTCGAATTCGACCCCGCTCTTTTTGCTGGAGAAATGGGCGAGCCCGCTTTGCTACCCGACAACCGCGGCTGGACCTGGGGCAATGCACAAGGGCGACGCATCGAAATGCGCTTCGAACCCGCGCTGGCGAGTGTGTACCTTGAACCGGGCAGTAAATCCGAGGTGCGTGCCTTTTTCTTCAAGAACACGATCAAACCTGGCCGCCTGGATTTCACCGCCACCTTGAGCATTTCTGGCGATGTGGCGATCGGCCCAACCACTACCGAGCGCTTCGGGTTGTCAGACCCAAAGAGCTGGCCGACAGACAAGCTCGACTGGAAAACCTCGCCGGTCGACCTGTCCTTTCTCAACGCTCAGGAAAAACCTGCAGGCAAGCGCGGCTTCATCAAAGCCTCCGGCGAGCAATTGCTATTTGCCGACAACTCTGAGGCGCGTTTCTGGGGCACCAACCTTTCGGCCTACTCGCTGTTCCAAACGTCAGACGATGCAATCAAGCTGCAGGCCAAACGCCTGTCGGCTCTGGGCTTCAACCTTGTTCGACTGCACCACCATGACTCGCCATGGGTCTTCCCGAACATCTTTGGCGACGGCCGGGTCACGCGCAGCACCCAGCAACTGAGCCCGGAATCGCTAAAAAAAATCGACTGGTGGATCAAGTGCCTGAAAGACGAAGGCATTTATGTGTGGCTCGATCTGCACGTCCAGCGAGTCTTTACTGAAAACGACAACATTTTTGGCTTCGATGAATTGCCAAAGGAAGCGGGAAATTTCACCTATCTCAAGGGCTATTCCTATGTGAATCTCACCATTCAGAAAGCCATGAAGCGCTTTGCCGAAGCCTACATGACCCATGTAAACAGCTATACCGGTCTTGCCTACAAAGACGACCCGGCGATCGCCGCCGTACTGATTACCAACGAAAACGACGTCACCAACCACTTCGGCAACGCCCTGTTGCCAGACAAGAATTTGCCGAAGCACAACCGCGTCTACATGGCAGAGGCCGAGGCTTTTGCCAAACAGCACAATCTTTCTGCAGACCAGACCTGGCGCTCCTGGGAGCCAGGCCCCTCCAAGATGTTCCTTAACGATCTGGAGCGACGTTTCAACGTCGACATGATTCAACACCTGCGTGGAATAGGCGTGAAGGTCCCCATCGCCACAACCAGTAGCTGGGGCCGCAATGGTCTGAACTCCCTGCCAGCGCTGACTGCCGGCGACGTAATAGATGTCCATAGCTACGGGGGCTCGGGACAGATAGAGAAAAACCCGCTCTACAGCGACGGCATAGTGAATTGGATTGCCGCCGGCCAGGTCATCGGCAAACCCTTGACCGTCACCGAGTGGAACAACGAGCCCTTCCCGACGCCAGACCGGCACTCATTGCCACTCTATATCGCCGGCACCGCCCGCCATCAGGGCTGGGATGCACTGATGCAATATGCCTACAGCCAGGAACCCCTGGGAGCCCAAGGGATGAGTGCCAACAACTGGCACGCCTATAACGACCCTGCAATGCTGGCCACCCTGCCCGCCGCCGCCTTGCTTTATCGCCGTGCAGACGTTCGCGAAGCAACAACGACCTACGTCTTCGCACCGACGCCAGGCACCCTGTTCAACCAAATGATCACACCGGCCAACTCCGCTCTACTGCGCACAGCCATGGAGAAAGGCAAGCTGGAAATCGCGATGCCACAGACGCCGGAATTGCCTTGGTTGCAACAGAGCGTGATCCCAGGCAATGCGAAGGAATTCCATGACCCTGACCAGTCGCTGCTGGACGCCAATGCCAGCGAGTCCACGACAGACACGGGAGAGCTGAAGCGCAACTGGAAACAAGGCATCTACACCATCAACACCCCGCGTACCCAGGCCGCTACCGGCTGGATCGGCGGCGAGTCGATCAGCCTTGGCAACATTCAGGTTCAAGTGAAGACCGCCAACGCCAGTGTGGTGGTGCAAAGTCTGGACGACGCGCCTTTGAGCCGATCGCAGGATTTACTGATTTCGTTAGGCACCCGTGCCATCCCCCAGGACGTCGACAAAATACCTTTTTACGTTGAGCCTCTCGAGGGCACGCTAACCATCCAGGCGCCGCAAGGCTTGACGCTGTTCACCCACGGCATTCTGGGGCAAATGAAGAAGCTGCCCGCGACCTACCTTGATGGCCGCTATACAATCAAGTTCGACGGATTGCAGGCGTCGAACTGGTTGTTTTTGAAAAAGGGTGTCACGCAAGCACAACCTTAGGCGATGCGCAGCCGACCTCAACTTGATGGAACAACACCTTGCGGTGTTGTTCCGCGAGGGCTATTTAAAGGGCGTCAAAATCAAACGATGGAACATAGCCTGCGCCAAGCAGATGTGGACATTTCGACGATACAAAATCATCGCTTAATAAATCATCCGAACTTTTGTAGTTATTCGTAAAAACCCCTGTGATATTTAAAAGCGTATGAGGCAAGGACGACATGCTGACTTTCTGGCTTTCTCTTTCCTTCAGCTTTAAAAGCTTGAGCGATTGCGGGCTTGAAACATTATCGGATGCCCAGATGAATGCCGACACCGGGAGGTCATATTTATTGCCAATCCCATGACCCAAGAGCCCCCGACTGTCATCCATCATGTTTTCACCATGATCCGATGAATAAAACAGGACAGATGGCTTTTTGCTTGATTTCAATTGATCAATAAGGGTGCTTAACAGCCAGTCAGTATACAAAATACTATTGTCATACTCTGCGGTGATTTTGTCTTTGAAGCTGTCTGTTGCCGGCTTGAACTTATCGAACTGCTCTGGGTATCGGCGTGAATACTCGAAATGACTACCCTTGACATGAATGAAGATGACTTTCTTTTGTGCGTCACTTTTATTGAGTATTTCTTCATATTCTGTAATCAATGCTCCATCATAGCTTCTCTCAAAATATTGACGGTATTGTGCCTCTGCAGCTATTTGTGGAATTATTCCGCCGAAACTATCAACCTCCTGTACAGACAACCAATAAGTCATGTACCCAGCTGCCCTATATATACCCACCAATGATTTGGTTGACGCAATGGCGTCCCAATCTGATATAGGCTCAAGGCTCAGCATTGAAGGAACCGCGAACGAGGTATAAGGGGCTGTCGTGCAGATCTGATTAAACTTGAAAATCCCCGCCTGCTTACCGAGATTCGGCGTAGTTTCCTTGTTATAACCATAGAGGGACCAGTTCTGCGGCCGTGATGACTCACCGATGACAAAAACAATGGTTTCTATATTTGATTGATCCGACAGGCTGGTTATTTTTACCTCAGATTCCCGACGGCGCTTGATAAGCTCCCCCGTCCCCAAATACAAATTTGCAGTAAGGGTAATTTGCGACAAATAACCTGCTGGCGTGCTTTGATCTTTTGCCAGGAGATCCATGACTGCAGATTTCCCGAAAGAATTAAGCTTGACGGTTTTATAAAAATACGCCCCATACCCCACGACCAAGGCGCTGACAACCAAAACAAAAACACCTTTGTTTTTATAGAATTCGCGCTTATGCAGGCCGACTAATCCAGCCCCATAGCAAAATATCAAAATCACCAAAACGATACTGATGGGCTGCCAATAGGTCGGCAGAAACTCGCGGGCCTCCTGAAAGTTTGTCAAACCAATAAATATATAGGCAGCTGTTAATCTCGAGTTGAAATTCAAAACCAAAAAGAGGTCTATGGCTGCTACCAAATAGAATGGCAGTAGAATGAGGTGAACCTTGAATTGATTGGATGAAATGAATCTAATTGCCAACAGCCACAACACCGACATGCCAAGGGTGTAAACGACCAATAAATCAATTTTAGAGTATTGATAGTTTGTTAGCGTTCTAACAATCAACGGCGACAACAGAAATGACCACAACACTAAATTTGGCCATTCTGCTTTAAATATTTTTAATGAGTAATCGATAACTTTGGCAGAGTTTTTCATTTGATAATTATTCTCGCAGGTTACCCATATGCCTCCTCAGAGGGTAGCTCCAATTGGCGCGTTCGCTGTATCGTGTTCGAAATATTCTCTCCTTTGGCGTTCCAAACGTAGCGAGCCTCGGCTATTAATGGTCAGGTGGATCGCGTTGTCGTTGCAATCTGCGCTTGCACAGCAATAGTGCCCAGGAAATCGGAGATCAGGATGAAATTTTTGGTGGTGGGTGGCGCGGGTTATATCGGCTCGCACATGGTGAAGCAGCTACTGAGTGCAGGTCACGAACTTGTGGTGGCAGACAATTTCTCAACGGGTTATCGCAGCGCGTTGAGTGGCGGGACATTGGTCGAACTGGATATAGCCGACGCGCAAGCCCTGGACACCCTGTTTGCGGGGCACCACTTCGATGCCGTGTTCCACTTCGCCTCTTTTATACAGGTGGGCGAATCCGTCGCTGAACCTGCCAAGTACTATCAGAACAACGTCGCCGCCACCCTGACGCTGCTCCAGGCGATGGTTCGCGCCGGGGTTAAACACTTCATTTTTTCCTCGACCGCCGCCGTCTACGGCGACCCGGTGTATGTACCCATCGACGAGGAGCATCCCAAGGCCGCGATCAACCCTTATGGTCGCAGCAAGTGGATGGTGGAGCAGATGCTTGAAGATTTCGACCGCGCCTATGGGCTGAAATCGGTCTGCCTGCGCTACTTCAACGCCGCCGGAGCAGACCCTGAAGGACAGTTAGGTGAACGCCATGAACCGGAAACCCACCTGCTGCCCCTGATCCTGCAAGCAGCCTCTGGACGGCGCGCAACCATCACCGTCTATGGCCGTGATTACGACACACCTGACGGCACTTGCATTCGCGACTACGTCCACGTTGTCGACCTCGTTGCCGCTCACGCGCTTGCTGTGGATTATCTGCTGGCAGGAGGTGCAAGCACGGCGTTCAACCTCGGTAACGGTCAAGGTTTCTCAGTACAGCAAGTGATAGATATCGCGCGCTACGTGACCGGCCAGGATATCTCTGTCATCGACGCGCCACGTCGCGCGGGCGATCCACCACGCCTTGTGGCCGATCCCCGCAGGGCCAACACATTACTTGGCTGGGAACCGCAATTTGGCTCACTTGAACAGATAGTGGCGCACGCCTGGAGCTGGGAGCAGAAGTACCCTTGGCACTGACCGTCGGCGCTAGCCAATAGCGCCGATCTCCTGCGGGTGATGCTCTAGTAGTAAGAGCGGTTTTCGGGCTCGGCTTTGTTCAACACCGTGCCAATCAGGTTGGCTGTCCCAAGATGATGCAGGCTTTCCTCGATCTCTTTCTTGCTATTCAAGCCATTAGCGACAACGAGCAGGACGCAGTCGAACCTGGGCAAGACGTTAATCACATCATCCGAACTCAACAACGGCGGCAAGTCGAAAATCACGATGCGTGAGTTGTAGCGCTCGCGCAGATCAGCAATCAAATGGCTCACTGCAGGCGATGACAACACCTCGGTGGAAAGAGGAATCGGCTCACGCGTCGGCAGGACTACAAAGCGCGGCAAGGTCGGATTGACCAGTACTTCTTGCAGTTCAGCTTCATCGGCCAACAATTCATTAAGCGATTTATCCATCGGCAGACCCAGATACTCACCCACCTTCGGACGACGCAAGTCGAAGTCCACCAGTAACGCCGTCTTGGTCGTGTGATGCGCGATACTCATTGCCAGGTTTATAGCCAACACCGTCTTGCCTGCCTCTGGAGTCGGCGAGGTGATGGCGAGCGTGCGCCAGCCATTTTCTTCCATGATCTTTAGCACTTGTGTACGCAGTAGATCGAATGCCCCGCCCATATTCGAATTTTTGTTGTAAGCCACAATACGGTGGCGCTCAAGGTGATCGGGTCGCAAAGGTACAACTTTGGTTTGCACATAACTGAGTGCATTCAGACCTGTGGACTGCGCGGTCGGTGTCATGGCTTTTGACGAGGTCTGTTGCTCGGCTTTTTCGGTATCGGGATTGAACATTTCCATGGCTATATTCCTTATGCAAACCGGCCCAGAGCTTTAAACATCAGAAGATCCAGAGGCATGTAGAGGAAGTGCAGGAGCACCAGAAAGATCGCGATTGTCGCGACTCCACAGACGATCAATAGCGTTCGCCACTTCCTGCGGCGTGCCAGTTCAGCCTTGGTGTGAATGTAGGGAATGGAAACCAATACACGTCTACCCAGCACGGCGGCCAAGGCCTGGGCACCGCGCACACGCTGACTCATCATCTCGAGGAGCATCACCAATGCGCCAGCACCCACCGGGGCAAGCAAGAAACCCATGGCAACCACTTTTTTACGGTTCGGCCGTACTGGCTTCTCGGGCATCAGCGGTGACTCCAGAAGAACAAAACGCTCGGCTTTGTTTTCCTGCTCCAGACTTTCGGAAATTTTCGCACTCATTTCCTTCGTGCGAATCTCCTCATATTTTTTACGAGCATTATCATGGTCACGCATCACCGTGACCAAGCCGCGCTCGACTTGCGGCGTCTCAAGAATTTGTGCCTCGTATTCGGCTATTTTGCTGAGTATTTGCTGCTTTTGATCGGCCAACGACTTGATACGTGCTTCTGCTGCGGAGATCCGCGCCTGGGCCTTGGCAACGTCCAGGTTGACCGACGCTGCACCATCAGCACCTTTGCCAGCCTCAAGTGCAGCAATTTTGCGTTTGACGGCACGCACGTCAGGGTGGGCTTGCGTATACAGCGACTGCAACCGGGTGTACTCGGCTTTGAGGCTAGCCAGATCCTGTGGTTTATCAACTGCCGCACCGGGTGCTCCAGGCTTGGTCGCTAGCCCGGCATTCGCGGCGGAAAGCTCCAACTCATTGAAGCGCAACTCCTCACGGGCAGTTTTGTAGTCACGGTCGACCTCCTTGAGCTCGGTTTCGGCGCGCGTCAACATATTCATGCGCAGCTCTTGATGCTCGGGCAGCGCGTTGCTGTGTGCCTGTTTGAAGTCCGCCAACCGGTTCTCAAGGGCTTCCAGTTCCACCCTGAGTTTGTCCGCCTCCTGCGTCAGGAACTCTGTCGTTTCACTGGCGCGCTCGGTGCGCTGCTTGATGTTTTCATCCAGAAACAGCGTCACCAGCTCCTTGGCAACTTTGTTCGCAATCTCTGGCTCCCTGTGTTCAAAGGAAAGACGGAAAGCAATCGTCACCTCTCCGCGCCCCTTAACGGCAGCGCTGACCAGGGAGACCACAATCGCATTGCGCATTTCTTCGATCTTCTCGGTAACGCTCAGTTGCCGACTTTGCGAAGCAAAAAGATTGTATTTGTTGATGATCCCCTCCAGATGCTCACGGGTCATCACGCGCTGGCGAATGACTTCGATGCGCTCATCGGCAAAGGTATTGTTGTTGGCCGACACCAGGTCTGGCGAAATCTGCTGAGACTCCACCAGAATCGTGCCGGATGACTCATAGGTCGGCGGGAGAGAGATCGCTACCGCTATGCACACGCCCAGTATGACCACGAAACTCACGATCAACAGCAGGGCGTGGTGCTTGATGATAGCTAGGTAGTCGTTGAACGACATTTCGTATTCAGAGGCCATATTTCTCACACAGCTGAATGTCAGAGACCGGGATAACTATAAGTCAGCATCAGCCCGACGACGTTTGCAGTGGCATCCGGCAAGCCATCTTGCTGGCGTTGTTTGTATGTGTAGGATAGGCGTGCAATCCAAAAAGGCGAGAGTTCTTGGCTAAACCAGGCACTGTAATTTTTCAGGGTATTAGGCGTCCGGCCTTTGGCGTCTTGCCAGGAGGCATCGAAACCGGTGCGCCGGGTCTCGTCGACGGCATAGCTCCATGTTCCCCTCAGGGCATCAACCTCGACGAAACCACCGTCCCCGCTGGCGAGAGTGCTACGACTGGCGTCGATGCTGGTATCAATACGCTCACCGGCATATTGCAACAATAAACCGCCCTGGCCTTTGGGCCCGCTACCTGTGCCGGAGACTTGGTTGAGACCTACGTAGGCCGTCCCCTTAAACCGCTCGGAGAGTTGGACATTCAAGCCGACCGTGGGGGTGTAGCTGTTTGAGGAAGCCACCGCAGATCCCTGCTCCGGCTCATAGCGCCTCACGCCAAGACGGGTGAACAGCTCGACCTGCTCACTCCATGCATAGTTCCAGCTGAAGCGGGTCGCCAGCTCGTCATAGTTGGTCAGTGTATTAATATCGTAAGTGACATGAGTGTAGTCAGTCTCGTTCACCAGGGTGCTTCGCTCGCTGAGAGCAGTGCTCCAGTTGCCGCCCACCAGATACATCTTTTGCGTTCCATCGGAGGCAACTACGCCGGTTTCCTGAACCACCGTGGAAAGCGTAGAGTTTTCTTCATATCTCGCCGTGAGTCCAAAAGCACCCGTTTCGGTCTCGCGCTGCCACCCTAGCTTTAACCTGGGGTCTTCACGGTCCGAAACGATGGACGTATCCGACGAACGCACGACATTTACCCCGAGACCGAACTGGAACTCATCCCGTCCGGAAGTACCCACGAGGCTGTAATCGGGGGCGATGATGGTACGGGTCACCCCCTTCTCATCACTCGTGAGCAGCAGTGGGTTGCTGTCGTACTCGACCGTCGAAGGCACTGCTATTGCTGATTGCCAAGTAGCAGCATAGGCCATGTCCGAACACGACAAAGCCAGGATTGCCGTCGCAACCCCGGTAGTTCGAAATCCAAGCAAAGTAATCCCTAGTGCCTCGCACAAGGCTAAGGCACGACCAGCGTATCGCCGGCTTTAAGTAAAAAATTGGTGGTCATGTCTTTCCCTGACATCAACTCGCTGTAGTCGACGCGCAGGATCTCTTGTCTGGCCCCATTGAGCCGCACGACCTTAATGTCGTCTTTATCGGCGAATTTGTCGAGCCCGCCCGCCATGCTTATTATCTGCAGCACTGACGTTTGACCTGACATATGCACGGTGCCGGGCTTCAGCACTTTGCCCTGGACGTAGACGAGATTACCTTCGGTGCCGGTGACGACAACGCTCACCTGCGGATCAGGTATGAAAGCCTCAAGCTTGGCAGCGATTTGCTTCGCGACAGCGGTGGCATCAAGCCCCGCCACATTGACTTGCCCTGCCAGCGGGAAAGTAATGCTGCCATCGGGGAGTACGCGTACATCCTGTTTGAGCTTGTCTTCGCCCCACACGGAAACAGATAGGTTATCTCCCGGACTCAGCCGGTAAGTCGGGTCGTTTTCGACGGCGTTGGAAATGCTGGGCCAAACAGCCAGCGCGCAAAGCACAGGTATCAATGAACGGAACATCGGGATCCCTCCGTCTCAGTAGCCATGCAAGGAGTTTAGAACAAAAAAACCTAGTCAAATCACTCTAGCCTATTTCACGCCAAAGCAACGACTAAACAGCAAACATCTTGAGCTTCTGGGCGGTCAATTCCGCCCATACAACACACCCGAAACCGGAACGTTAGTGCAAAACAGCAAAATAGTGTTATTTAACAACAGGTTGGAGCAAGCAATTCACCTCCGATGTATTTAGCGCCAATATTAACTACACCCTGCCCGCTTGAGCTGGCTCAACTGCGACACTGTCAACCTGACGATGACTACGTTTGCCAGCACAACTAATTGATATCCACACTTACAAACAAAGTATCACTGTAAGACAGACATCATCCGCAAAAACAACACATAAAGCTGTGTACTTACCCAGCCACCAGAGTGACTGTCTAAATAACCCTTATTGCCAAAACGTTAAAGACTACCTATATCTTCCGTCGGTTGGCGACCACAATAAAGCCAAACAACGCGGATGAAAATAACCAGGCTGCCGCAGAAAGCGGTACTGCATTAGGTTGGTTGACATCAGATACCCCCACCAGATTTTTATCCTGGAGAGATGAATCAATCTTGAACTGCTTAGTGTCAACCGCCGCCATTAATCCGTCACCCGAAGAAGAATTGACGGATACACCCACGCCTGAGTCAGCGTTATGAATGACACTATTAAATTTGGCAGAATGGGCGTCATCGAAGTAGACATCGGTGATCAACGAAGGCAAGCCAAGACCCTTTCCAAAAGTAAGCGACGTGCCACCCGCATGCTCTTCAAGAGCCGTGCCAAGTTGAGGACTTGACGCCTCGCCAGTGTTGCCTATGCGACTAATTTCATAGGCCAAACTGGTCGCCTGAGCACTAGCAACGACCGCACCATTCAGGACCACAGACAACAACACGAATTTAATGACAAGTGTTGAGCGCATAACACCGCCTCCTTGCGTAGGGGGTTATTCTTTTGTCGGTTGAGGAATCTCTTTCGGCTAAATTGAGCCTATAAGCACATCGCCATTACGTCAATAGCTCGTCACAATAATAAATCTGAATTTAATTTTAGGGAGGATGGCGTCAAAATAACGCCACAACAAGCACGTCAGTCCGGTGGTTTCTATTCATGTGAAATAGCTTCACACATGGGCGTCAGCCCGTATCAAGATGCTAGCCCACGACCCGGCGTAGCGCCTTGCGCCGGGCAACGAAGCACCTGGGCATTGGCATCGGCTCGACCGCCGATGACGCTTGTAAAGGCGGGGGTTTATCGGCAGCTTTCTGAAAGTACCCGGCTGACGAGAGTTTTTGACGCATGACGACGGCATGCCAGGTAAAGACTCCCCGTGCATTCCCAGTCCTGAACACTGTAGAAGTCTCGGCGCTGCGCCAGGGAATCATGCTCAACCTCCCTGGCACCCGCGCCGATCAGATCAATGCAATGCGCGTAAAAGGCATCGCGATTGAAGACAGGGTGAGTGACTGACCATTACTTCGGTTGCGCCACCGTACGCAAATAAGGTTTCACCGTCGTGAAGCCATCCGGGTACTTCTTCCTCGCGTCGTCGTCGGATACCGATGTAGGAATGATCACGTCCTCACCCGGACGCCAGTTCACCGGCGTGGCAACCGTGTGCTTGGCGTTTAACTGGATAGCATCGAGCAGCCGTAACACTTCATCGAAGTTGCGCCCGGCACTCATCGGGTAGACCAGCATCGCCTTGATCTTTTTATCCGGGCCGACAATGAACACTGAACGCACCGTGGCGTTGTCCACGGCAGTACGAGCGCCGCCACTGGCGTTCGGGTGAATCATGTCGTAGAGCTTGGCCACCACCAGATTCTCGTCGCCGATCATGGGGTAGTTGACTGCATGGCCCTGGGTTTCTTCGATGTCTTTGGCCCAGGTCTGATGGTTACCGACCGGGTCGACGCTGAGGCCGACAATCTTGGTGTTGCGTTTGTCGAACTCCGGCTTGAGCCCGGCCATATAACCGAGTTCAGTGGTGCAGACTGGGGTGAAGTCCTTCGGATGTGAGAACAGGATGGCCCACTTGTCGCCAATCCATTCGTGGAAATGGAGCGTGCCTTCGGTGGTTTCGGCGGTGAAATCCGGTGCTTCGTCGCCAATACGAATGGTCATGTGCGTTCTCCTCGCTGTGAAGGGTAGGGAAACTATCGGAACGATCCAGTATAGGAGACCTTGAAGACTTCGCTTTGCACCGCGCCGAAGGACTGGCGCCAGGGTAAATGCCCGGACCTATTGAAATGCTGTTCACTTAATCTGCGGTAACGGCGGCTGGCGGTTTCGCTCTTACAGCGAGTCACTTGGAA
>NZ_LACH01000083.1 GCF_000968015.1 Pseudomonas fluorescens
AGACGCACCGCATACACAGGGTTTACGACTGCGTCGCAGCCGAACGCAGCCTCGCAGGCTCGGCAGCTGCTACACGGGTTGTGTTTATCGCTGGTTTTTGAGGAGTTGGCCAAGAGTCGCCAGCGCTTCATCTATCTGCGGTGAATACGGCGCGCCGCAACCAATGCGCACAAAGTGATTGAAACGCTGGCCGTTTGAAAAGATATCCCCAGGCGAAATCTGGATGCCGGCCTTCAATGCCTCATGGAAAAACGCCATGGATGAATGGTGGCGCGGCAGTTCCACCCATAACAACGTACCGCCCCGAGGGGTGGTCACGCAGGTGCCGGCGGGAAAGTAGCGAATGATCGCTGCACTCATTTGCTGGCGTTGGTGAGTCAGAATTTTCCTTAACCGGCGCAGGTAACGTTCGTAGGACGGTGTCCTCATGAACGCACTGACCGCCAATTGCGACAACGCCTCACACCCCCGGGACTGGGTGTGTTTGAGCATCTCCACGCGGTCGTGCCATTTCCCCGCGCTGATCCAGCCCAGGCGAATGCCCGGTGCCAGGGTTTTGTTCAGGGATGCGCAATAGATCACGTTGTCGGTGCGGTCCCAGTGCTTGAGCGTGGACAGTGGCTGCTCGGTATCCACCAGATCACCATAGGTGTCGTCTTCGATCAACACCGTGGCGTGTTCGGCGCACAGTTGCACCAGCCGCGCCTTGTTGGCGTCGGGCATGATGCTGCCCAGCGGATTTTGCAAGTTGGGAATGACGATCAGCGCCTGAATCCGTTCGGGGCCTTGTAGCAATTGTTCGAGAGCAAACAGATTGATTCCGGCGTGCGAAGTCGCCGGGACCTCCAGCACCCGCAGATTCAGGCTTTCTAGAATTTGCAGTAAACCGTAAAAGGTCGGTGACTCCACAGCCACTGTGTCACCCGGTTGGGTAACCGCGCGCAAGGCCAGATTGATCGCTTCGGTCGCGCCGTTGGTGATCACAATCTTCTCCGCTGGCAAATTGGCCTTCGCGGTCAGCGCCCGTCGCGCAAGAATACTGCGCAATGTGCTGTTGCCGCAGGTGGAGCCCGCCGCGCCGAGCAAGTGCGGATCGTGACGCAGCGCCTTGATCATATGATCTTGCAGGATCTTCAACGGATAGAGTTCCGGCGCGCAGAAGGCACTGGCGAAATTGACCTTGATCGTCGCGCGCTGACTGGCCTTGAGGACCGATGACACCTGCTCGTGAATGCCGACGTAGACGCCGGTGTCCAGCGGCGGGGGAGAGGCGATCGGGACGGGTTTGCGCAACGTGTCGGGCTGGCGAATGTAATTGCCGGAGCGCGGCCGGGCTTCCAGCACGCCACAGTCCTCGAGTTCCCGGCAAACCTGCACTGCGGTCGACAGGCTGACGGCGTGTTTTTCCATCATCAGCCGAATGGAGGGGAATCGTTCACCGGTTTTCAAGGTGCCGCTGCGGATCGCGTCGAGGTAGTGATTGGCCAACTGACGGTAAAGGGGAGTTGTGTTCATGATGACCTCAGCAATCGCACCACTGAAGTCTTGGGCTGGAAAGTGAGTGACGCTCCCTGCAGGCGGACCCGTGGTGCTGAAGGGTTAAGGAAAGGTGTTTTTCTGGCGCCGAATCACCGTGGCATGAGTGCCTTTGGGCATTGATTGCCGAACGGGGTGGCACTTTGCAACTGTCTTGGTGTGGGCGATGACGACAGGAAGGGGAATTGTGGATTTTATAAAATCACGGGCAAAAAAAAGCCCCGCTCTAGGGCGGGGCTCTTGGGTCAGTGGCGCCGAAAGCGCCGCTGATGGATCGTGTTACTGCGCGGCGATGCTGTAGCCATCGAACGCGGTTTGCTGCTGAAGCGCGGTGATGATGTTCTTGCGGTTAATCGCTTGTTCGGCCCCGGCGTTGTCCAGGAAGGTCTCGCTTTCCAGCTCCGCTTCTTCGCCTTCACCGACGAAGGTGAAGCCCAGGAACTCCAGCGCCTCACGGTCAACGTTCAGTCGCGAACGCGGGGTACGTAGCGGCAGCGTGACGCTGATGCCGTCTTTGCTGATGGTGAACACTTCGACATCTTTCTTGGCGCGAGCCGCTTTGCTTTTGCCACTGCTCGGGTTGCTGATGGCCTGGTGGGTCTGGTTCAGCACTTTCAGTGCGAGGCCATAGACCAATTCCTGAAAGGCCGGGTCGTCCTTGAAGCTGGAGAGAATCCGGCTGATCGGGAATTTGCTGCTCAAGTCTTCCAGGGCTGCAATGTCGGCAGCCTCAGCGTCCTTGAGCTGCTTGAGTTCGCCCATCAAATCGTAGGCTTTATCGTCGTCGAAGCTGTCGTGAGCCTGGCGAATCGCGGCGCGCAGCTCGCGGATCTGGTCGCTTTCCCGGGTGGACTGGAAAGCGTCCAGGACCATCTCGCTGATGGTCTTGGCCTGGGGCACGTGCTGTGAAAGATTGATGGAGTTTTCGTATTCCGCTTTGGACGACAAGGTGACTACGGATTCAGCGGTATTGGAATCGGACATTGAAATTTCACTACTTCTTTTAACTTGGGTTGAGGCGAGAAAGCTCTGGGCCTTTTCAGGCCGCCTAATCTATTGGACCGAGGCGGCGTTGTCACGGATGAACAGGCGGCTGGTCATCATTTTTGGCACTGCGGCTTTTAACCGGCGGCTATCGGGGGGCGTTTTGCCTGAAGTGTCAGCAGCAGCCGAGAAAACTTCAACGCCCGACCGCTGATCAGTCCACAGACAAAACCCGAAGCCGACGCCTTGAGCAGCAACATCTCAAGAGTGGCGGCCATTTCCGGGTGAACGTCATCCTGGTAGCCGAAGTAATAGTTCACCGCAAAAAACAGCAGATACAGCACCAGGGTTTTTGCTGTGCCCGGCACGATCAGGCCGGTTTGCGGATCATCCAGCTCAATGCCCTTGTGTGGGAAAATCAGCAGCGCCACGAGACTGCCCAGGATGACGGCGGCCAACCAGCAACTGACCGATAGCTGCGGATTCAGCGTCAGGTTCAGCGAATACAGCGACCAGCCCAGCAAAATCGGCGCTGTGACGAGCAATGAAATTTTGCTTTCACGGGTCGGGGACAAGGCTTTGACGCCGTAGTAGCACAGCAGCAGAAAAATCGCGTAAACCCACAATGGGGTGTTTTGCAGGGTGTTGAGCATCGGGCAGCGTCCTTGCCGAAATGGGTGCCGGGATATTAGCCGTTGCTGTGGCCCAGGCAGTCGACTATTTCCCCAGCGAATTCAGATTCATCGACCGCACCGCCAATTGCTCGGCCGTTTGCTGATCCATCGCCAACGAAAAGCGAAAGGTCGCGCCGCGGCCGGGAACATCAATCAGCTGGATCTCGCGGCCGTGCAATTGCAGGATCCGGTGCACGATCCGCAATCCCAGTCCACCGTCACGCCGTGCGCCGCCAATGTTGAACGGGCGCAGGAACAGACCTTCGCGCAATTCGGCAGCAATGCCGGGGCCAGTGTCGCTGACGGTGACTTCAATAAAAGGTCCTTGAGGGCGCAGGCTGAGCTCGATTTCTCCCCCTTGCGGGGTATGGCGCAGGGCGTTGTCGAACAGGTTGGTGAGCACCCGCTCGATCAATCCAAGGTCGGCGCAGGCCGTCGAAACATTGGGTGCGAAGGTGGCCTTGAGTTCGACGTGACGCGCCTCGGCCGTCAGTTCGAACTTCTGGAAAATGTCCTGCACCAGATCAGTCAGCGAGAAACGCTCCAGTACCGGTTGCACGAAACCATGTTCCAGTCGCACCAGTTCCAGCAGCGATTGCGCCAGACCACCCACCTTGCGGCTTTGATCCAGCGCGATGCCCAGATAACGGCGGCGGTCGGCGGGGGACAGCGTGGTGTCCTTGAGCGACAAGGTTTCCAGGTAACCGTGCAGCGAGGCCAGAGGCGTGCGCAGGTCGTGGGAGATGTTGGCCACCAGTTCGCGGCGTTCCTGATCCTGGCGGGTCAATGAGCGCCATTGCTCGCCGAGGCGTGCCTGCATCTGCCGGAAGGTGGCGTCGAGTATGGCAATTTCATCGTGGCTGGCGGCTTTTTCCACCGGGGCGGATGCAGGCGGCGTTACCGGAGCGCCATCAATGTCGAACTGGCTGACGGTTTCGGTCAAACGGCGCAAAGGTCGGGTGATGAGGGCGAATGCCGTGAGACCGGCAATCAGACACAGCAACGCCACCAGCCCGATGGACAACAGCGCGGTATTCAGGGCGGCGCTGGTGGCGCCGCGTTCGGCGAAGCGGTCGTGTTCTTCGCTCAGCAGCACCACATAGAGATAACCCACCTGTTTGCCATTGACCTGCAATGGCGCGGCGCTGAACACTTTGCGGCCATCGACGCTGCGCGGATCGTCGCCGAGAATCGGCAGGGCATCGCCCTTGAGCAGACGCTGGATCGGCACCAGGTCTACTCGCTCCCGATGTATCCGACCCTCGGGCGCAGCACTGCCGACAATCCGGCCCTCGGGGTCGAGCAGATAGACCTCGACACTGGGATTGACCAGCATCAGTTGGCTGAACAGGTCGCGCACGGCGTCGGGCATCAGGCCTTTGGTGTCCATCAGCACGGTGTCATGGGCGATGTGCCGGGCCAGATCCCGCGACAACCCTTGCACCACTTCTAGCTCATGCATCTTGTTGGACCGCACCTGCATCCAGGCCGACGTGCCGCAGCACACCAGCAGCAACAGGGCGAATACCAGAGACAGGCGCTGAGTCAGGGTCAGTCTCACGTCTGCTCCTCCCTGGCCGCGAATTTGTAGCCGCGTCCCCACACCGTGAGGATGCGCGCCGGTTGCGCCGGATCGGCCTCGATCTTTGCCCGCAGGCGGTTGATGTGAGTGTTGACCGTGTGCTCGTAGCCTTCATGGCTGTAGCCCCAGACGGCGTTGAGCAGGTCCATGCGCGAGAACACTTTGCCGGGCTGACGGGCGAAGAAATACAACAGGTCGAACTCCCGTGGCGTGAGATCGAGGCGGCGACCGTCAAGGGACACATCGCGCGTGATCGGGTCAATGGAGAGGCCGTCCGTGATCAGGCTGCCGGCGTCCATTTTCAGGTTGCGGGCCATGGCGTCGACCCGTCGCAACAGCGCTTTGACCCGGGCCACCAGTTCGAGCATCGAAAAGGGTTTGGCCAGGTAATCGTCGGCGCCGAGTTCGAGCCCGAGAATCCGGTGCACTTCGCTGGAACGCGCACTGGTAATGATGATCGGTGTGTAGCGGGCCATGGCGCGGGCGCGGCGGCAGATTTCCAGGCCATCGACGCCGGGCAGCATCAGGTCGAGGATCAGTGCGTCCCAGCTTCCTTGCTGCAGCAGGCGCATGCCTTCATCGCCATCGGCGCAGTGCACCACCTCGAACTGCTCATCACGTAGATGCAGGCAGATAAGGTCGGCGATATGCAGGTCGTCCTCGACCACGAGAACGCGTTTGGTCTGTTCCATCAAGCTAAATCCTTCGGCGCAATGAGCGCATTGTGCGGGTTTTCCGGGGCCTGAGTTATCACGAATTGTTTAACTTCTCGTGAGGATTTGGCGATCAACCCAAGCCTAGGCTGTGTTCCATGACAGGCCCTTGGAATTTTTGGAGACGACCATGTTTTCACGGCGACAGTTTCTCGTAGCAAGCGGCGGGCTAGGCGCTGCAGCCCTGGTCATCGGTGTATTGCCAAAATTTGCCGCGCGTTCTGCACTGGTCAGTGATGCCGATGCGGCGGAGGTGTTCGAGGTGACTCACAGCGATAGCGAATGGCGCGCCATGCTCAGCGCCGAGCAGTACGAAATCCTGCGCGAAGAGGGCACCGAACGGGCCTACAGCAGCCCGCTGAACAACGAGCACCGTGAAGGTACGTTTGCCTGTGCCGGTTGCGATCTGCCGCTGTTTTCTTCCGCGACCAAGTTCGACAGCCGCACCGGTTGGCCGAGCTTCTGGGCACCGCTGGACAAGGCGGTAGCCACTCGTCAGGACCGCTCCTTCGGGGTGCTGCGCGAAGAAGTCCACTGTCGGCGTTGTGGCGGTCATTTGGGCCATGTCTTTGACGATGGGCCCAAACCCACCGGTCTGCGTTACTGCATGAACGGCCTGGCGATGACTTTTGTGCCGAAGACGGCTTGATCCGCGGGTACTTCCTTTCACTCATTTTTGAAGGTCGACGTTATGTGGCTTCTGGTCCTCGCTTATCTCGGTGGTGTGCTGACGATTGTCAGCCCGTGCATCCTCCCGGTACTGCCCTTTGTCTTCGCTCGCACCGGGCAGCCGTTTATGAAAAGCGGGTTGCCGCTATTGGCGGGAATGGCGCTGACCTTCGCGCTCGTCGCCTCGCTGGCAGCGGTGGGCGGCGGTTGGGTGGTACAAGTCAATCAATATGGTCGCTGGCTCGCGTTGCTGTTCGTTGCACTGTTCGGGCTGACGCTGTTGCTGCCTCGATTGGCCGAGCGTCTGACCCGACCGCTGGTGGCGGCTGGTAGTCGGTTGTCGGAAGCCGCAGGCGCCGATGCCCGGCCGCGTCCCGGCGCTTCGTTCCTGATCGGCGTCGCCACGGGCCTGCTCTGGGCACCGTGCGCCGGGCCGATTCTGGGTCTGTTGCTGACAGGGGCCGCGTTGCAAGGGGCAAGCATCGCAACCACCTTGTTGTTGCTGGCCTACGCCGCGGGTGCTGCAACTTCCCTCGCCGTGGCGCTGCTGCTGGGCGGTAAAGTCTTTGCGGCGATGAAGCGTTCCATCGGCGCTGGTGAGTGGTTGCGTCGAGGTCTGGGCGCCATGATGCTGGCCGGTGTCGCGGCCATCGCCCTGGGGCTCGACACCGGGATTCTGGCGCGGGTTTCGACGGCGTCCACCGGCGGTATCGAGCAGGTGTTGGTGGGACGGCTGGCCGGCAAATCACCGAACGTTAGCGAGGCGATGATGGCGCAGGTTCCGGCCTCGGGAAGTGCAATGAAAGCGGCTGACAAAGCGCCGGGCGCATTGCCGATTGAAGGCAACCTTCCACCGCTGGATGGCGCGGTGCAATGGCTCAACTCGCCACCCCTCACAGCGCAGGCCTTGAAAGGCAAAGTCGTGCTGGTGGATTTCTGGACTTACTCCTGCATCAACTGCCTGCGCACACTGCCCTATGTGAAGGCTTGGGCCGAGAAGTACCGCGATCAGGGATTGGTGGTGATTGGCGTCCATGCGCCCGAGTTTGCTTTCGAACGAGACGTCGGCAATGTCACCAAAGCCATGAAGGACCTGGGCATCAACTACCCGGTGGCCATCGATAATGACTTCAAGATCTGGCGAGCTTTCAACAACCAATACTGGCCGGCCCACTATTTTGCCGACGCTCAAGGTCGCATCCGTTATCACCATTTTGGTGAGGGCGAGTACGCCGAATCGGAACGGGTGATCCAGCAACTGCTGCGCGAAGCAGGTGCCGCGAAGGTCGCGGACGGCCTGATCAATGCCAGCGCCGAGGGTGTTCAACTGGCGCCGGACATGAACGAAGTGCAATCGCCGGAAACCTATGTCGGCTACCAGCGTGCCGAGCATTTCGTGCCTGAAACCAGCCTGGTGCCGGGCAAGGTGTCGGCCTATAGCGCTCCATCGCAATTAGCACTCAACGACTGGAGCCTGGACGGTCAATGGAATGTCGGCTCGGAGCGAGCGACTTCTAGCGCACCGGCCAGTCGCATCGTCTACCGCTTCCATGCCCGCGATCTGCATCTGGTACTGGGGCCTGGCACCGACGGTAAACCAGTGCGTTTCAAAGTGTTGATTGACGGAAAAACCCCCGGCGATGCCCACGGTACCGACGTGGCACCCGACGGCAGCGGTAGCGTGACTGAACAACGTTTGTACCAGTTGGTGCGCCAAACCGGTGGCGTGACGGATCGGACCTTCAGTATCGAGTTTCTCGACTCCGGAGTGTCGGCGTATGCGTTTACGTTCGGTTGATCGTCATCCCATTCATTCAGGAATCAGCCTCATGAAAACCCTATTCACCTGGCGCCGCACCCTGTTGGGCCTGGCCGCTGCCGGCGTCATCGGCCAATGCCTGGCGTTCTCCTTCGGTGCGGCGGAAGACGCGGTCATCATTCCTCCACCCACCCTCGACGAAACGACCCAGGCCGACAGCGAAAGGGCGGTCTTTGCCGGCGGTTGCTTCTGGGGCGTCCAAGGCGTGTTCCAGCATGTCAAAGGGGTGAAGAAAGCGGTCTCCGGTTACGCCGGCGGTGCAGCCAACACTGCTCAGTACGAGCGGGTCAGCAGTGGCGATACCGGTCATGCGGAATCCGTCGAAGTTACCTTCGACCCTCGTCAGGTCAGCTACGGCACCTTGCTGCAAATCTACTTCTCGGTGGCTCACAACCCTACCGAACTCAACCGTCAGGGACCTGACCACGGCACTCAGTATCGCTCGGCGCTTTTCCCGGAAAATAGCGAACAGCAGCGTATCGCCCAGGCCTACGTCGCCCAGCTCGACGCCGCTCGTTCGTTCAACAAACCCATTGTGACCAAGCTGGAGACCTACAACGGTTTCTACCCGGCGGAGGAGGAACATCAGGACTTTCTGACCGAGCACCCGACCTATCCGTACATTGTGATCAACGATCTACCGAAGGTCGCGCAGCTGAAAAAGCTTTATCCGGATCGGTATCAGGAGAAACCGGTATTGGTGAAGGCGGGGATGTGAGAAGTGAAGGGCATAGCCCTTACCCCGAAATCACATTCTTGCCCGCGATCTTCGACCGATACAGCGCCTGATCGGCCCTGGCCAGCAGTCCGGTCTGTTGTTCTTCGTCAAAGCGCTGAACCACGCCAAAACTCATGGTCACTTGAAAGTCCCCCACTGGCAGCAGGCCTGCGAGGTCATGGCGGATACGTTCGGCGAGGGTCCGGGCGTCGGCGAGTGGTGTATTGGGAAGGATCAGGATGAACTCGTCGCCACCCCAACGCGCGAGCAGATCACCCTCGCGTACGCAGTGTTTCACGCTCTCGATCACTTGTATCAATGCCGCATCACCCAGCGCGTGGCCATAGTGATCGTTGATGTTCTTGAAGTCGTCGATGTCCATCGCAATCAGCGACAGCGGTTGTCGAAAGCGCTGGGCGCGTTCGCATTCCTGGGGCAGGGCTTTTTGCAGAAGATAGCGATTGGCGATTGAGGTCAGTGTGTCGGTTTCCGCCAGTTTTCGGTTTTCTTCGAGTTGGATTTGCAGTTGTTGATTGACGCGAGACAATTCTCGGGTGCGTTCTTCAACGATCGCTTCAAGGGATTGGTTTCGCCGTTCAAGCGCTTCGTACAGGCGTTTCTTGTCTTCGATGCTGCGGTGCGCGCCGACCATCCGCGCCACAGAACCGTCGGCATTGCGTGCCAGTACGTAGCCACGGTCTTCGATCCAGATGTAGCTGCCATCCTGCATGCGGCAGCGATACTCGGCCTGATAGCCGGGGGCGCGCTGATTCAGGTAGTCATCGAACAGCGCCATGACCTGCGGGTAATCGTCGGGATGGATCACGCTTTCCCAGGTCAACACGTTGTTATCCAGGGAATGAGGCGGGTAGCCGAGCATCTCGTACCACCCGGGGTTGCGATAGACGAACCCGGTGTTGGCGTTCCAGTCCCAGATGCCGTCGCTGACCAGCTCCAGAATGGTGTGCAGCATGTCTTCGTTCAAATCCGACAGATTGAACTTCAACGGCTCGATGTTCGACGCTTCACCCATCTCCGCACTCCTTGCCGCCCTGATATCTAAGTGACCCGCCTGTCGAGGAGATTAGTCGATGGCGTATTGAGCCGGCTAGTGCTTGCCCCATCTCTGCAAGGCAAAGTCGACGAAACTACGCAGTTTTGGCAAACGGTAGCGATCCTGGGCATACATCAGGTTCATCGGTCGGCTCGGCGGCAGGTAATTGTGCATCAATGCCACCAGTTTTCCGTCCTTGAGATCTTGCTCCATCAACGCATCAGGCAACACCACGATGCCCATACCGGTTCGCGCCGCTTGATGCAGTCCTGCCGAACTGTTGATCAACATCGGTCCATTGACCGCTACCGCCACTTCGCCCTCGGGACCCGTCAGGCGCCAATGTTTTTCCACCGACTGCCAGTCATCTCCGGCCGGATAGGCGAAGGACAGACAGTCGTGGTGTTGCAGATCGTCAGGTTTCTGCGGTGTGCCTTTGCGCGCCAGGTACTCCGGTGATGCACACATGGTCAGGCTGTAGTCGAGGAGTGGACGGGCGATCAGGTGGGTCTCCTCGGTATTGCCCAGACGAAACGCTACGTCGAACCCGTTTTCGAGCAGGTCTGGACGGCGATTGGTGAGGACCACATCCAATTTGACGCGTGGACACAGCAGGGCGAATTCGCTCAGGGCGGGTGCCAGTTTCTCGGTGCCGAACGTCAGCGGTGCGGTGATGCGCAAGGTGCCGCTCGGTTCATCTAGGGCCTGCTCAGCCAACCGTTCGGAGTCGGCCACCAGCCCCAGCACTTCGAGACAACGCTGGTAATAAGCAGTGCCGAATTCGGTTAACCGCTGGCGTCGTGTCGTTCGGTGGAGCAGGCGCACACCCAGGCGTTGCTCCAACGCCCGCAGGTGATTGCCGACCATGGTGGTGGACATTTCGCACTGCAACGCGGCGGCGGTCATGCTGCCGGTTTCCACCACTTTGACGTAAACGGTCATTGCCTGGAACAAATCCATTATCAAGCCCAGCTTTAAAATGATTGAAGTGTTGCAGCGTTTATCTAGCTCAGGTGGCTAACCATACTGCAAAAACACCGACCATTGATGGAGCTTGATGTCATGACCGCCGCCTGCCTGATGAGCACTTACCAACCCTTGGCCTTGAGTTTCAGCAAGGGCCTGGGCACACGCCTGTGGGATCAGGCCGGTCGTGAATACCTGGACGCGGTGGCGGGCGTGGCAGTGACCAACGTCGGTCACTGCCATCCGAAAATTGTCTCGGCCATCAGCGAACAGGCGGGGTTGCTGTTGCACACTTCCAACCTCTACAGCATCGATTGGCAACAGCGGCTGGCGCAGAAACTGACGCAATTGGCGGGCATGGAGCGAGCCTTCTTCAACAACTCCGGCGCCGAAGCCAACGAGACGGCGCTGAAACTCGCTCGGTTGTATGGCTGGCAAAAAGGCATTGAGCAACCGCTGGTGGTGGTCATGGAAAACGCCTTTCACGGCCGGACCCTGGGCACTTTGTCCGCCAGTGATGGCCCGGCCGTGCGCCTGGGCTTCAACGAGTTGCCGGGGGACTTCGTCAAAGTGCCATTCGGTGACCTCAAGGCGCTGGATAAGGTGCAGCAAGCCCTCGGCCCGCGCATCGTGGCGATTCTGATGGAACCGATCCAGGGTGAAAGCGGTGTCCAAATGGCCCCGCCCGGTTATCTGAAAGCCATTCGCGAACTCTGCACTCGGCGCTCGTGGCTGTTGATGCTCGACGAAATACAGACCGGCATCGGCCGCACCGGCCAATGGTTTGCCTTTCAGCACGAAGGCATCGTTCCGGACGTCATGACCCTGGCCAAAGGCCTGGGCAACGGCATTCCCATCGGCGCCTGCCTGGCTCGAGGCAAAGCCGCCGACCTCTTCACCCCCGGCAGTCACGGCAGCACCTTCGGCGGCAATCCACTGGCCTGCCGCGTGGGTTACACCGTGCTGGAGATCATCGAAGAACAAAGGCTGCTGGATAACGCCAAACTTCAGGGCGAGCGTTTACTCGCCAGATTGCGCATCGAATTGGCGGACGACCCGAACGTCCTGGAGATCCGCGGCCAGGGATTAATGATTGGCATCGAACTCAAACAGCCGATTCGCGACCTGACCCTGATCGCCGCACGGGATCACGGTCTGCTGATCAACGTGACACGGGGCAAGACCATTCGCTTGCTGCCGCCGCTGACGATTGATGAGCGGGAAGTGGAGATGATTGTCAGAGGGGTTTGTCGGGCGGTGAAAGTGGCCTGATATCCCTAGGACTCACGTAAGCCTCTCGTAGGAGCTGCCGAAGGTTCGGCAGCTCCTACAGGATCGGTGTTTCCGTCAGTGTAATTGGCTTGCCGGTGCTGGTTGTTCCTGTCCGCAAAGTAGCGATCGATTTGAGCAAACGTTTCGCATTGGCTTTCGAACTTAAAAGGTAAGCGGTTTCATCACTTGTTTTGGGGTTGACCGCAGAGCCTTTTCCAAAGTGATCGCTATCTGATTGTTGGACGGTTCGCATCGTGCTCTCCTCATCGAGAGGCACTCAGTATCAATCGACTTTCCAAAAGACGTTTCCGTGATCGATGTAATCCCGATCCGATTAACACGCCATCCCCAGCGCTCAAATGCGCCAGGTGCGGGGTGGAGAATGGATAAAATCTTTCATTTGCGCTCGGCTCATGAGTTGCCGTTTCGAACCGCCAAACCCTTCGAACAGACGCTGATGCGCGGCAAACCCACTGGACTCTTCGCGCATACGATAGCTGCCGGCCCAGTCGAGCAATGCAATCAACAACTCGTCATTCTTGTCCCGCTGCGCCTCTCGCTGACGAATATTGGCAACACACTCCTCATCTTCAGCACACAGCCAGATCAGTGCTGTCGCACGTGGCAAGAGTTCGCTGATGATCCAGCCGTAAACGCCTTCGATCACCCAGCGCTCTTCACTGGCCACCACCCGTGCCATGCCCAGCGCCTCGGCACGGGGGCGGGCGATGCTGTGCTCGTCGGACAACCAGTGAATCGAATCGAGATCGACCCACGGCACTTGCAGGTGCATGGCCAGTCGTTCGGCCAGCCAGCTTTTGCCGGAACCGGAGTTGCCGATGATCAGGGTTCGGGTGAGGTTCATGAGCAACACCGATCATGTACGCAAAGCGTGGGAACGATCAGCCTTCAGTCGTCATTCTCAGGCGCAACCATTCGCGTCTTCGGCGAACCGTTTGAGTTGTGCTGATAGATCTCTTGCGGCTGTCCTCTTTCATTAAAGAACACTTGCCCGATCCCCGCCGAGTTCCACAGCCGTTCACCCGCTTCAGCATGTTCCGGGACATGGGGAACAATGCGCATGCGTCGGCGTTTGGTCAGCCAGTTGAGCGGCGAGCGGGGCGAGTAGAGCCAGCGGTTGAGGCGGTCGAACCACTCGAGCAGGGCCGGCGGGAATTCGTTTTTGATGCCGCTGCTGGTGATCTGCCAGATGCGCGGGCCGGCCTTTCGGTGTCGGATCAGTACTTCGTAGACGAAGGAATAATGCACATCGCCCGACAGCACCACGTAGTTCCCGGGGGTACGCGAGTGTCGGAAAATGTTCAGGATCACCTGGGCCGCACCGCGATGGGCCATCCAGTTTTCGGCGTCCACCAGCAGGGGATAACCGCACCAGCTGAAAACGCGCTGCACGGTTTCGATCAGTTTGACGCCGAAGATCGGCGCCGGCGAAACGATGATGGCCGAAGGGTGATCGAGCAGCTCCTGTTGCAGTTCGCTGAGGGCTTCCCAGTCCAGCAGACCTGACGGTTGCTTGAGGTTCATCTCGCTGCGCCAGCGTCGGGTGCGGGTGTCCAGCACGACGATGGCCGGGCTGGTGGGTAGCACGTAATGCCAGTTCTGAAATCTCAGCAGTTCGTCAATCAACGCGTCCTGAATGTCACTGTCGAGGTAGCGGTCATGCCCGGTCGCGCTCAATCCGCCGGCCTTCTTCAGCACAGCGCCGAACGCATCCGGGTTATTGCCCCAGCCCTGGCACAGCATATAAGCCATCAGCGCGTTGCCGATGATGCGCCTGGAGAACGGATGGCCGTAGGCCGTTTCCTCCCATTGCGCAGAAAGATTCCAGTCATCGGTAATATCGTGGTCGTCGAAAATCATCAGGCACGGCAGGTGAGCGAGTGCTCGGGCGACGCCTCCAAGGCCTGCCTTGAAGCCATCGATGCGCGTCTGCTCAAGGGCATAACGCTCGCGTCTTGCAGGTGTCAGTGCCGGTGGTTGCGGGGCGATCAACGTCCAGGGTGTCGGCGACCAGACCAGCAGGTACATGGCCATGACTTCGGCGAACGTCACCAGATGGTTATCGGCACTGCTGCTGGTGAAAATCGGCTTACGCGCCCCACCGAAAAATCGCTCGCGCAGGGTTTCGTTGCTCTCCAGCGCCGGTAACAAATCCGCACGATGGTAGTAGCTGGCGGGGTGCTCGTAGAGTTTGGCGCTGTCGCTGACCACCGCGCCTTCGAGGTGCTCTTCGAACAACCCCAGTCGCTTGATCAAGGCATGGATGGCTCGCAGCGTCGGCCCCGCGACGTCGTCGGCATAAACCTGATCGCCGCTCATCATCAATAGCGCCGGACGTTTGTGTGCTTCCGGCTCGGCCTCCAGCAAACGATCGACGCACAGCAACCCGTCCGGGGCCGGATGGTGAGGTTTGCGGCAGGAGCCGTGCAACAGATGATCGGCCCGTTTACGCAGGACGAAGTTTGGGCAACGGGCGTTGCCGTACAGCAAGTGCGGAGCCCAATCGGCGATGCCGGCGCCAGCGTCGTCAATCACCAGGTCGTATTCGATGAACGTGTCGCAGGGCAGGGCAGTGTCCAGCGACACGTCGATCAAATGAACAAAGGCCTGGGTGCCCACCGCAATGATCGTGCACTGACTCGCGTCGAGGTGGATAGTGTCGCGATCTTGCAGGCGCAACGTCAGCGACAACGCCCGCGACCCCACCAGCCACATCACCAACCGCGTCGGTTCCAGACGCCGCAACAGCGGCCCGACCAGGACAGGGGGCAGGGATTGATGATCGTCGGGCAGCGGCAAAGACATGGATATCCGGGTTTTTGGAACAGAGAAGCGCGGGATGATAACGCAGCTGACGTCAATGAAACGCAACGGGCTCGAATCTGACAATCAAGGCAACTGCTCGCTGTCCGCCTTGATTACATCCGTCTCGCCATTGGCCACGAGCCAGCGAAATAGCTCTGTCACGGACACCGTGTGGCTGCGCTCGATCCATCGCACCAGCGCCGGGCCATAGTGTTCGGTGTAGCGGGTGAGTACCAGATGGCGACAGTCCGCTGACAGGCGCAGGGTAATTTCCCGACAGTTCAAAGTGGCCGGGTCGGGCTGGATAACCCGTTGCTGCAGAATCAGGCTATTGCCTTCAGAAACCATCGGCCGGTGCTCCTGTGCATTGATGTTTGGTTGTCTGCGCCGAACCCTGTTTGCCATCGGCCACGTAAGCGGCACGATGCTCGGCGACTACGTTGCGTAATGCGCTGTAGTAGTCCGGCAGTTTTTGCAGGCTGTCGGTCAGCGGTAAGGCTTCTGCGCGGCCATCGACGATGCCGCCGACCGTGTTGATCGTGGACAGCGTGTCCACGGTGTCGCTGTTGCTGCCGAACGGATCGATCACAAAACCGAGCACGCGGCCGACGGCGTCGCGGCTGTTGGACGTGCCGAGCAAAGGCAACTCGACGATCGGCCCGTTTCCGATGCCCCACACGCCGAACGTCTGGCCGAAATCTGCGTCGTGACGCGGGATGCCGACCATGCCGGAGACGTCGATCAAGCCCACCACGCCGACGGTGGTGTTGAGCACGAAACGCCCCAATGTATTGGCCGAGCGCATCGGGTTGCCTTGCAGCAGGTCATTGATGAACACCTTGGGCTCGCCAAAGTTCGCCACAAAGTTATGCACACCCGTCTGGAAAAAGGCCGGCGAGTAGCGATAGCCGCGAGCGACCGGTGCCAGGGCATAGTCATCGACCACCCGGTTAAACGCGAAGACCCCACGATTGAACGGTTCCGCCGGGTCGTCCACCGAATAGGCGATGTCGGCGCAACTCACTTCGGTGGTGGACGGCGGCTGACTGCTGCAGCCCGCCAGCCCTGCGGTCAGCACGGCAATCGAGGTGTTGCGGGTCAGCCAGGGAGCACACTTGAAAGGCAACATGGACGCAGGTCTCGGGAGGAATTCGCCGAGATGCTGAGCCCCAAGCCTTGCGCAAAGATGTCTGGTTTATTGCGACGCTGACGTTTTATTGCAGGATTGAAATATATGACGCGCTGCCGTGAATAGTTTTAGATGGCGGTTCCATTCGCCCCTTAAGTGACCTTTGGTGAACAGTCTTTTAATTGTGGACGACGACCTTGAAGTCCTCGATCTACTGAAAAAATTCTTCGTGCAGCACGGCTACAGCGTCGAAGTCGCCACCGACGGCGCGTCGCTGTGGGCGGCCATCGAGCGCCAGCCGCCGGACCTGATCATTCTTGACGTGATGTTGCCGGGCGATAGCGGTCTGATCCTGTGCCAGCAACTGCGGATTCGCTATGCAATGCCGGTGATCATGCTCACCGCCATGGGTGAACTCAGCGACCGGGTAGTCGGCCTGGAACTGGGCGCCGATGATTACCTGACCAAACCCTTCGACGCCCGTGAACTGCTGGCCAGGGTGCGCGCCGTTCTGCGTCGCGTGGACGAGCGCCGTCCGGTATCGCAGGAACGGCCTCGTCCGTTGATCGACTTCGCCGACTGGCACCTGGACGTCACCCGTCGCGAACTGCGTTCGCCGGACAACGTGATGATTCCGCTGTCGGCCGGTGAGTTTGACTTGTTGTTGGTCTTCGTCGAACACCCGCAGCGCATTCTCACTCGCGAGCAGTTGCTGGACCTGGCGCGCGGGCATTGTCATGAGGCGTTCGATCGCAGCATCGACGTTCAGGTCAGCCGCCTGCGGCGCAAGCTCGAGTCCGACACCAAACGGCCGGCGATGATTCGCACCGTGCGCAATGGCGGTTACCTGTTCACGCCCAGCGTGACGCGGCGATGAGCTGGCTGAAGCGGATTCGCCGGGATACGGTGGCACGCTGGATCGCGTTGACGATCATCCTGGCCATGCTCATTTCACTGGCGCTCAACGGGCTGTTTATCCAACTGGCCGGCGTTTGGGCGCGCCCGCCGCTGACCGAAACCGGCCTGCTGGAAAAAGCCGCCGCCATCAGCCGCGTCATCGAGGCCGCTCCTGCGCCCCTGCGCAACCCGTTGGCGCAAGCCGCCAGCGAGAACGGGTTCACTGTCACTTGGCACCCTGATCGGCACGATCTCAATCTGCCGGCCGTGGACGATCCGAAGTCCGACATTGGCTCGACCATCCTGCAGCCGATGCTCAGAGCCCCTGACCGGCGCATCGAAGCCTATGAACCGGCCGACTGGACGGAGCACACAGCGGACGCGCATTACGCGCTGCTGATCGAGCTATCGGATTCGACATGGCTGATGTTCTCCGCGCCCTCGCGCAGTTGGGGCCTCGACGAAACGCCACGCTACCTGATCGTGATCCTGCTGGTGCTGATCTCCACCGCGCTGGTCGCGCTGATCGCCACCCGACGCCTTGCCACACCGTTGCAGCACTTTGCCGAAGGCGCCCGACGCTTCGGCGTGGACTTCCGCGCACCGCCCATCGAACCGCTGGGCCCACAGGAAATTCGCCAGGCAATCCTAGCGTTCAACGCTATGCAGGCCCAGTTGCAGCACTTCATCCGCGACCGCACACAAATGCTCGCCGCCATCTCCCACGACCTGCGCGCGCCCCTGACGCGGATGCGTTTGCGGGGCGAATTCATCGAAGACAGCGAGCAACAGCAGCGGTTGTTTCGTGATGTGGATGAAATGCAGGCGATGATCAACTCGGCGCTGGAGTTCTTCCGCGATGATGCCCGGCTTGAGCCGGCCACCCAGTTTGATCTGGCGGAACTGCTGCAAACGCTGCTGGATGATTACCGGGATCAGGGTGTCGAGATTGCTTTCAGTGGGCCGCTGCGGTGGGTGTATTTCGGGCGACCGCTGGGGCTCAAGCGGGTAATGACCAATCTGCTGGATAACGCGATCAAGTACGGGAGTGAGCCGGCGATTGAACTGATCCCCGGAGCCGGGGAGGTGAGGATCAAAGTACTGGACCGTGGGCCGGGTATTCCGGAGGCCAGTCTTGAACAGGTTTTTGCACCGTTCTTTCGCATGGAAGGTTCGCGGAACAAAAGCACGGGGGGCGTTGGGTTGGGGTTGTCGGCGGGAAGGGCGATTGTGCTGGAGCACGGAGGCGAGCTGACACTGCGCAATCGGTCGAAGGGCGGGTTGGAGGCGTTGGTGGTGTTGCCGGTGCATCCAAAAACAAGCCACTACCCATAACCCTGTAGGAGTGAGCCTGCTCGCGATAGCGGTGGGTCAGTCAACATCAATGTTGAATGTTGAACCGCAATCGTCGGAACGCCGCCCGG
>NZ_LACH01000084.1 GCF_000968015.1 Pseudomonas fluorescens
AACCTATTTCAGGACTAGACACTGCGATTTGCAAAACTCCCATCTCAGAACGCCAAATCGGCTTTTACCTTCATGTAAACCATTCGAGGGAGTGGGGAGCTTTGTAGTTGGAATGGCTGGCAACAAAAAGCCCGCACATGGCGGGCTCTCTGTATGGGGTCAAATCCTTTTGTCTGCTCAATCTGCGCTGCGTTCTGTGAGCGCTTCGTGAAAAGCATGTCGATGGAACGAAAAAACCCGGCACTTGGCCGGGTTCTCTGTAGATGGGGCCAAATCCTTTTAGCTGGCTGCATTGTGTAGGGTGGGTGTGACGAAGGCGTGACAGGGCAGATACGAAAAGCCCGACTCTGGGCCGAACTCGATGATGGATGCCGATATTGATACCGCCAAGGCATTACGCCTCACAAGCAGTTGGATCTTCATAGACTTTGCACCACGCAGTCTTCATATGCGGCTTGCACTCCGCGTCAAGCTTCCCCTCAGCTTGGCAGCGCTAGCCGGGGTCATCGGCCCTCGCATCTCCTCGCCTATGTCCACCATTTTTTGCGCTACGGCGTTCTGGACTTCGCTGTATCTGATCAGTGAATCATTGAGCGGCCTCACGGTCATATCGCTGACCTTTGCATTCAGGACGTTCAAATGAAGCGTGCAGTAATAATGTTCATGGCCATTTCGGGCTTTCTCCTGCTGGGAGGCTGCGGGCCTCACTGGGACGACGGAGAAAGGTACGGTCGAGATCGTGATCGAGGTCATGATTACCGTCGTGGATACGACCGCGGGTATGACGATGATCGCGGGTATGACCGCAGATATGATCGTCGTGACGATGATCAGGGGTATGAACGCAATCACGGTCGTGATCGTGACGATAGAGACGACTGAATGCGCTGGCCATCGGCTGGCGAGAGACGGCGGTGACCGGCTCTCCTCGGGCCGGTCAATGATCACCCGGTTTGCCGATTAGTTTCAGCGGCACGGATTGCCAGTGATTCAGGCGTAAGATAGCGGTGCTACCTCATCAAAAGGAGCCGCATATGATCGCCGACCAAGTGAACAAGCAGGTATCTGTGGACAGAGCTGTTTGGGATCAATACTTCTGCGCTGCGTTGATTGCGGAAAGCAATTTGACGGCACCGGTCGTAGGAGGGGCTACTCATGAAGACAGGCAGAATCTGTTGATTGAAAGGGCCAAAGCTCTCGCCGACAAGATGATGGATAACAGAAAATAACCAGAGCCCAGCCATCGCGCTGGGCTCTTCACATCTGGATCTCGGCATTGATGCAGCACTGCTAAATCAAGCAATCAACTCTACTTTGCCGCTAGCAAGGCGATAGACGCCTCCGACTATCTTCAATGTGCCCTTGCTGAGCGCATCAGTCAGCAGTGGTGAGGCATTTTTAAGGCGGTTAACCGAGTCTTTGACATTCTGCGCTGTAGCATTGTCGATAAGGCTTCCGGGTTGATTGAGCACTTTCTCGATAGAAGGTTTAAGTGCGTCAGTCAATTTTGGGATGTGACCAGGGAAAACAGTGTGATCTTTTACTGCCTTTATACCTGCACTGATGGCGCCGCAGCTCTCATGCCCCAGTACGAGGATCAGTGGTGCGCCGAGCACCGCGACAGCGTATTCAAGGCTTGCCAAACCCTCATCTGTAACGAAATTGCCCGCGACGCGTATGGCGAAAAGATCGCCTCGAGCAGTGTCAAAAGCATACTCAGGGGCGATACGGGAGTCAGAGCAACTTAGTACCGACACGAACGGGTTCTGGCCTGAGACCAAGGCTTCCCGCTCTGACTTGAAGTCATGTGTCTTGGAGTTGCCGGAAACATACCGTTCATTTCCCTCCATAAGCCTTTGAAGTGCCATGTCAGGACTGATGGCGTTTTGTGGTTTTGGCGGAGCAGTGGTTTTCTCGGCAGCCTGAGCGAATGTGTCCGGCAGTGCACTGGCAAGTAGCAGAGCGCCTGCTCCTAGTCCGGCAAACTGAAGAAATCTTCGGCGACCACTCGCATTTTGAATAGGGTTTGAATCACATGATTTACACATGATCTTGTGTACTCGGGTCGGTTGATGGGAATGACTTGCTGTTGGGGGGCAAGTGCTTCCAGAGACCTTCGGCACTTGTGGTTGGAGTCTAGACGGGAAGTAACATAATGTTGCTCAGGGTTTGCTGCCAGGCAATGTAGGGGCGTGGGTTCGGTCGCTTTTAGTACCGAAAACCTCAAATGCCTTCCAGCGTTTTCAAAAACTCCCGGATGTGTCCGGCCGCCTCTTCAGGTGCTACCTGAAGCAGGCAGTGCGGTGATTCGATTTCAATAATTCGTGTATCACGGTTAATTGAAGAGACCAGCGCAGACGCTGTCCCGGGAACCACCGAATCATGCGTAGCGCGAAGGTAAATAGTCGGTACGCTGACCTGGGCGAGCTTGGCGGATACATCAACGGCAAGAACCGATCGTAGTCGTGAGCGCATTACCGAAGGGTTCACTTGAGTGATGGCCTGGCGTAGAGCTGCGCGCAAGGCACTCGTGGAAAACCGGCCGAGCAATACTTTGCTGATCCATCCGACAGGTGCAAGGCTGAACGGCAGTGCGCCCAGCAAAAAACTCAAGTGACTGAAAATCGGCCTTGGGTTGCGTGCGAATGTGCTGCACAGCACGAGTCCCACCTGCCGGGGGAGTTGTCTGGCGCTCAGGGAAATAGCGATCGGTCCCGAGAAGGACTCACCCAGCAGCACGAATGGGCGGTCGGTTGGCAGCGACTCCTGTACCAGCGACTCCAGCGCTGTGTAGCTCAGCGGAATATTGGAGGGATAGGTGATGATTAGCGTGTCGAATTCGTGCGCCATGATGGATGCAAAGGTTGCGAACAATTCACCTGTTCCATCCATTCCAGGTAGCAGAACCAGCGTGGGAGTTGATCGATTCATGTGTTCCGTCCTTGCCTGCGAATCGTTGGCGTCGGCCGGTCAATCGCGTACTGGATAACCGCAGGCCTGGGTAGTTGTCAGGCACTGTAACGAGGGGATTGCCCCCTCGTTACAGATGTTGCATGAAGAGCATGAATCACTACTTGTGTGGTTCATCTCAACAACGTCGGACCTGCTTGGTAGGTCCAACCAACTAAAACCAATCTTACCTGGCGTTCAACTTCTTCAGTTCTTCATAAGTCGCCGACTGTACAAACCAGAAGCCGGAGATGATGCACCACGTCAGGGTGCCGGTAATGAAAACGCCTGCTCCGGACCAGAAGCCCTGAACGAATATCATGACTACTGCGGCGATCCAGATAACGGCCAGTGCGACGTACAGAACTACGTTGTTTACACCAATTACGAACTCTTTCACGTCTATTCCCTTTTGAATGTTTATCCTCTGACGCCTTACGCAAGGGCCAGTGGGCGGCATGATAGGGAGATAGCTGGCCGTTCGCCAGTCATGTAGCGGCCTGTTACTCAAATCGGCCAATCAGCAAAATCATCCTTCCAGCGCCCGCGCCGAAAAGAACAATTCAAAACACCTCACCCCGTCCTCACTGGTGATGCCATACCGTCCGCTATGCAACTGCACAATCGACGTGCCTGGCAGGCAGATTTGCAGATTTTGGTCTACTACTGACACGCCGATTTCCTTACCCCTGTCAGGAGCATCCCTATGTTGTTTCACTGGTTTCTTGCGGCGATCCACCTCTTGGCTGTTGCCTTGGGCCTCTGGGCGGTGCTCACCCGAGGGACGGCCTTCAGCCGCCTGGCCGTCGGTACGGCACAGGTTCGCAGCGTGCTGGTTGCCGATAACGTATGGGGCATCTGTGCGGGTATTTTGCTGATCACAGGTTTGATGCGGGCTTTCGGTGGGTACGAAAAAGGTACCGACTATTACCTTCATCAGCCGTTGTTCCATCTGAAGATGGCGCTGTTCGTGATCATTCTGCTGCTTGAAGTGGCACCCATGATCACCTTGATCAAGTGGCGGATCGCCTTGGGCAGGGGCGCTTCGATTGACCAGGGCCGAGCCAGGCTGTTTGCACGCATCAGCCATATCGAAGCGCTGTTGTTGATGTTGATGGTGATTGCGGCCACCGGCATGGCGCGCGGTGTGACCTTCGGCTAATAACGGCGTAATTCGTCAGGGTTAATCAGAATAATCTGACAGCCACGGCGTGGCCGAAGCCGGTAGCATCGGCTTCACGTAATGGGGGAGGAGGCGAGTGCTCAGCAAAATGCCGAGCATGAATCTTTAGCCAGCCATTGCGCTGTAACGAACGAGCTGGCTACTGACTGCAACAGGATTCAGGGAGTCTGCGGTTTGTCTGGAGCGGTGAGGCCAGCCTGAATGCGCTGATAGATTTCTTCGCGATGAACCGCAACGTCTTTCGGGGCATTGATGCCAATTCTGACTTGCTGGCCGCTAACGCCCAGGATAGTGATCGTAATGTCATCACCAATATTTATGCTTTCACCGACTTTGCGGGTGAGTATCAGCATGGTCTTCTCCTTGATTGCTTTGTAGGGCACCTGATTCGGACAGTGCAGAGGTCGGTGGTATGTATAGATTAGTGCGAAGTCTCACGGTTTGGGTGCCTCTTTCTGACGCGCAGATGCTGCATTAATTCCCAAGGCGTAACTATACAGAGGCCGTGACCATCATTCTCGTTGTTTTGAGCCCATTTTGCGGCACTCGGGAAGTATTCATGGGTGCTAAAATCGCCGCTTTAAGCATTCTGAGGGAAGCGTCGTGCGCAAAATGGTCTTGGTAATCGCGGTACTGGCGCTGGCGGGATGCGGTGAGGGCAAGAGTGTTGAGGCGCAAAAGCCGCAACCGGCAGCTGCGACCACAGCCTCGGTGGTATCCGCACCACAATGGGATCTCGAAGTTCGAGGCGAAACACCTCAGGCAGTCAGCGATTTGAGCGGCTGGCTGATTGAGCACAGTTTTGTTTCCAATATCGTCAAGGAAAATGGAAAGACCCGGATTCTGCTCGGGCCATTCGGTTCGAAAGCCGAGGCCGAGGCCAAACAGACAGAAGTGCGCGCGTCGCTCACCCGGGCGAAGAAACAGAACATCGAATTGTTGGTTCTCGAACATCCAGTGACCCAGTAACGGTCTTTTTCAGGGAGCTTTCGACGGAACGCCTTAAAGGGGATCCACATTGACTCGTTTCTAGACGTAGTCACTGTTGATTCCCAGTAGGAGTTCCCCCCCAATGGCCTCCGCCACCCCTTACAAAATATTCGACGCAGTCCTGCGGCGCAAAAAGGCGCTGAGTCCTCATTTGATGCGCGTCACTCTGGCCGGTCCGATGGTTACCGAAATGGCGACCTGGGCGCCGGATCAGCGTGTGAAGTTGTTCTTTCCAGCGGTGGACGGTTCGTCTGCCAGGCTCACTCATGGCGATGGCTGGTACGCACGTTACCGCGCGATGCCGGTTGCCCAGCGCCCGGCGATGCGCACCTACACCATCCGGCATTTGCGTGCCGAGCAGGGCGAAGTAGACATCGACTTCGTGTTACACGGCGAAACCGGCCCTGCGTCCCGTTGGGCAGTCCATGCAGCAGCGGGTGAGCCGATCCAGATCGTCGCACCTGATCGCCAGTTTTCGGCGCAAGACGCGGGCGGTTTTGAGTGGAAGCCGCCTCAACAGCTCAAGCAACTGTTGCTGGTCGCCGATGCCACGGCTTTACCCGCGGTGCTTGGCATTCTGGATGAGCTGGCAGCGCTTGCCGTGCCACCGATAACCCAGGCGTTTTTTGAAGTAGACAGTGTGGACGATGCGTTGCCGGTTCCTGACTGGCCGGGGTTTTCGGTGGAATGGCTGATTCGAGATCACGCCACCGCGCCCCGAGTGGGTTCGCTGATGGTCGACGCGGTCTGTCGGGCCATTCTGCCGTCATCCGCTTCGAAAGCATTCGAAGCGGTGGAACTGGCGGAAGTCGATGTCGACGAAGACATGCTCTGGGAAACGTCCGAGGCTGCCGGTGATGGTTTCTACGGCTGGATCGCCGGGGAAACGGTTGCGGTGATGAGTCTGCGCAAATACTTGATCAAGGAATGCGGGATTGCCAAGGAGTCACTCAACCTGATGGGCTACTGGCGTTACAACAAAGTGGGCGGGTAGAAACGAACAAAGGCCTCGGATGTTAAACCCGAGGCCTTTGTGTTTTCAGCGAGCGCTTAACCGCAGGCTTTCATGTCGACCGGGCCGACAAATTCGTTGCCGCGTCCCATGACGCACGCCACGCTTTGGTTGCGCTGACGTTCCCAGGTCTCTACCGGATAGGTTTTGTTCCAGGCTTCGTAGAGCTGTCGATCCTGTTTCGACAGGCGCAGACCGTACTGCTTGCTCATGTAGAAATACGTTCGGGCGATCATGCCGCGAATGGACGGGCGGGGCATGACCTTCTTCGCTTTGAAGTCGACCTGGGTCAGGCACGAGCCATATTGGCCCGACTGCACCGGCAGCCAGCCGAAACTGAAGTTGCTGCGATCGCCATTCACTTCACCAATGCTCGGCACCAGGTTGTGCAGGTCGGCTTCGGCCTTCTGGTAGGTCGGATCGTAACGCGTGCAGTTCTTGCGTCCACCTTCTTGCCAGCACTGACGCTGATGGCCGATCTGCCAGGCCGGAACAATGTGCTCCCACTCGATGCGGGAAGCGCGCTTGGCGTTTTTGCGCGGTACATAACCGCAGGCTGCGAGATTGACCTTGTTGCCGGTGTATTTGCACCCACAATAGAACTCTGTGGATTGCGGTGCGTAGAGCTTCCAGGCAACTTTCTTCGCTTCGTTGAAAGTGCGTGGGGCGCCAGCCTGGGCGCCGAGTGTGATGAACAAAAACAGCAAAGCAAACCAGCGGACACTCATTGACTCAATCTTCCTTCGGCACAACCCAAAAAATCTGCACGCCGCCATCGTCGCGATAGGCGAGGGTGACGTTGTCGTTCTCGTCGATTTCTTCGAGTAATTGTTCCCACTCATCCACGGGCTCGTCCGGTAGACGGAAGATCAAGGCTGCTTTGGCTTTTTGGGCGGTGGGGGAATTGATGATTTTTTGAACGCGCATACCCATGCGTGCATAGGAGTCAGGAGAGGCAGAGGTGTTGGCCACGGAATTATCCTTATTAAGCTGTACGTGCATACAGTATTTAACTGTAAGCATTTTCGCAACTGCTTAAAATTCAAGAAAATCCTCTGACAGCAATTTTTTCCGTTTGGTGTAGGACGAAGGGAAGTTTTTTATCGAAATATCGGAATGGGGTGTGAGCCACTCGCCTGGGTTGGCGAGTGGTGAAAGCGGTGCCCGACCGGAACCGGTCGGGCGAGGGCGAATCAGTATTCCCAGAACATGCGTTGCAGCTCTTTGCTGTCGTTGGTCTTGGTCAGTGCGACCATCGCCAGGATGCGAGCTTTTTGCGGGTTCAGGTCATTCGCGACAACCCAGTCGTACTTGTCGTCTGGCTGTTCGGCGTTACGCAGTACGAAACCGCCGGCGTTGACGTGGGACGAGCGAATGATTTGCACGCCGTCCTTGCGCAGGGCTTGCAGCGATGGGACTACACGGGACGAGACAGAGCCGTTGCCGGTACCGGCGTGAATGATGGCTTTGGCACCAGATTGAGCCAACGCTTTGTAAGCGGTATCGCTGACATTGCCGTAGGAATAGGCGATTTCTACGGCAGGCAGGCTCTTGATGGTTTTGATGTCAAATTCCGAGTCCATGGTGTGACGCTTGGCCGGCAGACGGAACCAGTAGGATTTGCCTTCGACCACCATGCCCAGTGGGCCCCAGGCACTTTTAAACGCCTCGGTCTTGATGTTGATCATTTTGCTGACGTCGCGACCTGACTGGATTTCATCGTTCATGGTCACCAGTACGCCTTTGCCGCGTGCCTCTTTGCTGCTTGCCACGGCCACTGCGTTGTACAGGTTCAGCATGCCATCGGCTGACATCGCGGTGCCTGGGCGCATGGAGCCGACAACGATGATTGGCTTGTCGGTTTTTTCCACCAGGTTCAGGAAGTAGGCGGTTTCTTCCAGAGTGTCGGTGCCGTGGGTGATAACGATGCCGTCGACGTCTTTGCTGTCGGCCAGTTCGGCCACGCGACGACCCAGTTGCAGCAGGTTGTCGTTGGTGATGCTTTCGGACGCGATCTGCATGACCTGTTCGCCACGAACGTTTGCTAGTTGGCTGAGTTCCGGAACCCCGGCGATCAATTGTTCGATGCCGACTTTTGCCGCTTGATAGGTAGCGCTGTTAGCGGCGCTGGCGCCCGCGCCGGCAATGGTGCCGCCGGTGGCCAGGATCACCACGTTCGCCAGTTTCTGTTGGGTTTCGACTTCTTTTGCCTGAAGGGCAGTAGGCAGGAGCAGCAAGAGGGCTAAAGCGCCCGGAACGAAGGTCTTGAAAGCAGATGTCATTATTTTTCTCTCTAGTAGTGAGACGGTGCTGATGCAGGTTCATCTAGATGCGCCCCAGGCGGATCTGAACGCTTGGGGTGAATGAGAAGAGCAGGATCTGTACCAGTCGTACTTTGAATAAGAAAAACTTTTAACTTTATGATTTGTATCAGTATTTATTTTATTGGCCAGAATGGTTAACAGTCTGTTGTCCGGGTTTCCGAACGTGTTGAGCGTTTCTGTTCGGCTCTCCGAAAAGTACTACGACCTCTGTAGAGCTAATCGCCTTGCAAGATTGCGAATCACTGCTAAAGAAACCCGCGCTTCGGTCGATGTTCCTTTAAAGGATCTTTTTACTCAGGAGTTCACATGTCGTTATCCATTGGTATCCCAAACGCCGCAGGCGTCACCATCGGCGGCAAATCCGCCGCTACGATTCAAGCGTTGAGCGATCAGACGGCCGATGCCGCGAATCAAGCGTTGGGTACGAAGGAAAGCGACAGCAAGCAAGTCAGAACCGGCGCTGTGGGCCTGGATAAAAGTGCGCAGGCGTCGACTGAAGCGGATGGCGCCGATAATGCCTCGGTGGTGGAAAAGGTTTTGCTCAAGCGTTTGAAAGAGCTTCAAGAGCAGTTGCGTGAACAGCAGCAACAATTGGCAGCGGCCCAATCGGCGTCTTACCCGACGCCTGAAGCCAAGGCCACCGTGGTGATGGCGATTCAGGGGCAAATGGCCGATACCACTGCCGCAATACTGGAAACGGCCAACAGCCTTTACAAGGAAATGGCCAAGGGCTCCAGCACCGGATCGGTGGTCAACACGACGGCATGACATGAATGCCGGCATTTGAGGTTTTCCCCGCAAAACGGCTTTTCTGGTCGTTGACAAATGTCAGCAGGGTTCGCATAGTCCGGTCTACGCAAACGTTTGCGCGGTGCTCCCCGTGGTTATCTATCAGTGAGCGCAATGAAGCCTACGCCAGCGCAAGCGTTGCTCACAATAATCATAAGATCGGAGTGAACCCATGAAGCTGCCATTCGCTGGACGTCTTCTCGCTGTCGCTATGCTGGCTGCCGCATCCGTCGCGTTACCTGTCTCTTCGGCCTTCGCCGAGACTGAAAAACCCAAAGTCGCGCTGGTCATGAAATCCCTGGCCAATGAATTCTTCCTGACCATGGAAGACGGCGCCAAGGCCTATCAGAAAGACCACTCCGGCGATTTCGAACTCATCTCCAACGGCATCAAAGACGAAACCGACACGGCTGGCCAGACGCGCATCGTCGAGCAAATGATTCTGGCCAAGGTCAATGCGCTGGTCATCGCGCCGGCCGATTCCAAGGCCATGGTTCCTGTGATCAAGAAAGCCATCGATGCCGGTATCACCGTGATCAACATCGACAACCAGCTGGACCCGGCTGTGGTCAAAAGCAAAAACATCACCGTACCGTTCGTAGGCCCGGATAACCGCAAAGGCGCGCGTCTGGTGGGCGAGTACCTGGCCAAGCAACTGAAGGCCGGCGACGAAGTCGGCATCATCGAAGGCGTTTCAACCACCACCAACGCGCAGCAGAGAACCGCAGGCTTCAAGGATGCGATGGAAGCGGCGCAGATCAAGGTCGTCTCTTTGCAGTCCGGTGACTGGGAAATCGACAAAGGCAACAAGGTGGCTGCCTCGATCCTCAGCGAATACCCGCAAGTCAAAGCCCTTCTGGCCGGCAACGACAGCATGGCCGTCGGCGCAGTATCCGCCGTGCGCGCAGCGGGCAAGGCCGGCAAGGTGCAAGTGGTCGGTTACGACAACATCAACGCCATCAAGCCAATGCTCAAGGATGGTCGCGTTCTGGCCACCGCTGACCAGTTTGCAGCCCGGCAAGCCGTGTTTGGCATCGAGACTGCGCTGAAGATCATCAAGGGTGAGAAAGTCGACAGCGGCACCAATGGCGTGATCGAAACTCCGGTAGAGCTGGTCACCAAGTAGTCCTTCTGGCGACACAACGGTGCTCGCCCGTCCGGGCGAGCGCATGGAGAGTTTTTATGTCAGTTTCCGCCCCGAACGCTGTCCTCTCGGTCAGCGGTATCAGTAAGACCTACGCCCAACCGGTCCTGACCGGCATCGACCTGACGCTGATGCGCGGTGAAGTGCTGGCGCTGACCGGCGAAAACGGCGCGGGAAAAAGCACGCTGTCGAAGATCATCGGCGGGCTGGTCACGCCGACCACCGGCCACATGCAATTCCAGGGGCAGGATTACCGCCCCTCCAGTCGCACCCAGGCCGAAGACCTCGGCATTCGCATGGTGATGCAAGAACTCAATCTGTTGCCGACCCTGTCGGTGGCGGAAAACCTGTTTCTCGACAACCTGCCCAGCAAGGGCGGCTGGATCCGTCGCAGGCAATTGCGCAAGGCAGCGATCGAAGCCATGGCCCAGGTCGGCCTCGACGCGATTGATCCGGACACGCTGGTGGGCGAATTGGGCATCGGTCATCAGCAAATGGTGGAGATCGCCCGCAACCTGATCGGCGATTGCCACGTGCTGATCCTCGACGAACCGACCGCAATGCTGACGAATCGTGAAGTCGAGATGCTGTTCGAGCAGATCACTCGTCTGCAAGCTCGCGGCGTGTCGATCATCTATATCTCGCACCGTCTCGAGGAACTGGCGCGGGTCGCCCAGCGTATTGCGGTACTGCGTGATGGCAACCTGGTTTGCGTCGAGCCGATGGCCAATTACAACAGCGAGCAACTGGTGACGCTGATGGTTGGTCGCGAACTCGGCGAACACATCGACATGGGGCCGCGCAAGATCGGCGCTCCAGCCTTAACGGTTAAAGGGCTGACCCGCTCCGATAAGGTTCGCGACGTGTCCTTCGAGGTGCGTGCCGGCGAGATCTACGGAATTTCCGGTTTGATCGGGGCAGGGCGCACCGAGTTACTGCGCTTGATCTTCGGTGCTGATACAGCAGACAGCGGCACGGTTGCGCTCGGTTCGCCAGCACAGGTCGTCAGTATCCGTTCGCCGGCCGACGCGGTCGGTCATGGCATCGCCCTGATCACTGAAGACCGCAAAGGCGAAGGCTTGCTGCTGACCCAATCGATCAGCGCGAATATTGCCTTGGGCAATATGCCGGTGATTTCCAGCGGTGGCTTCGTCAACAACGGTGACGAGGTGGCCCTGGCCCAGCGTCAGATCGATGCCATGCACATCCGCAGCTCCAGCCCGACGCAATTGGTGTCGGAGCTGTCCGGCGGCAACCAGCAAAAAGTCGTGATCGGCCGGTGGCTTGAGCGTGATTGCTCGGTGATGCTGTTCGACGAGCCAACGCGTGGTATCGACGTCGGCGCCAAGTTTGACATTTATGCCCTGCTCGGTGACCTGACCCGTCAAGGCAAAGCGCTGGTGGTGGTGTCCAGCGACCTGCGTGAACTGATGTTGATCTGTGACCGCATCGGCGTGCTCTCGGCGGGACGTCTGATCGACACCTTTGAGCGTGACAGCTGGACCCAGGATGATTTGCTTGCCGCCGCGTTCGCCGGCTACCAAAAACGTGATGCGTTGCTCAATGAAGCGGCGCCTAGGGATCTCGCATGAATACTGCAGTGACTGCCGGCAAACGTAGTGGCAACTTTTACGGCCTCGGTACCTATCTGGGGCTGGCGGGTGCCTTGCTGGCGATGGTCGCGCTGTTCTCGGTTCTGAGCAGCCATTTCTTGTCTTATGACACCTTCAGCACCCTGGCCAACCAGATACCGGACTTGATGGTGCTGGCGGTCGGCATGACGTTCGTGTTGATCATCGGCGGCATCGACCTGTCGGTGGGTTCGGTGCTCGCGCTCGCGGCGTCAACGGTCAGTGTGGCAATACTCGGTTGGGGCTGGAGCGTGTTGCCTGCGGCGCTGCTCGGAATGGCGGCGGCAGCACTGGCTGGCACCATCACCGGTTCGATCACTGTGGCATGGCGCATTCCATCGTTCATCGTTTCCCTCGGCGTGCTGGAAATGGCCCGCGGCGTGGCGTATCAGATGACCGGATCGCGCACGGCCTACATCGGCGACGCCTTCGCCTGGTTGTCCAACCCGATCGCCTTCGGCACCTCGCCGTCGTTCATCATTGCCTTGTTGATCATCTTCATTGCCCAGGCGGTGCTGACGCGTACCGTGTTCGGTCGTTACCTGATCGGCATCGGCACCAACGAAGAGGCGGTGCGTCTGGCAGGGATCAATCCGAAGCCCTACAAGATTCTGGTGTTCAGTCTGATGGGGCTGCTGGCCGGTATTGCTGCGCTGTTCCAGATTTCCCGTCTGGAAGCGGCGGATCCGAATGCCGGCTCCGGGCTGGAGCTGCAAGTGATCGCCGCCGTCGTGATCGGCGGCACCAGTTTGATGGGGGGGCGCGGTTCGGTCATCAGTACGTTCTTCGGGGTACTGATCATTTCCGTATTGGCGGCCGGTCTCGCGCAGATCGGCGCGACTGAACCCACCAAACGCATTATCACCGGCGCGGTGATCGTGGTGGCGGTAGTGCTTGATACTTATCGCAGTCAGCGCGCAAGCCGGCGGACCTGAGTCATGGCAACGATCAAGGATGTGGCAGCGCTCGCGGGAATTTCCTACACCACGGTTTCCCACGTAGTGAACAAGACCCGGCCGGTGAGCGAAGAGGTGCGGGTCAAGGTTGAGGCAGCAATCAAAACCCTCGACTACGTACCTAGCGCCGTGGCCCGGTCCCTCAAGGCCAAAACCACGGCGACCATCGGTCTGCTGGTGCCCAACAGCCTCAACCCGTACTTCGCCGAACTGGCGCGCGGCATCGAGGATTACTGCGAGCGTAATGGCTACTGCGTGATTCTCTGTAACTCCGATGACAACCCGGACAAGCAGCGCAGCTACCTGCGTGTGCTGCTGGAAAAGCGCATCGACGGGCTGATCGTCGCTTCGGCTGGCGGTGACGCTGGGCTGGCGGAGGGCCTGGCAGGCGTGCGTACGCCGATGGTGATCGTCGACCGTGGGCTGGAAGGTGTGAATGCCGATCTGGTGCGGATCGATCACGAATACGGCGCCTATCTGGCGACCCGCCACCTACTGGAATTGGGGCACTGGGACATCGCTACCATTGGTGGTCCGGCGAGTACCAGCGTGGCGCAGATGCGTCTGGCCGGTTATTGCCGTGCCCTGAAAGAGGCGGGTGTCGAAGTATCCCGCGAGCGCATGCTGGAAAGCGACTTCACCAGCACCGGCGGCTACAACGCCGCCGCGATCCTGCTGGAAAAGAACCCGCCGAGCGCGATCTTCGCCGGTAACGACATGATCGGTATCGGTGTGCTGCGAGCAGCGGCCGAGCGCAACATTCGTGTACCGACAGAGCTGTCGGTGATCGGCTTCGACGATATTCAGATGAGCCGCTATGTGTACCCGGCGCTGACTACCGTGGGGCAGTCGATCCTGCAACTCGGCGAGATGGCGGCCGAAGTGCTGTTAAGAAGAATCGCCACACCGGATATGGCCACCGATCAACGGATCGTGACGCCCAGTATTGTCCTGCGGGAGTCGACTGCGCCGCTGGCCGGCGTGTTCGCCCAGTTCCGTTGAAATAGAACGCCGCTGAATCAAAAGCACCGCTGAAACAGAATCGATGAGTAGTGACGTATGCCAGCAAAAGTAGTGGTTATAGGCAGCCTGAACATGGACCTGGTCACCCGGGCGCCACGGCTGCCCCGTGGTGGTGAAACGCTGATCGGCGAGTCGTTTTCCACGGTTTCCGGTGGCAAGGGCGCGAATCAGGCGGTCGCCGCGGCGAGGCTGGGGGCGCAGGTGTCGATGGTCGGTTGCGTGGGCAGCGATGCCTACGGCGAAGAACTGCGCGGAGCCCTGTTGGCCGAGCAAATCGATTGCCAGGCGGTCAGCACCGTCGACGATTCCAGCGGCGTAGCGTTGATTGTGGTCGATGACAACAGCCAGAACGCCATCGTGATCGTTGCCGGTGCCAACGGGGCGCTGACGCCAGCGGTGATCGACCGTTTTGATGCAGTCTTACAGGCTGCGGACGTGATCATCTGCCAGCTGGAAGTCCCGGATGCCACTGTCGGTCATGCGCTCAAGCGTGGCCGTGAATTGGGTAAGACCGTGATCCTCAACCCGGCGCCAGCCAGCCGCCCACTGCCGGCGGACTGGTACGCGTCCATCGATTATCTGATCCCCAACGAAAGCGAGGCCTCGGCGCTGAGTGGTTTACCAGTGGATTCTTTGGCATCTGCCGAAACCGCTGCGACCCGGTTGATTGCGATGGGGGCCGGCAAAGTCATCATCACCCTCGGTGCTCAAGGTTCGCTGTTTGCCAACGGCAAAGGCTTCGAGCATTTCCCTGCGCCGAAGGTGAAGGCTGTCGATACCACGGCGGCTGGCGACACCTTCGTCGGTGGTTTCGCCGCCGCACTGGCGGCCGGCAAAAGCGAAGCCGACGCGATCCGTTTCGGCCAGGTCGCCGCGGCACTGTCGGTGACCCGTGCTGGCGCGCAACCCTCGATTCCCACCTTGTCCGACGTACAGGCCTTTAACGCACCATGAAAAAGACACCTTTGCTCAATGTCGCGTTGTCGCGGCTGGTCGCGTCCCTGGGCCATGGCGACATCGTGGTAATCGGTGATGCAGGTTTGCCGGTGCCGCCAGGCGTCGAGCTGATCGACTTGGCCCTGACCCACGGTATCCCGGATTTCGTCAGCACGTTGAAGGTTGTGCTCAGCGAAATGCAGGTCGAGCGCCATGTATTGGCCCAGGAGATCCTAGACAAAAAGCCTACGGCGTTGGCGACGCTCGATGAGCTGAATGCCGAAGGTGCGTTGGGTCGGCGTGAGCTGCTCAGTCATGACCAATTCAAAGTCCTCAGCCGACAGGCACGGGCGATTGTTCGCACAGGCGAATGTCAGCCGTACTGCAACATCGTGCTGGTGGCAGGGGTTACGTTCTAACTCGTTGTTGTCTTTTTGCTGTCCCACGCACAAGGAGTGCGCTATGCAACGCTATGCTCAGAAACTGCACCATCTGCTCCGGAGTCTGCTGCTTTTGTCCCTGATTACCGCAACAAGCGCCCAGGCGGCGGAAAAGATCGACTTGATCATCGACACCGACCCGGGCGCCGACGACGTGGTTGCCTTGCTGTTTGCCCTGGCGTCGCCGCAAGAGCTGAACATTCGTGCGCTGACCACCGTGGCCGGCAATGTGCGTCTGGACAAGACGTCGCGTAATGCGCGGCTGGCCCGCGAGTGGGCAGGGCGCGACGAGGTGCCGGTCTACGCGGGTGCTCCGAAGCCGCTGATGCGCACGCCGATCTATGCCGAGAATATCCATGGCAAGGAAGGCCTGTCGGGCGTCACCGTACATGAACCAAAGAAAGGCCTGGCCCAGGGCAATGCGGTCAACTACCTGATCGACACCTTGAAAGCCGCCAAGCCTCACAGCATCACCATCGCCATGCTCGGTCCACAAACCAACCTGGCACTGGCGCTGATCCAGGAACCTGAGATCGTTCAGGGCATCAAGGAGGTGGTGATCATGGGCGGGGCGCACTTCAATGGCGGCAACATCACCCCGGTGGCCGAGTTCAACCTGTTCGCCGACCCGCAGGCTGCGGAAGTGGTATTGAAAAGCGGCGTGAAGCTGACCTACCTGCCGCTGGACGTGACCCACAAGATCCTCACCAGTGAAGCGCGCCTGAAGCAGATTGCAGCGATCAACAACAATGCCAGCAAGCTGGTGGGCGATATTCTCAATGAATACGTCAAAGGCGACATGGAGCACTACGGCATTCCGGGTGGCCCGGTGCATGACGCGACGGTCATCGCCTATCTGCTCAAGCCTGAATTGTTCACCGGTCGTTCGGTCAATGTGGTGGTTGATAGCCGCGAAGGCCCGACGTTCGGCCAAACGATCGTCGATTGGTATGACGGCTTGAAAGCGCCGAAGAACGCTTTCTGGGTGGAAAGCGGCGACGCCCAAGGCTTCTTTGACCTGCTGACCGAGCGTCTGGCTCGTCTGAAGTAAGCCATTGACCCGCAGGTGCCAGCCTGCGGGTCTTACGTTCACTCGCTATCTATCAGGCCAATATAGTCGGCCGGGTATTTCTCGAATACCTGCGCGATGAAGGATTGCGCCGCTTCAGTCCCCAGCTCCTTGACCAATAGATCGATACCAATGATTGCCAACTCTTCCGGGCTGCCCGGGCTGTAGGAGCTGTGACCCTGTGGCCACTTGGCTTTGATGTCGGCGTCGATACTTACGGTGGTCATGATGGCGCTCGTGAAGTCGGGAAAGTCTGAGTGTCGAGTTAACCATTTTGCGCGGCTTTTGGCACTCCGACTTAGGCATGGGGGGAGGGCTATGCGACACTTGGTCTTTGACGAATTTTCAAGGACTCTGCTGTGCAAATCGATTTGAACACTCCTGACGGCTTGACCCTTGAGGCGGTGCGTCAGCTGCTGGCCTCTGCCAGCGACGATGAGCACACTCAATTGCGAGTCACCAAGGGCGGCATTGCCTACATTTCGTCAGGCGTTGTGGGTGGCACTGATATCAGCGGGCTGTTGTTTCGTCTGGAGACGTGGGCCAAGGGTTCCGGTTATGTCGGATTGGTCGCGGCCAGTGACGAGGTCTGGGTCATGCAGATTTTCAATGCGCTGAAAGAGAACTGGCCGAATCCGCCGTTCGACTACATTGACGTTTATTGAACGCTGTTCATATTCAGTCACGATTGAGTGGTAAACGGCAGGGCGATGCTCAGGCAAACTCGCCGCGTGTCCGAATAGAGGGCAGGGTGCTAGTGCTCCCTGTGAAACCAAACGCCAGATTGGCGGTCGCACGATCTCAGCTTAACTATTGAAAAAAGGAGGCTTCATGCCTTGGAAGCTCGCGTCATTGGGTACTTTGTTGGCCGTTGCCATGCTGGCCGGTTGCAGCACTACCTCCACCGAGTCGACAACAGATCCTGTCACGACGACTGACACGGGTCATAGCCGTTGTGAGGCAAAGGCTGCCGAATTCACCATTGGCAAAAAGGCTTCGCCTGAACTGCTGGAGCAGGCGCGTACTCGCGCAGGTGCGCAGAATGCACGGTTCCTCTTGCCCACCGACATGGTGACCCTGGAGTACCGCTCCGATCGCCTGAACCTGAATACCGATGCCAATCGGGTCGTCACCCGCGTCAACTGCGGCTGATCGCTTCAGGCTTCTGTTTCGCCCATAAAAAACCCCGTCACATGGACGGGGTTTTTTTAGTGCGGCTGAAAATTACTCAGCGCGGACTTGTGCAGCTTGCATACCCTTTTGGCCTTTCTCAGCCACGAAGGAAACGGTCTGGCCTTCTTTCAGGCTTTTGAAACCGTCGCTTTCGATAGCTTTGAAGTGTACGAACAGGTCGTCACCGCCACCTTGAGGAGTGATGAAGCCGAAGCCTTTTTCATCGTTGAACCATTTAACGGTGCCGGTTTGGCGATTAGACATGGTGTATCTCCAAGAAACATATATTTTCAGTAGTGCTGTGCTGCTCAGGCCAACTGGGCACACCGGGGTATCATAGTCGAAATGTTCGCTTTGGGAGCCCCCCGGACGTGCTGTTTGCCCTGCAGTCGCGTTCCGTTTGCTGCTTTGTTTGGCTGCAAGCCCCGTTTTAAAAGGCTTTCAGCCAAAAGTAAAGACAATAAAAAAACCTGTAAAACCTGAATAAATTGTACGAAAAAGCGGTTTTCAGAGGCTTTTTACTGTCGTTGCAGGCGCAAAAAGCGCTCTGTCGGGCTTATTTTTGGTTCTTCACGGATTACCG
>NZ_LACH01000085.1 GCF_000968015.1 Pseudomonas fluorescens
ATGACCTGAAGCCGCTCGCTGCCGAAAACTGCGTAACTCGTTGTTTACCAAGGAGTTTTCCGTTTCGACTGCGCCGGAAGTGGGGCGAATTATAGACTTCCAGAATCTGCCGTCAACACTTAATTGCGCTTTTCTATCAATCACTTGCAGAACAACGGAAAACAGCCCGTTTGCTCTCTATATAGGAGAGTAAAACCACTCCCTCTATATAGAAGAAATCCTCAGAGCACCCCGGCCTCTTTGAATGCAGCCACAACGCTGGCATCCAGACCCAACACCCGCTGCAGAACCTCCAACGTGTGCTCGCCCAATAAAGGAGGCGCATTGCGATACTCCACAGGCGTTTCGGACAGTCGAATCGGACTCGCTACCTGCGGCACCATCCCGGCCAGCACATGGGGCAGCTCGATCGCCAACCCGCGCGCCTTAACCTGAGGATCCGCAAACATCTGAGCCAGGTCATTAATCGGCCCGCACGGCACACCTGCTTGCTCCAGCTGCAGCACCCACTCAGCAGTCGTCTTGAACACAGTCGCCTGGCGAATAAGCGGAATCAACACCGCACGATTCGCCACCCGCAACTTGTTGGTCGCAAAGCGTGGATCATCTGCCCACTGTGGCTGACCAGCCACTTCAGCAAACTTGCGAAACTGTCCGTCATTACCCACGGTGAGGATGAAGTCTCCATCCGCCGTAGGAAAGTCCTGATAAGGCACGATATTCGGATGAGCATTACCCAGGCGCTTCGGAGCATTGCCCGTAGTCAGGTAATTCATTGCCTGGTTAGCCAGACAAGCCACCTGAACATCCAACAACGCCATATCAATATGCTGACCGCCACCGTCATGATCCCGATGCGCAAGCGCTGCAAGGATCGCCACGGTCGAATAGAGACCGGTCAAAATGTCCGTCAGCGCCACGCCGACTTTCACCGGCCCGGCGCCCTCATCCCCTTCGGGTCGCCCCGTCAGACTCATCAGACCGCCCAACCCCTGGATCATGAAGTCATAACCCGCGCGCTTGGCGTAAGGGCCTGTCTGACCAAACCCGGTAATCGAGCAATAGATCAGATTCGGATTGATCACCTTTAGCGACTCATAGTCCAAACCATATGCCGCCAGACCACCGACTTTGAAGTTCTCGATCAGGATGTCCGACTTCGCCGCCAGATCACGCACCAGCTTCTGCCCTTCAGGCCGGGTGAAGTCGATGGTGACCGATTGCTTGTTGCGATTGGCCGACAAGTAATAGGCGGCCTCGCTAGTGTTCTCGCCATAAGCGTCTTTAAGGAAGGGAGGCCCCCAAGCGCGTGTGTCATCGCCATTGCCCGGGCGCTCGACCTTGATCACCTCGGCGCCAAGGTCCGCCAGTATTTGCCCGGACCAGGGCCCGGCCAGTACCCGCGATAAATCCAGTACCCGTAGATGCGAAAGCGCGCCCATGGCGTTCTCCTATTAATAGAACGCTTGAAGGCCGGTCTGCGCACGACCGAGGATCAGCGCGTGGACGTCATGCGTACCTTCGTAGGTATTCACCACTTCCAGGTTGACCAAGTGGCGAGCAACACCGAACTCATCGGAAATGCCGTTACCACCCAGCATGTCGCGCGCCATCCGGGCAATGTCCAGGGACTTGCCGCAGGAGTTGCGCTTCATCATCGAAGTGATCTCGACCGCTGCAGTACCTTCATCTTTCATGCGACCCAGACGCAGGCAACCTTGCAGCGCCATGGTGATCTCAGTCTGCATGTCGGCCAGCTTCTTTTGGATCAGCTGAGTGGCGGCCAGCGGGCGACCGAACTGCTGACGATCCAGGGTGTACTGGCGAGCGGTGTGCCAGCAGAACTCGGCAGCGCCCAGTGCGCCCCAGGAAATGCCGTAACGCGCCGAGTTGAGGCAAGTAAAAGGACCTTTCAAGCCACGGACATCCGGGAAGATGTTCTCTTCAGGGACAAACACGTTGTCCATGACGATCTCACCGGTGATGGACGCACGCAGGCCGACCTTGCCGTGAATCGCCGGAGCACTCAGGCCTTTCCAGCCTTTCTCCAGAACGAAGCCACGGATATCGCCCGCATCGTCCTTGCCCCAGACCACGAACACGTCGGCGATCGGGCTGTTGGTGATCCACATCTTGCTGCCGGTCAGGCTGTAGCCGCCTTCCACTTTGCGTGCACGAGTAATCATCGAGCCCGGGTCAGAACCGTGGTCAGGCTCGGTCAGACCGAAGCAACCAATCCATTCGCCCGTTGCAAGTTTTGGCAGGTACTTCTGCTTTTGGGCTTCGGTACCGAACTCATTGATCGGCACCATCACCAGCGAGGACTGCACACTCATCATCGAGCGATAGCCGGAGTCGACACGTTCGACTTCACGAGCGATCAGGCCGTAGCTGACGTAGTTCAGGCCGCTGCCACCATACTGCTCAGGGATAGTTGCGCCCAACAGGCCTATTTCGCCCATCTCGCGGAAGATTGCCGGGTCGGTCTTTTCATGACGGAAAGCTTCGAGAACACGCGGCGCGAGCTTCTGCTGAGCGAATTGCTCAGCGGTGTCGCGAATCATGCGTTCTTCTTCGGTGAGCTGTTGATCCAGCAGCAGGGGATCGATCCAGTTGAAGCTAGCTTTACCGCCCATGAGTGTGTCCTCTCGAATCGGGTCAAATAACGTGGGCTGATCCTAGGCCGGGTTCGGCGTTACGGCAAACGAGGATTTTGCATACTGTTGTGCTAATTTCTCACTCCGAAACATCGCAAAATAGCTTTTATGCGATGTATTAGTGAGGTTGACGTACATGCGCAGGAAAATTCCCAGCACAACGGCCCTGATCAGCTTTGAAGCGGCGGCTCGCCACGAAAGTTTTACCAAGGCAGCCCAGGAGCTTTCGCTCACTCAAGGCGCCATTTGCCGACAGATAGCCAGCCTTGAGGAGTTCCTCGGCGTAGAACTGTTCCGACGCTCGCGACGCGGAGTCAAGCTGACGGAAGCAGGCCTTTCCTACAGCCGGCGGGTGGCCACCCAACTCGATGCGGTTGAGCGCGACACCTTGTCAGTGATGGGCCAGCAAGGTGCCAACGTGATCGAGCTGGCAGTGGTTCCAACCTTCGGCACTCAATGGCTGCTGCCACGACTCAAGGATTTCCAGCAAAAACACCCGGAAGTGACGGTGAACCTCACCAACCGAACGCGCCCCTTCCTGTTTGCCGACACCGACTTCGATGCCGCGATCTATTTTGGCGACGCGGACTGGTCGGGTACCGAATCCCACAGGCTGATGGGCGAAAATCCGATGCCGGTGTGCAGCCCCAATCTCATGGGGAAAAAGACAACCCTGTCACCCGGTGAAATTGCTGAATTGCCCCTGCTGCAGCAGACCACTCGCCCTTATGCCTGGCGCCAATGGTTCAACTCCCAAAACCTTAACATCCCGCGAGACATGACAGGGCCGCGCTACGAGCTATTCTCCATGCTTGCCCAAGCGGCCATGCACGATATGGGAATAGCGCTGATTCCGCCGTTCCTGATTCAACGCGAACTGGCCGAGAAGCGCCTGGTCATTGCCAACGCCCAAGCGCTATCAAGCATCAAGGCGTATTACCTGATGATTCCCGAGCGAAAGGTCGAATCGGCCTCTTTAAGGGCATTTCGCGATTGGCTGGTCAATCAGGCACAGAGCTACAGCCTAGAAGGATAAAGGCTTCACGCTATTAGCTGACCTCGTAGTCAGTAAAATCAAAGCACTACAGATATAAGTATTTGTCGCATATTCGAAGACTGTACCGACAAGCAGTACAAACGTCCCACAAGAGCCTGAAAACGTGGCCTTGAGCCTCTATTGCGGAGCAATAACGACTCATTCACCTGACCAATGCGTAAATTCTTCGATTTTTACAAGAATCCTTACAAGGCACGGCCTGCAAGGGATTGAACCGGTTAGTTGCGACATTCGGTCACGGGGTGACTTGTAGTTAATTTTCCGTCACCCGTCATAAACCCTTGAAGGGCACTAAGTTCGCCTGCAAAATGCCGCGCCCCGCCCTGATTTGGCGGGATCGTGCTGATCGGCCGCCCCCAGCCGCACCATCCGAAGTGCCTGGGTTTACTCAATAAGATCACGCAGGAGATTTGACGTGCACATTGGTGTTCCTCTCGAAACCCAGACCGGTGAAACACGGGTTGCTGCAACCCCGGAAACCATCAAGAAGCTGATCGGCCAGGGTCATAAGGTCACTGTGCAAAGCGGCGCCGGCATTAACGCCAGCGTTGTCGACAGTGCCTATGAAGCGGCAGGCGCAATTATTGGCAGCGCCAACGATGCGTTTAGTGCCGAGCTGATTCTCAAGGTGGTCGCCCCCAGCGACAGCGAGCTGACGCTGATTAAAAGCGGCACCGTAGTGGTGGGCATGCTCAACCCGTTCAGCAATGAAACCATTGCCAGGCTGGCTGAGTGCGGCATTACCGCGTTTGCGCTGGAAGCCGCGCCGCGTACCTCCCGCGCTCAGAGCCTGGATGTGCTGTCCTCCCAAGCCAACATCGCCGGCTATAAAGCCGTGTTGTTGGCCGCTCACCACTATCCACGCTTCATGCCGATGCTGATGACCGCTGCGGGTACCGTGAAAGCGGCGCGCGTGCTGATTCTCGGCGCAGGTGTAGCCGGTTTGCAGGCGATCGCTACGGCGAAACGTCTGGGTGCAGTGATCGAAGCGTCTGACGTACGTCCTGCGGTAAAAGAGCAGATTGAATCCCTCGGCGCCAAGTTCGTCGACGTACCTTACGAAACCGATGAAGAGCGTGAATGCGCCGTTGGTGTCGGCGGTTACGCGCGACCAATGCCCGCCAGCTGGATGCAACGTCAGGCCCTGGCCGTGCACGAACGCGCCAAACAGGCTGACATTGTCATCACTACCGCACTGATCCCAGGCCGCAAGGCACCAACGTTGTTGAGCGCGGAAACCGTGGCGCAGATGAAGCCGGGCTCGGTGGTCATCGATCTCGCGGCAGCCCAGGGCGGCAACTGCCCGCTGACCGTGGCCGACCAGGTCGTCGTCGAGAATGGCGTGATCATTTGTGGCCCGACCAACCTGGCCGGCGCAGTCGCGGCGGATGCTTCGGCACTGTACGCGCGCAACCTGCTGGACTTCCTGAAGCTGGTCTTCAACAAAGAAGGCCAGTTCGAGATCAACCTCGAAGACGACATCGTCGCCGCGTGCCTGATGTGCCGCGACGGCCAAGTCATCCGCAAAAACGCCTAAGCAGGGATTCAGACGATGGAAGAGCTTATCTCCCCCGGTATCTACAACCTGATCATCTTCGTGCTGGCGATTTATGTCGGTTATCACGTGGTCTGGAACGTTACGCCTGCACTGCACACGCCTTTGATGGCGGTGACTAACGCCATTTCGGCGATTGTGATCGTCGGCGCCATGCTGGCAGCGGCATTGACCGTCACACCACTGGGCAAAACCATGGGCACCCTGGCGGTAGCTCTGGCAGCGGTGAACGTATTTGGTGGCTTCCTGGTTACTCGCAGGATGCTTGAGATGTTCAAGAAAAAAGCCCCAAAAGCAGTGAAAGAAGAGGCGCCTAAGTAATGAGCATGAATCTTGTAACGACGCTCTACTTGATCGCGTCGATCTGCTTCATCCAGGCTCTTAAGGGCCTCTCGCACCCGACCACGTCGCGGCGCGGCAATGTGTACGGCATGCTCGGCATGGCGCTGGCAATCCTCACCACCGTGGGCCTCGTCTATAAGCTGGGCGCCGAGTTGGCCACCGCCGGTATCGGTTACGTCATCGTAGGTCTGTTGGTCGGCGGTACCGCCGGGTCGATCATGGCCAAGCGCGTTGAAATGACCAAAATGCCGGAACTGGTCGCCTTCATGCACAGCATGATCGGTATGGCCGCAGTGTTCATTGCGATCGCTGCTGTCGTAGAGCCGCAATCGCTGGGTATCGTCAAGCAACTGGGTGACTCCATTCCTGCCGGTAACCGCCTGGAACTGTTCCTCGGTGCCGCCATCGGTGCAATCACCTTCTCCGGTTCGGTAATCGCCTTCGGCAAGCTGTCGGGCAAGTACAAGTTCCGCCTGTTCCAGGGCGCACCCGTACAGTTCGGTGGCCAGCACAAGCTGAACCTGCTGCTGGGCCTGGCGACACTGGGCCTCGGCGTGACCTTCATGCTGACCGGTAACCTGAACGCTTTCGCGCTGATGCTGGCCCTGGCCTTCGTGCTGGGCGTGCTGATCATCATCCCGATTGGCGGCGCGGACATGCCGGTGGTTGTGTCGATGCTCAACAGCTACTCCGGCTGGGCAGCGGCGGGTATTGGCTTCTCGCTGAACAACTCGATGCTGATCATCGCCGGTTCGCTGGTGGGTTCGTCCGGTGCGATCCTCTCGTACATCATGTGCAAAGCGATGAACCGTTCGTTCTTCAACGTACTGCTCGGTGGTTTCGGCAACACCGCGGATGCGGCGGGTCCTGCTGGCTCGAAAGAAGCGCGTCCAGTGAAATCCGGTTCGGCTGACGACGCGACCTTCCTGCTGACCAACGCTGACACCGTGATCATCGTTCCAGGCTACGGCCTGGCAGTGGCACGGGCGCAGCACGCGCTGAAAGAGCTGACCGAGAAGCTGACCCATCGCGGCGTGACCGTGAAGTACGCGATCCACCCGGTCGCCGGTCGTATGCCTGGCCACATGAACGTATTGCTGGCCGAGGCCGAAGTGCCTTACGACCAGGTGTTCGAGATGGAAGACATCAACTCCGAGTTTGGCCAAGCCGACGTGGTGCTGGTGTTGGGCGCCAACGACGTGGTCAACCCGGCTGCCAAGAACGATCCGAAATCGCCAATTGCCGGCATGCCGATTCTCGAAGCATTCAAGGCCAAGACCATCATCGTCAACAAGCGCTCGATGGCCAGCGGCTATGCCGGTCTGGACAACGAACTGTTCTACCTCGACAAAACCATGATGGTCTTCGGCGACGCCAAGAAAGTCATCGAAGACATGGTCAAAGCAGTCGAGTAAAACCTGCTCCAGCGCAATACCCAAAACCTCAGCCTTTAGTAGGCTGGGGTTTAATGAGATGGTCAGC
>NZ_LACH01000086.1 GCF_000968015.1 Pseudomonas fluorescens
GAGCGAGTCACGCCACTCACGCGGATAACGCACGTTGATCGGGAAGCGAGCGAGCCCTTCAATGGTCTCTCCGACGTTTTCACCACCGATAGCGCCGGCCACGATCGACTGCACATCGGCGATATTCAGCCCGTAGCGGGCCGCGGCCTTGCGATCGATATCCACATCGATGTAACGGCCGCCAGTCAGGCGCTCGGCCAGGGCCGAACTGACACCGGGCACATCCTTGGCCACGCGCTCGACCGCCTGAGTAGCCGTATCGATCTCCGTCAGATTGGGGCCGGCAACTTTCACCCCGATCGGGCTCTTGATCCCGGTGGCCAGCATGTCGATGCGGTTGCGGATCGGTGGTATCCAGATATTGGTCAGCCCAGGCACGCGGACCACTCGATCCAGTTCCTCCACCAGTTTTTCCTGAGTCATTCCGGGGCGCCACTGCTCACGCGGCTTGAATTGAATGGTAGTCTCGAACATCTCCAGCGGTGCCGGGTCGGTGGCGGTTTCGGCGCGGCCCGCCTTACCGAAGACGTGTTCGACTTCGGGCACCGTCTTGATCAGGCGATCGGTCTGTTGCAGCAGCTGCGCCGCTTTCTGCGCCGACAACCCCGGCAGAGCCGAAGGCATATAGAGCAGATCGCCCTCGTCCAGCGCAGGGAGGAACTCGCCACCCAGGCGAGAGATCGGCCATAGTGCGCTGAGAAAGACCAACAGTGCGACCAGCATGGTGACTTTGGGCCGGCGCAGCACCGCGTCCAGGGCCGGCTGATAGAGCCTGATCAACCAGCGGTTCAGCGGGTTTTGTTCCTCTTTGGGGATCCGTCCACGAATCCAGTAGCCCATCAGC
>NZ_LACH01000087.1 GCF_000968015.1 Pseudomonas fluorescens
CTCGACAGCTCCTACAGGGATGAGGCACTCCCGGACGATATCGATTTCACCCATGAACACCCAACTGTCCTGCTACCACTGCGCCCTGCCCGTCCCGGCCGGCAGCCGCTTCACCGCTGCCGTCCTCGGTGAAACCCGCGAGTTCTGCTGTCCGGGTTGTCAGGCCGTGGCCGAAGCCATTGTGGCCGGTGGACTGGAAACCTATTACCAGCATCGCAGCGAGTCATCGGCCAACCCTGAAGCGCTGCCGGTGCAGTTGGTGGACGAACTGGCGCTGTACGACCGTGCCGACGTGCAAGCCCCCTTCGTTCGCCACGAAGGCGAACTCGCCGAAACCACCCTGTTGATGGAAGGCATCAGTTGCGCCGCCTGCGGCTGGCTGATCGAGAAACACCTGCGTGGCTTGCCGGCGGTGGCCGAAGCGCGCCTGAACCTGTCCAACCATCGCCTGCACGTGCGCTGGGCCGATGCGCAACTGCCGCTGAGCCAGGTACTCAGCGAGTTGCGCCACATCGGTTACGCCGCACACCCCTATCAGGCCGACCGCGCCAGCGAACAACTGGCCAACGAAAACCGCCTGGCCCTGCGTCAACTCGGCGTGGCCGGGTTGCTGTGGTTCCAGGCGATGATGGCAACCATGGCCACCTGGCCGGAATTCAACATCGACCTCAGCCCCGAGCTGCACACCATCCTGCGTTGGGTCGCGCTATTTCTCACCACCCCAATCGTGTTTTACAGCTGCGCGCCGTTCTTCAAAGGCGCCATGCGTGACTTGCGCACCCGGCACCTGACCATGGACGTCTCGGTGTCGCTGGCGATTGGCAGTGCCTATATCGCCGGGATCTGGACCTCGATCACCGGCGTCGGTGAACTGTATTTCGATGCGGTCGGCATGTTCGCGCTGTTCCTGCTGGCCGGGCGTTATCTGGAACGTCGCGCCCGCGAACGCACCGCTGCCGCCACCGCACAGCTTGTAAACCTGCTGCCCGCCTCGTGCCTGCGCCTGAGTGCCGACGGCCAGAGCGAGCGGATCCTGCTCAGTGAACTGCGCGTCGGCGATCAGGTGCTGGTGCACCCCGGCGCGATCCTCCCGGCCGACGGCAAGATCCTCGATGGCCAGTCGAGCATCGACGAATCCCTGCTCACCGGCGAATACCTGCCACAACCGCGCACGCCGGGCGATGCCGTCACCGCTGGCACCCTGAACGTCGAAGGTGCGCTGACCGTGGAAGTCCTTGCTCTCGGCCAGGACACCCGACTGTCCGCCATCGTCCGCCTGCTGGACCGTGCTCAGGCCGAGAAGCCGCGGCTGGCGGAAATGGCCGACCGCGCCGCGCAATGGTTCCTGCTGCTGTCGCTGATTGCCGCTGCCGTCATCGGCCTGATCTGGTGGGAACTGGATGCTTCGCGAGCCTTCTGGATTGTGTTGGCGATGCTCGTTGCGACGTGCCCGTGCGCCTTGTCCCTGGCCACGCCGACCGCTCTCACTGCCGCCACCGGCACGCTGCACAAACTCGGTTTGCTGCTGACTCGCGGTCATGTACTGGAAGGCCTGAACCAGATCGACACGGTGATTTTCGACAAGACCGGCACGCTGACAGAAGGTCGCCTGGCCTTGCGTTCGATTCGCCCGCTCGGCGCGCTCAACAGCGATCAATGCCTGAGCCTCGCCGCCGCCCTGGAAAACCGTTCTGAACACCCCATCGCCCGCGCGTTTGGCCGGGCGCCGCTGGCCGCCGAAGAAGTCCACAGCACGCCCGGACTTGGCCTCGAAGGCTTGGTCGGTGAGCAACGCCTGCGCATCGGCCAACCGGGTTTTGTCTGTGAACTCAGTGGCGCTGCCGGGCCATCTATGCCGGATGAAGCTGGCCAATGGTTGCTGCTCGGCGACAGCCAGGGACCGTTGGCATGGTTTGTTCTCGACGACCGTTTGCGTGCCGACGCCCCCGCCCTGCTCGCCGCCTGCAAGGCTCGCGGCTGGCGCACGCTGCTGCTGTCCGGCGACAGCTCGCCGATGGTCGCCAGTGTCGCGGCGGAACTGGGCATCGATGAAGCCCGTGGCGGCTTGCGCCCGGACGACAAATTGCAGGTCCTGCAACAGCTGCACAAGGAAGGCCGCAAGGTGTTGATGCTCGGTGACGGGGTCAACGACGTGCCCGTGCTGGCCGCCGCCGACATCAGCGTGGCCATGGGCTCGGCCACCGACCTGGCGAAAACCAGTGCCGACGCCGTACTGCTGTCGAACCGCCTCGACGCATTGGTACAAGCCTTTAGCCTGGCTCGACGCACCCGCCGGGTAATCATCGAGAACCTGCTGTGGGCCGGGCTGTACAATGGCCTCATGTTGCCGTTCGCCGCCCTCGGCTGGATCACTCCGGTATGGGCCGCGGTCGGCATGTCCATCAGTTCGTTGACCGTGGTGCTGAACGCCCTGCGCCTGACTCGCCTGCCAAACACGCCTGCGGTCAGCGCCACGCCAGAAACCCGTCCGCTGCCGGCCTGAGCCGCGCGGGCATGGAGTCCAAATGCCAGCTCTCTACGTGATGATCCCGGCTGCGCTGCTGATCGTGGCCATCGCCATTTACATCTTCTTCTGGGCCGTCGACAGCGGTCAGTACGACGACCTCGACGGCCCGGCCCACAGCATCCTGTTTGACGACCAGGATCCGAACCACAAGGCCGCGGTGGACGAAGCCAGCGGTCATCCGGCCAAACCGGACGACAAGGCGCCACCCCATGCTTGAGTTGGCGCCGCTGCTGGTGTCTGCGGTGATCCTCGGTCTGCTCGGTGGCGGGCATTGCCTGGGCATGTGCGGCGGCTTGATGGGCGCGTTGACCCTGGCGATTCCCAAGGAGCAACGCAGCCGGCGTTTTCGACTGCTGCTGGCCTACAACCTGGGGCGAATTCTCAGCTATGCAACGGCCGGCCTGCTGATCGGCCTGGCCGGTTGGGCGGTGGCCAACAGCCCGGCGGCGATGTTCATGCGCGTCATCGCCGGATTGCTGTTGGTCGCCATGGGCCTGTACCTCGCTGGCTGGTGGAGCGGCCTGACCCGCATCGAAAGCCTCGGTCGCGGCCTGTGGCGACATATCCAGCCGGTTGCCAACAAACTGCTGCCGGTGTCGAGCGTCCCCCGCGCGCTACTGCTGGGCGCGCTCTGGGGCTGGCTGCCGTGCGGGTTGGTTTACAGCACCCTGCTGTGGTCGGCGAGTCAGGGCAATGCGCTGGACAGTGCGCTTTTGATGCTCGCGTTCGGGCTCGGCACCTGGCCGGTGTTGCTCGCCACAGGGTTGGCGGCTGAGCGGGTCACGGCGTTGTTGCGTAAACGTAGCGTGCGGATGACCGGCGGATTACTGGTGATCCTGTTCGGCATCTGGACATTGCCGGGGCCGCATCAGCATTGGCTCATGGGGCATTAGACCTGTGGCGCGCCCATCGCGAGCAAGCTCGCTCCCACAAGTTTTGTGAACACTGCAAATCCATGTGGGAGCGAGCTTGCTCGCGATGAGGCCCTCACTAACAACGCAAATCCTGACCGTTGACGCAAATCAAGATGCCCCATCGCGCCTCCCCCTAGACTCGCTGACACTGCCAGCCTATCCGGGGGAATGCCCGCATGATGCTCGACGCCATTCGTTGGGATACCGATCTGATCCGCCGTTACGACCTGGCGGGACCGCGCTACACCTCCTACCCGACCGCGGTGCAATTCGACGGTCAGGTCGGCACGTTTGACCTGTTTCACGCCCTGCGCGACAGCCGTAAAGCCCTGCGCCCATTATCGCTGTATGTGCACGTGCCGTTCTGCGCGAACATTTGCTACTACTGCGCCTGCAACAAAGTCATCACCAAGGACCGTGGCCGGGCTCTGCCCTATTTGCAACGCCTTGAGCAGGAAATCCAGCTGATCGCCTGCCACCTCGACCCCGCGCAAAAAGTCGAGCAACTGCATTTCGGCGGTGGCACCCCGACCTTTCTCAGTCACGATGAACTGCGCCAGTTGATGGCCCAGTTGCGCAAAAGCTTCAACTTGCTGGACGACGATTCCGGCGACTACGGCATCGAAATCGACCCTCGCGAAGCCGACTGGTCGACCATGGGCCTGCTCCGTGAACTGGGCTTCAACCGGGTCAGTATCGGCCTGCAAGACCTCGACCCGGCGGTGCAACGAGCGGTCAATCGCCTGCAAAGCCTGGAAGAAACCCGCGCGGTGATCGACGCCGCCCGCACGCTGCAGTTTCGCTCGATCAACATTGACCTGATCTACGGCTTGCCAAGGCAGACACCTGAGAATTTCGCCCGCACGGTCGATGAGGTGATCAACCTGCAACCGGACCGCCTCTCGGTGTTCAACTACGCGCACCTGCCGGAACGCTTCATGCCGCAACGGCGAATCAACAGCGACGAGCTGCCGACACCGGCGCAAAAACTGGAAATGCTCCAGAGCACCATCGAGCAGCTGACCCAGGCCGGTTACCGCTACATCGGCATGGACCACTTTGCGCTGCCCGACGATGAACTGGCGATTGCTCAGGAAGAATCGATCCTGCAACGCAACTTCCAGGGCTACACCACCCACGGTCATTGCGACCTGATTGGCCTGGGCGTGTCGGCCATCAGCCAGATCGGCGACTTGTATTGCCAGAACAGCAGCGACCTGAATCAGTACCAGAACACACTGGCCAGCGCGCAGCTGGCCACCAGCCGTGGTCTGCTGTGCAACGCCGATGACCGCCTGCGACGTGCGGTCATCCAACAACTGATCTGTAATTTCAGCCTGGAATTCGCCGAGATCGAACACGCCTTCAACATCGACTTTCAGGGTTACTTCGGCGAACTCTGGCCACAGTTGCAGGGAATGGCCGAAGACGGCCTAATCGAACTTGATAACGAACGGATCACTGTACTGCCCGCCGGACGATTGCTGGTGCGTTCAGTGTGCATGGTGTTCGACGCGTACCTGGAACAGCACAATCGCCAGCGGTTTTCGCGGGTGATCTAGCTATTACCTCACTGCCGGTCTGCTAAACGCTGACTTTACGACCCTGCGACAAAATCGCCGCGTGCCTGAATGTCCTTCCGTGGGTTACCCTTACGTCTTATGTGTGTTTTCCCACAAGGATTGAAGAAATGTCCGAGCCAGTAAAGCTGCGCGCTCATAGTCAGGCCCATTGCAAGGATTGCAGCCTGGCCCCCCTCTGCTTGCCACTTTCTTTGAATCTGGAAGACATGGATGCGCTGGACGAAATCGTTAAACGTGGCCGCCCGCTGAAAAAGGGCGAATTCCTGTTCCGCCAGGGCGACACCTTCGATTCCGTTTATGCAGTACGCTCGGGCGCCCTGAAGACCTTCAGCCTGAGCGATGGCGGCGAAGAACAACTCACCGGTTTCCACCTGCCCAGCGAACTGGTCGGCTTGTCGGGCATGGACACCGAAAAACACCCGGTCTCGGCGCAAGCCATGGAAACCACATCGGTGTGTGAAATCCCTTTCGAACGCCTCGACGAACTGGCAGTGCAACTGCCGCAACTGCGCCGTCAGTTGATGCGCGTGATGAGTCGCGAGATTCGCGACGATCAGCAAATGATGTTGCTGCTGTCGAAGAAAACCGCCGACGAGCGCATCGCCACGTTCCTGGTCAACCTGTCGGCCCGTTTCCGCGCACGGGGCTTCTCGGCCAACCAGTTCCGCCTGAGCATGTCGCGCAACGAAATCGGCAATTACCTGGGCCTGGCGGTGGAAACCGTGTCCCGGGTGTTCACGCGCTTCCAGCAAAACGAACTGATCGCGGCTGAAGGCAAGGAAATCCATATCCTCGACCCGATTCAGCTCTGCGCCCTGGCCGGCGGCTCGCTAGACGGCTGATTTCGGCGATGGCGGCTGAGCGAAACGGTTCAGCCGCCGTTATACTGCGTCGTTTGCAGCCTGCCAGGACACCTCGACGATGGTCTTCGACTCCTTCGACATCAAATCCCTCATCCGCCCTGTGATCGACTTTCCCAAGCCGGGCGTTATCTTTCGCGACATCACCCCCTTGTTCCAGTCGCCCACGGCCCTGCGCCTGGTGATGGACAGCTTCGCCCACCGTTATGTCGAGGCTGACTTCACCCACATCGGTGCGATGGACGCCCGTGGTTTTCTGATCGGTTCGGTCCTGGCCTATCAGCTGAACAAGCCGCTGGTGCTGTTCCGCAAGCAAGGCAAACTGCCGGCCGACGTGCTGGCCGAGGGGTATGCGACCGAATACGGCGAAGCCTTCCTCGAAGTCCACGCTGACAGCCTGTGCGAGGGCGATTCGGTGGTGATGTTCGATGACCTGATCGCCACGGGCGGGACGCTGATTGCGGCAGCGAACCTGGTTCGACGCATGGGCGCGCGGGTTCACGAAGCGGCAGCGATCATTGATTTGCCGGAATTGGGCGGGTCGCAGCGTTTGGAAGATATGGGGATTCCTACGTTCTGCCTGACGCAGTTTGCGTTGTCTGATAAATAGGCGGCGTCTGGGCTGACGCTATCGCGAGCAAGCTCGCTCCCACAGTGGATTTGCGGCGATCACAAAACCCCTGTGGGAGCGAGCTTGCTCGCGATAGCGTCAGCCGCTACACCGCCGATTAAAGCCCCATCTGTTTGCTGATGATCTCGTTCATCACTTCTCGCGTACCGCCACCGATCGAAAGAATGCGGTTATCGCGGTACAGCCGCTCCACCAGGCTCTCACGCATGTAGCCGAGACCACCCAGAATCTGCACCGCATCCGTGGTGATCCGATCAGCCGTGTCGGTAGCAAAATTCTTGGCCATGGAAATCTCTTTGATCACATTCTGCCCCGCCGCCATTTTCGCCGCCTGTCGGTAGGTGAATTCCCGTGACACTTCCAGCGCCGTGGCCATTTCGGCGAGGCGATGCTTGAGCACTTGAAATTTGCCGATGGGTTTACCGAACGCTTCACGTTGACGAGCCCATTTCAGGCTCTCTTCCAGCGCCAGTTGCGCGGTCATGTTGGCCATTAGCGCCAGCGCCAGGCGCTCGCTCTGGAAATTACCCATGATGCAGGCGAAGCCCATGTTTTCGCCGCCAATCAGATTTCCTGCCGGCACCCGACATTCGTCGAAGAACAGTTCGGCAGTGTCCGACGCCCACCAACCCATTTTCTTCAACTGACGACCGACGGTGAAGCCGGGCGTGCCCTTCTCGATCAACAGCAGGCTGATGCCACCGAAACCCGGCGCGCCGGTACGCACCGCGACAGTGTAGAAATCCGCGCGGACGCCACTGGTGATAAAGGTTTTGCTGCCGCTGACCCGGTAAAAGTCGCCGTCACGCACGGCGCGGGTTTGCAGGTTGGCGACGTCGGAGCCACCACCGGGCTCGGTCACGGCCAGGGCGCTGATCTTCTCGCCGGCGAGCACCTGAGGCACAACGCGATCGCGGACTTCAGGCCTGGCCCACTTGAGGATCGGCGGCAGGCCGATGTCCAGCGAGCCGAGCCCTGCCACCAGACCGCCGGAGCCACAGCGCATCAGCTCTTCGCTGGCGGCGACCTTGGCGAACAGATCCCCTTCATGACTGCCCCCCAAGGCTTCGGGGTAACCGATCCCCAGAATCCCCGCCCCGCCAGCCTTGAGGTAGAGCTCGCGGGGAAAGCTTTCGGCTTCTTCCCACTGGTCGATGTCCGGCAAGATCTCGCGCTCGACGAAGCGTCTGACGCTGTCGCGGACCAATTGGTGGCTGGGGTCGAAGTATTCCTGAATGGCAGGCATCGGCGAACTCCACTGAAGGTTCAGCGAAGTTAACCGAGCGCTTGCTTGGCTTTCAAGTTGAGGAGTGTTGGAAGATCAAAAGATCGCAGCCTTCGGCAGCTCCTACAGGTGTAAACCGATCCCATGTAGGAGCTGCCGAAGGCTGCGATCTTTTGCTTTTAGCAATTACAGAGCGATCGGCTTACGCCCGGCAAACGAATGCGCCAACGTCCCGCCATCCACCAATTCCAGCTCGCCACCCAATGGCACGCCATGGGCAATGCGCGAGGCGATCAGGCCTTTGTTGCTGAGCAATTGCGCAATGTAATGGGCTGTCGCCTCACCTTCCACGGTCGGGTTGGTCGCGAGAATGACTTCAGTGAACGTGCCTGCCTCTTCGATCCGCGCCAGCAGTTGCGGGATACCGATGGCTTCCGGGCCGAGTCCGTCAAGTGGCGACAGATGGCCCTTGAGCACGAAGTAGCGACCACGGAAACCGGTCTGCTCCACCGCGTAGACGTCCATCGGTCCTTCCACCACGCAGAGCAAGGTGTCGTCGCGACGGGTATCGGCGCATTGCGGGCAGAGGTCGTCTTCGGTGAGCGTGCGACACAACCGACAGTGACCCACCCCTTCCATGGCCTGGCTCAGTGCCAGGGCCAATCGCGAGCCGCCGCTGCGATCACGCTCGAGCAGCTGCAACGCCATGCGTTGGGCAGTTTTCTGACCCACACCTGGCAAAATTCGCAGGGCGTCGATCAGTTGGCGAATCAAAGGGCTGAAGCTCATGGGGAAAAGTCCGACAAAACAACGAGACGCGGTTTATACCCGCGCCTCTGTTTAGCGTCAATTACTCAGTCCTCGGCGACCCGCACAACCAGTTTGCCGAAGTTGCGTCCTTCCAGCAGACCGATGAACGCTTCAGGTGCTTGCTCCAGGCCGTCGACCACGTCTTCACGGAACTTCACCTTGCCGTCGCGCACCCACGGGGCAATGGCGCTGAAGAATTCCGGCTGACGATCGCCGTAGTCGTCGAACACGATGAAGCCCTGGATTCGCACACGCTTGGTCAGCAGCGTTCGCTGCAATTGCGGCAGACGATCCGGGCCGGTCGGTGCTTCTTGAGCGTTGTAGGAGGCGATCAGACCGCAGAGTGGAATTCGCGCCTTGGGATTGAGCAACGGCAGCACGGCATCGAACACCTTGCCACCGACGTTTTCGTAATAGATGTCGATGCCGTCGGAGCACGCCTTGGCCAATTCATCGGCAAAGTTCGGGCTCTTATGATCGATGCAAGCATCAAAACCCAGCTCCTCGACCACATAACGGCACTTGTCCGCGCCACCGGCCACGCCGACCACCCGCAAGCCCTTGATCTTAGCCACCTGACCGACCACCGAACCCACGGCGCCGGAGGCAGCCGCAACCACCAGGGTTTCGCCGGCCTTGGGCTGGCCGATGTCCATCAGGCCCATATACGCGGTCATTCCGGGCATGCCTAACACGCCCAACGCCATTGACGGACTCGGCAGCCCGGACGGCACCGGAATGATGTTGCGCCCGTCGCTGAGGCTGTGGCTCTGCCAACCGGTAGAACCGACCACCAGATCACCTTCCTGGAATTTCGGACTCAGCGAGCGCTCGACCCGGCTGACAGCGCCACCGGTCATCACCTCGCCGATTTCCACCGGTGCGGCGTAGGACGGCGCGTCGCTCATGCGTCCGCGCATGTAGGGATCGAGTGACAGGTAAAGGGTCTTGAGCAGCACATGACCGTCGGCCAGGTCCGGCAGCGCAACGCGCTCCAGACGGAAATTCTCCGGCGTCGGCGCGCCTACCGGGCGGGACGCCAGGACGATACGTTGGTTGAGGGTCAATGCTTGTGGCATGTGAGCTTCTCCTTTTGATCGATGAATTCGGCGGTATAGGGAGCAGACCGTTGTGGCGGTATGGCGTTCGATGTTTCTTCTCTGGTGCGAGTGGACTTCATCGCGAGCAAGCTCGCTCCCACATTTGATTTGTGTACGCCGCAGATCCCCTGTGGGAGCGAGCTTGCTCGCGATGGCGGCGTCACAGACACCATAGATCCAACAGTCAGAAACAAAAATGCCAGGCGCGATGCCTGGCATTTTTTTGTAGCCCATCCGACGCGCTTTGGCGAATCAGAATGGCAGTTTCATACCCGGCGGCAGTTGCATGCCAGCGGTCATGCCGGACATTTTGTCCTGGCTGTTGGCTTCGATTTTGCGCACGGCATCGTTGACGGCGGCGGCGAACACAGCCTCCAGCATCTCTTTGTCGTCTTCGCTCAAGCCTTCGACCAGGCTTGGATCGATGGTCACGCGCTTGACGTCGTGACGACCGGTCATCACCACGGTGACCATATCGCCACCGGCTTTACCGGTGACTTCGGCGTTGGCCAGTTCTTCCTGCATCTTGGCCATTTTTTCCTGCATCTGCTGTGCCTGCTTCATCAGGCCGGCCATGCCACCTTTCATCATGGGAATCACCTCAAAAGTACTTGGATAAATACAGCGCCCGGCCCTTTCGGCCGAACGCCTTCAGTTATTAGCCCTGAGTGACCAGGGTCTCGACAGGTTCAATAGTATCGTTACGGACCACCGCACCGAACTGCTGCATCATTTGCTGGATGAACGGATCACCGTGGATCGACTCTTCGGCCTCGCGCTGACGGTTCGCACGGCGCCGGGACGCGGCCTGGGCCGGGGTTTCCTGCTCGGGCTTGATCAGCTCCATGCTCAGGTTCAGCGTACGCCCATGAAACTGGTTCAACGCATCGTTCAAGCGACGCTGTTGAGTCGAGTTGAACAGCGCGCTGTGAGCCGGGTCCAGGTGCATTAGCCAGTTGTCACCGTCGACGGCGATCAGCGTGCAGTTGGCGGCGATGCTGCCGGTCATGCCGGAGATCGGCAATTTCGGGAACAACTCCAGCCATTGCGCCGCCAGACCGGTGGCCGGCATGGCGGCCGGTTCAGGCTCGGCTTCCGGCGTTGGCTCGGCGGTGTGTTCGCTGGCCAGTTCATCGAGGTAGCTGTACGCCGACTCCATATCCGGCTCGATGTAGTCCTCGTCCAGCGGCGGCTCGTCGTCCAGGTCCATGCCCGGCGTCGCGGCATCGACTTCGGCCACCGACGGCTCCGGAATCGGCGCAGCGACCCACTCTGGTGCGTCCGGCACCACACTGTCGGGGGTCGGCAACGGCATCGGCGCCAATTCGGGTTGTTCGCTGGCCGTTTCCAGCACCGGCTCGACGGCGGGTTGCTGAACGACCTCGGGTTCGATCGAGTCGTTCCACGGCAGATCGACGACGGGTTCGACCGCTACCGCCTCAACGACAGGCTCGAACACGACGACAGGTGCAACTGGCTCAGGCTCGGGCGCTTGCACTGGAGCAACCACCGCCGCAACTGGCGCAGGCACGACGGGTGCAACTGCCGCAGCGACTACCGGCGCAATAACGGGCGCGGCAGCCACAGAATTTGCGGAATCAACTGTGGCTTGGCTGATCCCCACTGGCTTTAGCGGTTGCCTCGGAGTGTCCGTGGTGTCTGCTGGGCGGAATGCGAGCATCCGCAGCAACACCATTTCGAAGCCACCTCGCGGGTCCGGCGCCAGCGGCAAGTCGCGGCGACCGATCAGGCCCATCTGGTAATAGAACTGCACGTCTTCGGCCGGCAAGGCCTGGGCCAGCGCCAGCACCCGGTCACGGTCGCCATGTCCGTTGTCGACGCCTTCAGGCAGGGCCTGGGCGATGGCGACACGGTGCAGCACGTTGAGAATTTCCGAGAGCACGCCGTTCCAGTCCGGGCCTTGCTCGGCCAGATGACGGACGGCTTCGAGCAAGGCCTTGGCGTCGCCTTCGATCAGCGCATGCAGAACGTCGTAGACCTGACCGTGATCGAGCGTGCCGAGCATCGCCCGTACGTCGGCGGCCATGACTTTGCCTTCACCGAAGGCAATCGCCTGGTCGGTCAGGCTCATGGCGTCGCGCATCGAACCGTCGGCAGCACGACCCAGCAGCCACAGCGCGTCGTCTTCGAACGGCACGTTCTCGACCCCCAGCACATGGGTCAAATGCTCGACCACACGCTCCGGTGTCATGTTCTTCAGAGAGAACTGCAGGCACCGCGAAAGAATGGTTGCAGGAAGTTTCTGCGGATCGGTCGTCGCCAGGATGAACTTGACGTAGGGCGGCGGCTCTTCAAGGGTTTTCAACAGCGCATTGAAGGAATGGCTGGAGAGCATGTGCACTTCGTCGATCAGGTAGACCTTGAAGCGCCCGCGGCTCGGCGCGTACTGCACGTTGTCGAGCAGTTCGCGGGTGTCTTCGACCTTGGTCCGGCTCGCGGCGTCGATCTCGATCAGGTCGACGAAGCGGCCCTCATCGATCTCGCGGCACACCGAGCACTCGCCGCAAGGTGTTGAAGTGATACCTGTTTCACAGTTCAGGCATTTGGCGATGATCCGCGCGATGGTGGTCTTGCCGACCCCGCGGGTACCGGTAAACAGATAGGCGTGGTGCAGCCGCTGGCTGTCCAAGGCATTGATCAGAGCCTTGAGCACATGGGTCTGGCCGACCATTTCGCGGAACGAGCGCGGACGCCATTTACGTGCAAGAACCTGATAACTCATCGAAAACCGTCGCAACGAAGGAACAGAAGCGGCTAATGCTAGCGGAGCAAGGCCAAAATTGCATCCGGTGCGCTCGTCTAATCTGGCTAAGATGGTCTTGGGGGGCTTTTATCGGCTCGGGGTTTATCAGCACCGGAGCGTTTATGCGGCTGGTTTTGGGGGCACTGCTGTTCATCAGCCTGAATGTCGCTGACGCCGAGCCGCCATTGCGCTTCGTGGTGCCCGACAGTTGGGCGATGCCGATGGTGCAACTGGACCGCGGCCACCCCACCCAAGGCATCCTGCACGACGTGATGATCAGCCTCGCGACCCAGGTCGGCGTGCCGGCCGAATTTCACGTGCTGCCTCGCACGCGAGTGCAAAACGCCATGGAGCACGGCGAAGTCGATATCCGCTGCTATGCGGCGCAGTCCTGGCAGCCGAATCAGTCCGGGGACTACATCTGGAGCATTCCACTTTGGTTTCAGCGCGACCTGCTGATCAGCCGACCAGATCCGCTGACCTCGGTGACGCTTGCGGACTTGCCGCGACAATCCATCGGCACGGTACTCGGCTACAGCTACCCGACCCTGCAACCGCTGTTCGACGCCGACCGACTGAATCGCGAAGACGCACGCAACCAGGAACAAGTGCTGGAAAAACTCCTGGCCGGACGCTATCACTACGCCGTGAGCAATCAATGGGCGCTGGACTGGTTCAATCAGCGCCTGCTGCCTGACCGGCAACTGCAAGGCGTGGCGGTTTTGCAGGAGCAGAGTGTCGGTTGTTATGTGCGCAACGATCCCAAGGTGCCTGTGCAGCGCATTTTGCGCACCTTGGTGCGAATGAAAATGTCCGGGGAAATCGATGACATTATCCGGCTCTATATAGGTTCCGAGCCCGGCACACCCTAAGCTATTCCTCTGATCGACACGAGACCATTGTGGGAGCGAGCCTGCTCGCGACAGCGGTATGTCAGTTACCTTCAATGTTGAATGTCAGACCGCTATCGCGAGCAAGCTCGCTCCCACATGGGCTCGGTGTCGATCACAAAACTTCAGACTGCCTGCTCCAGCACCTGCCATTGCGCCGGTGCGACAAAACCTTCGACCCAGCCCGGCACCTCGGCAGGCGGCATCGGCCGGGCAATGAAATAGCCTTGAGCAACTTCGCAGCCCAGGCGCAGCAGCAATTCACCGTGCTCGATACTTTCCAGCCCTTCGGCAATCACCTGCCGACCAAAGGCCCGAGCCAGCCCAATGACCGCCATGGTCAAGGCCAGATCATCCCGATCTCTAAGGATGTCACGCACGAACGACTTGTCGATCTTGATGGTTTGGGTTTGCAAACGCTTGAGGTAGCTCAGGGACGAATAACCGGTGCCAAAGTCCCCCAGTGAAAACTGCACCCCCAGCGCCTGACAGGCCTCTAAACAGGCGCTGACATGCTGAATGTTCTCGATCGCCACCGACTCGACGATTTCCAGATCGAGCATCTGCGGCGCCACTTGGGCATGCCGGGCGAGCACGTGCTTGAGCCGGTCGACGAAATCCGCGCGCTGGAAATGTCGTGCCCCAATATGAATGCTGACTGGCCAGCCCTGCCCCGCTTGCTGCCAATGGTGCACCTGCGACAGGACCTGATCCATTACCCATTCACCGATATCGACGATCAGGTCCGTTTCTTCCACCAGCGGCAAAAACTCCCGGGCCGGCACCATGCCGTGTTGCGGATGCTCCCAACGCAACAACGCCTGAAAGCCGACAACCTCGCCACGGCGCATGTTCACCTTGGGCTGGAAATGCACACGCAACTCACCGGCAGCCAGCGCCTGGCGAACTCGCTCGACCGTCTGGTGAGTGGCCTTGACCTCCTGATCCCGGGACACGTCGAACAAATGGAAGCGATTGCGACCGCTTTGTTTCGCCACGTACATGGCCTGATCGGCATGACGTAACAGCGTTTCGGCATCTTGATTGTCGTGGGGGAACAGGGTGACACCGATACTGGCAAACACATTGATGCCCTTGCCATGCAGCAAGTACGGCGCCGAAATGGCGCCGAGCACCCGGTTCAACGCCGCACGCAGCTCTGGCAGATCTCGCACGTATCGCAACACCAGCACAAACTCGTCACCGGCCAACCGCGCCACCACATCTTCGCCGCGCACAATGGAGCGTAAACGCTTGGCCACCTCGACCAACAGCAGATCGCCACTGGCATGCCCGTAGCCATCGTTGACCGCTTTGAAGCCGTCGAGATCGAGCATGCATACCGCCAGCGGGATGTTTTCGTGACGGGAGAACTCCAGCGCCTGATCCAGCAAATCCGAGAGGAACGCGCGATTCGGCAACCCGGTCAGCACGTCATGCCCCACCCGCCATTGCAGTGAATGCAGCAATTGGTGTTTTTCGCTGATGTCGAAGCGGATCGAAAGATAACGGTTAACCCGCCCGGTAGCGTCATCGAGCACCGGCACCATGGTGCTGTCGACCCAATACAGGCTGCCGTCCTTGGCGCGATTACAAATCTCGCCTTTCCAGACCTTGCCCAAGGCGATGGTGCGCCACATGGCCGCGAAGAAATCGGCGGAGTGCAGACCGGAGTTGAGGAGACGATGATTCTGTCCGAGCAGTTCTTCGCGGCTATAGCCGGACACGGCACAGAACTGATCGTTGACGTGGGTGATCCGGCCGCTCAGATCGGTCTCGGAAAAAATCGCGGCAGCATCCACGGCCCTGCGGTATTTCTCATCCATGAGTCAGGCTCGCTGTGGCTAGCGGTGATACCGCTCGACCAGTGCAGGATGCCCGGAAGAGATGTTTTTATAGGTAATGCGCAGCAACACGATATCACTCCATGAACAGTGTTTGATGACCTCCTGACAGCAGAGATCAACTAACCTAAAAGACCCAAAATATCCATTTTGATCGGCGATTCTACGAAAGGCATCACATTTTGCAAAGCAAGGTGATGGATCATGCAGTTGTCTAATGCAAAAATCTATCGTTAAGTTCTTGATTCTAAATGGGAATTAAGCGATGCAAATTTCAAGTTTGGGTGCGGCCATTCGGCGCTACCGCAAGGTCGCTGGGCTTACTCAGGCTGAACTCGGCGAAAAGACCGGTTTTGACCCCAAAACCATCAGCCGCTTCGAAACCGGCACCTACACCCCCAGCGTGGAAGCCTTGTTCCTGTTTGCCGATGTGCTGGGTGTCAAGCTGAAAGCCTTTTTCGCAGATTTAGGCGATGAAGATGAACAGCGGGCGTATCTGTTCGGTGTCATACATAAAGCCACCCCGAAGGATCTGGGAAAGCTGATTGCAGCGGTTGACCAGGCCTTGTCCAAGCCTTAGCGCCAGAAACAAAAAAGGAGGCCGAGCTGTCGCATTCGACGGCTCGGCCTCCTTTAATATGTTCGCCCTGAAAACCGGAAACGAAAAAACACCGCCCTGGACAAGATCCTTGGCAGAGCAACAAAAATGTATTTTTTAGACAGATAACGCGAGAGAGGACTCGCGGTGCGTTATGGAGGCAACCCCACCAGCCACACCCCGGCACACAATGTTCCCGCTGTGGCTGCTTCCTTCCGGATCTGACCAGGTTCACGGGTAATCGTTGCGGGGGGACCGATGGGGTCACCATAACGACGCTCACCTGACGGCGAGCCGCGCCATTGTACCTATCTGAGACGAAGTTACAACCGTTCGGGCGGATTAAAAATATGAATCAGGTCAAGGACATGCACAGGACGCGAAACACCACTGCCCGTAGCAGCTGTCGAGCCTGCGAGGCTGCGTTCGGCTGCGCAGCAGTCGCCGATCCGAAACTCGTGAAATTCACCCGAAAAACGGCGCTGCCTGATTTTACGACTGCTGCGCAGCCGAACGCAGCCTCGCAGGCTCGACAGCTGCTACGAGTAAATGCAGCGTTAAGTAGACTCTACAAGTCTTGCAACACATCATCCGCCCGGCCGCCCTCCTGCTGGATCACCAGGTGGATGAAGTGCAGCTTGGCGATGACTGCCGGCGGCAGGACGAACGGATAGAAATCCGGCTGCCCCATACTGCGAGACAGTTCATTGAGCATGCCTGCCAGTTCGATCCACGCATTGACGAATGACAGGAACGCCGCGCCGCCGGGATGCTGCGGGTCGTAGAGAGTGCTGGTCGGAAATGGCTTGTAGTCGAAGTCCATTTCCCGCGCACTCATGCCAAACCCCAACGCCGTATCCACCGCGTCCATCATGTGCAAGTAGTGAGCCCAGGTTTCGGCCCAGTCCTCCCACGGGTGCATGGTTGCGTAGGCGCTGACGTAATGTTGCTGCCAGTCGAGCGGCGCGCCTTGCTGGTAATGCCGTTCGAGGGCGTCGGCATAGCTGGCGCGCTCGTCGCCGAACAGGCCGCGGAACGGTTCCAGCCAATGGCTGTTGGCGATCAACCGATCCCAGTAGTAATGCCCGACCTCATGACGAAAGTGCCCGAGCAGCGTGCGATAAGGTTCGTGCATCTGCACCCGAATCTGCTCGCGATGAGCGTCGTCGGCTTCTTTGATATCGAGGGTGATCAAACCGTTGGCGTGACCCGTGGTTGGCGGTTTGCCTTCGAGGTCGACACCGATGAAATCGAAAGCCAGGCCCGCCTCTTCGTCCACGGTTTTGGGAATCACCTGCAAACCCAGGCTGACCAACTGTGCGACCAGGCGCCGCTTGGCCGTTTCGACCTTGCGCCAGCGTTCGTGGTTTTCGGCAATCGACAGGTCGGGGATGGTGTGGTTCAGGCTACAGGCGATGCATAGCGCATCGTGGTCATTGGCGGGCAGCAGCCAATTGCACGCGGCCGGGGAATCGAGGTTGGCGCAGCGGCGCAAGACACCGGCTTCGGGATCGGCGTCGAGCAACCAGGTATCAACCTGCACGCCGGGCTGCAGCGACGACAGGCGACTCTGCTCCGGTTGATAACCCAACGCCGCCGAACACGCCAGGCACTGGCTGTTGCGAAAAAACAGCGACTGCCCGCAGCGGCACTGCCAGACCTTGCTGTTACGCGAGCTTTCGCCGATGAAGGGCGCGGCAATGCGTGTACTGAGCTGTTCGAAGAAGCGGTACATGGCGATCTCTCCCTGGGGCTTGCCAAGACTAGATCATTGCCGTGCGAAGATCGTTCCCGTGTTTTGCTTGGGCAAAATCAAAAGATCGCAGCCTCGTTTCACTCGACAGCTCCTACAGAGGGCTCGCGTCCCAATGTAGGAGCTGTCGAGTGAAACGAGGCTGCGATCTTGGCGATCTTAAACGTCGATACCGTGCGCCTTCAGAAACGCGACAAACGCCTCTTCATCCAGAACCTTCAACCCCAACTCATTGGCCTTGGCCAGCTTGGAGCCAGCACCCGGCCCGGCGACCACACAATGGGTCTTTGCCGATACCGAGCCCGCCACCTTGGCACCAAGGCTTTCGAGTTTGTCCTTGGCGATGTCGCGGCTCATCAACTCCAGCGAACCGGTCAGCACCCAGGTCTGCCCGGCCAGCGGCAAGCCTTCAACGACTTTCTTCTCGCTCTGCCAGTGCATGCCGAAATCGCGTAACTGTTTCTCGGCGGCTTCAGCAATTTGACGATGTTGCGCAACCGCAAAGAATTCCCGAACCGAAGTAGCCTGCTTCTCCGGCAGCGCCTGGCGCATATCCAGCCAGTCGGCGCTGAAAACCCCTTCAAGCGAACCAAACTTGTCCGCCAGTTTCTGCGCCCCACCCGGCCCCACCGAAGGGATGTGCAACTTGTCGAGGAAACCACCCAACGTGGTACTGGCAGCAAACTCGGCGCCCAGCTCACCCTGATCCTGAATCTGCAGCCCGTGCTTGAGCAGGTCCTTGATCACCTGCTGGTTATGCGCGTCTTCAAAGAAGCTGTGAATCTCGTGAGCCACTTCCAGGCCAACGTCCGGCAAGTACGTGAGCACTTGCGGCAACGCCTGCTGAACCCGCTCCAGCGAGCCAAGAGAGCGCGCCAGCACCTTGGCCGTCTCTTCGCCGACATCGGGAATCCCGAGGGCGTAGATGAAGCGTGCCAGGCTCGGTTTCTTGCTGTCTTCAATGGCGCTGAGCAGGTTCTTGCTCGACAGCTCGGCAAAACCTTCCAGATCGACGATTTGCTCGAACGTCAGGGCATAAAGATCGGCCGGCGAATTGACCAGACCTTCATCCACCAATTGTTCGACGCTCTTCTCACCCAGGCCTTCAATGTCCATGGCACGACGGGAGACGAAGTGAATGATTGCCTGCTTGAGTTGCGCACCGCAGGCCAGACGACCGACGCAGCGGTACACCGCGCCTTCGCTGACGGTCTCGCGACCTTTGCTGCGTTTGACCAGTTGCGTGCGCTCGACATGCGAGCCGCAGACCGGGCACTGCTCGGGAATCTGTACTGGCCGTGCGTTGTCCGGACGTCGCTCGATGACCACTTGCACCACCTGCGGAATCACATCGCCGGCGCGGCGAATGATCACGGTGTCGCCGATCATCAGGCCCAGACGCGCCACTTCGTCCATGTTGTGCAGCGTTGCGTTGGCCACGGTGACACCGGCCACCTTGACCGGCTTCAAGCGCGCCACAGGCGTCACTGCACCCGTGCGCCCGACCTGGAATTCCACGTCGAGCAATTCAGTGAGTTCTTCCATGGCAGGGAATTTGTGCGCGATCGCCCAGCGCGGTTCACGAGCACGGAAGCCCAGCTCACGCTGAGAGGCGATGCTGTTGACCTTGAACACCACGCCGTCGATTTCGTAGGGCAGCGAATTTCGTCGCTCACCAATGTCACGGTAGTAATCCAGACATTCATCAATGCCGTGAGCCAGTTTCAACTCATGACTGATCGGCATGCCCCAGGCTTTGAGTTGCTGCAGATTGCCAATGTGCGTATCAGCAATATCGGCCGAAATCTGACCGATGCCATAGCAGCAGAACTCCAGCGGACGGTTGGCCGTGATCTTCGAATCGAGCTGGCGCAAGCTGCCCGCCGCCGCGTTGCGCGGATTGGCGAAGGTCTTGCCGCCGACTTCCAGCTGCGTGGCGTTGAGACGCTCAAAACCGGCCTTGGACATGAACACTTCGCCGCGTACTTCCAGGGTCGCCGGCCAGCCAGTACCGTGCAGCTTGAGTGGAATGTTGCGCACGGTACGGACGTTGACGCTGATGTCTTCGCCGGTGGTGCCGTCGCCGCGAGTCGCGCCGCGCACCAGCACGCCGTCCTGATACAGCAAGCTGACCGCCAGGCCATCGAGTTTGGGTTCACAGCTGTATTCCACCGCCGCCCCGCCGCCAAACAAGTCGCCGACCGGCAGGTCGAGACCTTCCGTTACCCGGCGATCGAACTCGTGCATGTCGGTTTCTTCGAAGGCGTTGCCGAGGCTGAGCATCGGCACTTCGTGACGCACCTGAGTGAACGCCGACAGCGCCGCGCTGCCGACACGCTGGGTCGGCGAGTCGCTGGTGATCAGTTCGGGATGGGCCGCTTCGAGGGCCTTGAGCTCATTGAACAACCGATCGTATTCGGCGTCCGGAATGCTCGGCTCGTCCAGCACGTGGTAGCGATAGTTGTGCTGATCCAGCTCAGCACGCAGCTCTAGAATGCGGTTTTTGGCGGCGGTCATGGGTGTTCTCTCATAAAGCAAAAGAGCAGCCGAGGCTGCTCAATCTCATATCATCAGAATCAAGAGATCGCAGCCTCGTTTCACT
>NZ_LACH01000088.1 GCF_000968015.1 Pseudomonas fluorescens
GATTGGACCGTAAACGCCTGCCTGCTCCTGCAAACCAGAGTGGCTGTGGTACCAATACGTACCGTTCTGATGCACCTTGAATTTGTACTCGTACATGCCATCGGGCGCAATGCCATGGAAACTCAAACCCGGTACACCATCCATGTTGGCGGGCAGAATGATCCCGTGCCAATGAATGGAGGTGTCTTGGTCTAGGCGATTTTTCACACGAAGTGTGACCGTCTCGCCTTCGCGCCAGCGCAGCAAAGGTCCGGGCAACGAACCATTGATGGTCAAGGCTGTGCGCGGCGAGCCAGTTATGTTTACAGGGGTTTCACCAATAAACAGATCAAATTCGTTACCGGTGAGAACGCTCGGCAGGCCAGGGCTGGTCACTGCCCATACAGGAGTGCGCCACAGACCAAGGCCGCCGAGAATGCCACCAGCGGCCAGGCCTTTAACGAATGTCCGCCTAGAGGTTTTGGAATGCATGCCGTTTATGTCCGATCAGTCAAAAGGGAAGCCGTGCGAAACAACCAATGAGTTGCACAAATAGGTGAAGGCACTCTTTCGGGGGGGGGTAATGAGCCCGAATGAGCTCGCTCGCCGTCACTAAAAACGAGTTCTTACGGCAAGCGAGCTCAGAAATTGCCACATTTGAACCACCACAGTGATTACATTTCTGTCAGCTTGGGAGCGCAGCAAGCTATTCAGCAATTCTTGTGGTCCATCGCTTTGGCTTGGCTTTCTGCGATGGGAGGTTGGGTGCTTTGCTTTTGGGCTACTTGATACGATTCCATTGAATTATTCCTAGCCGCTTCCATACGTGCGAACGCCCGGTCACCACCGCCTTCAGCCATTGCCAAAGAAGAGACGGTCAGCGCTGCGATGACGAACAAAGTTTTGATGGGGTTCATTTGAATTTCCTCTGATGATTATTGGTAACCCCCGAATCCACATCAAGTGATGATTCTTAGGGGAGAGCTTAAGGCTCAATAGGACTATAAGACTCATCCCCTGTCAGGAACCTTAGGTGAATATTACAGTTGTGTCAGGTTGCGATATTTCTCTTGAGGAACACGCTATTTAATCCGTAAGGTCTCGATCTTCCAACGTCACACCGCTATTGACTGAGTCTCTGTTTGAGATGCATAACTTTGTAAGTTTCTATTAACTCCAAAGGTGAAAACGTTTTTTAGTTTCTGCACTGGTACTGCATATGTGTGTTCGATGTTCTTGAAAAATAGTAGCGCTACTGAGGGTGATTGATTGTGAGTATTAGTTTTGAGAAAGCGCTTGGCTCCGCAGAAAGAGCGTTAATTTATCGTAGCCAAAGAGCTGAGATTCTGAGTAACAATATCGCAAACGCTGATACACCGAACTTCAAGGCCCGAGACTTAGATTTTTCTACTGTGCTTGCAAGCGAGACAAAAGAAACTCCTGCTACTCCGTTTTCTTTGAAAACAACAAATGTAAAACACATTACCGAAAAAGAATCAGCAGGTGATATTTACGAAGGTGCTTTGCTTTACAGCACACCGGCTCAACCTGCCATTGATCAAAATACTGTCGATCAGCAGGTCGAAGTCGCAAAGTACACAGAAAATGGAATACGTTTTGACGCCGCTTTTACTCGGTTGAATGGAGCGTTCAAAGGTTTGCTCAAAGCTCTGCGAGGTGATTAGTAGCGCAAGGGCTTGCGAGCGGTAATTGTGGCCGACGCGGCTGCTTCGGTACTCCTGAGGGTTCACCAAGGGGAGCCCCCTGCATACGGGGCTCTGACCATGGGAAGTGTCAGCATTCAAGCGTTGATCTGAGAAGGAAAACCTAACGCCTCGACAGTTTTACGAATCTGCTCTGGGCTTTCGCTGCTTTCAACACTCACCTTACCGGCTGACCGATCCACGGAAACCGTAGCTTCGTTGTCCAGTGACTGAATCGCTTTGGTGATTTTGCTAACGCAACTGCCGCAACCAATGCCTGATACATCTAAGACGAACATGGTTATTCCTCTCGTGCTGAGCGGTCTCTTTTCACCGCACCGACAGCATCAACGTTGACACGATGGCAAGGTCAACAGTTATCTGTTTCGGGTTGTGAGCGTCATTGAAGCTCAGTCAATTCGGGTATTCCTAAGTCTCAATGCATTGAAAACTACAGATGCAGAACTGACGCTCATGGCTATGGCAGCGATCATGGGCGACAGGAGATGTCCCGTCAGTGGATAGAGCAAGCCTGCGGCAAGAGGAATACCCATCGAGTTGTAAAGAAAGGCGAAACCCAAGTTTTGCCGCATGTTTTTTACTGTTGCGACCGAAAGAGCCCGTGCTCGTAAAATCCCCATCAGGTCGCCTTTTACCAGCGTGAGTTGCGCGCTATTCATCGCAACGTCAGTCCCTGTCCCCATGGCAATGCCCACATCTGCTCGCGCCAGGGCCGGAGCATCGTTGATACCGTCACCAGCCATGGCGACCTTCCGGCCGTATTGCTGGAGGTCTGCGACCAGACGTTCCTTGTCCTGAGGTTTCACTTCACCGTGGACTTCTTCAATCCCCATCTCCCTGGCGACAGCCCGGGCGGTGGTGAGCCCGTCGCCAGTAGCCATGATGATTTTGATGTCATCAGCCTTGAGCTTGGTGACTGCTTCTTTGGAGGTCGGTTTTATCGGGTCTGAGACCGCCAGTAACCCTGCCAATGCCCCGTCAACTGCGAGATAGATGATGCTGATGCCTTCAAGGCGCAACAACTCTGCACGCTTTTGTAGGGGCTTGGTGTTCACGCCTGCGGCTTCCATCAACGCGGTGTTCCCCAGCTGGATCTTCTTGCCATCAACGATGCCACTGACCCCGATACCTGAACCAGACTCAAAGGATTCTGGCTTGGTGAGCTTAATGTTCTTGGTTCGGGCATGATCGACGATTGCATGAGCCAAGGGATGTTCGCTGCCCTGATCAAGGCTGGCAGCCAGCTGAAGAACATCGGGGGGATTGAAACTGGGTGTGGCCTCCACACTGTGAAACACTGGCCTTCCTTCTGTCAGGGTGCCTGTTTTATCGACAATCAGCGTGTCGATCTTGCAAAGGTTTTCGATGGCACTGGCATCCCTGAACAGCACGCCCATGCTGGCTGCTTTACCCGTCGAAACCATGATCGACATGGGCGTAGCAAGACCCAACGCACAGGGGCAAGCGATGATCAGCACGGCGACAGCGTTGATCAGACCAAACACCCAACTGGGCTCAGGGCCAAAAAGCCCCCAACCGACAAATGTCAGTATTGCAATCGCGATAACACCCATCACAAAGTAGCCGGCAATCGAGTCGGCCATTCGTTGCATTGGTGCTTTGGAGCGCTGAGCCCGAGCGACCATCTGTACGATCTGTGACAGCATGGTCTCGGCGCCGACCTTTTGCGCCTCCATTACCAAGCTCCCATGTGTATTCAGAGTGGCGCCGATCAGGCTATCACCAGCGCTCTTCATCACCGGCACTGGCTCGCCAGTGAGCATGGACTCATCCACCGCACTTTCACCCTCCAGTACTGAGCCATCAACGGGCACCTTTTCACCTGGCCTGACCCGCAGATGGTCTCCAAGGTGAACATGGGTGAGAGGAATGTCTTCCTCCTGTCCATCGGCATTGATCCGGCGTGCGGTCTTGGGCGATAAACCGAGAAGGGACTTAATGGCGGCGGAGGTTTGCGATCGGGCTTTGAGCTCAAGAATCTGCCCAAGCAAGGTGAGCGAGATGATGACCGCGGCGGCTTCGAAGTAGACGCCGATACGTCCATCTTGCATGAAGGTAGCGGGAAAGCTTTGGGGAAAGAGCGTTGCCATGACGCTGTAAAGGTAGGCTGCGGCGGTACCCAAACCAATCAAAGTCCACATGTTTGGACTGCGATTTCTTATAGAGGCTATGCCCCTTACAAAAAAGGGCCAACCTGCCCATAAGGTCACCGGTGTCGCCAGAGCGAACTCGATCCAGTTTTGGATCGAGCCATGGAGGAGTTGTAACGAGTGTCCAGCCATGGCGAGTACGGTCACTATCACGGTTAATGGCAGCGACCACCAAAAGCGGCGGGCGAAATCCCGGAGTTCAGGATTTTCTTCTTCATCGAGCGCGGGCATGACCGGCTCTAATGTCATGCCACATTTAGGGCAGTTGCCGGGTCCGGGTTGACGTATTTCCGGGTGCATCGGACAGGTAAACTCAGTGCCTGTTTGTACCGCAGGCACTGGAGCGGTGACGCGGGACTCGGCGCTCGAAACATTACCGCTGTAGCGCTCAGGATCAGCTCGAAACTTCTCCTGGCATTTCAGGCTACAAAATTGATACGTCTGTCCCTGATAAGACTCACCAAATTTACTTGGTGAAGTGACTGCCATTCCGCACACCGGGTCACGTAGATCATCGTCATTGAGCGGAGCAGCAGGGGCGTGATTGTGGTCGTGGTGGCTCGATATGGTAGGCATGGCTATTTCCCTTTTTCGTCCTTATGGGTTGTTGCCTGATCGCCATGGTTATGTCCGCCATGTCCATGTCCAAAAAAATGCATCAATGGACAGATCAACAGAATCAGATAAGGCCAAAATGGATAAACGTGGCTGAAATGCTCCCGCAACACGTAGAAGGCACCAATCGCAATGAGCATGATCAGTACAACGCCTGTTTTGCGCCTCCAAAATGGTGCGGTGGTGTTTCCATCCGGATGCTGATGGTTATTCATGATCTAGACCCCACTGTGTAAGCGTTGCTGTGATCTCTGCGACAGAGCGTAGCCAACTCGTGCGTCGAAGCGGTGTTAGCAGCCAGCTTCGGCTTACTTCAGGTCAAACGGACCAACCATCCCTGACTGATAATGCCCCGGCACGTTGCAGGCAAACTGAAGGTCTGTGCTGTTGTTGAAGGTCCAGATCAGCTCTTGGGTTGCGCCAGGCTCAATCAGGACGCTGTTCGGGTCGTTGTGCTCCATTCCGACCATCTTCATTCCACCCATGCTGTGGCTCATACCGCTCATCGTTTTCCCGGTACCGGTGGGGTTAAGTGTCCCGTTCTGGAACATGCTTGCCATTTCTTTTTGGTGTGCTGCATGAGCAGCGGCTTTGCCGATGTTGAACTCGTGCAGCAGCGAACCCTCATTGCGAAGGACAAATCGAATAGTTTCACCAGGCTTTACGTCGATGCTTTCAGGTTTGAAGAAAATATCGCCCATCTCGACCTCCACCGTACGGGTAACCTCAGAGGCGACTCCAGGCTTACCGATGTCCTCTTTCCCATGCCCTGCGCTGGCCATAGCCGTAGCACCGAAGAGTAGAGTGATTGCTGCGATGACTGGGGTAACGAGCCTAGCTTTCATGGTGACCTCGAGAGTAAGAGTGGGGACACTGGCTATGCTAAAGACACGGAGCTGCCAGTTAACTGACCTGAACACTACATTTCTGTCAGTTTTCAAAAAAAAACACGGCGTCCAAAGACGCCGTAGTCAACGGTACTGTTCAAAAAGCCCTTTGGAAGCCGGTTTTCACTGATGATTCTCTGAAAGCATCAATTTGTGCTCACGTTGCATTTGGCTCAAAACGTCGTCGGCAATTTTGTCGTGCTTTTCCATCCAGGCCAGGTGCTGTTGGGGTGACATTGAGGCGTCTGGATGATCTTTATGGAGTTGGCTCATGATGTCGCCGAGCATCTTCATATGCTCGGTCATGTGGACATGGCGCTGTCCTTCAGGGGCTTTTTCAGCTTGAACCAGTACGGCTTCAGCCTTGTCGCGCAGGCCTTCCATACGCTCTATCACCCGGTCTCCGCCACTTTCAGCCCATACAGAAGCTGAGACGAGTATCGAACTTACAAAAAACAGCATTTTCAGGCGATTCATGGGGCAACTCCTTATGGAATTGTTTTCCGGCTCCCAAACGTTTCATGCTGAAGAGTCGGTCGAGCACCAGGAAGTACTCATGCTTGAACCCTAGACAGCGCTTGCTGACATCTACCTGAAGCCAATATTACTTTTCTGTCAGTTGCTGGTTGGCTGGCGTGTTTCGTTGCAGACTGCGCTTCATCATTATTCGAGAGCCACCCTCATGAGACTTCTGGTTGCTGAAGACGAACCCAAAATAGGTATCTATTTGGAGCAAGGACTCACGGAGGCGGGGTTCAATGTGGATCGCTTTACCAATGGCAAAGTGGCGCTTCAGCACGCTTTGAGCGAGGCCTATGACCTGCTGATTCTCGACGTCATGATGCCTGGGCTGGATGGCTGGGAAGTACTTCAGAAGGTTCGTGCATCTGGGAAAGATGTTCCCGTGCTCTTCCTCACGGCGCGAGACCGCGTTGAAGATCGAGTGAAAGGACTTGAACTCGGGGCAGATGATTACCTGATTAAACCCTTCGCATTTTCTGAACTGTTGGCTCGCGTCAGAACGTTGCTGCGTCGGGGTAACGGCGCTCCCTCGCAAACCTATATGAAATTGGCTGATCTGGAGGTGGACCTGCTCAAGCGTCGAGCCATTCGTGGAGGTAAGCGCATAGACCTTACGGCCAAAGAGTTTGCGCTGCTTGAGCTGTTGCTACGTCGTCGAGGGGAGGTGCTGCCAAAATCACTTATCGCCTCCCAGGTTTGGGACATGAACTTCGACAGCGATACCAATGTTATTGAGGTCGCGGTAAGGAGACTGAGAGCAAAAATCGATGATGATTTTGAGGTCAAGCTGATTCACACCTCGCGGGGTATGGGTTACATGCTCGACGCACCTGATTTGGAGTCGGAATGAAGCGAATGTCCCTGACAGCTCGCATGAGTCTGATGTTCATGCTCGCGGTAACGGCCGTGCTCACGGTTGCCGGACTCAGTTTCAATAACCTCAGCCGGCATCATTTCAAGATGCTGGATCAGCAGGCGCTGAACGAAAAACTCCATTCGACTCAAAGAATTCTGACGGGGTTGAACAGCATTGACCAATTCAGTGATGTTAAGCCTGAGCTAGAGGCGCTGCTTGGCGCTCACCGTGATTTGACTGCTCTAATAATCGATGGTGGCGGCAAACTACTGTTTGCTGATCCCGGTCCCGTCGATGTTCCTGAGGAATTCCGCACCATCCCAAACAACAACGTCTGGGAGTGGCGAGATCAAGAGCAGATGTTCCGTGGCGTGACGGCACAAGCCATTGTGACGGGACAAGACAAGCCATTGACCGTCATGTTGATTTTTGACGTTACTCAGCATATGTCCTTTTTCGAGACGCTTGAGCGATGGTTTTGGATAGGGCTAGTGATCAGCGCGCTGGTCAGTGCAGCGTTGGGCTGGATGGTCGCGAGCAGTGGCCTGCGGCCTATTCGCCAAGTCACCCAGGTCGCGGCCTCAATGTCAGCTAAATCACTCAAAGAACGTATTCCATTAGCACCGGTTCCCAAAGAGCTTCAGCAAATGGTGCTGTCATTCAACGCAATGTTATCCAGGTTGGACGATGCATTTGTTCGCTTATCGAATTTCTCTGCGGACATTGCTCACGAGTTACGGACCCCCGTCAGCAACTTGATGACCCACACGGAAGTGGTGCTTTCAAGAAAAAGGAATATTGAGGACTACGAAGACAACCTGTACTCCAATCTTGATGACTTGAAGCGTATGAGTCGGATGATTGATGACATGCTTTTTCTGGCGAAATCTGACAACGGTCTGATCACACACGAGAACAAACCAATAGACCTGGTGGAAGTCGTGGAAAAATTGCTTGAGTACTACCGCCTTTTGGCTGATGAGCGAGGGATTGAACTCAAGGTTTCAGGAAGGGGCAGCGTCCGAGGCGATGTCCTTATGCTCCACAGAGCCATTTCTAACCTGCTCTCTAACGCGCTTCGCTACACCTCTGAAGGGAAGACTATCAGTGTCGAAATCCTCCAGAAGGAGATGTCGGTATTGGTCGTCGTGGAGAACCAAGGAGAACCCATTGCCCCCGAACACCTTGAAAAGCTTTTTGATCGTTTTTATCGCGTGGACCCAGCACGGAGAGAAGGAAGTCCAAGCAACGCAGGGCTAGGTCTGTCGATTACCCGATCAATTATAGAAGCGCATGATGGCAAGATCTGGTGTACGTCATGTGACGGGAAAACGGCCTTTCATCTAGAGTTTCCTAGTGTTGACTTGAAGGTCAGCTGAACAACGGCGCATTTGCGATCAACGGCAATCTCTCAGCCTGCGCCCAGCGTCCACTTTCGTTATTTTTGAATGAGTGAAAACCCTGGTATCGCGGGCACGCGGTCTCGTCTTTAAGTCTCGCTACGCCCGCCAATTCGAGGCCAAACACCGCGTCAAGCTGACTGAAATGTAATCGAACAGTTTGCGTTCGTGTGGCATCGTGTTCTTGCACTGTGACGTTGGGGCCTAGTGAGTTTCTCGTGTTCAACCTGCCCTAGAACACGGAGGCTACTAGCTAATCATCAGTGGTTTTAACAAGAATCGAAAAGTAAAAACTAGATATTCCCAAACAAACCTCGAATCAACAGCTCTTGCTGTGAGGAGTCTTGCATGTCATTCCTTAAAACTACGACCGTAGCAGTTGCACTTACCGCTGGTTTGCTTCTGAGTGCAGTTGCTCAAGCACATCCTAAGCTCCTTTCTTCCACTCCGGCAGAAGGCTCGAATGCGGCGGCCCCTTCGAAAATTGAACTGCACTTTTCTGAGAATCTCACCACTCAGTTTTCCGGTGCAAAACTGATCATGACCGATATGCCTGGCATGCCGAACTCCCCAATGGGTGTTAAGGCCGCCGTCGCTGGTGGCGGTGATCCGAAAACGATGGTGATTACACCGGCAGCACCTTTGACCACCGGTACCTACAAAGTCGAATGGCGTGCCGTCTCCTCGGACACTCATCCGATCACCGGCAACTTCTCATTCAAAGTGAAATGATTTATGAGCGACTCAATAAATATTGTGGTTCGCTTTGCTCTTTATTTCGACCTGATGCTGTTATTCGGATTGGCAATTTTCGGCTTGTACAGCCTCAGGGGAAAGGAAAGAGTATCGGGCACGGTCTTGAATTTTGAGTCGCTTCTTTATGGTACTTCCGTTGTAGGTGTAGCTCTGTCCCTTGCCGCGATGTTGTTGCTTGCGAAAGCAATGAGCGGTGTGTCCGAGCTTATGGAGCTACAGCAACATATTTTTGAAATGGTCCTTATGGGGACCGACGTCGGGTTGACCTGGATGGTCCGAATAGCTGCCTTGGTGATGGCAATTATTGGCGTCGCGTTGAATAAGCGATTTCCGACACCCAGTCTCTGGATCGTCACTGTATGCGGAGCGATTGCGTTGGCGACGTTGGCATGGACAGGGCACGGTGCCATGGATGAAGGCAGTCGACGCTACTGGCATTTCATCACCGACATTTTCCACCTATTAGCCGCAGGTGGCTGGTTGGGTGCTCTAGCAGCATTTGCCCTACTACTGCGTTTAAAATCGCTCAAAAGCGATCAAGAAGCACAAATTCTTGCTCGGGTACTGACTGGCTTTGAGTCGGCCGGCGGAGTGATTGTTGCGATCATAACCGTCACGGGTGTAGTGAATTACCTTTTTATCGTCGGTCCAAATCTCGATGAAGTGATGCTCAGTACTTATGGCCAGCTGCTGTTTTTGAAGATCCTGCTCTTTGCCGGGATGATCGTGTTAGCCACGCTGAACCGCTTTCACCTAAGTCCGGTATTGGAGCGGTCAGTTCGAAATGGAGAATACTCTGCCGCGGTAAATGCCTTGCGTCGCAGCATGACACTCGAGTTTTTAATGGCAGTCATCATAATTTGTCTTGTCGCATGGTTAGGCACTTTAAGTCCGGAAATGGAAATGAGCGCGGGATAGGGGTTGGTGACGGCCGACAAAGGAGTCTAGAAGGTGAATTGTAAGGGCCTTATCCACCACCCCCTCAAGGGCGATCCACTCGCGCTCTGAAACTCATAAAAACTGCGATTGTGATCGGTTCGGTCCTTCTGTCGTCCATGGTGTGGGCTGAAGGCGGTGGAGACCGCGTTCTTGCACGTTTTGCCGCTCATCAGAATCAGGGCAAAAGCATGGTGCAGCAAGCTGTGAAAACGCAGCTAGCGCCTAATCTAAAGGGGAGGATGGTTCATAAATAGGCTTAAATCAGACATGAACCGCTGTGTTGTATTGGAGCGCTTCTGAGCTGGCCTCAGGTCAGGCGTACTCTTAAAAACTGAGGGAGCTATACACTGTGATGGCTCAAAATCTGGATAAAACCTTGATCAAGCTGCTCATGGTGTTGCTGTTTGTCGTAGCGGCAGCACATGGTCAAGCGTTGATGTTTAAATCCGAGCCGTCAACTGTTCCTCTTAACTGCCCGGCAGCGCAGACTATGCTTGCTGAATCCAGCAGAGTGAATATCTGCCCTGACATGTCGAACCAAGTCACTTGCTCGATAAGTTGTTCCATTCCCTCAACGGGAGCAGTGGCGTTTCTTGTTTCAATCTGGCACGCCTTAAAGTCATCTCCGTACGACTGCTATACAACTTCACTCGGTCGCATGCCCGTTGCTCCAGATCCTTTTCCTCCTAAACATTCCAGCCTGTCCTAACCACGCCGAGGGCTAGCTCGCTTGTTCTTTAGCAGCACCGCCAAAAGAACATGAAGACCGTTGCTCGGGGCTACAACTAATATTTTTGTCGTCAACGGAAAAGGATTAGGTGGTTACCGTGAATAAATCATCCACTTTTTTGGGTGGGATGTTACTCGCACTCACTGCCCTTGCGATGCCTATCGTTAACGCTGCTGAAGAAGCCATTCTCTATAAAAACCCAAGTTGTACGTGCTGCGATAAATATGCGGACTATTTGCGTGAAGGTGGGTTCAAGGTGTCGATTGTCGCGGATTCTGCACAGCTTCAGCAGATCAACAAGGCCGCTGGTCTTCCCTACTCTTTGGCAGGCTGCCATGCCGTTGCCATTGATAGTTACGTTATTAGCGGCCACGTCCCGCTAACAGCCGTCAATAAATTACTGGCAGAGCACCCTGCAATTCGCGGTATCACCTTGGCCGGGATGCCACCTGGATCGCCAGGCATGGACGGCACCCAGCAGAAGCCGTTCGAAATTTACGCCTTTGACGGAGATAAAAGCTGGCTCTACATGACCCAGTAGAAACGTCAGAGCGTTAGTTTTGTGGCTGAGGTATGTAAATAAATACTGAAAATTTAGAGGATTAACCATGACCAAGAATATAGCGCCATACGCAAGAGGTATGTTGCAACGTCACCCACTGCTCGCAGGGCTCACCGCTGCAATTGCGTTCACCTTGCTTTTTAACCTGAACACTCTATTTGCATCAGTCACGGTACCTATTCTGCTTTCTATTCTGCCCTGCGTGCTAATGATCGGGCTCTGCATGAAAAGCATGGGCGGTAAAACTGCATGCGAGCAGAAGGCTTCGGATCAGCCATTGCTTACCCAGAGCCTGTCGAAAACCCAGGTCGTTGATCAGGAGAATTATCATGCGTAACTCTATTGCCTACACAGCCGTACTTGCCGCGATCCTAACTCTTGGAGCTATTTCCACGAGCTTTGCTGAACAGCCTCAGAGTACTACTAAGGACAGCTCTGACATGATGAAAGGAAAGGATATGCCGATGATGGAGGGCGGTAAAATGCCGATGATGGACATGATGCAGGAGATGTCAGCCATGATGAAAAACTGCAATACGATGATGGAAAGCATGAATAAGCACATGGGCAGTGAGCCCGCCCAAGGCAGCACTAAAGTGCAATAACAGCTTCTTTAGTCGCAGGTCTTGCGTCCTCTTAGGCCGAGAGAAACCAAGTCTGAGTAGTGGTATCGCACTCAAGCGGTATCGCTACTCGGATGCTCCGATGTTTCTTCCAGGTGTCGGCGCTGAATACCGATCCGCTGTTGATCGAGAAGGGGCCTAATCATGAATGACTTTTCCATGCATTATGGGCACTGGGGATGGGTGCTGGTCATGGTGCTCATCGCATCCTGGGTCCTCTACCGTTTCGTCGCCCCACGCAGCTGGCGCGACTGGATGGGTGCAGGTTTAGTGCAAGCGTTCATCATCGCGTTATACGCCGAGATGTACGGTTTCCCACTGACAATTTACCTGCTGACTGGTTTCCTGGGAATCGATCTCCCGCTGACCGGATTCTCAGGCCATCTCTGGGCAACAATGCTGGGCTACGGTGCTACCGGGGCCATGCTGGAAATGATGTTGGGCGGCTTGTTTATCGTGGTCGGCCTGGCTCTGTTGATCCGGGGCTGGGTTCAGGTTTACCGCACAAGTCTGGAGGGGAAGCTGGCGACAGAGGGTGTCTACGGTGTGGTCCGCCACCCGCAATACACCGGGATCATGCTAGCGGTCTTTGGACAGGTGATTCACTGGCCGACGGTGATCACGTTATTGTTGTTTCCCCTGATCGTCTGGGCTTATGTCCGTCTAGCGAAGCGCGAGGAGTTAGCCTTGACCGAACGTTTTGGCGAGGAGTATCAGACCTATCGGCAGCGGGTGCCCATGTTGTTCCCACACTTGCGGAATTGGCGGGAGTTCATCCATTCACTGCTCTTTGCTTATCAGCAATAGCCTAGTGTTCTCTGAGCCTGCGTGACGAACACGTCACCGCAAACGGGTCACTCAGACTACTGGTTGACCGAAAAAAAGGCGCCTACCTCAGGCGCCTTAAACCATCCTCCAAACCAAAGGAGTCAAACAAGAGGATGGTGGAGCAATCAACTCGTCATTACCCCTTAGGGCTGCCGGCCTTTCGATGACCTGTGCGCCCATGAATGGTGGATAGCTGGTCCGGTAACAGCTTGTGAAGGTCGAACCAGCCATCCATGCCATGGTTACTTCAGGGGCTTGATCGACACGATGGTGGCTCCCATGCCCTCGGCACGAAACTCAAACGCTACTTGATCCCCAGCCTTCAGGCCTGCCAGTTGTTTGCTTGTTGCGTTGAATGCCATGGTCATGGCGGGCCACTGCACAGCCGGAACGGCTCCATGGGCGATAGTCACCGTATGTTTCGTGGTATCGATGGCCTTGATCGTACCCTCGGCTTTGGCCACGGGAGTCTGCTGGGTCTCCTGTGCCATCTGCATGCCCTTCATGGGCATAGCGTCCATCTTCATACCCGGCATGTCTTCTGCCTGAGCAGAAAGGGATAGTGCGACAACGGTGCTTGCAACGGCGATCAGGGTCAGTTTCATACGACTTTTCCTTGAGTGGTGGTGGGTACAACGGGGAGGTGCCGGCGGCGCATCAAGCGGTAGGCTGCCGGAATGACGAACAGAGACAGTAAGGGCGCGGTGACCATGCCGCCGACCATGGGGGCGGCGATGCGACTCATCACT
>NZ_LACH01000089.1 GCF_000968015.1 Pseudomonas fluorescens
GGGTTTAATGAGATGGTCAGCCTGACCGAGAAGCCCTGCAGGTTTACGCTTGCAGGGCTTTTCTCGTTTTCGGCGGAGGATCTCTCATGAACACGATGACGCTTCTCGGTATCGACATTGGCAAACACAGTTTCCACCTGCATGGCCAGGATGCCAAAGGTCATCAGGTACTGCGCAAGAAAACCAATCGCGGCCAATTGCTCAGCACCTTGGCCCAGCTACCGGCCTGCACGGTGGTGATGGAGTCATGCGGCGGCGCTCACTGGCTGGCTCGACAGATCGGTACTTTGGGCCACGAGGTGAAGCTGATCGCCCCGCAGTACGTCAAACCGTTCGTCAAAGGCAACAAAAACGACTTCATTGATGCCGAAGCGATTTGCGAGGCGGCGAGCCGCCCCGCGATGCGCTTCTGCTCGATCAAAACTGCAGAGCAACAAACGCTTTCAGCGCTGCATCGTGTCCGAGATTCCCTGATTAGCCATCGCACCGTCGCGACCAACCAGATTCATGGGTTTCTGCTGGAGTTCGGGATCAGCCTGCCTATTGGAACCGCTGCGCTGCACCGTGTGCCGACGTTGCTCGACAACCCGCAACACTCGGTGCCGTTGCGCCTCAAGGGTTTGGTGATGCGTCTCTACCGACAAATTCAACAACTGGACCAAGAGATCAAGGATATCGAGTCCGACCTCAAGCAACAGTTGAAAGAGGACGACGCCGGAAACCGTTTGCAGAGTATCCCTGGCATCGGACCGATCACTGCCAGCGCCTTGCTGGCAGATATAGGGGATGTCTCGAACTATCGCAGCGGACGTGATTTCTCGGCTTCGTTGGGGTTGGTACCGAAACAGCATTCAACCGGCGGAAAGACAGTGCTGCTGGGGATCACAAAACGCGGCGACAAACACATACGCCGGCTGCTGGTGCAGGGCGCACGAGCCATCATGCAGCATATCGACGGTAGGGATGATGCGTTGGGGCCTTGGGTTCGAGAGCTGCTGACGCGTCGGCACTCCAATATCGTCGCCTGCGCGCTGGCGAACAAACTGGCGCGAATCGTGTGGGCGGTACTGGCCAAAGGCGGCCAGTACGACCCACATCCGAACGCTTGAACGTACAGCTTTAGCACCGGCTTTTGCGACGTCACTGACTGATGACAGTAAACGGCAAACGGCCCGACTGCGAACCTGGCAATAAAATCAGCTTCAGAAGCTGAGGGTTTTTTCAGGACAGTCGGGAGCGGCTACTCATCGAGGGCCGAGCGTTGTGGCGCAACGCTCACAATGAGCCCGGATACATTAGCGCAAGCCAGCTTTACCGAAAACAGCCCATGAGGTTGCAGGAGATGGGCTGACCATACATT
>NZ_LACH01000009.1:0-132077 GCF_000968015.1 Pseudomonas fluorescens
ATCGCAGCCTCGTTTCACTCGACAGCTCCTACAGGGGGAGGTTAGAGCCCGGTCAGCATCGCATCTGCCGGCGCATCGGCACGCAATTGCGCCGTGAGCATGAAGTACACGAACCCCACCGCCATAAAGCCCAGGAAGATCAACCCGATCAACGTGTTGAACCAGGCCATCGCCACCAGGCAGACCACCGCCAGCACCAGTGCAATGAATGGCACCAGCGGATAGCACGGCGCGCGAAAGGTGCGCTCCAGATTCGGTTCGGTTTTGCGCAGTTTGAACAAGCTGAGCATGCTCATGATGTACATCACGATCGCCCCGAAGACTGCCATCGTGATCATCGCTGCCGTCAGCGTCATGCCGCCCAGGTTGATCAAACCATCACTGTAGATCGCGGCAATGCCGATCACGCCGCCGGCAATGATTGCCCGATGCGGGGTCTGAAAGCGTGACAACTTGGCCAGGGACGCCGGCAGGTAACCGGCCCGGGCGAGGGCGAAGAACTGCCGCGAGTAGCCGAGAATGATCCCGTGGAAACTCGCCACCAGGCCGAACAGGCCGATCCACACCAGCATGTGCAGCCAGCCCGAACTTTCGCCCACCACGGTCTTCATCGCTTGCGGCAGCGGGTCGTTGATGTTCGACAGGGTGCGCCAGTCACCCACGCCGCCGGCAAAGAACATCACACCCATCGCCAGCAAAACCAACGTCAGAATGCCGCTGATGTAGGCCTTCGGAATGGTGCGTTTCGGATCCTTGGCTTCTTCGGCGGCCATGGCCGCGCCTTCGATGGCCAGGAAAAACCAGATGGCGAAGGGTATCGCCGCGAACATCCCGGCAATCGCCGGCGCGCCGAACACATCGGAACCGGCCCAGCCGTTCAGTGCGAAATTGCTGAAGCTGAAGGCCGGGGCGACCACGCCCATGAACACCAACAGTTCGGCCACTGCGAGAACGCAGACCACCAATTCGAAGGTCGCCGCCAGTTTCACCCCGAGGATGTTCAGGCCCATGAACACGATGTAGGCGCCGACCGCTGCATGTTTCGGATCAAGCGCTGGAAACTGCACGTTCAGATACGCGCCAATCGCCAGAGCAATGGCCGGCGGGGCAAAGACAAATTCAATCAGTGTCGCCAGCCCGGCGATCAATCCGCCTTTCTCGCCAAAGGCGCGGCGGCTGTAGGCAAAGGGTCCACCCGCGTGAGGAATCGCGGTGGTCAGCTCGGTGAAACTGAAGATGAAGCAGGTGTACATCGTGGCGACCATGAAGGACGTCACCAGAAAACCGAGTGTGCCTGCCACGCCCCAGCCGTAACTCCAGCCGAAGTATTCACCGGAAATCACCAGCCCGACCGCAATGCCCCACAGGTGCAGCGTGCCCAGCGTGGGTTTTAGTTGTGTGTTCATGCGTTGCTCCCTGAACGGTTTGGAAAGCTCGGGGGAGGGCGTTTGCAGTGGGCGTGCCAGTGTTGTGATGGCGGTCGTAAAGTGCAGAAAGGTGTCGTATCGGGGATGTTTGCCGCCGAATGACTGTTTTTTGTGCGCCAGTTGGGGGCAGTGGTGTCTGTTATGCCGCCATCGCGAGCAAGCTCGCTCCCACATTTGGAATGCGTTCGCCCAAACAACACTGATCCCCTGTGGGAGCGAGCTTGCTCGCGATGGCGCCCGCCCAGACACCGCTGTAACGCCGGCATAAACCCACTCTTTACGCTTTCTTTATGCACAGCCAACCCCCTCGATCTCGTTCCTTTACAGCCTCCCTGCCGACAATGACTCCACACGCGGCAATACGCCGTAACACGGAGAACTTCCATGAGCGTTCTGGACGGGGTGTCACTGCTACTGGCAGTGGGGCTGTTCATTTATCTGTTGGTTGCGCTGTTGCGCGCGGACCGGAACTAGGAGCGGCTATGCACAGTTATGACTATTGGCTGATCCTCGCCTTCTTCGCCCTGGTGCTGATCCCGGCGCCGTTTCTCGGGCGCTTCTACTACAAGGTAATGGAAGGTCAGCGCACGTGGCTGACGCCGATTCTCGGACCGGTGGAGCGCGGGTGTTATCGGGTGGCCGGCGTTGATCCGCAGGCCGAACAGAGCTGGCAGAAATACACCCTGGCCTTGCTCGCCTTCAACCTCGCGGGTTTTTTGCTGTTGTTCGCGATTCTGTTGTTCCAGGACCACTTGCCGCTGAACCCGCAAAACCTGCCGGGTCAGGAGTGGACGCTGGCGTTCAACACCGCCGTCAGCTTCATGACCAACACCAACTGGCAGGCCTACAGCGGTGAAGCGTCGCTCAGCTACCTGAGTCAGATGGTCGGCCTCACCGTGCAGAACTTCGTCAGCGCCGCCACCGGCCTGGCCGTGTTGGTTGCGCTGTGCCGTGGGATCGGTCGCAAGTCGACCAAGACCCTCGGCAACTTCTGGGTCGACATGACCCGCGCCACCCTCTACGGCCTGCTGCCGCTGTGCCTGCTGCTGGCGCTGTATCTGGTCTGGCAGGGCGTGCCGCAAACATTCGCCCAGTACGTGAATGCCGTGACCATGCAAGGCGTCGATCAGGTGATCCCGCTCGGCCCGGCCGCCAGCCAGATTGCGATCAAGCAACTGGGCACCAACGGCGGCGGCTTCTTCGGCGTCAACTCGGCGCACCCGTTCGAAAACCCGACGGCGTGGAGCAACCTGTTCGAGATGGCCTCGATCATTCTGATCCCGGTGGCCCTGGTGTTCACCTTCGGCCACTACGTGAAAGATCTGCGTCAGAGCCGCGCGATCATCGCCTGCATGCTGGCATTGTTCCTGATCGGCGGCGCGACGTCGTTGTGGGCTGAATACCAGCCGAACCCGACCCTGAACAATGTCGCTGTCGAACAGACCGCGCCGCTGGAAGGCAAGGAAGCACGCTTCGGCACCACGGCCACGGTGCTGTGGTCGGTGACCACCACTGCGGCGTCCAACGGTTCGGTCAACGGCATGCACGACAGCCTCAACCCGCTGAGCGGGATGGTCGCGCTGGTCAACATGATGGTTGGCGAAGTGATCTTCGGCGGCGTCGGTGCCGGGCTCTACGGCATGTTGCTCAACGTGTTGATCGCGGTGTTCCTCGCCGGCCTGATGATCGGCCGCACCCCGGAATACCTCGGCAAGAAACTGCAAGCCAAGGAAGTCCAGTTGCTAGTGGTGACCTTGCTGGTCATGCCGGTCGGCGTGCTGGTACTCGGCGCGATTGCCGCGAGCCTGCCAGGCCCCGTTGCAGCGGTGAGCAACCCCGGCGCCCACGGTTTCAGCCAGTTGCTGTACGCCTACACCTCAGCCAGTGCCAACAACGGTTCGGCGTTCGGCGGCTTCGGTGCCAACACCGCGTTCCACAACCTGATGCTGGGCCTTGGCATGTTGATCGGTCGCTTCGGTTACATCCTCCCGGTACTGGCGTTGGCCGGCAGCCTGGCGATGAAGAAAACCGCACCGATCGGCCAGAACAGCTTCCCGACCCATGGCCCGCTGTTCGTGACTTTGCTGACCGTGACCATTTTGCTGGTGGGTGGTTTGACCTTTCTGCCGACATTGGCACTGGGTCCGATTGCTGAACATCTGAGTATGGCTGCCCTTCCTAAATAAGGAGCTAAGGAATCCATCATGAATATGCCTGTAAGCAAAACCGTCGTCGCCAAGGCGCCGGAACAACCGAAAACCGCGATCTCGGCCCTCTGGCGTCCGGCGCTGGTGCAAGCCTTCGTCAAGCTCGACCCTCGGCAATTGCAACGCGCGCCGGTGATGCTGGTGGTCGAACTGACCGCGATCCTGACCACCGTGCTGTGCTTCATTCCCGACACGGCGGTGCCGACCTTTGTCGCCGCGCAAATTGCGCTGTGGCTGTGGTTCACCGTGCTGTTCGCCAACTTCGCCGAAGCGTTGGCCGAAGGTCGCGGCAAGGCCCGCGCCGACAGCCTCAAGGCCGGCAGCGAAGGCTTGAGCGCCCGGCGCAAAACCAGTAATGGCGCCTTTCAAGTGGTGCCGGCCACCAGCCTGCGCAAGGGTGATGTGGTGCGCGTTGAAGCCGGGGAAATGATCCCCGGTGACGGCGAGGTGATTGAAGGTATCGCAGCGGTCAACGAAGCGGCGATTACCGGTGAATCCGCGCCGGTGATTCGCGAATCCGGCGGCGACCGTTCGGCCGTCACCGGCAACACCCGACTGGTCTCCGACTGGCTGTTGGTGCGCATCACCGCCAACCCCGGCGAGTCGACACTCGATCGCATGATCGCCCTGGTCGAAGGCGCCAAACGCCAGAAAACCCCGAACGAAGTGGCGCTCGACATCCTGCTGATCGGTCTGACCCTGATCTTCCTGCTGGTGGTCGTCACCCTGCAACCGTTCGCCCACTTCGCCAACGGCAGCCTGCCGCTGGTGTTCCTGGTGGCGTTATTGGTCACGCTGATTCCGACCACCATTGGCGGTCTGCTGTCGGCCATCGGTATCGCCGGGATGGACCGTCTGGTGCGCCTGAACGTGATCGCCAAATCCGGTCGCGCCGTGGAAGCGGCGGGGGACGTACACGTCCTGCTGCTGGACAAGACCGGCACCATCACCTTCGGTAACCGTCGTTGCACCGCGGTTTACGCGGCGCCTGGCGTCACTGCCAAGGAACTCGCCGAGGGTGCCTTGTTCGCCTCGCTGGCCGATGACACGGCTGAAGGTAAATCCATCGTCGAGTACCTGCGCGGCACTCATCCACAACCTGAACCGGCCACTGAATTGCTCACCGCCGTACCGTTCAGCGCTGAGACGCGTCTGTCCGGTGTCGACTATCGGGGCCGCGTGTATCGCAAAGGCGCGGTGGATTCGTTGCTGGCCTTCGTTGGCCTGAAACGCGCCGATCTGGCCGCGCCGCTGTCCCGGGAAATCGACAAGATCGCCCAGAGCGGCGGCACCCCGTTGCTGGTCTGCGCCGACGGGAAATTGCTCGGCGCGATCCACCTCAAGGACGTGGTCAAACCCGGCATTCGCGAACGTTTCGCCGAGCTGCGCAAACTGGGCATCCGCACCGTGATGGTGACCGGCGACAACCCACTGACCGCTGCGGCGATTGCGGCCGAAGCGGGCGTCGATGACGTGCTGGCTGAAGCCACTCCAGAGAAAAAACTGGCGCGCATTCGCCACGAGCAGAACGACGGTCGCCTGGTCGCCATGTGCGGCGACGGGGCCAACGACGCCCCGGCCCTGGCCCAGGCGGACGTGGGCATGGCGATGAACGACGGCACGCAAGCGGCCCGCGAGGCGGCGAACATGGTCGACCTCGACAGCGATCCAACCAAACTGCTGGACGTGGTGCAGATTGGTAAAGAACTGCTGGTGACCCGCGGTGCGCTGACGACGTTTTCCATCGCCAACGACGTGGCCAAATACTTCGCGATTTTGCCGGCGCTGTTCGCCTCAATTTATCCGCAATTGGGCGTGTTGAACGTCATGCATCTGAGCAGTCCGCAGAGTGCGATTCTCTCGGCGATTGTGTTCAACGCCTTGATCATCGTGGTGCTGATTCCATTGGCATTGCGCGGTGTGCGGGTGCAGGCGGCGAGTGCGGCGGCGTTGCTGCGACGCAATCTGTTGATCTATGGATTGGGCGGGATTCTGGTGCCGTTTGTGGGGATCAAGGCGATCGACATGCTGTTGACGGCGTTGCATTTGGTTTGAGGCTGAAATCGCCCCCCTCACCCTAACCCTCTCCCAGGGGGAGAGGGGACTGACCGAGGTGTTCTTGGAGCTACATCGACCTGAAAAACCGAGTCGAACTCAGGTCTTGAGCAGCACAAAGATCGGCCCCCTTTCCCCCTCGCCCCCGTGGGGAGAGGGCTGGGGTGAGGGGGGGATCTCCATGGCACTCCACAGTTTTAAACTCCCCAAATTCGAGGATTCTGAAATGTCCACAATGATACGTCCGGCCCTGAGCCTGCTTGTCCTGATGACGCTGATTACCGGCGTCGCCTATCCACTGGTGGTTACCGGTGTCGCCCAGGTCGCATTCCCGGACCAGGCCAACGGCAGCCTGGTACACGACGCCGATGGCAAGGTCCGCGGTTCCTCGCTGATCGCCCAGGATTTCGTCGGCGACGCCTGGTTCCATCCACGGCCATCGGCCGGTGCATTTGCCACCGTGTCGAGCAGTGCCAGCAACCTTTCGCCGAGCAACCCGGCCCTGGCTACCCGGGTGATCGACGATGCCAACAAGTTGCGGGTGCCGGGCCAGGGTCCGGTGCCATTGGCGATGGTTACCACCTCCGGCAGCGGCCTCGATCCACACTTGCCACCGGCCGCGATTGCCTATCAACTGGCGCGTGTTGCGGCGGCGCGCAATCTGCCGGTGGCGACTCTTCAACAATTGATGGACGCGCACATCGAGCAGCCATTGGTGGGGCCGCCGGTGGTGAATGTGTTGGCGCTGAATATCGCGCTTGAAAACCTGTAGATCGGTGGCGCCGCTAATCGCGAGCAAGCTCGCTCCCACAGGGATCTTTAGCGCCCACAAATCCCCTGTGGGAGCGAGCTTGCTCGCGATGGCGGCCGAAAAATCACCACATCAACATCTGAATAAAGTGAGCTTCAACCATGAGTGACTCCGGCCGCGCCGACGCACTGTTAGCAGACCTACCCCGCGACGGCCGTGGCCGGCTCAAGGTTTTTCTTGGCGCGGCCCCAGGGGTTGGCAAGACCTACGCCATGCTGCAAGCGGCCCACACCCAATTGCGCCAGGGTGTGAAAGTCATCGCCGGCGTGGTCGAAACCCACGGTCGCGCCGAGACCGAAGCGCTGCTTGGCGGCTTGCCGCAGCAGCCGTTGGTGCGCTCGGAATACCGTGGCGTGATGCTCGAAGAAATGGACCTCGACGGCCTGCTCGCCGCCAAACCGAAACTGGTGCTGGTGGACGAACTGGCCCACAGCAACGCCCCCGGCAGTCGCCACACCAAACGCTGGCAAGACATTCAGGAATTGCTTGCGGCAGGCATCGACGTGTTCACCACGGTCAACGTCCAGCACCTGGAAAGCCTTAACGACAAAGTGCGTGGCATCACAGGTGTGCAGGTCCGCGAAACCCTGCCGGACTGGGTGCTGCAAGAAGCCTACGAGCTGCTGCTGATTGACCTGCCGCCGCGCGAGCTGCTCGAGCGTCTGCGCGATGGCAAGGTCTACGTGCCGGAGCAGGCGAGGGCGGCGATTGAAGCCTTCTTCACCCAGACCAACCTCACGGCCCTGCGGGAATTGGCGATGCAAACCGCCGCCGCTCAGGTCGATGATGATTTGGCCCAGGGCTATCGCCAACTCGGCCAAGCGGCGCCGGCGGTGCGCGGTCGCCTGTTGGTCGGCGTCGATGGCGATGCACAGGCCGAGCGTCTGGTGCGTCACGCCAGTCGCGTCGCCCAGCGTCGGCATTTGCCGTGGAGCCTGGTGCATGTGGATAACGGCAGCGTGCGTGACGAGCAGTCGCGCCTGCGTCTGCAAAGTGCCCAGCAATTGGCCGAACGCCTCGGCGGCGAAGTGGTGCTGTTGCGCGCCGGCGAGGTGGCAAAAACCTTGATCCAGCACGCCGCCGAACGCCGCGCGAGTCTGGTGTTGGTCGGCCAGTCCCGGCAGCGTTTGCGTCGACGGCTGTTCGGCGGCGGACTGGCGTCGCGTTTGCTGCGCGATGCGCGCGGGCTGGAAATCAACGTCCTTGACAGCGATCACGAACAGCATCAGCCGCGTCAGCGTTCGGCGCAGGCACTGGTGTGGTTCGACTACGCGCTGGCGCTGGTGGCGACGGTGCTCGCCAGTGCGTTGGCCTGGGCGGTGGCGAGTGTTTTGCCGCTGCCGAATATCTCGCTGGTGTTCCTCGCCGCGGTGTTGCTGGTGGCGGTGCGCAGCAGCCTCGGCCCGGCGCTGGCCTGTGCCGCGTTGTCGTTTCTGACTTATGACTTTCTGTTCATCCCGCCGAATTTCTCCTTCAGCATCCAGCGCGAAGAAGACGTCCTGACCTTGCTGTTCTTCCTGCTGATGGCGGCGCTCACCGGTAACCTCGCGGCCCGGCAGCGGCGCCAATTGCAGGCGCTGCGCGACACTCAGGAAGAGACCACCGAACTGCTCGACCTGTCGCGCAAACTCACCGCCGCCACCGACCGCCAGGCGGTGGTCAGCGCAGCGGCCCAGCACCTTAATGGCTGGAGTGATCTGCAACTCTGCCTGCTCAATCAAGACGGGCAGGGCGGCTGGAAAGTCGAAACCGGTGGCCCGCTGGAATTTTCCGAAGCCGAGCGCGCTGCCGCCGACTGGGCCTGGCAACACGATCAACCGGCCGGCGCGGGCACCGGCACGCTGCCGTTCGGGCGATGGTGGTGGTGGCCGTTGTCGGTGGAAGACGGGCCTCTGGCATTGCTCGGTGTGTGTGCCAAAGAGGGCCAGACCTTGAGCGGTCAGCGTCGGCGTTTGTTGACCGCGCTGAGCCAGCCGCTGGCTCAGGCGCTGGCCCGGGCGCAATTGGCCGAAGACCTCGAAGCTGCCAGGTTGCACGGCGAAACCGAGCAACTGCGCAGTGCCTTGCTGGCCTCGGTGTCCCATGATTTGCGCACGCCGCTGACCTCCATGCGCGGCAGCATCGACAGCCTGTTGGCCCTCGGTGAGGCGATCCCGCTGGAGGATCGCCGCGAACTGCTCGAAGGCACTCGCGATGAAGCCGAGCGCCTCGATCGCTACATCCAGAACCTGCTGGACATGACCCGCCTCGGGCACGGCGCCCTGAAGCTGGCGCGGGACTGGGTGTCGCCAGCCGACATCGTCGGCAGTTCGCTCAATCGTCTGCGCGCCGTGCTGGCGACGTTGCAAGTGACCACCGAAGTGCCGCCGCAATTGCCGCTGCTGTATGTCCACGCCGCGCTGATCGAACAGGCGCTGGTCAACGTGCTGGAAAACGCCGCGCGGTTTTCGCCGTCTCACGGTCGCCTGCAATTGCGCGCCGGGGCCGACGACAGCGAGCTGTTTTTTTCGGTGAGCGATGAAGGGCCGGGGATTCCGCTGGAAGAGCGGGCGAAGATTTTCGACATGTTTTACACCGCCGCGCGCGGTGATCGTGGCGGGCAAGGCACCGGGCTGGGGCTGGCGATCTGTCAGGGCATGGTCGGTGCTCACGGCGGGCGGATCAGCGTCGCCGATGGCATCGAAGGGCGCGGCACCTGCATCACCTTGCACCTGCCGTTGCAGGCTCAGCCGGCCTTTGAAAATTAAGAGCCGAAAGTGAAGCCTGATCGTGCTTGCGTTACTCTCTTGCCACTTCTTTGTGTTGATGTGAATTCATGAGCCAGACCGCGACCATTTTGGTCATCGACGACGAACCGCAGATCCGCAAATTCCTGCGCATCAGCCTCGCGTCCCAGGGTTACAAAGTGCTGGAGGCCGGCACCGGCACCGAAGGCCTGGCCCAGGCTGCACTGAATAAACCGGACCTGCTGGTACTCGACCTCGGCCTGCCGGACATGGACGGCCAGCAAGTGCTGCGCGAGTTTCGCGAGTGGTCGACGGTGCCGGTGCTGGTGCTCTCGGTGCGCGCCAGTGAAGGACAGAAAGTCGAAGCGCTCGACAACGGCGCCAACGACTACGTGACCAAGCCGTTTGGCATTCAGGAGTTTCTGGCTCGGGTGCGTGCGTTGTTGCGTCAGGCTCCGACGGGAGAAGCTCAGCAAGCGGCACTGACGTTCGGCCCGTTGACTGTGGATCTGGCGTATCGCCGGGTGTTGCTCGACGGCACCGAAGTCGCACTGACCCGCAAGGAATACGCGGTTCTGGCGCAACTGGCGCGGCATCCGGGACGGGTCATCACCCAGCAGCAATTACTCAAGGATATTTGGGGGCCGACCCATACCGAGGACACTCACTATTTGCGGATTGTGGTCGGGCACTTGCGGCAGAAACTGGCGGATGATCCGACTCAGCCGCGGTTTATCGTCACCGAGGCTGGAGTTGGGTATCGGTTGTTGAGTGAGGACAGCCTTTAGGTTTTGTATTGAGTGATCCGGCCCATCGTCGGAACGCCGCCCGGACCAAGCTCGCTCCCACATTTGATCGCATTTCAATGTGTGAGTGAGGGCAGCCTTTAGGTTTTGTGTTGGGTGATCTGGCCCCATCGCGAGCAAGCTCGCTCCCACATTGGAATGCATATCCCTGTGGGAGCGAGCTTGCTCGCGATGAGGCCTTTTCATTCACCCGAGAAATTCAGGAATCCCGCTCATTCTCATACCGATCCAGCGTATCCCGCGCAATCTCCCGCCCCAGCGCGATCAATTCCGGCGCCTTGTAGAACTCGAAAAACCGGCACACTCGTTTCGGCACGTTGATCAAAATATCCGGCGGATAACCGGCGATCTTGTACTGCGCCAACGACGTCTGCATCACCTCGAAACTCTGGTTGATCAGGTCCAGCAAAGACGCCGGGCCGACGTTGTCGATGATGAACGAACCGGTAGCGGACTTCGGTGCGCCCTCGCGTTCAGGGGCGGCGGCCGGTTGCTGGGCTTCGGGTTCGGCGGATTCGATCCAGGGGTTGATCTCGGCCGCTTCTGCCATCAACGCTTCCTTTTCCAGCAGCAGCAATTGTTCCGCCTGTTTGCGGCGGAAGGGCAATTTTGAACCCAGCGAGTTGATCAGGCTGTCGAAGCGGGTCTTGAACGCCGCCGGGCGCTGGATCACCGGCAGTTGATAGTGGCGCTGGTTGGTGGAGTTGAGGTTGACCGCGATGATCAGGTCGCAATGACTCGACACCACTGGCACGATCGGTAAAGGGTTGAGAATGCCGCCGTCCACCAGCATGCGGTTGCCCTGCATTACCGGGGTGAACAGGCTGGGAATCGCCGCCGAGGCGCGCATGGCCTGGTGCAGGCAGCCTTCCTGGAACCAGATTTCCTGTTGATTGGTCAGGTCGGTGGCTACCGCCGTGTAAGGGATGCGCAAGTCTTCAATATTGATCTCGCCGACGATCTTGCGTATCTGCCCGAAAACCTTCTCCCCGCGAATCGCGCCCAAACGAAAACTGACGTCCACCAGGCGCAAGACGTCGAGGTAATCCAGGCTTTCGATCCAGTTGCGATATTCGTCGAGTTTGCCGGCGGCATAGATCCCGCCGACCACTGCGCCCATGGAACATCCGGCGATGCAGGCGATGTCGTAGCCACGCCGTTCGATCTCTTCAATGACCCCGATATGGGCGTAGCCCCGGGCCCCACCTGAGCCCAGCACTAGCGCGACACGCTTTTTCATGAATCGCCCTCGTCTGACAAGGTTCAACAATGCACCCTTCGAGGGGCGCGCTTCAATCGCTAAGGTCGTTCCGCGAGGCGAGGGCGTCGTTTTTTCGACACTCTTTGGCGGCAGATGGGTATTCTCGCGGGCACTAGATTTTCCGAGACGGGGCCAAGGCACTTTTCACGCGCCAGACCGTCTTAACTGCACGATTGTTTACCTATCTTTGAGGTGTGATTAATGAAAGCCTGGATCTGTGTGCCTTTGCTTGCCCTGGCACTTGCCGGTTGCGCCGGAAAAACCGCTTACCGTGACAGCTGCGGTAGCGGGCTTGATGCGGCGTGGCATGAACTGGATCTGGCCAAGGCCGAAGGTTTCGCCGGGACCGTCAGCTACTCCAAGGCCCTGTCGCTGTTGACGGCGGCCAAGACTCAGCAGCAATTTGAAGGGTTCGAAGGCTGCGCCAAGAAGGCCGAGAAGGCGCGTTTTTATATTCGTGAATCGCGCGCGGGGCGCTGAAAGCAGCTCTAAGCTCTAAGCTGCAAGCAATAAGTCGGTCGCCCCGGATTTCGGCTGACGCCTTGCAGTTGTTTACGGAGTAAACCCCATGATTAACCGGTTGGTGGCTCATGTCCTGGGCCTGGAAGTCCGTTTGTTGGCCTGTCAGGCGCGCTTGAGTGCCCGTACCGACCCTGAAGCGCTGCACGATCTGCGTACCACGGTTCGCCGTTTACGCAGTCTGCTGCGGCCATTGCGCGGCTTGCCCGGAGTCGAACAGCTGGAAGCAGCGGCGTCCCGGGTCGGCGACCTGACCACGCCGTTGCGCGATCGCGAAGTGCTGGCGGCGTACCTGCTCGAGCATGATCAACCCGAGGCTGCGCATCGGCGTATGGCGCAGATGGCCGAGGCTTATCCGGCGGTCGCGACGAGTCCTGAAGTGGCGCAGTTACTGATGATCCTCGACGCGTTTCCGCGTTTTCTGCGGGCCTCCCAACGTCAGAGCTTGCTCAAAGGCTTGCGTCAGCGCATCGAAAAACGTTTGGCCAAACAGTGGAAAAAACTCGACAAAGCCCTGCACGATCCGGCGCATGATCGCCACCGTTTGCGCCTGCTGATCAAGCGCGTGCGTTACGGCATCGAAGCCTATCCCGAACTGGATCGACTGCCGAAAGCGGCGATGCCGCGCTTGAAATCCGCGCAAGGTGCCTTGGGCGATTGGCACGATTGCTGGCAATGGTTGGCCAGGGCCGAACAGGACGCCGATTTGCAGCCCTGCGTCGCGGCCTGGAAAACTGCCATGGCCAAAGCCGAAGGCCGCGCCGACCGCGTCCTCGACAAACTCAGCGCAACCTGTTTCAAATCCTGAAACCACCACATATCCCTGTGGGAGTTGGGCATGGAATATGTGTTCAAGCCAAGTGCGGCTCATCTGCCAGTCAATTTGGCCGGAATAGGCGCTGTGCCATCCCCGCAGGCTGGTTAAGATCCCTTCATCCTTTTCCCGCACCGAGGTTTCCATGCGTTTTTCCGATCTGCTCGACGCTGTCCGCAGCCAGCCGCTGGAGCTGTCTATTCCGGCCGAATGGGCTCAGGGGCGTGCCAGCTTCGGTGGCCTGGTGGCCGCCTTGCAGTACGAAGCCATGCGCGCGAAAGTCCCGGCGGATCGTCCGGTGCGCTCGTTGGCGATCACCTTTGTCGGCCCGGTCGAGCCTGAAGTGCCGGTCAGCTTTGAAGTCGATGTGTTACGCGAAGGGAAGGCTGTCAGCCAGGTGCTGGGTCGGGCGATGCAGAAGGGGCAGGTGGTGACGTTGATCCAGGGCAGCTTCGGCGCCTCGCGACCGTCGGAAGTGGCGGTAGTCGCCAAACCGGCACCCGAGATGAAGCACTGGGACGATTGTCAGGAACTGCCGTTCATCAAAGGGGTACTCCCGGAGTTCATGCAGCATCTGGCGATGCGCTGGAGTGTTGGCGGTCTGCCGTTCACGGGCAACAAATCCCGCGAGATGGGCGGCTGGGTGCGCTTGCGCGGGGACGTGAAGGAAGAAGCGGTCAGCGAAGCGCATATATTGGCGCTGGTCGATGCTTGGCCACCGGCCCTGATGCCGCACCTGAGTAAACCGGCGATGGGCAGCACGCTGACCTGGACCATTGAATTCGTCCAGCCTTTGCTTGAACTGAGCACGCTGGACTGGTGCAAATACCTCGTCGAGATCGAGCATGCCGCTGACGGCTATGGCCATGCGGCCGCGAAGCTGTGGAACGCGGACGGTCAGTTGATTGCCATGAGCCGGCAGACGGTGACGATTTTCGCCTGATCAGTGACGACGGTGGCGCTCACGCCAGGCGCGCCACCAGCCGCCGCTCAGGAAGAACCGTGGGAAGGTCAGAAACTGCTCGACCAGCAAGCGCGACATGGCATCTTTGCGATCACTGAACGGCTCGGAGGCTTGCGCCTCCAGGCTGTGACCGTGGCGTTGCAAGCCGAGGGCGGCGAGCAGGCCGATGACGCCAATCGCGACATTGGCGAAGCTCAGACTGAACACCCCCGAGACAATCAGCAGAAACGCCACGATGAACAGGGGCACGGCAATCAGGTGCAGCACCAGATTGGTCGGGTGCTGGTGATTGTTCGGGTACGCTCGCCATTGCCAGGCGGGAAGGTTGGGGTGACGTTTGCCCATGATGGTAATCCTTGGTTCGTTGAGGCTCTTGAACAAAGAATAGGCCGGGGCAAACCAGTCGGCGAATCAAGGCTGGCTATCGGAGTGATAGGTGTCATGTCCAAATTTGATGTTGGCCGGGCCGACGCTATCGCGAGCAAGCTCGCTCCCACAGGTAATGCGCAAATATTGAAATGGCGCTAACCCTGTGGGAGCGAGCTTGCTCGCGATGAGGCCCTTACAACTTGAGCTGCCCGATAGCCTTGCTCAATTCCCCCGCCAACACCGCCAGCTCATTGCTGGTGGTCGCCGAAACCACGGTCTCCCACATCGGAATGCAATTCAAATGTGGGAGCGAGCTTGCTCGCGATGAGGCCCTTACAGCTTGAGCTGCCCGATAGCCTTGCTCAACTCCCCGGCCAACGCCGCCAGCTCATTGCTGGTCGTCGCCGAAACCACGGTCTGCTGCACGGTGTTCTCGGTCACATCCCGGATGCTCACCACCGCCCGATTCATCTCTTCCGCCACGTGGCTCTGCTGCTCGGCCGCCACCGCGATCTGCGTGTTGCTTTCGCGCATCTGCGCCACCGCGCTGGTGATCTCCGCCAAGGCTGCGCCGGCCTCCTGAGCCTGCTGCACGCAGTCGTCGGCCTTGAACGAGCTTTCCTGCATGAAATCCACCGCGTCCCGAGTCCCGGCCTGCAACGCGGAAACCATGATGGTGATCTCGTCAGTGGAGGTCTGGACACGTTTGGCCAGGTTGCGCACTTCATCGGCAACCACCGCAAAACCGCGACCCATTTCACCGGCGCGGGCCGCTTCAATCGCAGCGTTCAGCGCAAGCAGATTGGTCTGCTCGGCGATGCTGTGAATCACACTGACCACGCCGTTGATCTTCTGACTGTCCTCGGCCAGGCGCTGAATCATCTCGGCAGTCTGCTGCACTCCGCTGGACAGGCCGGCAATTGACTTCTGCACCCGGCTGACCACTTCCTGCCCGCTGCCGGCCAGGGTGTCGGCGGTTTGCGAGAGGTCGCGGGTGGCGCCGGCGTGCTGGGCGATGTGATAGACCGTGGCGGTCATTTCGTTGATCGCTGTGGCGGCCTGATCGGTTTCGCTTTGTTGGCCGAGCATGCCGTGACGCACCTCGTTCATGCTCGACGCCAGCCGCGCCGCGCCGACATCCAGTTGCCGTGCGGTGCTGGCGACGGTGTTGACCACTCGCTGGTAACCGGCCTGCATGGCATTGAAGGCATTGGCCATCTGCCCGACTTCGTCAGTGCAGGCCAGCGGCACACGGGCCGACAGGTCACCGGTTTTCTCAACGTGGAGCATCACGTCCTTCAGCGTATTGAGCTGGCTGAGCAGGAAGCGGATCAACAATTGCGAAGCGCCGAGCATTGCCAGCATCAGGATCGCCACCGCCACCGCATAGTTGGCAAAGCGCTCGCCAAATACCTGGGTCAGGCTCGGGCCATGAGCAATTACTGCGACCTGATTGCCATCCGTGCGCGTAAACACTTCGGCGCCCATCAACGGGTTGTCGCCGAACAGCGGCATGGCATTGATTTCGACCCAGCCGTTGGTATCGGCCAGTTCCAGTACCGGCTGCCCGTTCAGCAACGGTGCCTGCCCGCGACTGAACGTCAGCACGTTATCGGCTTTGGGGAGCGGCTGCCCGGCTGGCCAGGCGCTGAGCAGCCGCGCCTGGGCTTGTGCCGATGCCTGATCAGCATGGCTGCGGGCCTGTTGTTCGAGCTGTACGGCGTACAACACCAGCAGTAAGGTCGTGACGAAGGCGACGGCGTTGACCGCCCAGAATTTGTATTTCAGCGAGATATTGCTAAGCCAGGCACCCATGGAGGTCTTCTCTGATAGCGGAAACAGTTTCGGCAAGGTGCCAGTATTGTGCCGCTACTCAGGGCGCCGGATCTTGATGTGGGTCAACAACCCGGCCATGCTCGCGCACAGGAATTGCGGGGCGTAATGCGCTATCCTTCGCGCCTTCAAATTTCCCTCGCTACAGGATTCCGCCCCATGAAAGCCGCACTCGTCGAACTCATCAGCAAAATCAGCTCCGGGTGCATGAGCGATGACGAAATCCTGAAAGTCGCTGACGAAGCGGCCCAGGCCTACGCCGATCCAGAGGCTTTTCTGACGGCCAATCCAGATATCAACTACGACGAAACGTTCCCGATTCCGCTGGGCGAGTGGGTCGTCGTCGGCAGTCTTCCAGAGACCGTGCTGTTCCAGGCCGACACCTATTTGGACCTGTTCGCCCAGATCGTTTCCTCGTTCGGCCCCGGCGTTGATTTCAATATCAAGCCCAAGCAACTGGCCAAGACTGAAGCCCTGACCGCGCTCAATCGCATTCAGGTGCAGATGGGCAGCATGAACAAGGAAAACGGCGGTTACACGCTGATGAACTTCAGTCAGTTGCTCGACGACGAACTGCAGGTGGTGCTGGTCTACGGTAACGACGTGCCGCGCGTGCTCGAGTTGTGCGCCAAAGTCGGCATCGCTGCCGCGCCCTCGCTGGAAGCCCTCAAAATCGCCGTCCACGTTTAAAAAGCGGAACCCTCGCAAGGCCCGGCTATCCTAAGAGTGCATATCACTCTTAGGGGGCGACACCATGGGTTCCACGTTCAACGGTCTGGTTGGCCTGATTATTCTTGCCCTGGATATCTGGGCAATCATCAACGTGCTCAAAAGTGGTGCCGACACAGGGATGAAAATCATCTGGGTGCTGCTGATCCTGCTGCTGCCGGTGCTGGGCCTGATCATCTGGGCCATCGCCGGGCCACGGGGCAACGTCCGGATCTGACTGCATCCTCAGACACACCGCATTTCTTGTGGGAGCGAGCTTGCTCGCGATGCAGACGCCGCGGTTTACCATCAAACCGCGTTATCGTTCATCGCGAGCAAGCTCGCTCCCACATTGTTCTGTGTATATTTGAATGATTTCGCCTTGACGAAGGTTCGACCTGTCATGTTCCGCAACATAGAATTCTCGCCTTTACCGGGGCAATCGAGCTGATCGATTGGCCATCATGGGTGGGTAACCGTCCGTTGCCACCCGCATTCATCGGAGCACTTCCCATGAGCAACACCCCGAACAGCGAGTACCTGGAAACCCTCTACGAAGGCTACGGCCAGCGTTTTCGCATGGAAAAACTGTTGCACGAAGTGCGCACCGAACACCAACACCTGGTGATTTTCGAAAACCCGCGCATGGGCCGCGTCATGGCGCTGGACGGCGTGATCCAGACCACCGAAGCCGACGAATTCATCTACCACGAGATGTTGACCCACGTGCCGATCCTGGCACATGGCACCGCCAAGCGCGTGCTGATCATCGGTGGCGGCGACGGCGGCATGCTGCGCGAAGTGGCCAAGCACCGCAGCATCGAGCACATCACCATGGTCGAGATCGACGGCACCGTGGTCGACATGTGCAAGAAATTCCTGCCGAACCACTCCAAGGGTGCGTTCGCTGATCCACGCCTGAACCTGGTGATCGACGACGGTATGCGTTTCGTCGCCACCACCACCGAAAAGTTCGACGTGATCATTTCCGACTCCACCGACCCGATCGGCCCGGGCGAAGTGCTGTTCTCGGAAAACTTCTACCAGGCCTGCCGTCGCTGCCTGAACGAAGGCGGCATCCTGGTGACCCAGAACGGCACGCCGTTCATGCAAATCGAAGAAGTCAAAACCACCGCCGGGCGTCTGCGCAGCCTGTTCCCGGACTGGCACTTCTATCAGGCGGCCGTGCCGACCTACATCGGCGGCGCCATGACCTTCGCTTGGGGCGCGACCGATACCGCCTATCGCAAATTGTCCCGCGCAACCTTGCAGCAACGCTTCGCCGGCAGCGGGATCATCACCCGCTACTACAACCCGGAAATCCACATCGGCGCGTTCGCCTTGCCGCAATACGTCCTGCAGGCTGTGAACAAGCCTAGCAACGACTGATATCGAGCAAGCCAGAAAGGGCCCTCTCAGGTTGTGTGAAAACACACCGCAGACGGCCCTTTTTTCATGCTTCACTTATAGAGGGACCGGTTGAACGATTGGCCGGGGTACAAGGTCGAGATAGTGGTAGGCCCATTCGCAGTTTTGATCGAGGAGGCACCTGATGCAAAAGTGGAAAGTCACTTTCGTTGATGATCACGGTGAACAAGTTGACGAGGTGTTCGAGAGCGATGAATGCCCGAACAACGAGCAAGCCGCGAAACTCATTCTTGCCCGGCGTCTGCCTGTGGCTGCCGAACTGGACCTCAACGATCTGGAAGGACGCACCGATGATCCGACTGTCAAAAGTCTGAAGACCCAGAACAGCATTGAAATCCTCGGCATCACGCCAATCTGAACATCTCCTGTCACATTCCTAACCAGGCCTTGGCAGCGGCTCTCTCTTGAGGCTACTCTGCAATCGAGATCAGCGAACGGATCGCTAAGGTCTGGTCTTGTCAGCTACATGCTTGCTTCCCACCGGCAACCTTGTTGCCGCATCGCTCGCCCCCATTGGGTTGCGAGTGCCGGGAATACGGAAAGTCTATCCATCAGTCTGAGGGGGACGTTTCATGAGCACAGCCTATCAAGAAGACATCAGCACCAGCGTACTGCGCCGCATGAAAGAAGGCGGTTTCGACTTTTCACGATTCCATCCCATCGAGTTCTACGCCATTTTCCCGGACGAGGAGCGGGCGCGCAGGGCGGCAGGGCATTACTGTGGTGAATCATTGAATGCACAAATCAGCGTGCGCGACGACGGCGCGTGGTACCTGGAACTGAGCAAAGTGATGTACGCAACCTATGACGGCATCGGCGATTTTGAGCAGGATTTCGAGGCGGTGGTCGAGCCTTTAGGCGGCATCATCGAAGGATGGGGCGTCAAGCAGGAGGTACGAGGGCGACTCGCATAACTTATGAACAGTGACAACACTCAGCAACGGCTGACCTTCGGGTTGGCCGTTTTCGTTTGTGGGGTTTGGAAAGATCAAAAGATCGCAGCCTCGTTTCGCATTCCAATGTAGGAGCTGTCGAGTGAAACGAGGCTGCGATCTCTTGATCGTGTTTTTGATTCACAACGTTTCAAAAACGCAAAAAAAAGCCGCCTAAACAGGCGGCTAAAAGGGAATAGCGATAAGTTTTCCAGCGAATGCGCGGATTATCCGCAGCGACTCCCGGGCAGTGAAATCAACTCTGGCTATGCTGGTGATAGGCGACAACATTGCTTCGCAATGAAGCGGGGGCGATCAGGTGGGGGCATTTACCGCACAGGATTGGTGCGGTGCGTGCAGTGCGATTATCCAACTGATTGATATCAAAGCGTTTATGCCGATGGCACGGGCTTTGCGAAGCCCAGATGTCCGGGTGACAAGGAGTACGGCATGATCCGCACCTATTTTGATGAGATGTACGATGCCGGCGGCCTGGTCCGCCCGCATTATCGGGAGTTTGCCCGTTGGCTGGCCGAAACGCCTGACGAGCTTTTGGCACAACGGCGACGCGAGGCCGATCTGTTATTTCATCGCGCCGGGATTACCTTCACGCTCTATGGTGATGAGCAAGGGACAGAGCGCCTGATTCCCTTCGACACCATCCCCCGCAGCATCCCCGCCAGTGAATGGCGAGTTGTCGAGCGCGGCTGCATTCAGCGGGTCAAGGCGTTGAACATGTTCCTCGCCGACCTCTATCACGAGCAGCGCATCATCAAGGCCGGCATCATTCCGGCCGAGCAAGTGCTGGCCAACGAGCAATACCAGTTGGCGATGCAAGGGCTGAATCTGCACCGCGATATCTATTCCCACATCTCCGGTGTCGATCTGGTGCGCGATGGCGACGGCACGTACTACGTGCTCGAAGACAATCTTCGTACACCGAGCGGCGTGAGCTACATGCTGGAAGACCGCAAGATGATGATGCGGTTGTTCCCCGAGTTGTTCGCGGCCCAGCGCATTGCCCCTATCGATCATTATCCGAACCTGTTACTCGACACCCTGAAAAGCTCCAGTCCGATTGATAACCCGAGTGTGGTGGTGCTGACGCCGGGCCGTTTCAACAGCGCGTTCTTTGAACATGCGTTTCTGGCGCGGGAAATGGGCGTTGAACTGGTGGAAGGCGCGGACCTGTTCGTGCGGGATGACAAGGTCTTCATGCGCACCACGGACGGGCCAAAAGCCGTCGACGTGATCTACCGTCGCCTCGACGATGCGTTCCTCGATCCGCTGGCGTTCAACCCGGACTCGATGCTTGGCGTTCCAGGGCTGCTGTCGTCGTATCGCTCCGGCAACGTCGTGCTGGCAAATGCCATCGGCACCGGGGTCGCGGACGACAAGTCGGTGTATCCCTTCGTCACGGACATGATCCGTTTCTACCTGGATGAAGAGCCGATCCTGAAGAATGTGCCGACGTGGCAGTGTCGTAATCCCTCCGAACTTTCCCACGTACTGGCCAATCTTCCAGAGCTGGTGGTCAAGGAAACCCAGGGCTCCGGCGGTTACGGAATGCTGGTCGGGCCGGCGGCGACGGCGGCGGAAATCGAGTCTTTCCGCGCGCGGATCAAAGCCAAGCCCCATGCGTACATCGCGCAACCGACGTTGTCCTTGTCGACCTGTCCGACCTTTGTCGAAAACGGCATCGCGCCACGCCACATCGACCTGCGTCCGTTTGTATTGTCTGGCCGCGAAACCCGGGTTGTGCCCGGCGGTTTGACCCGTGTTGCCCTGCGCGAAGGCTCTCTGGTGGTGAATTCATCCCAGGGCGGCGGAACCAAGGACACCTGGGTGGTCGAGGATTGAAGGAAGCCTGCCATGTTAAGTAGAACTGCCTCGGATTTGTATTGGATGTCGCGTTACCTGGAGCGGGCGGAAAACCTCGCACGGATGCTCGACATCAGTTATTCGCTGTCGCTGATGCCACAGGATGGTCGTGGTGATGGCCTGCATGAACTCGCCATGCCGTTGCTGATCACCGGCACCCTGGATGATTACCTGGAGCGCCACGGCGAATTGCACGCCGAACGGCTGCTGCATTTCTTCGCCCTGGATGCGGCCAACCCGGCGAGCATCTACAGCTGCCTCGGCGCCGCGCGAGCCAGTGCCCATGCGGTGCGTGGGCGAATCACCGCCGACATGTGGGAAAACATCAACGCCACCTGGCTGGAAATCCGCGGGATTGCCGATCAGGGCTTGAGCCGCTACGGCATGAGTCGATTCTGCGAGTGGATCAAGGAACGTTCCCACCTGTTCCGCGGCGCGTCCTACGGCACGATCATGCGTAACGATGCGTTCCGCTTCATTCGTCTGGGGACGTTTATCGAAAGGGCCGACAACACGTTGCGCCTGCTCGACGCCCGCTACGAAATGGCTGGCGATCAGGCAGAGGCGGTCAGTGATGGCACCGCTCACGCGTATTACCAGTGGAGTGCTTTGCTGCGGGCGTTGTCCTCGTTCGAGGCCTACACCGAGATCTACCGCGATGCGCCGGGCGCCCGGCATGTGGCCGAGTTGCTACTGCTGCGTGCTGACGTGCCGCGTTCATTGCGAGCCTGCACCGAAGAAATCGACCAGATCCTTGCCCAATTGCCGGGGGCCAACGGCCGTCCCGCGCAACGCCTGGCAGCGGAAATGGACGCACGCCTGCGCTACACCGGCATCACCGAAATTCTCGACGAAGGCCTGCACGCCTGGCTGACCGAGTTCATCCCGCTGGTGCGCCAGTTGGGTAACGCCATACACAGTTCCTACCTGGAGGCTGCATGAGACTTTCCATTAGCCACGAGACCACCTATCACTACGAAGATCAGGTGCGGGCGAGCATCCAGTACCTGCGACTGACACCCCACGACAGCGAGCGCCAGCATGTGCTCAGCTGGCAGCTCGACTTGCCGCGCCCGGTGCGCGCGCAACTCGATCCGTTCGGCAACATCCTGCACGTGCTGACCATGGACGAGCCCCACGAAGCGATCATCATCGGTGCCCGGGGGCAGGTGGACATCGACGAGTTACGCGAGGCGGAGCATGAAAGCCAGTCGGCGCTGCCGTTCTTGCGTTTCACGCGCCTGACCGAAGCCGACGAAGCCCTGCGTGCGTTCGCCGAGAAGGAATGCAAGCAACGCCGGGATCGCACGGCGTTGATCGACTTGATGCATGGCCTGAACCAGCACATGACCTACACGCCGGGCTCCACCGAAGTGGACACCAGCGCCGCGCAGGCCTTCGCCGGGCGTTCGGGCGTCTGCCAGGACCACACCCACGCGTTTCTCGCCTGCGCCCGCAGCCTGGGCATTCCGTCGCGTTATGTGTCGGGCTATTTGTACAGCGAGAACAGCGAACACCTGGCCAGTCACGCCTGGGCGGAAGCCTGGCTCGATGACGCCTGGTACAGCTTCGACGTGACCAATGAATTGGCGCGGCCTGAGCGTCATCTGAAACTGGCGGTGGGCCTGGATTACCTGGATGCCTGCCCGGTGCGTGGCATGCGCCGTGGCGGTGGTTGCGAGCAGATGCATGCGAAGGTGTTTGTTTCGCCGACACCGATGCCGGTTATCTCAGTCCAACAGCAATAAACCGCAACACCACAAAACCCCTGTAGGAGTGAGCCTGCTCGCGATAGCGGCTTATCAGTCACACATTAATTGACTGGAAGTCCGCCATCGCGAGCAGGCTCACTCCTACATGGGGGATGGGTGTCAGGGTTTAACCTTGCGCCCAGCCATGTGCTTCAAATACCCCACCAACCTCTCCAGATCCCCGTCCGGCAACACCGTCGCCGAGAACCCGGGCATCTTCGCCTGAGGCCACTGGCGCAAGCTCTGCGGATCACGAATGTAGCGCCTGAGGAAATCCGCGCCGAAGTACTCGGTCGGGTTAAACGGAATATTCAGGTCCGGCCCAAACTGCGCATCCCCGGCGCCGTTCAATCGATGGCACGCCAGGCAATTCTTCTGAAACAGCGCAAAGCCCTTGTTCACCGGATCGTCAGCTTTCAACGCCGGATCGGGCAGCAGGGCAGGGAAGCGTTCGGCCACCGGAGCCATGCGCTTGATGCTCGCCACTTGAAAGGGCCATTGCTCGGGGCTGATATCGCCCGCCTGCGGATCGGTCCAGACCAGATAGAACGGCCCCGCGCCGGGTTTGCCTTCCGACAGCGCTGGCCACGGCTTGGCGGGTTCTTCAATCGCCAACCATGCGCGCGCACCCTGGGTATTGAGCAACGGCGCGGCCGACAGTTCTGCGGCAAAACCATCCAGGGCTACCGCCTGTAAGTGGTCTTCAGGCTTGATGCCCGTCAACAACGCAGCCACCGGAACAGCGCGATAGCTCATGTCCCGTTTGTAGGAAACGTCGTTGCTGATGGTGATGGTCTGAACCTGAGGATGCTTGAGTAGCTCCTCGGTTTGCCAGGTGCGACTGCTCGCGCCGAGCTCAAGGTTCAGCTGTGCGGCAGACAGAGGCGTGCTGAGCAGCAAGGCCCCGAACAGAATGAGCGTTTTCAAGTGATCGCCGTCCATGTCGTGGAAGTGCCGCAAAGGTTGGCACACCCACGCTGGCCCGGGTAGCGAGCCAGTCACATTTTTAGAGGGCGATATAAAACCTGGCGCCGTATTTTTTATAGACCGACTAGCCGATCACCTTGGTCAGGTTCGGCAAAATCAACAACAGCGTAGTGGCAAAAAGAATGAGCCCGGCTTGACGTACTTTCGATTGTTTGAACATGGCTTGACCGCCTTTATTGTTATTTCCTGATGCCTGCCTGCATTTCTCCATGACGGCAGAGCGTTGCACTTCCTGTTTGACGAGCGCCTCGGCAAAACCCGACGACAACTTCGTACAAGTTCACCTTAGAGCCCGCGTCACGCTTGGTTTAGATCCATTTCGTATGGATTTCACATAAACGGCTCTTAAAAAGACATGAGGCCTATTGCCAGCTTCTTGGGCGCCCTTTTGCTAGACAGCTTGGTGTCCTGAATCGGTTAATCCGGTGGTTGCCTACCGTCCGTCTGAGCGTGACCGTCAACGTCTGTGAGCACTGCGGTCATTGAATCCAGGGCCGCTCGGCCTAAGGTAAGCGTGAAGTTCAAAAGATCGCAGCCTTCGGCAGCTCCTACCGAGGATGCGGTCGGGTAGGAGCTGCCGAAGGCTGCGATCTTTTGATTTTTATACCTACCCACCGTCGGTTCGAGGACGTCATGACCCAAGCTTTGATTTTCGACGCGTTACGCACGCCCCGCGGCAAAGGCAAGGCCAATGGCGCCTTGCACAGCGTCAAACCGGTGAACCTGGTAGCCGGGCTGCTCACCGCGCTGCAGCAGCGCACGTCTCTCGATACCAGTCAGGTCGACGATGTGGTACTTGGCTGCGTGACGCCCATCGGCGACCAGGGTTCCGACATCGCCAAAACCGCGACCCAGGTGGCGGATTGGGACGTCAGCGTGGCGGGTTTGCAGATCAACCGCTTCTGCGCCTCGGGGCTGGAGGCGGTGAACCTCGGTGCGATGAAGGTGCGTTCCGGCTTCGAAGACCTGGTGGTGGTCGGTGGCGTCGAGTCCATGTCCCGCGTGCCGATGGGCAGCGATGGAGGCGCCTGGGCACAGGACCCGGAAACCAGTTTTCACAGCCATTTCGCCCCTCAAGGTGTGGGCGCTGATCTGATCGCCACGATTGAAGGTTTCAGCCGTCAGGACGTCGATGCCTATGCGCTGCACTCCCAACAAAAGGCTGCGCGGGCAAGGGCCGACGGTTCGTTCAACAAATCGCTGGTGCCGGTGCAGGACCAGAACGGCATTATCCTGCTCGATCACGATGAATTCATCCGCGCCGGATCGACCCTGGAAGGCTTGGGCCAGCTCAAGCCGAGCTTCGAGATGATCGGGCAAATGGGCTTCGATGCCACCGCGCTTCGGGTCTACAGCCATGTTGAGCGGATCAACCACGTGCACACGGCGGGTAACAGTTCCGGGATCGTCGATGGCGCGGCGCTGATGCTCATCGGCTCCGAGGCCAAGGGCCGGGCACTGGGTTTGCAACCGCGGGCGCGGATCGTCGCCACCGCCGTCACCAGCACCGACCCGACCATCATGCTCACCGGCCCCGCGCCGGCCACCCGCAAGGCACTGGCCGAGGCCGGGCTGCGGGTTGAAGACATCGACCTGTTCGAAGTCAACGAAGCCTTTGCCTCGGTGGTGCTGAAATTCATCAAGGACATGGCGATCGACCCGGACAAGGTCAACGTCAACGGCGGCTCCATCGCCATGGGTCACCCGCTGGGCGCCACCGGATGCGCGATCCTCGGCACGCTGCTCGATGAACTGGAAACCCGGCGCCTGCGCTATGGCCTCGCGACGCTGTGTGTCGGCGGCGGCATGGGCATTGCCACCATCATCGAACGCCTCTGAGCCCCCGACCGACTTCAAGGAAGCACTTTCATCATGACTGAAGCCATTCGTTACGAAAAAGGTCAGGACCAGATCGTCGTCCTGACCATCGACATGCCGGGCCAGAGCGCCAACACCATGAACGCGGTCTACCGCGAAGCCATGGCCGCGTGTGTTGCCAGACTGGTTGCCGACAAAGACACCATCGCCGGCGTGATCATCACCTCGGCCAAGAAAACCTTCTTTGCCGGCGGCGACCTCAATGAACTGATCAAGGTCGGCAAGCCTGAAGCCAAAGCCTTCTATGACAGGGTGCTGACGCTCAAAGGGCAGCTGCGTACCCTAGAAACCCTCGGCAAACCGGTGGTCGCCGCGATCAACGGTGCCGCGTTGGGCGGTGGTTGGGAAATCTGCCTGGCGTGCCATCACCGGGTGGCGCTGGACAACCCATCGGTGCAACTCGGCCTGCCGGAAGTGACCCTCGGCCTGTTGCCGGGCGGCGGCGGGGTAGTGCGCATGGTGCGCATGCTCGGTATTGAAAAAGCCTTGCCCTATCTGCTCGAAGGCAAAAAAGTCCGGCCGCAGCAGGCGTTGCGGGCAGGTTTGATTGATGAGTTGGCGGCGGATCGTGATGAACTGCTGGCCAAGGCGCGCGCCTGGATTATCGCCCATCCTTCAGCGGTGCAGCGCTGGGACGTGAAGGGTTACCAGATTCCGGGGGGCACGCCGTCGAACCCGATAGTCGCGCAAATGCTGGCCATCGCGCCGTCTATCCTGCGCAGCAAAACCCAGGGCTGCCTGCCCGCGCCTGAGAAAATCCTCTGCGCCGTGGTGGAAGGTGCCCAAGTGGATTTCGACACCGCGCACCTGATCGAAACCCGATACTTCACCGAATTGACCACCGGCCAGGTGTCGAAAAATCTGATCGGCACGTTCTGGTTCCAGCTCAACGAAATCAATGCCGGCAGCTCGCGGCCTCATGGCTTTGCGCCCTACGTGACGCGTCGGGTGGGTGTGTTGGGCGCTGGCATGATGGGCGCCGGAATTGCCTTTGTCAGCGCGTCAGCCGGCATCGACGTGGTGCTCAAGGACATCAATCTTGCGGCGGCACAAAAGGGCAAGGCTCACTCGGCGGCGCTGCTGGACAAGAAGGTTGCGCGTGGCCAATTGAGTGCCGATCAGCGCGATGCAACGCTGGCGCGAATTCACCCCACTGAAAGCGATGCCGATCTGGCCGGTTGTGATCTGATCATTGAAGCGGTGTTTGAAGATCGCGACCTGAAAGCAAAGGTCTCTTCGGCGGCGCAAAAAGTCGTTGGCCCGGATGCGGTGATTGCTTCCAACACATCGACCTTGCCAATCAGCGGCCTCGCGACCGCCGTGCCGGATCAGAGCAAGTTCATCGGCCTGCATTTCTTCAGCCCCGTGGAGAAAATGCCTTTGGTGGAAATCATCAAAGGCGCCCACACCAGCGACGAAACCCTGGCTCGCGGTTTCGATTTCGTCCTGCAAATCAAGAAAACCCCGATTGTGGTCAACGACAGTCGCGGTTTCTTCACCTCGCGGGTTTTCGGCACATTCACCAACGAAGGCATCGCCATGCTGGGCGAAGGCGTGAGCGCGCCGATGATCGAGACCGAAGCGCGCAAGGCCGGCATGCCGATCGGACCTCTGGCAATCTCCGACGAAGTTTCCCTCAGCTTGATGAGCCATATCCGCCAGCAAACTGCCAAAGACCTGCAAGCAGAAGGGAAACCGCTGATTGAGCACCCGGCGTTCGCCGTGATTGACTTGCTGCTCAACGAATACAAGCGTCCGGGCAAGGCTGCAGGTGGGGGTTTCTACGATTATCCGGCCCGAGGGCAAAAGCATCTGTGGCCAGAGTTGAAAAGCCGTTTCGAGAAGGCTGACGGGCAGATTTCGCCGAAGGACGTGCGTGATCGGCTGCTGTTCGTGCAAGCCATCGAAACCGTGCGCTGTGTGGAGGAGGGTGTGTTGACCTCGACGGCGGACGCCAACGTCGGCTCGATCTTCGGCATCGGCTTCGCCGCCTGGACCGGTGGCGCGCTGCAATTCATCAATCAGTACGGCGTGAAAGATTTCGTCGCCCGCGCCCAGTACCTGGCGGAGCAGTATGGCGAACGATTCGCTCCGCCCGCGCTATTGCTGGAGAAAGCGGCTAAAGGGGAGGCGTTCTAGGGGACGGGTGACGCATTCCGGGGCTTGCCTTGCCACTGTGTTTCAAGGCAGGCTCAGGGGTGTGCATTATTCCCATCAAGTGTCAGGTATTTTTTATGTCGTTACGCATCTGCATTCTGGAAACCGACATCCTGCGTCCGGAACTGGTCGATCAATATCAGGGTTACGGGCAGATGTTCCAGCGTCTGTTTTCGCAGCAACCCATCGCTGCCGAGTTCACTGTGTACAACGTGATGCAGGGCGAGTATCCCGGCGATGAACTGACCTTCGACGCCTATCTGGTCACTGGCAGTAAGGCGGACTCCTTCGGCACCGACCCGTGGATTGAAACCCTCAAGGCTTACCTGCTGACCCGCTACGAGCGCGGCGACAAACTGCTGGGCGTGTGCTTCGGCCATCAACTGCTTGCGCTGCTGCTGGGCGGCAAGAGTGAACGTGCGACCCAAGGCTGGGGCGTTGGCACCCACAAATACAAACTCGCCGCCAAGGCGCCGTGGATGAGCCCGGTGAGGGAAGAACTGACCTTATTGATCAGCCATCAGGATCAGGTCACCGCGCTCCCGGCAAACGCCACGGTCATTGCTTCCAGCGATTTCTGCCCGTTTGCCGCGTACCACATCAACGATCAGGTGCTGTGCTTCCAGGGGCATCCGGAGTTCATTCACGATTACTCGCGCGCGCTGTTGGATATCCGTCAGGAAGCGCTGGGCGAGCAGATTTATTCGAAAGGTATGGCGAGCCTTGAGCACGAGCATCACGGCACTACCGTTGCGGAGTGGATGATGCGGTTTGTGGCGCACAAGCCAGCATCCGAGTCGGTTTAAAGGGCTGACAAAGAACCTGTGGCGAGGGGGCTTGCCTCCGTTGGGTCGCGTAGCGGCCCCCGGCATTCTTCCTGACAGGCCACATCCACGACTGCTACGCAGCCGAGCGGGGGCAAGCCCCCTCGCCACAGGGTCACAACCACCCGGATTTCTTGAAGCTCGCCCACAAACTCACACAACCCACGGTAATAAACCCCAACACCCCGAAATACCCGTAATGCCAACTCAACTCCGGCATGTTCTGGAAGTTCATCCCGTAAATCCCCGCCACCGCCGTCGGGAACGCCAGAATTGCCGCCCAGGCCGCAAACTTGCGCTGCACCACGCTTTGGCGTGACGCCTCCAGCAACACTCCAACCTCAATGGTCTGGCTGGCAATGTCCGCCAGGGTCGTCAGGTCTTCCATCTGTCGTGTCACATGGATCTGCACATCGCGAAAGTACGGGCGCATGTTCTTGTCGATAAACGGGAAACTCAGCTTCTGCAATTCTTCACCGATCTCCACCATCGGCGCCGCAAACCGGCGCAAACGCAGTACATCGCGGCGCAGACTGTGGAGTTTTTGAATGTCGCGCTCGTTCAGGGAGCTACACATGACATTGCGTTCCAGCTCATCGATCTCTGCGTGGATCGCTTCGCCCATGGGCTGGTAGTTTTCGATCACGAAGTCGAGGATGGCATAGAGTACGAAATCTTCCCCGTGCTCCAGCAACAGCGGACGCGCCTCACAGCGCTGTCGGACATGGGCGTAGGACGCCGAGTGACCGTTGCGTGCGGTAATGATGTAACCATTGCCGGCAAAGATATGAGTTTCGATGAACTGCAGCTTGCCTTCATGCCGGATCGGCGAATACGTGACGATGAACAGCGCGTCGCCGAAGGTTTCCAGTTTCGGTCGACTGTGTTTTTCCAGGGCGTCTTCGATGGCCAGTTCGTGCAGGTTGAACTGGCGTTGCAGATTGAACAGCTCCTGGGCGTTCGGCTCTTCAAGGCCGATCCAGACAAAGTGGCCAGGCTTCGCCGCCCAGGCAGCGCCTTCGTCAAGGGTGATATTGGTGACTTTCTTACCAGCGCTATAAACCGCAGCAGCAACAACTCTACCCATGATAGTGATTCACTTCTTATTGGCAGCTTTCTATTAGCAAAGATGGCAGTGGCAGGCAGTCTCCAGCTTAGCCCTGTCTACTGCTTGAGAGTCAGTGAAATCTGCGGGGTTCGTAGGCAAAAACTCGCAGGCAAAAGAAAACCCGCACAAGGCGGGTTTCTTCTACGCGGCTTGCAGTTGCCGATCCATCGAAGCGATGCACTCGCGCATCTGCTCGCGGCACTGTGCAATCAGTAGCGGCATGTCATCCAGGCTCAATCCAGCCGTAGGAATCGCCGGTAACGAGCGGATCAGAATCTTCCCACTGCGCCAACGGTTCAATCGCATGTGTTTAACGTAACTGCTGACACACACCGGAACAATCGGCACGCCGGCGGCAATGGCCATTTGAAAGGCGCCTTTCTTGAACGGCAGCAACTCTTCGCCCAGGTTGCGCGTGCCTTCCGGGAAGACCCAGATCGAAGTGTCTTCATTCTGCAGCGTGTGGGTAGTGGTCAGCATCGACTGGCGCGCTCTCTGCGCATTGCCGCGATCGATCAGCACATTGCCCGCCAGCCAGAACAACTGACCAAACAGCGGCACCCACTTCAGACTCTTCTTGCCGATACACACGGTGCGGCGGGGCACCACGTTGCCGAACACAAACAGGTCGTAGTTGGACTGGTGGTTGGCGATGATCACGCAGCTGTCAGGTTTATCCATCAGCGGTCCGACTTCAGCCTTTACCCGCAGACGCAAAATGCACATCGCCGGCCATGCATAAAGACGCGCGCACAATCGGCTGTTGTCCGGATTGAACGGTCGGCACAGGCCGAGCATCACCCCAAGCACACCGGCCAGAATAAAGTGCAGGCCCATCAATAACATACGAAACACAAACAGCATTTACAGGCCCACCGGGACAAAAGGTGGCGCAGTGTACGGATGTGCACTGTTTTCGGCAATTGCCGCTATAGAGGTGGGAGATAGGCGATGTTTGAGCGCATGTTTCCGACTTATGGGTCAGATGCGATCTAGAGCGGTTGTAGGCTTTTCAACGGAGCGCGAAAGAAAAAGCCCGACACGACGGTCGGGCTTTCGGTGCGGCACGTTTGGGTTTAAACCGAAAAGTCCTGATCCTGGATGATCGCGTTATCCAGCCTATCCAGCAGCGCCTTGCGCACTTTGAGCTTGGTGTTCTTGTGAGCGGTCATGTTGATCTTCTTCAACTGACGAGCCGCCGCCAGCGCCGCGCCTTGCAGCTCTTCGGCCGACACCACCAGGTCGAGGAAACCGGCATCCACGGCACTTTGCGGATTGAACATCTCGGCGTTGATCACAGAGCGGTGGAACGCCGACTTACGCAGACGATCACGGGCCAGTTCGATACCGGCGTGGTGCATGGTCATGCCGATCTGCACTTCGTTCAGGCCAATGGTGAACGGGCCGTCGACACCAATGCGGTAATCCACCGACAACAACAGGAACGCGCCCTTGGCCACCGCATGCCCAGGGCACGCCACGATCACCGGGAACGGGTGCGCCAACAGACGGCGGGCCAGCGTCGAACCGGCAGTCACTAGCGCCACGGCTTCTTTAGGGCCGGAGGTCATCACTTTCAAGTCATAACCGCCCGACAGCATCCCGGGCGTACCGGTAATGATCACCACCGCACGATCAGTCACTGCTTGATCCAGCGCGGCGTTAAATGCAGCAATCACGTCCGGAGAGATGGCATTGACCTTGCCATTGCTCAAGGTCAGGGTCGCGATACCGTCTTCGAGATGGTAAGAAATCAACTCACTCATGACGCTATTCCTTTCAATAAAGTAGCGCAGACGTTACCCACCGCCGCAGGCCAGGTAAAGCGCCGTGACTGACCGCCCAGTCACCCTTTCCCCGCCCGGCAAGCGTCGCCCGCCACGCCAGCCGCGCATTCCCTTCTATATAGAGGAGGGCGCGAAGCCGGAGATTGGCGGGTTTGCCATGGACTGGAACCTGCTCGAACGACTGAAACGCTAAGCGCATGAAAATTCTGCAAAAAAAGTTTGCCATCGGAAAAGCTTTCGACTACATTAGCGCGCCTCGACAGACAGAACTTGTTTGACGAGATACGGTGAAGTGTCCGAGTGGCTTAAGGAGCACGCCTGGAAAGTGTGTATACAAGAAATTGTATCGAGAGTTCGAATCTCTCCTTCACCGCCAAATTCGATGTAACCAAAACCCCTGATTTCGAGAGAAGTCAGGGGTTTTGTGGTTTCTGGCGTCTGGATTTTGTGGATGGCAATGTTATTGACCCAAGCCCATCGGCGAAGACGCTTCTGAAATTCATGTAGGACGGCTGACAGGCATGTGGGAAGTAATGCTGGAAAGCCAGGTAGCTGGGTGCTTTCATAGGTTTCGGCACCTGACACGAGCCGTTTCGTGAGGGGTATTCGCGTTGCGCCTTTAGGGTACAAAATGAATCAACAGCAAGGCACATGACGCGGCCTATTATCTGGAAGGACGAACGCACGTTATGCAGGAATTCACCATGGAACAGGCCGAACTGGAAAAGGTTCACGTGGAGATCGTCAAGCTGATGGCCGAGCAGCGCAAGCTGAACGCCGAGGCCGGGAAGATGACCCGTGAAACTTTTTGGTATCCGGTGGCTGTAGCGACTGGGTTGATTGGCACGGTGGCCATTGTCACTGCAGTGTTGATCAAGCTGCTCTAACCTGTTGGACTGCCCAAACCCCCTCGAATGGAATCGACACTATGTCTCACCCTCGCGCCGCTTTCCGCCGCATCGCTATTTCCCTCACCGCAGCGCTGATAAGCACCGTCTCCTTATTCGCCACTGCATCCACGAATAAAACTTTCCCGGATGCCATAGCCAGCGACCCCGCAAAACTAGGCTGGATGGTCGGCTCGCCACCACCTGCAGATCGTACTGTGCGTTTCGAAGATGGCAGCTATTTCCAGTTCCCGGCGATGCGCTGGAGTGTCTCGAACTTCCGCCAACTGATGCCTACGATCAATGTTTCACGGGGGGGCGGTGCGCCGGTTCCATTGGTATCTGCGCTGCGCAAAGACATCGATGCGATCAGCTTCGTCCCGCTTGGGGCGAAGGCTCCGATGAACTGGGAGCAATCCCTCGCGGCCACCTACACCGACGGGATTGTGGTGATGCATCGCGGGAAAGTTGTCTACGAGCGTTACTTTGGCGTGCTGAAGCCTGAAGGCCAGCACGCGGCAATGTCTGTGACCAAGTCCGTGGTCGGCACATTAGGGGCGATGTTGGTGGCGGAAGGGCGAATCGATGCGAACAAGCGAGTGACCGAATACGTCCCCGAACTGGCGGCTTCCGGGTTTGGCAGCGCCACGGTGCGCCAGGTCCTCGATATGACGACCGCCCTCAAGTACAGCGAGGACTACGCCGACCCGAACGCTGAGGTCTGGGCTCATGCAAAGGCTGGCAGCCCTCTGCCCAAGCCAAAGGACTACAGCGGTCCGCGAAGCTACTACGAGTTTTTGCAGACGGTTCAACCGCAAGGCAAACACGGCAGCGCGTTCGGCTACAAGACCGTCAATACCGATGTATTGGGCTGGATCATCGCTCGAGCGACCGGTCGCAACGTCGCACAGTTGTTGTCGGAGCGGATCTGGAGCCGTTTGGGGGGCGAGCAGGACGCCTATTTCACGGTGGATTCCATTGGCACCCCGTTTGCTGGCGGCGGCTTGAACACGGGCTTGCGTGACCTGGCACGGTTTGGCGAGATGTTGCGTAATGACGGCCAGTTCAACGGTCAGCAAATCGTGCCCAAAGCGGTGGTTGACGACATCCGTGGCGGCGGCGACAAGCAGGCATTCGCCCAGGCGGGGTACGATTTGTTGAAGGGTTGGAGCTACCGTTCAATGTGGTGGGTGACCAACAAAGAGGGCGGAGCCTTCATGGCGCGCGGGGTCCATGGGCAACGCATTTATGTCGACCCGAAAGCCGAAATGGTGATTGTTCGCTACGCCTCCCATCCGGTCGCCAGTAACTCGGCTAATGATCCGGTCACCTTGCCGGCGTTTGATGCGTTGGCTCAACACCTGTCCAGGCTGCCTTGAGTCATTATCCCCGGGCCATGAAGAAGGAAATTTAATGATCACCACCACAACCCACACCCTCGAAGGCCGACAAATCACCGCCTATCTGGACATCGTCAGTGCCGAGTCGGTGCAGGGGGTCAACGTTGTTCGCGATATGTTCGCCGGGATGCGGGATTTTTTCGGTGGGCGCTCTCAGACATTGGAGCGGGCGTTGAAGGAAGCACGGATTCAGGCAACCGACGAGTTGAAGGAGCGGGCGCGGGCACTTCAGGCTGATGCGGTGGTGGGGCTTGATTATGAGATCAGCATGCCGGCCGGGAAGGGCGGGATGGTGGTGGTATTTGTGACCGGGACGGCGGTCAAGTTGAGGTGAATGTGGTCACTAGGCCGTTCGTCGGGGATGCAACATTCTGAACTACAAGTCCAGTCATGACTGACTAGTCTCAAAAGCGTTGAAGGTCGATATTTTTCGGGCAAATAGGGCTTGCCGGTGTCGACCCTTTTTTGAGAGGGGAAAGGTATGGCTGATTCGTATATCGAAGACGACGGGTCTGAGTTTCCGATCAACAATTGCGTGCAGTGTGGTCAAGCGGAGTATGTGTCGGGCTTTGGTGAAGACCGGACCCAGGTCGCCAAATTGAAATCCAAGGCGCCCCGAACCGAAAAGGCGAAATTCTTGCCCAAGAGGATGCCGTCTTCCAGGAAGTAACCGTCAACCGGACACCCCCGCCATTGAGCGGGGTTTTTATTTTCACAAGGTCGGCTGTTGGGATTTGGACTACAGATGCACAACTCACTGTGGGTGTTTTTTTTCACAAACTTTTCACACCTGCCTACGTAGGCTCAACTCATCCGTTAGAAAGCAATACCTGGCCCGTTCCCCAGCGGGCTTTTTTTTGCCTGTCATAAAACCTTTTCCAAAATCGCTGTCCAACCGTCGCCTATTGCGAGGTTGTGCCCGTGCGTGTCTGGACTTTGTCTCCTCTAAAGCATTCAATCTCGTCCCTTTCGGTTACCCCCTTTTTTTGAGGTTCTTGTCATGCGTTTAACACTGCCTGCTCTGGTTATGGGGCTTTTGGTTGCTCAAGGTGCGATGGCTGCGGGTGATGGCACTGCCGCCATCGGTGGTGGTTTGGGTGGCGCGCTGGGTAATGTGGTCGGCCAGAGCATGGGCGGCAGCACCGGTGCAGCGATTGGTGCTGGTGTAGCGGGCGCGGCCGGCAGTGCGGTTGCAGCACGCAAAGGCAGCCGCACTAAAGCAGCCATTGGCGGTGGTGTCGGCGCGGCCGGCGGTTCGATCATCGGCAACAGCCTGGGCGGCAGGACCGGTTCCACAATCGGCGCAGGCTTGGGCGGCGCATTGGGCGGCGGCGTGGGCAGCAACCTGGCCAAAGGTCACAAGCGTCACTGATCCTTATTGATCAGCTCAAAAAGCCCGGCTTGATGCCGGGCTTTTTGTATCTGGATATTTCTTCTTCACGCTCTTTGCCTCTACCGTTGTCCAACAATCAGCGCTGGTGTGATGAAAAAGCTAGACTCACGCCATCCGTAACGCGTTCTCTTACCCCCGATACGGAATTTAGAGGTTCATATCATGCGTTTGACATTGTCCACGTTGTTTCTGGGACTTTTGGTCGCTCAAGGTGCAATGGCCGCCGGTGACGGCACCGCTGCAGTTGGCGGTGGTATTGGCGGTGCGCTAGGTAACGTGGTCGGCCAGCAAATGGGCGGCAGCACAGGTGCCGCGATTGGCGCCGGCGTAGGCGGCGCGGCAGGTAGCGCGGTCGGCGCGAACAAAGGCAGTCGCACAGAAGCGGCTATTGGCGGTGGTCTGGGGTCGGCCGGTGGCTCGGTGATCGGCAACAGCCTGGGCGGCAAGACCGGTTCCACCATCGGTGCAGGCCTGGGCGGCGCGGCCGGTGGGGCAGTAGGCAACAACTTGGGTAACGATAGCGGCAGTTCGCACTCCGGTAGCGGCCACAATCATAAGCATAAAAATAAGCACAGAAACAAACATCACTGATTCGTCATTGAGTCACAGCAGAAACCCGGCCTAGCGCCGGGTTTTTTCGTTTCTGGACCAGGACTCTGGAACGTTTGGTCGTGGGCCGCCTCGAACTTCATACACCCCAGAATGTTGTGAGGCATGCCATGACTCCTGAAACCGAAGGCAAGGAAGAAAAAGGCCCGAGCGGGCTTCCGTTCATTAACGATCCGGGAAACGAAGACCCAGGCTCACTGATGGATGACGCAACGGTACCGCTCAATGATTCCGATGATGCAGGCGATGTCGGAAATATAGAGTTCGAAGACGAGGAAGAGGATGAGGACGAAGATTGACCCTGCTGTGCGACGGACTCGACCGATCGTCTCTCTGATCGAACGCATTGCAGAGCCCAATCCTCGAAACTTCAGGGCCTGCTTTTCAGGCCCCTCGAGAGGTGCTTTATGAACGCTGATCCGAAAGACTCCGACATCGACGATACCCCCGAATATCCGCTGCCTTCACCGACCAATCCCCTGAGTCGTGATCAACGTCCGCCTGATGACGACACTGCTGTGGAGCAGTTGCCGTCTGAAGAAGTGACGCGTGGGGATGTTGAAACTCACCCCGATGACCCGGACATTGCCGGAGAAGACGGCTCAAACGAACCGAGCTGAACATACGCTGTGACGTAGCGACGCTCGTCGATTGTGCAGCACCTTTAAAAAGCGCTTTTTCATCACTTGCCATTGAACGCCATCAATGACTTTTATGTCTTGGGTAATTTTAGGCAGATATAAGTCGGACTTATTCTGTGAGCGACTCAATCCATCGCTTGTAGTAATCCCTTTGTTCTTGAATATCCTGTGTGATGTCGTTTTCTTCATAATCGAAAATATTTACGATATCTTCCGATTCGGCGGGTTTACCCATGTGTAGTTCATACGCCACTACCCCTGCAGACATTTGCGATGACATGCGTGAGGGGTAAACGTTGAGTTTGGCCCCTTTGCAAAAAAATTTTGTTTCTGGAAAATCGGCTCGTAACAATCCGAGGCATACGTAAAGATCATGGGCTGTATATGTTTTTCTTAAGCCGTTTTCTAATATGTAAGTTAAGGTCCGGTTTTGTCGATCGCATTCGATAGCGACCTTTTGAGTGACTTCGCGGGTGTTGATAGATATTTCTATTATTTTCATGACTACTTCCTGTGCGGGTTAGGGGTTGAGTAGCCCTTATAGCTGCCATCGGCGTTGACGGGGGTAACGCCGAGGATGTCGTGGCTGTCTATTCCTCCTGGGAACGCGATTTCAACCTCCTTGCGGTGAGGCGAAATCATACCGAGCCTTTTATTCACATCTATTCCGCGAATGTTTTTTATTACATAGACGAAGCCATCATCAAAACCGTATCCCGTTGCAAACTTTATGGCCTCCTTTTCCGAGGTCGAAGTGCTGACAAAAAAACTGGGAGGGCTCCGGTTGTCCAAGGCATGTAAGTAGAGATCCATGCTGTCTCCGAGGGGCTCAAACCCCGCTTCAAAAATCTCCCAGTCTTCTCGGGAGTCTCCGCGGTATAAGTACCGATTATTTGGTTTTGTGGATGGAGCGCCGGGCTCCCCCTCATCAACCCTAACCTTTCCCGCCGGATCCTCATCCCCAAACGCCGGCCGCTTACACCCATCCCCACCCGGACACTCACTCAACCCCAGCGGATCAACCCACCCCGTCGGGTTCCGCGTGTACTGATACCCGTTTAACCCGCCCGCCAACTTGCTCGGATCCGGCGTCAAATACCGCCCGACATCTGGATTGTAGTAGCGATGCCGGTTGTAATGCAGGCCAGTCTCCGCATCGAAATACTGCCCCTGAAACCTCAACGGCTGATCAAGTACCTGATGGGTGTCGCGGTTGAGGCGAGTCAGGCGGCCATAGGCTGTGTATCGGGCGGCCCAGATGATGTCGCCGCTGTAATCGGTGAGTTCTTGCGGTGTGCCGAGGTGGTCGAGTTGGTAGTAGAACGGGCAGGCCTGGTGTGGGCCTTTGCCGTCGAGCATGGCGAGCGGGCGAAAAGTACCGGGTTCGTAAACGTAGCTGCGGTGGTGATCCTGGCTGTGTTCGGCGACGAGGTGGTCGCCCTGCCAGAAAAACTCGGTGGTTTGGCCGTCGACGGTTTTTCTGATGCGGCGGCCGAAGGCGTCGTAGCTGTAGGTCGCCTGGCTGCCGTTGGGCAGTGTGACGCCGATAAGCCGGTGTTGGCAGTCGTAGCGGTATTCGGTGACGAGTTTTTGCGCGGTGCCACGGCGCTCGCGGATCAGGTTGCCAAAGGCGTCGTAGTCGTAATGGCGGTCGCCTTGCATGAGCAGGCGATTGCCTTTGACGGTGGTCGGGCCAGGACGATCCTGCATTAGCAGGTTGCCCGCCGGGTCGTGCGCGAAGCTTTCCGGTTGTTGATCGCGGGAGTGGCGGACGCGGATCAGGCGGTCGAGTGGATCGTATTGGTAGCTGCGCTGGCCGTGTCGGGTGTCGGCAATGTAGTCGAGGTTGCCGTTGGCGCTGTAGGCATAGTCGCGACGATACAGCGCTTGGTGCTGTTGACTGACAGCGTGGGCCTCCAATCGGCCCTGATCGTCGTAGGCATATTCGCTGAGCAGTTGCCCCTGTTGGCGTTGCTGTTCGCGGCCGAAGGCGAATTGGTGGGTGGTGATTCGCGCGCCGTTGAGGTCGATGGCCGTCAGCGCGCCGCCCTTGGCGTGGTGGTAGTCGAGTTTGCTGTTGTCCGGCAGGCGCAGGCGATTCAGTTGGCCGCAGGCGTCGTAGCCATAACGTAGCGAGCCCCAGCCTTGGTGCTCGGTAATCAGCCGGTCTTGCTGGTCGTACTCGAATTCCAGCGGGTGATCGTGGCCATCGTCGACGCTGATCAGTCGGCCGAGGCTGTCGTAGCGGTATTCAACCTTAATGCCGTCGGGTAGGGTTTTGACCAGCAGGCGCCCGGCCGAATCCCGCTGATACGCCGTTACCAGCTGTGAACCGTCCTCGCCGAACTCGGTTTTTTCCAGCAACTGGCCGTTGAGGTCGTAGGCGTACGCCGTGCGTTGGCCGTCGAAGCCGGTTTCCTGTCGGATCAAGCCATTGGGCGTGTAGTCCAGGAGATATTTTTCGCCGGATTCGTTTTCGATCTCTGTGAGCAACAGCTGGGCGTTGTCGTAGCGGTACTTCAGCTGGGTGCCGTCGGCATTGATCCGACGACTGACCAGGTGCAGGTCGTCGACGTATTCGTAGCGGGTGACACGGCCCTGCTCATCGCGCTCGGCGGTGATCTTGCCGTAGGCGTTGTAGCTGAAGGCGCGGCTGGCGCCTGTGGGAAGCGTCGTCTGGATCAGTCGGCCGACGGCATCCCATTGGTACTGGGTAACGGCGCCGTGTTCGTCCTGACGGGTAATCTGCCGCCCCAATGCATCGTAGGAAAACCGCCGCTGACCGCCGTCCGGCAAGGTCTCTTCGAGCAGTTGTCCCAAGGCGTTCCAGACGAAGACCTGCCGGCTGGTGTCCGGGTAACGGATCGACAGCAGCTGACCTTTTTCGTTGTAGTGATAGTGGGTGACATGACCGTCAGGATCGGTCGCTTCGGTGACGTCGCCTTGCGCATTGCGCTGATATTTCCACAGCGCTTTGCCGCGAAACCGTGCGTGCAGGAAACCGTGGCGATACTCGTAGGTCGTCGGTTCGTCTTCCGGCGGAATCAGCGCAACCAGCCGTCCGATCTCGTCATAACGGTATTCGGTGACGGCGCCGAGCGGATCCAGCTCGGTAATCAACCGCCCCTGGTCGTCGTAGGCCTTGAGGTGCTCGCCGCCGTCCAGCGCGACCTTGCGCACCAGCCGTGCGCGGTCGTCGTGGACATAAACCTCTTCACTGCCATCGATGTTCTGGACTGTGACACTGCCCTCGTCATCCCAGACGTAACGCGCATCCATCTGCGAAAACGACGCCCAATGCCGCACGCACCGGGCCGCTTTACCGGCACGCTCCCACTCCCAGTAGAAACTCGCTCCGCCGGCCAACTGCCGCTGCAGAATCACGTGCTGATCGTCGTAGTCGTAGCGTTCGCTTTCGCCGGCGGCATTGGTCGCTTCAATCAGGCGATGACGAGCGTCGTAGCGGTAGGCAACCAGTGTTTGCTCGGTGCACCAAGGGTCTTCCAGGGTGTCGGCCGGCTGAAAACGCTGATACTCGACGGCGACCATGTGCCGGCGCTCATAGCGCAATAGAAGGGAGCGCCCTGCGCCGTTATCGAGGCGCTTGATCCTGTCAGAAGAGTCCCGCTGCACTGTCAGCCGATTACCGTAGGCATCGCTGATGGCCGTCAGACGTCCTGCACGAAAGTGGAAAAAACGCGATTTTTCGCCAGCCAGGGCGAGGATCAGTTCTTCCGGCTCGTCACCTAGATAAATCGCCGCGCGCGACAGGCTGTTGTGAATCGTCGGGCGCTCGATATTCGGTAGCGGAAAGGTCGTACGACGGTTTTCGTGGTCGATCCAGATGACGGTGTCGCGATCGATTTCCAGGCGATGCGCGAGGGAGTGACTCCAGCCGAATCCGAGCCCGCAATCGATCTCCACCGCACTGGTGCGATAGAACCGGGTGAAGTCGAACGGCAAAATCCCGTCCAGCGCACCGTCGGTCAGGGTCAGCAGTTCTTCGCCCGTGACCATCGATACCGGACAGCCATTGGTACAGGTCAACGGTCCGCAATCGGCGCTGTCACCGTTGGGGTTTTTTGCCTGGTCCGGGGCATCGTCGCGATGTTCCTGTCTGCCAATCCTGGTCATGGCTTCAGACTTGTCGCGAGCAATGGCCACCGGATTCTTCACCAACAAAGCCGGCGCAACACCCGCGGTAATTTGCAACGACACGGCAGGCGCAGGTTTGATCGGTGCATTACGGACTTTGACCATCAGCGGTTTGAGCGCGCCAGCATGGGCTGTCAGGTCGGACCTGGCCGTGAGCTCAGCCAATCGCGAACTGGCGGCCGTCAGCCATTGCCGGGTCTGCGGGGACTTGATCCTGGACAGCACCTTCTCACTCAGGCGCAACTCCAGTCCCGCAGGACTGGTAAGGCACATGAGCAGGAAACTGATCAATATCTCCGTACGAATTTCCGCCACGACCTCGGCGATGTACTGCGGCGGCAGCATCCTCAGCCAACTGGTGAACGCCGCGAGATGAATGAACATCAACGGCTCGTCGCTCAGCATCAGCAACACCTTGGCAATGGACTCCGCCGAGGCGTTCAGCAGCGTTTCAAGCTCCGATTGGCTCAGGTATTCAAGAAGTTTTTCGCTGTTGACCTGCAGGTCCGCGATCAGGGCGTAAATTTGCTTCACGTCATCCCACAAACCATTCAGCGAGTTCTCGAAGCCGCGCCAGTCAGCCTGCTGCAACATGCCGTAGCGTTTGATGAAACCAGCCTGGGAGAACCCAGCCCACGCTGGTTCGAACTCGGTCGTCCACTCGTTGCGCAACCAGTGTTCCAGCTCGCCGATGACACCCTGATAGGAGGCGTAAAGTGCTTTGACGTGATCAGCGGATACATCGGGAAAGAAAGTGATGCGATAACGCTGGCCGCGCGGGCAATCGGGGATTTCGAGGATTCCGCTGGGGCCGATCTTGTCGTAGATCGGCTTGCCAAACGTCTGCTCACCCGCCACCTCGGAAAGCAAAGGTTCAAGCATCACCGGCGTATTGCCGATCGGCACGAAACGCGCAGCCTCAAACATATGCACCAGGGTCAACGGACCGCTGGCCGGGCACGCGGCGACTGTCGCACTGACAGGCGTAGTCGAATGCTTCGGCGCGCTTAGACGGACTTCGTTGCCGACCCTGAACACTTGCTCGATATCCAGTGCACTACCGGTCCAGAAGCTTTCCGCCCAGGTGTCGTAGTCATTGAGGCAGAGCCGAAAGTCATCGAGCAGCGCTTCGACATTCGGCTGGTCAGGGTCCATGGCGGCGACCACCAGCAGCCCGATGGTGTTGTTCAAGGCCAGGAGGTTGTCAGGTATGAACATTCGCAGTCCCTCGCGCGGATCAATTCAGAGCGCGAGACTTTGCGGGGGATCGGCGGGGAAAGAAGTCGGGAAAGTAAGTGTTTGGTGTAGGAGAAATCGCTAAATGACGGAGAGCACGTCGGCGCAGGTTTTAGTACCGATCAGGCATTGCCCGTTGCCCTATGCCCGTCGCGCTCGCTATGCTGCTGAATCCTTTAATCGATCGCGGACCCGGCCGTACCTGAGCCGCCTCTGGGATGTCATTAGAAAACGGATCAGATGCGATGAATGCACCGCTGAATGAATTCGGCCCGATCAAGGCCGTGATATTCGATATGGACGGCTTGTTGCTGGACACCGAGGGCATTTACACCGAAGTCACGTCCATGATTGCTGCGCGTTACGGTCGGGTCTTCGACTGGAGCATCAAACAGAACATCATTGGCCGTGGCGCGGGTGATCTGGCGCGTTATGTGGTCGAGGCGCTGGACCTGCCGATCACCGCCGAAGAGTTCCTGGTGATCCGCGAACCGCTGATGCGCGAGCGTTTTCCTACAGCGCTGGCGATGCCTGGCGCACAGGAGCTGGTTCGGCATCTGAAGGCCAACAACATTCCGATCGCGGTGGGCACCAGTTCTTCGCGTCAGTCGTTCGGCCAGAAAACCACCTTGCACCGCGACTGGTTCGCGCTGTTCGATTTCATCGTGACGGCCGATGACCCGGAAGTCGGCGCGGCCAAACCGGCGCCGGACATCTTCCTCACAGCCGCGCGGCGCCTGGGTGTCGCGCCTGAGGATTGCCTGGTGTTCGAGGATTCGCCGTTCGGTGTCACGGCGGCGAAAGCGGCGGGAATGACCGCGATTGCGATCCCGGATGCGGCGATGGCTGATGAAAAATACGCACACGCCGATGGCATTCTTCGTACGCTGAAAGCGTTCAAACCGAGCGCTTGCGGTTTGCCAGCGCTCGAATGGGCCTGACGACGGGAAATGTGGGAGCGAGCTTGCTCGCGATGACGGCGGCACATCCAGCAATGATGTGACTGACAGACTGCCATCGCGAGCAAGCTCGCTCCCACATTTGATTTGCGTTCGACTGACCCGTATCAGGCGCCGAAACCACCGTCGATGGTCAGGCTGGCACCGGTGATGTAGCCGGCTTCGGGACCGACGAGGTAAGCGACGAAGCTGGCGATTTCTTCCGCTTTGCCGTAACGACCCACCGCCATCAACGGGATCAGGCTTTCGGCGAAGTCACCGCTGGCCGGGTTCATGTCAGTGTCGACCGGGCCCGGTTGCACGTTGTTGATGGTGATGCCGCGCGGGCCGAGGTCGCGAGCCAGGCCTTTGGTCAGGCCGACCAGCGCCGATTTGCTCATGGCGTACGGGCCACCACCGGCGAAGGGCATGCGGTCGGCGTTGGTGCTGCCGATGTTGATGATGCGACCACCTTCGGTCATGTGTTTGGCGGCGGCCTGGGTGGCGATGAATACGCTGCGCACGTTGATCGCGAGGGTCTGGTCGAAGTCTTCGAGTTTGAAATCTTCCAGCGGTGCAACGGCCAGCACGCCAGCGTTGTTGACCAGAATGTCCAGTCGACCAAAGGCGTTTACGGTGGCGGTCACGGCGTTGCGGATGGCCTCGGCGTCGGCGCTGTCAGCCTTGATGGCAAGGGCTTTGCCGCCGTTACCGGTGATGCTGTTTTGCAACTCTTCGGCTTTGGCCGTAGAGCTGACGTAGGTGAAGGCCACTGTCGCGCCTTCAGCGGCCAGGCGTTTGACAATGGCGGCGCCGATACCGCGGGAACCGCCTTGAATCAAAGCAACTTTGCCGCTGAGGTTCTGAGTAGTCATATCGATCTCCAAAGTCCCGAGGCGAGATGTCTCGGTTGATGGAGCCTAGTATCGATTCAGGATTACCGGCTGTGTAGACGGTAATTGCGATAGTCTGTGTAAACCAAAAGTTTATAGTGGCGCTTATGGAAACCTTCAGCAGTATCGAATGCTTCGTGCGCAGTGCCGAGGTCGGCAGCTTCGCCGAAGCCGCGCGCCGCCTGAGTCTGACCCCGGCGGCGGTGGGCAAGAGCGTCGCCAAACTTGAGGCGCGGCTGGGTGTGCGGCTGTTTCAGCGCAGCACCCGCAGCCTGACGCTCACTGAAGCGGGTCATCGGTTTCTAGGAGAAGTGAGTTCCAGCCTTCACACGATCCAGAATGCCGTGGCCAATCTGGCCAGTGCCGAAGGACGACCGGCAGGAACGCTGAAGGTCAGCATGGGTACGGTGTTTGGGCGGTTGTATGTCGTGCCGTTGCTCGGGGAGTTTCTGCGGCGCTTTCCGGCGATCAACCCGGACTGGCATTTCGATAATCGTCAGGTTGATCTGATTGCTCAGGGTTTCGATGCGGCGATTGGTGGGGGATTCGAGCTGCCGCAGGGGGTGGTGGCGCGCAAGCTTACACCGGCCCATCGGGTGTTGGTGGCTTCAGCTGAGTATCTGGCGGGACGTGAGGCGATTGTCGAGCCGGATGATCTGAAGTATCACGATGGCATCCTGATTCGATCGCCGCAGACGGGACGTGTGCGTTCTTGGCAATTGACCAGTCGCACCCAGCAACACAGCCCGCTGACACTCAAGGCGCGGATGACCATGAGCGATTCGGAGGCGGCCTGCGCCACGGCCGCCCAAGGGTTGGGTATTGCGCTGGTGAGCATGCCGTTCGCCGTGGGCTATCTGGCGGCCGGGACCTTGCAGCGGGTGCTGCCGGATTGGTATGTCGACGATGGCAACATTTCGATCTATTACGCGGAGCACAAACTGCTGCCGGGCAAGACCCGGGCGTTTGTGGATTTCATCATTGAGCAGTTTGCGGAGCAGGGGTTGGGGCAGCGGTTTAGTGCGGTTTGAGTTGGCTTGAGACCGAGTAATCGTTCATCGCGAGCAGGCTCGCTCCCACATTGGATTTGTGTCGTTCACAAATTCCCTGTGGGAGCGAGCCTGCTCGCGATGGCCGCACCTCGGTCTACCGTCCGAACCGCCCCGGCCAACCAATAATCTTCTTCGGCCGCGGCGTCGCGTAAGTCCGCACCTTGGACGTCGACAACCCCAATCGCACCAACGACTCGGCAATCGTCACCGCCGCCGTCACGCCATCCACCACCGGCACGCCGGTGCGCCGACGAATCTGTTCATCAAGCCCGGCCATGCCGCCGCAGCCCAGGCAAATCACCTCGGCCTTGTCTTCAAGCACGGCCAATTCCGCCTGGCGAATAATTGCCTCCAGCGCACGTTCAGGATCGGATTCCAGTTCCAGCACCGCCAAACCACTGGCCCGCACTGACGCGCAGCGGTCCCAGAGTCCGGACAGTTTGAGGCGATCCTCGATCAGCGGCACTGTGCGGTCCAGCGTAGTGACCACCGAGTAGGCATGGCCGAGGAACATGGCGGTGCTGGCCGCCGCATCGGTGATGTCCACCACCGGCACATTGAGCAATTCCTGCAAGCCTTCGCGGCCGTGTTCGCCGTAACCGGCCTGGATCACGGCATCGAAAGGTTGGTCGTAAGCCATCACTCGATCCATCACCGCGATGGCGGCCAGATAACTTTCGAAATTGCCTTCGATGGAGTCGGCACCGAAGTAGGGCGTCAGTCCGATGATTTCGGTGCCCGGCGCGGCCACGGATTGAGCCGAACGCGCGATGGCCTGGGTGATGGACTCGGTGGTGTTGACGTTGACCACGAGAATTCGCATGGGAAGTCCTTATAGCGGGTGGTTCTGCGGCCCAACGGTGCCGGGCCGCCAAGGGATTAATGACTGACGTTATCGACGGCGATGGCTTCACCGCTGACGTCTGCGTAATGAGGCTGCCGTTTGGCGATGATCAGGTAGAGCATCCCGGCAATCCCGGCACCAATCAGCCAGGAGAAGGGCGATACGCTGTCGAAGCCCGGTACCAGCGCCAGGACGATGGCGATCAGCGCGGCAGGAATGAACGCCGCGACTGCGCGTAAATTGACTCCGCGGCTGTAGTAATAAGCGCCGTTGGGGTCTTCGCTGTACAACTGCGGCACGTTGACCTGACCTTTTCGTACGAGCCAGTAGTCGACCATGATCACGCCATACAACGGGCCGAGCAGGGCGCCGAGGCCGGACAGGAAATACACGATCACCAGCGGGCTGTTGTAGAGGTTCCACGGCAGGATCAGCACCGCGATGGTCGCGCTGATCAGTCCGGCGCGGCGGAATGTCAGGTATTTGGGCGCCAGGTTGCTCAGCACGAAGGCCGGGGCGACGAAGTTGGCCATGATGTTCACCGCCACGGTGACGATCAGGAACGCCAGGCAGCCGAGCACCAGAAAGAAGGTGTTGGGAATCGACGCGATGATTTCCGTCGGGCTTTCGATGATCCGTCCATTGATCTGAAATTGCGCGCCGCAGAGCAGGACGGTAATGCTGGCGAACACCAGAATATTCACCGGCAGGCCCCAGAAATTGCCGACCTTGATGGTCTTGCGGCACGGTGACGAGCGGGCGAAGTCGCAGAAGTTGAGGATCAGCGTGCCGTAGATCGACAGCCACAACGCACCACCGGCAAAGATGTTGCGCCACATCTCACCGCCGGTCAGCGGCTCGCGGATCGACCAGGCGATGGTCGCGTTGGCCTGAAAGTACATCCACGCGGCGAGGGCGGCGACGGTCAGCAGAATCACTGGCCCGGCGAACGCCTCGTAGCGCCGCACCATCTCCATGCCATAGGCGAGGATCGCCAGTTGCACGAACCAGATCGCTACGAAACACACCCAGCCAAGGCTCGATAGACCGAGGATCGAGTTGTGGTCGTAGTCAGCGAATCCGGGATGCACCGCTGTCAGCAGTACGCGAAAGACCACCGAGGCCAGGTAGGTCTGAATTCCGAACCAGGCGATGGCGATAACGGCACGGATCAATGCAGGAATCTGCGCTCCGTGAATGCCGAAACTGATCCGGCTGATGACAGGAAACGGCACGCCGGTCTTTTGTCCCATGTAACCGGAGAGGTTCATGAAGCTATACACCAACGCTGCACCGATCCCCAAGGACAGCAGGATTTGCCAGCCGCCCAGTCCGAGGGCATACAGCCCGATGGCGAATGAGTAATTGGCGATGTTGTGAACGTCGTTAGTCCACAGAGCGAAAATGCTGTAGCGGCCCCAGCGTCGACCTTCGGCCTTGGTCGGCGCCAGGTCCTTGTTGTGCAGGCGAGGGCTGAGTACGACGGGTTCTTGAAACGTTTGGTCGTGAGGGGTTGAAGTGGGTGGGAAGGAGGGCAGATCCAGTGCGATGTTGTTATTGGAGAGGCTAGTACGCATTCCGGCAGGCTCCGAGCTTGGCGTCGCGATGACTGTGCATGAGCGTTGGCTCGACAAATCTTCGTCGCGGGCAGTCAGCATCATTGGTTACGGGGCATCTGCAGCCTGTACGGGATAGGGCGCTTCAGGCTTGCGGATCTAAAGTGTGTGTATGTTTTGATATAATTGTATACAAAACATGTATGCACTTAAGCCAGATCCATGCCAGTCAGCGATCTATGAATTCTTCCTCTAATTTCGTTTTGTTATCTGCTTGCGGTAAGTGGCTGAAATCAAGGCGATATAAATTGACTGTTTGAACAGGTATTTATTTTTCAGCGGGATTTGCAGGAAACGTCGACTGAGGAAGTCAGGGCGAGGGGGTGTAACTTTTTGGGGCGCTGAAATGAAAAGTGCACACACAAATGGCACCTATGGTGACATTCGTGTGTACACATTTCGTAAGCTGGTCACAGAACCTGTGGGAGCGAGCTCGCTCCCACAGGGGATCTCCACAAGGCAGGAGGTTAAGCCTTGGATTTGCTGATGATGTTGCCTGCATGCAGGCCGCATTCTTTCTGCGTCGCTTCTTCCCACCACCAACGACCTTCGCGCTCGTGCTGGTTCGGCAACACCGGACGGGTGCAGGGTTCGCAGCCGATGCTGATGAATCCGCGTTCGTGCAAGCTGTTGTACGGCAGCTCCAGCATGCGGATGTAACCCCAGATCTCTTCACTGGTCATTTGTGCCAGCGGGTTGAATTTGTACAGGGTGCGTTCCGGGGTGGAGAACGCGGTGTCGATTTCCAGCACCGCGACGGCGCTGCGAGTGCCAGGGCTCTGATCCCGACGCTGACCGGTAGCCCAGGCTGTCACACCGGAGAGCTTGCGACGCAGCGGCTCGATCTTGCGGATGCCGCAGCATTCGCCGTGGCCGTCCTTGTAGAAACTGAACAGGCCTTTTTCCTTCACGAAAGGTTCGAGCTTGGTGTAGTCCGGCGACACCAGTTCGATGTCGATCTTGTAGTGCTCGCGCACCTGATCGATGAAGCGGTAGGTCTCGGGGTGCAAGCGGCCAGTGTCGAGGCTGAACACTTTGACGTTCTTGTTCAGCTTCCAGGCCATGTCCACCAGCACCACGTCTTCGGCGCCGCTGAAAGATATCCACAGGTCATCGCCAAACTCGGCGAACGCGAGTTTCAGGATGTCCTGGGCGGATTTGTTGGCATAGGTCGTGGCGAGTTCCACGACGTCGAACGTTGGGCTCATCAGGGCGGCTTCCTACAGGTCGGTGGCGCTGGGCGCTCTATATGGGTCTGATGGTAACAAAAACCTACGGCGGCTGGCGCGTCCTATGCGTTGCACCGGCCAGCCTGAGTCGCTAGAGTTCGGCAGTCTTTTGGCTCGCTCGACTCAATAATCAATACAAATGGGAGTGTCTTGTGGAAATTGCCTGTCTGGATCTTGAAGGTGTACTGGTCCCGGAAATCTGGATTGCCTTCGCCGAAAAAACCGGGATCGAATCCCTCAGGGCTACCACCCGGGACATCCCCGACTACGACGTGCTGATGAAGCAGCGCCTGCGGATTCTCGACGAGCACGGCTTGAAACTCACTGACATCCAGGAAGTGATCGCCACGCTGAAGCCGCTGGATGGCGCCATCGAGTTCGTCAACTGGCTGCGTGAGCGCTTTCAGGTGGTGATTCTGTCGGACACGTTCTACGAGTTCTCCCAGCCGTTGATGCGTCAACTGGGCTTCCCGACCTTGCTCTGCCATCGTCTGATTACTGACGATTCCGGGCGGGTGACGAGCTATCAGCTGCGTCAGAAAGATCCCAAGCGCCAGTCGGTTTTGGCCTTCAAGAGCCTTTACTACCGGGTGATCGCGGCGGGGGATTCCTACAACGACACCACGATGCTGGGCGAGGCGGATGCAGGGATTCTGTTCCATGCGCCGGACAATGTGATTCGCGAGTTTCCGCAGTTCCCGGCGGTGCACAGCTTTAAAGAGCTGAAGCAGGAATTCATCAAGGCTTCGAATCGGGCGTTGAGCCTGTAAACACATTCATGTAGGAGCTGCCGCAGGCTGCGATCTTTTGACTTTGCTTTAAAGGCAAGATCAAAAGATCGCAGCCTGCGGCAGCTCCTACAGGTTTTGCAGGGTATCGAGCAGTACTTTTACCTTGGTAATCGATTCCTGATACTCGGCCTGCCACTCGGAGTCCGCGACGATCCCGCCACCGCCCCAGCAACACACCTGCCCATCCTTGACCAGCAAACTGCGAATCGCGATGGAGCTGTCCATCTCGCCGCGCACGTCCAGATAGAGCAAGGAGCCGCAGTACAACCCACGACGCGTCGGCTCCAGTTCGTCGATGATCTGCATCGCGCGAATTTTCGGTGCACCGGTAATCGAGCCGCCAGGGAAGCTGCCGGCGATCAGGTCCAGTGCGTCCCGGTCATCCGCCAGTTCTCCGGTCACGCTGCTCACCAGGTGATGCACGTTCGGGTAGCTTTCCAGGCTGAATAACTCTGGCACCCGCACCGACCCAATACGGCACGTGCGGCCGAGGTCATTGCGCAGCAAATCGACGATCATCAGGTTTTCCGCGCGGTCCTTGGGGCTGGCCAGCAGTTCGGCGGCGTTTGCCGCATCTTCGGCAGCGGTCAGTCCGCGAGGGCGGGTGCCTTTGATCGGGCGGGTTTCCACATGGCGTTCGCTGACTTTGACGAAACGTTCTGGCGACAGGCTCAACACCGCGCCGCCGTCGGGCAGGCTCTGAAAACCGGAAAATGGCGTCGGGCAAGCCGCCCGCAGCGCGCAATACGCGGCCCATGGATCGCCCTGGCACTGAGCGCGGAAACGCTGGGCGAAATTGACCTGATAGCAGTCGCCGGCCTGGATGTAATGCTGAATGCGTTCTAAGGCGTGGCGATACTCGTCAGCGCTCAGGTCGGCCTTCATCGGGGCTTTCAACGTGAAAGGCTCGACCGCTTCAGCCATAGGTTCACTGAATAGTGCGATCAGACGCTGACGTTCGCTGTCGATCAGCGACGGGTGGAAGACCAGCTGACTTGTACTCAGTTGGTGATCGCTGATCAGCGCCCAGTCGTACAGTCCGAAACGTGCGTCGGGCAATTGCAGATCGTCCAGCGCCTGACTGGGCAGGTTTTCCAGATGCCGACCGAAGTCGTAGCTCAGGTAACCGATCAGGCCTCCGGCGAAGGGCAAGTCGCACGGAACAGCCGCTTCACCGAGTCGTGTCAGATTGTCGCGAAGGCGTTGCAGGAAATCGCTGCCACTTTCGTCAGGCAATACTGCTATTTGCTCCAGCGGCCAGGCACTGAGCAGGTCATAACGCCCACGCTCGGCACTCGGCCGGCCACTGTCGAGCAGCACGGCACCGGGGGCGTGACGAATCGCCGCGAAGTACTCGGCGGGGTTGGCGCGATAGGGGAGCGGGTGTACGGAACAGGTCAACATGGGCGGGGCAGATCAGCCATCGAGGCGGGGGTGGCGATTGTAGTCTCCTCGGGGAATTGCTCCTAGAGGGGATGTCGGGGATTGGTAGATTGGGGGCAGGGTTGAAGGTGTTGCTGACTGTCAGGCCGCCATCGCGAGCAAGCTCGCTCCCACAGGGTTTAGCGCAATCCTTGTGGGAGCGAGCTTGCTCGCGATGGCCGCGACTCGGTCTCGGATCAGCCCTCGACAGACTGAATATGCCCAAACATCTCCTGCACAAATTCCACTCGCTCGCGCACCGTTTCGGTAACCCCACGAGCCTTCAACTCTTCCAGCCGCGCTTCAACCGCATGCGTGCGCAACGTCAGCCCGCAATCATTGGCAATCTGAATGTTCAACCCAGGCCGGGCATTGAGCTCAAGAATAAGCGGCCCTTTCTCCTGGTCCAGCACCATGTCGACACCGATGTAACCCAGCCCGCACAGCTCATAGCAGCCCGCGGCAAGTTTCATGAAACCGTCCCAGTAGGGCAGTTGCACGCCATCCACTGCGTTGGTGGTGTCCGGGTGTTTGGCGATGATGTTGTTCAGCCAGGTGCCGCGCAACGTCTGCCCGGTCGCGAGGTCGACACCGACGCCGATGGCGCCCTGGTGCAGGTTGGCCTTGCCGCCGGACTGGCGCGTCGGCAAGCGCAGCATGGCCATCACCGGGTAACCCAACAGCACGATGATGCGGATGTCCGGCACGCCTTCATAGCTGATGCTTTTGAAAATCTGGTCCGGGATCACCCGGTATTCGATCAGCGCGCGGTCGCGGTGTCCGCCCAGGGAATACAGGCCGGTGAGGATGCTCGAGATATGGTGCTCGAGTTCCTCATGGTCGAGGATCTTGCCGGACACTGTGCGATAGCGCCCCTCGAACCGGTCGGCAACCACAATGATGCCGTCACCACCGGCGCCCTGGGCCGGTTTGATCACGAAATCGCTGCGCCCGCCGATGATCTCGTCGAGGTCGTCGATTTCCTTCTCGGTGGAGATCACGCCATACAGTTCCGGCACATGAATGCCGGCGGCGATGGCGCGTTCCTTGGTGATGATCTTGTCATCGACAATCGGGTACAGACTGCGCTTGTTGTACTTGAGCACGTAGTCCGCGTTACGCCGATTGATCCCCATGATGCCCCGGGCTTCCAGGGCCTTCCAGGTCTTCCAGAAGCCGAACATCAGGCGTCAGCCTTCTTCAGGAAAGCCTTGAATCGCACCAGTTCGGTCAGGCGGTAGCCGCGATAGCGACCCATCGCCAGCATGAAGCCCACCAGGATCAACAGGATCGCCGGGAAGGTGAACACGAAGTAAATCAGCTCTGGCACGGTCATGATCAGGTGCGCCAGAGACGCCGCGAACAGCGTACCGATCGCCACTTTCATGGCATGGCCGGAACCGCGTTCTTCCCAGGTAATCGACAAGCGTTCGATGGTCATGGTCAGAATCACCATCGGGAACAGCGCCACCGACAACCCGCGCTCCAGGCCGAGTTTATGGCTGAACAGGCTGATCGCCGCGATCAGCACCACCACGAAAGTCAGCACCACGGACAGCCTCGGCAGCATTTGCAGTTTCAAGTGTTCAAGGTAGGAGCGCAGCGACAGGCCCAACGCCGTGATGATCGTAAACAGCACGATACCGAAGCCGAGCTGGGTTTCCCGGAACGCCAGCGCGATCAGCACCGGAGTAAAGGTGCCGAGGGTCTGAATGCCGATCAGGTTGCGCAGGATCAAAATCACCAGCACACCGATCGGGATCATCACCATGATCATGAAGGTCTGCTGGGTTTGCAGCGGCAGGCCGTACAGCGAGTATTCGAGGAAGTTGGCGTCGGTGTTTTCGTCGGTCAGCTTGGCCAGGCGAATCGCGTTCATTTCGCTGTTGTTCAGGCTGAAGGTCACGTTGGCCTTCTTGCCGCCATCGACGGTGATCAGGTTTTCGTCGCCGGTCCACCACAGCAGGCGGTCGGTCGGCAGGCCTTGTTCGCCGGTTTCCGGGTTGAAGTACAGCCAGTCGGTGCCGTTGAAACTGCGCAGCCAGAGTTCAGGCAGTTGCGGTTGATCGGCCACCAGCCGAATGGTGTGGACCTTTTCCACCGGCACGTGCGCGATGGACAGCACCAATTCGACGATTTTCGCCTTGTTCCCGGGGGACGGATCGCCGCCCAGCAACAGCTTCACATTGTCGTCGTTGAGATTGTTGACACGCTTGATGGCTTCGCCGATGAAGGTTTCAACGTCGGCCGAGTGCTGGCGGATCGGTGCGAGCAAGGCTTCGGCGGCGACTTTTTCCGCGCCTTCGACGGCGATGCTGTCGCGGAAGGTCGGGCCTTTGACCTTGGATTTTTCACCGGTGTAGCGCTTGGTCAGCACCAGGCGGTAATAAAGCGTTTGATTGCCCTTGGCCCGGCGTGCCGACCAGGTGACTTTGCGGTTGCCGTCGGCGCGGTTCACAGCCACGCCGTAGTTATTGGAAATGAAGCTCTCGTTGAGGCTGACGTAATCGCGGCTCAGCGGCGGCACGAACATCTGGATCTTGACCGGGTCCTTGGTACTGGCGACGAACTCGACTTTGGCGTCGATGTTCCACAAGTCGTCGGTAGCGTCTTCGGTCACGGGGATGCCGAGCACGAAGATCTGATAGGCCGTGACTGAAATACCCAGCACCACCAGGATGGCGATCAGGAATTTCAGGTGAAGGGTAAGAGAGCGCATTGGAATTACTCTGCGGTATGAGCGTCGGTGGCGCAGGCGGGTTTGCCAGCAGCGTATTTAAGACTGGGGTCGACCAGCGCATCGAAGCGTTTCAGCGCTTCGGAGCCGATCAGGAGCGGGTATTGGAAGGCGCTGCGGTCGGTCAAGTTCACTTCGATGCTGCGTAAAGCCGAACCCATGCAGATATTCAGCTCGATCACCGGACGGGCGGTGTACTTCTTGCCTTCTTCCGGGTCGTAATCGCCTGCCCGTCGCTTGATCTTGCTGACGCGGGCCAGTGGCCGTTCGATCGGGTGCGAGTGCGCAGCGTCGATCGCCAGATAAAAGCGCACCCAGGATTCGCCATTGCGTTTGAAGCGTTTGATGTCACGGGCACTCAGGGAAGCGGTTTTCGCCCCGGTGTCGAGTTTGGCGGCGACTTCCAGGTCGATGCCGTCCAGGGAGGCGTACTCGTTGAGGCCGTAAACAGTCTTTTCCCCCGCCGCGGCAAAACCGGGCAGGCAAAGAAGATAAAGGAAGGTGGGGAAGGGCTTGAGTCTCATAAATCCTGGTGCGCAGCGGTCCGTACTTCGATTCAAGGCCCTGGCATCGCTGCGCAAGCTCCCTCGTATGCCTATCAACTGTTTATGACAAGCAGTGCAGATGTCACAAACAAATGCGGCCGGCATTCTAGCACGGTGGTTTTATGGCGCCAGCGCCGGGGGGCGGCTATAAACAGAGGGGATGCGTCGTTCTGGTGCAGTCGGTTATTAGACGATTGTCGACAATACCTATTTATCCTTTGACTAAAAGGTCTGTATTCGCTAGTTTTTGCGGCATCAGCTTTCAAGGTGTCGACAATATGCTGGATCAACTCGATCCCCCGGTCATTGCCCAAGACGATTCAGAGACACTTTCCGAGAACGTCTTCCGGCGCATTCAGGCGGCCATCGTCAAGGGCGAGATCGCCCCGGGCAGCAAGATCTCCGAGCCGGAACTGGCGCGCACCTATGGCATCAGCCGCGGGCCGCTGCGCGAGGCGATCCACCGTCTGGAAGGCCAGCGCCTGCTGGTTCGCGTACCGCACGTCGGGGCGCGGGTGGTTTCGCTAAGCCATGCCGAGCTGCTGGAACTCTACGAAATCCGCGAATCCCTCGAAGGCATGGCCTGCCGTCTGGCGGCCGAGCGCATGACGCTCGAAGAAATCGACGAACTGCGCCGGGTTCTCGAAACCCATGAGCGCGATGCGGCGTTTCAGGCCGGTGTCGGCTACTACCAGCAGGAAGGCGATTTCGACTTCCATTACCGAATCATCCAGGGCAGCGGCAACCGCACCCTGACGCAGATGCTCTGCGGCGAGCTCTATCAACTGGTGCGCATGTACCGCATCCAGTTTTCCACCACGCCCAATCGCCCGCGTCAGGCCTTTGCCGAGCACCACCGAATTCTCGACGCCATCGCCGACCGTGACGGTGAGCTAGCCGAGTTGTTGATGCGCCGCCATATCGGCGCCTCCAAACGCAATATCGCCCGTCACTACCAGGACGGCACACACCAGACAGCCACTGAACGAGGTGAGTCATGAGTTCCAACAAGAGCACTCCAGGCCAGCGTTTCCGCGATGCGGTCGCCAGCGAGCATCCTTTGCAAGTGGTCGGCGCGATCAACGCCAATCACGCGCTGCTGGCCAAGCGCGCCGGTTTCAAGGCGATTTATCTGTCGGGTGGCGGGGTGGCTGCCGGCTCCCTCGGCGTGCCGGACCTGGGTATCACCGGTCTGGACGACGTGCTGACCGACGTGCGCCGCATCACTGACGTCTGCGACCTGCCGCTGTTGGTGGACGTGGACACCGGTTTCGGTTCCTCGGCGTTCAACGTGGCGCGTACCGTCAAGTCGATGATCAAGTTCGGCGCGGCGGCGATTCACATCGAAGACCAGGTCGGCGCCAAGCGCTGCGGTCACCGCCCTAATAAAGAGATCGTGTCCTTGCAGGAAATGGTCGATCGGATCAAGGCTGCTGTTGATGCGCGTACCGATGACAGCTTCGTGATCATGGCCCGTACCGACGCCCTGGCAGTGGAAGGTCTGGAATCCGCTTTGGATCGCGCCGCGGCGTGCATCGAGGCTGGCGCCGACATGATCTTCCCGGAAGCCATCACCGAACTGGACATGTACAAGCTGTTCGCCAACCGCGTGAAAGCGCCGATCCTGGCCAACATCACCGAATTCGGCGCGACCCCGCTGTACACCACCGAGCAACTCGCCGCTGCTGATGTGTCGCTGGTGCTGTACCCGTTGTCGGCGTTCCGCGCGATGAACAAAGCCGCGGAAAACGTCTACACCGCCATCCGTCGCGACGGCACGCAACAGAACGTTATCGACACCATGCAGACCCGCATGGAGCTTTACGATCGCATCGACTACCACACCTTCGAGCAGAAGCTCGATGCGTTGTTTGCGGCGAAGAAATAAAGATCAAAAGATCGCAGCCTCGCTCCGCTCGACAGCTCCTACAGGAATGTTGCCGAACGCGGTCAATGTAGGAGCTGTCGAGCTCAAGCGAGGCTGCGATCTTTTCGGCATCACCGAAATACCTGATGAAACAAAATTTGCCGATTCCCTAACAAATTCAAAAACTGGAGACAGCAATGGCCGAAGCAAAAGTACTCAGTGGCGCCGGGCTCCGTGGCCAGGTTGCCGGGCAAACTGCACTGTCCACCGTGGGCCAGTCGGGCGCAGGCCTGACCTATCGTGGCTACGACGTTCGCGAACTGGCGGCTGACGCACAATTCGAAGAAGTGGCCTACCTGCTGCTTTACGGTGAATTGCCGACCCAAACACAACTCGCCGCTTACATCAGTAAACTGAGCAAGCTGCGCGACCTGCCGCAAGCGCTGAAAGAAGTGCTGGAACGCATCCCCGCCGACGCCCACCCGATGGACGTGATGCGCACCGGTTGCTCGTTCCTGGGCAACATCGAACCGGAGAAAGACTTCTCCGAACAACACGACGTGACCGACCGTCTGCTGGCCGCGTTCCCGGCGATCATGTGCTACTGGTATCGCTTCAGCCACGACGGCAAACGCATCAGCTGCGTGAGCGACGAACAATCCATCGGCGGTCACTTCCTGCACCTGCTGCACGACAAGAAGCCGAGCGAGTTGCACGTCAAAGTGATGAACGTTTCGCTGATCCTCTACGCGGAACACGAGTTCAACGCCTCGACGTTCACCGCACGGGTTTGCGCCTCGACCCTGTCGGACATGTTCTCCTGCATCACCGCCGCCATCGGTTCGCTGCGCGGTCCGCTGCACGGCGGCGCCAACGAAGCGGCGATGGAAATGATCGAACGCTTCAGCTCGCCGGAAGAGGCGATCAAAGGCACCCTCGGCATGCTCGAGCGCAAGGACAAGATCATGGGCTTCGGCCACGCGATCTATAAGGACAACGATCCGCGCAACGAGGTGATCAAGGGCTGGTCGAAAAAACTCGCTGACGAAGTGGGCGACACCGTGTTGTTCCCGGTCTCCGAAGCCATCGACAAGACCATGTGGGAGCAGAAGAAACTGTTCCCGAACGCCGACTTCTACCACGCGTCGACGTACCACTTCATGGGCATCCCGACCAAGTTGTTCACACCGATTTTCGTCTGCTCGCGCCTGACCGGCTGGGCGGCGCACGTGTTCGAACAACGTGCCAACAACCGCATCATCCGCCCGAGCGCCGAGTACGTCGGCGTCGAACAGCGCAAGTTCGTGCCAATCGAACAACGCTGAATGGTGAAGGCCTGCACAGGGATCTGAATTCAACACAGGTCCCTGTGGGAGCGAGCTTGCTCGCGATAGTGGTGGGTCAGTCGACATCAATGTCGGATGTGACTCAGTCATCGCGAGCAAGCTCGCTCCCACAGTGGATGGTGTTGAGTTCAAGCCCGGTACCAGGCCCCACCTTTTGAAATCACCGTGACCGAGTCCTGACGATGAACACTGAATTCCGTAAACCGCTGCCCGGCAGCCATCTGGATTACTTCGACGTCCGTGCGGCTGTCGAAGCCATCCAGCCCGGCGCCTACGACACTCTGCCGTACACCTCCCGCGTGCTGGCGGAAAACCTGGTGCGTCGCTGCGACCCGGCCACCCTCACCGAATCCCTGAAGCAGTTTATCGAGCGCAAGCGCGACCTCGACTTCCCGTGGTTCCCGGCCCGCGTGGTGTGCCACGACATTCTCGGCCAGACCGCGCTGGTCGACCTCGCCGGCCTGCGTGACGCCATCGCCCTGCAAGGTGGCGACCCGGCGCAAGTGAACCCGGTGGTGCCGACACAATTGATCGTCGATCACTCCCTGGCCGTCGAACGCGGTGGTTTCGATCCAGAGGCGTTCGAGAAGAACCGCGCCATCGAAGACCGTCGCAACGAAGACCGTTTCCACTTCATCAACTGGACCAAAAAGGCGTTCAAGAACGTTGATGTGATTCCACCGGGCAACGGGATCATGCACCAGATCAACCTGGAGAAAATGTCTCCGGTGATTCAGGTGCGCGATGGTGTTGCCTTCCCTGATACCTGCGTCGGTACCGACAGCCACACCCCGCACGTCGACGCACTGGGCGTGATCGCCATCGGTGTCGGCGGCCTGGAAGCTGAAAGCGTGATGCTTGGCCGCGCGTCGTGGATGCGTCTGCCGGAAAGCGTCGGCGTCGAATTGACGGGCAAGCTGCAACCGGGCATCACCGCCACCGACATGGTGCTGGCGTTGACCGAGTTCCTGCGTCAGCAAAAAGTCGTCGGTGCGTGGCTGGAATTCTTCGGCGAAGGCGCCTCCGCGCTGACTCTCGGCGACCGCGCAACCATTTCCAACATGGCCCCGGAATACGGCGCCACCGCAGCGATGTTCTACATCGACCAGCAGACCATCGACTACCTGAAACTCACCGGCCGCGAAGACGAGCAGGTGCAGTTGGTCGAGAGCTACGCCAAGACTACAGGCCTGTGGGCTGACAGCCTGAAAGGCGCGCAATACGAGCGCGGGTTGACCTTCAACCTGTCCTCGGTGGTGCGCAACATGGCCGGCCCGAGCAACCCGCACGCCCGCGTCGCGACTTCCGATCTCGCCGCCCAAGGCATCTCCGGCCAGTGGGACGACGTTCCGGGCCAGATGCCGGACGGCGCGGTGATCATCGCCGCCATCACCAGTTGCACCAACACCAGCAACCCGCGCAACGTCATCGCCGCCGGTCTGCTGGCGCGCAATGCCAACAAGCTCGGATTGACCCGCAAGCCGTGGGTCAAATCGTCGCTGGCGCCGGGTTCGAAAACCGTGGCGCTCTACCTGGACGAAGCCGGCCTGACCACTGAGTTGGAGCAACTCGGCTTCGGCGTCGTGGCTTTCGCTTGCACCACGTGCAACGGCATGTCCGGCGCGCTGGACCCGGTGATCCAGCAAGAGATCATCGACCGCGACCTGTACGCCACTGCGGTGCTGTCCGGCAACCGCAACTTCGACGGCCGGATTCACCCATACGCCAAGAACGCCTTCCTCGCTTCGCCGCCGTTGGTGGTTGCTTACGCCATCGCCGGGACCATCCGTTTCGACATCGAAAAAGATGTGCTGGGTGTGGTTGACGGTAAGGAAATCCGCCTGAAAGACATCTGGCCGAGCGACGAAGAAATCGACGCAGTGGTCAAGGCATCGGTCAAGCCGGAGCAGTTCCGTCAGGTCTACATTCCGATGTTCGCCATCCACGAAGACACCGGTCCGAAAGTGACGCCGCTGTACGACTGGCGCGAGATGAGCACCTACATCCGCCGTCCGCCGTACTGGGAAGGCGCGTTGGCCGGCGCACGTCCGCTCAAGGGCATGCGCCCGCTGGCTGTGCTGCCGGACAACATCACCACCGATCACCTGTCGCCTTCGAACGCGATCATGCTCGACAGCGCCGCCGGCGAATACCTGGCGAAAATGGGCCTGCCGGAAGAGGACTTCAACTCTTACGCAACGCACCGCGGTGACCACCTGACCGCGCAACGCGCCACCTTCGCCAACCCGAAACTGTTCAATGAAATGGTTCAGGAAAACGGCAAGGTCAAGCAGGGTTCACTGGCTCGCGTCGAGCCGGAAGGCAAAGTGATGCGCATGTGGGAAGCCATCGAAACCTATATGGAGCGCAAGCAGCCGCTGATCATCATCGCCGGCGCCGACTACGGTCAGGGCTCGTCCCGCGACTGGGCGGCCAAAGGCGTGCGTCTGGCCGGTGTGGAAGCGATTGCGGCCGAAGGCTTCGAGCGCATTCACCGCACCAACCTGGTGGGCATGGGCGTGTTGCCGCTGGAGTTCAAGCCGGGCACCGATCGCAAGACATTAGGCATCGATGGCAGCGAAACCTACGACGTGATCGGTGAGCGCACCCCGCGTGCCGAGCTGACGCTGGTGATTAACCGCAAGAACGGCGAACGCGTCGAAGTGCCGGTGACTTGCCGCCTCGACACCGCCGAAGAAGTGTCGATCTACGAGGCCGGCGGCGTGTTGCAACGCTTCGCTCAGGACTTCCTCGAAGAATCGGCGGTTGCCGTTTAACACGATGAGTTCGGGCGGGGCCGTGCGGTCCCGCTCGATCCTAAAAGGAACATCATGGCTCACGCACCTCAAATTAGAATCCCCGCCACCTACATGCGCGGCGGCACCAGCAAAGGCGTGTTTTTCAGCCTGAAAGACCTGCCCGAAGCGGCACAGGTTCCAGGCCCGGCGCGCGATGCCTTGTTGCTGCGCGTGATCGGCAGCCCCGATCCGTACGACAAACAAATCGACGGCATGGGCGGCGCGACTTCCAGTACCAGCAAAACCGTGATCCTGTCGAAAAGCGTCAAGGCCGATCACGACGTCGATTACCTGTTCGGTCAGGTGTCCATCGACAAGCCTTTCGTCGACTGGAGCGGCAACTGCGGCAACCTGTCGGCGGCGGTCGGATCGTTCGCCATCAGCAATGGTCTGGTGGACGCCAGCCGCATCCCGCATAACGGCGTTGCCGTGGTTCGCGTGTGGCAGGCCAACATCGGCAAGACCATCATCGCCCACGTGCCGATCACCAATGGTGAAGTGCAGGAAACCGGTGATTTCGAACTCGACGGCGTGACCTTTCCGGCCGCTGAAGTGCAGGTCGAATTCATGGACCCGGCGGCGGAAGAAGAGGGCGGCGGTGGTTCGATGTTCCCTACCGGCAACCTGGTCGATGACCTCGAAGTGCCCGGCGTCGGGACCCTCAAGGCGACTATGATCAATGCCGGTATTCCGACGATTTTCGTTAATGCTGAAGACATCGGTTACACCGGCACCGAGCTGCAAGGCGCGATCAACAGTGATCCGAAAGCGCTGCTGATGTTTGAAACCATTCGGGCTTACGGCGCATTGCGCATGGGCTTGATCAAGGATCTGGACGAAGCGGCCAAGCGTCAGCACACGCCTAAGGTTGCCTTTGTGGCCAAGCCGGCGGACTACGTTGCTTCGAGTGGCAAGGCGATTGCGGCGGGTGATGTCGATTTGTTGGTACGCGCATTGTCGATGGGCAAATTGCACCACGCGATGATGGGCACGGCGGCCGTGGCCATCGGTACGGCGGCGGCGATTTCCGGCACGTTGGTGAACCTCGCTGCGGGCGGTATCGAACGCAATGCCGTGCGCTTTGGGCATCCGTCCGGCACCTTGCGTGTGGGGGCTGAAGCCAGCCAGGTCAACGGTGAATGGACTGTGAACAAAGCCATCATGAGCCGCAGTGCGCGGGTGTTGATGGAAGGTTACGTCCGCGTGCCGGGTGATTCGTTCTGACACAAATCCAGAAGTAAACACAAAACCCTGTAGGAGCGAGCCTGCTCGCGATGAGGCCATAACATTCAATATGCTTGTTGCCAGTCATACCGCCATCGCGAGCAGGCTCGCTCCTACAGTGGATCGCATTTCAACAATAAGAATCTTGTAACCGACTGAGATTTATCTGAACCGAGGTCCCATCAACGAACCACTTCAAGAGTGAATCGAACATGAGCACCAACGTCGACCAGAACAACCGCCCCGACTACGACACGGTCCTGCAGGACGTTGCCGACTACGTCCTCAACTTCAAGATCCAATCCGCCGAAGCCCTCGACACCGCCCGCAACTGCCTGATGGACACGTTGGGCTGTGGCCTGCTGGCCCTGCGCTTTCCCGAATGCACCAAACACCTCGGCCCCATGGTGGAAGGCACCGTCGTTCCGTTCGGCGCGCGCGTCCCCGGCACCAGTTATCGCCTCGACCCGGTCAAGGCGGCGTGGGACATCGGTTGCATCGTGCGCTGGCTCGACTACAACGACACCTGGCTCGCGGCCGAATGGGGCCATCCGTCCGATAACCTCGGCGGCATTCTCGCGGTGGCCGATCACCTGTCGCAAAAGCGCCTGGCCAATGGCGATGCGCCGCTGACCGTCCGCGTGGTACTCGAAGCCATGATCATGGCTCACGAAATCCAGGGCGTGATCGCGCTGGAAAACTCCTTCAATCGTGTAGGCCTGGATCACGTCATTCTGGTGAAAGTCGCCTCGACCGCCGTCACCGCCAAGCTGATGGGCGCCAGTCGTGAGCAGTTGCTGTCGGCGTTGTCCCATGCGTTCGCCGACGGACAGGCGCTGCGCACTTACCGTCATGCGCCGAATGCCGGATCGCGTAAATCCTGGGCCGCAGGCGACGCGTCCAGCCGTGGCGTGCGTCTGGCGGACATCGCGATGCGCGGCGAAATGGGCGTCCCCGGCGTACTGACCGCCAAACAATGGGGCTTCTACGACGTGCTGTTCAGCCACACCAACAACGACCTGGCGCTCAAGCCTGAAGACAAACGCGCGTTCAGCTTCTCCCGGCCGTACGGCAGCTACGTGATGGAAAACGTGCTGTTCAAAATCAGCTTCCCGGCCGAGTTCCACGCGCAAACGGCCTGCGAAGCGGCGGTGACGCTGCACCCGCAAGTCAGAAATCGCCTGCATGAAATCGACAAAATCGTCATCACCACCCACGAATCGGCGATCCGCATCATCTCCAAGGTTGGTCCGCTGGCCAACGCTGCGGACCGTGACCATTGCATTCAGTACATGACCGCCGTGCCGCTGGCGTTCGGCAATCTGGTGGCCGAGCAGTACGAGGACGACTTTCACGCGGCGCATCCGATCATCGACGTGCTGCGCGAAAAAATGGTCATCGTCGAAGACCCGCGTTACACCCGCGAGTACCTGGAGGCCGACAAGCGCTCCATCGCCAATGCGATACAGGTGTTCTTCAAGGATGGCTCCAGCACCGAGAACGTGTTGGTGGAATACCCGATCGGCCATCGCCGTCGTCGCACCGACGGCATTCCATTGCTGGAAGACAAGTTCAAGGCCAACCTGGCGACGCGCTTCAACGCCCAGCGCAGCGCCGAGATTTTTGCGTTGTGCAAGGATCAGGCTGCGCTTGAGGCGACACCGGTGAACCGGTTTGTGGATTTGTTCATGATTTAATCGAATGGATGCCATCCCCTGTAGGAGCTGCCGCAGGCTGCGATCTTTTGATCTTAAAAAATCAAGATCAAAAGATCGCAGCCTGCGGCAGCTCCTACACGGATCGCTTCAGCCTTTGAGCCACTTTTCCACAGGCAATTTGGTGATCGCAAACCCCGTCAGCAAAATCGCTGAGTACATCATCAATTCCCGGGACAAGGTTTGCCCCTCGTACCAGGCACCGATGATCACCGCGAATACCGGGAAAATGATGAACACAAACGACAAAATGATCGGGCTCAGTCGCTTGAGCAGCAGGAAGTAAACGATAAATCCGCCCACCGACGCCACCAGCCCCAGATAGAGCAGGGCGCGCCACGAACGCGCGGTGATGGCACCGAACACCGGTGCTTCGACATTCAATCCGGCGACAAACAGCATCAGCCCGGCAATGCCAATGGGCAGCGTGTTGTAGGTAATCACGCTGATCGCCGTACCGTGTTTTTTCGTCACCACGTAACACAGCGCATGCATCACCGCCGCGCAGAGAATCGCCAACACCCCGAACAGTTCGGCATGGTCCAGATGCAGCCCTTGGCTGCGGATGATCATGAACAGGCTGCCGAAACCGATGGCGATGCCCAGCACTTGCGAGGGGTAGATTTTCTCCCGCAGAAACAGCGCGGAAAACAGCAGGATGAACACCGGCATGCAGCTGAACAGCAGCGCCGTCAGACCGGACGAAACGTGCATCTCGCCGTAATTGAGCAAGTAATACGGCAGGCTGAAATACGTCAATGTGACGAAGACAAAGAACCAGCGACTTTCTCTGGGAAACAGCAGTGGTTCACGACGGATCAGGGCGAAGCCGAGAAACAACGGAAAAGCGATCAGGAACCGCAGACCGGCAGCGGTCAGCGGCGGCACGCTTTCAACGGCAATCTTGATCCCGAGCCACGTGGTGCCCCAACTCAGGCACACGATCAGGAACAGCACGCTGGTGATCAGGGCGGCCATCCAGGGTTTGGCAGTACGTGATGGTGCGCTGATGGCGATGGACATGAGCGAGCTCCTTTTATGTTCGGAATTGACCTTCATCTGCAAAAGGTCTATCCCTGATTGAGCCTGTTTCAAGCACGCTATTCGGGGCTGGAATGACTGTCAAAACAAGTATTGCCATGGTGTCAATCCTGCGCGATGGCCTGGCGAACGGTCTGGGGGTGAAATACAAACGCCTCGCCGACGCGATCGAAAAAGGCATTGCTGAAGGGCTGATCGAGCCCGGCTGCAAATTGCCGCCTCATCGGTTGCTGGCGGATAGCCTCGGCGTAACCATCGGTACCATCAGCCGCGCTTACGGTGAACTCGAACGTGTGGGATTGGTGGTCGCTCGCGTAGGAGACGGCACGTATGTGCGTCAGCGCGGGATGGAACGACCGCGGGACGGTGGCTTTCGCAATGTCAGTGATGAACCGCGGGCGTTTTTTGACATGAGCCGCAATCAACCGATTCCGGGGCAGGAAGCGCTTTTTTTGAGTCAGAGCCTGCAAGCGTTGTCCCTTGATCCTGAGGCGTTGCAACACCTCAGCGGCTACACCGTTGATGTCGGTTTATCGCGCTATCGCGAGGCGGGCGCGCACTGGCTCAGGCATAAAGAGTTTGTCCCGAACGCCGAGCAAGTCGTTTGTGTAAACGGCGGCCAGCACGGTCTGTTATGTGCCTTGATGGGGTTGCTCAAGGCGGGCGATACGGTGGTGACGGAGCACCTGACCTACCCGGGGTTGATCAGCGTCGCACGCCAGCTCGGGATAAAACTGATCGGCGTCGGGATGGATGATGAAGGACTGATGCCCGATGCCCTGGAGGAGGTTTGCCGCAACCATCGTGTGTCGGCGCTGTATTGCACGCCGACGATCCAGAATCCTACGGCTGCCGTGATGTCCGTCGCACGGCGCGAGGCGATTGCAGAGGTCTGTCGGCAGCACAATCTGTTGATCTTTGAAGACGAAGCCCACGCGGTATTGGCTCAACAGCGACCGTTACCCTTGAGCCATTTCGCCCCGGAGCGTTCGGTGCTGATCGGCAGCCTGAGCAAGGCGGTTTCGGCGGGTTTGCGAGTCGGTTACCTGCATGCGCCGCAACCGTTGATCGGACGCTTGAGCGCAGCCGTGCGCGGGACGTGCTGGATGGCCAGCCCGTTGTCGTTGGAGGTGGCGAGTCTGTGGATAGAAAACGGTATTGCCGAGCAGTTGCTGGGCCAGCAGATTGCGGAGATCGGTCGGCGCAAGGCGTTGGTGAGTGGTGTGCTGGACGGTTTGGCGTACAAAACCCATTCCCATAGCCCGCACTTCTGGGTCGAAGTGCCCGAGCCGTGGCGCGCTTCGCAGATTGCTGAGGAGCTCAAGGCGAATAATTATCTGATCGCCACCGCTGAAGCGTTTGCGGTCGGGCACGGGGCGGTGCCGCAGTTCGTCAGGGCGAGTGTGTGTAATTCGGCGGGGGACGATCGGTTGTTGCTGAGAGGGTTTGAAGCGCTGGCTGGGACACTCAGGGAGATCGAGTAATCGTTCATCGCGAGCAGGCTCACTCCTACAAGGGATCTTCAGTGGACACAACATTTGTGAACGACAGAAGTCCCCTGTAGGAGTGAGCCTGCTCGCGATGACGGTAGAACAGGCACCACAGATTTACTTGAACCGCCGCTCCACGCCTTTCTCCACCAGAATCTTCGCCGAAATCTCTTCCACCGAAAAATGGGTGGAATTGATGTGCGGGATGTTCTCGCGGCGGAACAGATTCTCTACCTCTCGCACTTCGAATTCGCACTGGGCGTAGCTCGAATAGCGGCTGTTGGGCTTGCGCTCGTTGCGGATCGCGGTGAGGCGATCCGGGTCAATGGTCAGGCCGAACAGTTTGTGCTGGTGGGCACGCAGGGTGCCCGGCAGTTGCAGGCGCTCCATGTCGTCTTCGGTCAGCGGATAGTTGGCCGCGCGGATGCCAAATTGCATGGCCATGTACAGGCACGTCGGCGTCTTACCGCAACGCGACACGCCCACTAGGATCAGGTCCGCCTTGTCGTAATAATGCGTGCGCGCACCGTCGTCGTTGTCGAGGGCGAAGTTCACCGCCTCGATCCGCTCCATGTAATTGGAGTTGCTGCCAATCGAGTGGGACTTGCCGACGGTGTAGGAAGAATGCTCGGTCAGTTCCTGTTCGAGAGGCGCCAGGAAGGTCGAGAAAATGTCGATCATGAAACCATTGGACGTTGCGAGGATCTCACGGATGTCCTGATTGACAATGGTGTCGAAGATGATCGGCCGGAAGCCGTCGGTTTCGGCGGCTTTGTTGATTTGTTGTACCATGGCCCGCGCTTTATCCACGTTGTCGATGTAGGGCCGCGTGAATTTGCTAAAGGTAATGTTTTCGAACTGCGCCAGGAGGCTTTGGCCGAGGGTTTCGGCGGTGATGCCGGTGCCATCGGAGATAAAGAAAGCAGATCGTTTCATTTGCACCTTGGGCCTTAAGCTAGTGACGAATCTTGGATATGATAGGCGCGATTTGCCGGCCGCCAGTGGCCCGCATTCTCACTTATTTTCCAGGTCCAGGCCATACAGCTGGCAAACGCTCTAATGAGCAGCCGGCTTCTGAGCTTTTCCAACACAGTTAGTGGAGAGATCACCTTGGTAGAGTACGTAGTTTCCCTCGATAAGCTCGGCGTCCATGATGTAGAGCACGTAGGGGGCAAGAACGCATCCCTGGGCGAGATGATCAGTAACCTTGCAGGTGCCGGTGTATCGGTGCCCGGTGGCTTCGCCACGACAGCTCAGGCTTATCGTGATTTTCTCGAGCTGAGCGGCCTGAACGATCAGATCCACGCCGCCCTCGACGCCCTGGACGTCGACGATGTCAATGCCCTCGCCAAGACCGGCGCCCAGATCCGTCAATGGATCATGGAAGCCGAATTCCCTGAGAAGCTCAACGCCGAGATCCGCACCGCGTTCGCCACGCTGTCGGCCGGCAACCCTGACATGGCCGTGGCCGTGCGCTCTTCCGCTACCGCCGAAGATCTGCCGGACGCTTCCTTTGCCGGTCAGCAGGAAACCTTCCTGAACATCCGTGGTGTCGAAAACGTTATTCGCGCCGCCAAAGAGGTGTTCGCTTCACTGTTTAACGACCGCGCGATTTCCTACCGCGTCCACCAGGGCTTCGACCACAAGCTGGTAGCCCTGTCGGCTGGCGTGCAGCGCATGGTCCGCTCCGAAACCGGCACCGCCGGCGTGATGTTCACGCTCGATACCGAATCGGGCTTCCGTGACGTGGTGTTCATCACCGGCGCCTACGGCCTGGGTGAAACCGTCGTACAAGGCGCGGTGAATCCGGATGAGTTCTACGTCCACAAAGGCACGCTGGCAGCCGGTCGTCCGGCCATCCTGCGTCGCAACCTGGGCAGCAAAGCCATCAAGATGATCTACGGCGAAGTCGCCACGGCCGGTAAATCGGTGAAGACCATCGACGTCGACAAGGCTGATCGCGCACGTTTCTGCCTGAGCGACGCCGAAGTCAGCGAACTGGCCAAACAAGCGATGATCATCGAGAAGCACTACAAGTGCCCGATGGACATCGAATGGGCCAAAGACGGCGACGACGGCAAGCTCTACATCGTTCAGGCCCGTCCTGAAACCGTGAAGAGCCGCACCTCGGCCAACGTCATGGAACGCTACCTGTTGAAAGAAACCGGCACCGTGCTGGTTGAAGGTCGCGCCATCGGCCAGCGCATCGGCGCCGGCAAGGTCCGCATCATCAAGGACGTGTCCGAGATGGACAAAGTCCAGCCAGGCGACGTTCTGGTCTCCGACATGACCGACCCGGACTGGGAACCGGTCATGAAACGCGCCAGCGCCATTGTCACCAACCGTGGCGGTCGTACCTGCCACGCGGCGATCATCGCTCGCGAGCTGGGCATCCCGGCCGTGGTCGGTTGCGGCAACGCCACCCAGCTGTTGAAAGACGGCCAGGGCGTGACCGTGTCCTGCGCTGAAGGCGACACCGGTTACATCTTCGAAGGCGAACTGGGCTTCGACATCAAGAAAAACTCCGTGGACGCCATGCCTGATCTGCCGTTCAAGATCATGATGAACGTCGGCAACCCGGACCGCGCCTTCGACTTCGCACAGCTGCCGAACGCCGGTGTGGGCCTGGCCCGTCTGGAGTTCATCATCAACCGCATGATCGGTGTTCACCCGAAAGCGCTGTTGAACTACGACGGTCTGCCGCAGGACATCAAGGACAGCGTCGACAAGCGCATCGCCGGTTACGACGATCCGGTTGGCTTCTATGTCGACAAACTGGTTGAAGGCATCAGCACCCTGGCCGCTGCGTTCACTCCGAAAAAGGTCATCGTGCGTCTGTCGGACTTCAAGTCCAACGAATACGCGAACCTGATCGGCGGCAAGCTCTACGAGCCGGAAGAAGAAAACCCGATGCTGGGCTTCCGCGGTGCTTCGCGTTACATCAGCGAAGCGTTCCGTGACTGCTTCGAACTCGAGTGCCGCGCCCTCAAGCGTGTGCGCAACGAGATGGGCCTGACCAACGTTGAAATCATGGTGCCGTTCGTCCGTACATTGGGCGAAGCTAGCCAGGTGATCGATCTGTTGGCCGAAAATGGCCTGGCCCGTGGCGAGAATGGTCTGCGCATCATTATGATGTGCGAGCTGCCGTCCAACGCGATCCTGGCGGAAGAATTCCTCGAGTTCTTCGACGGTTTCTCCATTGGCTCCAACGACCTGACCCAGCTGACCCTGGGCCTGGACCGTGACTCCGGGATCATCGCGCACCTGTTCGACGAGCGTAATCCGGCGGTCAAGAAGCTGCTTGCCAACGCGATTCAGGCCTGTAACAAGGCTGGCAAGTACATCGGCATTTGCGGTCAGGGTCCTTCGGACCACCCTGATCTGGCCAAATGGCTGATGGAGCAGGGCATCGAAAGCGTTTCGTTGAACCCCGATTCCGTGCTGGAAACCTGGTTCTTCCTGGCTGAAGGTCAGGCGCAGGCTTGACCCTGTAGGAGCGAGCCTGCTCGCGATGGACTGCAGAACGCCGCGTTTTTTTCAGCATGAACGCGTTATCGTTGGCGACCATCGCGAGCAGGCTCGCTCCTACAATGATTGGCAGCGTGGTCGGTGAACGCTGCCTTTAAGATTCAAGTAGGGCGGGCTCCTCTGGAAGCCGCCCTTTTTTGTGCAAGAGCATTATGCAAAGCAGCAGCAACCTATTTCCTGTCGCCCTGATCAGCGCCGAGCGGCGCGGCGATCTGAGCGAAGACGTCTATCGTCTGAAACCCGGCAACAGCCCTGACGGCACCGTCGAACTGGCTGTGACGCGCCTGGGCATGGCGGATGGCTCAGACGCGCGTGGCGTTCCGGTTATTTTGCTTCACGGCAGTTTTTCCAATCGCCGGTTCTGGTTTTCCCCGAAGGGGCTTGGACTGGGCGCCTATCTGACGCGACTGGGATTCGATGTATGGATTCCCGAAATGCGCGGCCACGGCCTGTCCCAGCGGAATCAGAACTACCGCAAGAACCGCGTTGCCGACTATGCCCGTTACGATTTGCCGGCCATCGGTGCGTTCGTGCGCGAGCAGAGCGGCCAGATCCCGCACTGGATCGGTCACTCGCTGGGCGGGATTACCCTGGCGGCTGCATTGGGCGGTGAGTACATCGGTGAGCCGGTGGTGGCTTCCGCGGCGTTTTTCGGTACGCAAGTCAGCCGCACCTACTGGCCGTTGAAAATTCCGCCGGTGGAGTGGAGCGGGCGCTTCATTCTCAAACGTTTTGCCCAGCTGTCCGGCTCACGGCTCAAGCGCGGCCCGGAGGACGAGCCCATTGGCCTGGCCCTGGAAAGCATGCGCTGGTATGGCCTGTTCGGGCGCTTCGGCGATGCCGACAAGGATTGGTGGGCCGGATTGGCCGACGTTCAGTTGCCGGTATTGGCCGTGAGTGCCGCCGGTGACCATCAGGACCCGACCTGGGCTTGTCGCAAGCTGTTCGATCAGGTGGGTTCCGAGCATAAGCAATTCATCAGCCTGGGTCGCGAGCAGGGCTTTGGCGATAATTTCGGTCATGTGGAGATGCTCGTCAGCAAAGCCGCCCAGACTGAAGTCTGGCCGCTAGTGGCGCGCTGGTTGGCAGATCAGCAAACGCCATTGCTAGGTGAAAAACCGGATCTGGCTGCGGCGGTCTGAGCCTGATGCTCTAACAAGGGCATTTCGCTCTGTTCGGCTTGCGGCTAAGATATGACGCATTGAGCTGTTCTGGTCACTTTCGGTTACTGAGCTATCAGTGATGTTCGTGCTGTCTTCCTCTTTACAGGAGTTTCTCGATGAACCATTACCTCACGCCTGACCTGTGCGACGCCTACCCGGAGCTGGTGCAGGTGCTGGAACCGATGTTCAGCAATTTCGGCGGCCGTGATTCTTTCGGCGGCGAAATCGTGACCATCAAATGCTTCGAAGATAACTCGCTGGTGAAGGAACAAGCCGAGCTCAAGGGCAATGGCAAGGTGTTGGTGGTCGACGGTGGTGGTTCTCTGCGTCGTGCGCTGCTGGGCGACATGATCGCCGAGAAAGCCGCGAAAAACGGTTGGGAAGGGCTGGTGATCTACGGTTGCATCCGTGACGTCGACGTCATTGCGCAAACCGATCTAGGTGTTCAGGCGCTGGCCAGCCACCCGATGAAAACCGACAAACGCGGCATCGGCGATCTCAACGTCGCCGTAACCTTTGCTGGCGTGACCTTTCATCCAGGCCATTACATCTATGCGGACAACAACGGCGTGATCATCTCGCCAAGTCCGCTTGCGATGCCTGAATAAAGCGCTACACCAACAAAGGGGTGAGGATGTTCGAGGAAGAAAACGCGCAGTGGGGGCTGGTGCATGCCCTGGTGCTGGACGGTAAAGGCGGTGCGCGTTCGATAGCCCGGACTGAACTTGATGACTTGCAGCTGCAGGCTCATGAAAGCCTGTGGCTGCACTGGGATCGCAGTCACCCGCAAACCCGTACCTGGTTGCGAAAATCCAGCGGTCTGAGCGAATTCAGCTGTGATCTGTTGCTTGAAGAAAACACCCGACCGCGTCTTCTACAGCTTTCGGACAGCGAACTGCTGCTATTTTTGCGTGGGGTCAACCTGAACCCGGGCGCCGAGCCGGAAGACATGGTCTCGGTACGGATTTTTGGGTCAGCCCAGCGGGTTATTTCTCTGCGTTTGCGTCCGTTGCGCGCCACTGATGAGTTGCTGGTGCAGCTCGCCGAAGGCAAAGGACCGAAAACGGCGTCAGAACTCATCCTTTATATGGCGCAATACCTCACCAACAAGGTTCAGGATCTGGTCAGTTGCCTCTCGGAAGTGGTCGATGAGGAAGAAGAAAAGCTGGATGCCGACGAACGGTACACACCCGAGCACGGCGCCATTTTGCAGATCCGTCGCAGGGCCGCTGCACTGAAACGTTTTCTTGCGCCGCAGCGGGAAATATTCGGACAGCTGACACGGATAAAACTGCCTTGGTTCGTCGAAGACGACGGTGATTACTGGAACGAATTGAACAACAGCCTGACCCGCTATCTCGAGGAGCTGGAATTGACCCGGGAGCGGGTGGGGTTGGTCCTTGAGGCGGAAGATAGACGTTTGAGCGTGCGAATGAACCGCACGATGTACCGCTTCGGGATCATCACCGGGATCTTTTTGCCGATGAGTTTTCTGACGGGTCTTTTAGGTATCAATGTCGGTGGGATTCCGTTCTCTGCAAGCCCCTATGGCTTCCTGGTCGCGTGTCTGATGATGGTCTCGGTGGCGCTGGGGCAGTGGTGGTTATTCCGACGTTTGCGCTGGGTCTGAGGATGAGCCATGTGACCCGAGCAAATTTGACCGCGTCTTTCACAGACATCACGAGAGGTGCGTATGCACGATCCGTTTGAACAGTCTTTGCGTGACATGCTCAAGGCATCACCGTCCACCCGGGACGACGATGCGTGCCTTGGGCGTGTACTGAAAACCGCCAACCGCCAGGTCGGCGCCGGTGACCTGTTCAGCCTGCTGGGCCGCTGGCTGCCCGCGCTGATGATCGCCTTGAATAACGGATCGGCCCATGTCGCTCCGGTTTCCCGCCACCGTAAACCTACCGTTCGCACTGCTGATAAGGCTGATTGAATATGGAACTTGATCTCTGGACTCAGAGCCTCGTCACTGCAATGACTGCGTTATGGACCAAGGTTGCAAATTTCATCCCGAACCTGTTCGGCGCACTGGTTGTGTTGCTGTTGGGTTTCGTCGTTGCGAAACTTTTGGATACTTTGTTGTCCAAGTTGCTCGCCAAGCTGGGGCTCGATCGCCTGATGGGCGGCACCGGACTGACCAAATTGCTGTCCCGGGCCGGCCTTCAAGTGCCGATCTCTACCTTGATCGGCAAGATTGTCTATTGGTTCGTTCTGCTGATTTTTCTGGTTTCTGCCGCAGAATCCCTTGGACTTGAGCGGGTTTCGGCTACGCTTGATATGCTTGCGCTGTATGTGCCGAAAGTATTCGGCGCCGCGCTGGTGTTGCTGGTGGGTGTATTGCTCGCACAGTTGGCCAATGGGCTGGTGCGGGGTGCGGCAGAGGGTGTAGGGCTGGACTACGCTGCGGGCCTGGGGAGAATTGCCCAGGGCCTGGTGATTATCATCAGTATTTCGGTCGCAATCAGCCAGTTGGAGGTCAAGACTGACCTGCTCAACCACGTGATTGTGATCGTATTGATTACCGTTGGTCTGGCGGTTGCGCTGGCCATGGGGCTGGGAAGCCGGGAAATTGCCGGTCAGATTCTTGCGGGAATCTATGTGCGTGAGTTGTATCAGGTTGGGCAACAAGTGCGTGTTGGCGAGGTCGAAGGTCAGATCGAAGAGATCGGCACGGTTAAAACCACATTGCTGACCGATGAGGGTGAGCTAGTCTCTCTCTCCAATCGGATCCTCCTGGAACAGCATGTGAGTAGCCGCTAACCCGGCAAATCCTGCTAATGTATGCCGCCGCAAAATGCCCTGAAAAGGGTTGCGGCGGACATTGACCTGACTGTCGGCCCGACTTGTTTTGAATAAAGCTCAATCGCTGTCCACGCGCTACGACCCCCGCGAGCTCTCTGATGAGGAGTTGGTCGCGCGCTCGCATACCGAGCTGTTTCACGTAACTCGCGCCTATGAAGAACTGATGCGACGTTACCAGCGAACATTATTTAACGTCTGTGCGCGGTATCTTGGGAACGATCGTGACGCAGACGATGTCTGTCAGGAAGTGATGTTGAAGGTGCTGTATGGCCTGAAGAACTTCGAGGGCAAATCGAAGTTCAAGACATGGCTCTATAGCATCACGTACAACGAGTGCATCACGCAGTATCGGAAAGAACGGCGAAAGCGTCGCTTGATGGATGCTTTGAGTCTGGACCCCCTCGAGGAAGCGTCTGAAGAGAAGGCGCCGAAACCTGAGGACAAGGGTGGACTCGATCGCTGGTTAGTGTATGTGAACCCGATTGACCGTGAAATTCTGGTGCTACGATTTGTCGCAGAGCTGGAATTTCAAGAGATCGCGGATATCATGCACATGGGTTTGAGTGCGACAAAAATGCGTTACAAACGTGCTCTAGATAAATTGCGTGAGAAATTTGCAGGCATTGCTGAAACTTAGTTCGGCGCAAATATCTCTTACGTGTAGGCAAGTTCTGATAGACTTGCCGCCGAGTTGTCCCCCGGTTTGCGGGACTGCTTCACAATCACCAGATGGGGATTTAACGGATGAAACTGAAAAACACCTTGGGCTTGGCCATTGGTTCTTTGATTGCCGCCACTTCGTTCGGCGCTCTGGCACAAGGCCAAGGCGCAGTTGAAATCGAAGGCTTCGCGAAGAAAGAACAATTCGACAGCGCTCGTAACTTCAAGAACAACGGCAACCTGTTCGGTGGTTCGGTTGGTTACTTCCTGACCGACGACGTTGAACTGCGTCTGGGCTACGACGAAGTGCACAACGCGCGTTCCGACGACGGTCGTAACATCAAGGGCGCTAACACCGCTCTGGACGCTCTGTACCACTTCAACAACCCAGGCGACATGCTCCGTCCATACGTTTCTGCCGGTTTCTCGGACCAGAGCATTGGCCAGAACGGCGGTGGCGGTCGTAACCGTTCCACTTTCGCCAACGTTGGCGGCGGTGCCAAGCTGTACTTCACCGAGAACTTCTACGCCCGTGCTGGCGTTGAAGCTCAATACAACATCGACCAGGGCGACACCGAGTGGGCTCCAAGCGTCGGTATCGGTGTGAACTTCGGTGGCGGCTCCAAGCCTGCTGCTGCTCCAGTTCAAGCACCAGCTGAAGTCTGCTCCGACAGCGACAACGATGGCGTTTGCGACAACGTTGACAAGTGCCCGGACACCCCAGCCAACGTAACTGTTGACGCTGATGGCTGCCCAGCAGTTGCTGAAGTTGTTCGTGTTGAGCTGGACGTGAAATTCGACTTCGACAAGTCGGTAGTCAAGCCTAACAGCTACGGCGACATCAAAAACCTCGCTGACTTCATGAAGCAGTACCCATCCACCAGCACTACTGTTGAAGGTCACACTGACTCCGTCGGTCCTGACGCTTACAACCAGAAACTGTCCGAGCGTCGTGCAAACGCCGTTAAGCAAGTTCTGACCAACCAGTACGGTGTTGAATCGTCCCGCGTTCAGTCTGTTGGCTACGGCGAATCCCGCCCAGTTGCTGACAACAAAACTGAAGCTGGTCGCGCTGTAAACCGTCGCGTAGAAGCGCAGGTTGAAGCTAAAGCTAAGTAATTAGCCCACAGCTCTGAAAAGCCCGGCTTAGGCCGGGCTTTTCTTTGTCTGCGATTTGATGAGGCAGGGTTGAAGCGGGGGAGAGTCAGGCTGACTGGTTGACTGCATTCGCGGGAAAATCAGATACCGACAGGGGTACTTCTGCACAGGCCGCGACCGCGCCGATGACCAGGATTGCTGGGCTTTTCAACTCAAAGGCGTAGGCATCTTCTTCCATCGCTGTCAGATCGCTCCGACATTCCCGCTGGTGTGGCAGGGAAGCGTTTTCAATCATTGCCACCGGTGTATCCGCCGCCATTCCTCCGGCGAGCAGCTGCTCACGAATCTCGCTCAGTTTTGCGACACCCATATACACCACCAGCGTCGTGCCACCTTGGGCCAGGGCCTGCCAGTTCAGGCTGCTGCCATCCTGAGTGTGGGCGGTGACCAGCGTCACGCCGCGCGCAACACCCCGCAGGGTCAACGGAATATCGCATTGCGTCGCGCCGGCAAGCCCGGCAGTGATACCGTTGACCAGTTCCACCTCGACCCCATGTTCACGCAGCCACTGCGCCTCTTCGCCGCCCCGGCCAAAAATGCAGGGGTCGCCACCCTTGAGCCGCACCACGCATTTACCGTGGCGGGAATAGCGCAGCATCAGGCGATGAATGAATGCCTGAGGTGTGGAGCGACAGCCGCCGCGCTTGCCCACGGGAATGATCCGCGCCTGCGGGCAATGCTCCAGCACCGCATCGTTGACCAGGTCATCGATCAGCACCACATCCGCTTCGCTCAACGCCCGCACGGCCTTGAGGGTCAACAATTCCGGATCGCCAGGACCCGCACCCACCAGCCAGACTTTTGCGCTCATAGTGTTTTTCCTCACGAGGTAACGGCGACCGGCTGCGCAGTGGCGGCCAGCAAACGTTTGATTTCCGGGACGCAGGAGCCGCATTGCGTGCCGCAGCCCAATTCTTGTTTCAAACCCTGCAGGTCCAGACCGCGGTTAATTCCGGCGCAGACCGCGCTTTGGCTGACGTTTTTGCAGTTGCACAGGGTTTTATTACCGGCGGTCGGTGTATTGGCGTTGCCCGGTGGGGCGCTCAGCGGTGCCAGCAGCCAGCGCCGCAGCTGTTCGTCGGCGCGACCTTCCAGCCACAGGCTTTGCAGCCAGTGTTGGGCAAGGGTTTCACCGGCCAGGCGAATCGCGGTGATCCGGCCATGTTCGATCCGAACCCGTTTGCCGATGGAGCGCCGTGGGTCGTCGTAGGCCAAAACCGGGCCATCGTTGAGCCCCAGGCATTGATCGATATCGCGCAGCAATTGCGGGTCAGGCGCGACGGCGCTGGCAGCGCGTATCAACAACGCGGGGCGTTCGCGGCCGGCCAAGCTGAGGCTGACGTAGGAAAACGCCTCGCAGAGCGGTCGTAGCGTCTCAAAATGCTGTTGAATATCGCCCTCGATCAGGGCGAATAGCTGCCATGGGAGATTTACAGGTTCGAGGCGCACGCCGCTGTGTTTGAGTTCGGGCTGTTTCGACAAAGGGTCGAAAGCTGGTTGGGTCAACGCATTTACGCCACCCTTGAGGAAGCGGTCACCCCAATGCATGGGTAGAAAGGCCTGACCGGGTCGCACGCTGTCGTCACCGCCGACGGCGACAATCACTGCGCCACGGCGACTTTTCAGGCTGACCAGGTCTCCCGATTGCAGCCGATGCCGGCGCAGTTCATCCGGGTGCAAACTCAACACGGCTTCGCTGACGTGACCGAACAATTGCGCGGCGGTGCCGGTGCGGCTCATGCCGTGCCATTGATCCCGCAGGCGGCCGGTGATCAGGGTCAGCGGGAAGCGCGCGTCGCGTTGTTCCTTGGCCGCGCGATACGGGTCGGCCACGAATTGCGCACGTCCACTGGCCGTCGGGAAAATTCCGTCCAGGTACAACCGGGGCGTGCCTTCGCTGGCGCCAGTGGGGAAGGGCCATTGCTGCGGGCCGAGGTGGTCGATCAGTGCATGACTGATGCCGGACAAGTCCAGATCACGCCCGCGGGTCAATTGCTTGTACTCGTCGAAGACCTGCGCCGGGTTTTCAAAGGCAAACAGGCTGGTTTGCTCGGGACGCAGATATTTTTCCAGGCGCTGTGCGAAATCCATGGTGATCGCCCAGTCAGGGCGTGCTTCACCGGGTGCGACGATGGCTCGGCGAACGTGGGAAATGCGCCGTTCAGAGTTGGTCACTGAGCCGTCCTTTTCGCCCCAACTGGCGGCGGGCAGCAACAGGTCGGCAAACGCAGCGGTTTCGGTGGTGCGAAAGGCCTCCTGCAACACCACGAACGGGCAGGCTTGCAGTGCAGCGCGCACGGCGGTTTGGTCCGGCATTGATTGCGCAGGGTTGGTGCAGGCGATCCACAGTGCCTTGATCTTGCCGCTGCGCACCTGCTCAAACAACTCGATAGCGGTCAGCCCGGTGTTTGCAGGCAGTTGATCCACGCCCCAATACGCCGCCACTTCCGCGCGATGTTCGGCATTGGCAGCCTCGCGATGGCCTGGCAGCAGGTTCGACAAGCTGCCGGTTTCGCGGCCACCCATGGCATTTGGCTGACCGGTCAGGGAGAAAGGTCCTGCACCTGGGCGGCCGATTTGCCCGGTGGCCAGGTGCAGGTTGATCAGTGCGCTGTTTTTCGCGCTGCCAGCGGTGGACTGGTTCAAGCCCATGCACCACAGCGACAGGAAGCTCGGTGAAGTGCCAACCCATTCGGCGCATTGCTGCAGTTGCTCGACGCTGATCCCGCAGAGTTGCGAAACCATCTGCGGCGTGTAATCGCGCACCAGGTTTTTCAGTTCGGCCAAGCCTTCGGTGTGGGCCTTGATGAAGTCGCGGTCGACCCAGTCTTCCCACAGCAGCAGGTGCAAAATCCCATGGAACAAGGCGACATCGGTGCCTGGCAGAATCGCCAGGTGCAGGTCAGCCAGATCGCAGGTGTCGGTACGACGCGGGTCGATGACGATGACTTTCATCTGCGGCCGCCGGGATTTCGCTTCCTCCAGGCGACGGAAAAGTATCGGGTGGGCGTAGGCCATGTTGCTGCCAACGATCATCACGCAGTCGCTCAACTCCAGGTCTTCGTAGCTGCACGGCGGTGCGTCGGCGCCCAGGCTGCGCTTGTAGCCGACCACAGCCGAAGACATGCACAGGCGCGAATTGCTGTCGATGTTGTTGGTGCCCACCAGCGCTCGCGCCAGTTTGTTGAAGGCGTAGTAATCCTCGGTCAGCAATTGCCCGGAAATGTAGAACGCCACGCTGTCCGGGCCGTGTTCGGCAATGGTCTTGGCAAAAACGCTGGCGGCGTGATCGAGGGCGGTATCCCAGTCAGTGCGGCTGCGGGCCAGACCTTTGCCCAGGCGCAGCTCTGGATACAAGGCCCGGGCTGCGAAGTCGCCGGTCAGGTGCAAGGTAGAGCCTTTGCTGCACAGTTTGCCGAAGTTGGCCGGGTGGGCCGGATCGCCGCTGACGCCGAGAATGCGCTCGCCGTCATGCTCGATCAGCACGCCGCAGCCGACCCCGCAATAGCAGCAGGTGGAAGCGGTGATCTGGTTCATCAGCTTGCTTCCCGCAGGGCCAGCAACACCCGGCCATTCTCGACCCGTGCTGAATGGTGGTGAGCGCAACCGATGTCCGGGGCTTGGGCTTCGCCGGTCTCAAGGTCGATCTGCCAGTTATGCAGCGGGCAGGCGACCCGTTTGCCATAGATCAAACCTTGGGACAGTGGCCCGCCCTTGTGCGGGCAGCGGTCGTCGAGTGCGAAAACCTCATCGTCGCTGGTGCGAAAAATCGCGATATCACCCTTCGGGCCGGCGATGATCCGCGAGCCCAGGGCATTGATTTCTTCCAGTGCGCAGATATCCAGCCAGTTCATGCCGACACCTCCAGGTTCTTCACTGCGATGACGTCGAATTCTTTCTTCAGCAGCGGTTGTTCCAGGCGTTCCTTCCATGGGTCCTGTTCGAACGACAGGGAGAATTGCAAGCGATCGTTGAGCGCCTTGCGCCGCTCCGGGTCTTCCAGCACGGCTTTCTTGATGTGTTCCATGCCGACACGTTGCAGGTAGTGCACGGTGCGTTCGAGGTAGAAAGCTTCTTCGCGATAGAGCTGCAGGAACGCGCCGTTGTATTCGCGCACTTCCTCGGCGGTCTTGAGCTTGACGAAGAATTCCGCGACTTCGGTCTTGATCCCGCCGTTGCCGCCGATGTACATCTCCCAGCCCGAATCCACGCCGATAATTCCGACGTCCTTGATGCCCGCTTCCGAACAGTTGCGTGGGCACCCGGAGACGGCCAGTTTCACTTTGTGTGGCGACCACATGTTGAACAGGTCGTGCTCAAGCTCGATGCCCAGTTGCGTGGAGTTCTGGGTGCCGAAGCGGCAGAACTCGCTGCCGACGCAGGTCTTCACGGTGCGGATGGATTTGCCGTAGGCGTGGCCGGACGGCATGTCGAGGTCCTTCCAGACGCCCGGCAGGTCCTGCTTCTTGATCCCCAGCAAATCGATACGCTGGCCGCCGGTGACCTTGACCATTGGCACGTTGTATTTGTCGGCCACGTCGGCAATGCGGCGCAGCTCCGAAGGATTGGTCACACCGCCCCACATCCGTGGGACTACAGAGTAAGTGCCGTCCTTCTGAATATTGGCGTGGGCGCGTTCGTTGATCAGGCGCGATTGCGGGTCGTCCTTGGCTTCGCCCGGCCAGGTGGAAATCAGGTAGTAGTTGAGCGCCGGGCGGCATGTGGCGCAGCCGTTCGGCGTGCGCCAGTTCAAATAGTTCATGGTGCCGGCGATGGTCAGCAGATGCTGCTCGCGGATGGCTTGGCGGATTTGCCCGTGATTCAAGTCGCTGCAACCGCAAATGGCTTTTTCGCTTTTCGGTTTGACGTCTGCTGCGCCGCCCACGGTGTTGATCAGGATCTGTTCCACCAACCCGGCGCAGGAGCCGCAGGAGCTGGCAGCCTTGGTGTGTTTCTTGACGTCGTCGACGCTGAACAACCCGTGTTCCTGAATCGCTTTGACGATGGTGCCTTTGCACACACCGTTGCAGCCGCAGACCTCGGCGGTGTCGGCCATGCTCATGGCTTTATCCTGGCCTTGATGTCCTACATCGCCCAAGGCGTTTTCACCGAACATCAGGTGATCGCGGATCTCGTCGATGGCGTGGTTCTCACGGATCTGCCGGAAATACCAACCACCGTCTGCCGTATCGCCGTACAGACAGGCCCCGACCAGCACGTCATCCTTGATCACCAGTTTTTTGTAGACCCCGCCGATAGGGTCGGAGAGTGTGATGGTTTCGGTGCCTTCGCCGCCCATGAAGTCGCCGGCGGAGAACAGGTCGATGCCCGTCACTTTCAATTTGGTCGACGTCACCGAGCCCTTGTAGGTGGCGAAGCCCAGTTGGGCGAGGTGGTTGGCGCAGACCTTGGCCTGTTCGAACAGCGGCGCCACCAGGCCGTAAGCGATACCGCGGTGGTTGGCGCATTCGCCGATGGCGTAGATTCGTGGGTCGTAGGTTTGCAGGGTGTCGTTGACCAGAATCCCGCGGTTGCAGGGAATGCCGGATTTTTCCGCGAGTTCGATGTTGGGGCGAATACCGGCGGCCATCACCACCAGATCGGCGGGGATGATGTCGCCATTCTTGAACTCAACCGAGCCGACCCGGCCATTGCCGGCATCGTGCAGGGCCTTGGTTTGCTCGCAAAGGCGAAAGTGCAGGCCGCGGGCTTCCAGGGCCGTTTGCAGCAACTGGCCGCTGGTTTTATCCAGTTGCCGTTCCAGCAGCCATTCACCGATGTGCACCACGGTGACGTGCATGCCGCGCAGCATCAGGCCGTTGGCGGCTTCCAGGCCGAGCAGGCCGCCACCGATCACAACGGCGTGTTTGTGGGTTTTCGCGGTGTCGATCATTGCCTGGGTGTCGGCGATGTCGCGGTAGCCGATCACGCCGTCCAAGGTGTTGCCGGGGATCGGCAGGATGAACGGAGTCGAGCCGGTGGCGATCAGCAGACGATCGTATTCAGCCTCGCTGCCGTCTTCGGCGATGACCCGGCGTTTGACCCGGTCGATCTCCACCACTTTGCGGTTGAGCAGCAACTTGATGTTGTTGTCCAGGTACCAGTCCAGATCGTTCAGCACGATCTCTTCGAAGGTCTGTTCACCGGCCAGCACGGGCGAGAGCAGGATGCGGTTGTAGTTGGTATGGGGTTCGGCGCCGAAGACCGTGATGTCGTACAGCTCATTGCTCAGCTTGAGCAGTTCTTCCAGGGTGCGAACCCCGGCCATGCCGTTGCCGATCATCACCAGTTTTAATTTTTTCATCAGGTTCTCCGGGGAGCTCGGACCCGCCTCATCAGGGCTTTCAGGTCTTGCTCGACAAAATTTTGCGCAAACAAAAAAAGGCGTCCCGCTAGTTGCCTAGCGAGGACGCCTTTGTCCTGGTCCCGTTCTCTCGGGAAGCGCATCCTTCGTCGTTGAAGGCTGGGCTTTATGTCTGTTGAGAAAGGTAATGCAGTGGTTGTGCCAAGTCGCACAAATGCCGGGTTTATGGGCTCTTACCGTGGGAGCAGAGGGTTGGCGTGCACCGGTTCAAGGCGTTGTGCCCGGTTTTGAAGCAGAAAAAGATCAAAAGATCGCAGGCTCCGCCAGCTCCTACAGGAGATCGTGGGCACCCGTAGGAGCTGCCGCAGGCTGCGATCTTTTGATCTTTTGATCTTTTGCGTGCAGTGAAAAACTCAGCCATGAAACAGTAAAAACAGCAGCACCAGGTTCACCAGCAACGACACCAGCGCCAAGGTTCGCCAGACCTTCAACGGTTCGCGCTCCAGCAACGGTCTGGGTCGCACGCTCAAACTGCGCCGCTCGCCCTGTTCCAGCAGCAGCAACCATTCTTCCGCCGTTTCAAAACGTTGACCTGGATCTGCCGCCACGGCGCGCTCCAGACTTTGCGCAATCCATTCCGGCAGGTCGGGTCGATAGCGACTGGCGCTGACAGAAACCCCGAACCGTGGGCGCTGGAAGGCTTCGATTTCGCCGTAGGGATAATGCCCGGTGAGCAGGAAGTACAGGGTCACGCCGACGGCATACAAATCCTGTTGCGGTGTCGGTGCTTCCCCGCGAAAGGCTTCCGGCGCGATGTAGCTGGGCGTTCCGGGCAAGGCAGAAGGTTGATCTTCCGACAGGCCTGGGCAGTAGGCGAGGCCGAAGTCCAGCAGGCGTAGTTCGCCGTCGTCCCCCAGCAGCAGGTTCTCGGGTTTGATGTCTCGATGGAGAATCTGCCGTCGATGCAGTATGCCAACGGCGCGCAGCAGGCGTTCGGCCAGATCCAGCCATTGGGGCAGTGGCAGCGGTCCGACATCGGCGTGCAGTTCCGCCAACGTAGATCCGGAATATTCCCGCATCACGTAGTACAAATGCTGACGCTGACTGGCGGCATGGACTTCAGGGAAATGCCGCCCGGCCACGCGCTTGAGAAACCATTCTTCCGACAGCAACGCCTGCCCGGCCAAGTGATCGTCGCGCAGCGCGCCCGGCAAGGTTTTCAGCAGCCAGGGTTGTTGTTGCCCATCGCGTACCCGATAGAGCAACGACTGCTGGCTCTGACCGAGTATCCCTTCGACCTGCCAACCCTCGAAAGTCTGGCCGGGCTTCAAGGCTGGCGGCAGCGGCCATTGCTGTAAATGAATCAAGGCATCGCCGATGCTCGTTTCACCGAGGGCATCGACTCGCACCAGCAAGGCGCTGGCGTTGTCCTGGCTACCGGCCAGATGCGCCGCGTTGACCAAGGTCTGCGCAGCGCTGTTCAGGTCCGGTTGATCGCGCAGAATTGCCGCAATCGCGGTGTCGCCCAGCACGGCCCAAATGCCATCGCTGAGCAATACGAAACTTTCGTTCAGCCGCAGTTCGCCATCGAGAAAATCCAGCACCAAATGCTGATCGAGCCCAAGTGCCCGTTTGAGCACATGCTGCATGCCCGGCTGGTCCCAGACGTGATCCTCGCTGACCCGCTGCAAGGTGTCGGCGTGCCAGCGATAAACCCGGCAATCGCCGACATGGGCCAAGGTAAAACGCCTACCGCGCATGACCAAAGCACTGACAGTGGTGAGCAATGGTTGTCCACCGCCATTGGCTTGCAACCAGCGATTTTGTGCCAGCAGCAGGCGATCCAATGCCTGCGCGACGCCCCAGGTTTCCGGCGTGGCGTAGTAATCCAGCGCCAGTGCCTGCAACGTCGAGCGGGCGGCGAGGCCACCATCGGCGCACTGGCTGACGCCATCGGCGATGGCGAACAGGTAACCCTTGCTCGCCGCCAGCGCCGGGGCCGGAGTCACCAGGCGCAGGGCGTCCTGATTCTCCTCGCGAGGGCCGATGGCACTCGCTTCGGCAAAACTCAGTTGCAGGCTCATTGAGGCTTCAGACCCGCGCAGCAGTTACGGCTGCCGAACCCCAAGTGGTTCTCCAGCGACGTTTCACGCCATGCAGACCGAACCAGGCCAGAACGCCAAGGCTGGCGAACAACCACAAGGCCAGTTGATAACTGCCGGTGCTTTGCTTGATCGCGCCCATGCCCGCTGCCAGTGCAAATCCGCCAATACCGCCGGCCATGCCGATCAAACCGGTCATCACACCGATCTCGCGACGAAAACGCTGTGGCACCAACTGGAAAACAGCGCCGTTACCGGCACCCAAACCGAGCATGGTGCAGACGAAAAGAGCCAGTGCCGCGTAGGAACTTGGCAGATTGAAACCGACCACGGCAATGCAGGTCGCCGCCACCGTGTACATCCCGAGTAGCGTGCGAATACCGCCGAAACGGTCAGCCAGAGCACCGCCCAACGGACGCATCAAGCTGCCACCGAACACGCAGGCTGCGGTGTAGTAACCGGCGGTCACCGGGCTGAGGCCATATTGGTCGTTGAAATAGCCGGGCAGGGCGCTGGCCAGGCCGATGAAGCCGCCGAAGGTCACGCTGTAGAAAAACATGAACCACCAGCTGTCGCGGTCGCCCAAGGCCTTGAAGTAGTCGGACACGGACTTGGCTTTCGGACGCTCAGGTGCGTTTTTGGCCAGCCAGGCGAAGACGATGATGGTCAGGATCAGCGGGATCAGGGCGAAGCCGAACACGTTGCTCCAGCCAAATGCAGCGGCCAGCACCGGGGCGATCAGTGCCGCGAGCACAGTGCCCGAGTTACCGGCACCGGCGATGCCCATGGCTTTGCCTTGGTGTTGTGGTGGATACCATTGCGAGGCCAGCGGCAGGGCGACGGCGAAGGACGCGCCAGCCATGCCAAGGAACAGCCCCAGCACCAGCGCTTGTTCATAACTGTGGATGCCGAGTTTCCAGGCACCGAACAGGGCGCAGATGACGATCACCTGGCCAATCAGCCCGGCGGTTTTCGGCGACAGGCGATCAGCCAGCAAGCCCATTACAAAGCGCAATACCGCCCCGGCCAGAATCGGCGTGGCCACCACCAGCCCGCGCTGCTGGGTGGTCAGGTGCAGGTCGGCGGCGATCTGCACTGCCAGCGGGCCGAGCAGGTACCAGACCATGAAACTCAGGTCGAAATAGAGGAAGGCCGCGAACAATGTCGGGGTATGGCCAGATTTCCAGAAGCTTGAATTCATCGCGCACCTCAGCTGTTAGGAGTCTCGAGAAGGAGTCATGAGCTTGCAGGTGGGGCGCCGCATCGGCCGCACCACCGGCCCCGGTCTGTGGGGCCAAAACAAAAAAACGCCGCCACCGGATTCGCCAAGGGGCAAATGAGGTGAGCGACGTCTTTGTCGTAGGTGGGGCAACCGCCGTTGGTTACCTGTAGCGATTACCTAGCGAGATCTGTGCCAACAGTCTGGGACCGAGTCGCGGCCCTTCGCGAGCAAGCCCGCTCCCACATTAGACCGCGATCAAATGTGGGAGCGGGCTTGCTCGCGAAGGCGATAGAACATTCACAGAAGGACTTCAGCCGAGTAACTCACTCATGGCGATGATCTGCTCCGCCACCTGAATCAGCTTCTGCTGCCGGCTCATGGCCTGGCGGCGCATCAGGGTGTAGGCCTCTTCCTCGTTGCAGTCCTTCATTTTCATCAGCAGCCCTTTGGCCAGCTCGATGCGCTTGCGCTCGGCCAGTTGCTGGTCACGGGCGTTGAGCTGGGCGCGCAGGGCCTGGTCGCTTTCAAAGCGTGCCATGGCCACATCGAGAATCGGTTGCAAGCGCTGTGCGTGGATGCCTTCGACGATGTAGGCACTGACGCCGGATTTGATCGCCTGACGCATCACATCGGGGTCATGTTCATCGGTAAACATCACGATCGGCCGCGGTTGGTCGCGGCTCACCAGCACCACTTGTTCCATCACATCGCGGCTCGGTGACTCGGTATCGATCAAAATCACGTCCGGACGCACCGTTTCGACGCGCGCGGGCAGGTCGATGGTCAGGCCCGATTCGTCGATCACCTCGAATCCGGCTTCGGTCAAGGCTGCCTTCAGGCGGCCGACTTTCTTCGCAGTGTCGTTGATCAGCAGGATACGCAACATATTCGCAGTCTCCTGTCAGCGGCTGGCGAGAAGGGGCGAGCTGTCGCTCATGGCGTGCAGCTTGAAACTGCGGGCGTAGGCGGCGGGGTCCAGGCCATCCCAGACCTTGCCATCGATTAACTGGCTGCTGCGCATTGGCTGATCACTCACGGCCACACCTACAGCGGTGGCGGCCTCTCGATACAAGTCTAGTTGCTGGACCTGACGGGCCACGCCCAGGTAGTCCGGGTCGTCGCGCAACAAACCCCAGCGGCGGAACTGGGTCATGAACCACATGCCATCGGACAGATATGGCAAGTTGACCTCGCCATCACCATGGAAACGCAGCGCGTGCGGGTCTTGCCAGCGATTACCCAAGCCATCGGCGTAGTCACCGAGCAATCGCGGTTCGATGCAGTCGAGTGGCGCGTCGAGGTATTGCGGCGCGCTCAACAGTTTCGCGGTGCTGCGGCGATTCTCCGTGCTTTCTTCGATGAAGCGGCTGGCCTCCAGAATCGCCATCACCAGCGCCCGCGCGGTGTTGGGGTATTGCTCTACAAAGGCGCGGGTGCAACCGAGGACTTTTTCCGGGTGATCGGGCCAGATGGTCTGGGTGGTGGCCATGGTGAAACCCAGATTTTGCTGCACCGCGCTGGCGGACCATGGCTCGCCGACGCAGAAGCCGTCGATGCGCCCGGCTTGCAGGTGCGCGACCATTTGCGGCGGCGGCACGACCACGCTGTCGACGTCCTGCAACGGATGAATACCCTGACTCGCGAGCCAGTAATACAGCCACATGGCGTGGGTGCCCGTAGGAAATGTCTGGGCGAAGGTGAGTTTTGGGCGACTTTGGTGCACGTGCCGGTCCAGTGCTTCAGGACTGGTCACGCCCAGCGCCTGTAAGCCATGGGAGAGGTTGATGCTCTGGCCATTCTGATTCAGTCCCATGAGCACTGCCATGTCGGTCGACGCGACACCGCCGATGCCCAAATGCACGGCGTAGATCAAACCGTACAGGCTGTGGGCGGCGTCGAGTTCGCCACTGACCAGTTTGTCCCGAAGGTTGGCCCAGGACGACTGGCGCTTGAGGTTCAGGGTCAGGCCATAAGGTTGGGCGAAGCCCTGCGTGGCCGCGACCACTACCGAGGCGCAGTCACTCAGGGCCATGAAACCGAGGTTGATTTCGGTCTTTTCCGGGGCATCGCTGCCGTTGACCCAGGCCAGAGGGTTGGCTGGAACTTCAATCATCAGTAAACACCTTCCATAAAAAAGCGCCGGACCGGGCTGCTTGCCGGGGCAAGGCCAAGTGACGACGCCTTTGTCTTTCGACTCATCCCGCCGTTGGCATGAGTGCTGATATGAGTGACGGTGCAAGGCATATGCCATCGCACGCTGATTTTGTCGCGCGCCTCGCCTGCAACCCCGATGCCCGGCTATAATCGCCGCCACTTTTCGTAGCCCAGAGTCAAACCCGCCCATGTACACCCTGGCCCGTCAGCTGTTGTTCAAACTTTCCCCGGAAACCTCCCACGATCTGTCCCTGGACCTGATCGGCGCGGGCGGGCGTTTGGGCCTCAACGGCTTGCTGTGCAAGGCCCCGGCGAAAATGCCGGTGACCGTCATGGGCCTCGACTTCCCGAACCCGGTGGGTCTGGCGGCCGGTCTGGACAAGAACGGCGCGGCCATCGACGGTTTTGCGCAACTGGGTTTTGGCTTTGTCGAAATCGGCACCATCACCCCGCGTCCGCAGCCGGGCAACCCGAAGCCACGGATTTTCCGTCTGCCGGATGCCGAGGCGATCATCAACCGCATGGGGTTCAACAACCTCGGCGTCGATTACCTGCTGGCCCGAGTGGCGGCGGCCAAGTTCAAGGGCGTGCTGGGCATCAATATTGGCAAGAACTTCGATACCCCGGTTGAGCGTGCGGTCGACGACTACCTGATCTGCCTGGATAAGGTCTACGCCCACGCCAGCTACGTGACGGTCAACGTCAGCTCGCCGAACACCCCGGGCCTGCGCAGCCTGCAATTTGGCGATTCGCTGAAGCAATTGTTGGCCGACCTGGCGACGCGCCGCGCAGAACTGGCGCTGCGTCATGGCAAACATGTACCACTGGCGATCAAGATTGCGCCGGACATGACCGACGAAGAAACCGCTCAGGTCGCGCAAGCGCTGATCGAAACCGGGATGGACGCGGTGATCGCCACCAACACCACCCTGAGCCGCGTCGGCGTAGAAGGCATGGAGCATGGTGACGAGGCGGGCGGTTTGTCCGGCGCACCGGTTCGCGACAAGAGCACCCACACCGTGAAGGTGCTGGCGGCCGAGTTGGCCGGTCGCTTGCCGATCATCGCCGTGGGCGGCATCACCGAAGGCAAGCACGCGGCTGAGAAAATCGCCGCGGGTGCCAGCCTGGTGCAGCTCTATTCCGGCTTCATCTATAAAGGCCCGGCGCTGATTCGTGAATCGGTAGATGCCATCGCCGCCTTGCGCTGAAGCCTGATTTGAGCCGCATGGTAGGGGCTTTTGTGGCGAGGGGAGTTATCTGTGGCGAGGGGATTTATCCCCGTTCGGCGGCGAAGCCGTCGTAAATCCTGCCAATGAGTTTTGACTGATTCACCGAGTTGACTGGTCTTGGGGCCGCTTCGCGACCCAACGGGGATAAATCCCCTCGCCACAGAAGCGACTTCACCACCGTAATTTTTCGCAGGTATAAAAAAGGGCTCCCCGAAGGAGCCCCTGGGCCGAAGCCCGCCGCCCGGATGGGGCGTGCGTGGTAAGTCGTTACGTAATCAGATTGTCGTGTCGGAGTGTGTGCCCTGTGTTAGCCGACGGCGTGAAGTTCGTTGAGTCTATGGATTCCCGCAGTGCCGGTCATACCGTCCCAGTTGTCGCCGCGTCCTTCTCGCCAGCCGTTAATCCAGGCTTGGCGTACCGACGGTAGAGTAAATGGGCAAAGCTCACGGGATTTGCCACCAACGCCATATTGATATCCGCGCAAAAATGCTCTTTCCAACGGATCACGCTTAAGTCTTCTCATAGGGTGTTGCCCTCACTTGTTGACTGTATTTATCGCGTCGACCTCAATTGAGGTCTGGCAGAAAAACTCCTGCCGTTGGGGCTCGCTGCCGGCGTCGCAAGCCAAGGTGTTGACGTCATTGCGGCGTCAACCTGTATTGAGTTCTAACCAATGCGTCACATCGAGGGAATGATCGTTTTGTCATAAGGACGTAACGATAAAGATGGTATGGCGATAAGTAACACGATGTTGTCCCGTGTTTATTGGCAAAACCCCGGTATGATCAGCCCCGCGCTGCATGATGGGGTTAATCCTTTAGTGAGAATGCCTCCTGTTGAGCAGGGGCACTATTCGACGAAGGGTCGACTTATGACATTTTGTTGCATCAACTTTTTTATCTGTCTTTGCATCTAAGCTCTTTTAACCCGAGCTTGCAGGGGTGGGACGGCACACCTTCGTGCCACGCGGGCGCTCTTTTAGAAAAGCGCCTGATTGAAAACCGGGCCGGCAATGCGTTGCCGGTTCACTTAGCTAAAGGCTCTGGAATTACCATGTCCGATCGTTTCGAACTCTTCCTCACTTGCCCCAAAGGCCTTGAAGGCCTGCTCATCGAGGAAGCCGTCGGGCTTGGCCTTGAGGAAGCGCGTGAGCACACCTCTGCCGTGCGCGGCATGGCCACCATGGAAACCGCTTATCGCCTGTGCCTGTGGTCGCGTCTGGCGAACCGGGTGCTGCTGGTGCTCAAGCGTTTCCCGATGAAGGACGCCGAAGACCTTTATCACGGCGTGCTGGATATCGAGTGGCAAGACCACATGCTCAACGATGGCACCCTGGCCGTTGAGTTCAGCGGTCACGGCTCGGGCATCGACAACACCCACTTCGGCGCCTTGAAGGTCAAGGACGCCATCGTCGACAAACTGCGCACGCCGCAGGGCGACCGTCCTTCCATCGACAAGCTCAACCCGGACCTGCGCATTCACCTGCGCCTGGACCGTGGCGAAGCGATCCTGTCCCTCGACCTCTCCGGCCACAGCCTGCACCAGCGCGGCTATCGCTTGCAGCAGGGCGCGGCACCGCTGAAGGAAAACCTCGCGGCCGCAATCCTGATCCGTTCCGGCTGGCCACGCATTGCGGCCGATGGCGGCGCGCTGGCTGACCCGATGTGCGGTGTCGGTACGTTCCTCGTCGAAGCCGCGATGATCGCCGCCGATATGGCGCCGAACCTGCGTCGTGAGCAGTGGGGTTTCACCGCCTGGCTCGGTCACGTCCCGGCGCTGTGGAAAAAGCTTCACGAAGAAGCCACTGAGCGTTGCGCGGCCGGTCTGGCCAAGCCACCACTGTGGATTCGCGGTTACGAAGCCGATCCGCGCCTGATTCAACCGGGTCGCAACAACGTTGAACGTGCCGGCCTGAGCGAGTGGATCAAGATCTACCAGGGCGAAGTCGGGACGTTCGAACCGCGTCCGGACCAGAACCAGAAAGGCCTGGTGATCTGCAACCCTCCGTACGGCGAACGTCTGGGTGATGAAGCGAGCTTGCTCTATCTCTACCAGAACCTCGGCGAACGTCTGCGTCAGGCGTGTCTGAACTGGGAAGCCGCGGTATTCACCGGCGCCCCGGACCTGGGCAAGCGCATGGGCATCCGCAGCCACAAACAGTATTCGTTCTGGAACGGCGCGTTGCCGTGCAAATTGCTGCTGATCAAGGTCACGCCGGACCAGTTCGTCACTGGCGAACGTCGCACTCCGGAACAGCGTCAGGTCGAGCGCGAACAAGTTCGAGCCGAAGTCGAAGTCGCAGACAACGACGTAGCACCGGGCAAGTACGAGAAGTACAACAAGAACGGCAACCCGATCAAACCGGCACCGGTAGTGATCGAGCAGCCGCGCTTGAGCGAAGGCGGGCAGATGTTTGCCAACCGCCTGCAAAAGAACCTCAAGGCCCTCGGCAAGTGGGTCAAGCGTGAAGGCATCGACTGCTACCGCGTCTACGATGCCGACATGCCGGAATACTCCATGGCCATCGACCTGTATCAGGATTGGGTCCACGTCCAGGAATACGCCGCGCCGAAATCCATCGATCCGGAAAAAGCCTCGGCGCGCATGTTCGATGCCCTGGCCGCTATTCCGCAGGCCCTGAACATCGACAAGAGCCGCGTGGTGGTCAAGCGTCGCGAGCGTCAGAGCGGCACCAAGCAGTACGAACGCCAAGCGGCACAGGGCAAGTTCGTCGAGGTCAACGAAGGTGGCGTGAAGCTGCTGGTGAACCTCACGGATTACCTCGACACCGGGCTGTTCCTCGATCACCGGCCGATGCGCATGCGGATCCAGAAAGAGGCGGCCGGCAAGCGCTTCCTCAACCTGTATAGCTACACCGCAACCGCCAGTGTTCACGCAGCCAAGGGCGGCGCGCGCAGCACCACCAGCGTTGACCTGTCGAAAACCTATCTGGATTGGGCGCGTCGCAACCTGTCGCTGAACGGTTTCTCCGAGAAGAACCGTCTGGAGCAGGGCGACGTGATGGCCTGGCTCGATGCCTGCCGTGACGAATATGACCTGATCTTCATTGATCCGCCGACGTTCTCCAACTCCAAGCGCATGGAAGGGATCTTCGACGTGCAGCGTGACCAGGTGCAATTGATCGACCTGGCCATGGCGCGTCTGGCACCCGGTGGCGTGTTGTACTTCTCCAACAACTTCCGCAAGTTCCAGCTCGAGGAAAACCTTGCCGAGCGTTATGCGGTCGAGGAAATCACCGCCCAGACCATCGATCCGGATTTCGCCCGTAATGGCAAGATCCACCGTGCCTGGAAAATCACGGCTCGTTGACACTTGGATAGATTGGATCCACAGAGCCTTGATTTTTAAAGGCTCTTGGCTTCTTTCTGTGCTGGTCAAATTGATGGCTAATAGCTATAACTCAACGCATGGCCAATGGGCTTTCCCGCACCTGGCGTCTTGAGTTGCGTCTATGTCGTTGCACGCCGTGCGCCCGAAGATCCTGGGTTTTATCAGTGAAGATGTCTCGGCCTGGCTGGTCGCTCTGCTGGTATTGGTTGTCGGCGGGATTCTCACGGGATTGCTGGCGTGGTCGACGCTGAATCTGTTCCACCATCAATTGCGGCAACGTTTCCAACTGCTGGCCAGTGAACGTTACAGCCGTATCGAAGAACGCTTCGAAGATCAGGAGCAGCGCCTCGATGGCCTGCGCCGGTTCTTTGCCAATTCCGATTCGGTCTCCCGCGCGGAGTTCGACGGTTACACCCAACCGCTGCTGCACCGGACTCAGGCCTACTCCTTCGCCAAGCGGATAACCGGTGCCGAACGAGCGGAATTTGAACGCCAGGTGCGTGCAGAGGGTTTAACCGACTTCACGTTGCGCGAACTCAATGCCGACGGCCAACTGCAACTGGCGGCCGAACGCGATGAGTACGTGGCGGTACTTTACAGCCAGACCCAAAGCAAACTGGGTTCGCCGCTGGGCTACGACTTGTGGGCTCAACCCCTGCGCCGTGCCACCCTTGAACGGGCCGATCAGCACGGCGGCATGGCGGTATCGCAGCCGATGCATCTGGTCAGTATCGAACCGGCCTATGCGCGCGGCGTGCTGCTGGTCGCACCGGTGTTGCTGCGCAATCGTCCGGCTACGGCGGGGGTGAAATCGTACGGATATGTCATGGCCGTGATCAGCATGCATCAGTTGCTGGCGGACGGGCTGCCGGACGCTGGCCGTGACTATCTTTCCGTGCGTATCCTCGACTTATCCACAGACGATCAGCACGAAGTGCTTTATGAGTCCCCCAACACGCCGGCGCCCAGTGAGTTGTCCGCGACCCGACTGTTGCGGCTTGCCGACCATGACTACCAAGTCGACATTCAGCCCAGCGATGCCTTCCTGCGAGCCAATCACTCTTCGGTGAACAGCCTGGTGGTGCTGGGCGGCTTGCTCAGTCTGTTGCTCAGTGCCTTGCTCTATGTGCTGGTCAGTCAGCGTCGACGGGCGCTGAAAATGGTTGAGCAACGGACCCAGGAACTGCGTGCCCGCGAGCAGGAGTTGCGCGGCACGCATGGCCAGTTGCGTGGCGTGCTGAATGCCGCGACCCAAGTGGCGATCATCGCCACTGACCTGCGCGGGGTTATCCGCACCTTTAATGCCGGTGCCGAGCAAATGCTTGGCTACTCCAGCACCGAGGTGGTGGGCCACATGACCCTGGAAAACCTGCACTTGCCCCGAGAACTCATGGCACGTTCGGCGGAGTTGAGTGCGCGTTATGGCAAACCGATTCCGACCTGCCAGGCGATGTTGGTCGAGGGCGGCGAGGAGGGCGGTCACGAAGCGCGGGAATGGACGCTGCTGCGTAGCGACGGCAGCCATTTGACGGTGAATATGCTGGCGACACCGGTCCTCGACGAGCAAGGCTTGTGGGTCGGGCACCTGGCGATTTGTATCGACATCACTGAACGCAAACGGGTCCACGAGGCTCTGGCGGCACGGGACCTGTTGCTGAAGAAACTCAGCGCTCATGTACCCGGCGGGATCTACCAATTCAAAATGGAATTCGATGGGCGCTTCAGTGTGATCTACGCCAGCGACGGTATTCGCGAGATCTATGAACTTGAACCAGATGTGCTGTTGTTCAACGCCGAAGCGATTTTCACGCGGATTCATCCGCAGGACATCACCCGGGTCCGTGCCTCGATCCGGGCGTCGGCGGACACCCTCAGCCCTTGGCGCGAGGAATACCGTGTGCAGCTGCCCCTGCGCGGCCTGCGTTGGGTTCGGGGCGAGGCGACACCGGAGGAATTGCCCGGTGGCGGCGTACTCTGGCACGGCTATGTTTCGGACATCTCCGACTTGAAACGGGTGGAAGAAGAACTGCGGGCGCTATCGATCACCGACTCCCTGACCGGGATCCACAACCGCCGCTATTTCCAGGAACGCCTGACCACCGAAATGTCCCGGGTCGAACGCGGTGGTGGCGAATTGTCGGTGATCATGCTCGATATCGACCACTTCAAACGCATCAATGACCAGCATGGCCACGCGGTCGGCGATCGGGTGTTGCAGATCGTGTGCGAACGCATCGGCCATCGGTTGCGGCGCACCGACGTGTTCTGTCGCCTCGGGGGCGAGGAGTTCATGGTGCTCTGCCCGGATATCAACGGCGAGCATGCCCATGTCCTGGCCTTGCAGCTGTGGCAAGGGCTGCGCAGTTCGCCGATCGAAGGCGTCGGGACCGTGACCGCCAGTTTCGGTATTGCCAGTTGGCGAGTCGGGGAGGGCGCGGATGCGCTGCTGCTGCGGGCGGATTCGGGGGTGTATGCGGCGAAACAAGCCGGGCGGGATCGGGTAGCAGGAGAGATGAGCTAGAGCCGCATGCTCACCCCTGTGGGAGCGAGCTTGCTCGCGATGGGGTCTTCACATTCAACATTGATGTCGACTGTCACACCGCTATCGCGAGCAAGCTCGCTCCCACATTTGATCTCCAGTGTTTGGAGGATCGGGTTAGAGCACCGAAGCCGTTTCTGGCAGTTTCGGCTGGCGATACAGGTCCAGCAGCACTTGATCCAGCACCGACGACGCGCCAAACGGCGCCTTGTCGTTGAGGATCGCCACCACCGCCCAGGTATTGCCGTTGATGTCGCGGCTGAAACCGGCAATCGCCCGCACGGTATTCAAGGTGCCGGTCTTGATGTGCGCTTCACCGCGCATCGCTGTGGTCTTCAGGCGTTTGCGCATGGTGCCGTCGGTGCCGGCAATCGGCATCGAGCTGATGAACTCGGCCGAATACGGGCTTTTCCAGGCCGCTTGCAGCATGCCGGCCATTTCACGCGCACTCACCCGTTCCGCACGGGACAGCCCGGAACCGTTTTCCATCACCAGGTGCGGCGCGGTGATGCCTTTCTTCGCCAGCCACTGACGCACGACACGCTGTGCAGCCTTGGCATCGTCACCGTCGGCTTCAGTGCGGAACTGCGCACCCAGGCTCAGGAACAGCTGCTGGGCCATGGTGTTGTTACTGTATTTGTTGATGTCGCGGATGATTTCCGCCAGGTCTGGCGAGAAAGCCCGAGCCAGGACCTTGGCGTCTTTAGGCGTTGGCGCCAGACGGTCCACGCCCTGAATGCTGCCGCCCAGTTCCTTCCAGATCGCTCGTACGGCGCCTGCGGTGTAGGTCGCGTGGTCGAGCAGCGACAGGTAAGTCTGGGAACTGCAGCCATCGCCCAACTGGCCGCCGACCGTTACGGTCACGCTGCCATCGGCCTGGGGCACCGGGTTGTACCGAACGCCACCGGTGCATTGCTTGGAGTTGACGGCTTTGACCTGGTTTTCGATGCGAATGGTGGCAATCGGCGGTTCTACCGAAATCAGAACCCGGCCGTTGTCGTTGCGCGCCACAAAGCGCAGGGCCTTGAGGTTGACCATCAGCGCGTCAGGTTTGACCAGGAACGGCTTGTTATCGTCATTGCCGTCGTCGTTGAACTGCGGCAATTGCGGTTGTACGAAGAAATTGCGGTCCAGCACCAGGTCGCCGGTGATTTGCGTCACACCGTTGGCGCGCAGGTCACGCATCAGCAACCAGAGTTTTTCCATGTTCAGCTTCGGATCGCCGCCACCCTTGAGGTAGAGGTTACCGTTGAGGATGCCGCCGCTGAGCGTGCCATCAGTGTAAAACTCGGTTTTCCACTGGTGGTTCGGGCCGAGCATTTCCAGCGCCGCGTACGTGGTGACCAGTTTCATGGTCGAGGCCGGATTGACGGAGACGTCAGCATTGAAAATGGTCGGGGTGCCAGGGCCGGTGAGCGGGATCATCACCAGCGACAGGGCGTTGTCCTGCATCTTGCTGGCCTTGAGGGCTTTTTCAACGTTGGGCGACAGCGCGGTGTTGATCGGGGCGGCGGAAACAGAGAAGGCCAGAGGGAGCAGAAAACCGGCCAGTAACAATGGACGCAAAGATTTGATCATGTGAAATAAAACCCTACAGCCGAGGGGAAAAAAACGAGGGCATGAAGATAAATTCCCTCAGTGGTCATGAAAGTGTCGGCATTATGCCCCAAGGTGTAGCGGCTTGTGCCGTGCGCTGGCCTACTAATCCGCTATTTTTTACCGGCGGTAGGGCTTGCAGCCCAGAGAAACGGGCAATTAGCGCCTTAAACTGCTAAAGTGCCGCCCGTTATTACTTATGAGGATTGTTCCAATGGCGACTAACCGTTCCCAGCGTCTGCGCAAAAAACTGTGCGTCGATGAATTTCAAGAGCTGGGTTTCGAACTGAACCTGGATTTCAAAGAAGATTTGGCTGATGAAGCCATTGATGCTTTCCTCGACGCGTTCCTGAAAGAAGCCATGGAAGCCAACGGTCTGGGCTATGTTGGCGGCGACGACTTCGGTCTGGTTTGCCTGCAGAAGCGTGGCTCGGTGTCCGAAGAGCAGCGTGCCGCTGTTGAAGCCTGGCTCAAAGGCCGCAGCGAACTGACCGAAGCAACCGTCAGCCCGCTGATCGACGTCTGGTACCCGGAAAAGCCGATCAATCCGGTAGCTTGATGTTGTAAAAAACGGCGACCCAAGGGTCGCCGTTTTTTTATGTCCGGATGATCAAGAGATCGCAGCCTCGTTTCACTCGACAGCTCCTACATTGGAATGCGTTCATCCTGTAGGAGCTGTCGAGTGAAACGAGGCTGCGATCTTTTGCTTTTCAGGCTTTACGCCAATTCAGAATCACCATCGTCAACACCCCCCCCACAATCCCCCAGAACGCCGAACCGATGGAAAACAGCGTCAGCCCCGACGCCGTGACCATAAAGGTAATCAGTGCTGCCTCACGTTCCTTCACTTCGCTCATGGCGATGCTCAAGCCATTGATGATCGAGCCGAACAACGCCAGCGCGGCAATCGACAGCACCAACTCTTTCGGCAGCGCGGCAAACAGCGCCGCCAGCGTCGCGCCGAACACCCCGGCTATCCCGTAGAAAATCCCGCACCAGACGGCCGCCGTGTAGCGCTTGTTGCGATCCTCATGGGCATGCGGCCCGGTGCAAATCGCCGCGCTGATGGCCGCCAGGTTGATCCCGTGGGAACCGAACGGCGCCAGCAGCAACGAAGCGATGCCGGTGGTGGTGATCAGCGGCGAGGCCGGCACGGTGTAACCGTCGGCACGCAGCACGGCAATGCCGGGCATGTTCTGCGAGGTCATGGCCACCACAAACAGCGGAATGCCGATGCTGATGGTTGCGGCAATGGAGAAGTGCGGCGTGGTCCAGACCGGTGTCGCCACTTCCAGATGGAAACCGCTGAAGTCCAGCAGGCCCATGAACCCGGAAAGCACCGTGCCGATCAACAGCGCGGCCAGTACGGCATAACGCGGCGATAGGCGTTTGACCACCAGATAAGTGAAGAACATGCCCAATACCAGCGCGGTGCGATGCTGCGCGGCGACGAAGATTTCGCTGCCGATCTTGAACAGAATCCCCGCCAACAGCGCAGCGGCCAATGAAGCCGGAATCTTTTTCATCAGCCGCTCGAAGCTGCCGGTCAAACCACAAATCGTCACCAGCACCGCGCAGGTAATGTAGGCACCAATGGCTTCGCCGTAGGTCACACCGCCCAGACTGGTGATCAGCAACGCCGCACCAGGGGTCGACCAGGCGATGGTGATCGGCGTGCGGTAACGCAGGGACAGGCCAATCGAGCACACCGCCATGCCAATCGAGATCGCCCAGATCCACGAAGAAATCTGCCCGCTGGTCAGACCCGCCGCTTGCCCGGCCTGGAACATCAGGACCAGCGAGCTGGTGTAACCGGTCATCATCGCGATGAAGCCGGCAACGATCGCAGAAGGCGACGTATCGGCAAAAGGGCGGAGCTGCGTGTGCGTGACGTCGTTCATGACAGCGGTGTTCCTTATACAGATGAAGATGTCTGCAATAGCGCAAAACCTGTAGGGGTGAGCCTGCTCGCGATAGCGGAGTGTCAGGCAACAATGTTGTCGACTGATCCACCGCCATCGCGAGCAGGCTCACTCCTACAGGGGATTGTGCGCAAAAGGCGGATTCTGTGATCAAGCCTAAACTCAAACGTAAGGAATCGTTGCGATACAGCGGAAGTGACAAACAGCCGTACAGTCGTGTTGCCACCCTCCATTGTGTACAATCGCAGTGTTTTTTACGCGATACTTGCCAGCGACCCACTGTGCCGTATTACAGTCACGGTCAATTCGCCGCAGTTCTTCCGACTCGAGTGCCCATGAACGAACAGTTGCAACCCCTAAAGAAACAACCGCGAGCAGGCAAAGCCGGCCGCAGCGGTACCCAGGACGATATTGTCTACGCGCATATCTTCGAGGCCATCCTCGAACAGCGTCTGGCGCCCGGTACCAAGTTGAGCGAAGAAGCGCTGGGGGAAATTTTCGGGGTCAGTCGCACCATCATTCGCCGCGCGCTCTCGCGCCTGGCCCATGAAGGCGTCGTGCTGCTGCGTCCGAACCGTGGCGCTGTCGTGGCCAGCCCGAGTGTCGAAGAGGCTCGCCAGGTGTTCATGGCCCGGCGTCTGGTGGAGCGAGCGATCACTGAGTTGGCGGTGCAGCACGCCACTGCCGAGCAGATTGCCGAGTTGCGCCAGATGGTCAACGACGAGCGCGACAGCTTCTCCCGTGGCGATCGCGGCGCCGGTATTCGTCTGTCGGGCGAGTTCCACTTGAAGTTGGCCGAAGCGGCGAAAAATACGCCGCTGATCAGCTTCCAGCGCAGCCTGGTGTCCCAGACTTCGTTGATCATTGCCCAGTATGAAAGCGGCAATCGCTCCCACTGTTCCTACGACGAGCACACCCAGCTGATCGACGCCATCGAAGCGCGCAACGCGGAGTTGGCGGTGGACCTGATGATGCATCACATGGATCACATCGACAGCAAACTCAACCTCGACGAAGAAAGCGCGTCGGATGATTTGCATGCGGTGTTTTCGCATTTGTTGCAGACCAAGAAGCCAGGGCGGCCGGTGGCGAAGCTATAAGTTAGACCGAGTCGCACCCATCGTCGGAACGCCGCCCGGAGCCAGCTCGCTCCCACAGGGTTTTGTGTTGAATGCAGACCCTGTGTCCACCGAGATCAACTGTGGGAGCGAGCTTGCTCCGGGCGGCGTTTCGACGATGGCGATCAGACAGGCAATAAAAATCCCCCGGGCTGTACGGCGACGGGGGATTTTTTTATGCCCGAAAAATCTTAACGCTGATGCACCTGATTCCCCGCCGCATACGTCTGCAACACCGTCCGGTCATCCCCCAGCGTCATTAATACAAACAACGTCTCGGCAATGTTATTGGCCTGCTTCAAGCGATAGCTCAGCAGAGGCGTGGCGTTGTAGTCCAGCACCAGGAAGTCCGCATCAGTGCCCGGTTGCAGGGTGCCGATCTTGTCTTCCAGCCGCAGTGCGCGAGCGCCGCCGAGGGTGGCCAGGTACAGCGATTTGAACGGGCTCAGTCGCGCACCTTGCATCTGCATGACCTTGTACGCTTCGTTCAGCGTTTGCAGCAGCGAGAAACTGGTGCCGCCACCGACATCCGTACCGAGGCCGACATTCAACTTGTGCTTCTCGGCCATCGGCAGGTTGAACAGGCCGCTGCCGAGGAAGAAGTTCGAGGTCGGGCAGAAAGCGATCGCCGAGCCGGTTTCCGCCAGCCGCGCGCACTCGTCGTCGCACAGGTGCACGCCATGGGCGAACACCGAGCGCTCGCCGAGCAGTTTGTAATGGTCGTAGACGTCCAGGTAACCCTTGCGCTCCGGGAACAGCTCCTTGACCCACTCGATTTCCTTGAGGTTTTCGCTGATGTGAGTCTGCATGTACACGTCAGGAAATTCGCTGAGCAACTGGCCGGCGAGGGTCAGTTGTTCAGGGGTGCTGGTCGGTGCAAAGCGCGGGGTGACCGCGTAGTGCAAACGGCCCTTGCCGTGCCAGCGCTCGATCAGCGCCTTGCTTTCCACGTAGCTGGATTCGGCGGTGTCGGTCAGGTAATCCGGCGCGTTGCGGTCCATCATCACCTTGCCGGCGATCATCCGCAGGTCCAGCTGTTCGGCGACCTCGAAGAACGAGTTCACCGACTGCGGATGCACGCTGCCGAAGACCAGCGCCGTGGTGGTGCCGTTGCGCAGCAGTTCCTTGATGAAAATGCTCGCGACTTCGTCCGCGTGAGCCTTGTCGGCAAACTGGCTTTCGCACGGGAAAGTGTAGGTGTTGAGCCAGTCCAGCAGTTGTTCGCCGTAAGCGCCGACCATGCCGGTTTGCGGCAAGTGAATGTGGGTGTCGATGAAGCCTGGGGTGATCAGCGCGTCCTGATAATGGGTGATCTCGATGTCGGCCGGCAGGGTCGGCAGCAAGTCGCTGGCGTGACCAAGGGCGCTGATCTGGCCGTTATCAACCACCAGCAAGCCGTCTTCGAAATACTCATAAGAAGCTTCGATGCCCACTTCGGCGGGGTCGGCGATGCTGTGCAGAATGGCGGCGCGGTAGGCTTTGCGAGTCAAAGGCATTGTCGTTCTCAATTCGTGGCTTTTTAGTTCGAAGCTTGGCTGCGGCGTGAAGCAGGTAGCAGTTTGGCGATCGATGATCCGGCGCTGGCGGTGTGCTGGCCGAAATTGGCGTTATAGGTGGCGATGATTTCGCCGGCGATGGAGATGGCGATTTCCACAGGCAACTTGCCTTTGACTTCGCCGATGCCCATCGGGCAGCGCATGCGTTGCAGCACGGCGCTGTCGAAACCACGGTCACGCAAGCGGTGTTCGAACTTCACCCGTTTGGTCTTCGAACCGATCAGGCCGAAGTAGGCGAAGTCGTTGCGCTTGAGGATCGCGGCGGTGAGTTCTAGGTCGAGCTGGTGGTTGTGGGTCATGACGATGCAGTAGCTGCCGGCGGGCAGGTCGTCGATTTCGTCCACCGGTTCTTCGGTGACGATTTTGCGCACACCATGGGGGATCTGTTCGGGGAATTCGGCTTCCCGCGAATCGATCCAGCGCACCCGGCAGGGCAGGCTGGCGAGCAGCGGCACCAGCGCCCGGCCGACGTGGCCGGCACCGAACACGGCGATCTGCGCCTGGACCTGCCCCATCGGTTCGAACAGCAACACGGTCACGCCGCCGCAGCACTGGCCGAGGCTGGCGCCGAGGCTGAAGCGCTCCAGATGGGTGTCCTGCCTGCCGCTGGCCAGCATCTCGCGACCGATCTGCATCGCCTTGTATTCCAGATGCCCGCCACCGATGGTGTCGAAGGTCTGGTTGGCGCCGATGACCATCTTCGAGCCGGCATTGCGCGGCGTCGAGCCGAGCTCTTCGATGATGGTCACCAACACGCAGGGTTCACCCTGGGATTGCAGGTCGGCGAGGGCGTCGATCCAGTTGTACATGTTTCACCTCGACATCTTTGTTGTCTGTCAGTCCGCCATCGCGAGCAAGCTCGCTCCCACATTGGATGGTGTTCACAAAACCCTGTGGGAGCGAGCTTGCTCGCGATAGCCGCGCCTCGGTCTTAAAGCGAAGCCAACTCGGCTTCAGCCTCAACAGCCTTCGCCACCTTCAACTGGCGCATCTGCTCACAGCCCCACAACACCCGCTCCGGTGTCGCCGGTGCGTCGATTTTCGGTTGATGCTTGTAGTCGCCCAGACTGGCCACGGCGTCCTTGATCGCACACCACGACGCGATGCCGAGCATGAACGGCGGCTCGCCCACGGCCTTGGAATGGAACACCGTGTCTTCCGGGTTCTTGCGGTTTTCCACCAGCTTCACCCGCAGGTCCAGCGGCATGTCCGCCACCGCAGGGATCTTGTAGCTGGCCGGGCCGTTGGTCATCAGTTTGCCCTTGTTGTTCCACACCAGTTCTTCCATGGTCAGCCACCCCATGCCCTGGATGAAACCGCCCTCGACCTGACCGATGTCGATCGCCGGGTTCAATGAGTCGCCGACGTCGTGGAGGATGTCGGTGCGCAGCATTTTGTACTCGCCGGTGAGGGTGTCGATGATCACCTCGCAGCACGCTGCGCCGAAGGCGTAGTAATAGAACGGCCGGCCCCGCGCCTGGCTGCGGTCGTAGAAGATTTTCGGGGTCTTGTAGAACCCGGTGCTCGACAGCGAAACCTGAGCGAAATACGCCTGCTGGATCAGCGATTCAAAGGTCAGGATGTGATCGCGAACCCGCACGTGACCGTTGTGGAATTCCACGTCTTCTTCGCTGACCTTGTACTGCCGCGCGGCGAATTCAACCAGGCGCTTCTTGATGATTTCCGCGGCGTTTTGCGCGGCTTTACCGTTCAGGTCGGCGCCACTGGAAGCGGCGGTCGGCGAAGTGTTCGGCACCTTGTCAGTGTTGGTCGCGGTGATCTGCACGCGGTCCATTTCCACCTGGAATACTTCGGCCACGACCTGCGCGACTTTGGTGTTCAGGCCCTGGCCCATTTCGGTACCGCCATGGTTCAGGTGGATGCTGCCATCGGTGTAGATATGGATCAGCGCACCGGCCTGGTTGAGGAAGCTGGCGGTGAAGGAAATACCGAATTTCACCGGGGTCAGCGCCAGGCCTTTTTTCAGGATCGGGCTGTTGGCGTTGTAGCGACGAATCGCTTCGCGGCGCTCGGCGTACTGGCTGCTTTCTTCCAGTTCGGCGGTCATTTCCTCGAGCATATTGTGCTCGACGGTCTGGTAGTAATGGGTGACGTTGCGCTCGGTCTTGCCGTAGTAGTTGGCCTTGCGCACCGCCAGCGGATCGAGAGCCAGATGGCGGGCAATCGCATCCATCACTTCTTCGATGGCGACCATCCCTTGCGGGCCGCCGAAGCCACGGTAAGCGGTGTTCGACGCGGTGTTGGTCTTGCAGCGGTGACCGTTGATGGTCGCGTCGCCCAGGTAGTACGAGTTGTCGGCGTGGAACATCGCACGGTCGACAATCGACGCCGAGAGGTCCGGCGAGCAACCGCAGTTACCGGCCAGTTCCAGGGCAATTCCGTGCAGCCGACCGGTGCTGTCGAAGCCGACGTCATACTCGACGTAAAACGGGTGACGCTTGCCGGTCATCAGCATGTCTTCGACCCGCGGCAGGCGCATTTTGGTCGGCTGGCCGGTGAGGTGCGCGATAACTGCGCAGAGGCACGCCGGGCTCGCTGCCTGGGTTTCCTTGCCGCCGAAACCACCACCCATGCGGCGCATGTCGACGACGATTTTGTTCATCGACACATCGAGCACTTCGGCCACCAGTTTCTGCACTTCGGTGGGGTTCTGCGTCGAGCAGTAGACGATCATCCCGCCATCTTCGGTCGGCATCACCGAAGAGATCTGGGTTTCCAGATAGAAGTGTTCCTGGCCGCCGATGTGCAGCGTGCCTTGAATGCGGTGTTCTGCGGTGGCCAAAGCGCCGGCCGAATCGCCGCGCTGATGGGTGTGGCTGTCGAGTACAAAGTGGCGTTTGCGCAGGGCTTCGACCACGTCCAGCACCGGCTCCAGATCTTCGTATTCGATGATCGCGGCCATCGCGGCTTTGCGTGCGGTTTCCAGGTCCTTCGCCGCAACGGCGAGCACCACTTGACCAACGAACTGGACGTCATCGATGGCCAGTAACGGATCGCCCGGCATCAGTGGGCCGATGTCTTTCAGGCCCGGCACGTCTTTGTGGGTGATAGCGATGCGCACGCCGTCGAAGGCGTAACAAGGCTGGGTGTCGATGCTGATGATTTTCGCGTGGGCGCGGTCCGACAGGCGTGCGTAAACATGCAACTGGTTCGGAAATTCCAGCCGGTCGTCGATGTACTGCGCTTCACCGGACACGTGCTTGGCGGCGCTGTCGTGCTTGACGCTGCGGCCGACACCGGTGGTCAGGTCCTTGGCGAACAGTTCAGCCAGTTCGGCCTGGGTCTTCTCTACGGCGTGATGGTTAGACATAAGCGGTCACCCGAGTCTCGATGTGCGGTGTTTGCAGTTCGATGAAGTATTTACGCAGCAGGTTCTGTGCGCTGAGCAGGCGGTATTCCTTGCTGGCGCGGAAGTCCGAGAGTGGCGTGAAATCTTCGGCCAGTGCAGCGCAGGCGCGTTCGACGGTGTCATTGTTCCAGGTGGCGCCGAGCAGAACGGCTTCACAGTTTTTTGCACGTTTCGGGATTGCGGCCATGCCGCCGAAGGCCACACGGGCATCGGCGATCACGCCGTTGTCGATGCGCAGGTTGAACGCGGCGCAGACGGCGGAAATGTCATCGTCCAGACGCTTGGAGACTTTGTAGGCGCGGAACAGTTGTTCGGCGCTGGCGTGAGGCACGATGATCTTTTCGATGAACTCGCTTTCCTGGCGCGCGGTGACCCGGTAATCGATGAAGTAATCTTCCAGCGCCATCGTGCGGCGAACTTCGCCTTTGCACAGAACGATCTGCGCGCCGAGTGCAATCAGCAGGGGGGGGGAGTCACCAATTGGCGAAGCGTTGCCAATGTTGCCGCCGAGGGTGCCCTGGTTGCGGATCTGCAGGGAAGCAAAGCGCTGCAGCAATTCGCCGAAGTCCGGGTACTCGGCTTTCAAGGCTTCATAGCAATCGGAAAGGGCGGTGGCAGCGCCGATTTCCAGGCGATCGTCGAAGCGCTCGATGCGCTTCATCTCGGCGACGTTACCGACGTAGATCATCACCGGCAGGGTGCGGTGGAACTGCGTGACTTCCAGCGCCAGGTCCGTGCCGCCGGCCAGCAGGCGAGCCTGTGGATAAGCGTCATAGAGGTCAGCCAGATCGGCGACGGTCAACGGCACCAGGCAGCGCTTGTCGCCACTGTTGAGTTCGCCGATGTCGGTAGGAGCGATGGCTTTCAGGCGAGCGATGGTGTCGGCTTCGCGAGCATCGAACTGGTCCGTTTGCTTGCCGCAGCAGGATTGTTCGGCGGCAGCCAGAATCGGCCGATAGCCGGTGCAGCGGCAGAGGTTGCCGGCCAGCGCTTCGTGAGCTTTATGAGCATCCGGTTGATCGCTGTTCTTTTGCAGCGCGAACAGCGACATGACGAAGCCCGGCGTGCAAAAACCGCATTGCGAGCCGTGGCACTCGACCATGGCTTTCTGCACGCTGTGCAGTTCGCCTTGGTGCTTGAGGTCTTCAACGCTGATCAATTGTTTGCCGTGCAATGACGAAACAAATGTCAGGCACGAGTTGAGGCTGCGATAGCGAATGTGTTCGCGGCCATCGTCATCCGTTTGCAGCTCGCCGACCACCACGGTGCAGGCGCCGCAGTCACCGCTGGCGCAGCCTTCTTTGGTGCCGGGTTTGCCCACATGGTCGCGCAGATAATTGAGCACGGTCAGGTTTGGGTCCAGGGCGTGCTCGCTACGGAGTTCCTGGTTAAGTAAAAACTGGATCACGGAAGGCCTCGCAGACTCATTATTGTTGTTAACCGACTTGAACCGAATTTATCAGGTCTGACTTTGTGGTCAATGATTTTCTGACTTAAAGGTCAGGAAATAGCGTTTTGTCGATCAACGACTCGTTCCTTTATTATTGACCCTCACGGGATAGCCTGCTTTTTGCTGGATTCGTGCCAAAAACCGCCGAGTGGGCACTCCGCCATGACCCTTCATGTGCGTTACACTGCGCCGCTTGTGCAGATCGAAGAGTTTGAAGGACAACCATGACGTTCAAGGCGCCGGACAGCCTCGCCGAGCAAATTGCTCACCACCTCGCCGAACGCATCATTCGTGGCGAAATGAAGCCCGGGGAGCGCATCCAGGAACAGAAGGTCACGCTGGCCCTCAATGTCAGCCGCGGTTCGGTCCGTGAAGCCTTGCTGATCCTCGAGCGCCGCCACCTGATCGCGATCCTGCCGCGACGCGGTGCCCACGTGACCGAGCTCACGGTCCACAAGGTCCAGAGCCTGTGCACGCTGATGAGCGAGCTTTACATTCTTCTGGGCAATGCAGTGGCCAGCGGCTGGAAAGTCCAGGCCGACATGGCGCCGTTCGTGCAAATCCAGCAGCGTCTGACCGCCAGCTACGAGCGCCAGGACATTCGCACCTTTGTCGATGACAGCTTCAGTGTGATGCGCGCCGCGTATCCGTTCGCCAACAACCCGTACTTGCAGGAAACTGTCGAGAATCTGCAGCCGGCCATGAGCCGCGCGTATTTCCTCGCCCTGGAACAGCGCAAGGCCTCGATGAGTGAGTTCCTCGAACTGTTCGAACGCTTGCTCGCTGCCGTGCTGGCCCGAGATTTTCCGCAGATCCGCATTGTGCTGACGGCGTATGCCCAGCGCAGCAGTGATCTGGTGGTTTCTGCCCTGACGGACGCTTAAGCGTGCGGCTAAAGTGCATCAAGCTGGCGGGGTTCAAATCCTTCGTCGACCCGACCACGGTGAACTTCCCCAGTAACATGGCGGCGGTGGTCGGGCCCAATGGTTGCGGCAAGTCGAACATCATCGACGCCGTCCGCTGGGTGATGGGCGAGAGTTCGGCCAAGAACCTGCGCGGCGAGTCGATGACCGACGTCATCTTCAACGGCTCGACCAGCCGTAAACCGGTAAGCCAGGCCAGCATCGAGCTGGTGTTCGATAACTCCGACGGCACTTTGCTCGGCGAATACGCGGCCTACGCGGAAATTTCCATTCGCCGCAAAGTGACCCGCGACAGCCAGACCACTTACTACCTCAACGGCACCAAGTGCCGCCGTCGCGATATCACGGATATCTTCCTTGGCACCGGCCTCGGCCCGCGCAGCTACTCGATTATCGAACAGGGGATGATCTCCAAGCTGATCGAGTCGAAGCCCGAAGACCTGCGCAACTTCATTGAGGAAGCGGCGGGCATCTCCAAGTACAAGGAGCGTCGGCGCGAGACCGAAAACCGCATCCGCCGCACCCACGAAAACCTGGCCCGCCTGACCGACCTGCGCGAAGAGCTCGAGCGTCAGCTTGAACGCTTGTACCGTCAGGCCGAGGCCGCCAAGAAGTATCAGGAATACAAGGGCGAGGAGCGTCAGCTCAAGGCCCAACTGTCGGCCCTGCGCTGGCAGGCGTTGAATGAACAGGTCGGTCAGCGCGAAGCGGTCATCGGCAATCAGGAAGTCACCTTCGAAGCGTTGGTGGCCGAGCAGCGTAATGCCGATGCGGCTATCGAACGCTTGCGTGACGGGCACCACGACCTGTCCGAACGCTTCAATCTGGTGCAGGGGCGCTTCTATTCGGTCGGCGGCGACATTGCTCGGGTCGAGCAGAGTATTCAGCACGGTCAGCAGCGTTTGCGCCAGTTGCAGGACGACCTGAAAGAAGCCGAGCGCGCACGTCTGGAAACCGAGTCTCACCTGGGTCATGACCGCACCTTGCTGCTGACCTTGGGCGAAGAGCTGGACATGCTCACCCCTGAACAGGAAGTCACCAGCGCCGCCGCCGAAGAAGCTGCCGCCGCGCTGGAAGAATCCGAAACCACCATGCACGCCTGGCAAGAGCAGTGGGACACCTTCAACCTGACGGCCGCCGAGCCGCGTCGCCAATCCGAAGTTCAGCAGTCGCGGATCCAGCAGCTGGAAACCAGCATGGAGCGACTGGCCGATCGTCAGAAGCGTCTCGGCGAAGAGCGTGCGTTGCTCTCGGCAGACCCGGAAGACGCGGCGATCATGGAGCTCAGTGAGCAACTGGCCGCGAGTGAGGCGACGCTGGAAGATTTGCAGGCCAGTGAAGAAGCCCAGGTCGAACGCCTCGAGCAACTGCGTCAGGAATTGCAATTCGCACTGCAAAATCAGCAGCAGGCTCAGGGTGATTTACAGCGTCTGAACGGTCGCCTCGCCTCCCTTGAAGCCTTGCAGCAAGCCGCGCTCGATCCGGGCACCGGCACCGCTGAATGGCTGCGCGAACAACATTTGGCGGACCGTCCGCGTTTGGCCGAAGGCTTGAAAGTTGAAGCCGGCTGGGAGCTGGCGGTGGAAACCGTGCTCGGCGCCGACCTGCAAGCGGTGCTGGTGGATGACTTCGGCGATTTCGACCTGGCCGGTTTTACCCAGGGCGATTTGCGCTTGCTCAGCCCGGCCACCGATGGCGTGCGCGTGCCCGGCAGCTTGCTCGATAAAGTTGAAGCGCAGATCGATTTGGCGCCATGGTTGGGGCAGGTTAAACCGGTCGACAGCCTTGAACAGGCGTTGGCCCTGCGCAATCAATTGACCGCCGGCCAGAGCCTGATCAGTCGCGATGGTTACTGGGTCGGTCGGCACTTTTTGCGCGTGCGTCGGGCTAGCGAAGCGGAAAGTGGTGTGCTCGCCCGCGGCCAGGAAATCCAGCGTCTGGGCCTTGAGCGCGAAGAGCGCGAAGCCACGGTCGAAACCCTGGAAACCCAACTTCAGAATCTCAGGGCGCAACAGCGTCAGCAGGAAAACGGTCGCGAACATCTGCGCCGTCTGCTGCAAGACGAAGCCCGTCAGCAAGGCGAATTGAAAGCCCAGTTGTCCGCCGGTAAAGCCAAGGCCGAGCAACTGACCCTGCGCCGCACACGCCTGGACGAAGAGCTCACCGAGTTGGCTGAGCAGCGGGCGCTGGAACACGAAAATATCGGCGAAGCGCGCCTGCAATTGCAAGAAGCCCTCGACAGCATGGCGCTGGACACCGAGCAGCGCGAGTTGCTGCTGGCCCAGCGCGACAGCTTGCGCGAGCGACTGGATCGGGTGCGTCAGGAGGCCCGGCAACACAAGGATCACGCCCATCAACTGGCGGTGCGTTTGGGTTCGCTCAAGGCACAACACGACTCCACGCGTCAGGCGCTGGAGCGTCTGGAAATGCAGTCCGAGCGTCTGACTGAAAAACGCGAACAGCTGAGTCTAAACCTGGAGGAGGGCGAGGCGCCGCTGGAAGAACTGCGGTTGAAACTTGAAGAGTTGCTCGACAAGCGCATGACTGTCGACGAAGAACTCAAGACTGCGCAAATCGCTCTGGAAGATGCCGACCGTGAACTGCGCGATGCCGAAAAACGTCGCAGTCAGGCGGAGCAGCAATCGCAATTGATTCGCGGCCAGATGGAAACCCAGCGCATGGAATGGCAAGCCCTGACCGTGCGCCGCAAGGCACTCGAAGATCAGTTGCTGGAGGACGGCTACGATCTCCACGGCGTACTCGCCACGCTGGTGGCCGAGGCCAACGAGAAAGACGCCGAAGAAGAACTCGAACGCATTGCCGCGCGTATTCAGCGTCTCGGTGCGATCAACCTGGCGGCCATCGACGAATACCAGCAACAATCCGAGCGTAAACGTTATCTGGATGCGCAGAACGACGATTTGGTCGAGGCACTGGATACGCTCGAAAACGTGATTCGCAAGATCGACAAGGAAACCCGAAACCGCTTCAAAGATACCTTTGATCAGATCAATGGCGGTTTACAGGCCCTTTTCCCAAAAGTTTTCGGTGGAGGCCGCGCCTATTTGGAACTGACAGGCGAAGATCTACTCGATACAGGGGTAACGATCATGGCGCAGCCGCCAGGGAAGAAGAACAGCACCATCCATTTGCTCTCCGGTGGCGAAAAAGCCCTGACCGCATTGGCTCTGGTTTTTGCCATCTTCAAGTTGAATCCGGCGCCGTTCTGCATGCTCGATGAAGTTGACGCGCCATTGGATGACGCTAACGTTGGACGCTACGCACGGCTGGTCAAAGAGATGTCGCAGACGGTGCAGTTCATCTATATCACCCACAACAAGATCGCCATGGAAATGGCCGAGCAATTGATGGGGGTGACGATGCACGAACCGGGATGCTCGCGTCTGGTGGCAGTGGATGTCGAGGAGGCGATGGCGATGGTGGATGCCTGAGTCGGCGGTTGTAGGAGAGGTATTATTGAGTTGTAGGACTTATTTACCTTCCCGGACTTGCTGGCCAATCGACATATTCGCGCAAGCCATAGTGACAGACGGTGTAAAGTTGCCTTTGGTCGTGCTAGTTTAATGTCAATTTTTCGTATACGTGGGCAAAACGCCTGTCAGAACATAGAGTTGGCGCCACGTTTTAAAGCGGTTTACGAGTTGTAAACCTCTTATTTTTCAGCATTTTTTATAGAGGCACGGGATTACATGGAAATCGGTCTGCGCGAGTGGCTGATCGTCATCGGCATTATTGTCATTGCCGGTATTCTTTTCGATGGCTGGCGTCGCATGCGCGGCGGCAAGGGGAAACTGAAATTCCGTCTCGACCGAAGTTTGTCCAACTTGCCGGACGAGGACACCAGCGCCGAGCTGTTGGGCCCGCCCCGCGTGCTGGATACGCATAAAGAGCCGCAACTGGACGAGCACGATCTGCCGTCGGTGAGCATGCCTGCCCGTGAGCCGCGTGAGTCGGGTTCCAAGCGCGGCAAGCGTGGTCATGGCGAGCCTTCGCAAGGCGACATGAACCTCAGCCTGGACCTGGACGGCGGCCCGAGCTTCAGCAGCCGTGACGACGATTTCCCGGATGACACCAAGGCTTCGAGTTCGACCAGTGAACGGGAACAACCGCAAGCCGAAGAAGTACTGGTGATCAGCGTGATCTGCCGCGACGCGGCCGGCTTCAAAGGCCCGGCGCTGTTGCAGAATATTCTGGAAAGTGGTCTGCGTTTCGGCGAGATGGACATCTTCCACCGCCACGAAAGCATGGCTGGTAATGGCGAAGTCCTGTTCTCGATGGCCAATGCGGTCAAGCCGGGCGTTTTCGATCTGGACGACATCGACCACTTCAGCACACCGGCAGTGAGCTTCTTCCTCGGTCTGCCAGGCCCGCGTCATCCGAAGCAAGCCTTCGACGTGATGGTGGCCGCGGCGCGCAAACTGTCCCAGGAGCTGAACGGCGAACTGAAAGACGACCAGCGCAGCGTGCTGACTGCCCAGACGATTGAGCATTACCGTCAGCGCATCGTTGAGTTCGAACGTCGTGCCCTGACCCAGAAGCGCTAAGGTCAAAAGATCGCAGCCTCGTTTCACTCGACAGCTCCTACAGGGGTCGCGATTTTCTGTAGGAGCTGTCGAGTGAAACGAGGCTGCGATCTTTTGCTTTTAATGGACGATTGAGTTCGGCGGCAAATGCCCTAATCGCTCAGTCAGGCGAATCCGCTGGATCGGGTCGTCACTGAGCAGCAGGGCATGTTCCAGATCGAAGCGCTCGGCGTTCGGGCAATCCAGCCGTTGATAGAGGCTGGCCCGGGCCAGGTAGTCGGAGGCGATGGCGTTGCCCAGTTCCAGCACACGTTCGGCGTCGATCAGGGCGCCGATGTAGTCATCGTTGGAAAGGTGTAACTGACGCAGGTTGCGCGACAGCCGCTGCAGCATTTGCACCGGCTCGGCCGTGAGCAAATGCTCGGCGCCAAGCTGCATGTTCGGACCGTACTGGCGTTGCAGCAACTCCCGGCAATCGTTGGGGTACAACCGACGCCCGCCGCAGGGGTCGAGCAGGTGATCGGCGCCCGGTACCCGCAGCAGGAAATGCCCGGGGAAGTTGACGCCAACCATGGGAATTTCCAGACCTTTGGCCAGTTCCAGGGCAATCAATCCCAGACTCAGCGGCTGCCCACGCCTGCGTTCCAGCACTTTATTGACCAGCGCGACTTGCGGACGCAATGGCGAGGAGTCGTCCTGAGCGAATCCCAGGTCATTCATACGCCGTAACAACGGCTGGGCCAACTCACTCACCGGCAACATCGGCAAGCCATAACTGACCCGTTGCTGCAGGTTCTTGAAATCGTGCAGCACCGCCTCGGGATTGACCTCACTGTCGTGTTCGGCGGCAATCCACAGCGCCGCCTCGAACAGCGCGGGCGGTGAACGTTGCAGACAGTCGAAGAAACGTTGGCGGGGGGTCATCAAAATCTCCGGGTAATGCCTCGTTTTAGCCCCGTCTCAGGCATTCGTCCAGTGCCGAACATAGGCGGTTACAGGTTATGTCCGAAAGTCTGCATGGCGGCGTCGCTTATTCCGGTGCGCTTCTGCAATTTTCGGGCGCAAGCCTATACTGGCGACTACAAGAAGTGATTCGGGAGCCCTACGATGTTCGCTCTCATGCAAAGCACTCGCCTTGAATCCCTGCATCTGAGCGTCGACTCGGTCACCGGGTTGAAGGCGGTCATTGCCATTCATAACAGCCGTCTGGGGCCTGCCTTGGGCGGGTGTCGTTACCTTGCCTATCCCAGCGACGAGTCCGCCGTCGAGGATGCCGTGCGTCTCGCACAAGGCATGAGTTACAAGGCGGCGCTGGCCGGCCTGGCTCAGGGCGGCGGCGTGGCGGTGATTGTTCGCCCGGTCCATGTGGAAAACCGCGCCGCGCTATTCGAAGCCTTCGGGCGTTGCATCAATCAGCTCGACGGCCGCTACATCACCGCCATCGACAGTGGCACCTCGGTGGCGGACATGGATTGCATCGCCCAACAGACCCAGCACGTCACCAGCACCACCTCGGCGGGCGACCCTGCACCGCACGCGGCGATGGGCGTGTTCACCGGTATTCGTGCGACCGCCATGGCCCGGCTGGGCAGCGATAACCTCGAAGGCCTGCGAGTGGCGATTCAAGGGCTCGGCAACGTTGGTTTTGCCCTGGCCGAACAGCTGCATGCCGCCGGTGCCGAACTGCTGGTCAGTGACATCGATCACGGTAAGGTCCAACTGGCGATGGAGCAACTTGGCGCTCATCCGATCGCCAACGACGCGCTGCTCAGCACCCCTTGCGACATTCTTGCGCCCTGCGGCCTCGGTGGCGTGCTCAACAGCCACAGCGTGACGCAACTGCGCTGCGCAGCGGTGGCCGGTTCGGCGAACAACCAACTGACCCATCTGGAAGTCGCTGATCAACTGGAGCGGCGGGGCATTCTGTATGCGCCGGATTACGTGATCAATGCAGGCGGGCTGATCTACGTTTCGCTCAAACATCGCGGCGAAGAGCTATCGACCATCACCGCACACCTGTCGAAAATCAGCTCCCGGCTGACCGAAGTCTTCGCCCATGCCCAAGCGGAAAAACGCTCGCCGGCCCGAGTGGCTGACGAGTTGGCGGAGAAAGTGCTGTATCGATGAGCCTGAACCGATAAAGGAGTGAGGGCCTATCCGGCAGACTTGCTCCCAAGGCCTGGCGCCACAAGCGTCAGGCTTGACTGACGCACGCTGACGCGGCGTGCCAGGAGCCCGTGGATGCCTCACAAGGTTGAGCTGCCTTACACCCGATTTTTATCCCCTGACGGCCAATTGCTCGGCGATCTTCCTGCCTGGGCCGACGATTTCAATTTGCTGACGCGCCTTTATCGGCAGATGGTCCTGACCCGTCTTTTCGATCAGAAAGCCGTCGCCCTGCAACGCACCGGGCGCATTGGCACTTATGCGCCGACATTGGGCCAGGAAGCCATTGGCGTCGCCGTCGGCAGCGTGATGCACGCCGAAGACGTGCTGATTCCGTATTACCGTGACACCGCCGTGCAGTTGATGCGCGGGGTACGCATGGAAGAAATCCTCCTGTACTGGGGCGGTGACGAGCGCGGCAGCGACTTTGCCGAACCGGCGGCGGCCCAGGATTTTCCGATCTGTGTGCCGATTGCCACCCAGGCCTTGCATGCCTGCGGCGTTGCCAGTGCATTCAAAATCCGCGGCGAACATCGGGTCGCCGTCACCACCTGCGGCGACGGTGCCACCAGCAAGGGCGATTTCCTCGAAGCCCTCAACGTTGCCGGTGCCTGGCAGTTGCCGGTGGTGTTCGTGGTCAATAACAACCAATGGGCGATCTCGGTGCCACGACGGATTCAGTGCGGCGCCCCGACCCTGGCACAGAAAGCGATCGGTGCCGGGTTCCACGGTGAGCAGGTCGACGGCAATGACATGCTCGCGGTTTACGACCGAGTACAAGCGGCCCTCGAAAGGGCGCGTCATGGTAAAGGCCCTGTGTTGCTGGAATGCCTGAGCTATCGCCTCGGCGACCACACCACCGCCGACGATGCCACACGCTACCGGTCGGCTGACGAGGTCAAACAGGCCTGGCTCGAAGAACCGATTAAACGCCTGCAACGTTTCATGGTCGGCCAAGGCGTGTGGGACGAAGGTCGCGAACAGGCGCTGATCAGCGAATGCCAGGGCTTGGTGCAGCGCGCTGTGGATAACTTCGAGGCAGCGGGTACTCAGGCGCCCGAATCGATCATGGATCACGTCTACGCCCAATGGCCGGCGTCCCTCGCCGGGCAGCGTGAAGAGTTGCTCGAAAGGGCGGCGCGCCGCGCGGGAGATTCGAGCCATGAGTAACGGCAAAGTCACGTTGCTGGAAGCGGTGAATCTTGCGCTGCATCGGGCGATGAGCGAAGACGAGAACGTTATCGTCCTCGGTGAGGATGTCGGAGTGAACGGCGGCGTGTTTCGCGCCACCCAAGGGCTGCGCGACAGCTTTGGCTTCAAGCGAGTCATCGACTCGCCGCTGGCCGAAACCATGCTCGGCGGAATCGTGGTCGGCATGGCCGCGCAGGGCCTGAAACCGGTGGTGGAAATCCAGTTCATGGGTTTCATCTACGCGGCCATGGAACACCTGGTGTCCCACGCCAGCCGCATGCGCAATCGCACGCGCGGGCGGATCACGTGCCCGATGGTGATGCGCACGCCGATGGGCGCAGGGATTCGCGCGCCGGAACATCACAGTGAAAGCACTGAAGCATTGTTCGCGCACATTCCAGGTCTGCGGGTGGTGATTCCGTCATCGCCGGCTCGGGCCTATGGCTTGTTGCTGGCGGCCATCGATGACCCGGACCCGGTGGTGTTTCTCGAGCCGACCCGGCTCTATCGCATGAACCCGCAAACGCTGGTGGATGACGGTAAACGCCTGCCGCTGGACAGCTGTTTCACCCTGCGCGAAGGCAGCGACATCACGCTGATCAGCTGGGGCGCCAGTGTGATGGAAACCCTGCAAGCCGCCACCGCATTGGCCGAGCGGGGTGTCTCGGCGGAAGTGATCGATGTCGCGAGTATCAAGCCGCTGGACCTCGACACGCTGGAAGCCTCGGTGCGCAAGACCGGTCGCTGCGTGATCGTTCATGAAGCGCCGCGCTCCTGCGGCGTCGGCGCGGAAATCGCCGCGAGCCTCTACGAGCGGGTGTTGCTGGACTTGCAGGCACCGATTCAGCGAGTCACCGCGCCGGATATTCCGCCGCCGCTGTATCGACTGGAATTGCTCTATATGCCCAACGTCGAGGACATTCTTCAGGCCTGCGACAACGTTCTTCAATTTTCCTGAACCCAAGGAGGCTGCGATGAAGTATTTCAAACTGCCGGACCTGGGCGAAGGTTTGCAGGAGGCGGAAGTCGTCCGTTGGCACGTCGCGGTCGGCGATACCGTGAAGGCCGATCAACTGCTGGTGTCGGTGGAAACGGCCAAGGCCCTTGTGGATATCCCCGCACCCTATGACGGCGTGGTGGCGAAACTTCATGGCGGTGAGGGCGACATCATTCACGTCGGTGAACCCCTGCTCGGTTACGAAGGCGAAGCGGACGCGGGCACCGTAGTCGGGCGGCTTGAAGGTGGCGGCAGCAGTCAGGAGGACTCGTTTTTCATCGGGCCAGCCCCTTCGACCCGAGAGCACCTGGCGACTCGCGCCACACCGGCTGTGCGGCAACTGGCCCGGCAACTCGGCGTGGAGTTGAGCGGGATGACGGGCTCCGGCCACGAGGGACTGATCACCCGCACGGATGTGGAAAGCGCGGCTCAAACCGAACGCGAGCGCTTCGGCGGCGAACGGTTGCGCGGTGTGCGGCGCAGCATGGCGCTGAACATGGCGCGGTCTCATGCCGAAGTGGTGCCGGTGACGATTTTCGGTGACGCCGACCTGCATCGCTGGGGTCAGGCCCGCGAACCGCTGATTCGTCTCGCCAAAGCGATGGCGGCCGCGTGCGCCGTGGAGCCGGTGCTCAACAGTGCCTTCGATGGCAAAAGCCTGTCGCTCAAACAACACGAACGGCTCGATCTGGGCATCGCCGTGGACACCCCGGACGGCTTGTTCGTGCCCGTGCTGCGCGATGTCGGTCACCGCACCCCGGCTGACTTGAAGGAAGGCGTCATGCGATTAAGGGCCGACGTGCAGGCGCGATCGATTCCGCCCAAGGAAATGATGGGGGCGACCCTGACGTTGTCGAATTTCGGCACCTTGTTCGGTCGCTATGCCAACCCGGTGGTGGTGCCGCCGCAAGTGGCAATCCTCGCCGCTGGCGCGATCCGCGACGAACCGGTCGCAGTCGATGGTGCGGTGGTGGTGCATCCGGTCCTGCCGCTGTCCCTGACCTTCGATCATCGCGTGGTGACGGGGGGCGAGGCGGCGCGTTTCTTCAAGGCGCTGGTCGAGGCGCTGGAGCAACCCGACGCTTAGGTTTTTCGCAGGCATGAAAAAGGCCCTGAGTCATTTGACTCAGGGCCTATTCAATTCGGGCGTTGCTTACTTGGCAGCCTTGGGGGCTTTAGCTGGCTTGGTCGGCTCAACGACTTCAACAGGTGCAGGCGCCTCAACGGGGGCAGCCTGTTCAACGACTTCAGCCGGCGCATTGAGCAATTCGGACAACGCATCCGGCTGGCTCTTGAACGCCTTGGCGAACACATCGCGGTTCTTCGCCATGTAGATCCCGGCTTCTTCCACTTGCTGTTCGGTCAGGGACGGAACGGCTTTGTGCAACACTTCAGCCAGCAACTCGGCCAGTTCGAGCATTTTGTCATGACGGTCAGCTTCGGCTTTATCCATGAACAAGCGCTCCAGATCTCGGCTGCTGCGGTATACCACTTCGACGGCCATTCACCACCTCACATGCCTTCACATTAAGTTGTCTTATTCGACTACTGTATTTATATACAGCGAAAAGGATAAGCGAATCCCTGCGCTTTGGGTAGTGGCTTTTTAATGTAGACCGAAATCAGGTGGTCTGCGCAAGACCTGTGGGAGCCGAGCTTGCTCGCGATGAGGCCCTCGAACGCTCCACAAAAGTGTCCAATGGCAGCCCATCGCCATCTCACCCAACAGCCCCTGGCCTTTTTTCTGCATGCAGAACAACCGTCACGTCAAACCCGCATCATCCGCTCGAACCGAGCTAAGGAAGAATCATCGTGAAAATCAACTGGGCCGAGAACCTGCGGCAGAACGTGCATCAACTGGCCGAGTCGCTGGGCAACCTGTTCGTCGAGACCTTCCACTACCTGGCGCTGTTCGCCATCGGTGCAGTCACCGCGTGGGCGGCGGTGATGGAATTTCTGGGGATGATCGAAGCAGGGCACATCAAGATCGATGACATCTTGCTGCTGTTCATCTACCTGGAACTGGGGGCGATGGTCGGGATTTATTTCAAGACCAACCACATGCCGGTGCGCTTCCTGATCTACGTGGCGATCACTGCGCTGACGCGGCTGCTGATCTCCAACGTCTCGCACCACAACCCGCCGGATATCGGCATCATCTACCTGTGCGGCGGGATTCTGCTGCTGGCGTTTGCGATTCTGGTGGTGCGTTACGCCTCGTCGCAATTCCCTTCGGTGAAGATCGCACACCCGCAACGCAAGATCGGTGCGGGTTCCGGTGAGCATCCCGAAGTGGAGAAGGGCGAGCTTTAAAGCCGCATGGCCGGCCGGCTGTGGCCCTTGACGCGTGGCGGCGGCAGGTTGCAATTGTCGCCGTCGGTCATGGCTTCAAGGATGGCCACGGCGCTGTGGCCCTGTTCGATGGCGATGCCGAATTGAATGCTTTGCACCAGGCGTTTGAGGCGCTGGGTGTCATTGCGTTGTTCGGCGCTGATCATCCGTTTGGCGACCACGTGACCGCTGTTGGACAGGGTCAGCATGATGCTGCCATCCAGACCCTGAATGCTCAGGTTGATCTGATAATCCGCTGCAAAAGCATCGGTAATGAGCTGAAAAGGGTTGTCCATGATGCGTCACCGCCTGATTGAACGTGCAGTTGTTGACCGGCCATGATCGGGTTGGTTCGCAATACCAGACCATCGGCATTCCATGTTCATTACTTTCTTCCGTATCGCGTAGGAGCTGCCGAAGGCTGCGATCTTTTGATTTTTGGCGCCCTTGAAGGCGCTACAGATCAAAAGATCGCAGCCTTCGGCAGCTCCTACATAGATATAGCAAGTGGCATGCCGGAAAAATTGTCGAACAATAGACACGGTAAAAAAGAGGCGGGCACCGTGGCCCGCCTTCTTTTTGCCTGCCCGTTTCAGGGCATGAATGAGTAGATGATCGCAGACAGTGCAATCAAACCGATCAGCACCACGAACACGTTCGAGGCCTGACCCGAGTACTGGCGCAAGGCCGGCACGCGGCGGATGGCGTACATCGGCATCAGGAACAGCAGGCACGCGATGATCGGCCCACCGAGGGTTTCGATCATGCCGAGGATGCTCGGGTTGAACGTCGCCACGGCCCAGCAGCTGAGGATCATGAACAGCGCGGTCACGCGGTTAAGCCAGCTCGTTGATATCACCCGGCCACGACCGCGCAGGCTTTTCACGATCAGGCCCTGGAAGCCTTCGCTGGCGCCGATGTAATGGCCGAGGAAGGACTTGGTGATCGCCACCAGCGCAATCAACGGCGCGGCGTAGGCGATGACCGGCGTCTGGAAGTGGTTGGCGAGGTACGACAGGATCGAGATGTTCTGCGCCTTCGCGGCGGCCAAATCAGCCGGGGACAGGGCCAGCACGCAGCTGAAGCAGAAGAACATCACCGTTACCACCATCATCGCGTGGGCGATGGCGAGGATGCCGCTGCTTTTGCGTTCGGCCTGTTCGCCGTAACGCTGTTTCTGATCGACGGAGAAGGCGGAGATGATCGGCGAGTGGTTGAACGAAAACACCATCACCGGGATCGCCAGCCACAGCGTCTTGAAGAACAGCGGCATCGGCATGCCTTCACTGGCGGTGGCGAAGAATGCGCCGTTCCAGTTCGGGATCAGGCTCAAACCGAGCAGCAGCAACGCCGCAACGAACGGATAAACCAGCACGCTCATGCATTTGACGATGACACCCTGACCGCAACGGACGATCGCCATCAGACCGAGGATCAGTACCAGCGACAGAATCGCCCGCGGTGGCGGGGCGATGTGCAACTGATGCTCCATGAAGCTGCTCAAGGTGTTGGTCAGCGCCACGCTGTACACCAGCAGAATCGGGAAGATCGCAAAGAAATACAGCAGCGTGATCAGCTTGCCGGCACCGATGCCGAAGTGTTCTTCCACCACTTCGGTGATGTCCCCGGAGCGCCCGGACAGCACAAATCGGGTCAGGCCGCGATGGGCGAAAAAAGTCATCGGAAACGCCAGCACTGCCAGGATCAGCAGCGGCCAGAAACCGCCTACGCCGGCGTTGATCGGCAGGAACAGCGTGCCGGCGCCGATGGCGGTGCCGTAAAGACCGAGCATCCAGGTGGTGTCGTGTTTACTCCAGCCCTTGGTGGCTGTTGCTGTGTCGCGTTTGAGTTCTACAGCAGGATTATCGGCAGCAGGTGTACGTACATCGGTCATCGTTTGGCCTCGTTATTGTTCTTGCTCGGGCTCACGTGCGGACGGTCAGGGAGTGCTCCTCAGCACTCCACCCAGCTAACAGCCAGGCCGCCCCGTGAAGTCTCTTTGTATTTGTCATGCATGTCGGCGCCGGTATCGCGCATGGTGCGGATCACCCGGTCCAGGGAAATGAAATGTTTGCCGTCGCCGCGCAGGGCCATTTGCGTGGCGTTGATCGCCTTCACGGCAGCAATCGCATTGCGCTCGATGCACGGCACTTGCACCAGCCCGCCGACCGGGTCGCAGGTCAGGCCGAGGTTGTGTTCCAAACCGATTTCGGCGGCGTTTTCCAGTTGCTCGGGGGTGGCGCCGAGCACGTCTGCCAGACCGGCGGCGGCCATGGCGCAGGCGGAGCCGACTTCGCCCTGGCAGCCGACTTCGGCACCGGAGATAGACGCGTTTTTCTTGCAGAGAATGCCCACGGCCGCTGCGCCCAAAAAGAACGCCACCACGTCATCGTCCGACGCGTCCGGGTTGAATTTCATGTAGTAGTGCAGCACCGCCGGAATGATCCCCGCCGCACCATTGGTCGGCGCCGTGACCATGCGCCCGCCCGCCGCGTTTTCTTCGTTCACGGCGAGGGCAAACAGGTTCACCCACTCCATGGCCGACAGTGTGGAGGTGATGACATTCGGCTTACCGATTTCCAGCAGGCTGCGGTGCAATTTCGCTGCGCGGCGCGGAACATTCAGACCGCCGGGCAGGATGCCTTCGTGGCGCAGGCCTTGCTCGACGCATTCGCGCATCACCGACCAGATGTGCAGCAGGCCCTGACGGATTTCGGCTTCGCTGCGCCAGGCCAATTCATTGGCCATCATCAACTCGGAAACGCGCAGGCCGTGCAGGTTGCAGAGCCTGAGCAATTCGGCAGCGCTGGAGAAATCGTACGGCAGCACCACATCGCTGGTTGGCGCGATGCCGGACTCGGCTTCGGCCGCCTCGATGATGAAACCGCCGCCGATCGAGTAGTACGTTTGCTCCGCCAGCTCTCCGGTTTCGCCAAAGGCTGTCAGGGACATGGCGTTGGGGTGGTAGGGCAGGCTCTCGTCGAGCAGCAGGAGGTCGCGTTGCCAGTTGAAGGCGATGGTCGATTTGCCTGCCAGAGACAGTTCGCCAGTTTCACGCAGAGACTGGATTCGACTGTCGATGGACGTGGGATCGATGCTGTCCGGCCATTCACCCATCAGGCCCATGACGCAGGCGCGGTCGGTGGCGTGACCGACGCCGGTCGCCGACAGCGAGCCATAAAGTCGAATTTCTACTCGCCGTACGTCGGCCAGCAATTGTTGGTCAATCAGGGCTTGGGCGAAGGTCGCGGCGGCACGCATCGGGCCGACGGTATGGGAACTGGACGGACCGATGCCGACTTTGAAGAGATCGAAAACACTGATAGCCATGCTAAAGCCTATACAAGCAATGGAAGAGAAATCGCTGCCATTTTTGTAGGACAAGCGCAATGTCGGCGATACTGCCTACCTCGGTCCTACGTGACCAACGAAACTTCCTAAGACAGCCTTTAGCAGGACTAAACAATGAGTCGCCAATTGCACGCCCAGACTTACGTCTGGCTGCACGTGTTTTCCTGTGCCGCGCGGCACTTGTCGTTCACCCGATGCGCCGAAGAACTGCACATCACGCCGGGTGCGGTCAGTCAGCAAATCCGACAACTGGAAGAACGACTTGGGTTTCGACTTTTCCACCGTCGTGCTCGCGGTGTGGAACTGAGCGCCGAAGGCCAGCGATTGGCCATCACGGTCAACGAGGCTTACGGCAGCATCGATGCGGAATTGCGACGACTGGACGCCGGAATGATCAGCGGAATTTTGCGGGTGCGCTCGATCCCGTCGTTCCTGAGCAAATGGTTGACCCCACGCCTGCCACGTTTGCAGCAGCGATTCCCGGACATTCAATTACGGCTCGTAGCCGAGGACAGCAGCGTGCCATTGCACGAAGGCGACTTCGATTTGGCCATCGACCTGAATGACGGGAGCTATCCCGGTTTGTTATCCACAACCTTGCTCGACGAACAGATATTCCCGGTCTGTGCCCCAAGCCTGCTGCGCGGCCGGCCACCGCTGCATGGCCCGTCGGACCTGATGCATTTCCCGTTGCTGCACGACATTACCGCCTGGCGCGGCAGTTACGAGTATGCGGAGTGGGAGTTCTACCTCAACGCCATCGGCTTCGAAGGCGCGGATGTGCGGCGCGGGCACACCTTCAATCGCAATCACCTGACCATCGAAGCGGCGATTGCCGGGATGGGCGTGGCGATTGCGCGGCGAACGTTGCTCAATGACGAGCTGGAGCGGGGGACGTTGATCGTGCCGTTTGGCCTGGCGGTGCCCAATCACAAGCGTTACGTGCTGCTTTATGCGCCGGGGGCGCTGAGCCATCCGGGCGTGCGTGCGGTGCATGACTGGCTGGTGGAGGAGGCGGGGATATTTCGAAGCCTGCACCCGCTGGCGGAGCGGCAGATGTGAGCAATTGTGACAAAAGAGCCAGGCGACCCAACTCCCGACCTTAACAGCGCTTTTGCTCCTTGTCCGGCTTTTTTTGCGAATCAAAATTTATCTTTTTTTAGGGGTTGAATTGTTCTGCGAGCAGACCGATTGTGTAAGTAAGAGGTCACGGTGATGACGCCCAAGGGCCAGCCGATGTGCCTCTCGCGAGCTAGCTGAAATAAGGGATGAACTATGCAAATCCAAGTCAACAGCGATAACCATATTCAAAGCAGCATCCGACTGGAGGAGTGGGTACGTACTACCATTGAGAGCACGCTCGAACGTTATGAAGAGGACCTGACACGCGTCGAGGTTCACCTGCGGGACGAGAACGGCGACAAGCCCGGTCCCCATGACATGCGCTGTCAGCTGGAAGCGCGGCCAAAAGGCCACCAACCGATTTCTGTCACCCATAAAGCCGCAAACCTGGAACTGGCGATCGACGGTGCGGCCGAAAAACTTGAACATGCGCTTGAGCACCTGTTCGGCAAACTGCGGGGCAAACCACGTGCCGCTGTCGTGCCGTTCGAGAGAGTTGCAGCCGATGCGCTGCTGGAAGACGAATTTCTCGAGAACGAACAGGCTGCGCAAAACGGCTGAAGCCTGATTAATTTTTTTCCTTTCCACTGACAAACGGGTCTGCTTATGCAGGCCCGTTTTTGTTTGTGCTGACTGACATTTGGACTGCCGTAACAACGATCCCGTCGGATCTCTTTTGCACATGAGAATATTTATCATTAATATTGCGACCTTGTTGGCCCCGTGACATTCACGAGGCTTCACCCGTTTCAAGGTCGAAACATGAAAGGCAAAATCACCGCGCTCCCCGTTTCCTACCGACTGGCCGTCACTTCCCGAGTGCTGGCTGCCGTGTTGGGGGGATACCTCGTCGCGGCATTGGCCAGTGTCAGCCTGACGATGTGGCTGCCCATGGCTCGCGGCGAAGCGGTGGTCACCGGGATGATGACCTCGTTTCTGGTGTATCTGGTCGCCGTACTCTGGTGTTTCGCCTGTCGCAATGCGTGGCAAGCCTGGTTCGGATTGATCGTGCCGAGCGTGGTATTGGCGGCGGTGTCGGGGCTGGCCTACTGGATGGACCACTCATGAAAGAGGGCTTTCGACAGGCCATGGCGTGGCTGCACACCTGGGCCGGGTTGATCTTCGGCTGGCTGCTGTTCGCGATTTTCCTGACTGGCACACTCGCCTATTTCAAGGACGAGATCAGCCACTGGATGCAGCCGGAAATTCCCGCCCGTTCGCTGTCCTCCGAAGCCAGTCTGACCGTTGCCCAGCACTACCTTGAGCAGCACGCCGCGGGTGCCTCGCGATGGCTCATCGATTTACCGGATGCTCGCGAACCCGGGTTGTCGGTGAGGTGGCAGCAAGCACCGGCCAAGCCAGGCACGCGCGGTCAATTAACCGAAAAACTGCTCGACCCGCAAACCGGTGCAGAAGTGCAGGGCCGGGACACACGCGGTGGCGAATTCTTTTACCGTTTCCACTTTCAGTTGCAAATGCCCTATCCGTGGGGGCGCTGGCTGTCGACCATCGCCGCGATGGTGATGTTCGTCGCGCTGATCAGCGGGATCATCACCCACAAGAAAATCTTCAAGGATTTCTTCACCTTCCGCCCGCGCAAGGGCCAGCGCTCCTGGCTCGACGGGCACAACGCAGTGGGCGTTCTGGTGTTGCCGTTTCATTTGATGATCACTTACAGCAGCCTGGTGATTTTCATGGCGATGGTGATGCCGGCGAGCATCCTTGCCTCGTACAAAGGTGATGTCGAGGCGTATTACGATGAGGTGTTTCCAGCGTCCAATACGCCTGAAATGGCAGGCAGACCGGGCCAGTTGGCACCGTTGGGTCCGCTGCTGGAACGGGCCAGCGAGCTGTGGTCGGGCGGACGGGCCGGGCGATTGACGGTGAACAATCCGGGCGATGCGAATGCCTCGGTCATTCTTGCGCGTGACGGCGCCGACCGAGTGGTCCACGACTTTGGCAGCGCGTTGACATTCAACGGCGTGACCGGGCAGCTGCTCAGCACGACGCCCAAGCAAACACTGCCCATGGCGATTGCCGGCAGTTTCTATGGCTTGCACATGGGCCATTTCGCCGGTCCGGTGTTGCGCTGGCTGTACTTCGTTTGTGGTTTGGCGGGCACCGCGATGATCGGTACCGGGCTGGTGATCTGGCTCGGCAAGCGTCAGCTCAAACATGTGAAGAGCGGCGTGATGCCGTTTGAATTGCGACTGGTGGAAGTCCTGAACATCGCCAGCATGTCGGGGTTGATGGTCGCGGTGGCGGCGTTCTTCTGGGCCAATCGATTGTTGCCGGTCGCAATGGCCGAGCGCGCGGATTGGGAAGTGAACGGCTTCTTCATCGTCTGGGGCTTGAGTGTGTTGCACGCCATGGTCCGCCGTGGTCGTGCAGCGTGGGTCGAACAGTTGGCGCTGGCGGCGTTGCTGTTCTGTGCGCTGCCTCTGCTGAACGCGTTGACCACGCCTTATCACTTGGGCGTCACCCTGATTCAGGGCGATTGGGCCATGGCCGGTTTCGATTTGACGTGCCTGGGCAGTGGTCTGTTTTTCGCGTGGGCTGCGTGGAAAATGCAGCGCGCGGGGCAGGCTGGAATCGTCACTCGAGCGCGGGCGAAATCGGTAATGCTTGAGCAAGAGGCGCACTGAATGTTCTTGGCCTGGTTGCTGTGCTACGGCGGTTTCACCGCGCTCTGTTTATCGATGGATCGGCATCACGCCGAACTGCTGGGGCGCAAGCCCTCGGCCCGTCGCCGCCAAGGAATGAAACTCAGTGGCTGGCTGTTGCTGGCGTTATCGCTGTGGGCTGCGGTGTCGTCGACGGGCTGGGGACTTGGATTGGTGGAGTGGTTTGCGGTGTTGATGCTCAGCGCTTTGCTGCTGGTGTGGTTGATGCCGTATCGCCCGCGCCTGGCCTTGGCGTTGGCCGGTTTGAGTCTGCTCGCCAGCCCCGTCGCCGTGTTTGCAAAGGGCTGACCTGATGATCACCCGTCCACCGGAACCCCATGACGATGAACATCACGGTGCGCGTGCGCATTTCCTGCAGGTGTTCCTTTCCCAGCGTTCGCAAATGGAAGCGCTGGTGAGCCGCCGAGTCGGTTGCCGGGCGACGGCCGCGGACCTGGTGCAGGACTTGTTCCTGCGATTCTGGCGTCGACCGCTGGTGCAGGTCGAAGAACTCAGCACTTACCTGTTGCGCTGCGCCGGCAACATCGCCATCGACCATTTGCGCAGCGAAGGCACGCGGGTGCGGGTCAACGAGGGCTGGATGCCGGATCAACCCGACAGTCACGGCAGCGAACCGCAAGCGGCGTTGGAGGCGGGCAACGACTTGCGTCACGTCGAAGCGGCGTTGCGCGCGCTGCCTGAGCGCACGCGGCAGATTTTTTTGCTCAACCGTATTCACGGGCGCAAATACGCCGAGATCGCCAAGGCCATGGGTTTGTCCCAAAGCGCCGTGGAAAAACATATGATGCGCGCCCTCGAGGCTTGCAAGGCCAGCCTGCGGGAACCCGAACCGCGCACGCCAGGGAAAGCACTGTGAACAACACCGAACGCGTCACCCCGACGCCTGCTCAGGAACAGGCGGCCTTCGCCTGGTTGAGTCTGTTGCATGATCAGCCGAGCAGCGGCGATCAGGTCACCTTCAGCCATTGGCTACAGGCCGACCCGGCCCATGCCGAGGCTTACGCCCAGGCGCAAGTGGTGTGGGAGTTGACCGAAACACCGGCCCGAGCGTTGGCCGATGAAGACGCGTTTGCCTTGCAGGGTTACCTCAACGCCATGAATCGCTCGCGCCGTACCCGCGTTCGGCGTTGGTCCGGTGCGTTGGCGATGGCCGCGTGTCTGGTGCTGATGATCGGCTTCGGTGCTGGCTGGCAACCATCGCGCTGGGTCGATGATCTGGGCGCGGACTATGTGTCGGCGCCGGGGGAAATTCGCACCGTCACGCTGGCGGATCAGTCACAAGTCACCTTGGACGCCGACAGTGCAATTGCCGTGGATTTCAGTCGTGGCGAGCGGCACGTTCAGCTGCGGCGCGGCGCTGGGTTTTTCAACGTGGCCCACACCGGTGAGCCGTTTGTGGTGGACGCTGAAAAAGGCCAGGCGCGGGTGCTGGGGACTCAGTTCGAAGTGCGTCTGCAACCGCACGGCGCTCAGGTCACTGTGTTGTCCGGTCGGGTTGGTGTGACGGCTGACAAAAACGCCACGCAACAGATCCTCACCCCTGGCCAGCAAGTGGCGTATGGCGAGGGTTCAGCGGAAAAACTCCACGCGGTCGACAGCGAAGCGCAGTTGGCCTGGCGTCAGGGATGGCTCAATTACTACAAGGCGACACTCGCCGACGTGGTGCAAGACCTTGGGCGGTATTACCCGGGACGGATTGTGCTGCTCAACGATGAACTCGCGGCACGGCGGGTCAGTGGCAGCTTTCCTAGCAAGGATCCGCAAGCGGTGCTGAGTTCGTTGCAAGGGGTGTTGGGGTTTGAGCAGCACAAGGTTTTGGGGCATCTGATTATTCTTCGTTGAGGCATACGGCCTCATCGTCGGAACGCCGCCCGGAGCAAGCTCGCTCCCACAATTTGGAATGCATTCCCCTGTGGGAGCGAGCTTGCTCGCGATGGCGTCAGATCAAACACCACATCGCTCCGATAAAAAATATTTTCAACTTTCTGGTGAGGTAAACCCCGACGCCATTCGTGTAGTGACTGAAACTGCGAGTCATTCGCATCCGTAGCGGTTCTACACAGGTCATGAGCAATGAAGTCCAGGGCGAAATCGGGTTCGGTCAAACAATGGTTGGGTACATGTGCCTTGAGCTTTTCGGCGCTGGCATTGCTGCCGTTGAGTATCGCGGTGGGGGCTGAGGCCGGAAGTGCCCGACAGAGTGCGCAGTTCAGCTTCGCAATGGCTGCCAAACCGCTGCCTCAGGCCTTGAGCGACTTCAGCCGGATCACCGGTATCAGCGTGGTCTACACCGATGAGGCGCCTTACGGCATCAACGCTCCAGCGCTCAGCGGAGAGATGAGTGCCGAGCAAGCGATGCAGCGTTTGCTCAGCGGTTCGGGGTTCACCTTCCGTCGCACCGACGGCCACACATGGGTGCTGGAGCCGTTGCCAACCGATGGTGCCTTGAACCTGGGCGCGACCACCATCACCTCGGTGGCCGATCAATCCATGAGCTATCAGCCGCCGCCCACCAGTTCGGTGATGCGCACATCGGCCTTGCTTCAGGAAATCCCTCAGACCGTCAACGTGGTTCCGGCTCAGGTCATTCGTGATCAGGCGCCGCGCAATCTGGATGACGCGCTGGCCAACGTCAGCGGCATTACTCAAGGCAACACACTGGCGAGCACTCAGGACTCGGTGATGACTCGCGGTTTCGGCGACAACCGTAACGGCTCGATCATGCGCGACGGCATGCCGATCGTGCAGGGCCGTGGCATGAATGCGACCGTGGACCGGGTCGAAGTGCTCAAGGGCCCGGCCTCGCTTCTTTACGGCATTCAAGACCCGGGCGGTGTGGTCAACATGGTCAGCAAAAAGCCAGAGCTTGAGCAATACAACGCCCTGACCCTGCGTGGCTCGACCTACGGCGACGGCAAAAACGGCAGCGGTGGCGGCCTCGACAGCACCGGCGCGTTGGGTGATTCCGGGTTGGCCTATCGCATGGTCCTGGACCACGAAGACGAAGATTACTGGCGCAACTTCGGCACTCACCGCGAGACATTAGTAGCACCGTCACTGGCCTGGTTCGGCGAAAGCACCCAGCTGTTGTTCTCCTACGAACACCGCGAGTTTCTGACCCCGTTCGACCGTGGCACGATCATCGACCCGCGTGACAATCATCCGCTGGACATCTCCCGCGAGCGTCGCCTCGACGAGCCCTTCAACAACATGGAAGGACGCTCGGACCTCTATCACTTCGAGGCCGATCACGAGCTCAACGACAATTGGAAAGCCCACTTCGGTTACAGCTGGAATCGCGAAACCTACGACGCCAGCCAAGTGCGCATCACCGCCATCGACACCAACAAAGGCACCCTGACTCGCAGCATGGACGGCACTCAGAACGCGATCAGCACCGACCGCTTCACCACCGCCAGCCTTGAAGGCAATGTCCAACTCGCGGGGATGAAGCATGACCTGGTGTTCGGCGTCGACGACGAGTACCGCAAGATCTACCGCGAAGACCTGATCCGCCAGAAAAGCCTGAGCACCTTCAGCTACGTCAATCCGGTCTACGGCCGTGAAGTCGCTGGCACCACGGTCAGCCCGGCGGACAGCGCGCAGACCGATGAACTGCGCAGCGATTCGGTATTCCTCCAGGACTCGATCCACCTGACCGATCAATGGATTTTCGTCGCTGGCGCACGCTTCCAGGAATACGACCAGTACGCCGGCAAAGGCGTGCCGTTCAAGGCCAACACCGACAGCAACGGCCAGAAATGGGTGCCTCGCGCCGGCCTGGTGTACCGCTACACCGATGAACTGTCGTTCTACGGCAGCTACACCGAGTCGTTCAAACCCAACTCGACCATCGCGCCGTTGAGCGGCAGCAGCACCGTGCTGGACGGCAGCATCGCGCCGGAAGAAGCCAAGTCCTGGGAAATCGGCGCCAGGCTCGACATGCCGGGCCGCGTCACCGGTAACGTCGCGCTGTTCGACATCAAGAAACGCAACGTGCTGGTGGCCAACTCCGAAGGCCCCGTGACGATCTACAGCGCTGCCGGCGAAGTGCGTTCCCGTGGTCTGGAAGTGGACCTGAGCGGTCAGCTGAGTGATCGCTGGAGCATGATCGGCAGCTATGCCTACACCGATGCCGAAGTCACCGAAGACCCGATCTACAAAGGCAAAAAACTGCAAAACGTAGCGAAGAATAGCGGCTCGCTGTCGGCGGTTTATGACTTTGGCACCATCGTCGGTGGTGATCAGTTGCGGGTTGGCGCGGGTGCGCGGTATGTCGGTGAGCGAGCGGGTAACGCCGTGAACGATTTCGACTTGCCGAGCTACACCGTGGCTGATGCGTTCGCCACGTACGACACCAGAGTCGAAGGGCAGAAGGTCAAGTTCCAGCTCAACGTGAAGAACCTGTTTGACCGCACCTACTACACCTCGGCGGCGAGTCGGTTCTTTGTGTCGATGGGCGATTCGCGGCAGATTTCGTTGTCGAGCACGTTGGAGTTCTGATCGCAGACCGCGTCATCGTTCATCGCGAGCAAGCTCGCTCCCACATTGGATCTGTGTCGTTCACAAATCCCCTGTGGGAGCGAGCTTGCTCGCGATGGCGGCATCCTAGACACCGATAGTCTTCGGGCCTACCGCAAAAACGCCTGGCGATACTCACCGGGTGTTCCGCCCAATGCCTGACGAAACCGATTGGTGAAGTGACTGGCACTGGCAAACCCACACGCCAACGCAATTTCCCCCAACGGCTGCGACGACGAACGCAGTAACTCCCGCGCTCGGTTCAGTCTGCGAGCCAACACATACTGATGCGGCGGCAACCCAAAGCTCTCGCGAAACATCCGCGCAAAGTGGTATTCCGACAACGCACACAACGCAGCCAACTGCCCCAGGCTGATGGCCTCGGCCAATTGGTTGTCGATGAACTCCACCAACTGCCGCCGCTGATGCGCTGCCAATCCACCTTTCAGCCGCAAGCCCTCACGCATCCCAACCTGGCCGAGCAGTACGTGGCTGAGCATTTCATGGGCCAGGCTGCTGGTGAGCACGCGTTCGCCGGGCTCGTCCCAGTTGAGTGTGAGCATTTGCCGAAAGCGCCGGGCTTGCGCCGGGTCGTCCAGAAAGGTGGCTTCGCGCAACTGCAGCTCGCGAGGTTCGCGGTCCAGCAACGTTACGCAGCCGAGCGCAAATTGTTCGGGGCTGAAATACACATGGGCCAGGCGAATGTCGCCGTTGATCACCCAGCCCGATTGATGCTCGGCCGGCAGGATGCACAGCTTGTCGGGGCCGCCCTTGGTGTCGGGCTGGTCGCGGCGAAAGGTTCCGGTGCCGCCGGCGATGTAGCAGGACAAGGTGTGATGGCTCGGCGCTTCGTAATCCTGGGCGTCGTGATGGTTGCTCCACAAGGCTGCAGCCATGCCGTCACCGAGCTCGGCGCTGTGCTCGAGGCGAGCATTGGGCGAGCGGTTGAGGGCTTGAAAGACTTGCAGGTTTTCCAGTGCGGGCATGATGGCTTCTCTCCGACGCCTTGCATCCTACTCCGTAGCCGTTCGGCTGCCAGCCTGTGGCCCGACAAAAGCGCAAGTTTATGCAAGTGCAAAAGCCCTTGGCGCAGGACACTGAAGGCCTATTCAGGAGTCTTTGCCATGAACCTTTCGTTGTATCTGCTGACCGTGCTGATCTGGGGCACCACCTGGATTGCCTTGAAATGGCAACTGGGCGTGGTGGCGATTCCGGTGTCGATTGTCTATCGCTTCGGCCTCGCAGCGTTGGTGCTGTTCGTGGTGCTGGTGCTGAGTCGCCGCCTGCAAGTGATGAACCGTCGCGGGCATCTGATCTGTCTGGCGCAGGGGTTGTGCCTGTTCTGCATCAATTTCATGTGTTTTCTGACTGCCAGCCAGTGGATACCCAGTGGTCTGGTCGCGGTGGTGTTTTCTACCGCCACGTTGTGGAACGCACTCAATGCACGCGTGTTCTTCGGCCAGAAAGTCGCTCGCAATGTGCTGATGGGCGGTGCGCTGGGGCTGCTCGGGCTTGGCCTGTTGTTCTGGCCTGAGGTGGCGGGCCACACCGCGAGCCCGCAAACCTTGCTCGGGTTGGGCTTGGCATTGCTCGGGACGCTGTGCTTCTCGGCGGGCAACATGCTGTCGAGCCTGCAACAGAAAGCCGGGCTCAAACCGCTGACCACCAACGCCTGGGGCATGGCCTATGGCGCGGCCATGCTGTCGGCGTGGTGCCTGGTCAAAGGCATTCCGTTCGACATGGAATGGAACACGCGCTACATCGGCTCGCTGCTGTACCTGGTGATTCCGGGTTCGGTGATCGGTTTCACTGCCTACCTGACGTTGGTCGGGCGGATGGGGCCGGAGCGCGCCGCCTATTGCACCGTACTGTTCCCCGTCGTGGCGCTGAACGTGTCGGCGTTTGCCGAAGGCTATCAATGGACCGCGCCCGCCTTGGTGGGGTTGGTACTGGTGATGCTGGGCAATGTGCTGGTGTTTCGTAAGCCCAGGGTGGCGATGGTGCAAGGGAACGGCAAATTGGCTTAAAGGTTTGGTTAATCGAACGCTGAAACGTCAGCGTTCGATGTTGAGCGTGATGTAAATCAGCAGTGGAAACATGAAGTCCACGATGTGCCTGGCCCAATCCTTGGCGTTCCACGTTGCGGATTCATCCATATTGAACCATTCGGTGCCGATCACTTGCAGGCAGATGTAGTAGACAAAAAAGCCGATCAATAGTCCGATGATCGCAAACTTCTTCGCTTCGTGAAAAACGGCTGCAGGTGTATTGATGTTTCGATAAAGATGGTAAGTGCCCAGCAAGCAGAAAGCCGTATAAACAACTTCCAGAGTGATGATTAACCAATAAATACGGTGATGGAGCATCGGCGAAGTGATTGCTCTGTAACTCAGGTTCAGGTTTTCCCGGGTGGTGTCCATGCTGAGGATGTGGCCGACGTATTCGTAATTGGACGGGTAGTCGGTAAAGTTGCTGTACATCACCATCAAGCCAAAAAAGCTTATGTAGGCCATTAGAATGACTTTGCTGTATCTAATGAGTTTGTCGGTTGTCAGGTCGTTCAATGCAGGGGCTCTCCATAACTTAAGTTCGCAGGGTGGACTAAGTAAGGGGAGTCTATAGTGAGCGTGTTTTTTGTAGCGGTGAACTGAATTGCAAGGTGTGTGTAACGGGCAGGCGGTTAAACGCCTGCCCGCTTTAGTTAGTGTTTCCAGACGTGTGGGTTCACCAGATCTTGCGGTCGCTCACCCAGCAAGGCGCTGCGCAAGTTAGCCAAGGCACGGTTGGCCATGGCTTCGCGGGTTTCATGAGTCGCCGAGCCGATGTGCGGCAATGTCACCGCGTTTTTCAGTTGGAACAGGGGGGACTCGGCCAGCGGTTCTTTCTCATAAACGTCCAGCCCGGCGCCGCGGATCCGGTTGTTTTGCAGCGCTTCGATCAGGGCAGGTTCGTCTACCACCGGGCCACGGGCAATGTTCACCAGAATTGCGCTCGGTTTCATCAATGCCAGTTCACGATGGCTGATCAGGTGTCTGGTTTTTTCGCTGAGTGGCACCACCAGGCAGACAAAATCGGCTTCGGCCAACAGTTGATCAAGGCTGCGGAACTGTGCGCCGAGTTCCTGCTCCAGCTCGGTCTTGCGGCTGTTGCCGCTGTAGAGGATCGGCATGTTGAAGCCCAGTCTCCCGCGACGGGCGATGGCCGCGCCGATGTTGCCCATGCCGACGATGCCCAGGGTCTTGCCGTGTACATCGCAGCCGAACAACGGTGCGCCAACGGTGGCTTGCCACTGGCCGGCCTTGGTCCAGGCGTCCAGTTCGGCGACGCGGCGGGCGCTGCTCATCAGCAGGGCGAAGGCCAGGTCGGCGGTGCTTTCGGTGAGGACGTCGGGGGTGTTGGTGAGCATGATCCCGCGTTCGTTGAAGTAGGCGAGGTCGTAGTTGTCGTAGCCGACCGAGACGCTGGAGACGACTTCCAGTTTGGCGGCGTTTTCCAGTTGTGCGCGACCGAGTTTGCGACCGACGCCGATCAGGCCGTGGGCGTGGGGCAGGGCTTCGTTGAATTGGGCGTTGATGTCGCCGTTTTTCGGGTTTGGCACGATGACGTCGAAGTCTTGCTGCAGGCGTTCGATCATTTCGGGGGTGACGCGGCTGAAGGCGAGGACGGTCTTTTTCATGGGTTGAGGGCTCGTCGGGCTTGGAGAGTGCCAAGCACGCTAACATTCTTCTTTGGATTTGGGGGAGGGTGTTGGGCGCTTTTGTCCTTGGCGGCCTTTGGGCCGACCATGTTTTGGGTGGGTGGTGTACATATCCGTTTCTGCGGTAACGGCGGCTTAGGGTTTCGCCCTTACGGCGAGTCACTTTTAACAAACGCCTTAAAAGTAACCAAAAGCGCTCGCCCCGAGCGTCCGGC
>NZ_LACH01000009.1:132145-162464 GCF_000968015.1 Pseudomonas fluorescens
CACTCAGCCTCCCGAAGGGGCAGGTGGGTCAAGATCAAGGGCTGCAGGCGAGCTAACGCTCGGCCTGTTGAGTGGTGAGAAGCAGGGTTTACGCCTATCCATTGTGGGAGCGAGCCTGCTCGCGAAGGCGGCCTGACAGCCGGCCAATGTCTCGCAGATGTACACCGTTCCACTGTGGGAGCGAGCTTGCTCGCGAAGGCGGCCTGACAGCCGGCCAATGTCTGGCAGATGTACACCGTTCCACTGTGGGAGCGGGCTTGCTCGCGAAGGCGGCCTGACAGCCAACCAATGTCTGGCAGATGTACACCGTTCCACTGTGGGGGCGAGCTTGGTCCGGGCGGCGTTCCGACGAAGGCGGTCTGACAGCCGGCCAATGTCTGGCAGATGTACACCGTTCCCCTGTGGGAGCGAGCTTGCTCGCGATGACGGAGTGTTAGTCGCCATGAATGTTGAATGTTAGACCGCTATCGTTGGAACGCCGCCCGGAGCAGCTCGGCTCCTACAGTGGGTTAGCGGTGTGGCGCAGGCTTTGGCATGTCGAGGTTATCCAGCACCCGGTTCGCGGTGATCTCCGCCACCATGATGCTGTTTGAAATGTCCAGCAGGGCATAGCGCGATCCACCCTCTAGATGATCCACCCACTGATGGACCGGTGAAATCAGTTCGCCACCCGAACCCCGCCCATGCTCCCGCTCAATTCATACGCCACCAACTCTGCCTGATGCGCCGCCAAGATCTCCGGCAACGATCCACGCAAGTACTCGACCCACGTCTTTATCTTCGCATCCAGATACTGCCGCGACGGATAGATCGCATACAGATTCAATTCCTGTGACCGGTAATTCGGCATCACCCGCACCAGCGTCCCGTTGCGCAACCCTTCAATTGCTGCATACACCGGCAACACTCCAACCCCCATGCCGCTGGTGATCGCCGTCTTCATCGCATCGGCGGAGTTCACCAGAAATGGCGAGCTATTAATCGTCACCATCTCCTGGCCTTCCGGGCCGTCGAAGGCCCATTTTTCCAGCGGAATCACCGGGCTCACCAAACGCAGGCACGCGTGGTTCAGCAGATCGCTGGGCTTCTGCGCGCAGCCGTTGGCTTTCACATAGGCGGGCGAAGCACAGACGATGCTGTAAGTGATGCCCAAACGCTGGGAGACGAAGCCCGAGTCCGGTAGTTCGCTGGCGAGCACGATGGACACGTCGTAACCCTCGTCCAGCAGGTCTGGGACGCGGTTGGCCATGGTCAGGTCGAAGGTGACGTCGGGGTGGGTCTTGCGGTAGCGGGCGATGGCGTCGATCACGAAGTGCTGACCGATGCCGGTCATGGTGTGCACCTTGAGCTGCCCGGCCGGACGGGCATGGGCGTCGCTGGCTTCGGCTTCGGCTTCTTCGACGTAGGCCAGGATCTGCTCGCAGCGCAATAGATAGCGCTTGCCGGCTTCGGTCAGGGCGATGCGTCGGGTGGTGCGGTTGAGCAGGCGGGTTTGCAGGTGGGCTTCCAGGTTGGAGACCGCGCGCGAAACGTTGGCCGTGGTGGTGTCGAGTTGCACGGCGGCGGCGGTGAAGCTGCCGGCCTCGGCCACGTAACTGAAGGCGCGCATGTTTTGCAAAGTGTCCATGGGGTGCTCTCGGAGGCGATGGCAAATTGTGACACGAAGTTACGGGGGCTGAGACCCCGACCAAGGGATTATCGCGTTAACGGTAACAAAGATTCACAGGATTCCCAGCTTATCGCCAACAAAGCCGACCCCTAGAATTGCGCCCACCTCTGTAGGAGCTGTCGAGTGAAACGAGGCTGCGATCTTTTAAAAGCGAAGATCAAAAGATCGCAGCCTCGTTTCACTCGACAGCTCCTACAGGGGGAACTCCCTCAGATCAGGAATTTTCAGCAGTGCCGCGTCGCATCAACAGAGCGCTTCAGACGCTCAGTGTTTTGGCTTTAACCCTGGCAATCAGCGGCTGCATCGGTACCGGAGGTATTGCCCCACAGGGCAAGGCACTGGAGGCCGATTCATTGGCCACCGACGAAGCCATCCAGAACGCTGCACAGGACGCTCACTGGCCTACCGCCCAATGGTGGCAGGCCTATGGCGACCCGCAATTGAACCGCTGGATCGACCTCGCCGTGCAAGGCAGCCCGACCATGGCCATGGCGGCGGCGCGAGTGCGTCAGGCCAAATCCATGGCCGGGATTGCCGAGTCTGCGGAGTCGCTGCAGATCAACGGCGAATCCACGCTCAAACGCCATAACTGGCCCACCGATCAGTTCTACGGGCCGGGCGAATTGGCCAACACCACCACCTGGGACAACAACGCCGCGCTGGGCTTCAGCTATGCCCTCGACCTTTGGGGCCGCGAAAGCAACGCTACCGAGCGCGCCGTGGACATGGCTCACATGACGGCCGCCGAAGCGCGTCTGGCCCAGCTCGAATTGCAGAACAACATCGTGCGCGCCTACATCGAGCTGTCGTTGCATTACGCGCAACGGGACATCGTCGCCGCGACCCTGAAACAGCAGCAGCAAATTCTCGACCTCGCGCAGAAGCGCCTGAATGGCGGCATCGGCACCCATTTCGAAGTCAGTCAGGCTGAAACGCCGCTGCCGGAAACCCACCGCCAGATCGATGCACTGGACGAAGAAATCGCCCTGAGTCGCAACCAGCTCGCGGCACTTGCGGGCAAAGGTCCGGGGGAGGGCGCGCAGTTGCAACGGCCGACGTTGTCATTGGGCGCCGCGCTGAAACTGCCGTCGTCGTTGCCGGCGCAATTGCTCGGTCAACGCCCGGATGTGGTCGCCAGTCGCTGGCAAGTGGCGGCCCAGGCGCGTGGTATTGATGTTGCTCATGCCGGTTTCTACCCCAACGTCGATCTGGTCGGCAGCCTCGGCTACATGGCCACCGGCGGCGGGGCGCTGGAATTTTTGACCGGCAAGAAGCTCAACTACAGCGTCGGCCCGGCCATCTCGTTGCCGATCTTCGACGGCGGCCGTTTGCGCTCGGAGCTGGGCGAAGCCTCGGCCGGTTACGACATCGCCGTGGCCAAGTACAACCAGACGCTGGTCAACGCGCTGAAAAACATCTCCGACCAGTTGATCCGCCGCGAATCCATGGACAAGCAGCAAACCTTCGCCGCCGAGTCGGTGGCCACGGCCCAGAAGACTTACGACATCGCGATGATCGCCTACCAGCGCGGGCTCACCGACTACCTCAACGTGCTCAACGCCCAGACCTTGTTGTTCAAACAGCAGCAGGTTCAGCAGCAGGTGCAGGCGGCGCGACTGAGTGCTCATGCGGAATTGGTGACGGCATTGGGCGGTGGGTTGGGCGCGGGCGACGACGTGCCGAAAGACAGCCAGACCGCCGTACCGAAAACCCCGATGCTTCTTAAGTGAACACAAAACCTGTGGGAGTGAGCCTGCTCGCGATGAGGCCGTGTCAGCCAATGATGATGTTGCCTGACACACCGCAATCGCGAGCAAGCTCGCTCCCACAGGTTCCTCACCTGACTGAATATCGATGAACAGGATTCCATGACTCCCTTGCCCGCACCTTTGCGCTGGCTGTATTCCCTTGAATGGCGCCGGGGTTTCTTCGACTGGGCGCGCAGCGACGGCGTGACCTGGGTCTACATCTTCAAGGTGTTGTTCGCCGCGTTCCTGACGCTGTGGCTGGCCATGCGCCTGGAGTTGCCGCAGCCGCGCACGGCGATGATCACCGTGTTCATCGTCATGCAGCCGCAAAGCGGCCAAGTGTTCGCCAAGAGTTTTTATCGCTTTCTGGGCACGTTGGCCGGCTCGACGGTGATGGTCGCGCTGATTGCCTTGTTTGCGCAGAACACCGAATTGTTCCTCGGCTCGCTGGCGATCTGGGTCGGCATCTGCTCGGCAGGCGCAGCGCGATATCGCAACTTCCGCGCCTACGGTTTCGTGCTGGCCGGGTACACCGCCGCGATGGTTGGTCTGCCGGCCTTGGCACACCCGGATGGTGCGTTCATGGCGGCAGTCTGGCGGGTGCTGGAGATCTCCTTGGGAATTCTCTGCGCCACCGTGGTCAGCGCCGCGATCCTGCCGCAAACCGCCAGCGCCGCAATGCGCAACGCCTTGTACCAGCGCTTCGGCGTGTTCGCCTTGTTCGTCACCGACGGCTTGCGCGGTCGCAGCAAACGGGACGCTTTCGAGGCGAGCAACGTACGCTTCATCGCCGAGGCTGTGGGGTTGGAAGGACTGCGCAGCGTCACCGTGTTTGAAGACCCGCACATGCGTCGGCGCAACGGTCGGCTCAGTCGCTTGAACAGCGAGTTCATGGGCATCACCACCCGTTTCAACGCCTTGCACCAGTTGCTCGAACGCTTGCGCAGCAGCGGCACCGATCATGTGGTGGCGGCGATCAAACCGGGTTTGCAGGACCTCGCCGAACTGCTCGACGGCTTCAGCGGCCGTGCACTGACCAACGCCGATGCGGGGCGACTGGTCAGCGCGCTGAGCGCCTATAAAGAAGGTCTGCCGGCACGTGTTCGCAGCTTGCGAGCGGTTTTTCAAGAGAGCGATCCGAGCGACGCCGAGCAGCTGGATTTTCACACCGCATACGAGCTGCTTTATCGCTTCGTCGACGATTTGCACAGTTATGCACAGACCCACGCGTCGCTGGCCGATCACAGCCATGCGCGCGAGCAATGGGATGAGCCGTTCACTCCGCAAACCAACTGGATGGCGTCGGCCGCCTCGGGGATTCGCGCGGCGTTCATTCTGGTGGTTCTGGGCAGCTATTGGGTCGCCACCGCGTGGCCGAGCGGGGCGACGATGACTCTGATTGCCGCCGCGACCGTGGGCCTCTCGGCGGCGACGCCGAATCCAAAACGCATGGCGTTTCAGATGGCTTGCGGGACATTCCTCGGGGCCCTGATCGGCTTCGTCGAGATGTTTTTCATCTTCCCGTGGATCGACGGTTTTCCGTTGCTCTGCGTGATGCTCGCACCGGTGATCGTGCTCGGTTCGTTCCTCACTTCGCGGCCGCAATACGCCGGTGTCGGTCTCGGTTTGCTGATCTTCTTCAGCACCGGTTCGGTGCCGGACAACCTCACCGTTTACAACCCTTACGCCTTTATCAACGACTACATCGCCATGGTGCTCGGCATGCTGGTCTGCGCGGCGGCCGGGGCGATCATCCTGCCGCCCAACAGTCGCTGGTTGTGGCGTCGGCTGGAGCAGGATTTGCGTGGCCAGGTGGTCTACGCCATCAGCGGCAAACTCAAGGGTTTGGCGTCGAGTTTCGAAAGCAGTACGCGGGACTTGCTGCATCAGGCCTACGGTCTCGCCGCGGGGCAGCCGCAGGTGCAACGGGACTTGCTGCGCTGGATGTTTGTGGTGCTGGAAGTCGGTCACGCGATCATCGAGTTGCGCAAGGAACAGGCGATCTTGCCGGTGCATCCGGCCTATGCCGAATCCCAGCCGTGGCGTCAGGCGATCCGGGTGATGGGGCGCTCGCTGGTGCGGCTGTTTCTGCAACCGAGCCAGAGCAATCTGGAGCGTGGATTGATCGCCGTCGATCACGCGATCAGCAGGGTGCAAGCCACTGATGAACCGTTTGCCCCGCACTTCGACACGTCCGCGTTGCGCCGGGTGAAGAGTTATCTGCACTTCATTCGCACCTCGTTGCTGGACCCGCAATCACCGCTGGCCGCCTACGCAATTGCCAAGCCCCAAGGACTTGAACATGCCTCGTGAAATCGCCTTCCACGGCGTGTACATGCCGACCATGACCCTGATGTTTTTCATCGCGGCGGCGCTGGCCTGGGCACTCGACCGGTTCCTGTCCGGGTTCGATCTGTACCGCTTCTTCTGGCACCCGGCGCTGCTGCGCCTGAGTCTGTTTTCCTGTCTGTTCGGCGCCCTGGCGCTGACTGTTTATCGTTGACTCTCTATCAATGAAGAAGGCCCTGATGAAAAAGCTTTTCAGCCTGCTCGCCACCCTGCTGGTGCTGGCCCTTGCGATGTGGATCGGCCGGACCCTGTGGGTGCATTACATGGACACGCCGTGGACCCGCGACGGCCGGGTGCGCGCCGACATCATCAACATTGCCGCCGACGTCACCGGGGAAGTGGTGGACGTGCCGGTGCGCGACAATCAACAGGTGAAAAAGGGTGATTTGCTGATGCGGATCGACCCCGAGCACTACCGCATTGCGGTCAAACAGGCGCAGGCGCTGGTGGCCTCGCGCAAGTCGACGTGGGAGATGCGCAAGGTCAACGCCCACCGCCGCGCCGACATGGACAACCTGGTGATCTCCAGGGAAAACCGCGACGACGCCAGCAACATCGCCGACTCGGCCCTGGCCGATTACCAGCACGCACAAGCGCAGCTGGAAGCTGCCGAGCTGAACCTCAAACGCACCGAGGTCCGCGCAGCGGTGGACGGGTACGTGACCAACCTCAATGTGCATCGCGGCGATTACGCGCGCATCGGTGAGGCGAAAATGGCCGTGGTCGACATGAACTCGTTCTGGGTCTACGGCTTCTTCGAAGAAACCAAATTGCCCCACGTGCGGGTCGGCGATAAAGCCGACATGCAGTTAATGAGTGGGGAAGTGTTGAAGGGGCATGTGGAAAGCATTTCTCGCGGCATCTACGACCGTGATAACCCGGAAAGTCGCGAGCTGATTGCGGATGTGAACCCGACCTTTAACTGGGTGCGTTTGGCGCAGCGAGTGCCGGTGCGGATTCACATTGATGAAGTGCCGGAGGGGGTGCTGTTGGCGGCGGGGATTACGTGCACCGTTGTGGTGAACTAGCCATTAGACCGAGTCGCGGCCTTCGCGAGCAGGCTCACTCCCACAGGGGATTTGTGGTGTTCGCAGAATCTGCGTCCGACTCGGTCAATGTGGGAGCGAGCCTGCTCGCGATGGATGCGACTCGGTCTTACGGCTTGCAAAACGTCTCATGCAAATGCCGCCAAACCACTTGGCCAGACGTTTGCTTCTCAAACACCACCGTCGATCGCCGATCAGAGTGCAGCCCCGTCGCATCGGTTTGCTGCTCGCGATAACTCACCATTGCACCACCGTCGTACAAAGCGATGCCGCGCAACTCGCTGAGCTCAATTCTGAACCCGAGCTTCTTCCCGCCCGCCATCAAAAACAATTCGCTCAACGCGTCGAAATCCAGCACCCGGCCCAATGGCGAGACCATGGAAAACTGCGGTGAAAAACGCGCCAGCAACAGCTCAAGCGCCGGCTCGTCTTGATCCTCAGCCAACCATTGCTCAATGGCGACGTGGGCCTGGATCACTTCGTCGAAGTACTCGGTGTAATCAGTCATGGAAGTTGCCCCTTCAGCCCGAACCGCTTCATCAACCCCGCCTCCAGCAGCCCTTTAGGCAACAATCCCGCCAGCAACGGTAATGCCCGACTGCCATTGCCCAGACGAATCAGGCGCGGTGGTTTGCTCTGCTGCACGGCCTTGAGCAAACCGGCGGCAAATTCACTGGCCGGGGTCGGGTTGTCCTGGGAGGCCTTGGCCCGTGCGCGAATGCCTTCACGCAGCGGAAACCAGGGTGATTGTTCGGTGATCAACTGCTCCGCCTCATGGCCGGCATTCTTGGCAAAGCTGGAGGCGATGGCGCCCGGCTGGACTTCCATGACCCGCACACCAAACGGCGCCAGTTCCATACGCAACGCATCGGTCAAGGCATGTACCGCCGCTTTCGAGGCGCAATAGGCACCGGCAAACGGCGTGACCAAAACCCCGGACACGCTGCCGATGTTCACCACCAGACCCTTGGCTCGACGCAGCACCGGGAACAGGGCGCGGGTGACGCCGACGATGGCGAACACGTTGGTTTCGAATTGTCGCTGCATGGCCGGCACGCCGCCGTCGAGCAACGGCCCCATGGCGCCATAACCGGCATTGTTGATCAGCACATCGAGGCCGCCATGTTGCTGGTTGATGCGCTCGCTCAAGTGTTCCAGTGCCGCGCCGTCGTTGACGTCCAATTGCACGGCGGTGAAACCGGCAGCGGCCAGCGCCGCCACGTCTTCTGTCTTACGGGCGCTGGCCCAGACTTCGTATCCGGCACTTTTGAACACCTCGGCGAGGGCGCGGCCAATGCCGCTGGAACAACCGGTAATCAACGCAACAGGCATGGCGCGGTCCTTGTGCAAAAAGAGGAAGGGAAGATCAATCGGAGAAACTACCTTGCAAACGCTCGGCGCGAAACTCCAGCGTTTGCGGGCGATAGCCAGGGCGCAGCGGCGGCAGGGGCAAACAGTCTTCCCAGTTCGCGCCGGCCTGCAGTTCGCCGGGGCCGCGATAGCGCGGTGCTGCGTATTGATTGTCGGCCAGATTGACCGTGTCGCCCGGCGCATAGGCGGCGATGCGCCAGCGCAGTTCGGTCAGCGGCACGTCGTTGCCGTTGTTCATTTTCAGTTGCAGTGGGCGATCGGCCGGGCACTGTTCTGGCGCGTAAGTGATGCGCAACTCCAGGCGCGCCAGTTGCTTGACCTCGCGGTTGTCCATCCAGATCACCCACGTTGCCACCACACCCAATCCGATGGCGGCTGCCACGGAGACCGGCAAGGCTTTGGTCGGGTAGCGCAGCAAAAGGATCAGCCAGGTAATAACCAGCAGGACGCCGATGAACATGACGCAAACCTCGGGAGGGGAGAAGGTCATCCTACCTAAGCGTGGGTGCTGTTGGCGATGGGCTTGATGGGTGTGGTGGACGTGATGGCCCTTTCTCGAGCAGGCTCGCTCCCACAGTGGGTCTGCGCCGTGCACCAAACCCCTGTGGCAGCGAGCCTGCTCGCGAAGGGGCCAGCCGAGGCAACAAAAACGCCAGACAAAAAAAGCCCCCGCCCAACCCGCTGCGGATGGGGAAACGCAGCGCGTTGGACGGGGGCTTCTGGTGTTACAGATCAATCACTGCGCGATGGTTTTCACCGACACGCCGCGTTCGATCGGGGTAGAGCGACCGTAGATATCTTCAAACCGCTCGATATCGTCTTCGCCCAGGTAGCTGCCCGATTGCACTTCGATGATTTCCAGCGGGATCTTGCCCGGATTGCGCAAGCGGTGGACCGAGGCGATCGGGATGTAGGTCGACTGGTTTTCAGTGAGCAGGAACACGTTTTCGTCGCAGGTCACTTCAGCAGTGCCGCTGACCACGATCCAGTGTTCGGCGCGGTGGTGGTGCATCTGCAGCGACAGGCAAGCGCCCGGTTTGACCGAGATGCGCTTGACCTGGAAGCGGCCGCCCATGTCCACCGAGTCGTAGGAGCCCCACGGACGATAGACTTCACAGTGGTTCTGGGTTTCGCTGCGGCCCTGCTCGTTGAGGGTGTTGACCATTTGTTTCACGCCTTGGACCGAGTCCTTGTGGGCGATCATCATGGCGTCCTTGGTTTCGACGACCACGATGTTTTCCAGGCCAATCACCGACACCAGTTTGCCGTTGCCGTGGATCATGCAGTTTTTGCTGTCCTGAATGACCACGTCGCCTTTGATGACGTTACCGTTGGCGTCTTTTTCGTTCACTTCCCACAGCGACGCCCAGCAGCCGACATCGCTCCAGCCCGCGGTCAGCGGTACAACGCAGGCACGTTGGGTTTTTTCCATCACCGAGTAGTCGATGGAATTGTCCGGGCAGCAAGCGAAGGTGGCGGAGTCGATATCGACCGTGTCGGCATCCTGTTTGCTGCGCTCAAGGGTCAGCAGGCAGGTGTCGTAGATGTCCGGATCGTGCTTTTTCAGCTCTTCGAGGAAGCGGCTGGCGCGGAACAGGAACATGCCGCTGTTCCAGAAGTAACCGCCGGACTCGACGAATTCGGTGGCGCGTTTCACGTCCGGTTTTTCGACGAAGTGCGAGACGCGGCTGACGCCTTCGGGCAGCAGCGAATCATTGGTCGACTTGATGTAGCCATAGCCGGTTTCCGGTTTGGTGGCCGGTACGCCGAACAACACCATTTCGCCGTTTTCTGCGGCGACGGTGGCCAGGGCCAGTGCGCGTTGCAGGGCTTTCTGATCTTCCAGCACGTGGTCGGCTGGCAGCACCAGCATCAACTCGTCGCGACCTTCGTTGACCAGCATCATCGCGGTCAACGCAACTGCCGGAGCGGTGTTGCGGCCAAACGGTTCCATCAGGATGCGCTGGGTGTCCAGGTTACGGGCACTCAGTTGTTCGTTGACGATGAAGCGGTGGTCCTTGTTGCAGACCACGATCGGGGTGTCCATGCCTTCGAACACCAGGCGTTCCAGGGTTTGCTGGAACAGCGTGTGTTCGCCGGTCAGGGCGAGAAATTGCTTGGGGAATTGCTTGCGCGAAAGCGGCCAAAGACGTGAGCCACTACCACCGGACAAGATTACTGGAATCATGTTGTTACTCCTTGAAAATCGTATGGGTCAGAGCTACTGCGTTCTGTCGTTTCACTCTTGTTCTTATTCCGTGTCCGGGTAGCCCGCGGGCTACCCGACAAAATGATTAGCGCGTCGAAACCGGGCGTTTTACCCAGACTGGCGCCAGGCTGCTGCCGCTGCCGGTGACGTACAGCACGGCGGCTTCACCGCGTTCCAGGGCAACCGGTTTCACGTCGCCGACTTTCTTGTCGCCGTCGTAGAGTGCCAGGCTGACTTTGACCGGGTTGATTTCACGTTCGCCACGGCCCTTGGCGGCCACGGCCGGGACCACTTCGGTCTTGCCGTCAGCGGTTTTCAGGGTCAGGGCCTTGTCGCTGAGGTTCTGTACGCGAACCAGGGATTTCTGCTTGTTCTTGAACGGCGGCTCTTCGATCAGTTGCGGTGCGCCGCTGGCGTTGTTGACCAGGGTGTAATAGTGATCACCGGCCAGTTTCACCGGCAGGGACTGGCTACCGACCTTGGCGCTGTAGTCGCCGCCCGGCATGAAGCTGAAGTCAGTGCTGGACAGCGGCGCGACTTCGGCCAGGTTGGTGGTGCCGACGGTGGCGCTGACTTCAGCGTTACCGGCGTTGTAGACACGTACGAAGCTCGAACCTTTCGGTGCAGTCGGGCCGTAGAGTGCGGCGTCGCCAGCGAAGGCAGACATCGACAACACGCTCATGCCAGCAACGAGAGCAAAGGTCTTGGCGAGACGGCGAGGAGTAGTAGTGAAAGTCATGGTGTACCTCTCTTTCAGTTTTGCGCCCGGTCGGGCGTCTCGGATTTAGTGTTTGCGGCTACGTTTTGTTGGCGAGCGCCGGCTTCTTTGAGCTCTGCGACCCACTGCGGGTCGGCGTCACCGATTTCGTTGTTCACAGGCAGATAACGTTCAGGAAACTCCCAGATCAGCACCTGTGGCGGGCTGTTCTTGAAAGCATCACTTTTCAGATAGCTGAGCATTGGCAGAATCGGGCCGTGGCCGTCTTCGGCGTAATTGACCACGTCGCTGTTCAGCGCTTGTTTCAGCGCACCAACGAAGTTCCAGTTGGGGTTGGCGCTGTAGCTGGTGCCGATCAGGGCCACCGGTACTTCAGTATTGGCGAACAGGGCGTCATCCCCGGCCGACTGGTCTTGTGCCGCAACGGTGTTGCGCTTCTGCAACGGCTCTGTCTTGGGCATCAGGTTTTCGAACAACGGGTCCAGCGGCAGGAACAACCGCAGGTCGCCCTTGTGCGTCACCTTCTCCGCAGGTTCAGTGACGAAGTGTTGCGGCTCGCCGCTCAGCGGGTATTTGTCGGTAATGGATTTCGCCAGGGTCTCGGCGGCGATTTGTGCGCCTTCCGGGGTCCAGTGAGTGTCGGTGCGCAGGAACACTTGCTGACCGTCCAACTTGGCTTTCAGCATCGGGCCGAACAGGTCGGGAGCAAGGATCTTGTTGGCCGCCACACGAGCGTGAAAGTCGTCATAGAGGTTGGCGTGGATGCTCGAAGGCTTCACTTCACCCAGGTGTTCCGGGTACAGGCGAGTCTTGGCCGGCACAATCGCCATGACCAGTTTCACGCCCTTGGCTTTCAATTCCTGACGTACGCCTTCTACGAGTGCGTAATTGCCTTGCAGGTTCAACTCTTCGTTGACGATCGGGTTGAATTCTTCATCGCTGTACAACCACTGATCGCGGCCGAGCACGACGCCCGGACGACCTTCGTTGAACAGTTTGAAATCCAGCGCAGCCCAAAGGTTGGTGCCCAGGCGCTTGATCGGAAACTCGTCGTCGTAATGCGTTTCCACGGCTTTGGTCCAGCGGCCGTTGAGCACCGTCGTTTCGGCAGAGGTACTGAAGCCGAAGAAACTGCGCGTGGACCACAGGCCCAGGACCAACAGCGTCACCATGAACAGGGCGATGTAGAGGATGCGTAATGAGCGGGTCATAGTCAGATCCCTCAGAACTGGAAGTAAAGGAACGGCGAGAAGCTTTGCGCCGAGAGTTTGAAAATCGAGGCGATGAACAGCACCAGTACCAGCGTGCGCATCACGTAACGAGACCAGTCCGCCGTCCAGTAGGCCGGTTGCACAGTCGCGTCAACGCCGACGGTGTAGCCAGGCTCGTGGATGCTGCCCGGGTTGTCGCCCGGTACGGCTTTGATCATTCCAGGCGTAGCGGCAGCCGGGCCATCGGCCGCGACGTTCACAACAGGCTTGGTCTTCTCAGGCGGCAGGTTGCTGTAGAAGTCACGAATGCCGAAGAACGCCAGGGTCATGTAAGCCACCACCAGAGTCGCCACTTGCAGGCCGGTGAGGCTGGCTGCGTTGAGTTCCGACAGTGACCATTCGCCGAAGCTGAACATCGCGCCGTACATACGACCGGCGACATGCAGGTTTTCCGAGCGGAAGATCACCCAGCCCATGACAACGAGCAGGAAGGTCAGCGCCCAGCGAATCGGGTTGATGCTGCGCGGCGAGGTATTCAGGCCGAGGGCTTTTTCGATCGCCAGCCACATGCCGTGCCAGGCGCCCCAGACGATGTAAGTGATGTTCGCGCCGTGCCACAGACCACCGAGCAGCATGGTCAGGAACAGGTTGCGATAGGTCATCAGCGTACCTTTACGGTTACCGCCCAGCGTGATGTACAGGTAGTCACGCAACCAGGTGGACAGGCTGATGTGCCAGCGACGCCAGAACTCGGTGATCGACTGGCTGATGTACGGCTGTTTGAAGTTTTCCATGAAGCGGAAACCCATCATCAAGCCCAGACCGATTGCCATGTCGCTGTAACCGGAAAAGTCGAAATACAGCTGCGCGGTGTAGGCCAGCGCGCCGAGCCAGGCATCGCCCGTGGTCGGGTTCTGCAAGGCGAAGCAATGGTCGGCCACGACCGCCAGGGTGTCGGCGATGAAGACCTTCTTGATGAAACCCTGCATGAACCGCGTGCAGCCCTCGGAGAACTTGTCGAGGGTGTGGGTGCGGTTGTTGAACTGGTCGGCGAGATCGCGAAAGCGCAACACCGGACCGGCGATCAAGTGCGGGAAGATCGCCACGAAAGCGGCAAAGTCGATCAGGTTGCGGGTCGCCGGCGTGTCACCACGGTAGACGTCGATGATGTAGCTGATGGACTCGAAGATGTAGAACGAGATCCCGATCGGCAACAGCACGTGGGTCAGGATGAACGGCGACAGACCGACGGAGGTCATCATCGCGTTGATGCTGTCGACGCCGAAGTTGGCGTACTTGAAGTAGCCGAGAATGCACAGGTCGACGGCCACGCCCAGGAGCAACCAGCGTTGTGCCGGTTTGGTCCGAACGCCTGCGGCACCGACTTTGAGGCCGATCCAGTAGTTCCACAGGGTGACGGCTGCGAACAGCGCAAGGAAGTCCACACGCCACCAGGCATAGAACACGTAGCTGGCGATCAGCAGCAGCAGGTTGCGATAGCGTATTCCGCTTAAGTAGTACATGCCGAGAAAGATCGGCAGGAACAAAAACAGGAACACGTTGGATGAAAATACCATCCCGGTCTCTCCATGTTTAACCAACAGTCAAGGGCCGCAGCCCCCCCAAACCCCCCACCGAAAACCGGAGGGCGTAACACACAAAACTCAAACTCGACACTGACCCCTGTGGGAGCGAGCCTGCTCGCGATTGCGGTCTGACATTCAACGTAGATGTCGACTGATACACCGCTTCGCGAGCAGGCTCGCTCCTACAGGGGATTTGCGTTTGTTCTAAGAGCCTTTTTTGCCTTTCTCGTTGGCCGGGTCGTAGACCTTGGTCAGGTCACCACCGAGGCGAAAAGTCTTGAACGGCTGCATCTCGTGCTTTTTCTCAAGCACATCCGGCGAGCAGGTGTAGAGCGAGCAGAACGGTTCGAGCCAAGCGAATTTCGAGTCGATTTTCAGGTCGGTCATGTCCTGTTCCTTACCGTTCTTGTTCTCGAATTCTTCCGGGTCTTTGACACCCGCGAGTACTCGATCACCCAGGCGTTTCAATGCGCCGTTGTTTTCCTGACGCAAGTCCACACCGTTGACCTGAGCGAAACTGGCGATCATCGCGAGCGGCGGCAGGGCGTAGTTGTGGTAGGCGAGGGCGCGTTGCTGGCGCTTGAGCTCGTTAGGCAGGAAACCCTGGGCGTCGATTTGATTGGCGCCGACCTTGAATTCCTTCACCGACCAGTCGAACAGGTCGCGGCGGTTGGTGGCGATGGACGTTGCCATCACCGACCAGGCGGCCCAGTACGAGTGGTTGTTGGTTTGTTCCAACGGCAGGTTGTCCCAGTCGCTGACGACCTGATCGGCCATTTTGTTGAACCAGGCTTCAATCAATTGCGACTCTTGCTGGTGGTTCGCCAACGGATGCGAGTCGGAGAACTTCAAGCGGATATAGGACGACGCCATGCTGCCCAACGCCCATTTGCGCATGGACTTGCCGGTGTGGTTGAAGTCCTTGGACATCAACGCATCGGCCTTGGCCCAGGCGGTCAACCAATTCAGGGTGCATTCGAGCTGTTCCGGACGACCATCACGCATGTACTGCATTACGCGCTTGCTGGTGCCGCGCTCAATCTTGGTGATGTCGGCCGTGGTGTCGCGGAAGGCTTTTTCCGATGCCTCGTTCAGGGTCGAACGGGCCTTGTCGGAACCTTCGTATTTGCTGCGAAATTGCAGGGCGCCGGTATACGGCGTCGGCATCGCATCACAGCCTTCGCTCTTGTTGCCGGTTTTGACTTTTTCAATCGGCGCGAAGTATCCCTGTGGCGGACGCAGTGGCGCGGCGGCCTGAGTCGCACCGGCAAACATGGCCAGGCTCAACAGGGACGGTGCGATCAATCTTTTCAAAGTTCGGGTTTGCATGCATGTCATAAGAGGTTGCCTCACTGCCCGGCCTGAGCGGTATGCTGCCCCAAGCCAGGGAACACGTTGCGTTTGCAGATTTTCGCTTCGACTTTCTGTGGCGCGGCACCTGCTTCAGGGCCCTGGACTTCGATGGCCAGCAGATTCTGCGAGGCCCAATCTTCGTCCGTGCGCAACTCAAAGGCGAAACGCCCGTCGGTATCGGAGGTTTCCGGTTTTTCGATCTTGATGTCCTCGTGGCGCCCGTTCATGTACCAGAGGGTGGCTTGCAGCGTTTTCACCGACGGATCGGCGAAGCGGATATCAACCTGGTGGTTGCTGTTTTGCAGATTCAGGTTCTTGCTGTTGACCATCAATTCGTTCTTGCCCGGTTTCAACGTGGTGCTGCCGGTCAACTGTGCATCCTTTCCCTCACAACCGTTGTCCAGCAGCGCCATCATCTGGCGGTAGATGGTTTCCTGGTCAAGGCGATAGAGCGGCGAGAATTCCCAGATCAGAATCTTCGGCGGCTTGCTCTGGAACTCTTCGCTGCCCAGGTACTGCAGCATCGAACCTTCCAGGCCACCGCCGGGGAACGCCACGTTGAGGATGTCGGCGCCGATGGCCTCTTCGAGGAAACCGGCGAAGTTGTAATTCTTGCCACTGTGGCTGGTGCCGACCAGGGTGACTTCCGGATTGCCGGAGTCACTGAACAGATCGCCATCAGCTGCTTCGCCTTTCGGCTCGGTGGTGAACTGATCCATGTACTGGATCGCGTAGCTGGTGCCACAGAGTTGACCAGCCATGTTGTGTAACGTTCCGGTCTTACCCATGCGACCCGACTTATGGCTCTCGAATTCGCGTTTCGGCACGTCGGCAAAGGCCGGCATTTTCTTGATTTGCTCACCGACGATTTTCGCCGTGCGCTGGGCGCCATACGGCGTCCAGTGTTGGTCGCCCTGGAAGTAGAAATCGTGGGCCGGCAGGGTGTCAGGCAGCGACTCGTTGGTTAGCGGCGACAGGTCCGGCACGGTGTAGCCCATGGCGGCGAAACGCCCCAGCATGGTTTTGTAGTTCCTCAAGGCCTTGTCGAAATCGTACTTGGCCTTTTCTTCCGGATTGAGCTTGTTGCGGTTCACCAGGCCACGGGTCGGCTGGTAAACGATGACCAGTTCAATGCCTTTGCTCTTGAACGCATCGTGCAGTTCTTTCATGCGTTTGTAGCCGACGGGTGTGGTGTCGAACTCGGTACGCAAGTCTTCTTGCGTACGGAACAGCCAATCGCCCTGAGCCTGCACCAGCGTGGTGAAGTTCTGCTGGTAACGCGTGGTGTAGTTCTTCGCGTCGTGGGCTGCCGGGCACAGGCTGCAGCACGGTTCGGCGGAAAATTTTGGTGCCTGGACTTCGTCCGCACGAACACCGCCGCTGGCTGCGAGAATGCCGGCGGTCAGGGCCGACAAGCTGAGTAATTTGATCAAGTGTGAGTGCATAAAATTATCCTCAGTCCCGCATTTCGGTCTGGCGTTCGACAGGGTCGATCAGCACGGCTTTCTGCTGGCGCACCAGCAGGTCGAGAATTTCATCCTGACGCTCGCCGAGAATCCCCGAGAAGCTGATGCCACTGGTTTTGGTCGGTGCGAGCATGGACACGCGATACAACTCGACGCTCAGCGGCGAGTCGATGGACAGCGGTCCGCTGCCGTTGCCGGCCAGTTCGCCACCGACCACGATCAAGGACACCTGGGCATCGAACGGGTCGAGCTTGATGTCACGGTCGGTGTCGCTCAGGTCCTTGATGTGGCCGTAGACGCCGGTCAGGCCGTTGGCCATGGACAGGTTTTCGTAGAGGCGGATGTTTACGCTGTTACGAATCCGGATGCCGTGGCGCTTGTTGCTGATCACTTTGTTGCCCCACAGCAGGTTGTCGCCACTCTCGTAGAGGGTGATGCCGTCGGTGTGGTTCTTGTAGATCTCGTTGTAGGCAATCAGGTTGTTGACGCTGTTACGGTCGATCACCAGGCCTGACAACTTGTTGTCGTAGCTGCGGTTGTTGAAGATGAAGCTGTCGTTGACCTCACGGGAAATAATGATCCCGTGCTTCTTCTTGGTACCAAACACCGTGTTGTCGGCAATGATCAGACCGTGGGAACGGTCATGCGGGTCAATGCCGTAGACGATGTTGTCTTTGTAGGTGTTGCTCTTGACCACAAAGTCGCGTGCTTCGTAGCAGTAGAAGCCGTACCACATGTCCGAGAACTCGGAGCCGATGATCCAGCCACTCGGTTCAGGGCGCTTGAGCACCTTGGCCATGTTCGGCGTGTATTGGGAAATACTCACGCCGTACGACTTACTGTTGGCGTAGCCGAAACTGGCGATCTTGCTGTTGGCGATGTAAGTCTCGGTACCGCCCCAGGACAGCAGGAACGGACGGAATTCCTTGGGCGACTTGAAGGCCGCCGGGCCGTTTGCCTTCTCGCTCCAGCCAGTGATTTTGGTATCACGCACAAACAACTGGCCGTCGTTGACCAGGAACGAACCGGACTCTTGCGACAGGCGCAATTCCTGGGTCTGCTTGTCGATTTCCAGGATGCCTTTCTGACCCACCACGATCGGCAGCTTCGCCAGGAATACACCCGGCGAGGTTTCGCTGAAGTACTGCTTGGGTACTTTGTTGGCCAGATCCTTGAGGTTCATGTAGCCGTCGTCGATGAAAATCGCCTGAGGGATACCGTGCTGACGCACGACCCATTCGGCCATCTTGTTATCGCCACCGATGAAGTCCTTCAGGGCGTTTTCCTGCATCATCCGGCGCACGCTGATTTTGCCGGCCTTGGTGCGCACGATTTTCGCGGCGATGGCTTCGGCGGTGTAGCCGGAGGTGTCCGGCAGTTTCGGCTTGGCCAACTCCAGCGGCGCGGTCGGTGCGCTGCTGACGGTGTAGGTCTTGGCCTGTTGCAACCCTTTTGCAATGGTCGCCGGCTGGCCTTTTTGAACGGGCGAGGCCGGCTCCACAGTGGCGAAGACCGCCGTGCTGGCCAGCAACATCGCGCCGGCCAGCAAGGTTATCGAGCCTCTCTTCGGACTGTTCATGTCAGGAACTCCCTTAGCGGTTCGCATCAGAAGCGCCAGATCACGTCGATAAATGCGCGGTGCATGTACGAGTCGACGCCTTTGCCATACGCATCGCCGGGCTTGAACACACCGCCACGCAACCGCACCAGGGCCGAAGGCTCATCGATCGACTGGCTCAAGGAGGCAGGCAGCAGGCCTTGCTTGAAGTACTTGGTGACGACCACGTCCATTTCCTGACCGAGGTCTTTGTTGCCATCTTCCAGCGGCAGGGACGTGCTCGAGAGCTCGGCGCCGGTCACGTCGTCGGTGTTGTTCTGGACGGCGTTGATGCCGTTGCTGACCGGCTTGTTGCCGTCGACGCGCCAGAATTTGTGGTAGATCACACTGGCGTCGTATTCGTCGTTGAGCATCCACGAACCGAACAAGGTAGCGCTCTGCATGTTGTTCGTTTCGCCACGGAAGGCTTCGCCGAAACGGTGAACCCGCGAGCGAGTACCGGTGTAGTTCGAGCGGTTGCTTTGCAGGCCGTTCTGTTCGTAATCGGCACTGGCACGGGCATAGGCTGCACCGACTTGCCATTGCGGATCGAGGCGCAGACGCACGCCCAGGTCAGTGGCCCAGCCATCAACATCGCCACTGGTTTTGGCTTGTGCCGGAGCGGTGCCATCGGGGTTGAGCTGGTTGACCTTGTCGCGGTCGCCGCTCATGCCGGTGACGCTGCCCCAGTAATTGACGGTGTTGGTGTTGCGCCAGTTGTAGGCATCGCTGTCGGCAGTAAGGCCGATCCAGCTGATGTCGCCGTTCTGTTTCTTGTCCAGAGAATCGGCGGGAACGCCTGGCTGCGCGGTATCGAGCTTGCCGTCATCGTGGGTGTGGTGACCACGAATGCCGACCCAGTTGCCCGGGGTCCACTGGTACGCCGCATCGGCGTAAGCGTGCAGGCGATCCTTGTCCTTGGGCGCGAGTTCTGTGAGGTCGGTGCGGTATTCGCTGAAGCGTTCGGCAACACCGGCGTTGGCGCGCAACAGGGTGGTGTCGAAGGTCCAGTTCAGGGCTTCGATGTTGGTGTCGCGCCATTGACCATCGTCATTGCGCAGACGCTGGCGACCGAGCTTGAGAATCTCGCCGGGGTAAGGCGTAAGGCCGCTGTAGCCGACCCAGAACTCACGCATCGCCAGGTAGTTTTTCTTGCTCTTGCGATCACCGCTGTCGGTGCTCTGGGTGCCGTCGCTGTCGGACTGCTGCAGGGTGTCCGTCTCGATGATGTCGGTGGACGTCACGGCCTGACCCATGGCGTAGCCGCTCCACGCGCCGCTCTCGCCGTAGATCCATGGACGCAGGTCGAGGCCGACGCCGTTGACGTCGCCGCCGCTCGCCGTACCGAGGTCAGTGTCGTCTTCGGACTGGGCGGTAACTTTCACGTCCAGGCCGTAGTTCTTGCTTTCCGTCAGGGCCGCCAGGGTCGGGCACGACCACAAGAGGGCGAACGACAGGCCGATACCGGCCTTCACAAATGGATTCAACTTCATAGGGATTCCTCGCCGTCTTCTTCTTCCAGGGCATGCAGTTCCAGCGTGTTCTGACTCAAGGCACCACGAACGGCCTGTTCTTGTTTCAACAGGCGTTGGGCCTCGGCGAGCTGGGCAGGCGGCAGTTGGGTTTCGAGTGTTTGCGCAAGCTCGGTGGCTTGCGGGGTGTTCTGGGCCTTGGCCAATTGGCTGAAGACATAAGCGTTAAGCGGGTCGGGCCGGGTGCCCTTGCCTTGGGAGAACAGTTGGGCAATGGCGAAGTCGGCGCTGTTCTGGCCGTTACGCGCGGCCTTGAGCAGGTGGTCCAGCGCTTTTTGCGGATAGACCTTGCCCAGGTAACCGCGACGGTAGATCTGGCCGAGGTAGTAATCGGCGGCCACTTCTCTGTCGACGGCTTTCTTGAAGTGTTCTTCGGCGACCTTCGCGTCAACCGGTACCATTTTGCCTTCGTAGTAGAGCTTGCCCAGCAACAGCTCGGCGCGCGGCTGGTCGGCGGCGCGGCCGTTGTCCAGGTACTTCATCATCGTGTCGACGTCACCCAGTTCCGGGAAGTCGTAGAGCAGTTGCGCCAGGCTGACCCAGGAAGCGGGGTAGCCGGGTGCGATGCCCTCGAGCAGCGACTGGGCTGTTTTCTCGTCGGTCTTGCCCAGGGATGCATCGCCCAATACGCGGGCCACGCTGTCCACCCGCTGGGCGGAAACTGCGCCGCGAGCCTGAGCGGCTTGCATTTGCTTGATCAGCTCGGCCTGTTTCTCTGGCTGGGCTTTCTTCTGATAGACCGTGGCCAGTTCGACATAGCAGATGTCGGTGGTGTTCAACGCGGCTTTGCAGATCGTTTCCACTTCGTCCAGATGCTGGTCGTAAGTGCCCTGGGTGCGATAGAGCAGCACTTGGGCCAGGCCTGCTTCCGGCTTGCCTTCGGCACGCCATTGGCTGATCTGCTGTTGCGCGTTGACGTTCGGGAAACTGTGCGGGTATTGCAGATACAGCATCGCCAGCGGGATCAGGGTGTTGCCTTCGCCTGCGGCAGTGGCTTTCTTCAACAGGCCTTCGGCTTCGTGCTGTTCGGCTTCGGTGGAGCCGGGTTTGGCCACCAGCAGACGACCCAGGCGAGCCTGGGCTCGCGGCGAGACACTGGCCGCAGCGCGATAAGTCGCCTCAGCTTTCTTGATCTGCGCCGGGTCACGGCTGTCGACCTGGATATCGGCAAGGCCAACCTGTGCTTCGCTGTAGCCCAGGTCTGCCAGTTGCTGGTAATTCTGCGCCGCCAGCGTGGTATCACCGCGCTTGAGGGCTTCGTTGGCCAGACGCTGGTCGGGCAGGCCGGCGCATCCGGCCAGGGCGATTGCCATGGCCAGAGTCAGCGGGACTGGCAGGATTCTGAGTGGGCTAGTCACGGGCATGTCCTCTTGTTTTTATCGACCGGCGGCCATGGCTTTGTCGATCAGCCAGTTCAGGTTCGGACCACGGGTGGCGTTGACTTCAACCGGGCGACCAGCGAATTTGCTGTCCAGCGGCTCGTCAGGCTTGATCTGCACGCGGATGTCGGACGACAGGTCGGCGCTTTTCAGGCTGGTGCTGCTGATGATCGTGCCGGAGCGGGTTTTGTCTTCGCCGGCGATCTGGAAGCTGACCGAGCTGCCTGGCAGCACGTCGCCGAACTGGCGATAGGTGAAGCGCGCTTCAACGTTGGCTTCGCTGTTACGCGGCACCAGTTGGAAGATCACGTCGCCTTTGCTGGCGTACTGACCGTTGGCGACCATTTGCTGCGCTACGGTGCAATCGCACGGCGACGTCAGGGTGCCGGTCATTTGCTTGCCGAACAGTTCTTCAACCTTGGCCGGTTGCAGTTGGTCTTCGTCCAGATGACCCTTGAGTACGTCGAGCATGCTGGTGCTGAACGTCGCCAGCGGGGCGCCTTTGGCTGCGATGCCGTCAGTTTTGATCAGGCTCTGCACCGTGCCGTCGCGCGGCATGGTGATGTTCATGCCTGCTACGCTGACCAGACCGGCCTGGGCGTGGCTGACGAAGTACATGCCGTACACCGACTTGAAGATGAAGCCGAATGCCGTCAGACCGACGAGGAAGATCGCGAAGCTGAAAGTCACTGCACGCAGACGACCGAACGGGGTCATGCCGTGGCCGCCATCCTTGACCTTGCGCGCCTTGGTGAAATTGTCGCGTTGCAGGGTGGCCAGCACTTCACCCATGGAGACGATGTCGCCTGCCAGGTGAGAAGTGATCAGGTGGCGCAGGGTGGAAATGTCCTGAGATTCGAGGTTCTGGAACTGGCAACCGGTACGACCGGTTTCGCGGTCGTGGGAGCGCACCAGTAACTCGACGTCCATGGCCAGGCCGAGGTTATCGATGACGAACTGGAGGCGAGCCTTGTACACGTCGCCGATCTTCAGTGGCAGTTGACCGGCGTTGAAAGCCAGGCCGCCAGCGGAGAGGTCGAGGACCCGAGCTTCTACCGGGGTCCGGTCAGGACCGAAGAAGCGCAGTTTGGCCGGGATTTTTACCCGGGCGTGCTGGCGCTGGGCTTCTGATTCATGCACTACGTTGGCGTTGACGGCGGTATTCATATGGGCGATTTCCTAGTTAATTCAGGCGAGTTCGGTCAGACCATCATCAGCAGCACAGCAACAAAAATGCTGCCGGCGGAGAAGGTCATGGTCCGAGACGACCAAGTGTTGAACCAACCTTGAAAGCTGGCGAGATCACGGGTCAGGGAAGTGGGCTGGCGAGTCCAGGACTGTTGGTCGAGGCGGAAGAACACGTAGATCTTCACCAGCGCGCCGACGATCTGGTTGTAATAGAGAATCGCCGGGTAGGCCGGGCCGATCGTGTGACCGGACAAAGACAGCAGCACGGTCAGGATCAGGCGGGTAATGCCGATCCACAGCAGGTAAACCAGGATGAACGCGGCGCCGTACTTGAAGGTGGCGATGATCGCGACGGTCAGGCCCAGCAGCGACGTCCACATCGACACACGCTGGTCGAACAGCACCACCGAAGTGAACAGGCCGAGACGTTTCATCCCCAGGCCCAAGGCGCGGGAGTTCTGCCGCAGGTTGTTGCCGTACCAGCGGAACATCAGTTTGCGACTGGCCTTGATGAAGCTTTTTTCCGGCGGGTGTTCCACGGTGTGAATCGCGGCGTCCGGCACATAAAACGTGTCGTAGCCCAGGCGCATCAAGCTGAACCAGCTCGACTTGTCATCACCGGTGAGGAACTTGAAGCGACCCAGGCGCCAGTGTTGCAGCGAGTCGCTTTCCACGTCGGCGATGAAGTCCGGGTTGGTCACCACAGTGGCGCGGAATACCGACATCCGCCCGGTCATGGTCAGCACACGCTTGGACAGGGCCATCGAGCACATGTTGATGTGGCGCTGGGCGAACCGCAGTTTGTGCCACTCGCTCATGATGTAGCCGCCGCGCACTTCGCAGAACTCGTTGGTGGTCAGGCCGCCGACATTGCCGAACATCTGGAACCACGGCACGGTCTTGAGCACAACGCCTTCGGCGAGCACGGTGTCGCCATCGATCACTGCAACCACTGCGCGGTCGTCCGGCAGGTGGCGGGAGATGGCGCGGAAACCGTAGGCCAGGCCATCGCGCTTACCGGTGCCGGGGATGCGCACGAAGTCGAGCTTGACGCGAGCCGGAGGATTCATTTTGGTCCAAAGGCTTTTCACCAGCTTCTCATCGGACATTTCCACGATGGAGCAGACCATGGTGGTCGGCAGGCCGCAGTCGATCGCTTCGCGAATCACCGAGGCGTAGACCTGGGCAGTAGTCAGCGCGTCGATACGAAAACTGGTGACCATCAGAAACACATGGGACGGGTCTGCCGCTTTACCCAGCTTGCGCACTTTGCGCCGCAGGTGCGGGTAGACCACGTACAGAAACAGCATGCCGCGCAGAAAGTGCGTAGCACCCATCGAGTAGCGCCAGATACCGACGATACCGATCAGGAAGATGAAGTCCTTCGACTCGGAGTCGAACGTGGACGCAGGCAACGCCAAGGCGATGCCCATCAATAAACTTAGGTAAAACAGCCAACCGGCGACCTGAAGTAGGCCGTGCTTTAGCCTGTGCATAATCTGCATCCGTCTCTATCTCGGGCGAGCCTGTGGGGTGGCCCGATGGGGTTAAGGCAGGCTTACGAAAACTGGCGACATCCGTTCTGGATGACGCCAGAAATCCTGTAGGAGCTGGCGAAGCCTGCGATCTTTTGATCTTTCGCTTGAAACTCAAGTGGACCTGGAAAGATCGCAGCCTCGTTTCACTCGACAGCTCCTACGACCGCATTACCAGCAGATGCCTTCAGTCCGGCCACTCACGGTGGTGGCTTGGGACATGAAACCGACCAGGTCGATCACTTGCTTGCCGTGTGGAGCGTTCTGCGCCAGGGCGCGGAATTTCTCGTCACGGTTGCCGAGGATGATCACGTCGGAGTTGTTGATCACGTGGTCGAAGTCAGCGTTGAGCAAGGACGAGACGTGAGGGATCTTCGACTCGATGTAATCCTTGTTCGCACCGTGGACACGGGCGTATTCGACGTTGGTGTCGTAGATGCTCAGGTCGTAGCCCTTGCCGATCAGCATTTCCGCCAGATCAACCAGCGGGCTTTCGCGCAGGTCGTCAGTACCGGCCTTGAAGCTCAGACCCAGCAGGGCGACTTTGCGTTTGCCGTGGCTGGTGACGATGTCGAAGGCGTTCTGCACCTGGGACTCGTTACTGCGCATCAGCGAGTTCAGCAGCGGTGCTTCCACGTCCAGGGAACCGGCGCGGTAGGTCAGGGCGCGAACGTCCTTCGGCAGGCAGGAACCGCCGAACGCGAAACCAGGGCGCATGTAGTACTGGGACAGGTTCAGCGTCTTGTCCTGGCAGACCACTTCCATCACTTCGCGACCATCGACGCCGACGGCCTTGGCGATGTTGCCGATCTCGTTGGCGAAGGTCACCTTGGTGGCGTGCCACACGTTGCAGGTGTACTTGATCATCTCGGCCACTGCGATGTCCTTGCGGATGATCGGAGCGTCGAGTTCTTCGTACAGCGATTGCAGAACGTCGCCGGAAGCCTTGTCGAACTCGCCGATAACAGTCATTGGCGGCAGGTCGTAATCGGCGATCGCGGTGCTTTCACGCAGGAACTCAGGGTTCACTGCAACGCCGAAGTCGACACCGGCTTTCTTGCCGGAGCAGTCTTCGAGGATCGGGATCACTACGTTTGCCACAGTGCCTGGCAGTACGGTGCTGCGAACCACGATGGTGTGACGGGTCGTCTTGTCACGCAGGACAAAACCGATCTCGCGGCACACGGCTTCGATGTAGTTCAGTTCCAGGTCGCCGTTCTTCTTGCTCGGCGTGCCGACGCAGATCATCGACAGGTCGGTGTCACGAATCGCCTCGGCGAAGTTGGTCGTGCCGCGCAATTTGCCCGTCTCGATACCCTTCTTCAGAAGCTCGCCCAGACCCGGTTCAACGATCGGCGATTTACCGGCGTTGATCATATCGATTTTGTCTTTGGCAACATCGACGCCAACGACGTCATGGCCCCGTGCAGACAGGCAACCGGCACATACTGCGCCGACGTAACCCAAACCAAATATGCTGATGCGCATCGCAATTACCTCTGTGTTTATCAAGCCATTACATGGCCGGAGTTAATGGTGTTCAGCGGTTGTAGTGCACTCGGAAGTGCGCCTTAAAGACGTCACGATGCCGCGTGCAGGCATATAAGTTCCGAGTGTCTAAATAAGTTCACTCAAAAGGTGCGCAACTAGGCTTTTATTGTTATGGCGTGCCCTGTTATGCAGCAGATCTTCCAATCAGAAGACATTCGTGCAAAGGTCTTGCGCGCTCAATGCCAGGCCAGAAGCCCGTAAATCAAGCGGTTGGGTGCTCAGGTGAGCACGTTTATAGGGGCGCAGCCTTGGCCTTGTAGGGGATATTTATGGTGCCTATCTCCTATCCTTCATGTGTTGCCAAAATCAGGGATCAGTCAGCAGAAGTTAATGTGACAACTTTGCTATGTGAATCTCTTCTCTGCGTAAGTTATCTCGTACAAGCTCAGAGAAAATGGTTACCGATGGTATGAGCGACGCATCTGGACATAGTTCCAGTCCGCCCATCGCGAATTCTGAAATTTCTTGAAATATTGAAAAAGATGGCACTGCTTTCATATTGATAGCAACACCTGTTTCGCCCTTGATACATAAGGTTGTTGTCGGGTTAGATGGTTATGTGCCACTACCAATAAAAAAATTTAGTGCCACTACTGAAAAAAATCAGCAATGTCGAGTGAAACTAAAGTTAGTAAATCGAGTGATTGATTTTTGACGTCAGCAAAGTGACGAATGGGGCGGGGAATTGTTGGACGATTGGACGTGGCGCACGACCCATTATGAGGCGTGCGCCAGCCGGGTGTTTACTCGGGGGCGTGATCGCGCAGGAACACCAGATTGTCCGGTTTAGACTGCTCGACGCTATAGCGATAACCTTGTACGTCGAACTGCTTGAGGGCTTGCGGGTCGTTGATGCGCTCTTCAATGACGAAGCGACTCATCATGCCGCGGGCCTTTTTCGCGTAGAAGCTGATGATCTTGTACTGGCCGTTCTTCAGATCCTTGAATTCGGTATTGATGATGCGCGCGTTCAAGGCGTTGCGTTTGACCGCCGAGAAGTACTCGTTGGAGGCCAGGTTCAGCAGCACGTCATCGCCTTGATCGGCCAGGGCTTCGTTCAACCATTCGCTGATCCGTGTGCCCCAGAAGGCATACAAGTCCTTGCCACGGGCATTCGCCAGTTTGGTGCCCATCTCCAGTCGATACGGCTGCATCAGGTCCAGTGGCCGTAGCAGGCCGTACAGGCCGGATAACATGCGCAAGTGCTGCTGGGCGTAATCGAAATCGGCCTCGCTGAAGGTTTGAGCATTCAACCCGGTGTAGACGTCGCCCTTGAATGCCAGCAGTGCCTGCTTGGCGTTTTTCGGCGTGAACGCGGGTGTCCAGCTGCCGAAACGCGCGGCGTTGAGCCCGCCGATCTTGTCGGAGACGTGCATCAACTCGCTGATCTGCGCAGGGGCCAGCTCGCGCAATTGCAGGATCAGTTCCTGGGAATGGTCGAGGTATTGTGGCTGGGTGAAGCGCTGGGTCGCCGGCGGTGTTTCGTAATCGAGGGTCTTGGCGGGGGAAATCACCATCAGCATGAAGTCGTCTCCTTTAATCGTGGGGGCGATTCTAGGGGGTTGTCCGTGTTGACTCCAGCTATGAGCGTCATAGGTGATCGGTGGTGTCATGGAACAAGATCGCAGCCTTCGGCAGCTCCTACGGGACCGCGTTCACTTGGAAATGGAATGTGCTCGCAAAGATCGCAGCCTCGCTTCGCTCGACAGCTGCTACAGATGCAGATGCACCGTAGGAGCTGTCGAGCGAAGCGAGGCTGCGATCTTTTGATCTTCCCGCGATATAGTGCCGCGCGGGTTTTGTTATGGAGACATCCCATTGCGTATCGTTTTTCTATTCTCGGCCTGGCTGTTGAGCTTCGGTGCCATGGCGGCGTCGGGCGATGTGGCGACGCTTGATCGCAGCACCTGGCCTGAACAGCTCAACAGCCCGACCCTGTTTGATGTGGCGTCACGGGCCGAGATCCTCATGTTTTCTCGCGTCCTGTTGGCCAGCGAATCCCTGGATGAAGTGAGCCTGGCCCAGCGCCTGGGGCTGCGCACGGTCAATCTGGAATCGATCAACAACCTGCGCCAGCGCATGTGGCAGCGACTGCTGGCCAACTACAACTTCGCCCAGCAGAGCTGCGATCAGGATGCTTCCTTCTGTTTCCTGGTCGAGGACATGGACACCCTGCGCCAGCAAGCCGCCAAGTTTCAGGTCAGTGATGAGAGCTACTACATAAAGTGGGCCGAGCCGAGCCGACTGTTCCACGCCCAGTACCTGGACGAGCAATTGCGCAAGGCAGCGCTGTTTCCGCAAACCAGCAGCGAAGTCGATCGTTTTGGCGACTATGAGCGCAACGGCGATCAGATGCATGACCGGCTGTTTTTGCTGACCTTCGACAGTGCCGCCAATGCCACGCCGGATAACACCGCCTGGGCCACGGAATACCTGCGCAAGTCGAACATGACCGGCACGTTCTTCGTCCTCGGCAAGGACATCCAGGCCCGTCTGGCCGAACGCTCGGTAGCCAGCCTGCAAGCGACGTACTCCAAGCAATGCATTGGCGCGCAAGGCTGGGAATTTCGCTCCCACAGCCACTGGCAGGACTGGCAGGATTCGGTGCGACGCAGCGTCGAACTGGTCAAAAGCAAACTGCCCGAGAACTACGTGCCATTGTTTCGGCCGCCCGATGGTCAGCGTCGGTCTGACGCTGAAGGATTCTTCAAATCCCAGGGCTTGCAGGTGGCGCTGTGGGATATCGATGCCCAGGATGGTGCCGGCAAACTAAAAGCCAATCAGAGCGCGCAACGGGTGTTGAGCCTGATGTTGTTGTGGCGCCACGGGGTGATCAACTTCAACGTGAAGCAGGATGCGCTGAAAGCGGCGATGCCGTGGCTCATCACGCAAACGGCGCAAAGCGGAATCGGCTGGGAAGACTGTCAGGACGCGTTTCGCTGAAAACGGCGAAAGGCCGTAAACATTGGGCGAAGGGTGATTTTGGGCGAGAATTCGATGCAGGCGGACTTCCGACTTTAACGGGGTGATGGCAATCCGCCTAGTGCTATTGGTCACTCTGAAAAATAAACTTCAAAAAAACGTCAAAGTACTTTTTTCTGTCACAGGTTTTGGAGTATTACGAAGACAGACCGCCGAAACCTGCAGACAGGTGGCGTCTTCCAAGACCCCCATTTGTGTGCAGTTCACTTGAGTCCTCGCAGGTGAATTCGGTGGCCACTTCGAGGCGCAGCACTGTTACGGTATTGCGTCGACTGGCTCCCACAAAGGTGACCGAGTATGGATGATCACGGACGTAGTTCTTCCTCCAACCAGCCAATCCTTTATGTACTCGATACCAACGTATTGATTCACGATCCAAACGCCCTGCTTAACTTCGAAGAACACCACGTCGCCATCCCGATGACCGTGCTTGAAGAGCTCGACAAGCTCAAGAGTGGGCATCACAGCGTGGCTGCGGAATGCCGTCAGGCGATTCGCCTGATCGACAAGACCCTGGGCGATGCCAGTCCTGAAGACGTCGAGCTCGGCGTACCGATCCAGCGTGGCAAAAGTGGTCCCAAGGGTTTGCTGTCAATTCTGATGAGCAAGCGTGCAGAACCGAACCTCATTCTGCCCGAGCACCTGAACGACAACATCATCATCAACCAGTTGATCGACCTGCACGCGCGTGAACCAAAGCTGCCCGTGGTGCTGGTCACCAAAGACATCAACATGCGCCTCAAGGCCCGGGCTTGCGGGATCGCGGCCGAGGACTACAGCACCGACCAACTGGTCGACGACGTGTCGCTGCTGCCCAACGGTTATCACAACATGACCGGCTCCTTCTGGGACCGTGTGAGGAATGTCGACACCCGTCAGGACCATGGCCGCACCTGGCACCAGGTGCAACTGATCGACAACCTGCCGGCGGTACACGTCAACGAGTTCATCATCGATGAACAGGGCTTTGTCGGCTGGATCAAGGAGATCGAGGAAGACAAGCTGCTGATTCTCGACCTGCATCAGGAACCCCTGTTGCACCAGGAAGCCTGGGGCCTGAAACCGCGTGACATCTATCAAAGCCTGGCGCTGTACGCCTTGCTCGACCCGGATATCCACCTGGTCAACCTGACCGGGGCAGCAGGTTCGGGTAAAACCATCCTCGCACTGGCGGCGGCGATCGAGCAGACCATGGTCAGCAAGCGCTATCGTCGGATCATCGCGACCCGTAGCGTGCAGGGCCTGGATCAGGAGATCGGTTTCCTGCCCGGCACCGAAGCGGAAAAAATGGAGCCTTGGCTAGGCGCCATCACCGACAACCTCGAAGCCTTGCACATGGATGACGAAAACACCCATGGCAGTGTCGATTACATCCTCAGCAAAGTGCCGTTGCAGTTCAAATCCCTCAACTACATTCGAGGCCGCAGCTTCCAGCAGAGTCTGATCCTGATCGATGAATGCCAGAACCTCACGCCGCACCAGATGAAAACCATCATCACCCGTGCCGGCGCCGGTTCCAAAGTGGTGTGCCTGGGCAACCTGGCGCAGATCGATACCCCTTACCTGTCCGCGACCAGTTCCGGGCTGACGTACCTGACAGAACGCTTCAAGGATTTCCCCAACGGTGTGCACATCACCCTGCAAGGGGTGCCACGTTCGATTCTGGCCGAATACGCCGAATCGCATTTGTAAACCCTCACCAAAACCGGGCGGCCTGACAGGCCGCCCGGTTTTTTTATGCCCAACACATAACCCTGTGGGAGCGAGCTTGCTCCGGGCGGCGTTCCGACGATGGCGGGGTGTCAGGCGACATCGATGTTGAATGTGCC
>NZ_LACH01000090.1 GCF_000968015.1 Pseudomonas fluorescens
GCTTACGGCGGGACTTTCACCCACAAGATTGCGCCCATGCGGGGCGCACACAAAAAAGCCCGACTCAATGGTCGGGCTCTTTCATTCCTGAAAAACAGTGCTTATTTAGCACGGCCTTTGTAGGAACCGCCTTCGCGGGTGTCGATCTCGATCTTGTCACCGATTTCGATGAAGTCAGCAACTTGCAGCTCAGTACCGTTGCTCAGCTTGGCAGGCTTCATCACCTTGCCGGAAGTGTCGCCGCGAGCCGAACCTTCGGTGTAGTCAACTACGCGCACGATGGTGGTCGGCAGTTCTACGGAAACCAGACGCTCTTCGAAGAAGATCGCTTCGCAAACATCGGTCATGCCTTCTTCAACGAAAGGCAGAACGGCTTCGATGTCTTCAGCATTCAGCTCGTACATGGTGTAGTCGGTGGTGTCCATGAACGTGTAGGTGTCGCCGCTAATGAAGGACAGGGTCGCTTCTTTGCGGTCGAGGATTACGTCGTCCAGCTTGTCGTCGGCGCTGTAAACGATCTCGGTCTTGTAACCGGTCAGCAGGTTTTTCAGCTTGGTCTTCATGATCGCGCTGTTACGACCAGACTTGGTGAATTCAGCTTTCTGAACCAGCCAAGGATCGTTTTCGAGACGGATCACGGTACCGGGTTTCAGTTCTTTACCAGTTTTCATTGCGAATATCCGAATTTGGATGGGATTTACAAAAATCTAGGCCGCGTATCATATCCAATTTACATAAAACTGTACCAGCGCCGCGGCAAGATCTGCCTGCAAAGCCTGTTCCAGACACCACGCTTCGGCGTGTTTTTGCAGTTCTGGCCAGTGTTTTCGGGTCGATTGCCAGTGCCCGGTCATATTGTCACCCGCATTCCACGCCCGCCAAAGACCGCTGATCGCCTCGCGGGCAGGCTCCGACAGGCCTTTGGTGTACAGAGCGAGGAAGGCGTCGAGCTTGTCCAGGTGGATGTCTTCGTCCTGCTGATAGATGTGCCAGAGCAGCGGCCGGCCCGCCCATTGGGCGCGAACAAAGGAATCTTCACCGCGCACGGCGTTGAAATCGGAGCACCAGAGCAGGTGATCATATTGATCCTGTCGGACGAACGGCAGCACTTGCACGGTCAATTCACCGCGCACATGCACCGCGCCGGCCGCCAGGCCGTCCACACCGAGCCAACGTTCGACATCCCCAAGAATTCGACCTTCGGGCACCAGCAGATGAGTGGACGTCGAGTCGGCAGCCATTGCCTCGAGCCAACTGGCCAGGCCGTTGTTTTCGTAGGCAAACAGCGAGATCAACTGCGCACCTTGCGCGCGATCAATCCCTAAACCTTGCAGGAATTCTCGCTGAGCCTCGGGGTTTTGCTGAAACTGCTGACGACGCTCAAGCAATCCGCTTTCACGCAGCAAGCCACCGGTGCCCTTCTGAAACCCCGGAAAGAAGAAGAATTTTTGTACGTTCTTGTATTTCACCGACGGCAAGCCGTGGCAGCCGACGATCCAGTCCTCGGCACTCAGATAATCGAGATTCATCCACAGCGGCGGTTTTTCCCGCTCGGCCATGGCCTCCATGTAAGCACTCGGCAATTGGCAGGCGAATGCTGCGATCACTACATCAGCAGCGTCAGTGGGCTGCCAGTCGGCCGTCCACTGACGCACTTCGACGCCCTGCTGCCATTGCTGTGAGGCGTTGATGTCAATGTCCGGGCACAAGCGCTCGAAGGCCCGCAGATCATCGACCCACAAACGCACCGCCACCGAATGTTCGGCCACCAGTTGTCGGGCCAGACGCCAGGTCACGCCGATGTCACCAAAGTTGTCGACCACGGTGCAAAAAATATCCCAGCGCCAGCAGTTTTTTACTTGAGGCATTTCAGGCATTCCAGGCTCCCGTTGGCAAAGGCGCCGATTGTCCTCATAAATTACCCCGTGCAGAAGAGCCGACGGCGATTAATCTTCATGCGACAATCGCCACTTGCCCGCGACCACCCGCCAGGAGGCAGCCATGCCCTATCGCCCCAACCCGCGCCGCCCGTTGCCGATCCAGCTCAACGCCTTGCAACTGACCGGCAGCATTGCCCTGGGTGTGTGGCTGGGCTTTATCGCGATCGTGCTGACGTGCTGGCTTGCCTCCCGACTGTTGTTCAGCGAGCAGCTGGCTCCCGTGGCAGAGGCCGTGCAGCAACTGGCCAAACCACCGGTGGTGGTGCAACCGGCGCCGGACATTCCGCCGCAGAGCCCGTTATTCGAACAGTACGAAGAAAACCTGCGCAAAAACGAGCAGCAGCAAAGGCTTGATCAGGCCCGCAGCAACAACCGTAATCTGTCGAACCCCAAATGCCAGTTCTGGTTGCAACAGGACCAGACTGCACCGAGCGAAAAAAGCCGCGCCAACGTCCAGCAATTCTGCGATTGATCATGAGCTCTCTATGCACAAGCCGACCGTCCACCAACTGATTCTCGACAAGCTGCGGATCGACCTCGACATCGCCGAGCGCGCCGCGCAAACCGCTTACGAAACCGCGACCCACGAAGAAAACATCGCCGAGAACAAGTACGACACGCTAGGACTGGAGGCGTCATATCTGGCAGCCGGGCAAGCCCGACGGGTGGAGGAAATCAGGCAGTCACTGACGCTTTGCCAGAACCTTACGCTGCGACCTTATGACGATCAGCGTGGCATCGAAGTCGGTGCCCTGCTCGGTCTGGAAGACGAAAAGGGTCGTGAGCAATGGTTGTTTCTGGCCCCCGACGCGGCGGGTTTGAAGGTCGACGTGGTGGGGCAATGGATTACCGTCATCACCCCTCGTTCGCCTCTGGGCAAGAGTCTGCTGGGCAAGTTCGAAGGGGACGAGGTGGAGATTCTGGTGGCGGGTGCTCGGCAACAGTTTGCTGTTACCGAGGTCATTTAGCAGGATTAATGGACCGGCAGTTCGACGCCGTCGAACAGCTCTTCCAGTTCCTGCTTGTTGTGGCACTGGATGGCCTTGGCCATGACTTCGCGGGTCAGGTGCGGGGCGAACTTCTCGATGAAGTCGCACATGAAGCCACGCAGGAACGTGCCGCGACGGAAACCGATTTTAGTAATGCTGGATTCGAACAAGTCGCTGGCATCAAGCATGACCAGGTCGCTGTCGAGTTTGGCATCGACCGCCATTTTCGCCACGATGCCCACGCCCAGACCCAGGCGGACGTAAGTCTTGATCACGTCGGCGTCGGCGGCGGTGAACACCACTTTCGGCGTCAGGCCGCGATGGCTGAACGCTTCGTCGAGCTTCGAGCGGCCGGTGAAACCGAACACGTACGTCACGATCGGGTATTCGGCCAGAGCTTCGAGGGTCAACTTCGACAGCTTGGTCAGCGGGTGGCCCTGAGGCACGACCACGCAGCGGTTCCAGCGATAGCACGGCATCATCACCAGGTCACCGAACAGCTCCAGCGCTTCAGTGGCGATGGCGAAATCCACGGTGCCGTCAGCGGCCATTTCAGCGATCTGCATCGGCGAACCCTGGTGCATGTGCAGGGCAACGTCCGGGTATTGCTTGATGAAATTGCTGATCACCGGCGGCAACGCATATCGTGCCTGGGTGTGCGTGGTGGCGATCGACAGGGTGCCTTTCTTCTCGTTGGAGAATTCCTGGGCGATCTGCTTGATGCTTTCAACCTTGCGCAGGATCTCGCCGGCGGTGGTGATAATGCGCTCGCCGGCCGGGGTGACGCGGGTCAGGTGCTTACCGCTGCGAGCGAAAACCTCGACCCCCAATTCGTCTTCCAGCAGACGGATCTGCTTACTGATGCCCGGTTGCGACGTGTAAAGGCTTTGGGCTGTAGCGGAAACGTTGAGGTCGTGGTGCGCCACTTCCCAGATGTAGCGCAATTGTTGAAGCTTCATATGAATCCCTCAAAGCAGGTAGACGCCACGGGCATCAGCGACGGTATATAACTATATTAATGGTTTGAAGAATAAATCTAGAACTTTTTTGTCAAATTGCCACTATTCGTGTTCTAGCGATCCCCTTGGCGACGACGCTCCACCAGCGGCACCAGATAGACCGGCACCCGAGACAGTTGCAGCACCCGCGCTGCAGTCCGGCCCAAAGGTGTTTCCGCGCCAGCACCATGGCTATGACTACCTACGATCAGCAAATCCACGGAGAGTTTCTGCGCCTGGTCGAGAATCACCTGTGACGGATCGCCCTGAAGCACCCGCACCGTTTGAATCCGCTCCAGATCCTGCGCCCCCTCATCCCCCAGTTCTTCACGAAAGCTGTCGAGCACCCGCTGCTCGATATTGGCTATCACCGTATTCAGGCCCTGACTGTGAAACTCGTTCAATGCTTGCTCATCGAGGTAACTCTGAAGCACCGATTCAGCGAATAGCCCCATCGGTTCAACAGCGTGCACCACGTATAGATCGGCATTGAATGTGCGCGCCAGCGCCAAGGCATGCTGCATTACCAAAGGTGCGTACAGGCCGAGGTCAGTGGCGTACAACATAGAACGAATCATATGACCTCCTCGAGTGCCGACATGGCGGAGATTGATTCAGCTTAGCAGTGCCTTGGCGAGTACGACGTTTCGCGTAACGCGTTGAACCGTGGGCTTAAACCTTTTGCTCGTTGCTTATGCCATGCGGCACGTGGCCGGTGGCGACCACCTCGCGGGCCAACTCGCAATGACCCGCCTGATCGTCGAAAAACACGTCGGCGGCAAAGGCTTCGAGAAACGCCGACTTGGTCAGGCCGCCGAGAAACAGCGACTCGTCCAGACGAATGTCCCATTCGCGCAAGGTACGGATCACTCGCTCATGGGCCGGCGCCGATCGCGCGGTCACCAGCGCGGTGCGAATCGGACAGGCATCATCCGGGAACTCACGCTGCAACAGATTGAGGGCGGCAAGGAAGCCTTTGAACGGCCCACCGCGCAACGGCTCGCGGGCGGCTTCACGCTCGCTGGCCTGAAACGCTTCCAGACCGCCAGACTGATAGACGCGCTCCGATTCGTCGGAAAACAGCACCGCGTCACCATCGAAGGCAATGCGCAATTCATCACTGGCTGCACGGCTGGCGCCACCCGACAGAATGGTCGCGGCGGCGAACCCGGCATCCAGTGCACTGCGCACGTCTTCGGCATGCGTCGAGAGAAACAGGTCGCAGCCAAACGCCTTCAGGTATGGATAAGGACTGCGCCCGCCGACAAACGCAGCACGGGAAATCGCCAGGCCATAGTGGTGGATCGAATTGAAAACCCGCAAGCCAGTGTCGGCACTGTTGCGCGACACCAGGATCACCTCGACCCGGGCGCGGCCAAGGCTGGAATTGAGGTTGAGGAGTTTCTGCACCAGGGGAAATGCATCACCGGGCTCGAGGATTTCGTCTTCGTGTTCGATCTGATATTGCCGATAGGCTTCGACGCCGCTCGACAGATAGACCTTGTGGCTTTCGCTCAGGTCGAACAGCGCACGCGAAGAAATCGCCAGCACCAGTTTGTCGTCGATAGTCTTTGCCATGCCCTTCCCCCTCAGGATGATCGACTCAGGTGTTTCGTCGATCGATAAAACTCAAACTGCGATACAAGGCTTCGATTCGCGGCAACTCGCACCCTGCGGCCTTGGCTGCCGCCAGTGGCCGGGCGTAAATCGCCTCTAGTTCAAGCGGTCGTTTGTGCAGAAAATCGTGGTACATGCTCGGCCAATAGTCCGGCATTTTCTCGGTCACCATGAACAGATGATCGGCATAACCGGCCGGCACGTCGTGACCGCAGGCGATTGCTCCTTGGACCACTTCAGCCATCAGAGCCTTGATCAGTTCCCGACTGTCGGCATCGGCCATCAACGGCGTGGTGCTTGCCCCGAGCAGAACCGACAGACCGTTGTAAGGGATATTCCAGACCAGTTTTTGCCAGCGCGTCTGATGCAGGTTCGCCATGGCCTGGGAATCGATGCCGGCGGCGCGAAATAGCCCGGCGCCCTCCTCGACAATCGCCATGCGCGCCGGCTCATCGGCTGCAAGGCCGCTGTGATAGCCAACATTCACCGCGCCGAGCGCCTGATGGGTGATGACGCCTGGTCCCTCGCGATGAACGCAGATATAGCAGAGCCCACCGAGCACGTGCAGCGAATCAGGGAGCAACGCTCGCAGACTGTCTTCAACGTCCAGGCCATTTTGCAGCAACAACACTTTGGCATTCGGTGCCGCGGCTTGAATGATCGTCGGTGCCAGCTGCGCGTTACTGGTAGTTTTCGCGCCCACCAATAACCAGTCACAGGGCGGCATGTCTTCGGCGCTCGAATAGGCCTGAACCGGATTCAACGTCAGCGCGCCGTGCACCGCACTGTCGAGCTGCAACCCGCGCTCGGCCACCGCTGAGAATTCACTGCGCAACAGAAAATGCACATCGAAACCGGCACGCGCCAGCATCAACCCGTAGAAACCGCCGATCGCCCCGGTACCGATAATACCGATTGTCGGCTTGGTCACTGCCCCCATCATGGCAACTCCTCTGCAATTCGACTCAACGCCTGACGCACGGCTGCATTGAGCTCCGTGCCGGTCAGGCGCGATTGTAGTGCCCCGAAAAATTCACCGTCGCGCACCAAGAACAGCGCCGGCAAATAAAAAACCTGATAACGCTCGACCACCCCGCCATTGTTCCCGGCATCGATCCAGCACAGCCGATCGACGTCCAGATCGAGTCGTGGCAATTGCTCACGGGCAAAACGGCAACTGGCGCAGCCGACGCTGGTGAAAATAACCAGCGACACACCGCTCATCGCCAGCAGCCGTTGGTCGGCGTCGAAATCAGTCAGTTCCAATTCGACCACTATACTGGGTGGAACAATGTCAGATGGCCGACACATGGAGTCCGTGCTCATGGGACGTTTTATTCCTCATCCTGACGATGTACCCGTCGAATTAACGTTGCTGAAACCTGAGTGTATTTCACGACAACAGCTGCACACTATCAGCGTCGGGGGCATGGCTTGCAATTACCACCGCGCCTGGCGCCACGGTACGGCGCTGGAAGTACGCATGCCAACCTTGAACCCCGACATGCGTTTTCTGGGCTATGTAGCCTGGTGCCTGCGACGCAAACGCGGTTATCTGGTAGGCATTGCCTTTGTTGACGAACAGATGATGTTCAGTGCCCGGATGGGCGAGCAGGTGTGTCAGATCGAACGTTACTGCCGCCTGCATGACGTGCATGACGATCTGCAGGAAACCCAGGCCCTGGCCCTCGAATGGGTCCAGGAGCATGCCGACGAGTTCTCTCACGAGACGGTTCGCAGAGCATTTGCACAGGTTGTGCTGGATTAGGAAGGGCATCTTCAATGGGTTTCCCCGCGCAAACTAATTGAGAATGCCCCTTAAACCGGTGTCTGCCCATTGTCGAGCCACGGTGTAACGCGCTAAGGTTCTGCTCCCCGACGCGCTTAATTTGCTGTGCTCCGCCGCGCGGGTTCGCTGGCGGCCGGCACCCGTGACCTGACGAGTAAACGATGGCTGATTTACCGATCAACGACCTAAACGTCGCTTCCAACGAGACGCTGATCACTCCTGATCAGCTCAAGCGTGATATCCCTCTGAGCGACGCTGCCCTGCGCACTGTCACCAAGGGTCGCGAAGTCATTCGCAACATTCTTGATGGCACCGACCACCGCCTGTTTGTTGTCATCGGGCCTTGCTCGATCCACGACATCAAGGCTGCCCACGAATACGCCGAGCGCCTGAAGGCGCTTGCGGCCGAAGTGTCCGATACCCTGTATCTGGTCATGCGCGTGTATTTCGAGAAGCCACGCACCACCGTCGGCTGGAAAGGTTTGATCAACGATCCGTACCTGGACGACTCCTTCAAGATTCAGGACGGTCTGCACATCGGTCGTCAATTGTTGCTGGACCTGGCCGAGATGGGCCTGCCGACCGCAACTGAAGCCCTCGACCCGATCTCCCCGCAGTACTTGCAGGACCTGATCAGCTGGTCGGCCATCGGTGCGCGCACCACTGAATCCCAGACTCACCGTGAAATGGCCTCCGGCCTGTCCTCGGCAGTCGGCTTCAAGAACGGCACCGACGGCGGCCTGACGGTCGCTATCAACGCCCTGCAATCGGTTTCCAGCCCTCACCGCTTCCTGGGCATCAATCAGGAAGGTGGGGTGTCGATCGTCACCACCAAGGGCAATGCCTACGGTCACGTGGTACTGCGCGGTGGCAACGGCAAGCCGAACTACGATTCGGTCAGCGTCGCGCTCTGCGAGCAAGCGCTGAACAAAGCGAAGATCAAGCCGAACATCATGGTCGATTGCAGCCACGCCAACTCCAACAAGGACCCGGCCCTGCAACCGCTGGTGATGGAGAACGTTGCCAACCAGATCCTCGAAGGCAACCAGTCGATCATCGGCCTGATGGTCGAAAGTCACTTGAATTGGGGCTGCCAGGCGATCCCGAAAGACCTCGCCGACCTGCAATACGGCGTGTCGATCACCGATGCCTGCATCGACTGGACCGCCACCGAAAACACCTTGCGCAGCATGCATGCCAAGCTCAAGGACGTGCTGCCGAAACGCGATCGCAGCTGATCACTTTTCGCCGCACACAAAAACGCCGGGCTTACCCGGCGTTTTTTTATGCGTTCGATTCTGTGAAAGGTTACTGGCTCAGCTTGGCTGCATGCCGCTGATGGCGCTCCATGTAGCGTTCCACGTAGGAACACGATGGAATGACGGTATAACCCATTTCATCAGCGTACTCCAACGCCTTCTCGGTCAAGGCTGCCGCAATGCCGCGACCACGCAGCGCGTTGGGCACAAAAGTGCGATAGATATCCAGGGTCTGTTTCCCCAGATCCATATAGGTCAGGTAGGCACGATGACCGTCCACATTGGTCTCGAACTGATGACCAGCCTGGTCATGGTGGATGGACAACGCCTCGCTCATCACTACTCCTCGCGGGTCTGGAATTCTGACCCCTACCTTACCGATGTTTTTCCGGCGAAGGAACATCTACGCCACCCCGTGCCTGAATGGACACCGAGAAGAACTGCACCCATCTCGCGCAACCGAGCACGTATCAAATAGTAGGCACCTTTAGGCAGAAATGCTCAAGGTACGCTCGTCATCACGCTGGGGGGCGGGGGTGCTGCTCCGGGTTGCGCAGAGACGGCTCGACCAAGATCTCTGAAGGTCGACAGCCTGAACATTGCCGGATGTTGAGACTTAAGACGAGCGCCCTTTGTTAAAGTCACCTGAACATGGGAGAAAGATATGAGAGGCACCACGCAAAATCCGAACAAAAGTGTGGACGAATCCATCTAGACAGACTTTAGCCAAGACTCGGAAAAGAGCTGTGAGCGCACGGAACTTTTCTTCGGCGGCTCGCTCAGCTCGGGCTTCCCAGCTGGATATTTTTTAAACAACGCAGTTAAAAGTTGCTCGAAAAAGAATCAACGCCTACAATTTTTTTGGCTTCTTGCTTTACGTCAGTTTACTTACGACAAGTAATGGGTAGTATGTACGCCGGCTATTTCCTCACTCTGAGGAGACAGCTAACTTAATAGAAAGTCCTTGAAGGGGAACACGATGAACAACGTTCTGAAATTCTCTGCTCTGGCTCTGGCCGCAGTTCTGGCTACCGGTTGCAGCAGCGTATCGAAAGAAACCGAAGCACGTCTGACTGCTACTGAAGACGCAGCAGCTCGCTCCCAGGCTCGTGCAGACGAAGCTTACCGTAAAGCTGATGAAGCTCTGGCTGCTGCTCAAAAAGCACAACAGACTGCTGACGAAGCTAACGAGCGTGCTCTGCGCATGCTGGACAAAGCTAGCCGCAAGTAATAATCCTTCGGGATTGTTATCAAGCCGACCCATTTTTTGGGTCGGCTTTTTTATTGCCTGCGATTTCGTACAGGCCATAAAAAACCCGCCGATGCGGTCAGCATCGGCGGGTTCCTTTCAAGCATTACTGCAGCGGGTCGATCGGCGCATTCGTCACAATCGCCGCCGAGGAATTCGGCACTCCGATTTCCACCGGCAGACCATCTTCGGCGGCAACCACGTCGCGGACCACATCCCAGTTCATGCGCAGGTTATTGGTGATGTCCTCACGCTTGAGCATCGCGTTGATCACCGCGGTGTGTTTGTCGACCACAGAAGGGTTGCCCTTGTCGTCCAGTGGCGTGTGCGCTTCCAGGTACACCTTGCCGCCACTGACACCGAACTTGTACGGGTCGCTGATAATGCGAACAGACGTGCCTACCGGCACCATGCTCGCCATTTCCAGCACGTTGTTGTTGAACATGCGGAAGCAACCGTGGCTGGTGCGCATGCCGATGCCGAACTTCTTGTTCGAACCGTGGATCAGGTAGCCCGGCGTGCCCAGCGTGAACTTGAACGGCCCCAGCGGGTTGTCCGGGCCGGCCGGTACCACGTTCGGCAGTGGATCGCCATCGGCGGCGTGCTCGGCCTTGATCGACGCTGGAGGGGTCCAGGTCGGGTTCGGCGTCTTGGCGGTGATGCTGGTATGGGCAATCGGCGAGCCCCAACCTTCACGGCCGATACCCAGCGGGAACGTGTACACCACGTTCCGGCCTTTCGGGAAGTAATAGAGGCGGTATTCGGCCAGGTTGATGACGATGCCTTCACGCGGACCCGGCGGCAGGATGAAACGCGTCGGCAGCACTATTTCGGTACCTGCGCCCGGCAGCCATGGATCGACGCCAGGGTTGGCCGCGACCATTTCCGAATAGCCCAGATCGTAGGTGGTGCCAAGGTCCGCGAAGGTATCTTCGTACTTGGCCTTGATCACCTGGACCTGACCGACGATGTCTTCACCGGGCGGTGGCAGGGGCAGCTCCAATGCTGCTACGGGACCCGCCACACAGAGGGCGGCAAGAGACAGGTAGCGGGTGACGGCAGGAAAGCGCGGCAACATCCGGAAAATCCTTCGCATGATCGACAAGGGTATAAAAATGGAATTGTACACCGGCATCTGGAAAATCGGGGAGTTGACCGATAGCAAGCAATCTATAGGGCCTTAAAGCTCGAAACGCAGTTCCGGCCAGATTGGCGATGTGCCGCGTTTTTGCGATTCCAGAATGGCCCGACACAGCGAGCACAGGCGCTGATCCTGGAACACACGGCGATCGACGCTCGACCAGCGCGGTTGTGCTGGCAACAGGCTGCCGCACAAGGTCCGGTCCGCCGAGCCGCCCAACTCCAGTTGACGGGTCACCAGATGTACCCGCACTTCCTGGCAGGCGAACAGATCCAGCTGTTCGTCAGGCTCGATCAGTTGGTAGGCAAAAAGTGACCAGGCAGGACGCGGCATCGGGGGCTCCAAATCGGGGGCGCCACCTTAGCCGAAACACCGCCGCTAGAAAAGCGTCAAAGCAGCGGTTTAAGTGTAGGCCAGACATTTTCCAGCAACTTGTCCTGAGCCCCGGCAGCCGGGTGCAAGCCGTCGGCTTGCATCAAGTCCGGGTGACCACCCACACCGTCGAGAAAAAACGGCACCAGCGGGATCTTTTTCTCCTCGGCCAGCGTGCTGTAGACCTTCGCGAAGGCTTCGGTATAACGAACACCGTAGTTGGGTGGCAATTGCATACCGAGCAGCAGCACCTTGGCGCCACTCGCGCGGGAGCTGTCGATCATTGCTGCAAGGTTTTGTTGCAATTGCGTTGGCAGCAATCCACGCAGCCCGTCGTTACCGCCCAACTCGAGGATCACCAGCTCAGGCTTATGCTCTGCAAGCAGCGCGGGCAGGCGCGCCTGGCCTCCGGCGCTGGTGTCGCCGCTGATGGACGCATTGACCACCTTATCGTCGAAACCTTCGCGCTTGAGCCGTTGCTCGAGCAGGGAGACCCACCCCAACCGGGTATCCAGCCCGAAACCCGCGCTGATACTATCGCCAACGATCAGGACTGTACCCGCCGCTGCGTTCTGGGCCATGCACATCAAGGCCAGGCCAGTACTCAAAAACCACACACGCATCGGACTCTCCATGGGCGCAAGCATTCTCACCGCGAAGAACCTCAGCAAAGTGGTTCCCAGCGCGGAAGGTGAACTGACTATCCTGCACGAACTCAGCCTGGAACTGAACAAGGGCGACAGCCTGGCCATTGTCGGTGCCTCCGGTTCCGGCAAATCCACCCTTCTCGGCCTGCTCGCCGGCCTTGACCTGCCGAGCAGCGGTGACGTCACCCTCGCCGGGCAAGCCCTGAGCAATCTCGATGAAGACCAGCGCGCCCGTATCCGCGCCGAGCACGTCGGTTTTGTGTTTCAGTCCTTTCAGTTGCTCGACAGTCTCAACGCCCTGGAAAACGTCATGCTGCCGCTGGAACTCGATGGCCGCAAAGACGCCCGTGAACGCGCCACCGAGCTGCTGCAACGGGTCGGCCTGGGCCAGCGGCTGACCCATTCGCCTCGCCAGCTTTCGGGTGGCGAACAGCAACGCGTGGCGATTGCCCGTGCGTTTGCCGCCGAACCCGATGTACTGTTCGCCGACGAACCCACCGGCAACCTCGACAGCCACACCGGCGAGCGCATCAGCGATCTGCTGTTCGAACTCAACCAGGAACGCGGCACAACCCTGGTGCTGGTAACCCACGACGAACGCCTGGCGCATCGCTGCCGACGCCTGATCCGCCTTGAAGCCGGCCTGCTGGTCGCCCCTCTGGAGCCTTGATGGCACGCCTGCCGCTGTTGCGCCTGTTCAGTCTTGCCTTGCGCCAACTCATGCGCGACGCCCGCGCCGGTGAGTTGCGCGTGTTGTTTTTTGCCTTGCTGGTGGCCGTGGCGGCGAGTACCGCCATCGGTTACTTCGGCGCCCGCCTGAACGGCGCCATGATGCTGCGCGCCACCGAGTTTCTCGGTGCCGACTTGCTGCTTGAAGGCAGCTCTCCCGCGCGGCCCGAACAGATCAAAAGCGGCACGGAGCTGGGCCTCGAACACGCTCAAGTGGTGGAGTTCTCCAGCGTCATCGCCACTGATAATGGCATTCAGTTGTCCAGCATCAAGGCTGCCGACGACGTCTACCCATTGCGCGGCGAACTGAAAAGTGCCCCGGCGCCCTCCGCCCCGGAAGAACCCGGTGGTGGACCGAAACCCGGTGAAGCCTGGGTCGAAGCGCGACTGCTGACCGCGCTGGACCTGAAGATCGGCGACAGCATCGACGTCGGCATGCGAACCCTCAAACTGGCGCGAGTACTGACCTACGAACCGGACCGCGCCGGCAATTTCTACAGCCTGACGCCGCGGGTGCTGATCAACCTCAGCGACCTCGCCGCGACCGGCGTGGTGCAACCCGGTAGCCGGGTCAGCTACCGCGAACTCTGGCGCGGCAAAGCCGAGGCGCTGGAAACCTATCGTCAATTGATCAAACCCGGCCTGGCCGCCAACCAGCGTTTGCAGGATGCCCGCGATGGCAATAGGCAGATCGGCGGCGCCTTGGGCAAGGCCGAGCGTTACTTGAACATGGCCAGTCTGGTGGCGGTTCTGCTGTCGGGTGTGGCGGTGGCGCTATCGGCTACGCGCTTCGCCACCCGCCGATTCGATGCCAGTGCGTTGCTGCGTTGTCTGGGATTGTCCCGCCGGGAAACTATGGTGCTGTTCAGTTTGCAGCTGACGGTGCTCGGTCTGCTCGCCAGTATCAGCGGCGCCCTTATCGGCTGGTTCGCGCAGCTGGGACTGTTCGCGCTGCTGCATGATTTATTACCGACCGACGTTCCACCGGGCGGTCTGTTTCCTGCCATCGCCGGGATCGGCACCGGATTGGTGGCGCTGGCCGGTTTTGCCTTGCCGCCACTGGCGGCACTGGGTCGGGTACCGCCATTGCGGGTATTGCGCCGGGACATGCTGCCGATTCCTTCCAGCACCTGGATGGTCTACGGCGCGGCATTGGGCGCCCTCGGTCTGATCATGTGGCGCCTGAGCCTGGACCTGGTATTGACCTTCGCCCTGCTCGGTGGCGGTGTGATCGCGGCGTTGGTGCTTGGCGGCTTGCTGTTGCTGCTTCTGAAGAGCCTGCGTCGAATGCTGGCGCGTGCCTCTTTGCCATGGCGCCTCGGGCTAGGCCAATTGCTGCGTCATCCGCTGGCGGCAGCGGGGCAATCCCTCGCCTTCGGTTTGATTCTGCTGTCCATGGCGCTGATCGCATTGCTGCGCGGCGAGTTGCTGGACACCTGGCAGAACCAGCTGCCGAAAAACGCGCCCAACTATTTCGCGCTTAACATTCTGCCGGCGGACAAACAGGCGTTCATCGATCACCTGATCAAACTGTCGGCGCAATCGGCGCCGCTGTACCCGGTGGTACCGGGACGGCTGATCAGCGTCAACGGCGAGCCGGTGCAGGAAATCGTCAGCAAGGATTCGGCCGGTGATCGAGCGATCCAGCGCGACCTGAGCCTGACCTGGGCGGCAGATTTGCCGGCGGGCAACAAGCTCACGGCGGGCAACTGGTGGGGCGAACAGACGCCGGACGAAATACCCGGCGTATCGGTGGAAGGTAAAGTCGCCGAAAGCCTGAAGCTCAAGCTCGGCGATCACATGGTGTTTACCGTGGGCGGCGTCAATCGCGAAGCGAAAGTCACCAGCCTGCGGGAGATCAACTGGGATAACTTCCAGCCTAACTTCTTCATGATCTTCCAGCCCGGCACACTGAAGGATCTGCCGGCGACTTACCTGACCAGTTTTTACCTGGCGGCCGGTCATGATCAACAAATCGTGGATCTGTCCCGGGCATTCCCGGCGGTGACCATCTTGCAAGTCGAAGCCTTGCTCGAACAGCTGCGCAGCATCCTCGCCCAAGTCACCCTCGCGGTGGAATACGTGCTGTTGTTTGTGTTGGCGGCGGGGATGGCGGTGTTGTTTTCAGGCTTGCAAGCGACGCTCGATGAACGCATTCGCCAAGGCGCCTTGTTGCGAGCGCTGGGGGCCGAGCGGCAATTATTGGTCAAGGCCCGGCGAATCGAGTTCGGTTTGCTTGGGGCGGTCAGCGGGTTGTTGGCGGCGCTGGGTTCTGAGCTGGTGAGTCTGGTGCTCTACCGCTACGCCTTCGACCTGCCGTGGCACCCGCATCCGTGGTTGCTGGTATTGCCGCTGATCGGCGCGGTGTTGATCGGGGGGGCTGGCGTGTTCGGCACACGCCGCGCGCTGAACGCCAGCCCACTGACAGTCTTGCGCGAGGGTTGATAGACTCAAGCTCTCTCCACCACAAGAAGTTGCCATGAGCCGTTATCGCCCTCCCCGCACCGCTGGCACCGCGCTGATCACCCCTGAAGGTGAAGCGCGGATGCGGGCTGAGTTTCATGAGCTCTGGCATGTTCGGCGGCCGCAGGTGACACAGTCCGTCAGCGAGGCCGCGGCACAGGGCGATCGCTCGGAAAACGCTGAATACACTTATGGCAAAAAGATGCTGCGCGAGATCGACAGTCGCGTGCGTTTTCTCACCAAGCGGCTGGAAGCGCTCAAAGTCGTCAGCGAAAAACCGAGCGATCCGAACAAGGTCTATTTTGGCGCCTGGGTCACGATCGAAGACGAAGGCGGCAAAGAGTCACGCTATCGCATTGTCGGGCCGGATGAACTGGATTTGAAACTGGGCCTGATCAGCATCGATTCGCCGTTGGCGCGCGCCCTGATCGGCAAGGCGCTGGACGCTGAGGTTCGGGTCCAGACACCGACCGGTGAGCAGTGCGTGTATATCGTGGCGATCGAGTATCTCTGAGCCGCAGCGTTCAAAGCCTCAACGGCGGGTAATCAGCCCCTGTCGGGCAACGCGAGTCAATTGCTTGATCACTTCGGGGGCGTCCTCGAGGCTGGGCGATTGAATCACCGCCAGATCGAAACTGTCGCTGGCAAATCGAGCCAGCGATTCACCCTCTTCGACAAACTGGATCAGGAAGGCCGCAGGCCCACCGGTGCGACGTGGCCAGCCATCGAGATAACGCAAAAGTGTCGGCTGATGTTTGCCGCCAAGCAGGATTTTTGGATTGCGCTGGGTGAGATGTGCCGTGATCGGCGCGGGGCGTATAACGGGGCTTAGTGCATTCATTGTGTCGTGTCTCTGCCTCAAAAGTCTGCATGGCAGGTGAGAGGCAACACCGAACCAGCGCTTTAGCGGTATTTCGAAGCCTGTTTCAAGCTTCTATCGGCAACTGAATGAGTCACCTGGCGCCCCGCAAGTAGCTGTTTAAATCGGCGCATGGGCAGCATCCTAGAGAAGCTGACCGGACAGTGTCAAGAATGACGAGAATCGGCATAGGGGACGGC
>NZ_LACH01000091.1 GCF_000968015.1 Pseudomonas fluorescens
CTTCCAGAATCTGCCGTCAACACTTAATTGAGCTTTTCTATCAAACACTGCGGAACGCCGACGAACAGCCCGTTCCCCCTCTATATAGAAGAGCAAAATGAATCCATCTATATAGAAGGATTGGCCCAATCAACTGCCGTACACTTTCGCCGCAGGCACTACCCTGGCCATTAATTGCTCTACCGCCTGCCCCACCTCTTCCACCGCCCAACGCCCTTGCCTGTCCAATTCCGGACCTCTACGCCAGCCATCGGCAATCGACAACTTGCCGCCCTCGACTTCGAACATCTGCCCGTTTACCGCATTGGACGCTTGCGAGCCGAGCCAGACCACCAACGGCGCAACGTTTTCCGGAGCGAAGTAGTCGAAGCCCTCTTCAGGTTTTTTCATGGTATCGGCGAACACCTGCTCGGTCATTCCGGTTCGCGCGGCCGGGGCCAGGGCGTTGACGGTTATGCCATAGCGACCCAGCTCGGCCGCCTGCACCAGCGTCAACGCAGCGATACCAGCCTTGGCAGCGGCATAGTTGGACTGACCGATGGAGCCCTGCAAACCGGCCCCGGAACTGGTGTTGATGATCCGCGCACTCAGCTGCGCACCTCCCTTGGCCTGCTCGCGCCAGTAACGCGCGGCGTGGCTGGCGATGCAGAAGTGACCTTTGAGGTGCACGGCCACCACCGCATCCCAGTCGGCTTCGGTGAGGCTGGCGAACATGCGGTCGCGGCAGATGCCGGCGTTGTTGACCACCACGTCCAGGCCGCCGAAGGTTTCGATGGCCTGGCGCACGATCAACGCCGCGTCGTCGTAGCGGGTGATGTCGTTGCTGTTGGCCACGGCGCTTCCACCCTGCCCGAGAATTTCGCCGACCACAGCCAGCGCCGCTTCACGATTGATATCGTTGACCACCACTTTAGCGCCCTCGGCAGCGAAGGCCAGCGCGTAGGCCCGCCCCAGACCACCGCCGGCACCGGTGATGATCACTACGCGGTTCTCACAGATTTTCATGTTCCTGCTCCCTTCAAATACATCGCTTACAAGCGTTCGATAATCGTCACGTTGGCCTGGCCGCCGCCTTCGCACATGGTCTGCAAACCGAAGCGTCCCCCGCAGCGCTCCAGTTCATGCAACAGCGTGCACATCAATCGGGTGCCGGTGGCGCCCAGCGGATGGCCGAGGGCAATCGCCCCACCGTTGACGTTGGTCTGTTCATGGGGATAACCCGTCTCCTTGAGCCAGGCCATGGCGACCGAGGCGAAGGCTTCGTTGATCTCCACCCGGTCGATGTCTTCCAGCTTCATCCCGGCTCGCTTGAGTGCATAAGCGGTGGCCGGGATGGGTGCGGTGAGCATCCAGATCGGGTCTTCGGCGCGCACGCTGAGGTGGTGGATGCGCGCGCGCGGTGTCAGCCCGTAGCGTTTGAGTGCCGTTTCAGAAACGATCAGCATCGCGCTGGCCGCGTCGCAGGTCTGGCTGGACACTGCGGCGGTCACCCGGTCGCAGCCAAACAGCACGTCCAGTTCCGCCATTTTCGCCAGGCTGGTCTGGCGTGGCGTTTCGTCGTGCACGACGCCGGCCAGTGGCACGATTTCCCGGTTGAACCGCCCTTGCTCGATGGCCCGCAATGCCCGCTGATGGGACTCCAGTGAATAGGCTTCCAGTTGTTCGCGGGACAGCCCCCACTTCTCGGCAATCATCTGTGCCGAACGGAATTGAGTCGGCGGCTGTGCGCCATAGCGCCGGACCCAACCTTCGGAGCCGCTGAACGGATCTCTGAAGCCCAGCGGTTCAGCGGCGATCATCGCCGAGGAAATAGGAATCTGGGTCATGGTTTGCACGCCACCGGCGACGACCACATCCTGGGTGCCGCTCATCACTGCTTGGGCGGCGAAGTGCACCGCTTGCTGGGACGAACCGCACTGGCGATCGATGGTGGTGCCGGGCACCGACTGCGACAGGCCGGCGGCCAGCCAACTGGTGCGGGCTATGTCCCCGGCCAGCGGACCGATGGTGTCGACACAGCCGAAGATCACGTCGTCGTAATCGTCATCGGGGATGTCGTTGCGCTCGACCAGCGCACGCAAGACGTGGGCGCCCAGATCGGCTGCGTGAATCTGGCTCAAACCACCCTTGCGCCGCCCGGTGGGTGTGCGCAGGGCGTCGACAATATAGGCTTCAGGCATGGTGTACCTCGGGGTAAATGTTGACGTCGGGCACAGTCGCCGTCAGAAAGTTTTGCCAGCACCCAGTGCTGGATTGCCGTCGAACAACGCCGCGCGGATCCGCCCTTTATGATGGCCACGATCACCCCAGACTTTGTCCAGCGCCCAGGCGCGTTTCATGAACAAATGCAGGTCGACTTCCCAGGTGTAACCCATGGCGCCATGGGCCTGAATGGTGTTTTTCGCGGCGAGCATGGCGGCTTCCGAAGTTGCCAACTTGGCATGGGACACCAGCACTTCCTGCCCCGGTTGCTGCTCGGCCAGTGCATAGGCGGCGCGATACAGCGGTCCTTTGGCGAACTCGATCTGCACCGCGACGTTGGCCATCAAATGCTTGACCGCCTGGAACGAACCCACCGGTTTGCCGAACTGTTTGCGTTCAAAGGTGTAATCCACCGCGAGGTCGACCATGCGTTTGGCCAGCCCCAGCATTTGCGCGGCACAGCCCAGCGCGCCACGATTGAACGCGGCGGCCCACAAGCGTCGGCCCTGTTCGCCAGTGGCCACGCAGGTGGCGGACGTTGGCGTCCAGTCGACCTGAAACAGCTGACGACTGGGATCGACCGACACATTGCGGGTCAGGCGCACCGCGCCAGGTTCGACCGCATGCACCTCATCGCCATGAGCCAGCAACAGCAAATCGGCGACGTGAGCATCGCTGACCAGCGGGTTACCCGGTTCAGCAATCGCCAACCGTGCATGGCCTTCGGCGACGCGCGTCAGCCAGTGCTGTTTGAGCACCGCGTGGCTTTCATCAAGGGCGGCGAGCAACGGCACGCCGATCAGCATCGTCTCCACCAGCGGTTCGGGCAGACCGGCATAGCCACATTCCTGAGCGAGCAGAATGAAGTCCAATTCATTCATGCCCATCCCGTCATGCGCCTCGGGCACGGTCAGCGCGGTCAGGCCCAACTCCACCAATTGGGCCCAGAGTTGATCGCTGCGCCCGCTGTCGCTGAGCCACAGTTCACGAATGCGCTCCGGGGTGACCTCATTGATCAAAAAACTTCTGACGTTGTCCTGGAACAGCAACTGGTCGCGGCTGAAACTAAAGTCCATGGTCTATTCCTCAGGCACGCGGCATGCCGAGCATGCGTTCGGCAATGATGTTGCGCTGGATCTCGTTGGTGCCGGCATAGATCGGTCCGGCCTGGGCAAACAGAAAACCTTCCAGCCAATGGCCGACATCGCCCGCAGCAGGTGCTTCGGGCAGCAGCTCGCCACGCAAGCCGAGAATGCTCATGGCGGTGTCGTGCATGCTCTGATCGAGTTCCGACCAGAAGATTTTGTTGGTCGAAGACTCCGGCCCGATCTTCCCGCCTTGCACCAGTTTCGAGGCGGTCATGTAGGTGCTCAGGGTGTAAGCCTCGGCGTCCAGCCAGGCGCGCATCACCGACTCGCCAATGGCCGGATCACGGTCAGCCTGCTCGCGGTTGGACTGGTACAGCTGCACCAGTCGCCGAGCGGTTTCCTGAAAACGTGCGGGTGAACGCAGCAGCAAACCGCGTTCGAACCCGGCGGTGGACATCGCCACATGCCAACCCATGCCCTCGCCGCCCAGTGCGTTTTCCACCGGAACCTTGACGTCGTCGAAGAAAATCTCGGCGAACCCGGGCAAGCCATTGAGCTGAGGAATTGGCCGTACCGTGATCCCCGGGCTGTCGAGCGGCAGCAGAATAAACGTCAGGCCTTGATGGCGCTGCGAATGAGGGTCGGTGCGGAAGATACCGAACACCCAGTCGGCCCACACGGCGCGAGTCGACCAGGTTTTCTGGCCGTTGATCACGTAATGGTCGCCCACCCGTTCGGCCTTCGAGCGGATTGCCGCCATGTCGGAACCCGCGCCTGGTTCGGACCAGGCCTGGGCCCAGATATCTTCACCGGTGGCCATGCGTGGCAAAAAGCGCGCTTTCTGTTCCTCGCTACCGTATTCCATCAGCGTCGGGCCGAGCAGGAAGATGCCGTTCTGGTTAACCCGTGCAGGCGCGCCAGAGCGGTAGTACTCCTCCTCGAAGATCAACCACTCGATCAAGTCGCAACCGCGCCCGCCGAGATCGATCGGCCAGGTGACCATGCCCCAGCGACCGTCGTTGAGCCGGTTTTCCCAGGCACGGTGCTCGGCAAAGCCTTGCTCGGTATCGAACGATTGCAGCGGTTCGCGGGGTACGTTGGCCGTCAGCCAGGTCCGCGCCTCGGCGCGAAAGGCCTGCTGGGCCGGGGTATATGTCAGGTCCATGAGGGTGCCTTCAGCCGTTGAAGTGGGCATCGCGCTTCTCGACGAACGAGTCGCGTGCTTCCTGTGAGTCCAGTGAGCGATAAGCCTCGAGCGTGAAGCCCTGCTCCCAGCGATATTTGTCTTCCAGATTGCCGTCTTCGATACCGCTCAGCGCTTCTTTGGCGAGGCTGATCATGGCCGGGCTCTTGGCGGCGATGGTGCGGGCGATCTGCAGCGCGGCCTCACGCAAGTCCTCGCGTTTGACCACACGCTCGACCGCACCCAGGCGCCAGGCCTCAGCGGCGTCGATCATTTCGCCGGTGAAGTACATGTGACGGACCTTCTGCACCGGGAACAGCCGCTGCAAATGCGCGCCCCCCCCCATGGCGCCGCGATCGACCTCGGGCACGCCGAAGCTAGCGCACTCGGAGGCCACCAGAATGTCGGCCGCGCCGCAGATGCCGATGCCGCCGCCGAGGACGAAGCCGTGTACGGCAACGATCACCGGTTTCGGGTTGCGGTGGATCGCCTTGAAGCTGTCGTAGTTGCCTTTGTTCACCGCCACGATCAGGTTGCCGTCGGCGGCCAGCTCCTTGATGTCGACCCCGGCGCAAAAGCCGCGCCCTTCGGCGCGAATCACGATCACCCGCACGCCGCTGTCGCGACCGAGGCTTTCGATCTCGCTGGCGATATCGGCCCAGCCCTGACAATTGAAGGCGTTGACCGGTGGCTGGTTGAACACCAGTTCGGCAATGCCGTTATCGATGCTGACGCTAAATGGTTTCATGCCTTTCCCCTTCACGACACACGGCGGCACAGCGCGTCCAGACGCAATTCGGCGTCGCGGACGATCTGTTCAATCAATTGGGCGCAGCTGGGCAAGCTGTCGATGGACGCGGCGATCTGGCCGGCGGGCAGTACACCTTCGGCGGGTAACCCGTCGACCATGGCTTTCTGAATCACCATCGGCGCGTTGGCGGCCATGATGCTTTGAGCGGCCGTCAGCTCACCGCTGCCGCGCATTTTCAGCGCGCTGGTGAGCAGTTGCGTCAGGCTCATGCCACTGTGGCGGCGGTAAGCCAGGCCACTGCGGACCGCCAGCAACAAGCGTTTGAGACCACCACTCGCTTCAAGCTCGTTGAGCAATTCGTTGCGAATCATCCGTTGCGGCATACCGTCGATGGCGCGACTGATGATGATCGCCGCCGGGTCCTTGACCGCGAGGTAACGCGACAGGGTTGCCTGCGGCACCGGACTGTCGGCGCACATCAGAAAGCGCGTGCCCATGGCGATGCCTTCGGCGCCGTAGGCCAGGGCCGAGACCAGGCCTTTACCATCCTTGAAACCACCGGCGGCCACCACGGGCACCGAAACTGCGTTGACGACTTGATCGAGCAGCAACGAAGTCGGCACCGAACCGGTATGCCCGCCGCCCTCGCCGCCTTGTACGGTGACCGCATCGGCGCCCATTTCCACGGCTTTCTGCGCGTGTTTGAGCGCTCCAACAGTGGGGATGCACACCACGCCGGCGTCCTTCAAACGGCTGATCATTTGCTTGCCGGGCGAGCGGCTGTAGCTGACCGCCCTGACGTTGTGGCGCAGCACCAGCTCGACGATCTCTGCGGCGTTGGCCTGGTACATATGAAAATTCACGCCGAAAGGCTGATCGGTCAGGCGCCGGGTTTCGAGGATCGCTGCCTCCATCCGCTGAGGCTCGATGGTCGCCCCGGCGAGAAAACCGAAGCCACCGGCATTGCCCGTGGCCGCCACCAGTTTCGGGTCGGCGACCCAGCCCATCGCGGTCTGGATGATCGGATAGCGACAACCGAGTAACTCGGTCAGACGGGTATTCAAAGAGATCGCCATGCTCACGCCCCGCCCGAGGTGCGTTGCGAACGGGCCATGGCCTTGGCGTCGTATCCGCCGAGTCGGTCACCCGACACCAGCTCATTGTGTGCATGGGCGAAGTGATGCAGACCAAACACCATGTCCATGGTTGCGCGCTTGCCCATCAGGTCTTCGGCGTTATTGACCGCCTGTTTGCTCAGTTGCAGACCGAGGCGCGGCATCTGCGCGATGCGTCCAGCGATGTCGAGGGTTTGCTGTTCCAGTTCATCGCGGGCCACTACCCGATTAAGCATGCCCATTTGGTAGGCGCGCGCCGCCGGCATGCGCTCGCCGAGGAACAGAAACTCCTTGGCGATTCGCGCGTTCAACTCATGCACATGGGCGAAGTACTCGACCCCGGGAATGCCCATTCGCACCACCGGATCTGCGAAGTACGAATCCTCACTGGCGACGATCAGGTCGCACACCCAGGCCAGCATCAGTCCACCCGCGATGCACGCTCCCTGGACCATGGCGATGGTTGGCTTGGGCATTTCGCGCCAGCGGCGGCACATGCCCAGATAGACTTCCTGCTCTCGGGCGTAGAGAAATTCACCGCCCGGCTTGTTCACATGGTCGTACCACAGGCTGGCACGGTCGAAGGTCTGATCGACGTCGCGACCCGGCGTGCCGATGTCATGCCCGGCGGAGAAATGCTTGCCGGCGCCACGCAGCACGATGACTTTCACCTCATCGTCGTCGCAGGCCCGGCGAAACGCCGCGTCCAGCGCGTAGGTCATCTGCGAGTTCTGCGCGTTGTGGTACTCGGGGCGGTTCATGGTGACCAGGGCCACCGCGCCGCGCACCTCGTAAAGCACCACGTCGGCCTCGTTCTTGTCGTTATGTTCAGCCATCACTTTTCTCCGAAACGGGGGCGCTCAGCGTTGGCCTGGCGGGTTGTCTTTGAGCTGGCTGGCGCGCAGGTTGTGCGGGTCCAGGCGCTGGATCAGCTGCAATTGCTCGACGGTCGGGGCGGCCGTGGTCGGGCAGTCTGGCGGCACATGCAGGGCAAATCCGGTGTTGTCCTGAACCTCGGCCACCGTCACGCCGGGGTGCAGCGAGCGAATGCGCATTTGCCGGTGCGGGCCCAGGAAATCCAGCACGCAAAGATCGGTGATGATCAGGCGGATATCGATCTCGTCCAGCGACCAGCCGCGCGCCAGACGGGCCGGGTTATAGCCGACCGAGGCGACCATATCGACCTCGCCTTCGACGAACACCCGACGGTTGTGGCTGGGTACACAAAAAGAGTTGGCGTGGCTGATCGAGTTGCCGGGGAAACCGCGTACGCCGAGCATTTGCGCCTTGGGTTTGGCGTAGTCACCGATGCACGAAATGTTGGCCTGGCCGAAGCGGTCAATCTGGGTCGGGCCGACCAGCGCATGGCGCTTGCCGCCCCAGACGTTGTCGAAAATCCGCGAGAACCCCATCCAGCTGTCCCGCTTGGGTTGATAGCCGTTGCGCGCGCCCAACGGCACCGGTTCGGCGACCATGTAGGCTTCGGAGTCGGTCATCAGCAGCTGCGGATTGCTGCTGAGCATGGCCAGTGACGCGGCGAGGCGCGGGATCACACCGATGCCGCTGGCCAGGACCTCACCATCGTCGCGCCAGGCTTCAGAAGCGGCGCAGATCATCAATTCGGCGAGGCTGTAAGTGGTAGTGCTCATCGCAAGGCTCCCTTAAAAAATCGGCAACGGCAGTTGGCGGATCGCAGCCAGGCCGCCGACCTTGTCCAGGTACTGTTCGTGAGTGCAGTCGACGTAGTCCCGGACGTAGCCCGGCCAGCCATCGACGGCTTGCGCCGAAGCGTTGTAAGCCTTGAAGTGCGCCACGTCGAAACCGTACAGCGGCGCGCAGGAAGACGGGTGCGCACCGCCCGGCACGTGGGCCACGGCGGTGGTCAGGTTGCGTTCCCAGAACACTTGATGCGCGTGTCCGGCATCGGCGTGGAAATACTCGCTGTCCACCAGTTCATCGCAGGTCACGTAGCTGTGAGTCGCGGCACGTACGAACAAGTCGTCCATGTAGTGATCGGGGCCGCTGATCTGGCACACACCGCGCGCATCGGCACGGTCGACGTGGATCAGCGCCGCATCGAGTTTGAGCGCTGGCATCGCCACCCAGTCCTTGCCATCGGCATAGGGCGAGGCGATCAACTTGATCTGCCGGTTGTGGCGCAGCACATCGGTGCCCAAGCCTACTGCCGTCGGAATAAATGGCACATTCATCGCTGCGGCCCGTAGACCGAGCAGGAGCATGCCTTCGTCGATTTCCATCACCTCCAGCGCCGCCTCTTGGCGTGCTTTGCGGAAGTACGGTTCCAGTGGAATGAAATCCAGGGAAACGAAGGCGAACACCAGCTTCTTGATCTTGCCGGCCGCACAGAGCATGCCGACATCCGCACCACCGTAGGCGACCACGGTGAGGTCCTTGAGGCCGGAGCGCAGAATCTCCCGCACCAACGCCATGGGTTTGCGCCGCGGCCCCCAGCCACCGATGCCGATGGTCATGCCGTCACGCAGTTGGCCGACCATCTCGGCCGTGGTCATTCGCTTGTCCATCGTCATCGTCCTCATTGGCGACCGACACTGAAGTCGTGGCCCCAGTGGCTGACCACTGTGCTTTCAAAAGGTGTGTGGCGATCCCAATCGACCACCAGGCCATCGCAGCCGTATTCCAGGTCAAACCCGGACGGCGTCTTGATGTAGAACGAAATCATCTGATCGTTGGTGTGCTGACCGAGGGTGGCCGACAGCTTCACACCGTTGGCGTGCACGCGATCAAGGGCGCGACCGACTTCGTCCAGCGCGTTGACCTCGACCATCATGTGCACGCAGCCGTGGGGCATCGGGCACTCGAAAATCGCCAGCGAGTGGTGCCGGCCGTTATTGCAGTGCAGGAAGTGGATACGCTTTTGCGGCTCGGCCGGGTCCGGGGTGAAGCGGACTTTCATCAGGTCGGACAGACCAAAACCGAGGACTTGCTCATAGAAATCCCGGCAGCGCTCGAAGCTCGGCGCCGGCAGTACCACGTGGCCCATGCCCAATTCGTTGGTGACAAAACCCTTGACCCCGACAGGCGAGACGAAGCGTGCGAAGTCCTGCAACGGTCCCCAGAACAATTCGTGGTGATTGCCATCCGGATCGCTGAAGTGCACCAGCTCCTGGACCTTGCGAACCTCGGCCTGGGCCACAGTGCCACGGGTGACTTGTACATCGGCCTGTTCCAGAACGCTGACGGCGTTTTCAAGCGCCGCTTTGCCAGGCACTTCCCAGCCGCACGCACCGAAGCCGTTCTCAGCGCTTTTCTCCACCAGAATGCGGTAATGGCGCTCGTCCATTTTCAGGTACAGCCGCTCATCGTCATCGCTGCCGACCACCATCATGCCCAGCACCTGGCTTGCGTACTGACGCCATTGCGCCAGGTCGCTGGATAACAGGGTGACGTAACCCAGACCACGGATATCCATGGATGCACTCCTCGTTCTTTTTCTAAGGCCCCGCCGCACTCGGCGGCTGCCGGGGGAGACTTTATGCAGGGCTATTCAAGCGGGTTTGAGCGGGGGCAACATCGTCCAATGGGACTAGCGGAAATGATTGGCCGAGCATAGAAAACGGGCCATCTATGGCTAGTGCCAGTCAGTTAAGCCGGAATGTTATCTGTAGATACCGTCTTGAACCT
>NZ_LACH01000092.1 GCF_000968015.1 Pseudomonas fluorescens
GCAGCCGAACGCAGCCTCGCTGGGGCTCGACAGCTGCTACAGAGTTTCCATGGCCTAGGATCGAGGGGGCCTAGTCCTTCAAAAACGCCAACAGATCAGCGTTGAGCTGATCCTTGTGGGTATCCGTCAAGCCATGGGGAGCGCCGGGGTAGATCTTCAACGTAGATCCTTTCACCAGTTTTACAGACGCAATGCCCGCCGCTTCGATCGGCACCACCTGGTCAGCATCGCCATGCACCACCAGCGTCGGTATGTCGAACTTCTTCAGGTCTTCGGTGAAGTCGGTTTCGGAGAACGCCTTGATGCAGTCATAAGCGTTCTTGTGGCCGGAGGTCATGCCTTGCATCCAGAACCAGTCGATCATGCCCTGAGATGACTGGGCGTCCGGTTTATTGAAGCCGAAGAACGGACCGCTGGCGAGGTCGATGTAAAGCTGCGAACGGTCGGCCAGGGATGCCTCGCGGATGCCGTCAAACACTTCGATCGGCAGGCCCCCGGGGTTGGCTTCCGTCTTGAGCATCAGCGGCGGCACCGAAGAAATCAGCCCGGCCTTGGCCACGCGCCCGGTGCCGTGACGACCAATGTAGCGCGCCACTTCGCCGCCGCCGGTGGAGAAGCCGAACAGCACGACGTTTTGCAGATCCAATAACTCGATCAACTGCGCCAGGTCATCGGCGTAGGTGTCCATGTCGTTGCCGGTCCATGGCTGGCTGGAGCGGCCATGACCGCGGCGATCATGGGCGATCACCCGGTAGCCTTTGGAGGCCAGGAAGATCATTTGCGACTCCCAGCTGTCGGCGTTCAACGGCCAGCCGTGGCTGAAGACAACAGGCTGACCGGTGCCCCAGTCCTTGTAATAAATCTCGGTGCCGTCTCGGGTCGTGAACTTACTCATGCGATGTCTCCTTAGCGAGGGTTGGGGTGAATCAAACCGGTGAGTGGCTCATGCGTTCAGCCAGCCGCGCCACTCGCTCGCCCAGATGCGCGGCGGTGCAGCGGTCTTCGGGAGGCGGTGCGCATTCGGGGGACTGTTCGAGATTCGACTGCGCCATGGCGCCGAGCGAGCTGCCCAGGCGATTCATTTGCCCATCGAACACGCCCGTGCTCGAACGCGCCGGCAGCAGGTCGAGGCCGACCCAGATCATTGAATGCTGCGCGGCGAACACTGCCATCTGCAGCAAAGTGTTGAGTTTGTCTCCACACAGGCAGCCGGAATTGGTGAAACCGGCCGCCAGTTTGTCGCGCCAGGGTTGAGCCAGATAGAACGCCGCCGTGGCTTCCATGAACCCCTTGAAGGGTGCCGAGGCGCTGCCCATGTAGGTCGGCGCGCCGAAGATGATCGCGTCGGCGTTGTGCAAATGGTCCCAGTGCCGGTCCACGTCCTCGACCGAAATCAGCTGGCAGGTACTTCCCAAGTGCCTTTCCACACCTTGGGCCACGGCTTCAGCCATGACGCGGGTGTGCCCATAGCCACTGTGATAGACCACCACCACGTTGCTCATTCCGGCGTCCTCTTGACGTGGTTAATCCCTTTGTTACACGACAGCCCCGTGTGGGAGCGAGCCTGCTCGCGAAAGCGTTGCATCAGTCACTAACGATGTTGAATGTGCCGCCGCCTTCGCGAGCAGGCTCGCTCCCACAGACCGGTGGCCGTTGAAGATGCAGAGTTTTGGGCGTAGACCAGACGCAGGACGAGTTAAACGTTGTTAATTTTCCCTGGTGCGCCAAATGCCTCAGCGATACCTTCAAGACCATTGCGCCCAATAAATACGGAACTCATGAACTGTAGTCGCAAACCAGCGGTCCAGGCGGACATTGCAGAGTCATCCGGCCAGCGCATTGCGCTGCCGTAAAAACCTGACGAATATGCTCGAAAACCGCGTATCAGTCGGCGGCAAGCAGGAGTGACACGTTGACCCTTCCCCCCGAACAAGCCATCCATTTCGGCCCCTACCGGATCTACCCCGGACAACGTCTGGTCATGGAGGCCGACCAGCCCCTGCGCCTGGGTCGGCGCGCCATGGACATTCTGTTGATCCTTTTGGAACACGCCGGGAAGGTGGTCAGCAAACAAACGCTGATCGCCGGGGTCTGGCCCAACAGCGTGGTGGAAGACATCAACCTGCGGGTGCACATGGCCGCATTGCGCAAGGCCCTCGGTGACGGCCAGGCCGGCCAGCGTTACATCGTCACCGTGGCGCAGCGCGGGTACAGCTTTGTGGCGCCCTATTCGCTGGAGCACATCGAGCACCCTCCAGGGAGCGAAGTGCCCGCGCCGAGCGGTCACAACCTGCCCGTTCGTCGAACCCGCATGATCGGTCGCCAGTCCCTCGTCGATAACCTGATGGTCAAGCTGTCACGCCAGCGTTTCATTACCCTGGTCGGCCCCGGCGGGATCGGCAAGACCACCGTGGCCCTGCGTGTCGCCGAACAACTGATCGGGCGCTACCGGGATGGCATTCGTCTGCTGGACCTGGCGCCGATCAGCGATCCGTCGATGATCACCGTTCACCTGGCGACATTGCTCGAACTGTCCTTGCACGACGCCGAGCCGATGAGCGGCCTCGCCGCGTTCTTGCGCGACCGCCAGATGCTGCTGGTGATCGACAACTGCGAACACCTGATCGACGCCATCGCATTGCTGAGCGAGAGCATCCTGCGCGCCGCGCCAGAGGTGCACATTCTGGCCACCAGCCGTGAGAGCCTGCGGGCCGAAGGTGAATGTGTTCAGCGCCTGGAGTCGCTGGACTGCCCTCCCCCCATCGCCGTACCAGACCGCGCTCAGGCCCTTACATTTTCCGCCCTGCAATTGTTCGTCGAACGCGCGATGGCCAGCCACGACAGCTTCGAACTGACCGATGACGAGTTGCCGCTGGCGATTGAAATCTGCCGGCGTCTGGACGGTATTCCACTGGCGATCGAATTAGCGGCCGCGCAAGTCAGCGGCCTCGGATTAAGCGGATTGCTGACCCAACTCCAAGGCAGTTTTCGCCTGCTCACCCAGGGTTGTCAGACCACGTTGGGCCGACACCAAACCCTGCGTGCCACGCTGGACTGGAGCTTCGAACTGCTGAGTGCCTGCGAACAAACCTGTCTGCGCCGACTGGGTGTGTTCAGAGGCGGATTCACCCTGGAATCGGCGGCGGCGGTGATCGTCGGCGAACACATCGAACCGCAGGCAGTGTTTGGCTCGATCACGCAACTGGTGGCCAAATCGCTGCTGAACGTGGAGGTGGGTGACGAAGAGGTGTTCTACCGATTGCTCGACACCACCCGCAGCTATGCCCTGGAAAAACTCGACCAGGCCGCCGACCTGCCCGATACCCGCAAACGTCACGCCGAACGCTGCCTGGCGTTGATGAAGCAAGCCCAGCACGAGTGGGAGCTGATCCCGACAAGCACGTGGATCGAGCGTTATGCCCGCAGTCTGGAAGACATTCGTTCGGCCCTCGACTGGGGCTTGAACGCACAAGGGCCGCAGGCATTGGCGATACGCCTGGCCGCGACGTCCACGCCACTCTGGCAGGAATTGTCGCTGCTCAAGGAGCACGGCGTGTACGTGCGCAAGGCGCTGGCGTTGCTCGAGGCGGCGCCCAAGCCCTGCCCTCGTCTGCAAATGATGCTCAAGCTCGCCCTCGGCAGCTCCTGCTATCACACCCAGGGCGGCACCGCCGAAACCATCGAAGCCTTCGTCAGTGCCAGGACCCTGGCCAAACACAACAATGACATGGCCGGTCAGCTGCGGGCGGTGTCCGGGCACATGGCGGTCAACCTCAGTTGCGGCCACTATCAAATGGCGCTGGAGCAGAGCCTGCTATTCGACCGTTTGGGGGGCCATGGCGACGCCGTCTTGTCATTGAGCACCCACCGCTTGCGCGTACTGGCCCTGCACTTTGCCGGCAATCAGCAACTGGCTCGGGAGAACGCCGAAGAGGTCATTCAGCGCATGGCCCAGAGCGGCCACCTCAACCGCTTCACCCACGGTTTTGGCGTGCAATACGACCAGAGCGTTGCCGCCCTGACGATTCTGGCGCGCATCCTCTGGTTGCAGGGGCAACCGGAACAAGCCTGGCGCACCGCCCGGCAAGCGCTGGACATTGCGATCCAGATCAACCACGGCACGTCGATCTGCTACACCCTGGCGCTGGCCGGGTGCCTGATCGCCCACTACAACGGCGACCGCCAGACCGCTCGCGATCTCTTGCGCCTGCTGCTGGAGCAAGCGCAGAAACACTCGGTGCTGCTGTTCTATTCGTGGGCTCGGCACTATGCACAGGTGATTGATCGTGATGAGGCGTCGTTGCCCGATCAACCGGGGGTGGGGCTGATCGGGGAAATCATGGTCACGCTGGACAGCGGTTTTGTAGATGACGCCTTGCTGCAACGGGCCGATACGGGGATGGCGGGATGGAGCACGGCGGAGATATTGCGCGCCAAGGCCGAAGCACTGATGGCTGACGATAATCCGCTAGAGCTGTGTTGCCCGAGCGAGCGCTTTCGCGAGCAGGCTCGCTCCCACAAAAGCAAAGCGGCCGAAGAAGTATTGGTTCGGGCGTTGAATGTGGCCAGGCATCAGGGCGCCCTGGCCTGGGAACTGCGCAGCGCTACCTCACTGGCGCAACTCTGGCAGCGTCAGGGCCTGTATCAGCAAGCCCATGAGCTGCTGGCGCCGATCTACAACCGGTTCACCGAGGGGTTCGCAACGCCGGACCTGCGCAAAGTCCGGCGGTTACTCGACGAGCTCCATGGGCAATTGCCCACCTGAGACCCATTGCCCCCGGCTGATGTACTGTGAGTAACGCCGCTCGAGCACACGTAGATGACCGCTGTGTTCAAGCTTCTCCTGCGCATACGCGCGCGTCGTGTTGAGAAAGCGGTAGCGGGTTGTTCCATTGATCTGATCCATTGAGAGCAACGACTTGGCCACCAACCGTTCCACCAGTGCCGCCAGTTGATCCGGCTTGAGCACCTCGCAACTGCTCACGCCCATAGCTGCCTCGAGGGTAAAGGACATCTTGAACACCGACAGACGCTGCAACAGCGTCTGTTCCAGCAGGCTCAACCGCTCATAGCTCCAGTCCAGAGCCGCCTTGAGCGTTTGATGCCGAGGCACAGCGGTGCGCCGGCCCAGGGTCAGCAATTGAAAACAGTTGTCCAGTTGCGCTTGCAAGCCCACCAACGCCAGCGCGTGGATCTGCGCCGCTGCCAGTTCAATGGCCAGTGGCAACCCATCGAGCCGCCGACAGATTTCACGGACCGCCTGGAGGTCTTGTTCGCGCAAGGCAAACCCTTGTTGACGGGTTCGGGCACGACTGACGAACAGTTGCACCGCCGAATACCCCATGGCTTCGGCGACACTGCGCAACGCCGACACGGGCGGCACCGTCAGAGATGGCAGACGCTGGACCGTTTCTTCTGCCGCCTGCAAAGGCTCGCGGCTGGTCACCAGAATCGACAACCGAGGTGCCGACATCAGCAAACCCTCGACCAGGGTTCGGCACTGTTCCAGCAGGTGATCGCAGTTGTCGAGCACCAGCAACGTGTGCCGGCTTGCCAGCCCGTCCAGCGTCGTGCCGATCTCCCGTTCAAGGGTCTGGGTCAGATAATCGACCACTCGCGCGGGGTCATCGATCGCCGCGAAATCAATCAGCCACACGCCATCTTCATAGTGCTGCAACAGCAGTTCGGCGACACGCAACGCCACCGTGGTCTTGCCGACGCCGCCGGGGCCGACCAGCGTCATGAGACGCCGAACCGGCAACTGCCGGACGAGACTGCCAACTATCGAATCCCGGCCGGTCACCGGCGTGAGTCGTGCAGGCAGGTTGTGCTGATGTTTTTGAACGGTCTCGATCAAGACCTGCTCGCCCGCGGACGCAGGCTGCACCGGGGCGATAAAGCTATAACCGCGTTGGGGAATGTTGACGATGTAGCGCTGACCATTCTGCCCGTCGCCAAGCGCCCGACGCAGGGCCGCAATGTGCACGCGCAGGTTGATTTCCTCGACCACCGAAGTCGGCCAGACGTGAGCAATCAGTTCGTCCTTGCTGACCACGTTGCCGGCGCGCTCGACCAGCACCTGGAGGATATCCAGTGCCCGGCCGCCCATGCGCAGCGGTCGATCACCGTCAAGGATCAGCCGTTGCCGCAGGTGAAATGCATAGGGGCCGAATTGCAGCACCGCATCGCTGTTTAAATCTCTGAGGCTGTTCATGCACATTCACGTGCTGAAACCTGACCCGGCTCACAGTGCAGCAACATCCCTTGCACCCGCCTTCCAGGCTCCCGCACCTCCATTGCAAAGAGTTCAGGGTATCTTGGCAGGCATCAGTGACCGTACAACGACCATGATGGGAGCGTCACAGCCATCACGGTGCGCACAACGGACAAGAACGCTCTAGCTGAACTGTTCGCGGTATTGAGTCGGCGTCAAACCAAGCTTTTCACTGAACAGAAAACGCATGTGCCGCACGCTGCCGAAGCCACTTTTGAACGCCACTGTCTTGAGCGGCAAGTCGCTGGTTTCCAGCAGACTCCGGGCGCTGTCGATGCGTGCACTTTGCAGAAATTCCATGGGCGTCATGTTCACCTCCCGAGCAAACATCCGGGCGAAGTGCCGCGCACTCATGTTCGCTAGGCTGGCCATGCGCTCGATGCTGAATGCTTCATCGAGGTGTTCGAGCACATAGTTCTGCACGCGAGTGATCGGCGTTTCCTGCGGTGCAACAGCGGCCATCAACGGGCTGAACTGCGCCTGCCCACCCTGCCGCTTCATGACCACCAGCAAGACCTTGGCCACGTCCTGGGCGACTTTCTTGCCATGGTCTTCTGCGACCACCGACAGTGCCAGGTCGATGCCGGCAGTGACGCCGCCGGAGGTGATGAGGTTGCGGTCCTGCACGTAAATCTGATCGGTCTCGACGGTGGCCTTCGGGAAGCCTTTGATCAGTCGTTCGGTGTAATGCCAGTGGGTGGTCACGCGATAACCGTCCAGCAAACCGGCATGCCCCAGCACAAACGCGCCGGTGCAGATCGAGCCGTATCGTTCGGCGCGACCGACCGCGGCTTTGAGCCAACACAACAACGGTGGATGTTTTTCGTTGTAGGCACCCGGACCGCCCGGCACCAGCAACAGGTCAAACGCCCGATCCGCCTGATCGATGTGCAAATCGGCCTGGACGCTGACGCCGTTGGAGGCTCGCAGTGCGCCATGTTCGGTGCCGATGGTCGACAGTTCGTAACGATCATCCGCTGCCAGATATCGATTGGCGATGGAAAACACTTCCATCGGGCCTGCCATGTCCAGCAGGAGAAAGTCCGGAAACAACACCATAGCCACGGTTTTCATGGGTTCAAATCACTGAAGTCATAAGAAAGTCCATCTGCCAAACCCAAACCCTTTGTGGGAGCGAGCCTGCTCGCGATTGCGGTGTCACATTCAGCATTGTGGGAGACTGATACACCGCTATCGCGAGCAGGCTCGCTCCCACAGGGGTTTGGTGTTCGGCAGATAAGAGATGCCGTGCATTATGGCCAAGTGTGGCGCGCACACATAACTGTCAACCTGAACGCGACAGTATTTCAATTTCCACCTACTTATTGCACCCACCGATAACCATTAATCTTCTCCTCACTCGGACGAATCAACGTCCTCACAGGAGATTTCATCATGCTGACCCTTCGCAAAGCTTCCGATCGCGGCGCGGCTAATCACGGTTGGTTGAAGTCGTTCCATACCTTTTCCTTCGCCAATTATCGCAACCCGAAAGAGCAGGGTTTTTCCGACCTGCTGGTGATCAACGATGACCGGGTTGCCGCCGGTAAAGGTTTCGGCCAGCACCCGCACCGCGACATGGAGATTTTCTCTTATGTGCTCGAAGGTGCTTTGGAACACAAAGACACCCTGGGCACCGGCTCGGTGATCCGCCCCGGTGACGTGCAATTGATGAGCGCCGGCAGCGGCGTGGCGCACAGCGAATACAACCACTCGACCACCCGGCCGGTGCACTTCCTGCAAATCTGGATCGTGCCGCAAGTCAGCGGCGCCAAACCGCGTTATCAGCAAGAGCATTTCAGCACGCAGAAGAAACGCGGCCGTCTGCAACTGATCATCTCCCCCGACGGGGCGAAGGGTTCGCTGAAGGTGCGTCAGGATGCACGGGTGTATGCCGCGCTCATCGACGGTAAGGAAAGCGCCACTCTGGAATTGGCCGCAAACCGCTATGCCTATGTGCATGTGGCCCGTGGCAGCGTCGAGCTCAACGGCGTGCCGTTGCAGGAAGGCGATGGCGTCCGGGTTCGCGATGAACAGGTGCTGACGTTGAGCAATGGCGCGAATGCCGAGGTATTGGTGTTTGACCTGCGGCCGCAAGAGCTGCCGGAAATGCCGTAAAGCTTAGATCACGAGATCGCAGCCTCGTTTTACTCGACAGCTCCTACAGGGATTTGCGTACACCTGTAGGAGCTGTCGAGTGAAACGAGGCTGCGATCTTTTGACTTTCATTCCCCCGTCCCTGAAAACACCGCGACAATTTCATCGATCACCGCCCGAACCCGGGCGGTATGCCGCAAGTCCGCATGCGTCACCAGCCATACGTCATACGGCACTGGTCGCGTGCGTTCCGGCCATAGCCTGACCAACCCGTCCCTCTCCCCCATGTACACCGGAATTTCCCCGAGCCCGATCCCCGCGGCAATGGATCGGCGCACCAGCAGGCTGGAACTCAGGCTTGAAACAATGCGCCCGCGACCCAGCGGTTCCGAGACCAACGTCATGTCTTTGTTGCCTTGCAGATACGGCTGATACACCACCAGATCATGCCCCTCAAACGCCGAGCCCGGCTCGGGCGAACCGTGGGCATCGACATACGCTTGAGACGCGAAAAGGCCCACCGGCCAGCGGGCGATGCGCCGGGCGATCAGGTCCGGGTTGTCCGGCCGGGTATTGCGCACGGCGATATCGGCTTCGCGTTTGGACAGGCTGAGAATCTGCGTCGAAGCGTCCAGTTGCACGCGCACATCGGGGTGCTGTTGATGCAGACGAGCAATCGCTGGGATCAGGAAGTCGATGGCCAGGGAGTCCGTGGTGCTGACCCTTACGAGCCCGGTCAGTCGATCGTCGAGGCCTTGAATCCGGCGCTCCAGTTCGAGTGCTGAATGCTCCATTTTTTCGACCGCCCGCAACGCGGCTTCGCCGACAGCCGTCAACGCATATCCCTCGGAGGTGCGCAGGAATAGCGTGGCACTCAAGGACTTTTCCAGCGCCGTGATCCGCCGGCCGACCGTGGCCTGATCGACACCCAACACTCGCGCCGCGCCCCTTAGCGTCGACTCTCGGCACACCGCCAGAAACACCCGCGCGTCGTCCCAATTCATACGGCTCTCCTGCCGATGCATATATGCATCACTCTAACGAAAAATCGCTGCATTATTGCACCAATAAACCACGATAGGCTGGAGGCCAGCAAAACCCACAGGACCGTCATCATGCACAGCACCTCGCCCACCCCGCGCAACGCGATTTGGCTGCCGATCTTCGCCGGCCTCTGCGCCAGCCTGGTCAGCATCGGCCTGGCGCGCTTTGCTTACACGCCGTTGATTCCATCATTGATCCAGGCGCGCTGGTTTTCCGCCAGCGACGTGGTCTACCTCGGTGCCGCCAACCTGGTCGGCTATCTGATCGGCGCACTGATCGGCCGCCCTTTGGCCCAACGTACCTCCAATACAACGGCCCTGCGTCTGATGATGCTTGCCGTCACCTTGTCGTTTTTCGCCTGTGGTTTTCCGTTGTCGGTGAGCTGGTTCTTCGGCTGGCGCCTGTTGTCGGGCGTTGCCGGTGGCGCAATCATGGTGCTGGTGGCTGCCACGGTGCTGCCCCATGTGCCGGCATCCCGCAGAGGCCTGGCCAGCGGTGCGATTTTTCTGGGCATCGGCCTGGGCATTGCCGGGTCGGGAACGATTGTTCCACCGTTGCTGAGCCTTGGCTTGCAACAAACCTGGTTTGGTCTTGGTCTTCTTTCGCTGCTGCTGACCGCTGCGAGCTGGTTCGGCTGGCCATCAGACTCGCACCACGCGACCGCCACGGCACTGGACAACACTTCGTCGACACCGACCGACTCGCGCGTGTACCTGTTGTTCGCCCAATACGCGTTCATGGCCGCCGGACTCGTGCCAGCGATGGTGTTCCTGGTGGATTACGTGGCCCGCGGGCTCGGTGCCGGCTCGCACATCGGTGCACTGATCTGGGTGATGTATGGCGTTGGCGCGATTATCGGGCCGGTGAGTTATGGCTTTCTGGCCGATCAACTGGGCGCGAAACAAAGCATTCGGCTGGTGCTGGTGGTGCAAGCGATTGCCGTCGGCCTGCTTTCGATATCGAGTTCTTTTGCAGTGCTGGCCTTGCTGGCGGTGATCCTCGGCTCATTCCCGCCGGGCATCGTCCCACTGGCATTGGCACGGGTTCACGAACTGATCCCGCAGCATCATCAGCAGCAGACTGCCTGGAGCCGCGCGACGGTTTCGTTCGCCACGTTTCAGGCCATCGCCGGGTTTGCGTATTCGGCGTTGTTCAACGCCAGCGGCGGCGATCACGCGTTGTTGTTTGTCATTGCAGCCGGCGCCATTGTGGTCGCACTGTTACTGGAACCGGCCATGCGTTTGCTGAACAGATCCACTGTGGGAGCGAGCCTGCTCGCGAAGACGGCATCACATTCAACACAGTAGGTGACTGATACACCGCTTTCGCGAGCAGGCTCGCTCCCACAGGGATCAGTGCATTGGACTGAATCATTCGTTCACTTATGCGATCCCATTTACAGATGACTTTCACAACAGGACGCCGACATGAATCTGCCCCAAACCATGACCCTGATTGAAATCACCGAACCCGGCGGCCCGGAGGTTTTAAAGCCACGCCAGGAACCGGTTCCAACCGCCGGTGCAGGCGAAGTGCTGATTCGCGTGCACGCTGCCGGGGTCAACCGCCCCGACGTGATTCAACGCGCCGGCAAGTACCCGATGAAACCCGGCATGAGTCCGATTCCCGGCCTGGAAGTGGCCGGTGAAGTGGTAGCCATCGGCGCAGGTGTCAGCGAATTCATCGTCGGCGACAACGTCTGTGCGCTGACCAACGGCGGCGGTTACGCACAGTATTGCGTTGCACCGGCCAGCCAGATGCTGCCGATTCCTGAAGGGATGGATTGGGTGCACGCCGCGGCGGTGCCAGAAACCTTTTTCACGGTGTGGGCCAACCTGTTCGACATGGGCGGCGCCAGCAAAGGCCAGCGCGCGTTGATTCACGGCGGCACCAGCGGCATCGGCACCACCGCGTTGATGTTGTGTCGCGAATTCGGCATCAAGGCGTTCGCCACGGCGGGCAGTGAAGAAAAATGCGCGGCGATCCGTCAGCTGGGTGCCGAGGCGATCAACTACCGCGATCAGGACTTCGTCCAGGTCATCCAGGAAAGAACCGCCGGCAAGGGCGTCAATGTCATCCTCGACATCATGGGTGGTTCGTACCTGAACCAGAATATCGCGGCGCTGGGCATGGAGGGCCGACTGGTGATGCTGGGGTTTCTCGGCGGCGCACGCGCCAACGACGTCGACCTGCTGGGGATCATGAGCAAACGCGCGACGATCACTGGCTCACTGATGCGTGCGCGCACCCGTGAAGAAAAAGCCTCGATCGCCGAACAGTTGCGCGAGTACGTCTGGCCGGTACTCGCTGCCGGCCGTTGCTTGCCGATGATCGACAAGGTCTATGCCTACACCGACGCGGCGCTGGCCCATGCACGGATGGAAGCCGGCGATCACATTGGCAAAATTGTGTTGAAAGTGGACTGATCAGTACCCCTCACCCGCAGCCTTGGCGCCGCTGATGATCGCGATGCCCGAGCTGGTGCCCAGTCGCGTGGCACCGGCCTCGATCATCGCCAGTGCGGTCGGGTAATCGCGTACGCCACCGGAAGCCTTGACCCCGATGACCGCGCCAACGGTGCGGCGCATCAGGGCGACATCTTCCACGGTGGCGCCGCTGCGACTGAAACCGGTCGATGTTTTGACGAAAGCGACATTCAAATCACGGCAAATTTCGCAAGCCTTCACCTTTTCGGCATCGGTCAGCAGGCAGTTTTCCAGAATGACTTTCAGCGGCACACTGCCGCAGGCCTGTTTGACCTGGGCGATGTCGTCCCGCACCAGATCGAACGAACCGTCTTTCAACCCGCCAATGTTCAACACCATGTCGACCTCCCCGGCACCGGCGGCAATCGCCCGCTCGGCTTCGAAGGCTTTGGTCTCGCTCAGTCCGGCCCCCAGCGGGAAGCCGACCACCGCGCAGATATTGACGCGTTGCCCTGCGAGGCATTGAGCGGCATGAGGGACCTGCCCCGAATTCACGCACACCGAATAGAAGCCGTGTTCTACGGCTTCGCGGCACAGCGTTGCGATTTGCTCGCGGGAAGCATCGGGCGCCAGCAAGGTATGATCGATGTACTGCGCCAACGCTTGGGGTTCGAGGTGTGCCATCGCAAAAACTCCTGTTTGTATATTCAAATGCCCCTGCGCCACAATCGAGGATGATTCGCGCAAAAACGTTACAAATCTAACAAATAATGTTACTTAAATAACATCAACAATCAACCCCGGAATGCCTGTGGACAGTAAAAAAGCCGAGCGTCTCAAGCTGATTCAACAAGCCCTGCAAGACCAGAGCGCCATTCATCTGCGCGAGATGGCGGCATTGCTGGACGTGTCCGAGATGACCCTGCGCCGCGACCTGAGCAAATACACCGACCACCTGCGGCTGCTCGGTGGCTACATCACGAAAATTCACGACGGCAGCGAGCCCGGCGATTACCGCGTGGCCGAACAGGACACCCGCCACGTCGAAGAAAAACGCCGCATCGGCAAACTCGCCGCCGGGTTTATCCAGCCGGGCGACACGGTGTTCTTCGACTGCGGCACCACCACGCCTTTCGTGGTTGATTTCATCCCCGACGAACTCGAGTTCACGGCCGTGTGCAACTCCCTGAACGTGCTGCTCAAACTCTCGCAAAAGCCCAACTGCCACATCGTGCTGTGCGGCGGCACGTTCCACCGCAAGAACCAGGTGTTCGAGAATCAGAGCGAAACCGGCATCCTCGACAGCGTGCGCCTGACCTGGGCCTTCGTCTCCGCTGCCGGCATCAGCCAGGACTTCGGCGTGACCTGCTTCAACTTCAATGAAGTGGAGGTCAAGCAGAAGGTCATGCGTCAGGCACAACAGCGGTTGCTACTGGCCGACCACAGCAAGTTCGACACGGTGCGCACCGCGCACTTCGCCAACCTTGAAGACTTTCAGTTCGTGGTCAGCGACAAGAAAATCCCCAAGACCTATCGCGACGCCATTACTGCTAGCGGCGCGCAGTTGATCATCTGATCAGGGCCTGTTGTTCCACTGCATTCAGGTAGCCGGTGGTGACGCTGAAATCAGCCGTCGCCCCTGCTGCCAGCGAACGCACATGGCCCTTGGCAGACTCGGCGCGATAGCCTTCCGGTTCGCACGTGGCCGGCAGCACGAACGCCGCCACGTGTTGATCGGCGTTGTGCAAGATCCAGCGCGCGGCATGCTCGAATTGATCGGGGCGGTAGCGGGTGTAGAACGCCGCGCCGTCCGGATGGCTCAGCAGAAAATGCGCATGGCCGCTGTCGTCCGCCCGCACGTCGTCGAAGAAAAACACGATCTCGGGATCGTAGAGCGCGGGTCGATCCAGGCACTGGAGCTGTTCCGGCGCAGACGCCAACTCATCCATGTAACGACTCCAGGCCGGTGTCGGTTTCACATGGGCCGGCACGCTCGTGCGCAGGCGCACACGTTCGAAACCCAAGGGCTCGATGAAACGAGCGCCTTCGACATAGGCGTAATTCATGTGCGCCATGTACATCAGGTCCATCGGTTTGCCCGCGAGATTGGTCACCTGCATGGCGATGTCGAACAGCCCGGAGTCAGCACGTAAAGTCACGCTCGGGCTCGCCCGATAACGGTCACCAAAACCCTGCACGTATTCGTACTCGCCACCCAATCGCAGGTATTGGCCGACGCTGTCCTCACCGACCTCCAGCCAGGCGCGATCCATCGCCGCGCAAGGCATCTCACCGTGTAACGGATGATCGTCCTCGGGGCTCGGGCATCCATTACGTAGCAGGCCACTGTGGAACATGAAGCAGCCGTAGGTGCCGATCACCGTCGGGCTGGGTTTGGGCTGGCTGAACAGGTTGCGCATGGTCAGGTCGCAACCGTCGAACACGGCGGACCAAATCATCTGGCCCTGATACGGCAGCACCACGAGACTGCCGCGAGTGTTGGCCAATTCCACGGCCAGCACGCCACTCGGGTTGACCCAGGCGCTGACGGTGAAGGCCTCGGATTCCAGCAAAGTTTTGCGCGCCTCGCCGAACTGCGACGGATGAAGATTGATCCGCGTATTCATGACGCGACCACCGCACCCACCGGTGCCCGTTCGCTGTCGGAATGACGCAGGCAACGCACCGCGTACATCACGATCACGATGAAGCACAGCAGCGGCACGCTATAGGCCAGTTGCATGTTGCCGCCGCTGTAGTCAGACAGCAGCCCCTGGAAGATCGGAATCACCCCGCCACCGACAATACTCATCACCAGCAGCGAACCGCCGACGCCGGTGTCTTCGCCCAGGCCGTCAATCGTCAGGCCGTAGATGGTCGGCCAGCACGGACCGAGGAACACGCTCACGCCAACAGCTGCGTACACCGCGGTGATGTTCGGCACCAGAATGGTGTACGCCAGCAACGCGATGCACAGCACGCCGTACACCGCCAAGACCTTGGCCGGGTGCAGTTTGCGCATCAGCACGTTGGCGATCAGTTTACCGACAAAGTACGCGGCAAACGTCGTCAGCAGAAACCACGAGGCACTGCGCTCGTTCATGCCGCCCAATTGCATGGCCAAACGGATGGTGAAACTCCACACACCGACCTGGGCCCCCACGTACAGAAACTGCGCCAGCACACCAAAGGTGAAGCGCTTGTTGCGCCACAGCCGCGACAGGCTCTGGCCGAGGCTGGCGGTTTTCTTGCTGCTCGGTTGATTGCCTTTGCACGCGGGAAACCGGGTGATGGCGATCAGGATGAACATCAACACCAGCACTGCGATCATCCATTTGTACGGCAGCAACGTGGACTGGATCATTTGCAGCTGCTGGATCGCCGCGTCCGAGGCGCTCATTTGCGTGAGTTGCTCGCGGGTCGCGTCGGTGTCCTTGAACATCACAAAGCTGCCGACATACACCCCGGCCATCGCACCGAACGGATGGAAAGTCTGGGAAATATTCAGGCGACGGGTGCCGGTTTCACGCGGGCCCATCAATGTCGAGTAGGTGTTGCAGGCGGTCTCGAGGAATGACAGCCCCGCCGCAATCACAAACAGTGCGAGCAGGAACATGCCGTACTTGGCGGTCGATGCCGCCGGGAAGAACAGCAGACAACCGAACATGTACAGCATCAGGCCGATCAGGATGGTGGTCTTGTAGCTGAAACGGCGGACCACCAGTGCGGCCGGAATCGCCACGAAGAAATAGCCCAGATAAAACGCCGACTGCACGAACGCCGTCTGGAAATCGCTGAGCAGAAAAGCCTTCTTGAAATGCGCGATGAGCACGTCGTTCATGCTCGCGGCCGCCGCCCACAGCGCAAAAATGCTGCACAGCAAAATGAAGGCGAACCAGGGCGTGCGGTTCAGATAGAAACCATCGGGCGTCTGTTGGAGCGGAGGTGTTGTCATTGTTGTTCTCCGTGGTGAGCTTCGGGATGTTGGAGCGGTTGAATCACCTCAACGTCAGGCGTCGAGGCTGCGCTGAAATTCAGCGAATGCGTGGGCGTCCGGGTAGGACGTCTGGGTGCCCAGGCCCGTGACCGAGCAGGCGGAATACGCCACGGCCTGGGTCATGGCGGCGCGGATATCGCGGTCGCGACTCCAGTGATGAATGAAGCAACCGATGAAGGCGTCTCCTGCCCCGGTGGTGTCGCGTGCGGCAACAGACAGGCCGGGAATCTGAAACTCGCCCTCCTCGCCGACATACAGCGCACCTTGCTGGCCGAGGGTCACGATGACGTGGCGGATACCGCTGGCAACCAATGTCTGGGCGGCCTTATGGGCCGACTCCGGCGAGTCCACGGTCTGGCCCGTAATCAACGCCAGCTCGGACTCGTTGGGCACCAGGAAATCCAGTTGCGCCAGGTGTTCACGGCTCAGGCCTGACAAGGCCGGCGCCGGGTTGAGCAGCACCGGAATGTTGTGCGTACGGCCAAACTCGATGGCGTAGTAAACGGTGTCGACGTTGATTTCGAGCTGCAGAACGATCAGCGAACACTCGCGCAACGCCTGCGCGGCGGCGTCGATATCTGCCGGGAGCAGATGTGCGTTGGCGCCTTTGACGATGAGGATGCTGTTGTGCGAGTCAGCCTGAACGAAGATCGGCGCCACCCCGCTGGACACGCCGGGCACGCGCTGCACGTAACGGCTGTCGATGCCAAAGCGCTGGAAGTTGGCCAGGGTGTTGTCGGCAAACAGGTCGTCACCGACCTTGGTGAGCATCAACACATCCGCCCCAAGCTTGGCGGCGGCAACCGCCTGATTGGCGCCCTTGCCGCCACAACCGAGGGCAAACCCCGGCGCTTCGAGCGTCTCACCCTGGGCCGGCATGCGATCGATATAGGTGATCAAATCCACCATGTTGCTGCCGATGACTGCGATCTTGCTCATTGCTAACCCACCTTGATAGGGCTTGCCAGACTGACGCTGGCGTTGTTGTTTTGTTATTTAAATAACATTTCGTGTGATTATTCAATCTTTTTGTTGAGTGGGCTCTGAAGCAAAGACGAGTGGCTTTGCGCATGGCTTTGAAGATGGGTGGGCAGGAATGACGCCATCGCGAGCAGGCTCGCTCCCACAGGGGGGGACGCATTCCAATGTAGGAGTGAGCCTGCTCGCGATGAGGCCCCAAGCGGCACCGCCGAAACCGGGACAAAGTGATATCATTTAGACACCACGCGTCGTGGCTATCACGGAGGATCCATGAAAAAACTATCTCTGCTTACCCTGCTCGCTATTCTTTGCACCAGTCCATTGATGGCTCAGGCATGCCCAAAAGGCACCCACCCCGTCGGCGGCACCGGCTCGCACCATAAAGGTGGCAGTTGCCAGTAAGTCATCGCCCGGCACTGCGCCGGGCCCTTCATACGACTGTCGAATTTATCCCCACCCTCCCCACGCTTCTGTTAAAACCCAAACTTTCCTGTTCATCCTCAGGGCCCTGCATGTTTTCGAATTTGATGAGCCGCTTGGGCCGACGCTGGCTGCCGCTGTTGTGCATGGCCGTGCTGATCGTCGGCTTGCCGGTGAGCTGCGGTGTGCTCAAGTACACAGAGCGCGAGCTGCTGTTTCGGATTGAGCCGGGCAACGCTGGTTGGTATCGCGGTCTGCCGCAGGACGTTCAGGAATTCGACATCAAGTCCGCCGGCTTCAAGGCCGGGCAAAACCTGCATGCCTGGTGGTGGCCGGCCGCGCGCAGCGATGCGCCGTCGATCCTCTACCTGCATGGCGTGCGCTGGAACCTGACGGGCCAGGCGTTCCGCATCGAGCAATTGCGCGCCATGGGCTATTCGGTGCTGGCCATCGACTACCGCGGGTTTGGCCAGAGCAAGGGGGATCTGCCGTCGGAAGCCAGTGTTTACGAAGACGCGAGAGCCGCCTGGGAGCGCTTCACCAAGATGCAACCGGACGCCAGCAAGCGCCTGATCTACGGCCACTCCCTCGGTGGCGCGGTGGCGATCGACCTGGCGGCAGACTTGGCCGCGCAGGCGAAAAAGGACCATGGCGTGGTGCCGGTGCGCGGTCTGGTGATCGAATCCACGTTCACCTCGCTGGGCGATGCCGTGGCGCAAGTGGCCGACAGCAACCTGCCAGTGAAATGGTTGCCGGTGCGCTGGCTGCTGTCGCAGAAATTCGATTCCATCGACAAGATCGTCGACATCAACATGCCGTTGCTGGTGGTCCATGGCCTGGCCGACCCGTTCATGCCATCGCGGTTCAGCCAGCAGCTGTTCAATGCCGCCAACGAACCCAAGCACCTGTTGTTGGTGCCCGGTGGTACGCACAACAACAGCATGAGCCTGGGCGGTACCCTGTATCGCCAGGCACTCGACGGTTTGATGAAAACAAAACCAACACAAATGGCCGGGCCGACGGTAACTCGGGTTTCTCGGGAGTCTTGAGCGCTATCGGTAACCGCGGGCCTGCAAATCAAACAACTGCGCATAGCGCCCGCCCGCGGCCACCAGATTGTCGTGATCACCCCGCTCAAGAATCGCTCCCTGGTCCAGCACAATGATGTGGTCTGCATTGCGCACGCTGGAAAACCGGTGGGAGATCAGCAACGTCATCCGGCCTTCGGTGTGTTCACTGAAGTGCTCGAATACCGCCGCTTCCGCCGCCGGGTCGAGTGCCGAGGTCGGCTCATCGAGAATCAGGATATCGGCGTTGCGCCGCATGTAGGCGCGCGACAACGCGATCTTCTGCCATTGCCCGCCGGACAGCTCCTGGCCGCCAGCAAACCACCGCCCCAATTGCGTCGCATACCCTCGATCCAACCCTTCGATAAAGGGTGCGGCCATGCCCTCGGCGGCGGCCTCCTGCCAGCGCTGTTCATCGTTGAACGCCAGGGTGTCACCGACGCCGATGTTCTCGCCGACGGAGAATTGGTAGCGGATGTAGTCCTGAAAAATCACCCCGATGCGCCGCCGTAGCGTGTCTTCTTCCCACGCTTGCAGATCGCTACCGTCCAGCAGGATACGGCCCTGATCAGGACGGTACAGGCGCGTCAGCAATTTGATCAGCGTGGTCTTGCCCGAACCGTTCTCCCCCACCAGCGCCACACTGTGGCCGGGCACAAGGTGCAGATCGATGCCTTCCAGCGCGGCGCGACTGGCTCCCGGATAACGGAAACCGACGTTCTCGAAACGCAGGCCATCGCCGGGGACCGCGCCCACGGTGAGGTTGCCGGTATCCGCCACAACAGGCTCGGCCAGGTATTCATAAAGACTGGAGAGGTAAAGGCCATCCTCGTAGAGACCGCTGATGGCGCTCAAGCTGCTGCTCACCGCCGTCTGCCCCTGCTTGAACAACACCAGGTACATGGTCATCTGACCGAGGCTGATATTGCCATGGACGGTATCGACCACCACCCAGGCATACGCCAGATAAAACGCGCCGGTGCCCAGTAGACCGAGGACAAATCCCCAGCCATCCCGACGCAATGTCAGGCGCCGGTCTTCGGCGTAGAGCCGCGCGAACGTCTCGCGATAACGCTTCAATAGCAGCGGCGCGAAGCCGAACAGTTTGACCTCTTTGATGTAGCCCTCGTGAGAGAGCAGCGTCTCGATGTAACTCTGTTGCCGACTCTCCGGCGCGCGGCGAGTGAACAGTCTGAAAGCATCACCGGAAAAATGTGCTTCGGCGAAGAATACCGGTAGTGCACCGACCACCAGCAGCACCAGCGCCCAGGGCGAGAAATGCACCAGCAACACGCCGAAGCTGATCAACACGATCAGATTCTGAATCAACCCCAACGACTTCATCACCAGCGCCAACGGCCGGGTTGAAGCCTCGCGGCGCACCCGAACCAGTTTGTCGTAGAACTCGGAGTTCTCGAACTGCACCAGCGATAACGTCTGGGCCTTCTCCAGAATCATCGTGTTGACCTTCTGCCCCAACTGCACCCGCAACAGCGATTGCTGGACCGACAGCGCCCGCTGAGTCCCGGACAGCAACGCGAGCACGCCCGCTTCAAACAGCACATAACGCACGACCGGCCACAACGGCGCACTGCCCTGTTGCGCGTGCAACTGCATGGCGGTGACAACGGCATCGACAATGCGTTGGCCCAACCAGGCGGCCAGCGCCGGGAGTACACCGGCAATCAGCGTCGCCAGCACCAATCCCAGAAACAGTCCGCGAGACGTTGCCCAGACCAGCAGCAACGCGCGTCTCGCCTGGTCGATTAAGGCGGTGAAGCGATCAAGAACAGGGTTCACTCCGAGAGCTCCCCCTGATACCTCGCCCGATACCGTCCCGGACTTTCTCCCGTCCACTTCTTGAACGCCCGATGGAACGCACTCGGTTCCTGAAAGCCAAGCTGCTCGGCAATGTCGCTGATGCTCGCTCGACTCTGGCGCAGCTGTTCGAAGGCAACGCCACGGCGCACCTCGTCCTTGATCTCCTGGTACGAACACCCTTCCCGTTCGAGCTTACGGCGGAAGGTGCTGGGGCTCAGGTGCTGTTCCAGGGCGAAGGCCTGCAAGGTCGGCCATTGGCTGTAATGGCTGTTACGCAGGCGCTGATGGACCTGCGACGCCAGGCCGTGTTGATTGCGAAAACGGATCACCAGCCATTGCGGCGCAGTGCGCAAAAACACTTTCAGGGATGCCAGATCCTGAACCACCGGCAGACGCAAATAGTGGCTGGCGAATTCGATTTCGGTACGCTCGGCACCAAAGGTCAGGTTCGGCCCCCAGAGTAGACGGTCATCGCTGAGCGACACACGCTGGTGGCGAAAGTCTGCGCGATCGATGGGGATGCGCCGGCCACCCAGCCAGCAGAGCAGGCTGATCATCAACACCAGAAAAGTCTCCTCGCCCAAACGACTGACGTCGCTGTTTGGCGAGTGGTTTTGTAAGCTGATCACCGCACGCTTGCCGCGCACCGTCAGCGTGCCGCGAAAGTCACGGAGGAACAGCGCGAAATTGGCCAGGCACTGGCGCATGGCTTTGTGCAGGTCAGGTTCCTGAATCAATGCCCGGCAGATCAGGGCGAAAGCGCCCGGCGGCATGCCATGGGAGTCGAGCCCGAAGAACTCATCGTTGAGCTCGCGTATCTGAATCAACCACAACGCGGCAAACGCACTCGCCGGCACACGCGCAGTAGGCTGCTCCATCAACGCAGGGTCGATGCCAGCCTGTTCAAGCGCAGCCCTCTGACGTTGCGGATTGTTTCCCAGCCCATGGATCATTGCCTGCACGAAGTAGGCGGAAACCGAGTCCTTTTCCCGCATGTGAACGCTTCTCTCCCCATCACCCGAATGGCAAAAAACACCAATGCCGTTGAACAGTTTCGGCATAGGACAACCGCCCTGCCGGCTCTAGACTCGCGGCCAATAGTACGCCTTCGGCCACTCTGGCGGCCAAGGTATCGCGGGATTTGATCGGAAGGACAGAACATGAATCTGCAAAACATTGGCGTGATCGGCGCAGGCACCATGGGCAATGGCATTGCGCAAGTCTGCGCCTTGGCCGGTTTTAACGTGACCTTGCTCGACATCTCCGAGAGCGCCCTGCAAAAGGCCGTCGCAACCGTCAGTAAAAACCTCGATCGACAGGTTGCCAAGGAAACGCTGACGCAAGAGCAAAAACTCGCCGCCCTCGACAAGATCCGCACCAGTACCGATTACAGCAGCCTGCAGAACGTGCAACTGGTGATCGAAGCCGCGACCGAAAACCTCGAGCTGAAACTGCGCGTGCTGCAACAGATCGCCGCGCAGGTCAGCGACGATTGCGTGATTGCCTCCAACACGTCTTCGCTGTCCATCACCCAACTCGCTGCCAGCGTGAGCCAGCCTGAGCGCTTCATCGGTCTGCACTTCTTCAACCCGGTGCCGGTGATGGGCCTGATCGAGGTGATTCGCGGTTTGCAAACCAGCGACGCCACCCACGCCCTGGCGCTGGACATGGCGACCACGCTCGGTAAAACCGCGATCACTGCGGGCAACCGTCCGGGCTTCGTGGTCAACCGGATTCTGGTGCCGATGATCAACGAAGCGATCCTGGTGTTTCAGGAAGGCCTGGCCAGCGCCGAAGATATCGACGCCGGCATGCGCCTGGGTTGCAATCAGCCGATCGGGCCGTTGGCGTTGGCGGACCTGATCGGCCTGGACACCGTGCTGGCGATCCTCGAAGCCTTCTACGACGGCTTCAACGACAGCAAGTACCGCCCTGCTCCACTGCTCAAGGAAATGGTCGCCGCGGGTTACCTGGGGCGCAAAACGGGGCGTGGCTTCCATGCCTATGCCTGAGCGTTGCTCGCGCTTTGCCGAGTACCGGGACAAGGTGCTGGAGCTGTTCGCCTGCAAGGGTTTCGGACAGGTCGGCATGCGTGAGCTCGCGACCTGCCTGGGGCTCGCTCCCGGCTCGTTGTATCACCATTACCCCAGCAAGCAGCACTTGCTGCTCGACCTGATCGAGGAGTTTTACGAAGAGCTGCTGGCAACCTTGGGGCGGATCGAGCAAAAGGCCCCGGCGAAACGTGACAAACTCCATGCCCTGATCCGAGCGCATTTGAACCTGCATCAGGAGATGCCCTGGCATTTTCGTCTGGCAGAGCGTGACAGCGGCTGCCTGAATGAAGAGCAACAGGAGCGGGTTCGGCAGCTGCGCGAGCAATACGAGCGCAAATTGCTGCTGATGCTCGGGGCCCGATCCCGCTTCAGTGAACAGGGTCTGCTGGCTGCCGGACATGCAATCGCAAACTTACTCAACAGCGCGCCCGGCTGGTTGGCGCAGCACACGCTTAGTGAAGCGGAGCGAGATGAGCTGCTGGAAAACCTAGTCAGCGGTGCCATCGAGCGTTTGCTGCGCCCCTCGGGTCCACGCGCAGTAGCTTGAGGACAGTGGATCGACACCTAGGCGCCGGAAGCAATAAGCCACGTCGCCTCAATAGAAAAAACATCTAAACAATTCCCGCCAATCACGACATCTAACGCTTTGCTAATGGGAGCCTAATCACTGCGGAGCCTGAGGTGAATTCGGCCTCTCTTCGCCTCTTCGTAACCGGGAGCAAAGCATGAAAATCAATCCCTATCTGATCTTCAACGGCGATTGCAAAGCCGCCTTCACCTTCTATTCCCAAAGCCTGCCAGGTCAAATCGAAGTCATGATGACCTTCGGCGAAAGCCCCGCGCGCGAGCACTTTCCGGCGGACTACCACAACTTGATCATCCACACCCGCCTGCTGGTGGGCGATCAGGCGATCATGGGCTCGGACACAACCCCTGATCGCCCTACTGACGAAATGAGCGGTTGCTCGATTTCACTGAATGTCGACAGCATTGCGGAGGCTGAACGGGTGTTTTCTGCGTTGTCGGACGGCGGCAAGGTTGAAATGCCACTGGAAACGACGTTCTGGGCGGCTCGCTTCGGCATGCTGGTTGATCGGTTTGGTGTGTCGTGGATGGTGAATTGCGAAAAGGATCAATGAACCACTTTCTCAAGGCATGAAAAAGCCCAACCTGAAAAGGTTGGGCTTCTGGCAACTGCCGGACCGTCTGCTACCGTCAACACGCTACCTCGTACAGCAGCGGATTGTTCGGAGGAACCCCACTATGCCTGCCCATGACGTGCCTTGGTCCACTCGTTTCAAACTGTCACTGCTGGCCGGAGGACTCACCGCCACTCTGCTCGCGCTGAGTGGGTGCGCCACCGTCGACGCCCAGACCACTGCCTATGTGGGCGTCGAGCATCCCGCGCCGACGCTCGCGAGCGAAGTCGTGGTGCTGCGCACCGAGCCTCTTCGCCCTCACGTCCGATTGGGTGAGGTGGTCATCGATGCCAGCGTCGAGCCTGCTCCTCCCATCACTCAGGTAGAAGAGAAACTACGCCAAGAGTCCGCCAAGCTCGGCGGCGATGCCGTGGTGGTGGTCTACGACCATATCCAACCGGTGGGCGCCTATGTCAACGGCCCACTGTGGGCTCGCGACGTAAAAACCATCGAAGGTCGGAAACTCAAAGGGATTGTGATCAAGTACCGGTAATGTCCGTTCGCACTTTCCTGCGGACGAAACAAAACCCCTACCTGCAT
>NZ_LACH01000093.1 GCF_000968015.1 Pseudomonas fluorescens
AACCTTATTCAGGACGGGACAAACGCATAAAAAAGGGCGAACCCACCAAGGTTCGCCCTTTTTGCATCAAGCTAGATCAAATCAGAGCTTGGCTTGCAGCAATGCTTCGAGTTTTTCCTGGTCACGAGCGAACTGACGGATCCCCTCAGCCAGTTTCTCGGTCGCCATCGCGTCCTCGTTGGACAACCAACGGAACTGCGCTTCATTCAAGCTCAAACGCGCTTCACCAGCATGACCCGGCGCCAATTTGCGCTCCAGCTTGCCAGTATCCGCCGCCAGCTTATCAATCAGATCCGGGCTGATGGTCAGACGGTCGCAACCGGCCAACTGCTCGATCTGATTCAGGTTACGGAAGCTCGCGCCCATGACCACAGTCTTGTAGTCATTAGCCTTGTAGTAGTTGTAGATACGCGTCACCGACTGCACTCCCGGATCATCCGCGCCGGTGTAGTCGTTACCGTTGGCCTTCTTGTACCAGTCGTAGATGCGGCCCACGAACGGCGAAATCAGGAACACCCCTGCGTCAGCACACGCCGCAGCCTGAGCGAACGAGAACAGCAGCGTCAGGTTGGTCTGAATGCCTTCTTTTTCCAGAATCTCGGCAGCGCGGATACCTTCCCAGGTGGAAGCGATCTTGATCAGCACGCGGTCACGGCCAATGCCGGCCTTGTCGTACAGGTCGATCAGACGGTGCGCACGCTTCAATACGGCGTCAGTGTCGAACGACAGGCGCGCATCCACTTCAGTGGAAATACGGCCCGGGATCACTTTCAGAATTTCTTGCCCTACCGCAACGCCAAAACGGTCGCTGGCCAGGCCCACATCGCCCTTGCAGTCGCTGACGCAAGCGTTCAGCAACTCGGCATAACCGGGAATGGCCGCCGCTTTGAGCAGCAGGGAAGGGTTGGTGGTAGCGTCCACGGGTTTAACGCGAGCGATAGCTTCGAAGTCGCCGGTGTCGGCAACCACGGTGGTCATTTGTTTGAGTTGTTCCAGCTTGGAAGTCATGGGCGTGCTCTGTCCTATGGGTCTAATGACATTACCCGAGCGCTGACAGCCACTCAAGGGTGCGTGTACGTATCGAGGGCCCCAGCGGCAACAACCGGAAAACGGCTGTTTGAATGGCGGGGCGCGGTATCGGTAAATACGATGCCAAATCCGGGCGCAGGTTCAACCTGGGTGACAGTTAGCGCCCAGAAGGTCCACTGTCATGACTTCAGTTCGCCAATACGTCTCGGAAAACGTCAGGGCGAATAGCGGCGATATGAAGGAGCGATCGTGCAGCCCCAGAAGGGGACCGTCGTCCTTGTTCCCACTCCTGCAGAGTGCGTACGGAAACGCCCAGCAGCTCCGCAAACTTCGGTTGCGATAGACCGGTTTTGCTTCGGGCCTCTGCAGCCTCGGTTACTTCAACTTTGTGAACGTCGCCGTGTAGGCCGGCTTTGACTTCAAGAATCGACGCCAACAGTTCTTCGCCAATATTGCGTTTGGCATCCCGTTCCATCAGTTCTTTTTCAGTCAGGGGCATGATTCAGCTCCTTTGCGATTTTGCGCAGTATATGCGCGGGGATGTTCTCTGTGGCGCCTTTGCCGTAGATCAGCAATGTGACCAAGGCGCCGCTGGCAAGTTGCGCGATGTAGATAATTCTAACCGCGCCACTTTTACCGCGACCATCCATGCTCCAGCGCACTTTTCGGCATCCCTCCGAGCCGGGGATCACTGCGCCTGCGTCCGGATTGTTCGCCAGATAGGACATGAACGCACCACGTTCTTCTTCAGTCCAGTAATCCGGCCAGAGTTTTGTAAAAAGCTTGGATTCAATGATTGTCAGCATGGTTGCGATCATACGTCTTTGACGTAGGTGCTGACAATTGAAGGCTAATTGCCTTTTATTAGATCCGGCGACGGGTTCGGGCTCACAACTCTTATCGTCTTGGACCGCTTGCAGATAAGACCTTTGAGCGCATGAACCGAGCCCGTCTTGGCCAAAAACTCAACGCTGCCGTCTCGCAACGTTACAAATTCGATGTGATCACCTGCGGCCAACCCGAGCGAGGTGCGAACCTGCGCTGGAATGGTAATTCGTCCTTGCGTCGTTAGCCTCGCAGTTGCCATCAATGACACTCCATTAACGTAGCTAGGGATTTTCCGGTTACCGACCCTCCAACAACTCCGCCGCCTGATCCAGCAACACCAAAGGCTCTTTAGCCTTATGAATATCCACCGACAACAACTGCCGAAATTTGCGCGCCCCCGGAAACCCGGTACCCAGCCCCAGCACATGCCGAGTGATGTGGTGCATCGAGCCGCCCGCATCAATATGCGCCGCTATATAAGGCCGCAACTGCGCCAGTGCCTCGGCCCGGCTAATCACCGGCGCCGTGCTGCCGAAAAGTTGCTGATCCACCTCAGCCATCACATAAGGGTTGTGGTACGCCTCACGACCCAACATCACGCCGTCGAACGTCTGCAAATGCTCGTGACAGGCTTCCAGCGTCTTGATCCCGCCGTTGAGAATAATCTCCAACTCCGGAAAATCCGTCTTCAACCGCGCCGCCACGTCATAGCGCAGGGGCGGAATGTCGCGGTTCTCTTTCGGCGACAACCCCTCCAGAATCGCAATCCGCGCATGCACCGTAAAACTCGTGCACCCGGCATCCCGAACCGTGCCGACGAAATCACACAACTCCTCGTAACTGTCCCGCCCATTAATCCCGATCCGGTGCTTCACCGTCACCGGAATCGACACCGCATCGCGCATCGCCTTCACACAATCAGCCACCAACTGCGGATGCCCCATCAGGCACGCACCGATCATATTGTTCTGCACCCGATCACTCGGGCAGCCGACATTCAGATTCACCTCGTCGTAACCGTGCTCCTGCGCCATGCGCGCGCACATCGCCAGGTCCAGCGGCACGCTGCCGCCGAGTTGCAGGGCGAGCGGGTGCTCGGCTTCGTTGTGACGCAGGAAACGGTCGTGATCGCCGTTGAGCAGCGCGCCGGTGGTGACCATTTCGGTGTAGAGGAGGGCGTGCTTGGAGAGTAGGCGTAGGAAAAAACGGCAATGCCTATCAGTCCAATCCATCATCGGGGCGACGGAGAAGCGACGGGAGAGCGGGGCGGGTGTGGCGGTGATTGGGGGCATTGGCGGTTCTGAGATGGGTGGGGCTGGGAAGAGGGGGAGTTTATCAGGATTGGGGGGCAGGGTTTAGGTGGGCCTTGCTGCGATTGTTCAGGGTATCTGAGCAACGGCATGAGAGGAAGTCGACTGGATCGCTGGTAAATAAATCCGTCCCATTTTTTCAGGGAGTGCGCTATCGGTTTATCGTTGCGTCAAAACTTGTGCGGTGTAAGTATCACGCTCAACGGTGCAGATGGTGTTCCAGTCCAGCAGGTTCCCTCCGAGTATTCCGCCACCAGCGCCTGCGAAAAGAGCCAGCTCATTCATGTAGCCTCCGTCATAGACGGGTAGCTAGGAAATAGGCATGCTCGGTTCTTTTTGATGGCCGGGAGCCATGGGGTATGTTGGATTTGAAGTTTCCAGAGCAAATGATTGTTCGAACACTCTGGGCTTTGTGGTCGTTGTTCTTCGGGGGGGCAATTCTTTGGCTGTTGGTGGGCTCGGTCGCTTACTGGGTCAAACATGGATGGCTGCCACCAGACGCGTCCGGTTGGGTGCAAGGTTTGGGCTCTATTCTCGCGATAGCCATCGCTATTGCTATTCCTTGGAATCAGAAGCGACATGAGGCTTTGATCAAAGCAGAAGAAATTAAAAGCGTCGAGCTTGCAAGGAGTGAACAGCTGCTGTGTTTGTGCAAAGAGGTGATAAGAACCATCGAGCTTTTGAATCCTGGTAATCTCGACGGATATGTGGATCTTAGCAGCTACCAAAAAAAGCGTCTGCATTGATCAATTGGCTCGGCTTACAGAAATTCAAAAGGCGGAGCTGAATACTACCAGGATGCAAATTGGGCTTGAGCTGAGATTCCAATTGCATGATTGGCAACTGTTTTATTCCAATTCGGTGATTCTTAGAGGTCATGTAATAAGACTTCAAGTTAAGAACAGTTTGCCAATACTTAGGAAGATTCAGGTCGATGCGGCGAATGAGCTTCTGAAGCTTAGGAGTTGATTTTTTATATCCTTAAGAGCTGAAGGGGACGGGTTTACTTTCTATTGTTTTTAATGAGTAAATAAATCTGTTCCCGTTTTTCATGACTCTCACTACGAGGCGCATCCTAGTAGTCCATTTCAATGAGTAAGCAGGTGAGGTGCCCGTATTCGTCGCTAGAAAGCGCTCTGGCATGGCAATTTTTTCCTACTAGGAAGTAAAGTGCAATGGGAAATAAATTGGTTTTTTATACGCTGCTTGCACTACGCTTAGCCGTTGCAGCATAGTCCAAGCCGTTTTCGATCTAAATATGCTAATGCGCGAGAAATAATGACTAACCTCACTTTCAAAAATAATCAGTCAACCACACAAGCCCAGAATTGCTACGATCTTAAAGGGGTTGGTTACCTTGAGCCTGAAGACGCGCTAGCTAAATACTATAAAGTTATCGAGATTATATTCAAGCGTTTAACCTCCTCTGGCGGAGGTATAACAAGTCTTGAGGTTGAAATAGTCAATGCATTCAGCGTGCTTCGATTTTCGCTGGAAGATGACGCACCCTCCCCGCGGAGATATGATGCTAAAAGTGCAACCAACCTGATTAAGAGTATTGGGTTAGAGTTCGGTATAGGGATGTTGGAGTCAGCTATCTACTTCAGCTAAAAGGGGCGGATTTATTTTCTTTGAGAAAAATAGATTCGTCCCCTTTATTTTAATGTTTTATAACTACGCGCCGTTTGATTGAAGATAAGAACTTTTGGCTATGTTTACGCTTCCCAATGGTACCGTCCTCCTCACAAGAACAACAAACTTCCCCGAGTCATGATTATATTGCCACGTTATTGGCGACTCCGCTGTTGAGACTTTAATGAAAGTCTGCGTTTGTCCCCACGCAGTCCACTCGATAGTATCATTTGGCGAGTCATACTCTATGCTCCAGGCCATTTCAAATTCCCTGCTAGCACTAGATTTGGCTGTAGCGCGCCCGGTGGCGATCCACGAACCTTGACTTAGATTTATAAGGCTTCCGCTAAAATTATAAACACTCAAGCTCCAACCTGTATTGGTAGGTAAATTCCAACGGCCATCCATTGAGCCGACGAAATGCTCCAACGAAGGAATAATATTAAGCTTTGCCAGCCCAGCCTCAACAATTGCTTCCGTTCGTAAAGCTACAGCGCTGACATCAATATCTTCTGCATCGATAGCTATCTCGTTGTAGTTCTCACTAATCTCATTTACGCTCATAGTCTTTTCCTTCTTTATGTCGATTTTTTTGGCTGGTAAGGATTCTCATCTCAAAGCAGGATAGAACAGAACTCAAAAAAAGAAAGCGCAAGGTTTTAAAAAACAATAGCGCTTTGATATATCACCTTTTATAACAACATGCGGAAGTCAATCTTAAACTTATTTTCAGCTCTTATCCGAACACGCGAAGCTGATCTACACCTGATTTTCTTTGTCGGCTTCAGTAGATTTTCATCCATTGCAGTAGGTGCCTCGTAAGAGCAGAGCTAAAGGGGCGGCTGAATTCCAAGGTTAGTGTCCGCTTGTGGCCGCTATCTGCCTAATGTTAATGCAGTTAGCTAAAGCGAAAAAGTCGGTTGAAATTATCTTGGTAGTACAGAATTGGACGGGGAGAATAGATAATTGTTGTGAGCCTTTGTTTTCAAGGTCTTTAGTGTCAGTTGATCCAATCTATCATCGGGGCCTAGGCGAGTCTTGCTGAAGCTCTTCAGGGCGTGTGAGCGAAGGAAATCGAGGATTCAGAGAAATGGGCCAACGGGGCGTCCGGGAAGGGCGCCCCTTTGTGACGTCAGGACGGTTCAGCATCCATACGTCGCGCAACGACATCCAGCACATCACATCCATCGCGCAACGGTATGCAGCAAAGCATTGCGAAGTCGCTGAGTATCACCGAATCCGTGGTGATGTCGCCGCGCATCGCGAGGTTTTCCAGGATCTGCGTTACCGCGCCAATTCGGTAGCGTGCGGTGCTAAGCAGTGAATGTAGCGGTTGGGTGGTGTTTACATACAGCGAGGGAAGGTCGTCGGCGTTGCTGGTTAAAGCCATATATTCTTTCATGAGTGGTTACCAATTGTAGGTGGAAGACCTACCACTCAATTGTCGCCAAACAAAAGGGTGGTAGCTGTACGCGGGTTGGCGAACCGGACAATGGTAAAACCGGCAGACCCGAAGGTCTCCCACGCACAGCCACCAAAAAACAGGTAGCCAAGTGCGTTCAGAAACCCTCCGAGAAGAGCTCGGAGGTTTCTTTACCGTTGTCATCGAGTCGCCAAACCCGATACGTCATATGGACGCGGACCGGACTATAGGCCTCGTGACAAAGGCACAGCAATGCGCAAGTGTACGGACAATTCCCAGAGTCGTGTAGGACGTTACTCTTTTGACAGTTTGTGTGGAGAACACTCTTTTTTGCATCAGGAAACCGAAGTACCTGAACAATCGCTGTCGCCCAGCAAAGGTTCATAATTCCTGGTGGTCTCGCGGCATAGGATGACTACCTAAGGTCACCGCGCTTCCAACCCACAGGAAACTGAAAAATGATCTCGAACCTCGTCAAAGTCGCTCTGATCGCCGGTGCATTGCTGTTGAGCGCCTGCTCGGGTGCAAGCACCCATAGCGAGTATTCGGAAGCCACCCTGCCGTCTGCCGGTTTTGGTCCGGGGCCTACCAGCAACCCCAATAAAATGAGTTTCCATGGCAGTGCGCTCGGCAACAGCTTCGGCGAGTACAGTTCGGGGTTGTTGCACGACGACTAGGGTGTGACGCAACGGCGCGTTATTTCTGCCGTTGCGTGTTCTCCGAGGGGCGACTGCTGCGCAGTCGGACGCAGGCTGCGCCAGCTGCTATGTATGGAC
>NZ_LACH01000094.1 GCF_000968015.1 Pseudomonas fluorescens
GCAGGCTCACTCCTACATTTGTTTTGGGGCGCCTGCTAAGTTGTTGCGCGGCTCTACCATCACGCTCATCAATCATCCTGTTCACCCCGCCCTCCCCACGCCTAGACTCGGTCCATTCCAAAAAAAGGTAGGCCGCCATGTCCGAGACGTTGCTCAGTTCCCGCAATCTGGCTTTCGAGCTGTATGAAGTCCTCGATGCCGAGGGCCTGACTCAGCGTGAGCGTTTCGCCGAGCACAATCGCGAGACCTTCGATGCCGCCATCGGCACCGCCCGCAACATCGCCGAGAAGTTCTTTGCCCCGCACAACCGCAAGAACGACGAGAACGAACCGCGCTACGAGGACGGTCAGGCGATTCTGATTCCGGAAGTGAAACCGGCGGTGGATGCCTTCCTTGAAGCCGGCTTCCTCAACGCCGCACGCAGTTTCGACGCGGGCGGGATGCAACTTCCTACGCTGTTGTCCCAAGCCTGCTTCGCGCACTTCCAGTCCGCCAACGCGGCGTCGACCTCTTATCCGTTCCTGACCATGGGCGCGGCGAACCTGATCGAAAGCTTCGGCACCGAGGAGCAGAAACAGCGATTCCTGCAACCGATGATCGACGGACGCTTCTTCGGCACCATGGCGCTGACCGAACCGCATGCCGGCTCGTCACTGTCGGATATTCGTACCCGCGCAGAGCTTGCGTCTGACGGCACCTATCGCCTGAAGGGCAACAAGATCTTCATCTCCGGCGGTGATCACCCGCTGTCGGAAAACATCGTGCACATGGTGCTGGCCAAGCTGCCGGATGCACCGGCCGGGGTGAAGGGCATTTCGCTGTTCATCGTGCCCAAGTTTCTGGTCAACGATGACGGCAGTCTGGGCAAGCGTAACGATGTGCTGCTGGCCGGGCTGTTCCACAAGATGGGCTGGCGCGGCACCACCTCCACCGCGCTGAACTTCGGCGACAACGGCGAGTGTGTCGGCTACCTCGTAGGCAAGCCTCATCATGGCTTGAGCTACATGTTCCAGATGATGAACGAGGCGCGGATCGGCGTCGGCATGGGCGCGGTAATGCTCGGTTACGCCGGTTATCTGTATTCCCTGGAGTACGCCCGCGAGCGTCCGCAAGGTCGCGTGCCGGACAGCAAGGATCCGAATACCGCGCCGGTGGCGATCATTCAGCACGCCGATGTCAAACGCATGTTGCTGACGCAGAAGGCCTACGTCGAAGGTTCGTTCGACCTCGGGCTGTACGCCGCGCGGCTGTTCGATGACACCACGACGCTGGAGACTGAAGACCAGCGCAAGCAAGCCCATGAGTTACTGGATTTGCTGACGCCGATCGTCAAATCCTGGCCCTCGGAGTTTTGCCTGAAGGCTAACGAACTGGCGATCCAGATACTCGGCGGCCATGGCTACACCCGCGAGTACCCGGTTGAGCAGTATTACCGCGACAACCGCCTGAACCCGATTCACGAAGGGACTCACGGCATTCAATCGCTGGACTTGCTGGGCCGCAAACTGGCACAGAACGGTGGTGCGGGGCTCAAGCAATTGATCCGCCTGATTGCCGATACCGCCGAGCGCGCTCAAGCGTATGAGTCTTTAACTGCGCTGCGTGAACCGCTGGAGAAATTGGTGGCGCGCCTGCAAACCGTGACCATTGGTTTGCTGACGGATTTGGGGCAAGGCAAGGTTAATAGCAGCCTGGCGAACTCGGCGCTGTATTTGAAAGTGTTCGGGCACACGGTGATTGGCTGGCGCTGGCTGGAGCAGGCGATTCGCGCTGAGGAAGGGCTGGCCAAAGGGAATGTGGCGGATGTGAGCTTCTATAGAGGCAAGCTGCAGGCGGCGCGGTATTTTCTGACGTGGGAAGTGCCGGGCTGCCACCATGAATTGGCGATTCTTGAGGCGCGGGATGATGTGTGCCTGACAATGCAGGATGAGTGGTTCTGATCCTGCATTTTTGGTGTTGCTGAAGGCTAATCGCGAGCAGGCTCACTCCTACAGTAGTTCTGTGCTGAACACATTTCTCAATGTAGGAGTGAGCCTGCTCGCGATGGCGTCAGCTCAGTTTAAAGCTACCCATCTGCCGCGCCAGATCATCCGCCAACCGCTGCAATGTCTGACAATCCTCGCGGCAAGCCCTGACCTCCCCGGCGGTGGCATGGGCCAGATCGGAAATCCCCTGTACGTTCCGGTTAATTTCTTCCGTCACCGCCGACTGCTCTTCCGTCGCCGCCGCCACCTGATGGTTCATGTCACTGATGCGCTCCACCTGGCCGGTAATCGCCGTCAACGATGCCCCGGTGCGTTGGCTCGATTCGACACCCGTGCCGGTCGCCGCTTGCCCGGAATGCATCGACGACACCGCGTTCTCCGCGCCTTGCTTGAGGCTGCCAATCATCTGCTGAATCTCATCAGTCGACGACTGCGTCCGCCGCGCCAACGTCCGCACCTCATCCGCCACTACCGCAAACCCACGCCCCATGTCCCCGGCCCGCGCCGCTTCGATGGCCGCGTTGAGCGCCAGCAAATTGGTCTGCTCGGAAATCCCGCGAATCACTGCCAGCACCTGATCGATGGATGCCACCTGATGGGCCAACTCGCCCACCGCACTGGCAGCGAGGCCAATCTCATCGGACATGCTTTCAATGTGCCGGATCGACCCGCCCACCACTTCCCGCGCCTGCATCGCCTCATCGCGGGCAGTTTGCGAAGCCAGCGCAGCGGTGCCGGCGTTCTGGGCGATTTCCTGCACGGTCAGGCCCATTTCGTGGACGGCGGTGGCGACCATGTCGGTCATTTCCTGCTGCCGGCCGGAACGCTCTGCGGTGTTGTCCACCACACGCGCCACCTGGCCGACTGCCGTGCGTAAACGTTCGCTGGTGGTCAGCACTTCGCCGATCATGTCGCGCTGGCTTTCCAGGAATCGATTGAAGCCGCGAGCCAGGTCACCCAGTTCATCCGCGCGACTGGAATCTAACCTGTGGGTCAAATCTCCACCACCGCTACCGATGGCTACCAGTGCCGCTGTTACCTGACGGATCGGCCGCACCAATCCACGGGCCAACAACACCACCAGCATCAGGCAAACCAGCGCCACCGCCAGGCCGATACCGCTGCTCATCCACATCGCGCGGCGGGCTTCGGCGTAGATCTGCGACTGCGGCACTTCGGCCACCAGGGTCCAGCCCAAGTCCCGCAACGGCAGGCTCAATGCCAGGAAATCTTCGCCATCGCGATCGAAGCTGCTGTGGGTGGCCGTTTGTTGGCCCATGACGGCTTGCGCTGCCGGGGCGCCAATCTGTTCGGACAAGGAGCGTTTACCGCTGAACTGCGCTTCGGGATGAACCTGGATCAAACCGTCGGAACGCACGAGATAGACTTTGCCGCGCTCACCGAAGTTGAAGTTGTGGATCAGCTCTGACAGCTCTTTCATGCTCAGGCCAAGCCCGGCAACGCCCACGACTTTGCCGGCTTGCTCGACTTTGAGGTCGATGAACAGCGCCAACTCTCCGGTCGCGGTGTCATTGTCGATATTGAGCGTGCGCGGCTGGTTGCTGTCGAGGAACGAGTAGAACCAGGCGTCTTTGGGGTTGGAGCGGCTGAGGGTCCGGTCCAGGCCTTTTTCAGTGAAGTAGTGGTTTGAAGCTGTGCCGACGATCAGCGCAGTAAAGGCTTTGTGCTCAGCGCGGATGCCTTCCAGATAGGTCACGAAGGTGTGGGTCTGGGCGCTGTTTTCGCCCCCGGCCAACCAGTCGCGCACCATGCTATTGCTGGCGATGTCCTTGGCGGCGGTGAGGGGTTGAACGAGGATTCGCTCGATGTCGTTGCGCATCGCTTCGATGCTCGACGGCAGCGCTTGTTCGACCAGATAGCGCTCGGCAAGACGGTTGACCACGAGGGTATAAATGCCAACCACGATCAGAATACTGACCAGCAGGGCGGTGCCCATGCTCAGGATCAACTGCCATTGAATACTGCGTCGCCAGAACTGCATGGAGCACCCCCAAAGAATAAGAGGCTGAAACACTGCAACAGCCGTGCCGATTGTATACAACGCAAACGACAATTTATTCTTTGGTTGTGCGCAAAGCCGATCAGGCCTGATTGATCGTCTTGGAGATCACTTCAACCGTGGCGCTGACTTGCTCTTGGTAACGGTCGAGTTCCTGCTTGTGCTGTTTCTGCATTTCGATCTGCTGGGAGCACAGATTCATCGCGGCCAGCACCAGCAAGCGGTCACCGATCAGCGTCGGGTACTTCCTTTTGGTGTCGGCCAAAGCTGCCTTCAACATTAACGCGGCGTCCAGCAGGGTTTGCTCTTCCCCGGCCGGCGCCTTGATCGAATAGTCCTCCCCCAGGATCGAGACGACTTTTACCCCTGCGGCGCCGTGACTCATGCGCTGACTGGGCCGGCGCTGACGCGCTCAACCAGGGCCTGGATGCGTGCAGCGGTGGCACCTTGTTTCTCTTCCTGTTCCATCAGGCTCAGTTGCAGGCTTTCGTTTTCATCCTTGGCCTGGGCCAGTTCTGCGCTCAGGGTTTGGTTAGTGCCGAGCAGGGTCTGGTTCTGTTGCACCAGGTCGCTGACCAGCTGTTCCAATTGGCTTAGGGATGCTTCCAACATTTTGATTTTCCAAGCATTTTCAAAGGGCGCGTACGATAAAGAAAAGTCACCACGGATGCCAGGGTTATTGGGGCGCAACGCCTTGATTTTCCTGGCGAGCGACCTTCCTCGCGAACTTTAAAGACTGTGATTGGTGGATCTGGTTCCTGCACTTCGTCGCCGGAGCCTTTATGCGACAAATACGCGCAGGGCCTCAAGACTTTAGTCGTATGACCGATAAGTCACCCATACGTCAGTCTCAGCGCCGCACGGAGGCGCTCTTTTCGGTAAACACCATGTCCCTTCGTAATATGAATATCGCGCCACGGGCGTTCCTCGGATTTGCCCTGATTGGCGGCCTGATGCTGATTTTGGGTGTGTTTGCCTTGAACCAGATGAGCAAGATTCGCGGCGCCACAGAGCACATCACCTCAAGCAGTGTGCCGAGCATCAAAAGCCTCGACGAGTTCACGCAACTCACCCTGCGTCTGCGCGTGCTGTCCTACCGTTTGCTGGTGAACCGCGAGCCGGACGTGCAGCAAAAGACCATGGAACTGCTGGAAACCCGCAATCAGCAGATTCGCGCCGCTCAGGCGATTTACGAAAAACTGATCACCAACCCGCAGGAACGTTCGGCCTACGACCAGTACGTGCAGTTGCTCGGCCAATACCGTCAGATCGAAGACCGCATGAAGACCCTGTCGCGCAACAATCAGGTCGATGAACTGCGCACCCTGCTCAACACCGATTTGCTGACCAACTCCGAAGCGGTCAATGCCGTGTTGAACCGCCTTCTGGAGTTCAACACTCAGCAGACCCTCGACACCAATCAGCAAGCCGCCGACCAGTACGCCTCGGCCTTCAACCTGGTGGTCACCCTGCTAGTGATCGCGACCGGCCTGACCCTGCTTTTCGCCTGGTTGCTGACCAACAGCATCACCAAGCCGATCGCCAACGCCCTGAGCGCTGCCGAAGTAATAGCTGAAGGCAACCTGACTCGCCCGATCACAGTAGACGGTGAGGACGAAGCCGGCCGCTTGCTGCTGGCCATGTCGAAGATGCAGGACAAGCTGCGCGACACCCTGCAACGGATTTCCGGCTCCGCCACGCAACTGGCATCCGCCGCTGAAGAGCTCAACAGTGTCACCGACGAAAGCGCTCGTGGCCTGACTCAGCAGAACAACGAAATCGAACAGGCCGCCACTGCGGTCAACGAAATGACCAGCGCCGTGGAAGAAGTCGCGCGCAATGCCGTCAGCACCTCCGAAGCCTCGAAAAATGCCACCACCTCCGCCGGTGATGGCCGTGACCTGGTGCAGGAAACCGTCAGCGCCATCGAACGCATGAGCGCCGATGTGCAGAGCACCGCGACCCTGATTGGCGACCTGGCCAACGAGTCCCGTGACATCGGCAAAGTGCTGGACGTGATTCGCGGCCTGGCTGACCAGACCAATCTGCTGGCATTGAACGCAGCCATCGAAGCTGCCCGTGCCGGTGAGGCCGGTCGTGGTTTCGCCGTGGTAGCGGACGAAGTGCGTGCCCTGGCCCACCGCACCCAGCAGTCAACCAGCGAAATCGAACGCATGATCGGCAGCATCCAGAGCGGCACCGAACACGCCGTGGATTCGATGCGCAACAGCACCGAGCGTGCTGAGTCGACCTTGAACATCGCCCGTGGTGCAGGCATGTCGCTCGACACTATTAATAGCGCGATCGTCGAAATCAACGAACGCAACCTGGTGATCGCCAGCGCTGCCGAAGAGCAGGCACAGGTGGCCCGCGAAGTGGATCGCAACCTGGTGAACATACGTGATCTGTCGGTGCAGTCGGCGACCGGGGCTAACCAGACCAGTGCCGCGAGCAATGAGCTGTCGCGATTGGCGCTGGACCTGAACAACATGGTTGGGCGGTTTAGCCTCTGATCGAGATTGGTGGTGCTTTCAAGAGCCACCCCTCACTGTAGAGA
>NZ_LACH01000095.1 GCF_000968015.1 Pseudomonas fluorescens
ATCCGTGAAGAACCTTTTTTTAGGGCCGCTACGCAGCCCAGCGGGAGCAAGCTCCCTCGCCACAGGGAAAACCCTCCAGCAGGAGAGGGAAGTTCAAATGAGGTGAAGGTGGTTGTCCCAGAGTCCTGCGGGTAGATCGAGGGGGGTTGCAACAAGGCTTGTCTGGCGGCAGTCGTAGAACCGGCAGCGTCCTTGACCCGAGGTCACGACAAAGCCATCGGCTACCGCGCCGACCCCGGCGCAATCGGGAAGCGGCGCGTCCAGGCGCACTTCACCGCTGTCCAGGTCCCAGATGAAAAAGCGGTTGCCCCGTGGCGCGGTCAACGCCACCAGGCGCAGTTCGCTGTGCACCGCGACGCTGGCGGTGTAATGCCCCATGGCCTGCAACTGATGCTCAGGCACCGGGAAGGCCACGAACGGCTGGCCGGGCCGCTTGATCGCCAGCAGCTCCGACGACTCGTGAGACGGCCCCATGAATTGCTGACCGGCGACAATGGTGCCGTCGCTGGCAATCCCCAAATGACGCACGCTGTTCATCTGCTGGGCGAGGGTTTCCTTGCTCAGCAGGGTGCCATCGCGTTGCATCAGGACCAGGCTCGGTTCCATGGCGTTGAGGTTCATCTCGACGCGGCTTTCGGCCTCGGTGCGAATACCGCCGTTGGCCACCACCAGGGTTTCGCCATCGGGCATCCACGACACCTGATGCGGACCGACGCCATGGGTCGAAATCTCGCCGCTGTGCACCAACCGCTCGCCTTCGAACTTATACACCCCGAGCAAGCCGCGACCCGGATCGGAGGTATCGTTCTCGGTGGCGTACAGCCAGTCGCCGCTCTTGTGAATCACCGCATGACCGTAGAAGTGCCGGTTCGGCAGCGAGGTCACGGTTTGCAGCAACGTGCCGTCGCGCAGGTCGACCAGATAACTCTCGGTGCCAGGACGACGGGCGACGAACAGCGCAATCGGCAGCGTCGGGTGGTTGATGATGTCGTGGCAACGCTGGCCGACCTGGGTGGCAAACACCCGGGTGCCGTCCAGCCGATAACCGACGGCGTAGTGTTTGCCGTCGGTATCGTCCCGCGCCGAGAGCAGCAGCGGGCTTTTGTCCTTTTGCTTGAACAGCGTCCAGCCGCCCAGCGTCACCGCACCCAGCAGCAAACTACCTAACGTCAAAGCCTGGCGTCGCAGCATGGAACTTGCCCTCATCAGTCACCGTCGTTGGCGTTGAAGCCCAGTTGGATGCCAAGCGCCTTGGCCAGTTCGCCTTCGTGAAGGCGGTGGACGACGTTGAGGCTGTCGTAGAGATCGTTGAGTTGCTGGCGACCGGCGTCGTCATTGAGCATTTCAGTCAGCGAACGCTGGTTGCTGGCGAACAGTTTCAGGGCCGCGGTGTAAGCGGCGTCGATCTTGTCAGCCAAGGGTTTCTGCTCGCTCGGCAACAGGCCGCGCAGGCCTTTGTTGTCGACGCCTTCCCATACCGTTTTGGCGGCGGCGAGGCTGGCTTCGATGCCGGTCAGGGACGACTGGCTGCGCCACGCATCAGCCTGGAACGGTTGCGGCACCCCCTTCGTCTGACGGCCCATCGGCGTGCCGAGTTTTTTCTTCAGGGTGTCGAGGGCGGTGACCTGCACGCGCAACAGATCGGCGATGGCTTCGTGGGAATCGGCGTAGCGCTGGTTCGGGAATTTGCTCAATTGCGCGAGCATGCCGTCGGTGTTGTTCCAGGTTTTCAGGATCTCTTCGGCCAGTTGTTTCTGACGCTCGCCAATTGCGATCAGCAGCGGGCAGTACTTGGCTTTCTGTTCAGCGTTGGCCACATCAGGCTTGCTGTCGAACAGGATGTATTCGTAGGCGGAAAGGCCTTGAACCACAACGCTGGACTGGGCCAAGGCAGCGGCATCGATCTGCGGCTGCGCGGTGACCAGTTGTTCGACCTGACGGCCGACGAGGTTTTTCTTGTCCGGCCAGAACTGCACCTGCCAGGCGCGATTGCCTTCGGCCAGCGGCCCGATCAGCAGCGGTTGCAGCTCGGCCCAGGCTTTCTGCGCGTGCAGGAAGTCGGCGCGGGCGGTGTCGAGGTTTTCCTTGCCTTCGCAGTAGGCCAACGCACTGACGGCCAGTTGGCGATCGGCTTCAACCCAGCGCGTGTAGGTCGGCAGGATCACCGACTTGGCGATGGCTGCGGACGTAACGGCCTGCGGATCCTGAGGCGAACAGGCGCCCAAGGCTAGCGCGGCAAGGCTGGTGAACAACAATTTGGGACGGAACATGTCGGGCTCCCGCTATGGAATACGTATTAAAGGGAATTCAAAAACGCCAGCAACGCAGCACGCTGCTCGGCATTGAAAGACAAAACCTGTTGCTGCGCCGCTGCGGCTTCGCCGCCATGCCAGAGCACGGCTTCGAGCAGATTGCGGGCGCGGCCATCGTGCAAAAACTGGGTGTGGCCACTGACTGCCTGCGTCAGGCCGATGCCCCACAACGGCGGGGTGCGCCAGTCGCGGCCACTGGCCTGGAATTCGGTACGGTTGTCGGCCAGACCGTCGCCCATGTCATGCAGCAGCAGATCGCTGTAAGGGCGAATCACTTGATTGGCCAGTTCAGGTTCTGCGGCGTTGGCGGCGGTGGTGTATTTCGGGGTGTGGCAGGACTGGCATCCGGCCTGGAAAAACAGAGTCTTGCCGGCCAGCACTTCGGGGGCGCTGACATCGCGGCGGGCCGGTACGGCCAGGTTACGGCTGTAGAACAGCACCAGACGCAGGATGTTATCGCTGACTTCGGGCTCGCCATCCGGGCCATTGCCATTCGGTGCCTGTTTGCAGGCGGTTTGCGCGTCGGTGCAGTCGTCGACGGGTCTCAGGCTGGTGGTGAGGCCCATGTCGCCGGAAAACGCGTGAACGTTCTGTTGATTGAGGTTCGGTTGCCCGGCCTTCCAGCCAAATCGGCCGAGCACGGTTTTTTGCTGCGCGTCATCCCAGACCCGGTTCGGGCGTCCGGCGATACCGTTTTTGTCTTTTGCCTGAGCCTCTGCATTGGCCAAGATCGCTGCGTCGGGAATCGCTTCGAGCAGGCCCAGGCCAATCATTGGCGGTGCAACCCTGGCCGAGAAACGCGTGTCAGGGTGCATCGGGCCGTAGCCGAGCTGGGTGATGTTCAGGCTTGGCTTGCGCAACTCGACTTCGGTGCCGTCCTTGAAGCGAATCGGAACGGGCGTGTACTCGACGCGCACTTTGCCTTCCGGCACGACACCCGGCACAGACATGTCCTGGAATTGTCCGCCGTAGACCGGCTCCGGGACGACACCGAGCTGCTCGATGACCTTGGCATACGCTGGCGCATCGGGAATCGACAGGCGTACCAGCATCGACACGGCGTTCAGCGCATCAGGCGTGGGCGGATGACCGCGGCCGTCCTTGATGTGGCAGCCCTGGCACGCGTTGGTGTTGAACAACGGGCCGAGTCCGTCCCGGGCGGTGGTGGTCGACGGCGCGATCACCCAGGGATTACGGAAAAAGCTGTTGCCGACACTGAAGTCCACGCGCCGTGAGGGTGGCAGGTTGGCGGACGGCAGGGAAAACGAGTTCTGATCGGTCTTGCGCACGGTTGCGCTGCCACCGGACCGGGCTTCACCGGGTTCGGCTTGGGTAAAACGCGGGGCGTCATCGCAGGCACTCAGGCCCAGGGCCAGAAACAGTGCGGACAAGCGAAGAGGCAGCGCGGGCATCGGACATCCTGCAAGACGAGCAAAACAAGGGGCGCAAAGTCTAACAGGGCAGGGGAGATTGAATAAGAGGAATTATCGTTTGGTTGATGTGGCGCAAGGATTATTGGGTAAACACCATCCCCCTGTAGGAGTGAGC
>NZ_LACH01000096.1 GCF_000968015.1 Pseudomonas fluorescens
TCTGTTGACGTTTGCTGACGAACCGCGTTGCGATGCCCAGCGCCAAATGGGTCGGCGTCGCGGTCGTCAGCAAACGTCAACAGACCCTGGACTCAGCCATAGAGTCCAGTTATTAGCCTTAAGCACCAAACAGGACTAGGTTTAAACCTCTGTTCGTTCCCTCAGTCCGTAGCCGTGCGGACTCAAAGGAGTCATTTCAATGCCGTCCCTCGATAGCCTGAAAACCCTTAAAACCTTACAAGTTGACGACAAGACCTATCACTATTTCAGCTTGCCGGATGCCGCCAAGAGCTTGGGCGATCTGGAGAAGCTGCCAATGTCGTTGAAAGTGCTGCTGGAAAACCTGCTGCGCTGGGAAGATGAAAAAACCGTCACCGGCGCCGACCTCAGGGCGATTGCCGCCTGGCTCAAGGAACGTCGCTCCGACCGTGAAATCCAATACCGCCCCGCGCGGGTACTAATGCAGGATTTTACCGGCGTTCCTGCCGTGGTCGATCTGGCCGCCATGCGTGCCGCGATGGCCAAGGCCGGCGGCGACCCGCAGCGAATCAATCCGCTCTCCCCCGTGGATCTGGTGATCGACCACTCGGTGATGGTCGACAAATTCGCCAGCGCCAGCGCCTTCGAACAGAACGTCGACATCGAAATGCAGCGCAACGGTGAACGTTATGCCTTCCTGCGCTGGGGCCAAAGCGCCTTCGACAACTTCAGCGTGGTGCCGCCGGGCACCGGGATCTGCCACCAGGTGAATCTGGAATACCTGGGACGCACGGTCTGGACCAAGGATGAAGACGGCCGCACCTATGCCTTCCCCGACACCCTGGTCGGCACCGACTCCCACACCACCATGATCAACGGCCTCGGCGTGCTCGGCTGGGGCGTCGGCGGGATCGAAGCGGAAGCGGCGATGCTTGGCCAACCGGTGTCAATGCTGATCCCGGAAGTGATCGGCTTCAAACTCACCGGCAAGCTCAAGGAAGGCATCACCGCCACCGACCTGGTGCTGACCGTCACCCAGATGCTGCGCAAGAAAGGCGTGGTCGGCAAATTCGTCGAGTTCTATGGTGACGGCCTCGCCGACTTGCCACTGGCAGACCGTGCGACCATCGCCAACATGGCCCCGGAATACGGCGCCACCTGCGGCTTCTTCCCGGTGGATGACATCACCCTCGAATACCTGCGTTTATCCGGTCGCACCCGCGAGACCGTGAAACTGGTCGAGGCCTACAGCAAAGCCCAGGGCCTGTGGCGCCTGCCGGGCCAGGAACCAGTGTTCACCGACAGTCTGGCGCTGGACATGGGCAGCGTCGAAGCCAGCCTTGCCGGGCCGAAACGCCCACAGGACCGGGTATCGCTGCCGAATGTCGCGCAAGCGTTCAGTGACTTCGTCGACCTGCAATTCAAACCCACCAGCAAGGAAGTCGGTCGACTTGAAAGTGAAGGCGGCGGTGGCGTCGCGGTGGGCAATGCCGATCTGGCCGGTGAAGCCGACTACGAATACGACGGTCAGGTGTATCGATTGAAAAACGGCGCGGTGGTGATTGCCGCGATCACCTCCTGCACCAACACCTCCAACCCGAGCGTGATGATGGCCGCCGGCCTGGTGGCGAAGAAAGCCGTGGAAAAAGGCCTCAAGCGCAAACCGTGGGTCAAGAGTTCGCTGGCCCCTGGCTCGAAAGTGGTCACCGACTACTACAAGGCTGCCGGCCTGACCCAGTACCTTGATGAACTGGGGTTTGCCCTGGTCGGCTACGGCTGCACCACGTGCATCGGCAACTCCGGGCCATTGGCGGAGCCGATCGAAAAAGCCATTCAGGCCGCCGACCTCACCGTCGCCTCGGTGCTGTCGGGCAACCGCAACTTCGAAGGTCGCGTGCATCCTCTGGTGAAAACCAACTGGCTGGCCTCCCCACCGCTGGTCGTCGCTTATGCGTTGGCCGGCACGGTGCGCATCGACATCAGCAGCGAGCCTTTGGGTACCGACAAAGAGGGCAATCTGGTTTATCTGCGGGACATCTGGCCAAGCACCAAAGAGATCGCCGACGCGGTGAACCAGGTCAACACCGCGATGTTCCACAAGGAATACGCCGAAGTGTTTGCCGGCGACGAGCAATGGCAGGCGATTGAAGTGCCGCAAGCGGCGACGTATGTCTGGCAGGACGATTCGACGTACATCCAGCATCCACCGTTCTTCGATGACATCGGTGGTCCGCCGCCGGTGGTCAAGGACGTCGCCGGCGCCAGAGTCCTCGCGTTGCTGGGTGATTCGGTGACCACCGATCACATCTCCCCGGCCGGCAACATCAAGGCTGACAGCCCCGCAGGCCACTACCTGCGCGAGAAAGGTGTGGAACCACGGGATTTCAACTCCTACGGCTCGCGGCGCGGCAACCACGAAGTGATGATGCGCGGCACCTTTGCCAACATCCGCATTCGTAACGAGATGCTCAGCGGCGAAGAAGGCGGCAATACGATTTACATTCCCACCGGGGAGAGGATGCCGATCTACGATGCGGCGATGCGTTATCAAGCCTCGGGCACGCCGCTGGTGGTGATTGCCGGGCAAGAATACGGCACCGGATCGAGTCGCGACTGGGCGGCCAAGGGCACCAATCTGCTGGGGGTCAAAGCGGTTATCGCCGAAAGTTTCGAACGGATTCACCGCTCCAACCTGGTGGGCATGGGCGTGTTGCCGTTGCAGTTCAAACTGGATCAGAACCGCAAGAGCCTGAACCTGACCGGCAAGGAGACGCTGGATATTCTGGGTTTGACCGGCGTCGAGCTGACGCCTCGGATGAACCTGACACTGGTGATCACCCGTGAAGACGGCAGCCGCGAGAAAGTCGAGGTGTTGTGCCGGATCGATACCCTGAATGAGGTGGAGTACTTCAAATCGGGGGGGATTTTGCATTACGTGTTGCGACAGTTGATTGCCTCGTAACAGACTGCTGACACAGACACCGCCTTCGGGCGGTGTTTTTGTTTGGGCCTCGAACGTCCTTATAATCCCGCACTGCTTTGGCATTGATTACAAATATTTGCCCAACACAAAACCACTGTGGGAGCGAGCTTGCTCGCGATAGCGGAGTGTCAGGCAACATTGATGTTGGATATGACAGCCCCATCGCGAGCTAGCTCGCTCCCACATTGACCGAGTCGCCCTGCAAATTTTCGAACACAAGGACTTCACATGCTTGCTCTGCCATGGAACTACCTGGCCCTCCTCTCCCTCGGCTATGGTCTGGCACTGATCTACGGCCAACTCGGCTGGCTGGCCCTAATCTCCGTCGCATTGTTGCTGTTCACAGGTTTCGCCGTGCGCCAGCAAAAGATTCAAGCTGGCCGCTACCTCGGTCATGGGGTGTTCTTTGTCCTGGTCCTGGCACTGGCGATGCACTGGCTTCCCGGCTTCCAAAACGGTAGCGCCATCACCCCTCAGCGATTCACCGACGATGCCGTGCCGTTTTTCATGTACCTGAATCAGGACAAACCCCTGATCGGGTTCTGGCTTTTGCTGGCTTGCCCATGGATTGTCGGCCGGCATTCGTTGCGCCTTTCCCTCTATGCCACCGCGCTGGGGCTGACGTTGAGCGCCGTGCTGGCCTTGGGTGGCGCGCTGTTGTTGGGCGTGATCAGTTGGGCACCGAAGTGGCCGGATCAAGCCTGGTTGTGGCTACTGAACAATCTGCTGCTGGTAACGCTGGTGGAGGAAGCACTCTTCCGCGGCTACATCCAGGGCAGTCTGACACGGTGCTTCAAAAACCTGCCCTACGGTGAAAACCTCGCCCTGCTCCTCGCCTCGCTGCTGTTCGGCCTGGTGCATGTGGGGGCCGGCTGGCAATGGGTGTTGCTGGCGGGCCTGGCGGGTGTCGGCTATGGTCTGGCCTACCGTTTTGGTGGACTGGGTGCGGCCATCGCCACCCATTTCGGCCTGAACCTGCTGCACTTCGGGCTGTTCACCTATCCGATGCTCGCCGGCTGACGCAAGGGTCGTTTTGCGACGCGCCACTGATTATTGAAAAATAATCTCAATAAATGGCTGACGATGCCGACAACCCGTCAAAGCCTTGCGGATTGAAAAAGCCATGCGTAACAACCAGCCTATTACACAACGCGAACGGACCTTCCCGGCTCAGCAACGGTTGATTTCCACCACCGATGCCAAGGGCGTGATCACTTACTGCAACGACGCTTTCGTCGAGATCAGTGGGTACTCTCGTGAGGAACTGATCCGCGCGCCGCACAACCTGGTCCGTCACCCTGACGTCCCTGCCGCGGTGTTCGCACACATGTGGGGCACACTGAAACAAGGCTTGCCATGGATGGGCATTGTCAAGAATCGCTGCAAGACCGGTGATCACTACTGGGTTAACGCCTATGTCACGCCGGTTTTCGAAGGCAATCAGGTGGTCGGTTACGAATCGGTGCGGGTCAAACCCACCGCCGAGCAGATCCGCCGTGCCGAAGCGCTCTACCAACGCATCAACCAGGGCAAGTCAGCGATTCCTTCGACGGACAAATGGCTGCCGGTGCTGCAGGACTGGCTGCCGTTCATTCTGGTCAGCCAACTGAGCTTCATGATCGGCGCATCGCTCAATTCCCAATGGGGTTTTGCGCTGGCCGCCGGCCTGTCGGTGCCATTGGGCCTGCTGGGGTTGAGCTGGCAACAGCGTGGCCTCAAGCGTCTGCTGCACTTGGCCGGGCAGACCACCTCCGACCCGCTGATCGCGCAGATGTACACCGACAGTCGCGGCGCCCAGGCACGCCTGGAGATGTCGATCCTCAGCCAGGAAGCCCGCCTGAAAACCTGCCTGACCCGTCTGCAGGACACCGCCGAGCACCTGAGCGACCAAGCGAAACAGTCCGATACCCTGGCGCATAACAGCTCCAGCGGGCTGGAACGCCAACGTGTCGAAACCGAGCAAGTGGCCACCGCCGTCAATCAGATGGCCGCCACGACTCAGGAAGTCGCCAGCCACGTACAGCGCACGGCCGATGCGACTCAGGAAGCCAATCGCCTGACCGGTCGTGGCCGCGACATCGCCGGGGAAACCCGCGAAGCCATCCAGCGCCTGTCGGTGGTGGTCGGTGAAACCGGCCTGACCGTGACCCAACTGGCCAAGGACAGCGACGAAATCGGCGGCGTGGTCGATGTGATCAAAGGCATCGCCGATCAGACCAACCTGCTGGCGTTGAACGCGGCTATCGAAGCGGCGCGTGCCGGCGAGATGGGGCGTGGCTTTGCGGTGGTTGCCGACGAAGTCCGTCAACTGGCGCAACGCACCAGCGAATCCACCGGGCAGATCCACGCTTTGATCGCCAAGCTCCAGCAAACCGCCAGCACCGCGGTGCAAACCATGGAAGCCGGCCATCGCCAGGCCGAAGAAGGTGTGGCGCGGGTACTGGAAGCGGATCAGGCACTGGTGGGGATCAGTGAAGCGGTGGCCAACATCACCGACATGACTACACAGATTGCTGCTGCGACTGAAGAGCAAAGTGCTGTGGCCGAAGAGATCAGCCGCAACATCAGCAACATCTCGCACTTGGCGGATCAGACGTCGGAACAGGCGCAACACTCGGCGTTGTTGAGTGAAGAGCTGACGAAGACAGCGAATACCCAGTATTCGTTGGTGGAGCGGTTTAACCGCTGATTGTTGCCGGGAGCTAACCTCGGACTGTGGGGTGGGCAGGGTTAGAGAGTTGTGTCGCCTTGAAAATCCACCCCTCACCCCAGCCCTCTCCCCAAAGGGGAGAAGGGGAAAGGGAGCAGATTTTCATGGTTTCCAGAGCCTGAGTTCGACTCGATATATCAGGTCGATGTAGCTCGAATAATCACCTCGGTCAGTCCCCTCTCCCTCTGGGAGAGGGTTAGGGTGAGGGCTGGCCCTGAAGGAACGCAGCCACTCGACTTGCCGTCGCAGCCAAATGCTGCTCATGGGTAAACCCCGAAGCCTTCAACGGCGTCAAGTCATGATCTCCGGCGACCAGCCAAAACACCTCGATACTCGGCGCCAACGTGTAAGCCTCAACGGCCTCGCGATTCCCCAACGCATCCCGCTCGCCCTGAACAATCAACGTGCGTGCCTTTAACCCAGCCAAATGCTCAACCCGAGGCTTCTCCGGCTTGCCCACCGCATAAAACGGATACCCGAGGCACACCAACGCATCGGCCTCCAGTTCATCCGCCAAAAGACTCGCCATCCGCCCGCCCATGGACTTGCCACCGATGGCCAGACGCCCAGTGACATGGCGTCGCACCACCGCATACACCTCACGCCAGCATTCGAGCAGTTTCGGTGCCGGGTTCGGAGGACGCTTGCCACCCTCGATGCGCCGTTGCGCCATGTACGGAAACTCGAAGCGCAGCACGTTGATCCCAGATGCAGCAAGGCGTGCAGCCATGTCGTTCATCCAGCCACTGTCCATCGGCGCACCGGCGCCATGAGCCAGGATCAACGTCGCCGATGCTGGCGTTGAGGCGACATTCCACAACCATCCGTGATCCCGCACACACCGCGCCCATTGATCCCCGTCAATACTGGCCTTGTGCTCTTTGTCCATGCTTGCCTCGCTTTTAGTCTGCCTATAACTCCAGGCGAAGGGAGCGTCTGTCCTGCGGTTTACTCGCAAAGACGGGCCTTCACTTCGGCTGAACCGTGGATGGGGAACCATGAACACTTCTATCAGTACCGCCTACAACTACAAGGTGGTCCGCCAATTCGCCATTATGACGGTGGTGTGGGGCATCGTCGGCATGGGGCTCGGGGTTTTTCTCGCGGCTCAATTGGTCTGGCCCGAACTCAACTTCAATCTGCCGTGGACCAGTTTCGGGCGCCTGCGCCCGTTGCACACCAACGCAGTGATCTTCGCCTTCGGCGGTTGCGCCCTGTTCGCCAGTTCGTTCTATTCGGTGCAACGCACCTGCCAAACTCAATTGTTCGCGCCGAAAATCGCCGCGTTTTGCTTCTGGGGTTGGCAAGTGGTGATCCTGCTGGCGGCTATCAGCCTGCCGCTGGGTTACACCAGTTCCAAGGAATACGCCGAACTGGAATGGCCGATCGACATCCTGATCACCATCGTCTGGGTCGCCTACGCCGTGGTGTTCTTCGGCACGATCATGCAGCGCAAGACCAAGCACATCTACGTCGGCAACTGGTTCTTTGGTGCGTTCATCATCACCGTGGCGATTCTGCACATCGTCAACAACCTTGAGCTGCCGGTGAGTTTCACAAAGTCCTACTCGGTGTACGCCGGTGCGACCGATGCCATGGTTCAGTGGTGGTACGGGCACAACGCCGTAGGCTTTTTCCTCACCGCCGGTTTCCTCGGGATGATGTACTACTTCGTGCCGAAACAGGCCGAGCGCCCGGTGTATTCCTATCGCTTGTCGATCGTGCACTTCTGGGCGCTGATCACCCTGTACATCTGGGCCGGTCCGCACCACTTGCACTACACCGCGCTGCCGGACTGGGCACAGTCGCTGGGCATGGTGATGTCGCTGATCCTGCTGGCACCGAGCTGGGGCGGGATGATCAACGGGATGATGACGCTCTCGGGCGCCTGGCATAAGTTGCGCAGCGACCCGATCCTGCGCTTCCTCGTGGTCTCGCTGGCGTTCTACGGCATGTCGACCTTCGAAGGGCCGATGATGGCCATCAAAACGGTCAACGCCCTCTCCCACTACACCGACTGGACCATCGGCCACGTGCACGCCGGCGCCCTCGGTTGGGTAGCGATGATCTCCATTGGCGCGCTGTACCACATGATCCCGAAAATCTTCGGCCGCACGCAGATGCACAGCATCGGCCTGATCAACGCGCACTTCTGGCTCGCCACCATCGGCACCGTGCTGTACATCGCGTCCATGTGGGTCAACGGCATCGCCCAAGGCCTCATGTGGCGCGCTGTCAACGAAGACGGCACGCTGACCTACTCCTTCGTCGAAACCCTGGTGGCCAGCCACCCAGGCTTCGTCGTGCGGCTGGTAGGCGGTGCGATTTTCTTCAGCGGCATGTTGCTGATGGCCTACAACACCTGGCGCACCGTGCGGGCCTCGCAGCCTGCCGAAGTCGCCGCTGCTGCGCAGATCGCCTGAGGAGGCCGCCATGAAACACGAAACAATCGAGAAAAACGTCGGCCTGCTGATGTTGCTGATGGTGCTGGCCGTGAGCATCGGCGGCCTGACCCAGATCGTCCCGCTGTTCTTCCAGGACGTGACCAATAAACCGGTGGAAGGCATGAAGCCCTACACCGCGCTGCAACTGGAAGGTCGCGACATCTACATCCGCGAAGGCTGCGTCGGTTGCCATTCGCAGATGATCCGTCCGTTCCGCGCCGAGACCGAACGCTACGGCCACTACTCGGTGGCCGGTGAAAGCGTCTGGGATCACCCGTTCCTCTGGGGCTCGAAACGTACCGGTCCGGACCTGGCCCGGGTCGGCGGTCGCTACTCCGAAGACTGGCACCGCGCGCACTTGTACAACCCGCGCAACGTGGTGCCGGAATCGAAAATGCCCGGCTATCCGTGGCTGGTGGCCAATCAACTCGACAGCAGCCACACCGAAACCAAGATCAAGGCGATGCGCACCCTCGGCGTGCCATACACCGACGACGACATCGCAGGCTCCGTCGCCTCGCTCAAGGGCAAGACCGAAATGGACGCCCTGGTCGCTTACCTGCAAGTGCTCGGCACGTCCATCAAGAGCAAGAGGTGAGCCATGGCCATGCCCTTTGAAATAATAAGTGAAATGAGCAGTGGAATGATCCGCGGCCTGGGCACGGTCGTGGTGTTCGTGGCCTTCGTCGGCCTGACGCTGTGGGTGTTCAACGGCAAGCGCAATCCGGAATTCGCCGAAGCGCGTTTGCTGCCGTTCGCCGATGAACCGCTACCCGATGACGCCACCCAAGAACCTGAAACAAGGAGTACCCGGCCATGACCACCTTCTGGAGTACGTGGATCTGCGTACTGACCATCGGCAGCCTGATCGGCCTGACCTGGCTGCTGATCGGCACCCGCAAGGGCGAAACCAAGGGCAGCGTCGACCAGACCATGGGCCACAGCTTCGACGGCATCGAGGAGTACGACAACCCGCTGCCGCAGTGGTGGTTCATGCTGTTCGCCGGCACGCTGGTATTTGCCGTGGGCTATCTGGTGCTTTACCCCGGCCTGGGCAACTGGAAAGGCATCCTGCCGGGTTACGAGGACGGTTGGACCGGCGTTCACGAGTGGGAAAAGGAGATGAACAAGGCCGATGCCAAGTTCGGGCCGATCTTCGCCAAATTCGCGGCGATGCCCGTGGAAGAAGTGGCCCAGGACCCGCTAGCGTTGAAAATGGGTGGTCGCCTGTTTGCCTCCAATTGCGCGGTCTGCCACGGCTCGGATGCCAAGGGCGCCTTTGGCTTCCCGAACCTGGCGGACACCACCTGGCGCTGGGGCGGCAACGCCGACACCATCAAAACCACGATCATGGGCGGTCGTATGGCGGCCATGCCGGCCTGGGGTGAAATCCTCGGTGATGCTGGCGTGAAGAACGTCGCAGCTTATGTGCGCCATGACCTGGCCGGCCTGCCCCTGCCGGCCGACGACACCGCCGACCTGCAAGCCGGACAGCAACTGTTCAGCACCACCTGCGTAGCCTGTCATGGGGCAAACGGCCAGGGCACTGAAGCCATGGGCGCGCCGAATCTGACGCAACCGGCCGGTTTTATCTACGGAACAAGCCTGGCGCAACTGCAACAAACGATTCGTCATGGCCGCCAGGGCCATATGCCGGCGCAGAACGAACTGCTCGGCAACGACAAGGTGCAATTGCTGGCCGCTTACGTTTACAGCTTGTCTCATGGACTGAGCACCGAGCGCTTGCAGGCTGAAGGCAAACACGAATAAATCTCGACCGCTCTGCTGCCGCATTCTCCCGGATGCGGCAGTTCCCTGCCCCTTTGCGACCAAGTGTCGCACCCCTCCGTTGGTCCTCCTTTCGGTTCCCCGGATTCGGGTCTAAGCTTCCCCGATGCGGACTGGCATGAGCCGGTTCCAGGTCGACCCAACCCGATGTGTTCGACGAATCTGCTCGATGACAGGCCGCAAAGGCTGGTAGATACCGGCTGTCGTGCCAATTGCCATCTGTCACCTGATCGTTGTGTTTGAACACACCCCGTTACATCCGACCTGACCCCCTCACCATTTTCGTCTGCTGCGACATTTTGCCCTTGGGCAATTTTGTCCCTACGCGGCGCATGGAAAGGCCGCAGAATCAGCTTTTGAAAGCATTGACCCAGGTCATGGCGCGTTGCAATGACCCCCCGCTTTCTCCATACTTGCGGCCGATTTTTACTCCTAATAAAACACCCAAACCGTGGAACCTTAGAATGAGCACAGCAATCAGTCCGACTGCTTATAACTATAAGGTAGTCCGCCAGTTCGCCATCATGACGGTGGTCTGGGGGATCCTTGGCATGGGGCTTGGTGTCTTCATCGCCTCACAGCTTGTATGGCCGGAATTGAACTTCGGTCTGCCGTGGACGACTTTTGGACGCTTACGCCCGTTGCACACCAACCTGGTGATTTTCGCCTTCGGTGGTTGTGCTCTGTTTGCCACTTCTTATTACGTCGTGCAGCGAACCTGCCAAACGCGACTGATTTCCGACAGCCTCGCTGCCTTCCACTTCTGGGGATGGCAAGCGGTGATCATCGGCGCGATCGTTACCTTGCCGCTGGGTTACACCACCACCAAGGAATACGCGGAACTGGAATGGCCCCTGGCTATTCTGCTGGCCATCGTCTGGGTTACTTACGGTCTGGTGTTCTTCGGCACCATCGTCAAGCGCAAGACCAAGCACATCTATGTCGGCAACTGGTTCTACGGTGCCTTCATCGTCGTGACTGCGATGCTGCATATCGTCAACCACATGTCGCTGCCGGTAAGCCTGTTCAAGTCCTACTCCGCTTACTCGGGCGCGACGGACGCGATGATCCAGTGGTGGTATGGCCACAACGCGGTCGGTTTCTTCCTGACCACCGGCTTCCTGGGGATGATGTACTACTTCGTTCCGAAGCAGGCCGAGCGTCCGATCTACTCCTATCGTCTGTCGATCGTGCACTTCTGGGCGCTGATTACCCTGTACATCTGGGCCGGTCCGCACCACTTGCACTACACCGCGCTGCCGGACTGGGCTCAGTCGCTGGGCATGGCGATGTCGATCATCCTGCTGGCACCAAGCTGGGGCGGCATGATCAACGGCATGATGACCCTGTCGGGCGCCTGGCATAAGCTGCGCACCGACCCGATCCTGCGTTTCCTAGTTGTGTCCCTGGCCTTCTACGGCATGTCGACCTTCGAAGGCCCGATGATGGCCATCAAGACCGTCAACTCGCTGTCTCACTACACAGACTGGACCATCGGCCACGTACACGCCGGCGCCTTGGGCTGGGTAGCGATGATCTCGATCGGCGCCATCTACCACATGATCCCGAAACTGTTCGGTCGTGTGCAGATGCACAGCATCGGCCTGATCAACACGCACTTCTGGCTCGCGACCATCGGTACCGTTCTGTACATCGCTTCGATGTGGGTCAACGGCATCACCCAGGGTCTGATGTGGCGTGCAATCAACGACGACGGCACCCTCACCTACTCGTTCGTTGAAGCGTTGCAAGCCAGCCATCCTGGTTTCATCGTTCGCGCCCTGGGCGGTGCGTTCTTCGCCAGCGGCATGCTGTTCATGGCCTACAACGTATGGCGTACCGTACGTGCCTCGAACCCGGCTGAAGCCAAAGCTGCTGAACAGATTGCTGTAGTTGGAGCTCACTGATGAAGCATGAAGCAGTCGAGAAGAACATTGGCCTGCTGGCCTTCTTCATGGTTATCGCCGTCAGCGTCGGCGGCCTGACCCAAATCGTTCCGCTGTTTTTCCAGGACGTCACCAACAAGCCGGTCGAAGGCATGAAGCCTCGCACCGCCCTTGAACTGGAAGGCCGCGACATCTACATCGCCAACGGTTGTGTCGGATGCCACTCGCAGATGATCCGCCCGTTCCGTGCTGAAACCGAACGTTACGGCCACTACTCGGTCGCCGGTGAAAGCGTCTGGGACCACCCGTTCCTGTGGGGTTCCAAGCGTACCGGCCCGGACCTGGCCCGTGTTGGCGGTCGTTACTCCGATGACTGGCAGCGTGCGCATTTGTACAACCCGCGCAACGTGGTGCCTGAGTCGAAAATGCCAGCCTACCCGTTCCTCGTGGAAAACAAGCTCGACGGCAAAGACACCGCCAAGAAAATGGAAGTCTTGCGCACGCTCGGCGTCCCTTACACCGACGAAGACATCGTCGGCGCCAAGGATGCTGTGAAGGGCAAAACCGAAATGGACGCGCTGGTGGCCTATCTGCAAGGCCTGGGCACCATCATCAAAAGCAAACGGTGATTTAGATGGATATCGGGATGATTCGTGGCCTGGGCACCGTTGTTGTGATGGTGGCCTTCATCGGTCTGGCGTTGTGGGTATTCAGCCCCAAGCGCAAGTCGGAGTTTGAAGACGCGACCTTGCTGCCTTTCGCGGATGATCCCGAAGCCATCAAGCACGTCGAGCAAGCTTCTAGGAGTAACAAAGAATGACTACGTTCTGGAGTCTGTACGTCACAGTCCTCAGTCTCGGCACGATCTTCGCCCTGACCTGGCTGCTGCTGTCCACCCGCAAGGGCCAGCGCAGCGAAGCCACCGAAGAAACGGTTGGCCACTCCTTCGACGGGATCGAGGAGTACGACAACCCACTGCCAAAATGGTGGTTCATGCTGTTCGTGGGCACCATCATCTTCGCATTGGGCTACCTGGTGCTGTACCCGGGCCTGGGCAACTGGAAAGGCCTGCTGCCGGGCTACAACTACCTCGATAACGACAAGCAGACCGCGTTCGCCAACGGCCAGAGCGGCTGGACCGGCGTTCACGAGTGGGAAAAGGAAATGGCCAAGTCGGACGCCAAGTTCGGCCCGATCTTCGCCAAGTTCGCTTCCATGCCGATTGAAGAAGTCGCCAAAGACCCGCAAGCCCTGAAGATGGGTGGCCGCCTGTTCGCCTCCAACTGCTCGGTCTGCCACGGTTCCGACGCCAAGGGCGCTTATGGCTTTCCTAACCTGACCGACGCCGACTGGCGCTGGGGCGGCGAAGCGCAAACCATCAAGACCACCATCATGGGCGGTCGTCACGCTGTGATGCCGGCCTGGGCAGAAGTGATCGGCGAGCAAGGCGTTGCGAACGTTGCCGCGTTCGTACTGACCAACCTCGATGGCCGCAAACTGCCGGAAGGCACCAAGGCTGACCCGGTAGCCGGCCAGAAGCTGTTCGCCGCCAACTGCGCGGTGTGCCACGGTCCGGAAGGCAAAGGCACGCCAGCGATGGGCGCGCCTAACCTGACCCACCCGGCAGCGTTCATCTACGGTTCGAGCTTCGCTCAACTGCAGCAGACCATCCGTTACGGCCGTCAGGGCCAGATGCCTGCGCAAGAACAGCTGCAAGGCAACGACAAGGTTCACCTGCTGGCCGCTTACGTCTACAGCCTTTCTCACGGTGAGAAAGCGCCAGTGGCAGACGCCCAGTAAGGCAAACGCTTGAAGCAACAAAAAACGGCCCCGCCAATGTGAATTGGCGGGGCCGTTTTGTTTGGATTGCGCTGTGCACTAAACGTGTAGGAGCTGCCGAAGGCTGCGATCTGTTGATCTTGTTTTTTATCCATCAGCGCAAGTGTTCCCAAGAAAGCAAAATCAAAAGATCGCAGCCTTCGGCAGCTCCTACGCGGGGGGATCCGGGGATTAACCGGGAAATGGCGGTTGCTGAGCAAAGCTGGATTGAACACTCCAGCTGGAAAACTCGTCCATAATTCACAAGTCAATTGATTCAAGTCATTACACCGTCAGTTGAATTCCACCAACGTGACCAAAGGTCGCACCCTTGAGTTAGAGCTACAGGCGTATCATTGCGCCACTGCAACACCTCTTTTTGACCGCGGTCGGCATGTACTGACCGAGGCATTTTTCCACTGCCGTGGGATGCAATGATGAGCAATCAGATTCCGGTACACGACGTCACCCCTGCCAAGAACGCGAACAACAGCGTCGACCTCTACGCCTCTCGAGAAAAAATCTACACCCGCGCCTTCACCGGCCTGTTCCGCAACCTGCGGATGATGGGCGGTGCCGGGCTGTTTCTGCTGTATTTCGGTACGGTCTGGCTGAGCTGGGGTGGCCATCAGGCCGTCTGGTGGAACCTGCCGGAACGTAAATTCTTCATCTTTGGCGCAACCTTCTGGCCTCAGGACTTCATCCTGCTCTCGGGGATCCTGATCGTCAGTGCTTTCGGCCTGTTCTTCATTACCGTGTACGCCGGGCGGGTCTGGTGCGGCTATACCTGCCCACAGAGTGTCTGGACCTGGATTTTCATGTGGTGCGAGAAGGTCACCGAAGGCGACCGCAACCAGCGCATCAAGCTCGACAAAGCGCCCATGAGCGCCAACAAGTTCCTGCGTAAATTCAGCAAACACACGATGTGGCTGTTGATCGGCTTCGTGACCGGCATGACCTTCGTCGGTTACTTCTCGCCGATCCGCGAGCTGAGCATCGACTTTTTCACCGGCGAAGCCGATGGCTGGTCGTATTTCTGGGTCAGCTTCTTCACCCTCGCCACCTACGGCAACGCCGGCTGGTTGCGCGAGCAGGTGTGCATTTACATGTGCCCCTACGCACGTTTCCAGAGCGTGATGTTCGACAAAGACACCCTGATCGTTTCCTACGACCCGCGCCGTGGTGAAAGCCGCGGCCCGCGCAAGAAAGGCGTCGACTACAAGGCCATGGGCCTGGGCGACTGCATCGACTGCACCATGTGCGTCCAGGTTTGCCCGACCGGCATCGATATCCGCGACGGCCTGCAAGTCGAATGCATCGGCTGTGCGGCCTGCATCGATGCCTGCGACAGCATCATGGACAAGATGGATTACCCGCGCGGCCTGATCAGCTACACCACCGAGCACAACCTGTCCGGGCAAAAAACCAATAAACTGCGCCCGCGCCTGATCGGCTATGCCACGGTGCTGCTGGCGATGATCGCCTTGCTGGTGACCGCTTTCTTCATGCGTTCGCTGGTCGGTTTCGACGTCAGCAAGGACCGCGTGCTGTACCGCGAGAACGCCGAAGGCCGGATCGAAAACGTCTACAGCCTGAAGATCATGAACAAGGATCAGCGCGACCACACCTACGTGCTCGAAGCCGCTGGCCTGCCGGACCTCAAGCTGCAAGGCAAGCGCGAGATCAAGGTCGCCGCCGGGGAGATTTTCAGCCAGCCGGTCGAACTGTCCAGCGCACCGGAAAAGCTGCCATCGAGCACCAACGAGGTGAAATTCATCCTCAAGGATGCCGATGACGACAGCGTCCACATTGAAGCCAAGAGCCGGTTCATCGGCCCACAAGTTCGTTGAGAGAAGTGATCATGCCCACAGCAACTGCCGCAAGCCCCTGGTACAAGCACCTTTGGCCGTGGATCATCATCGCCATCCTGGCGTGTTCCGTGACACTGACCTTGTCCATGGTGACGATCGCGGTGAACAACCCGGACAACCTGGTCAACGACAACTATTACGAGGCCGGCAAAGGCATCAACCGCTCCCTCGACCGTGAGCTGCTGGCGCAGACCCTGCTGCTGCGCGCCAGTGTTCATCTGGACGACGTGACCGGTGAAGTCGACCTGCGCCTGAGCGGCAACAGCCAACCGAAAAACCTGGAGCTGAACCTGATCTCGCCGACCCAGCCGGAGAAGGATCGCAAAATCACCCTGACACGCAGCGAAACCGAACAGGGCCGCTACATTGGCCAGTTGAGCGACAAGGTAGACGGTCGCCGCTTTGTGGAACTGCTGGGCGTACAGGACGACAAGACCTGGCGCATGTTCGAAGAAGAACAGGTCAGCCATGACAAGGATCTGCTGCTGGGTGATGAACCGCTGCAAGGCGCCGAAGACCTGAAAAAACCGTAAACCTGCAAAACCTGCAAAACCTGTAGGAGCTG
>NZ_LACH01000097.1 GCF_000968015.1 Pseudomonas fluorescens
CTCGACAGCTCCTACAGGGGAGCCAATCGTTTAGGCTTCGGTCTTGTTGGCAGCAGCCGCTTCAACAGCAGCCTTGATGGTGGTCTGCAACGAACCGTCAGCAGCCATCTCGGTCATGATGTCGCTACCGCCGACCAGCTCACCGCCCACCCACAGTTGCGGGAAAGTTGGCCAGTTGGCGTATTTTGGCAGGTTGGCGCGGATTTCCGGGTTCTGCAGGATGTCCACGTACGCAAACTTTTCACCACATGCCATCACGGCCTGCGCGGCTTTCGCGGAGAAGCCACACTGCGGGGCATTCGGCGAACCTTTCATGTAAAGCAGAATGGTGTTGTTAGCAATCTGCTCTTTAATCGTTTCGATGATATCCATGGAGCACCTCGGCTGAACTTTCCGACTCAGGGGTCGGCACGGTGGCGCATTGTAACGGAAACCCGAGCACCCTGCTCGGTCTCCCCGACAGACTTGATCAAGCCGCCGCCACGGTCACTGGCACACCGTTCAACGCGGCATTGCCCGACAACTCATCGAGCTGACACTCGTCGGTCAAGTCATTGGCGCTGGAGCCCGGCTGACCACTGGCAATGGTCATCTGCACGCCCGGCCGCGCATGGCCCCAACCGTGAGGAAGACTGACCACACCTTTCATCATATCCAGACTGCCGAGCACTTCAACTTCAATCACACCGACCCGCGAACTGACCCGTACGCGCTGCCCGTCGTTGAGCCCACGGCTGGCCAGGTCATCCGGGTGCATCAGCAATTGATGGCGCGGCTTGCCCTTCACCAGGCGGTGATAGTTGTGCATCCACGAGTTGTTGCTGCGCACATGACGGCGGCCAATCATCAGCAACTCATCGGCCGCTGGTGCTTGCAAGGCTGCAAAGCGCGCCAGGTCGGCAAGGATCACTGGTGGCGCAGCCTGGACGCGCTGGCTGGCGGTTTTCAGGCGTGGCGCCAGGTTGGATTTCAGCGCCCCGAGATCGACACCATGAGGGTGATCGAACAAGGTCGCCAGCGACAATTTCTGTTGCGAAGCATCACCATACAACCCCATCCGCAAGCCACGGTCGATCATCTGCGCTGGCGGGATCGTCGGTTTCAGCTCCTTGCCGGTCTTCGCAGCAAAGGCCTTGGCCAGCCCGACGAAAATCTCCCAGTCATGCAACGCACCTTCGGGCTTGCCCAGGATCGCGCGGTTGAACCGAGTGACGTTACGCACCGCGAACATGTTGAATGTGGTGTCGTAGTGATCATTTTCCAGGGCCGATGTGGACGGCATAATCAGGTCGGCATAACGCGTGGTTTCATTGATGTACAGGTCGATGCTGAGCATGAACTCCAAACCGTCCAGGGCCTGTTCCAATTGTCGGCCATTAGGCGTCGACAGCACCGGATTACCCGCCACGGTAATCAACGCGCGAACCTGCCCTTCCCCTTCGGTAAGCATCTCTTCGGCCAGCGCCGAGACCGGCAGTTCTCCACCATATTCAGGACGCCCGGAGACCCGGCTCTGCCACAGATTGAAATGCCCACCTGAGGTGGAGGCCACCAGGTCCACCGCAGGTTCGGTGCACAATGCCCCTCCTACGCGATCAAGATTACCGGTGACCAGGTTGATCAGTTGCACAACCCAATGACACAAGGTGCCGAACGCCTGGGTCGAGACACCCATGCGGCCGTAACAGACCGCTGTCGGCGCCGCCGCAAAGTCCCGCGCCAGTTGGCGGATCTGTTCGGCGGGTACTGCGCACAATGGGCTCATGGCCTCGGCGGTGAAATTCGCGACGGCTTCCCGCACCTCATCCAGACCATCCACCGGCAAATGACTGTCGCGGGTCAGGCCTTCAGCGAACAAGGTATTGAGCAGTCCGAACAACAACGCGGCATCGCCACCGGGACGCACGAACAGATGCTGGTCGGCAATCGCCGCAGTTTCGCTGCGGCGCGGATCGACCACCACCACTTTGCCGCCGCGGGCCTGAATGGCCTTCAAGCGCTTCTCCACATCCGGCACGGTCATGATGCTGCCGTTGGACGCCAGCGGATTGCCGCCGAGGATCAGCATGAAATCGGTGTGATCGATGTCCGGGATCGGCAACAGCAAACCGTGGCCGTACATCAAATGGCTGGTCAGGTGATGGGGCAACTGATCGACCGAGGTCGCGGAAAACCGGTTGCGGGTTTTCAACAGGCCGAGAAAGTAATTGCTGTGGGTCATCAGCCCATAGTTGTGCACGCTGGGGTTGCCTTGATAGACCGCCACCGCGTTTTGCCCATGACGCTCCTGAATAGCCGCCAAGCGTTCGGCTACAAGGTTGAAGGCGACTTCCCACTCGATGGGTTGCCATTCACTGCCGACCCGCAGCATCGGCTGACGCAGACGATCCGGATCATTCTGAATATCTTGCAGGGCGACGGCCTTGGGGCAGATGTGCCCGCGGCTGAAGGTATCCTGAGCGTCACCCTTGATCGACGTGATCTGCACCGCGCCTTCGACCTCGGTGGTTTCGATGGTCAGGCCGCAGATGGCTTCGCACAAGTGGCACGCACGGTGATGGAGAGTCTTGGTCATGGCCAGTCTCTGTCTTGTTCTGGGCGGGCGATATCGGCCGCGGGAACAAAACTATGGCGCCTGATCCACTGCTGCGCCAGCGACGTTCGTCTTGTGAATCGGCGGCCATCAGGCCAGCCGATGACCGCTGGGGATCAGTTCGGCGGCAGCCTCGGCGGCGCCTGCAACTGGATCTCCTGGATGGTTTCGATCTGCTCTTGAGCGACATGAACACCGGTGAGTTCGCCGATCAGTCGCCAGTGCTCATCGAGCCCGGTGCTGATGGTTGCCATGCGGTCGATCATCCGCCGGCCGGCGGCCTTGGTCACGTCGTCTTCACTGCGCATCAACTCGAAGGACATCGAGGTCATGGACGCGGTGAGGTGGGTCAACGAGCGGGCGGTGAGGCCGAGTAATTCCATTAACTGTCGTTCTTTCGATTCCATTCCGAAGGCTTCCTGCGTCGTTCGTACGTTAGTTATAACCCGCCACTTTGCATTAGCAAATGTTTCAGACCAGACACACCCCGCCATCCTGAGTACAAATGTTTCGAATGACAGGTCAGAAACCGACCGTTGCTACGCCTTCCCCGCCCCGTTTGATTGCAAAGCCCCGCGACCCCAGTGTACAAATGACGGGCTGCTGTCAGGAAACAGGCTTCAAAAGCGCTACTGCGGTCATCCCGTAGCCCCTCTGAAATCCCCTAAAAACCGTAGCCCTATTGGTAAGACGCGACATTTAATTATAAGATCGCGCCTTCCCCTATTTCGTCGCCCCGTGCGGCTTACGCCGCAGGTCTCGCCCGTTTTTCAGTTAAACAAGGCTTTGAGTATCTGCGGTCTGTTGCAAAAAGGTAGTCAATGATGAGCGCAAGGCACTTTCTCTCCCTGATGGATTGCACGCCCGAAGAGCTGGTCAGCGTGATCCGTCGAGGCGTTGAGCTCAAAGACCTGCGTAACCGCGGCGTACTGTTCGAGCCTCTGAAAAACCGCGTGCTCGGGATGATTTTCGAGAAGTCCTCGACTCGCACCCGTATTTCGTTCGAAGCCGGCATGATCCAGCTCGGTGGCCAGGCGATCTTCCTGTCGCCGCGCGACACCCAACTGGGCCGTGGCGAGCCGATCGGCGACTGCGCGATCGTCATGTCGAGCATGCTCGACGCCGTGATGATCCGTACCTTTGCCCACAGCACCCTGACCGAATTCGCCGCCAACTCCCGCGTGCCCGTGATCAACGGCCTGTCCGATGACCTGCACCCGTGCCAGTTGCTGGCCGACATGCAGACGTTCCTCGAACACCGCGGTTCGATCCAGGGCAAAACCGTGGCCTGGATCGGCGACGGCAACAACATGTGCAACAGCTATATAGAAGCGGCGATCCAGTTCGACTTCCAGTTGCGCGTCGCTTGCCCGGAAGGCTTTGAACCCAACCCTGAATTCGTAGCCAAGGCCGGTGATCGGGTCACCATCGTCCGCGATCCGAAGGATGCCGTACGCGGCGCCCACCTAGTCAGCACCGACGTCTGGACCTCCATGGGCCAGGAAGAGGAAACCGCCAAACGCCTGAAGCTGTTCGCGCCGTTTCAGGTCAACCGCGCCCTGCTCGACCTGGCCGCACCGGACGTGCTGTTCATGCACTGCCTGCCGGCCCACCGTGGCGAGGAAATCAGCGTCGACCTGCTCGATGACCAGCGCTCCGTCGCATGGGATCAAGCCGAAAACCGTCTTCACGCACAAAAGGCCCTGCTCGAGTTTCTCGTCGAACCGGCGTACCACCACGCATGAGCCATCCATTACTGCTGAACTTGCGCAACCTCGCCTGCGGCTATCAAGACCAGCGCGTCGTGCAGAACCTCAACCTGCATTTGAATGCCGGCGACATCGGTTGCCTGCTGGGCTCTTCGGGTTGCGGCAAAACCACCACACTGCGGGCGATTGCCGGTTTCGAACCGGTGCACGAAGGTGAAATCCAGTTGGCGGGCGAGACCATCTCCCGCGCCGGTTTCACCCTTGCTCCGGAGAAACGCCGGATCGGCATGGTTTTCCAGGATTACGCACTGTTTCCGCATTTGAGCGTGGCCGAGAACATCGCCTTCGGGATCCGCAAGCATCCGCAAAAGGATCGCGTCACCGAAGAGTTGCTGGAACTGGTCAACCTGAAAAACCTCGGCAAGCGCTTCCCGCATGAGCTGTCCGGTGGTCAACAGCAGCGCGTCGCCCTCGCCCGTGCCTTGGCGCCGGAACCGCAACTGCTGCTGCTCGACGAACCCTTTTCCAACCTTGATGGCGAGCTGCGACGCAAGCTCAGCCATGAGGTGCGCGACATCCTCAAGGCCCGTGGTACCAGCGCGATTCTGGTGACCCACGACCAGGAAGAGGCCTTCGCGGTGAGTGACCATGTGGGGGTGTTCAAAGAAGGTCGCCTGGAGCAGTGGGATACGCCTTACAACCTGTATCACGAACCGCTGACGCCGTTTGTGGCCAGTTTCATTGGCCAGGGTTATTTCATTCGTGGTCAGCTGAGCAGCCCCGAGTCGGTACAGACCGAACTGGGTGAGTTACGCGGTAATCGTGCCTACACCTGGCCGGTTGGCGGTGCGGTGGATGTGTTGCTGCGTCCGGACGATATCGTTTATGCACCGGACAGCACGTTGAAGGCGCGGATTGTCGGCAAGTCTTTCCAGGGTGCGTCCACCTTGTATCGCTTGCAGTTGCCGACCGGCGCGCAGCTGGAATCGATTTTCCCGAGCCATGCCGATCATCAGGTGGGTTCAGAGGTCGGCATTCGTGTCGCGGCTGAACACCTGGTGCTGTTTCAGGCGTCGGGCAGTACGGCGGCGCAGATTCCGGTCGTGGAATCCGGTGTGCGCCGCTACAGCAGCGCCCACTAAGCACACGCAATAAAATGTGGGAGCGAGCTTGCTCCGGGCGGCGTTCCGACGATGGCGGGGTGTCAGGCGACATCGATGTTGAATGTGCC
>NZ_LACH01000098.1 GCF_000968015.1 Pseudomonas fluorescens
TGTGTTTTCACACAGTCTGCGTAGGCTGCGATTTTTAATGTTGGTGCCCAACAACATAGTTTGACACACGAACATCAATAAAATCAGTCATTTACAGGGCCTGCAGCACTCCCCAGATGACAACATAACTTGACACAACCCATGGCGATATTCGAATGACGGGATGAGTCAATAACAACATAGTTTGACACTACCCGCAGGAGCCTTTTTAAAGTCGAGAATGCTGCCGAACAAAATATTTTGACAACAACGGCTCAGTGAATTCAGGGGTAAACGGCTTAACGGAGCTCGCCAGCTGAATGAGTATTTTGACAACAATGCCCGTTGCGGTCGCGTACCCGCTTGTGATGGTTCTACTTAGCGGCGGTTGGATCAAAATGACATGCCCTCTGCTACCTGAATCAGCATTTCTTCGACCCGATGTGTGCCGTGGGTTGTAGTGAGCATGGCAGTTGGACTTTTACCCGAAAAACGGGATTTGGGTTTGGAAAGCCATTGTTTGGCCTTCCCTGCGTCCCCGAAGATCACCTCGGCCATGGCGGTAATGTGTGCAAAGCGGAACAGTCGATCGCTCTCATCCACCGTTAAGAGCTGATTGCTGACCAATTTTGTTTTGAGCGTTTTGAGTGGAATGATTCTGTCGCGCTCTTCCGGACTTAAGGTTCCAGCGTCGCAAAGCGACATGATCATGCTGGCCGAGAAGCCAGCTACGATCATGTCGTGAATGTCCTGATCAGAGGCGTTTGAGGGGATATTAATAGATGCCTCCAGCCGGATGCGGTAGGCATGATAAGCATCATCACGCAGGACTCCAGCAAACACGGACTGCACTGATGTTGTGCCATGCGTAGGCTCCAGCACTATTGTGCCATTCGCTACCGTAATCGTCAGATCGTCCCCAACACCTACCCCCATTTTGACAAGCAATTCTGGAGGTAAATCAACGATGACATCGCCGCTACCGTCCTCAGTATTCTGGCATTTGACTATCCAACGCTCGCTTTCACTCATGATCGTCCGGCTCTCATTACGTCATTAGAGAAGACACGCCATTATGCTCGCGCGGAGAGCTGATCTCGTCATTGGATAACCGTGCATAGAGGCAATTCTTGCCGGGTATTGCGACGAGCGGCTGCTCCCTCCGGCGCATCGGCAAAGATGCCAGCGAAAAGCTCGACTGCACGCCCGCCGTTTTCACTTTCGAGTGCTACATCGGACGGAAACGGGTCTGCGACAGCCATCGGTCTAGTCAGAAAGATACTCGCCGAAGGTAAGGAAATCAGTCATAACGCGAGTTGGTGACTTTCCATTGGCTGGAATCATCATCCAACCTAGTCCGATCAGCATTGAGATGGTTACCAAGTCAACAGACCAGCCTCAATCCTTATTTCGAGGACTCGTCCAGCAATCGCGTTGCTGCTTGACCTTTCCCCAATAGTAAGGTCCAACCTTACGGGAGAGAGGCTCTTCAGGAGGTTGGTGATGGTCAGCCTATTCCCCCATACCGCAACGTCCAATCCTATCCAGCAATGGAGGTTCCGCGTAGCGGGTATGCGCGGCGACCCGGCTCTGGTGGCGGATGCCTTGATGCTGTCCCGTTACACTTATGCCCAGATTCTGAAGAGTCCGCTCTGGGCCTTCGTCTACAACCTGATCGGTATTCCGCTAGCAGCAATGGGCGTGTTGGGTCCGGCAGTCCTGGTGCGGTAAGGGCGTTGTCCCAGTGTCTCAGTGGTTACTTACACCTTGCTACGGAACTGTTGGCAGCCGGCACAACGAGAATAGGGCTGACTCGGTGGTTCAGCGAACCGGAGGATCTTATGAACATTGGTGAGGCGGCAAGTGTCAGCGGTTTGTCCGCCCGGATGATCCGCCACTACGAGCGCATCAATCTGATCCCGCCGTCACAGCGCACGCGGTGTGGCTATCGCGTCTACTGCGAGTGCGATGTACACGTTTTACGCTTCATCCACCATGCACGAGATCTGGGATTATCGATCGAGCGGGTTCGTGCATTATTGGCGTTATGGCGGGAGCGCAATCGCTCTGACGACGAGGTTCAGGCTATTGCGCTGAGCAACATCGATGCGCTGAATGCGCGTATTACCACGCTTCAGATCATGCGCGAGGCCCTGTCGTATCTGGCCGAGCATTGCGATGACGCTGAGCAACCACCTGGGCTGGTTCTGGATGAACGCGCCCATGACTTGCCCGAGAGGAGAGCATCATGACTCGTAATAAACCCTCAATGGTTCAGCTGGGCATCGGTGCGGCCATTATCCTGGCGGCTACCTATGTCTTGTTTCCCGCTTTTCAAGCCTGGATCGCGGCGAATGCGCTGATCTTTCTGGTGCTGCTGTGCCCGCTGTCGATGGTGTTTTGTATGCGCAACATGCACAAGGATCCGCCCAGTACCAATGACACACAGGAGGTAAAACCAATCAACCGTGACCCGAACGATAGGCCGTGAGCTGTAACTATTTCCATGCTCAGCGAGTTGGGCCTGGCTGTTCAGCGAGTCCTTGTATCTATCACGAGGAGGTTCTTATTGACCTTCAGATTCTATCCGACGGGCTCGTCCTGACAGATTCGTAATTGTACAGTCCGCTACCAGCAACTAGACTCCCCCGCATGAAACGCTACCTGCGGTGTTGCCTCATTTTCCTGATTAGCCTGGCGCTTCCCCTCAGCGGGATGGCGGGCATTCAGGCACCGACAGAGCCTTGCCCGATGAAAATGGCGGGTATGGCGATGATGGATGACATGGGACCGGACTGCTGCCATGACATGAAAAGCCCCACCGATCACGGGAAGCCCTGCAAACCTGGTCAGGAATGCAAGACTGGCGGTATGTTGCAAGTATCGATCATCAAGCCTGTCACTCGCTTGTCCAGTCCGCTGGTGCTATCCCTTTTCAGCGACTTCCCGCCCATTCAAACCCCATCCGGGGTATGGCGTCCGCCCCGCGCCTGATTCCTGTACCACACTGAGTTTCATCCTGCCTTAGTGGGATGGTATTTCTGCGTGCA
>NZ_LACH01000099.1 GCF_000968015.1 Pseudomonas fluorescens
CCCGGGCGGATGTAGCGCATGTAAATGCCCATGAACATCGCGATCGGGATGGTCGCCATCACCGTGAAAATCCCCCACGGGCTTTCGGCCAGGGCTTTCACGACGATCAGCGCCAGCACCGCGAGGATGATGATCATGATCAGGAAGCAGCCAAACAGCGCGATGGTGCCGGGGATACGGCCCATTTCCTCACGGACCATGTCGCCCAGGGAACGGCCGTTGCGGCGAGTGGACATGAACAGGACCATGAAGTCCTGAACGGCACCCGCCAGCACCACGCCGGCAATCAGCCACAGCGTACCGGGCAGGTAACCCATCTGCGCCGCCAGGACCGGACCGACCAGCGGCCCCGCGCCAGCAATGGCGGCGAAGTGGTGACCGAAGAGGATGTGTTTGTTGGTCGGCACGTAGTCCAGACCATCATTGTTGAGCACGGCGGGGGTGGCCCGTCGCGGGTCGAGTTGCATCACGTTGTTAGCGATGAACAGACTGTAGTAACGATACGCAACCAGATAGATGGCCACGGCCGCGACCACAATCCACAAGGCATTGATCGCCTCGCCTCGGCGCAATGCCACTACACCGAGGGCGCACGCCCCTACGATTGCCAGCAGCAGCCAGGGTAGGTGGCGTAGCGGGCTATTATTATTTTTCATTTTATGATTCCAGCCAGAGTGGACAAGAAAGACAGCCATCCCGAGTTTAGCGCTAACGGCCGCAAAGGCCATCCCCCGACATGGGTTGAGCCATCACTTTGCTGGCAGCCTTTGACAATGCGGGTCTATAGTCAGCGAACATTTACGAGGATTGCGCCATGAGCGAGCACCCTACCGATCGCCGCCGCTTCAAACGTATTGCGTTCGATGCCCGAACCGAGCTGAGCCAAGGTGAATTCGTCTGGCCGGTGAAGTTGATCGACCTGTCACTGAAGGGCGTGCTGATCGAAAAGCCCGAACCGTGGCACGGGAATCCGGAGTGGCATTTCCTGGTCGATATTCATCTCAACGAGGACGTCGCGATCAAGATGGATGTGCAACTGACCCACGATGATGATGGTCAGCTTGGGTTCGTCTGCAAACACATCAGCCTGGAATCCATCGAACGCCTGCGGCGGTTGGTTGAACTCAACCTTGGCGACTCGCAGGAGCTCGAACGGGAGTTGGGTGCACTGATCGAAGTCTGAAGGCCAATCCCCCATTCAAATGTGGGAGCGAGCCTGCTCGCGATAGCGGTTTAACATTCAACAATGATGTTGACTGATAGTCCGCTATCGCGAGCAAGCTCGCTCCCACATGGATTGTGACCAGCCGTGAGAACTACTCGAACAGCGCGTCCAGCGCCTGTTCCAGACGCGTTACGCCAATAATCTGCAACCCCGGCGGCGCTTCTTTAGGCGCATTGCCCTTGGGCACGATGGCGCGCTTGAAGCCGTGTTTGGCGGCTTCTTTCAAGCGTTCCTGGCCGCTCGGCACCGGGCGTACTTCGCCGGAAAGCCCGACTTCGCCGAACACCAGCAGATCGTGGGGCAGTGGCCGGTTGCGCAAACTGGACATGACCGCCGCCATCAGCGCCAGATCGGAGGCTGTTTCCAGCACCTTCACCCCGCCAACTACGTTGAGAAACACATCCTGATCGTGGGTCGGAATGCCGCCGTGGCGGTGCAGCACCGCCAGCAACATCGCCAGTCGATTCTGATCCAGCCCCAGCGTGACCCGACGTGGATTGGCCAAGTGACTGTCGTCCACCAGCGCCTGGACTTCCACCAGCATCGGCCGCGTCCCTTCCCACGTTGCCATAACCACACTGCCCGGCACTTCTTCCTGCGCGCGGGTGAGAAAAATCGCCGAAGGATTGGAGACTTCTTTCAGCCCCTTGTCGGTCATACCGAATACGCCCAGTTCGTTGACGGCGCCGAAACGGTTTTTCACCGCCCGCAGCAAACGCAAGCGCCCATCGGATTCGCCTTCGAAATACAGCACCGTGTCGACCATATGCTCCAGCACTCGCGGCCCGGCCAATGCACCTTCTTTCGTCACGTGACCGACCAGGAAAATGGCCGTGCCGCTTTGCTTGGCATAGCGCACCAGCAACGCCGCGCTTTCCCTGACCTGGGACACACCGCCCGGTGCCGATTGCAGTTGCTCGGTGAAGATCGTCTGGATCGAGTCGATCACCATCACCTTGGGTTTTTCCTGCCGGGCGGTGGCGATGATGGTCTCGATGCAGGTTTCGGTCATCACCCGCAGTTGATCCTGAGGCAAACCGAGACGGCGGGCGCGCATGGCCACTTGCTGCTGGGATTCTTCGCCGGTGACGTACAGCGCCGGCATGACTTTCGCGAGGTTGCACAAGGTTTGCAGCAGAATGGTCGATTTGCCGATGCCCGGATCACCGCCGATCAGCACCACCGAACCATCCACCAGGCCGCCACCCAACACCCGATCCAGCTCGCTGGACGCTGTGGAAAAGCGCGGAATCTCTTCGACGCTGACTTCGGCCAGGGTCTTGATCTGTGCCTGTTGACCGGTCCAGCCGGTGCGACCGCTGGGGGCTGCGGCCCCCCCGCTCTCCACCATGGTTTCGGTCAGGGTGTTCCAGGCCCCGCACTCACCGCACTGGCCAGCCCACTTGGGGAAGGTTGAGCCGCACTCGGTGCAGCCGTACATGCGCTTGGCCTTGGCCATCTGAACTCCCGGCAAAAACCGCGATGATAGCTCAGCTGGTGCGGATCAGCGCGGCGAAGTTACCCAGCGGATCTTCCGTAGTAACTTGTTCAGCCTCAGGAATATATTCACCGCATTACCATTCATAAAAACTTGTACAACTTCCCACCCCGACATATCCAACCAAATACCAGCCTTGCCCAATGAAACAAAAATCGAAACCTGTACAAGTCTTAGCCATTTAAAACCCGAACGTACAACCCAACTATTAAGCCAGCCCAATGGCAATATAATGGCCATCCAAAACTTAGCGCAGGTAATTTGTTTGAGGCACGAGCTTTATACCCTGCAAACCAATCATATAAAAACTTCATGCACCGCACATTGCCTTGCATCAATCCAGTGCGGGCGGAGGCCTTAGTCCAAAGCGGCTACCCCGAGCGGGGTGATGGTCATTTCAGACTTTTTACCGCTGAGAAGGTCGGTAGCCGGCAAGCTCTGTAAGCAGTTGTTTCGAGCAGGATGCATCCTGCTGATTTACACTGCATTCACCAACCTCATCTGTAACAAGGAAATAACCTATGGGCGTGATAAGTGAGTTCAAGGCCTTCGCGGTCAAAGGTAACGTGGTCGACATGGCCGTCGGTATCATCATCGGCGCCGCCTTCGGCAAGATCGTTTCATCGTTTGTCGGCGACGTGGTGATGCCACCCATTGGCCTGCTGATCGGGGGGGTGGACTTCAGTGACCTGGCCGTCACGCTCAAGGCAGCCAACGGCAATATCCCCGCGGTAGTGCTGGCGTACGGCAAATTCATCCAGAGCCTGATTGACTTCATCATCGTCGCCTTCGCGATCTTCATGGGCGTCAAAGCCATCAACCGCCTGAAACGCGAAGAGGCCGTTGCGCCAACGTTGCCGCCGGTTCCGACCAAGGAAGAAGAGCTGCTGGAAGAGATCCGCGATCTGCTCAAGGCTCAGAACAATCGGCCCTGAATGCGTTAGTCAAATCGGCATAGGGGGCGGCCTTCACAGGCCGCTCCCGTGCCACACCACCCGGCATGCGGGTCCGCACCGGG